>NZ_JBHSDV010000014.1:0-549 GCF_042651725.1 Gracilibacillus marinus | reverse complement strand
GTGCTCCCGTGGCTTCCATCTCCATCAGTTGTCCCTCCTGCTCAGCTACTGAAGGCGTGGTGCGTAACGGTAAAAGTACTGCCGGACATCAGCGCTATCTCTGCTCTCACTGCCGTAAAACATGGCAACTGCAGTTCACTTACACCGCTTCTCAACCCGGTACACACCAGAAAATCATTGATATGGCCATGAATGGCGTTGGATGCCGGGCAACCGCCCGCATTATGGGCGTTGGCCTCAACACGATTTTCCGCCATTTAAAAAACTCAGGCCGCAGTCGGTAACCTCGCGCATACAGCCGGGCAGTGACGTCATCGTCTGCGCGGAAATGGACGAACAGTGGGGATACGTCGGGGCTAAATCGCGCCAGCGCTGGCTGTTTTACGCGTATGACAGGATACGGAGGACGGTTGTGGCGCACGTCTTCGGTGAACGCACTCTGGCCACACTGGAGCGTCTTCTGAGCTTGCTGTCGGCCTTTGAGGTCGTGGTATGGATGACGGATGGCTGGCCGCTGTATGAATCCCGCCTGAAGGGAAAGCTGCACGT
>NZ_JBHSDV010000013.1:0-561 GCF_042651725.1 Gracilibacillus marinus | reverse complement strand
CCGCCGAAGGTGGGACCAATGATTGGGGTGAAGTCGTAACAAGGTAGCCGTATCGGAAGGTGCGGCTGGATCACCTCCTTTCTAAGGATAATAGGAAAAGCGAAAGTATCCATTTCATATGGATATGAAAGCTTCAAACCTTTTTAAAAGGTAAAAATCATACATGGTTGTTTGGTTCAGTTTTGAGTGATTAATTGTCACTTCTCATAATTATTCCTATATTTGAATGGGCCTGTAGCTCAGCTGGTTAGAGCGCACGCCTGATAAGCGTGAGGTCGGTGGTTCGAGTCCACTCAGGCCCACCATTCTTTTATTTGGGGCCTTAGCTCAGCTGGGAGAGCGCCTGCTTTGCACGCAGGAGGTCAGCGGTTCGATCCCGCTAGGCTCCACCATTTGTACCTTGAAAACTAGATAAGAAATGACAAGACATCAAACAATAACCAACAAACTTTTTCATAAGTAAGACAAGTAAGATAGTTAAGTGAAGAAGGGCGCACGGTGGATGCCTTGGCACTAGGAGCCGACGAAGGACGGGACAAACACCGATATGTCTCGGGGAGC
>NZ_JBHSDV010000012.1:0-893 GCF_042651725.1 Gracilibacillus marinus | reverse complement strand
CAAACTGAACGATTAACTTCTCTGGAGCGGAAGACGGGATTCGAACCCGCGACCCCCACCTTGGCAAGGTGGTGTTCTACCACTGAACTACTTCCGCTTATATATAATTGTTGTAATGCGGGTGGAGGGACTTGAACCCCCACGTCGAGAGACACTAGATCCTAAGTCTAGCGCGTCTGCCAATTCCGCCACACCCGCTAACATGATGAGCCATGGAGGATTCGAACCTCCGACCCTCTGATTAAAAGTCAGATGCTCTACCAACTGAGCTAATGGCTCACAAGTGGTGCCGGCCAGAGGACTTGAACCCCCAACCTACTGATTACAAGTCAGTTGCTCTACCAATTGAGCTAGACCGGCTAAAAATGGCGGTCCGGACGGGACTCGAACCCGCGACCTCCTGCGTGACAGGCAGGCATTCTAACCAACTGAACTACCGGACCATTTTTGGTTGCGGGGACAGGATTTGAACCTATGACCTTCGGGTTATGAGCCCGACGAGCTACCAGACTGCTCCACCCCGCGATGATAAAATATTGTATAATGGTGGAGGATGCAGGGCTCGAACCTGCGACCCCTTGCTTGTAAGGCAAGTGCTCTCCCAGCTGAGCTAATCCTCCGTCTAAACAGGATATGTAAATGCATATGTTGTAATCTTAGCATGTCATCCTTCATATTAGAAGTGGTGACCCGTACGGGATTCGAACCCGTGTTACCGCCGTGAAAGGGCGGTGTCTTAACCGCTTGACCAACGGGCCTACGCATTATTTTAATTAATTCCTTATAAATAAAAAAATTATAATTGCCTGGCAACGTCCAACTCTCGCAGGGGCAAGGCCCCAACTACCATAGGCGCTGGAGAGCTTAACTACTGTGTTCGGCATGGGAACAGG
>NZ_JBHSDV010000011.1:0-1224 GCF_042651725.1 Gracilibacillus marinus | reverse complement strand
TGGTATGTCAACACTAAATCAAACAAATTTTTAAAGGTTCATTAACTTGTATTCATTCGGTGTTAAATAATGTAATGATCCATGAATTCGGATGCGATTAAACCAATGAACATAATCAAAAAGTGCAAGGTCAAGTTCTTGTTGGTTAGTAAAATAAGCCCCTTTAACGAATTCTGTTTTGATCGTCTTAAATGTAGCTTCTGCAACGGCATTGTCGTACGGTGTTCCTTTTTTACTGAGTGAGCGCTCAATACCGAAGGTTTCAAGTGCCTGATCGATTAATTGATTCTTAAACTCACTGCCTCTATCGGTATGAAACATTTCGAGGTCATGTAGATTGTATGGGACAGATGCAAAAGCGCGTTGAACTAAGGCAGCATCTTTGTGAGGACCTGCACTGTGCCCGATAATTTCACGATTATATAAATCAATTAAAATACATATATAATGCCATCTTTGTCCGACTTTCACATAGGTTAAGTCACTTACAATTACTTTCAATGCTTGGTCCTGATCAAACTTTCGATTCAGCGTATTACCTATCATGGATTCATTACATGGAGATAGTGACGGTTTAAACTGAGCTACAGTGTATTTGGAAACAAGTCCTTGTTCTTTCATGATTCTCCCAATTCGACGTCTGGACACCGTCCAGCCTAGCTTTTTCAACTCCACTTTGATTTTGCGTCCGCCATAATTTTGACGGCTTTTTTTAAAAATATCTACAATTAAGTCTTTTAATTCTTCTTCTTGCTCATCACGAACCTTGGCTTCATAGTAGTAGGTACTTCTAGCGATTTGCAGGACGCCGCACATTGCTGATACCGAGTATTTATGACGGTTGTTGCGAATCACATCTACTTTCGTCCCATGATCAGCGCGGCTTGCTTTAAAATATCATTCTCCATGGTTAATTTTTTGTTTTCTTTACGAAGTTGCATCAACTCTTCTTGCTCTGGCGTACGATTGTCTTTTTCTTTGAATGACCCATTGTCATGGTACTGTCGAACCCACTTATCAAAAGAAGAAGGTGTCAATTCATATTCTCTGATAATTTCTGCACGTGGTTTGCCAGACGCATACAACTGTACCATTTGCTTTTTAAATTCACTGGAAAAGGTCCTTCTTGATCTTTTGGTCATTTTTCATTCTCCTCGGTTTAATATTTGAACCAAGTCTAACTGACCTTAATTAAGTTGTCCAATTAAGTGTAACCTATCCATT
>NZ_JBHSDV010000010.1:3053-4716 GCF_042651725.1 Gracilibacillus marinus | reverse complement strand
TTGATCATTGAAAACTGAACAAAACAACCAGTATGATATATAGTAAGAAATGCTAGCTTTTAGAAGCGAGCTTAAAGTCAACTTTATTTGAGAGTTTGATCTTGGCTCAGGACGAACGCTGGCGGCGTGCCTAATACATGCAAGTCGAGCGCAGGAAGCAAACAGATCCCTTCGGGGTGACGTTTGTGGAATGAGCGGCGGACGGGTGAGTAACACGTGGGCAACCTGCCTGTAAGACTGGGATAACTCCGGGAAACCGGGGCTAATACCGGATAACACTTATTACCACATGATGATAAGTTGAAAGGTGGCTTATGCTACCACTTACAGATGGGCCCGCGGCGCATTAGCTAGTTGGTGAGGTAACGGCTCACCAAGGCAACGATGCGTAGCCGACCTGAGAGGGTGATCGGCCACACTGGGACTGAGACACGGCCCAGACTCCTACGGGAGGCAGCAGTAGGGAATCTTCCGCAATGGACGAAAGTCTGACGGAGCAACGCCGCGTGAACGAAGAAGGTTTTCGGATCGTAAAGTTCTGTTGTTAGGGAAGAACAAGTACCGTTCGAATAGGGCGGTACCTTGACGGTACCTATCGAGGAAGCCCCGGCTAACTACGTGCCAGCAGCCGCGGTAATACGTAGGGGGCAAGCGTTGTCCGGAATTATTGGGCGTAAAGCGCGCGTAGGCGGTTTTTTAAGTCTGATGTGAAATCTTGCGGCTCAACCGCAAGCGGTCATTGGAAACTGGAGAACTTGAGTACAGAAGAGGAGAGTGGAATTCCACGTGTAGCGGTGAAATGCGTAGAGATGTGGAGGAACACCAGTGGCGAAGGCGACTCTCTGGTCTGTAACTGACGCTGAGGTGCGAAAGCGTGGGGAGCGAACAGGATTAGATACCCTGGTAGTCCACGCCGTAAACGATGAGTGCTAGGTGTTAGGGGGTTTCCGCCCCTTAGTGCTGCAGTTAACGCATTAAGCACTCCGCCTGGGGAGTACGGCCGCAAGGCTGAAACTCAAAAGAATTGACGGGGGCCCGCACAAGCGGTGGAGCATGTGGTTTAATTCGAAGCAACGCGAAGAACCTTACCAGGTCTTGACATCTTCGGATGTCCCTAGAGATAGGGAGTTCCCTTCGGGGACCGAATGACAGGTGGTGCATGGTTGTCGTCAGCTCGTGTCGTGAGATGTTGGGTTAAGTCCCGCAACGAGCGCAACCCTTGATCTTAGTTGCCAGCATTTAGTTGGGCACTCTAAGGTGACTGCCGGTGACAAACCGGAGGAAGGTGGGGATGACGTCAAATCATCATGCCCCTTATGACCTGGGCTACACACGTGCTACAATGGATGGTACAAAGGGAAGCAAAACCGCGAGGTCAAGCCAATCCCATAAAACCATTCTCAGTTCGGATTGTAGGCTGCAACTCGCCTACATGAAGCCGGAATCGCTAGTAATCGTGGATCAGCATGCCACGGTGAATACGTTCCCGGGCCTTGTACACACCGCCCGTCACACCACGAGAGTTGGTAACACCCGAAGTCGGTGGGGTAACCTTTTGGAGCTAGCCGCCGAAGGTGGGACCAATGATTGGGGTGAAGTCGTAACAAGGTAGCCGTATCGGAAGGTGCGGCTGGATCACCTCCTTTCTAAGGATAATAGGAAC
>NZ_JBHSDV010000010.1:1387-2955 GCF_042651725.1 Gracilibacillus marinus | reverse complement strand
AACAAGTAAGATAGTTAAGTGAAGAAGGGCGCACGGTGGATGCCTTGGCACTAGGAGCCGACGAAGGACGGGACAAACACCGATATGTCTCGGGGAGCTGTACGTAAGCATTGATCCGAGAATTTCCGAATGGGGGAACCCTCTACTCGTTATGGAGTAGAACATCTATCTGAATACATAGGATAGATGAGGCAGACCCGGGGAACTGAAACATCTAAGTACCCGGAGGAAGAGAAAGCAAACGCGATTTCCCGAGTAGCGGCGAGCGAAACGGAATTAGCCCAAACCAAAAAGCTTGCTTTTTGGGGTTGTAGGACACTCTATACGGAGTTACAAAGAGATAAGTTAAATGAATCGATCTGGAAAGGTCAGCCATAGGAGGTAACAGCCCTGTAATTGAAAACTTATTTCCTCTTGAGTGTATCCTGAGTACGGCGGAACACGTGAAATTCCGTCGGAATCCGGGAGGACCATCTCCCAAGGCTAAATACTCCCTAGTGACCGATAGTGAACCAGTACCGTGAGGGAAAGGTGAAAAGCACCCCGGAAGGGGAGTGAAAGAGATCCTGAAACCGTGTGCCTACAAGTAGTCGAAGCCCGTTTATGGGTGACGGCGTACCTTTTGTAGAATGGACCGGCGAGTTACGATCTCCTGCAAGGTTAAGTGGAAGACACGGAGCCGCAGCGAAAGCGAGTCTGAATAGGGCGATTTTAGTAGGGGGTCGTAGACCCGAAACCGTGTGATCTACCCATGTCCAGGGTGAAGGTCAGGTAACACTGACTGGAGGCCCGAACCCACGCACGTTGAAAAGTGCGGGGATGAGGTGTGGGTAGGGGTGAAATGCCAATCGAACACGGAGATAGCTGGTTCTCTCCGAAATAGCTTTAGGGCTAGCCTCAAGGGATGTATGTTGGAGGTAGAGCACTGATTGGACTAGGGGCCCTCACCGGGTTACCGAATTCAGTCAAACTCCGAATGCCAATCATATTACCTTGGGAGTCAGACTATGGGTGATAAGGTTCATAGTCGAAAGGGAAACAGCCCAGACCGTCAGCTAAGGTCCCAAAGTATACGTTAAGTGGAAAAGGATGTGGAGTTGCTTAGACAACCAGGATGTTGGCTTAGAAGCAGCCACCATTTAAAGAGTGCGTAATAGCTCACTGGTCGAGTGACTCTGCGCCGAAAATGTACCGGGGCTAAACGTATCACCGAAGCTACGGATTGATCTTTGATCAATGGTAGGAGAGCGTTCTAAGTGCTGTGAAGTCAGACCGTGAGGACTGGTGGAGCGCTTAGAAGTGAGAATGCCGGTATGAGTAGCGAAATAGAAGTGAGAATCTTCTACACCGAATGCCTAAGGTTTCCTGAGGAAGGCTCGTCCGCTCAGGGTTAGTCGGGGCCTAAGCCGAGGCCGAAAGGCGTAGGCGATGGACAACAGGTTGATATTCCTGTACCACCCAATTCCGTTTGAACGATGGGGGGACGCAGTAGGATAAGGAATGCGCACGACTGGAAGTGTGCGTCTAAGCAGTGAGTGAGTCAGATAGGCAAATCCGTCTGGCAATTA
>NZ_JBHSDV010000010.1:0-1290 GCF_042651725.1 Gracilibacillus marinus | reverse complement strand
GTAGTACCGAAGTTCCTGATTTCACACTGCCAAGAAAAGCCTCTAGTGAGGAAACGGGTGCCCGTACCGCAAACCGACACAGGTAGGCGAGGAGAGAATCCTAAGGTGATCGGGAGAACTCTTGTTAAGGAACTCGGCAAAATGACCCCGTAACTTCGGGAGAAGGGGTGCTTCTCTGTCGAGAAGCCGCAGTGAAAAGGCCCAAGCGACTGTTTAGCAAAAACACAGGTCTCTGCGAAGCCGCAAGGCGAAGTATAGGGGCTGACACCTGCCCGGTGCTGGAAGGTTAAGGGGATGCGTTAGCATTCGCGAAGCGTTGAACCGAAGCCCCAGTAAACGGCGGCCGTAACTATAACGGTCCTAAGGTAGCGAAATTCCTTGTCGGGTAAGTTCCGACCCGCACGAAAGGTGCAACGACTTGGGCACTGTCTCAACAAGAGACCCGGTGAAATTATACTATGCGTGAAGATGCGCATTACCCGCGACAGGACGGAAAGACCCCGTGGAGCTTTACTGTAGCCTGATATTGAATGTTGGTACAGCTTGTACAGGATAGGTGGGAGCCTGAGAAGCGTGAGCGCTAGCTTACGTGGAGGCGCCGGTGGGATACCACCCTGGCTGTATCGACCTTCTAACCCAGAACCGTGATCCGGTTCGGAGACAGTGTCAGGTGGGCAGTTTGACTGGGGCGGTCGCCTCCTAAAATGTAACGGAGGCGCCCAAAGGTTCCCTCAGAATGGTTGGAAATCATTCGAAGAGTGTAAAGGCAGAAGGGAGCTTGACTGCGAGACCTACAAGTCGAGCAGGGACGAAAGTCGGGCTTAGTGATCCGGCGGTACCGTATGGAAGGGCCGTCGCTCAACGGATAAAAGCTACCCCGGGGATAACAGGCTTATCTCCCCCAAGAGTCCACATCGACGGGGAGGTTTGGCACCTCGATGTCGGCTCATCGCATCCTGGGGCTGTAGTCGGTCCCAAGGGTTGGGCTGTTCGCCCATTAAAGCGGTACGCGAGCTGGGTTCAGAACGTCGTGAGACAGTTCGGTCCCTATCCGTCGTGGGCGTTAGAAGTTTGAGAGGAGCTGTCCTTAGTACGAGAGGACCGGGATGGACACACCGCTGGTGCACCAGTTGTTCCGCCAGGAGCATAGCTGGGTAGCTACGTGTGGAAGGGATAAGTGCTGAAAGCATCTAAGCATGAAGCCCCCCTCAAGATGAGACTTCTCATCATGTAAGTGAGTAAGATCCCTCAGAGACGATGAGGTAGATAGGTTCGAGGTGGAAGCATAGT
>NZ_JBHSDV010000009.1:0-14399 GCF_042651725.1 Gracilibacillus marinus | reverse complement strand
TGATCTTTTGGTCATTTTTCATTCTCCTCGGTTTAATATTTGAACCAAGTCTAACTGACCTTAATTAAGTTGTCCAATTAAGTGTAACCTATCCATTAGTACTTTACAAGAAGCGGAGGCAGCGGCTGCAGCCCTAACTACTGATGTAAACAATGGTACGTATATTAAGGAATCAAATCTATTATTTAAAGATTTTACAGAACAATGGTTATCTTATTATATTCAAAGAAATGCTCCTAAACCCGGCACAATTCGCTTGCGCCGCTACAGCATCAATAAGCTATTGAACTACTTTGCTCATATTAAACTGAATAATATTACAGAAGAAATGTATCAAGCAGCTTTAGATAATTTAAAAGATCAAGATTTTGCTAGAAGTACTATAGAAGGTGTTCATACCACTGGAAAACTGATATTTAAAATGGCGGTTAATAAGAGAATGCTGAAAATAAATCCAACGCTAAATGCTTATATAAAAAGAGATGAACAAGTCATTATAGAAGACGACGAGGAAGAACTACCTATATTCTTTGAAAAAGAAGAGCTTTTACTATTCTTGAATACAGCTAACGAAAAAGGCCTGTTCATGGATTTTGCTATTTTTATATTACTGTCTTATACAGGAATGCGTGTTGGTGAATTAATTGCACTAAAATGGAAAGATATAGATTTTAAAAAACGTACAATCCGGATCACAAAAACATACTATAATCCGGATAACAATTCCCGTAAATATCAAATAGTACCACCAAAAACGAAAAAGTCGAGACGAAAAATTATTGTCGATCAGTTTGTTATCGATGTATTAAAAAAATATAAGATAGAACAAGAGAAAATTATTAAGCACTTTGGAAAATCATATACTAATAAAAATTATGTATTTGCCAATGTATATCATCATCCCGGTTATCCTTTACTAATAAAATTCATTGAAAGTCGGATGGCTAGGTTACTAAAAAAGACAGATTTAAATCTAAATGTAACTCCACATTCACTTCGCCATACTCATACATCACTTCTTGCCGAAGCAGGTGTTGATCTAGATGAGATTATGGATCGTCTAGGTCCTCAGGATGATGAGACAACTAGAAGAGTCTATCTTCACATAACTGAAGGACGGAAACAAGAAGCCGCTGATAAATTTAGTAATTTTATGGGTAATCTTACTGGAAAGCAAAATGTTTCATAGCATTTGCTTTCAATCTACATATTTGTTCAAATGATATTGATATAGATTTATTTCTTCATCTTATTACCTGCAACTGCTGCAACTGCAATCGTAAGGGCTGCTGCACCTACTTTAAAAACTTTATTATTTTGAACATTATATAATGTATCCTTTATAAGCATAGTCCTTCTTATATCCTTAATTTCACTCATCACCCAAGCCTTATCGCTATCTGACAAATCTCCTTTTTGTAACATCGAATAAAGATTCTTTTTTTCTTCTATTAAATCATTCATTAATTTATCATATGAATGATTTAAATTATCGAGATACATCTTAGATAGCTCCGTAAAATTCGGAATCTTATTAACCAAACTTTCTAAGGATTCCGTAGGTAACTTAGATAAATTCTGTATTAATCCTTCGAACTTTTCTATATCAACTATTTCTTTGGCATCTTCTACACCAAGTTTATCAAAGACCTTTTTAATCTTCTTTAAATTTTTTTCATTACCATTTGCCAATTAGATTTCTCCTCTCATTAAATATATCAATTAGAATATTCCCCTTGGAGTGACAACATTCCTGTAATTTCAATTTCACGTAAAACCCATCCTTCACCTCTTCAATCATAATATGGTCAAATAACTTATGCTTTTAGTGTTCCTTTTACTATATCAAGAATTTTTGTTAATTCCACAGTTTGTTTATTTACGTCCTAATTTAATCACCCCTTCTCAGAGTTCCACTTATAGACAATTTTACCTTAGAATCGAAACAAATAAAATACCATTTATATCAACAATCACAATAGAACGAATTATTCACTACCAAAGCGGGAATAATGGACAATTGTAACAAAATAATAAAGAAAGCGAGGTTTTTAAATGAAATGAAAGGTCATTTTTACAAACGAAGCTGTAAGTGTAAGAAGAAAAAATGCACTTGTGGCTCTAAATGGGCCTATGTCGTCGATATTGGTATTGATCCAATAACGGGAAAAAGGAAACAAAAAACTAAGAGTGGCTTTAGGACAAAACAAGAGGCTGAAAAAGCAGCTACCACTCTCATGCACGAGCTAGAACAAGGAATAGTCATCGAAGAAACAGATCAAACATTTAATGATTTCGCTAATGAATGGCTTCCAATCTATAGTGAAGCAAAAGATGTAAAACCGGGAACAGTCAGAGTTCGTCTTCATGAAATCAGTAAGTTGGTTCCCTACTTCGGTCAGCTTAAACTAAAAGATATTACAAGAAAGATGTATCAGGATGCCTTAAATGATTTAAATGACCAAGGGTATTCCGATAGCACAAGGGAAGGAATCAACCGTACAGGAAGAATGATTTTCCGAAAGGCATTAGAAATGGAGCTAATCAAAAAAGATCCAACTGAATTTGCATACCTCAAGAAAGAAAAGAAGACAATCGAGCAACTGGAAGAAGAAGAAATTCCAAAGTATCTAGAAAAAGAAGAACTTGCTCTGTTTCTAAAAACAGCGGAGGAATATGGACTTGAACATGATTATCTAATGTTCCTTATTCTCTCTTACACAGGGATTAGGGTTGGCGAATTAGTCGCTCTCAAGTGGAAAGATGTTGATTTCGTCAATTACACAATTAGTATCACCAAAACGTATTATAATCCGACGAATAATACGTTAAAATATTTACTAGTCACACCAAAAACGAGAAAGTCTCGACGTAAGATTATTGTGGATGAAGAGATCATTAATGCCTTAAAAGAAAATAAAATAATTCAAAATCAAGTCATTAAACAACTAGGGGATGATTACTACAACAAAGACTTCATCTTTGCAAAAATGGAACGGCAACATGGTTATCCCATCGTCATCAAGACTGTTCAAAATCGAATGAAAAGATTGCTCCATCTTGCCAATCTGAATCCGGAATTAACACCACATTCACTAAGGCATACCCACACATCGCTCTTAGCAGAAGCAGGTGTTGCTCTCGAACAAATTATGGACAGACTCGGCCATTCAGATGACCAAATAACAAAAGATGTCTATCTCCATGTAACGCAAGAAATGAAAAAAGAAGCCTCTCAAAAGTTCAGTGAACTCATGAGAAGCCTCCGTTAAAAACTCCAATGTTAGCAAAATGTTAGCATTTCACTCTCATCTTACTTACAAACCCACTCATATCAAGGGTTGGAACGGCTTATTACATCATGCTGCCCATTCCACCCATGCCACCCATATCAGGTGCTGCTGGTGTTTCTTCAGGAATGTCTGCAACTACTGCTTCAGTTGTTAAGAACATAGCTGCTACAGATGCTGCATTTTGAAGTGCGGAACGAGTTACTTTTGTTGGGTCAACGATACCTGAGTCAATCATGTTTACCCATTCGCCAGTAGCTGCGTTGAAACCAACACCTACTTTTTCATTTTTCAAACGTTCTACGATAATTGATCCTTCTAGACCTGCATTCTCAGCAATTTGACGTACTGGTGCTTCTAATGCACGTAATACGATACTTACACCAGTTGCTTCGTCACCTTCAAGGTTAAGTTCTGCAACATTATTGTATACGTTAAGTAATGCAGTACCACCACCTGCTACAATACCTTCTTCTACAGCTGCACGAGTAGAGTTTAATGCGTCTTCGATACGTAATTTACGTTCTTTAAGTTCTGTTTCTGTTGCAGCACCTACTTTAATTACTGCTACACCACCAGAAAGTTTAGCAAGACGCTCTTGTAATTTTTCTTTATCAAATTCTGAAGTTGTTTCTTCTACTTGCGCACGGATTTGAGCAACACGTGAAGAAATGCTTTCAGGGTTTCCAGCACCTTCTACAATTGTTGTATTTTCTTTTGTTACAACAACTTTAGATGCGCGGCCTAATTGTTCTACAGTAGCATTTTTAAGGTCTAATCCTAAATCTTCTGTAATCACTTCACCGCCAGTTAGTACTGCGATATCTTCTAACATCGCTTTACGACGATCACCAAATCCAGGAGCTTTTACCGCTACTGCATTAAATGTTCCACGTAATTTGTTCACAACTAATGTAGCTAGAGCTTCCCCTTCTACATCTTCTGCGATTAATAATAGAGGTTTACCTTGTTGAACTACTTGCTCAAGCACTGGTAATACTTCTTGAATATTGTTAATTTTCTTATCTGTAATTAGGATATATGGATCATCAAGAACTGCTTCCATCTTATCTTGGTCTGTTACCATGTATGGAGAAGCATATCCACGATCGAATTGCATACCTTCCACTACTTCTAATTCAGTAGAGAAACCTTTAGATTCTTCAATTGTAATAACACCATCGTTACCAACGCGTTCCATTGCTTCAGCGATTAATTGACCTACTTCTTCATCTGCAGAAGAGATTGCTGCAACTTGTGCGATGGATTCTTTGCTTTCGATTGGTTTAGATACTTTACGTAGTTCTTCTGTAGCTACAGTAACAGCTTTCTCGATACCACGACGAACGCCAACTGGATTCGCACCAGAAGCAACGTTTTTAAGACCTTCTTGGATCATTGCTTGTGCTAAAACTGTTGCAGTAGTTGTACCGTCACCAGCAACATCATTTGTTTGAGAAGCTACTTCAGAAACAAGTTTTGCACCCATGTTCTCAAATTTGTCTTCTAATTCGATTTCTTTTGCGATTGTTACACCATCATTTGTAATTAATGGAGAACCATATTTTTTATCTAATACAACATTACGGCCTTTTGGTCCTAATGTTACTTTTACAGCATTTGCTAATGTATCAACACCTCGTAGCATGGAACGACGAGCATCTTCATTAAATTTAATTTCTTTTGCCATTCTAAAAAAACCTCCTTAGAAAATTTCGATTTATGCTATTTATCCAAAATTCACTTCGAGAAGCAATTAACCAACAATTGCTAGAATATCACTTTCACGAAGAATTAAGTATTCTTTACCTTGATATTTCACTTCAGTACCTGCAAATTTAGAGTAAATGATTAAGTCGCCTTCGTTCACTTCTAGAGCGATTTTTTCGCCGTTGTCTGTCACACGACCAGAACCTACAGCTACAACTTTACCTTCTTGTGGTTTTTCTTTCGCAGAATCAGGAAGAACAATTCCACTCGCTGTTTTCTCTTCTTGCTCTACAACTTCAATAATAACACGATCACCTAATGGCTTAAGCATTGGTTATAAACCTCCTTGATATCTACATTTAATTTTTGTTCTTTAGCACTCACTATACAAGAGTGCTAACACAATTATTATAATAATGAAAAGTACTTTTTTTTGCAAGTATTTACTATGAAATTTTTCTAAAAAAATGACATACATGCAAAGATGTACTTCATTACGTCATAAATATAAACAACACTCTTCTATACATAGTCTTACCATTTCAATTTCATTCATGATTTGTGTTAAAATACGTATCATGTATAGAAAAAATAAAATAAAGGGAGTCGTTAAACTTTGCCAAAGAAGTATATGATTATCATCCTTACTTATGTATTAGCACAATTTGCTACAGTTCTTCCTTATTACTTAACTAAGATAATAGATATTAATAACTTGCCATATGTTACGGTAATATGGAATATCGTTGTATTTGGGATTGCTGTCATTATTTCGCTTTTACTATTGAAAAGTGAGATACGTGATTTTTTCCAAGCACGAGAAAAAGGTATCGGCCAAATTATATTATGGTCTATATTAGGCTTTTTCCTAGTCATGATTGCACAAGGGGTCTCTTCTGTTATTGAACGATTCATTATCGGTGTAGATACAGCTTCTGAGAACACGTTAGTCTTAATGCAAGTGGCTCGTGAAATACCTGTATTTCTTCTTATCATCACAATTCTTGGTCCTATATTAGAAGAATTAGTATTCAGGAAGGCAATATTCGGTTCTTTATATAAAAGAATGAATTTCTTCTTTTCTGCCATCATTTCAGGTGTTTTATTTGCGGTATTACACATGGATTTCAGTCATCTGTTAACATATATTGCTGCAGCAACTGTATTTGCTTTTTTATATGTAGAAACAAAGAAGATTATTGTACCTATTATTGTCCATATGTCGATGAACACAATGGCCGTTATTGCACAATTATCGCTTGATCCAGAACAAGTAGAACAATTGATGGAACAATTACAGCTTATATTACTTGGGGGCTATTAAATAATGAGATTCTCGCCACTTACTACTGCATTTCTGTATTTTGGATTAGGTATCTTATTTACCTATATTGCAATACAATCAGTAGAAGAAACTATATTTAACTTTTTCACGATTCTATTAGCTTTTTTTGCAACAATGGATTTTGTACTAGCCATTCGATTAGTAAGATTGCATCGTGCAATAAAAAAAGCTCAGAAAAAGGAGAAAAAATAAAGGCATTCACCTATTATTGGTGAGTGCCTTTGTTTTTATTCTACATCTAATGGATAATGTTTCATAAAATATACTAGCGATTGGAGCTCAACTGCTAAATCAATATGGTGTACGCGCACATCATTTGGAACGGTAATACGTGCAGGTGTAAAGTTAAGGATACCTTTCACACCAGATTGTATTAATCGATCTGTCATTGGTTGCGCTTCAGATACAGGTACTGTTAAAATCGCCACTTGTATATCTCCAATATGCGCTTCCAAGTCATCGACATGATGGACTTCAATTTTACCAATAGACTTCCCTACTTTGCTTGGATCTGCATCAAATGCTACTTCAATTTTTGTATTATTATTTTTGGTAAAGTTATAATTCAAAAATGCAGTACCTAAATTACCTACACCGATCAATGCAACTGGAGTATTCTCATCTTGGTCTAATGTCTTACGGAAAAAACCAAGTAGATAATCCACATTGTATCCATAGCCTTTCTTACCTAATGCACCAAAATAGGAGAAATCACGTCTAATAGTCGCAGAATCTACTTTCATTGCATTACTTAATTCTTTTGATGAAACTCTATCCTTGCCTTGAATGTGTAAATTATTTAAAAATCGATAATATAAAGGTAATCGCTTGGCCGTTGCTTGTGGAATTTTGTTATTTACCATTTTTCATTCCCCTTACTCTATTTCCATATAGGTTTGTGAATGTTTTTACTTACTTCCATTGTAACAGATATCAACAAAAAAGTCGTGAAATAATTCACGAACGAGTATCTTTCCTAATAAAATTCAATGCCTTCCCTCTTGCAGATTCCCGTAATAATAAGATACACTTACATCAATGAGGTGAAACGAATGATTTATTTACAAGCGAATAATGTAACCAAAAGATTCGGCGCGGAGCTGATCTTATCAAATATAAAATTGGAAATTAAACAACATGATCGAATTGCGATTGTTGGGCGTAATGGTGCAGGTAAATCGACATTGTTAAAAATAATCTCTGGTCAACTAAATTATGATGAGGGAGAAATTCATAAACCTAAAGACATAACAATGGGGTATCTCGCACAACATACAGGTCTTGATTCATCTGAAACCATTTGGGATGAAATGCTAAAAATATTTGAACATTTCATAAAGGAAGAAAATAGTTTACGCGAAATGGAAGCAAAAATGGGCGACCCTGACTTTTTACAAGATAGTTCCAAGTATGAACAATTACTATTAAGCTATGATCAAAAACAAGAAGCATTCAAACTTGCTGGAGGTTATCAATACGAAGCAGAAATCAAATCTGTATTGAATGGCTTGAATTTCCCTGAAGAGATGTGGGGAACTTCTATCGCTACATTAAGTGGAGGACAGAAGACACGTCTTGCTCTTGGTAAATTACTTTTAACAAAGCCGCATATTTTAATACTAGATGAGCCGACAAACCATTTAGATATCGAAACATTAACATGGTTAGAAGGCTATATTACGAATTATCACGGTGCCGTTGTCATCGTATCGCACGATCGATATTTTCTAGATAAGACAGTGACGATGGTCTACGAAATATCTAGACATGAATCAACCAAATTCCATGGTAACTATACGAAGTATTTAGAACAAAAGGCACTAAGTTATGAACGAGAACTGAAACAATATGAAAAACAACAAGCAGAAATCAAAAAGATGGAAGACTTTATCCAAAAAAATATTGTTCGAGCATCTACTACTAAGCGAGCACAAAGTCGTAGAAAACAATTAGAAAAAATGGATGTGATGGACAAGCCATTTGGCGAAGAGGGATCTGCTAAGTTCTCATTCACTGTAGAAAGAAGAAGTGGAAATGATGTATTAAAAATACATGACTTATCCTTCCGCTATCAGGAGACAGATCCCGCTCTTTTTACTAACCTAAACCTTCACGTAAATCGCGGAGAAAGTATCGCATTAGTTGGACCAAATGGTGTAGGGAAATCCACACTTTTGAAGAACATTATCGGACATTTAGAGCCAGATACAGGTGAGATACAACTTGGCGCAAATGTGCAAATAGGGTATTACGATCAGGAACAAACCACCCTGCATGCGAACAAAATTGTCTTGAATGAATTGTGGGACGAATATCCACTTATGAATGAAAAGGATATTCGTACAATTCTAGGTAATTTCCTCTTCAGTGGTGATGATGTATTAAGACCTGTTGCTGCACTAAGCGGTGGTGAAAAAGCACGCTTAGCTTTAGCAAAATTAATGATGGAGAAAGCGAACTTCTTATTATTAGATGAACCGACGAACCATTTGGATTTAGATAGTAAAGAAATATTAGAAGCAGCACTCATTGATTATCCTGGTACGATTTTATTTGTATCCCATGACCGCTATTTTATTAACAAAATAGCGACACAAATATTAGAAATGCAAAAGAACAAAACAACAATATACCTCGGTGATTATGATTACTATGTGGAAAAAAAGAATGAAGAAAAGGCATGGAGAGAATTACAATTACAAAATGAACAAGAAGTAACAAAGCAACAAGGAAAAACAGACTTCCAAAAAGAAAAAGAATTAAAGAAATTAGAACGTAAAAAACAACGTAGAATTGAAGAAATCGAACAAGAAATTGCCCAACTTGAAGAGAATGTAGCACATAACGAAGTATTATTATGTGAACCTGACATTTTCCAAGACCACGAAAAATCCTTGCAACTTACAGAGGAAAACGATGCAATGAATACAAAACTCGAACAATTAATGGCAGAGTGGGAGCAATTACATGAAGAGTAAAAAGAACGAACTTCCTTCATACTAGAAGAGAAGTTCGTTCTTTTTTTATTTGCCTCTATTCGCATACATTTCTAAATCTAATCCTGGGTTCGCATTTAAATCCCATCCTGAACGATGGCCTTGCTTGTATGCAATATAACCGGCACTTGCAATCATTGCTGCATTATCTGTACACAACGAGAGTGGTGGAAACATCACGTTCATACGCTCTTCTTTAAACTTTGTTTCCATTGCTTTTCGTAATCCTTTATTTGCAGCAACACCACCCGCTACGATGACTTGTTTTACATTGTTCTCGATTGCTGCTCGATACGTTTTTTCGACTAACACATCGACAACACTTGCTTGAAAACTTGCTGCAATGTCTTCATGCTTATATTCTATCCCTTTTTGACTTGCATTGTGTAACGTATTAATCACAGCTGATTTCAATCCACTAAAACTAAAATCAAAAGAGTCTTCTAACCATGCTCGTGGAAAATCAATCCTTTGTGCCCCAATGTGTGCTAATTCATCAATTTTGGGACCGCCTGGATATGGTAACTTCAATGTACGAGCAACCTTATCATACGCTTCTCCTGCTGCATCATCACGTGTCTCCCCAATGATTTCAAACTTTCCATGTTCCTTCATGACGATTAGTTCTGTATGTCCACCTGACACTACTAATGCAAGAAGCGGGAATTCGAATTCTTCTACTAAACGATTCGCATAAATATGACCTGCGATATGGTGTACACCTATCAACGGTTTTTGATGTGCAAATGCCAATGCTTTTGCTGCATTCACACCAACTAATAATGCCCCAACAAGCCCTGGACCTTCCGTTACAGCAATTGCATCCATTTCTGCAATCGTCATCTCAGCTTTTGCTAATGCTTCTTCTATTACAACCGTTATTTGCTCCACATGATGTCTTGACGCAATCTCTGGGACCACTCCACCAAAGCGTTTGTGACTTTCTATTTGAGATGCTACGACATTGCTAACAATTTCTGTCCCACCTTTCACAATCGCTACAGCTGTTTCATCACAACTTGTCTCTATTCCTAGAATATATTCACTCATAAGTTCACCCACAATACTAAAGCATCTTCTTGATTATCTGTATAATAATTTTTTCTAATCCCACCTGGGACTAAGCCATACTTTTTATATAATTGTTGTGCTGGAATATTGGATACACGCACTTCTAATGAGAGACGACTCACATTATTGGCAATTGCAAAGTTAATCACATGCTGAAATAAGCCATCACCGTAACGTTTTCCTCGATACGCTGGGTGTATCGCAATATTCGTTATCTGCGCTTCATCTATTACAATCCACGTCCCACAAAATCCAACTACCTTTTGATCTACTGTCACAACAAAATAGTGCGCATAGGAATTCTTATTTAACTCATCATAATAAATATTGATTGGCCATGGATTAGCAAATGACAATTGATCTATTTCTAGCACACTTTCTATATCTGCTTCTGTCATTTCTCGAATTTCAATATTATGTTCCACTTTTTTGTTTTTGCTCCTTTAACCAATTTGCTTCTGCTTCTACCATGCGCAAATAATTCGGTGTAACCTCATGGACAGATTGAGAAGGACGATTCTCTCCAATTTCTGCTAGTATACTTGCTTTAGGTATAGTATCTGTCTCTAGTATAGGAGCAATTGCTTGGTCACCTAAGACTTGTTCTATTGTTGTTTGATGTAAGGAATAATCAGGACTAATAAACAAAATCTCCCCTTCTAGATTCTTCAATCGATCTAACCATTCTGTTAATGCTATGTTCTCTTCTTGGAACTTTACATCAAGCTGTTTGTTATTATATTCGTATAATCCTGTATACACAAGCCCTCTTCTAGCATCAAAGAATGGACATATATAACGAGCTTTTCCTAACCCATTATATGCGAGTAACTCCAAGCTAGATATCGTCACAATCGGAATGTTTAATGTCCATGCCATTGTTTTTGCTGTAGACAAACCAATTCTTACACCTGTATACGAACCTGGTCCAATTGCCACAACAATTTTGTCTAATTCGTTTGGTTTTGTACTCGACTCTTTCATCACATAATCAATTGCAGGCATTAAACCAACAGAATGATTTCTTTTCATATTTGTCGTGTAATCGACGACGAACTTATTGTCTTTTCTCATTGCTACACTCATCACTTGATTAGATGTGTCGATTGCTAATACATTCATCTGTATAACTCCTTACAAATAAACTCAAAATGTTCCCCTTTTGGCAAAAATGTAATTTTCCTGGCATGTTCATCGACACGCAATATTTCTATATCTAGTCTTTCATCAGGTAAATACTCTTCGATAAAGGATGCCCATTCCACAACGGTAATCCCGTCTCCTTGAAAATATTCGTCAAAACCAATATCTTCTTCACTATTCTCTAAACGATACACATCCATATGATATAAAGGAATTTCTCCTTGGTATTCCTTCACAATCGTAAATGTTGGACTATTAATCGTTCTTCTCACACCGAGTCCTGCACCAAGCCCTTTCGTGAAGGTTGTCTTACCTGCGCCTAAGTCACCTTCTAATGTCAATACATCCCCAGGCTTTACTAGTAATGCTAATTTATTCGCTAGTCGTTTCGTATCTTCTTCTGTTTGTGTTTCAAATAAATATTCCAATTGATCACCCTCTTAGATGAGTATATCCAGATTTATTTAATACTGTTGTTTGATTTTCTTTCGATAATAAGACTACACCATTTCCTGTAGGGTCTTCTTCTACCGTACCAATCTTCGTTACTTTGGTATTCGTTTGTTCTGCTATTGTTACAAGTTGGTCCCAATTGCTTTTGGCTACTGTTCCAACTAATTCGAAATCTTCTCCACCTGACAACACCCATTGTTCTACTTTTTCTTTACTGAATTCTTGTAACAGATGATGTTTTGGTATAGCTTCATAATTTATATTTAAACAAACTTTAGAAGCATTGGCAATTTCATTTGCTTCACTACTAATTCCATCACTAATATCATTTAGACTTAACCTACTAATCGTTTGACAAGCATTCGCAAATGTCACTCTTGGCATAGGCATCCGGTGCCGTTCGATCATGTATGTGTATTTGTTAAGATTCTCTCTCTCATTCAAAAGCACATCAAGTCCACAAGCTGCATCTCCTAATGTTCCAGTTACAAAAATAACATCTCCAATTTTGGCATCACTTCTATATCTTACTCTATCTTTCTTTACAGTGCCAATAACGGTTACGGTAATTGTTAGTACATTACTAGAAACCGTATCTCCACCAATTAAATCCATTTGAAAACAGTCCGCAAGAGCTCTCATTCCCTCATAGATTTCATGCAATTGTTCCAGAGTAGATGATTCAGGTATCGCTATAGATACGAGATAAGATGTCGGTTTGCCTCCCATTGCTGCAATATCACTTATATTTGCTGCTAATACACGATAACCAATGTGGAATGGTTCAGTTGTTTTCTTAGAAAAATGTATCTCGTCAACCATCGTATCCATAGCAACAATTGTGTCTTCATCTGTATGTCTTAGTATTGCAGCATCATCACCAATTCCTTTTATGACACTAGGTTGCTTATAATATTTTTGTTTTATCGAATCAATAAATTGAAATTCGTCCATAATATCTCCTTATTCTCTCCACTTGCTTCTATACTAATCATAGCAAAAGTATAGCCACATTTAAAAGGAATCGTACATAAAATATTCCTCATCATACTATCCCCACCACATAATTAAAACGAATAAAGACCATGATGAAATAGATATCCCTACCACCAAGAATAAGGATAAAAATGCGTGAAATCTTTCTATTCTAATGAATCCTTTTTTACTCTGTATATATAGTAAAATACATGCAAGGATAAACAATAAGATACTGGCACACGTATTAATCGTTAAGTAAGCTATTGGATAGATCTGATTTACTATGTCATTTAAGAAATAAGCGATTCCCTGACCAAATACTCCAAGGACACAAGCTAATACAAAAATAACAAATACCATGATAGTAGATTTTTTCATAATTCAATCTCCTTTCGTTTCACATTTTTAATAAAAAAGTGATATTTTCTTAAACATTGAACGTTTAAATTGTTCAATAAAGTGAATCTACAATAGTAGGAGGTGTCTATATGACGCAAGGGTTCTTCTACATTGCGATCATTTTTATTCTAATCAATCTCGTTTATTTTTTAGAAATAAGCAGTACAAAAACAGCTATTTTCATTTTTCATTATTTATGAAACTATTTATTGTTGTAATTGGTATAACGATTGGATTTGCTCTACTATACTACGCATTATCGTTTAAAGAAACCGTAGTAGTCCAAAGCCTGTCTGATTATGCTGCAATTGAACATAGTTTTTCTAACTTATTATACTTTACATGCTGTCAGTTGGATATGGTGACATGCTACCAGTAAATACGGCTAGATTTTTTGCATTAATACAAGCGACTATTGGTGTATTATTACCAACTGCATATTTTGTGCAAGCTATTACTTATTCAAAAAATAAAGAAAATTAAGATCCAAGTTCCATTTTCTAATATATGTAGTCGATTCTTTTTGCTTACTATGATTAAGTATAACATGGAATGATTGGATGGAATATTTTGTTTCTCTACTTGTTCTGATAGCTTGATAGGAGAAAAAATGCAGCATGTAAAGAACGAGTAGAGCAAATTCTTCTTTTAGTGTATTAAGAATCTATAAAATAGTTAGGTTTTTAAAAAATGCATAATAAAAAAGCCTTAAATAATAACTATTTAAGGCTTGACTGTTTATATTAGTGGCGGTCCGGACGGGACTCGAACCCGCGACCTCCTGCGTGACAGGCAGGCATTCTAACCAACTGAACTACCGGACCATTTTGGTTGCGGGGACAGGATTTGAACCTATGACCTTCGGGTTATGAGCCCGACGAGCTACCAGACTGCTCCACCCCGCGATAATTAAAATATGCCTGGCAACGTCCAACTCTCGCAGGGGCAAGGCCCCAACTACCATAGGCGCTGGAGAGCTTAACTACTGTGTTCGGCATGGGAACAGGTGTGACC
>NZ_JBHSDV010000008.1:0-52557 GCF_042651725.1 Gracilibacillus marinus | reverse complement strand
AATAAAGTTGACTTTAAGCTCGCTTCTAAAAGCTAGCATTTCTTACTATATATCATACTGGTTGTTTTGTTCAGTTTTCAATGATCAAGAGCTGTTTCGACAGCTTTTATATTATATCAACTTCAAAATCATTTGTCAACAACTTTTTATGTGATAAGAAGTTATCTATTTGATTTGAAGTGCATGTCGTTTTAGCGACATTTAATAATATAGCATGTATCTTATATATAAGTCAACACTTTTTTGAAATTAATATAATAATATGTACCTCTACATTCTGTTATGATGTAGAGGTACATATTATATAAAGGATTATTTATTTCTCATTTGAGGGAATAATAGAACATCTCTAATAGATGGTGCATTTGTTAACAGCATTACCAATCTATCAATTCCTATTCCTAATCCACCTGTTGGCGGCATTCCATATTCTAACGCTTCTAAGAAATCTTCATCCATTTCATGCGCTTCATCGTTACCTTGTTCTTTTTCTTTCACTTGTGCTTCAAATCTCTCTCTTTGGTCAATTGGGTCATTTAATTCAGAAAATGCATTTGCATGTTCTCTACCTACTATAAATAGTTCAAAACGATCTGTGAAGCGTTCGTCTTCTTTATTCTTTTTCGCTAAAGGAGAGATTGCAACAGGATGTCCATAAATGAATGTTGGTTGAATTAGTTTCTCTTCTACACGTTGCTCGAAGAATTCATTTACAATATGTCCATATGTCATATTGTTTGTAATCTCGATTCCATGTTCCTTTGCTAATGCTTTTGCTTCTTCATCTGTCATCTCTTGCCAAAAATCTACACCAGTGTGTTCTTTCACGGCATCTACCATGTGTAGTCTTGTCCATTTCGGCTCAAGATTCACTTCATGTTCTCCGTAAGGTATTGTTGTCGTACCAATTACTTCTCTCGCTATATGTGCGACCATATTCTCAACTAGTTCCATTATATCGTTGTAATCCGCATATGCTTCATATAATTCAATCATCGTAAATTCAGGGTTATGTCTTGTTGACACACCTTCATTACGGAATACGCGTCCTATTTCATATACTTTCTCCATACCACCAACAATAAGTCGTTTTAAATGTAGTTCAATGGCAATACGCATATACAAAGGAATATCTAATGCATTGTGGTGCGTAATAAACGGACGTGCAGATGCACCACCAGCAATACTATGCATCATTGGCGTTTCTACTTCTAGGAATCCTCTATCATCTAGATAACGTCTCATTGATTGAATGATTTTACTTCTCATCATAAACGTATCTTTACTATCTAAATTCGTAATCAGATCTAAGTAACGTTGGCGGTATCTTTGTTCGACATCTTTTAAACCGTGGAATTTCTCTGGTAATGGACGTAGTGATTTCGTTAGTAAAGTAAATGCATTCACTTTAACAGAAAGCTCTCCAACATTTGTTTTAAAAATCGTACCTGATACACCAACAATATCGCCTAAATCCGCAGTTTTAAAAATTTCATAAGCCTCTTCACCGATTGCGTCTTTTCTTACATATAACTGAATTTGTCCACTGACATCTTGAATATGCGAGAATCCAGCTTTCCCTTTTCCACGCTTTGTCATAATACGTCCAGCAATTGTCGTGTCTATTGCTTTCTCTTCTAGTTCTTCTTTAGAGAATTGATCATACTGCTCTCGCAATTCATTCGCCAAATGCGTACGAATAAACTTATCCCCAAACGGATCTAATCCCTTTTCTTTATACGCTGCTAGTTTATCTAATCTCACTTGCATTTGCTCACTTATTTCTTCACTCATTATCTTCACCTCTATTATAATTTTGATACTTGTTAAGAAACTCGTTCTTGCGCTTCTAATTTTTCTACATATTCATATAATAGCGCTTCTAACTCCACTTTTGTATCAATTTGATTGATTTGACTACGTATCTTACCATTTCCATCTAAACCTTTAAGATACCAAGCGGCATGTTTTCTCATTTCCATCATCGCAACTTTCTCACCTTTTAGCTTTACAAGTCTAGCTGCATGTAAGAGACATACTTTCATTTTCTCTGATGGTAATGGTTCTTCTGCTAACATATTGTTTTCTAGATACTTCACTGTTTGGTACATAATCCACGGATTTCCTAATGCCGCTCTCCCTATCATGATGGCATCAACGCCCGTCTCCTCTAATCGTCGCTTAGCAGTTTGAGGTGAGTCAATATCGCCATTACCAATGACAGGGATGGATACTGATTCCTTTACTCTTCTAACTATATCCCAATCTGCTACTCCTTCATACAATTGTTCTCTCGTTCTCCCATGTAAAGCAACAGCTTTAGCGCCTGCTTCTTGTAGAGCCTGTGCATTCTCTATCGCATATACACTATCCTGATCCCAGCCTGATCTCATTTTTACCGTTACAGGTTTTTCGACTGCTTGTACTACTTCAGATACCATTTCATAAATTTTGTCTGGTTGCAATAACCATCTTGAACCAGCATCACATTTCGTTATCTTTGGTACAGGACAACCCATATTTATATCAATAATATCTGCATTCGTATTTTTGTCTACAAATCGAGCCGCTTCTACTAAAGTATCTCGATGTCCGCCGAATATTTGTAAGCTCATCGGTTTCTCTTCTTCATCAATATAAAGCATGTTCATTGTTCGTTTATTCTTACTAACAATACCTTTATCACTTACCATTTCTGCACATACTAACCCTGCACCGAATTCTTTTACTGTCAGACGAAAAGCCCAATTACTCACTCCTGCCATTGGTGCCAATACAACTTGATTAGGGATTTCGACATCCCCTATTTTCCATTTCATCGTCATACACTCCTACGCTTCACTCTTTGGCGCTAATTCCTCCACTGAAATACCTAAATGGTTCGCTATATGCGCTAATGTCTCGTCACTAGGTACTTTATGGCCGCGTTCGATATCTCCTAATTGCGAAACAGACATGCCAATTTTCTTTGCAAAATCTATTTGCGTATATCCTTTTAATTTTCTAAAAGCTTTGATTCTTCTCCCCCATTTGTTTGTTGCCATGCAACTACTCCTTCTTTCTCTGTAGGTGGTAATTCTTGAATGATTTCTTCAATATACTTTTCCCCATTTTTCAAAAGTAAACGAGGACAGACTTCCTGTAAAGGTATGAGTACAAATGCTCTTTCTGTAATTCTTGGATGTGGCAAAATAAGGCGCTCTGTATCCATACTTTCTTGATTATAGAATAATATATCTACATCTATCGTACGAGGACCCCATCTAATCTCTCTTTTCCTACCTAATTCTTTCTCAATTGATTGGCAATAATCCAACAAGCTCAATGGATGTAAGGTTGTTTGAATTTTGACCACTTTATTCAGGAAAGGTCCTTGGTCCATATAACCAACTGGTGCTGTTTCATAAATAGAAGATGTGTGAACAACATCAATTGCTGTATGTTCTTGTAACATGGACTCTGCTCGTTCCATATAGGCTTGTCTTGGTTCAATATTTGATCCTAGTGCCAGAATTACTTGATTCATGATACCCGCTCCCGGTAAATTTCAACAGCTACAGATTTATAATAACCTGGAATAGGAGGATCTGGTTTATACACTTTTACATGGCATGCTTGAAGTAAGGAGAAAGATGCTAGCAATTGTTGTGCAATTCTTTCCGCTACCGTTTCAACTAAATTCACTGCAATGCCTTCTACTATTCCCTTTACTTCTTGGTAGACAGCACCATAGTCAATCGAATAAGACATCTCATCGCTTTCCCCTGCTTTTTTTAAATCCAACTCAAGGACTAAATCTACCATAAAACGTTGACCTAACTTTTTTTCTTCTGGAAACAGCCCATGATAACCATAAAAAGTCATTTCATTTAGATGAATTTTATCCAAATTACATCACTCCCTTTCCAATTAAGGCATCCATCATTTTCGTCATGCGAACGGTCATTTCAACATTATGCACTCTCACTAATTCTACACCTTTCTCAATGCCATAACAAACAGTCGCCCCTGTTCCTTCATCTCGATTGTCCACTGGTAAACCGAGTGTTTCACCAATTACTGACTTTCTTGACGTTGCTAAAAGAATTGGGTAACCAAGTTGCTTTAGCTTATCGACATGTCGAATTGCAAGCAGGTTTTGTTCATAACTTTTTGCGAAGCCTACACCTGGATCTATTATAATATTGGATTTTTTCACACCGCTATCTAGCGCAATTTGTATACTTTCTTTGACATCTGAAACCATGTCATCTAAAAAATTGGTATATGAAGCTTGCTCTCGATTGTGCATTAAAATAATAGGTACATCGTATCTTGCTGCAACCTCTGCAATTTTCGGTTCGCGCTTCGCTCCCCAAATATCATTAATAATAGAGGCACCTGCTTGAATTGCCTTTTCTGCTACAATAGCTTTGTACGTATCTATGGAGATAGGTATGGTTATATGTTGCGATATCGCTTCAATTATAGGTATAACACGCTCTAACTCTTCTTCTATTGATACAGGTGTGTGACCAGGTCTTGTCGATTCACCACCAACATCAATAATGTGAGCTCCCTGTGCTTCTAATCTTTTCGCTTGTTCTATTGCTAATTCAATGGTATTAAAATGTCCTCCGTCCGAAAAGGAATCTGGTGTAACATTTAGAATTCCCATCACTAATGTCTGGTCCGTGTATCGGAAATCTCTTACTTTTGTTTTTAAGTATTTTTCCATTGTCAACCATCCTTTATATCCGACATGATTCTACAAAAGCTTATTATAGCATAAATATATCCATTGCCCTATATGGAAATAGAAAAACATATTATGCTTTCATGTATCTGTATAGTGCGTAAAAAAACCCGAACAATGTATGCTCGGGTTTTTTACTATTAATCAAATTGATAAAGTGGTGTAGATAAGTAACGTTCTCCATTACTCGGGAGAACAGCTAGGACTTTTTTGCCTTTACCTAATTTCTTCGCAACTTCTTTCGCTGCAAAAATTGCTGCACCTGATGATACCCCACCAAGCACACCATCTAGACGCGCTGCTTCGCGAGCTGTTTCATATGCTTGGTCATTCGTAACTGTAACCACTTCATCATAAATTTCTGTATTTAATACTTCTGGTACAAATCCTGCACCAATACCTTGAATTTTATGTGGACCTGGTTTTCCACCAGATAAGATAGCTGAATCTGTTGGCTCTACAGCGTAAATTTTAATATCCTTATAATGTTCTTTCAGTACTCTACCAGCACCTGTAATTGTTCCACCAGTACCAATACCTGAAACAAATGCATCTAATTGATCGCCCATTTGTTCAACGATTTCTTTTCCAGTCGTTCTAGCATGTACTTCTGGATTTGCTTCGTTATTGAATTGTTGAGGCATGAAGTAGCCATTTTCTTCTTTAAGATCTGTTGCCTTTTTAATAGCACCTTTCATTCCTTCTGCGCCTGGTGTAAGAATTAATTCTGCACCATATGCACGCAATAAATTGCGACGCTCTGTACTCATTGTATCAGGCATAACAAGAATAGCTTTGTATCCTTTTACTGCAGCAATTAACGCTAAACCTATACCAGTATTTCCACTAGTTGGTTCAATAATTGTATCTCCTTCTTTTAAAAGACCTTTTGCTTCTGCATCTTCTACCATTGCTAATGCAATACGGTCTTTTACAGAGCTACCTGGGTTAAAGTATTCTAACTTCAAATAAATCTCCGCACCATCTGGCTCCCCTGTACGATTTAACTTCACTATTGGTGTATTTCCTATTAATTCAGCAATATTTTGAGCTACCTTCATCTTTGTTCCTCCTCAATTCCAAGTAATATTATTGGTTTTATATACAATGTACACGACCATCATT
Organism: Gracilibacillus marinus; assembly: GCF_042651725.1. Lineage (NCBI taxonomy): Bacteria > Bacillati > Bacillota > Bacilli > Caryophanales > Bacillaceae > Gracilibacillus > Gracilibacillus marinus. The sequence goes on along the minus strand of NZ_JBHSDV010000008.1, from coordinate 46,697 downwards.
ATTTTGTCAACCCATTACTTGGAAATCTTTAATTATTCTTTTGAGAAAATAGTCTCTACTTCTAACTCATCCCATAGGCTTGTGGCGTCTAAAGAGATAGGTAATTGCTCCAATTTCAAATCCATCGCTACTTCTTCATATGCTTCTTCGAGAGTGAAATCAATTGCGTCCAAATGTTCATGCATATATATAATTGCATATCCTTGTGAAGTCAAAATAGGTTCACTATACGAACCCACCTCCATATCCATTGCCAAATCAAAATATTCACCGGGAATAAAACTACTTGTTTGACTGTAAAAACCAATATATCCATCTCTGTTCTTGGACTCATCAATAGAATAGAGTTCTGCAAGGTCAGAGAAACGCTCTCCATTATCTAACTTTGTCATCACTTCTTCCGCTTCTGCTTCTGTTGTAACAACAATATGGGAGAGTTGAATCATTTCTTCAAAGTTATATTGATTTTTATATGTGTCATAATAACTTTCTAAATCCGTTGACTCGACTTCTGCATCGCTCACTAATAGCTGTTGTAAGTAATACCGATAAATAATATCTTCTTTCCACAATTTTATTTGTTTCTCTTTTTCCTCGTCTGTTAATTTAGGTGATGCGACTAGCATACGCGCAAGTTCTCGGTCTATTATTTTATCTGACACTACTAAATTATTACGTTTAGCTAATTGATATACCACTTCTTTATTGATTAAATCTTCGAGTGCTTCTTTTCCATAACGCTCTGCCATGTATTGCATTAGTTGTTTCTCTTTTATTTCTGTTCCTTCAATTGTTGCGAGTATACCTTTTGCATCGACTTCTTTAAATACTTCCTCGTATTTATCTTCCCCTGCTACATTGCTCCATAGCAATGTGGCTATATTCGTGATTAATAAAATAATAATTAATAACCACAAACTAATCCTCGATAGCCGCAAAATAAAATCCTCCTTATGAAGACTTTAACGCTTTTAACTCGTCTATTGTAAAGGTATATGTCTCATTACAAAAATGACAGTTCGCTGTAGCACCATGGTCTTCTTCAATCATTGCGTCAATTTCTTCATTTCCTAAGCTTGTTATCGCAGCACTTAATCTTTCTTTAGAACATGGGCATGAGAAAGTGACAGGTAATTCCTCTAATACCTTCACACTCTCTGACTCACCTATTAACAGTGCTAATATTTCTTCTGGAGTCTTTCCATCTTGAATCATTTTGGAAACAGGCGGAATTGTTGCTATTTGTTGCTCTATTTTTGCAATAGTCTCCTCAGATGCACCTGGCATCATTTGTAAAATAAATCCTCCTGCAGCTAGAATACTATGATCAGGATTCACTAATACACCTGCACCTACTGCAGAAGGTACTTGTTCAGATGTAGCTAAATAATACGTAAAGTCTTCACTTACTTCTCCTGAAACAATGGGAACTTGTCCAGTAAAATTCGTCTTCAAACCTAAATCTTTCACAACACTCAAAGTTCCTTCTGTTCCAACAGCGCGTCTCACATCTAATTTCCCTTGTGCATTAGATTCAAAGTCTACATGTGGATGGATAATATAACCACGTACTTCTCCTTTTGCATTTGCATCTGCGATTACTGCACCAATTGGGCCATTACCTTCAAGTTTTACTGTTAATTTCGCGTCATCTTTTAACATGGCACCTAACATTGCTGTAATCGTAATTGTTCGACCTAGTGCTGCAGATGCGGTTGCCCACGTATCTTGTCTTCTTCTTGCCTCTTCTACTGTAGCAGTAGAATGAATAGCATATGCTCTCACTTCTCCATTACATGCTGTTGCTTTTAATAAATAATCTCTCATTTACTTATTCGCTCCTTTACACTTAAAATCCTCTTGATTTTTTAAATAAATTTCATATAATCCTTTTAATGTTAAATACGGGTCTACGATATCTATTGTTTTTGAATCCTTCGCAATCAAACCAGCTAATCCACCTGTAGCGATAACTTGGGCTTGTGTATGCATCTCTTTTTTAATCCGATTGACCACTTCATCTACTTGTCCAATATATCCAAAATAAACACCTGCTTGCATTGCTTCAATTGTACTATCTCCAATGATCCTTGAAGGTCTGTTGATCTCAATTTTTGGAAGTTTAGCAGCATTGGTATATAATGCTTCTAATGAAATATTAATTCCCGGGGAAATAACACCACCGACATAGGACTCTTTTTCATTGATATAACAATACGTTGTTGCCGTACCGAAATCAATCACAATAGAAGGTGCACCATATTCTTTAATTGCACCAACCGCATTTACAATACGATCTGCACCTAATTCTTTTGGATTTGGGTAATCAATTGTTAAATATGGATTTACATCTTCATGCCCAATAATCATCGGTTTACAGTGAAAATATTTTACTGCCATTCGTTCTAAAGCAAATAAAATTGGAGGTACAACAGAGGAAATAATGATGCCTTTCATATCAGAGAATACTAATCCTTCATGCCCTAATAATGATTTCACAAACATTGCATACTCGTCTTCCGTTTTATTTCGATCTGTCTGCATACGCCAATGATGGATTAATTGGTTATCTTGAAATACACCTAATACTGTATTGGTATTCCCAACATCAAGTACAAATATCATTTGATTCAGCCCTTTATTATTTAATATTAGTCATTTTCATATTGTATAGCCATAAAACTATGTTTAGCAAGCAAGAAGAATCCAATGATGACACAAAAGCGTAAATGCCCGTTTAGAAACGTAGCGACTGTAGTGACTCCACACCAATTCACTTTATAGTCCCCTAAAGAAAAAACAACTGCTCACTAAGAACAGTTGTTTTTTCTTTTACTCTTTTTTATCTGTATCAGGCTGTTGTGTTTCCACATCATCTACTTTTGATTGAATGTTTACTTTTACATCCGACTCTTTTTCTTCAACCTTTGTTTCGCCTTTGCTGTCTGTAGAAGCCTTTTCGCCATCTTGAACAGAGACTACTTCAGGTTCGGGTAAGATGCCTTTTTCAAATAGTGATTTGATTTGTCTTGCATCTAATGTTTCAATTTCTAGCAATGTTTTTGCAATCAATTCTAACTTTTCACGATTTTCTGTTAAAATTTGTTTTGCTCTATCATAACATGACTGAATAAATTGTTGTATTTCTTGATCAATCTCATATGCAATTGCATCACTATAGTTTTGCTCTGACTGCATATCACGACCTAAGAAAACTTGACCACTCGTATTTCCGAATTGAAGTGGACCAATCTTATCACTCATACCATATTCCATAACCATTTTTCTAGCAATGCTTGTTGCACGTTGGAAGTCATTATGTGCACCTGTGCTTACTTCGCCGAAGATAACCTCTTCTGCCACACGACCACCTAATAAACCAGTAATCTTGTCAAGAAGTTCAGGTTTTGTCATAAAGTATCTATCCTCACGTGGTAGCATCACAGCATAACCACCTGCTTGACCACGAGGTACAATCGTTACTTTATGTACCATATCTGCATCATCTAATACCATTCCAATAACCGTATGCCCACTCTCATGGTACGCAACAATATTACGTTCTTTCTCTGAGATGACACGACTTTTCTTCGCAGGTCCTGCAATTACTCGGTCAATTGCCTCATCGACATCTTCCATATCGATTTTTTGCTTATCAGTTCTTGCAGCAACAAGTGCCGCTTCATTTAATAAGTTCTCTAAATCTGCACCTGAGAAACCAGGTGTGCGCATCGCAATGGTTTTTAATGACACATCATCAGATAGAGGTTTATTACGAGCATGTACTTTAAGTACTTCTTCTCTACCTTTTAAATCAGGGCGATCTACAGTAATTTGACGGTCAAAACGACCTGGACGTAATAATGCTGGGTCTAGGATATCTGGTCTGTTTGTCGCAGCAATGATGATGATTCCTTCATTCTCACCAAAACCATCCATCTCTACAAGTAGTTGATTCAGTGTTTGTTCACGTTCATCGTGTCCACCACCAACACCTGCGCCACGCTGACGACCAACTGCATCAATCTCATCGATAAATATAATACATGGTGCATTTTTCTTTGCATTTTCGAATAGGTCTCGAACACGAGATGCCCCAACACCTACGAACATTTCCACAAAGTCTGAACCACTTATACTAAAGAATGGCACACCAGCTTCACCAGCAACAGCACGTGCTAGTAATGTTTTACCAGTACCTGGAGGTCCAACAAGTAACACACCTTTTGGAATCTTCGCACCAATAGCAGTGAATTTACGTGGATCTTTTAAGAAATCTACCACTTCTACTAACTCTTGCTTTTCCTCATCTGCACCAGCTACATCACGGAAGCGTACTTTTTTCTTATCTTCACTATACATTTTTGCCTTACTCTTACCAAAATTCATCACACGACTACCGCCGCCTTGCGCTTGGTTCAGTAAGAAGAAAAACAGAATGAATATAATAACAAATGGAATCATTGTTGTTAGAAAAGCTAGAAATCCATTTGGTTGTTCCTCTTCATCTACCTTCAAAATCCCTTGGTCACTTGCAGTATTATATACTTCCTCAATAATACCTGAGCTATCAGGGATATTTGTGACGAATGTCTGATCCTCTGTAGAGAGTGTCCCTACAATTCGCATCACACCATTTGATGGACGCATTTCCATTTCTTTAATTTCATTATTCTCTAGTGCTTGCATAAATTGACTTGACTTTAGTTCTTCGGCCTGATTGTTTTGACCTGTGAACACAGATATGATCCCAATTACTACTAAAAATATTAGAAAATATAGAATCACATTACGAATTATTCGATTCATCACGTACCTCCTCCCACAACGAGAAAACTATAGTAAATAGTATCATACAAAAAGAGCATATTACAACTAATTACCACTAGCAATTTCAATATGTTTGATAAATTGTTACAAAATACGTAGCTACTATTCTTCGCCACCATAAATTTCTGGTTTTAGTACACCAATATACGGTAAGTTACGATATTTCTCTTGATAATCTAAACCGTATCCTACAACAAACTCATTAGGTACATTAAAACCAACTAAATCTGCTTTAATATTTGCTGTGCGACCTTCTGGTTTATCTAATAATGTAACTATTTTAATGGAATTTGCTTTACGATATTTAAACAAATCTACAAGATAGCTTAATGTTAACCCGCTATCAATAATATCTTCAATAATTAAAATATCTCTTCCTTCTACTTTTGTATCTAAATCTTTCACAATTTTTACTTCACCAGATGATCTCATTCCATTTCCATAACTAGATACATCCATAAAATCCATTTCTAAATGGATATCCATATTTCTTAAAATATCCGACATGAACGGAAGAGCCCCTTTTAGTACACCAACAGCAAGTGGGAATTTCCCATCATATTCTTTTGTTAATTGTGCTCCAAGTTCTTGACACTTTGCTTGGATTTCTTCCTTAGAGATTAATATTTCTTTTATTTCATTATGCATCATGATGCCTCCTACTATTTTGTCTCCATGTATTCTAGTAATAAACAGTTCATCGCACTTTTGTTAAGATCTATTGCTGCTTTCTTTAACCCGACTATCCATAGGATGGTATCATCATTTGTTACGACAAGCGGCCAAATATTTCGCATTGGCAATGGAATCTTTTCATCAATAAAAATATCTTTTATCTTTTTTGTTCCACCTAACCCTCTTACTCGCATTCTATCTCCATCCTGTCTCGTGCGGACGCGGAGGGGAAATAAAGTAGGATCAAGTGGTAAAATAATGTTATTTTTACCTTCTTGCAACGAACCGATACTATAGCTAGCCCGTATACTCGCTCCATTATGTAATAAAGTCTCTCCAGGAATATGTATATCCAATACTTTCTCACGTAACTCATTTGCTTTGTCTTCTTTGAAATGAAAAGTTATCTCTTCATAACTTCTCGTTATTTGCAATGCTTGTGGAAAATCAATTGTTACATTTGCCTTTTTTTGCTTTATTAACTGAAGGAAATCTTCTTCATGTTGAAATGAAACGCTATCTGGTACTTCTTGATATAGATAGTTTAATATTAGATGAAGTACTCTTCTTTGTAAAGCAATCGGGTATGTAATAAAAGAAGGAATATTAAATTTAAGGATTTTTTTGTCTGTTTCTTTTGTTACTACTTTTTGAAACATTTCATTAGCTTCTTCCATCAAATATGCTTCATCTTCTGTTAGCCGCTCTGTTAAGTGTTGAATGGTGCGATGAACAGTTGGATTTTTTTGTTTTAACATTGGCGTTACATGTATACGATAATAGTTCCTAGTATAGGTATCCGATTGGTTAGACGGGTCTTCTCGATATCTAATTTGATTCGTTTGACAATATTGATAGATTTCTTTTTTCGTTGTAATTAGGAATGGACGAATAATCTGTCCAACACTAAATGGGCGTTTTACTGGGATCGCTGTTAGTAATGAAGGATTTGTATGTTGAACGGCACGCATTAAAAATGTCTCTATTTGGTCGTCTCCATGATGGCCTAATGCTAAATAGTCAATACTTCTCTCTAACATCACTTGTTCAAATGCTTCATAACGTAACTTTCTTGCATTGATTTGTGTGCCTTCATGATTGGATTGCTTGGCCTTTTTCACATCAACGGATTGACTTATAAACGGAATCTCCCATTCTTCGCATAACTCCAGAACATGATCGACATCTTCTTTTGATTCTTCTCCGCGTAGCATATGGTCTACAGACATTGCTGTAAGCTGTAAATTATAAATAGACTTTAGTTGATTAAGAAAATATAAAAGGGCGAGAGAATCTGCACCTCCAGATACTCCGACAAGCACATTCGCATGATCATGCAATAAATGGTGTCTTTTAATAAATTGGATGATATTTCTTTCAAAATTAGTTGTAATCAGTTCTCACCACCTCACACTGCACTTTTGTACATTATTTTACCATACTATGTCCGATTATTTCTTTTTATTACATAAAAATTGCGACATATAAATAGCATAAACCGCTTATTGATAAAATACTCAACACTTCCATCATTGGGTATACAACACTATCATGACGTGTATGTTGTTTCGTGTTTACTTGTTGTGTACGAGAGCGATTCTGTTTCATCGTATAATAAATTAATTCATTTTTCACGATATCTGCTTCTATCATTTCTCCATTTAACATTTTATTTATAAGTTGTCTAATACCGGTATGTTTAATTGCCATAGATGTTTTTTGCATTAATGTCTTTTTTGGATTGTTCCCTCGTTCAAACCCTTGCGGATAATAGATTCTTAATACAACCATTGCTAAAGCGAATAAATCGTATCCCGGATCTGCTTTTCTTGTTCCAGCTTGCCAATATGCTCGGTCATAGAATTCCGTATATTCCTTAATGGACCTCCCTACTAATGTCGTACCACCAACATCTACCCATCGTAATCTAGCAGGCTTTCTTGACACAATTAAGTTCTCCATTTTTAAATCACCAAAAATATACCCCTCATTATGTAACGCTTGTAAGTCTTTTAAGAAACCTACTAATAAGGAATAAAGCCATTCCTCACCATGACGATTAACAAACTGCGACAATGGCTCGCCAGATATATATTCCATAACATAAAAGGAATACACATACCCGTTTCTATGAACATAATCATCCACGTCGATTAAAGAAGGCCCAAGGCGATGTCCTTGAACCTTTTTTAACACTTTTAGCACATTGACTTCTGATGTAATCGAATGACTTTGTTTACTTACCTTAAGTGCTACTTGCACATTATTACAAACACACAGATATACTGTTCCAATTGCACCACTACCTAATTTCCTTACAACATGGTATGTCTTCTTATGCCATTTGCCTGTGATAATTTGTCCTTTATAGAAGGAAATATCAGGCTTCTTCAACATCTGTGTATTCATTATGGAACAGTCTCCTTTTTAGACTCTTCTTGCCAAATTGATGCATCGCTTCTTTTAATGCTGGACCTGTTGGTGTGACACCGCCAGTAGAGATTTTTGCAAATATAGAAGAGATCGACTCTAACTTACTTGTCCAATCAACTAATTGATGAATTGGTTTTCTTCTACCCGGAAATTGATAGATACTAAAGCGACTTCGTCCAATTCTAGCATTCATACTAATGGACAAATCAATCAATGCTTCTTGTACTGTTGGTAGTTTGTTCGTCATACTAGCACTTGTATCTACTAATACTAATACTTCTAAATCACACGTCTCTCCTAATTCATCTACTACTTCCATTACTTCTCCGCGTTGCTCAGGAGGCAATTCATCCATGGAGCGTGTGTTTCCTAAAATTTGTTGTAGTTCTTTATTGACTACACCTTGTAATGTCTCATTCATTGCTTGCTTTGTTACTGCTTGTACAGTTTGTGATAATGCTTGTTTATACACAATTTGGCTCACACCTTGACCATTACTTGCTATCTCTTCCACTTCATTTAATCCTTGTGATTCCTCTGTTTGTGTTTCCTCTAGTATTCCTATCACATTAACAGTAATACCTTGTTCAGCAATAATACGCGCAATACTTGCAGGGTCTTCACCTTGATTGGAACAACCATCTGTAATTAATAAAATTTGTTTTAACGTACCAGTTCTCATCTCTTTTCCTCCTACCTGAAGACTTTTTATAGCCTTTTTTACCATCTTCACCAAATTAAAGAGGAAATATACGTTAACTAATACTTTGCTTCCAAAAGCTCGTTCTTGTATTAATTGGTGCCCATTTTGGCTGATTTTTTTCCACCTGCGCAACAAGTACTGTCATATCATCCTCAATGTTACCTGCTTGCGTACGAATGACCTCTTCTAATATTAAGTCTGCAATCTCTTGTGGATCCTTTGACTCTATTTCTCGTAATTTTCGTTTAATCCATAAGTCGACATTTTCGATATGTTTTGGTCCTTCAAAGATGCCATCACTCATCATTACGATATAATCACCAGGATTTAATTGTGTCGTGACAACTTCCACTTCAAACTCTTGAATGATTCCAATTGGTAGGTTACTTGCTTCAATACTTTCCGTTACGTCAGAGCGGATAATATAACTAGGTGAGGAACCAATTTTTAAGAATCTAACGGCAGCATGGTGTAAATCAATCATTGCTAAATCTAATGTTGCATATATTTCTTCATTTGTTCTTAAAGACAATATCGAATTAATAGATTTAATCGCAACTTGTTCATGTAAGCCAGACTCTAAAATCTGTTGTAATAACCTCAGGGTCTCCGTGCTTTCTTCATGAGCTCTATCTCCATTTCCCATGCCATCACTAATTGCTAAAGCATAGTGACCAGCACCTAGCTCCATTGCTTTGTACGAATCACCAGATACAAGTCCACCACCTTTAGCAGCATGCGCAACCCCTGTTGTCACGACATATTTTCTTGCAGAACCAAATGTAAAGAAGCTATGTCCTTTTACTATTGGAGAAATATCCTCTGTTACGACTACAACTGTTTCATCTAGAATATCTGATAATATTGGTGCAATTAATTTCGTTGCCTCGCCATGATAATGTGTAAATGCAATCACCATCTCAATATCCACATTTCCTTTTTCTAATCGATACACATCTAATTTCTCAAGCTCTATTCCCACATGCTTTAGTGCTGCGACAATCTCAATTTCTTGTTGTTCATGGTTCTCTTTTTCCTTCAATATTTCTTGTGCAAAATTCGTCATCACATCAGAGACTCCTTTTAGTTGATCTGCTACGAATCTTCTACTTTCTAATACTTGCCTACGTAATTGTTGATTTGCTTGTAAGAAGGAAAGTTCCTGCTTCATTGTTTCCATAACGCGATTGGATTTGATACAATGATCGTTAAATTTAAACTGAGTAATTTTATTCAATGTATCTGATTGATCCAGTTCATCCTTCACTTGTTTCATCAAATCATATGTTTGATCAAAGTCTTTGACCCAACATGTTTCCTTTTTAAAGCATGTCTGGCACGTCTTTTCCGCCACATTACTTAAATAATAGTCTATTTCAATATCTTCATCCTTTAGTTGGTTAGAATTCACCTCAAAACTATGTGATAACGCTTTAAAAACGTTCGAAAATCGTTCCACTCTATGTGCAGTAACATTACGCACTTTTTGTAAATATTGTTCTTGTTCTTGTGCATATTCGATTGTCCCTGGAATATACCTTGCTACTTTTTTAATCAATCGATTTGGTGTGCACAAAAATAAGATAATAGCAAGTGTCGATTCCATAAAAGCAATGATAATATCTGCAGTAGTGTTTCCATACAAACTAATGAGTAATGTACTTATTAATAGTCCAATACTTACTGCTAGCTTTCTCCCCTCTTTCAATAGACCACCTAATAATCCCGCAAATGCAAGCAAACTCATTTGAAATAAATTAGTAATACTTGCCAAACTTAATATTAATCCGGCTACCACTCCAACAGTAGAGCCGATTGCAGCGCCACCAATAAGTGCGAGTAATAATACGAGATAACGTGCTAATACTTGTTCTAATTGCGCACCATAAATTGTTAAACCAATAAAACCAGTTAAAACAGATGCAAGCAAAATAATGAAGCAAACAATCTCTTCATTTTTTAAAGTTGGTTTGTATCTTTTAGGTGATAATAATGGCAGGCTTTGCATAAAGATGAGTAAGAGTACAAATGCTAATACTCCTTCAACAAATGCTAACGCCCATTGTACATAAGTCAGATTGTCCTCCCATGCATAAATAGATAAACGAGGCAAAAAAGAGGAGATAAATGCGACAAAAGGCAATACTCTCTCTTTGTTGTGTATATAGCTAACAATTATATGAAGAAAATACATGACCGCAATGGATAAGACTAAATAAACACCATGCATAATCGAGTATGTACATGCTCCAATGATAGAAAAAATAATTAGTGAGAATAACTTATCTCGTCGCAAAAACCAGACACTAACAATAAAAGCAATAGCAAATGGTGACAGTGTTGATAGAATGACAGCTCGTCCTAAAAGAAATCCTAGTAATGCCAGCATAAACCCACGCTCGATCATAAAATACTGCCACCACTTCATCCAATTCCTCTCGCTCCAATTATATGGAAGGCGATTTTTCCACATCATCGTTTTTGGTTTCTGTTCCGTATATGTATTCATTCCACATCACTCCTTATCCAACATTAAAACATAATCCTCCAATCTTTTTTGTCAAAATAAGCAATGAAATACAGAGAAATGTTCGACTCTTTTTCTAAGGAAATGGTGAAATAAAGTGATATGCGACAGTTTAAGCGAAGGAATTTGTCAAATCATTACTAATCATCTAGCTATATGTAAATAAATAGGTATATCATTCTGTTTATATTTTATATTGACAATCTTTCATAGCTGTTGTAATATATTCTTTGTGCCTTTAAGACACCATTTCATTATGGCGGTGTAGCTCAGCTGGCTAGAGCGTACGGTTCATACCCGTGAGGTCGTGGGTTCGACTCCCTCCGCCGCTATCATAACAAAGAAATTGCGATAAAAAATTTCTTTAACCAAAAAAATCCAAATGATTCGAAAGCTATTTACCGAATCGTTTGGATTTTTTGCGTATTAGAGGATAACTCCATTTGGTAATGGTGAGATTTTTATATGTACATAGAAAAGAACAATCCATGATAGGATTGTTCTTTTCTTCTTTCCATATCTATTACGAGTCACATCCGTCTTAGTTCTATATCACATAGACAGCAAGTGTTTAACCTTTTCTCGCTCCTCGTCCACCGCGTTTTGATTCTGTATGTTTTTTAAGTGTTGCTAAACGATCTTCAGAATCCTTTAAAAAACGGTTCATTTTTTGTTCAAATGATTCCGGTTTTTCACGGGTATTTTTCGGACTGCTTTGACTTTTACGACGATTAGTAGATGGTGGCGGGTTGTCTTTTGCCTTCTTAATAGAAAGGCCTATTTTTCCATCATCTTCTACATTAAGTACTTTAACTGTTACTTCATCTCCAACAGTTAAATGTTCATTAATGTCTTTTACATAGTTATCGGCAACCTCACTAATATGAACAAGACCTGTCTTTCCATCAGGTAATTCAATGAATGCTCCGAAATTAGTGATACCTGTTACCTTTCCCTGCAACTTGCTGCCTACTTCGATTGACATAAAGAAATTGCTCCTCCTTAAATATTATAAAAAAAGTATTACTACACTCTATATTATAGCGAAGCAATAAAAACGGTGTCAATAAGATGCGTTATCTTCCGGCAATTTAAATACAATTTCGCCTTCTTCTGTGAAGAAATAATTTGTTTTTGCTAATTGCAATAAATACTCTTCATCATTTAACAAATTAATTTCTTCTATGAGTTGCTTTTCTTCTGTTTGTAATTGAACTAGCTGCTCTGTCTTTTGGTCATATTGTTCTACCATTTCTTTGTGGGTTATTCGTTGGTTTATATGATAAATAGTAATGAATACAGTAATAGTTATGGCAACTAGCGCAAAAAGAAATAATCTTCTTACTAGTCTTTTCTTCTTAGCGACTTGTCTACGATGGGACACGTTCTGCTCTTCGATATATGGTTCGTTTATTCTAGATACTTTATTATATTTAGCCACGAATACTACTACCTCCCACTTATTTCTTCTTTGTTCTTATTTTACTAGAAAACTGTCCAATTTGATATATAATTTTTTTCCCTTTTTTCGGCAACAGTTTGTAAACCAATATACCTATTTGTCGAATGGGATAAGCTACAATCGATACTACAACATAGAACAACTTAAACAAAAGAACAAAGATACGATGTAAAAGCATAAAAATAAGTGAGACAATCCATACAATTGGTTGAATAACTAACATCTGGATACATCGAATAATGCCTCGTATCATTTTACCTGCAAATCCGAGCAGTACGTCTACCCATTTTTTAAATGTTGATTCAAATAACGCTTTGAACATTGCATACCCACAAAACAATGCAATAAATATATAGAATCTTACAATTCCTTCATTCACTTTATACAAAATGTAAAACAATAAGAGTGCTTGTCCAACCCAAAATAGTAACTCTAGTAAATAACGTAATACGACCCTTTTTGTCCACCACTTATCTATTCGCTTGAAAAAAACATAAGCTCCCCCAATATATACACCAAAAGCGATCATCATAAACATCGTGATAAATTGAGTTTCTAATGTCATTTGAATAGCTTGCTAAAAAGTCCTTTAGCTTTGTCTCCTTGTTGTTCATCTAAATAGGAGAGTTCGTATATTTTTCCTTTAATAGAAACATGACCAGATTCTACATCGAGGTTCTTCATTTGAAGATTATCACCACGAATAACAAGATAACCCATTACTGTTTGCAAAAGAAATTCTTCACTATCAAAACTATCCACTTCTTTCACACCATCAATTTCTAGTAAACGGCGATTGATCATTTTTACATGATGATCCATTTGCTTTTCTGTAATTGGTTTTTTATCATAATAGTTCATTCTTTATCCCTCCTTTTATCCACCACTAATGTATGTGGAAAGGGACAAGTTTAGAACTAGTTCTCGTTATTCTCTTTGTACTCTTCTTGTTTAATAGAATAGAGCTCGCTTGCTTCTTCTTTCTTTACGGTTTCTTTTAATTGCTCAATTTGAATGGTTAATAGACGCTGGCCAAATTGAATCTTCAGTTCATCACCTATCGCTACATTTGTAGCTGCTTTAGCCACATTCCCATTGACAATTACTCGACCCTTATCTGCCACTTCTTTTGCTAGTGTCCTTCGTTTAATTAAACGCGAGACTTTCAAAAACTTATCTAATCGCATAATAGTTCCCTTCCTAATTGTCTTATTCAAATTTTTTGGCTTGTTCCCAAAATACATCTAATTCATCTAATGTATACTCTTCCCATTTTTTATTCGAGCGTAATACTTCACTCTCTACAAATTTAAACCGCTTTTTAAATTTATCATTTGTTGTCTGTAACGCAATTTCAGGATTAACTTTATAATATCTTGCAATGTTAATCAATGCAAATAGTATATCTCCAAATTCTGCTACTATTTCATTTTGATTCCCATTTGTGATTGCCTCTTTCCACTCTACTAGTTCTTCTTCTACCTTGTTCCAACTATCTTCCACCACTTCCCAATCAAAGCCTACTTTCGCGACTTCCTTTTGGATTTTTTCAGCTAGTAATGTTGCAGGCATACTTTTTGGAAGGCTATCAAGAATAGACGATTGTTGCCCTTCTTTTTCTTGCTTTTTAATACTATCCCAATTCGCTTTTACGTCATTCTCATCTTTTACTTCCACATCACCAAAGACATGTGGGTGTCTTCGTATCATTTTCTCAGAGATACTTTTTATAACGTCATCAATGGTAAAATAGCCTGATTCTTCTGCAATCTGACTGTGTAAATATACTTGAAGTAATACATCTCCTAATTCCTCTGCAATCGCTGCATCATCTTCTTGGTCAATTGCATCAATTACTTCATATGCTTCTTCTATTAAATATTTCTTCAATGAGGCATGTGTTTGCTTTTGATCCCACGGACAACCACCAGGGCCACGTAATGTCTCGACAATTTCTTTTAAACGGAACGGCTGATGATTTAATTTATCTTTTTCAATTGGTGGGACGTATACACTCGTTAGGTTGCTTAGTGTTGCTTGTTGGTCTAATTCTACTAGTGGTATTTCTTTTATTGATTCATTCTCACTTCCGATTGCACTACCAATGTATATCATATGTTCTACAGGCAAGTCTTCAAGCAAAGTCAATTTCACTTCAGATGCTACAAATGCGTCATATACTTGGCAAAAAACGAGATGTTGCTCATATTGCAATTGGTGCCTATGTATATTGGTAGCGTCAATGAATTGAAATCCTTCAATTGGGTCAAATCGAAAAGAAAGAAATAGATCATCAAGGAAGCTTTGACCTCCTATTAGATTCACATCAATATCTTTTCTTTCTAATAACAACTGTACGGTTCTCTCTGCTAGCATTGGATGACCAGGTACTGCATATACAATCTTAGATTTGTCCTTCGCCTTTGTTACTAATTCACAGACAATCTCTTTATACACGGAATCAAAATCATCATATTTTTCGTAGACCGCATCATAACTCTCAAATACAACGCCATCTTCCTCTAAAGTAGGTATAACAGGATGATCCAGTGTACGTACATAGATACAATTTTCTTGATTCGTTAGTTTTCGATAAATTCCGAGTGGTAATTGATTTACATCTCCACCACCTAATCCAACTACTTCGATAATTGGTTTCATTCTTTTACACTCCTCTTCTTCCACTTATTATATAGTGGTATGCATTCTAACTCACGTTGTTTGATTACATTTAACTTTGTTAAACATAGAATATAAATAGAAAGTCCGATGACACATGCAACAAGTACAAATAGGAATAAACCTATTCTCGAATGTATGCCAATCCATATATATTTTAGCAAAATTAATGGCAAAACCATTGCTAATGTAGCTTTGATTGTATTAAGAAAAGAAAAGGAAATAATCGGCGTTTTTATTACCCAATACCTTAAGAGAACATAATAACATACTGCAATAAAAGCAATTGCTATTATTGTACTCATTGCAATCCCTTGTAAGCCATACATCGGAATCCATATCGCATTATTTAATAATTTGATACCGAACGATACAATTAAAATGGCTGCAGTCCATTGCATATAGCCAAAAACTTGCAAGATCGATGCCATTACAACAACCATTGGTGCAAATAGTAAAACAATGGTTAATGTTCGTATACTCATTGTGCCATCTGTTGATTGATAAAATAATGTGTTAATCTCTGGCATTAATAACAATAATCCTGTCGTTGCACCAATACCTAGTAAGATACAAAATTTTAGTGTTAAGCGGATTTGTTGCCGTGACTTCATTCTATTTGTTTGATATTGAAATTTTGTCACTTGTGGGACTAGTGCCATTGCAACAGAAGAACCCATCACTGTTACAAGTTGCAGTAATGGTTGACCTCTATCGAAAATCCCTTTCCATTCCATTGCTTCTGTTTGTGTATAGTGATACTTCATTAATTGCGGAACAACTGTAAATGCATCTGCTAATTGCATAAATAACAATAACATATGGTTGATACTTATAATCACACCAGCTATAATTACTGCTTTTATTATCCTACGATAAGAATAATCGTTTCGGTCAACTTTCTGTTCATTGAACGACTCTTTTTTGAAGGAAATAAATAATACGATTCCTGCACCGATAAATGCAAGGATTGTCGCAACTATTGCCCCATCCGCTATCTGATAGACAGATAGCTTTCCTTGATAAATCCAAATCGCAGTTGTAATAATAATTCCCGCTCGAATAAGTTGTTCGGTTATTTGCGAATGTGCAATAATCGCTAAATGATTGCTTGCTTGTGCTAATCCCCTTAGAAGTGCAACAAATGGTACAAATAAGAAAATCCACGACACATGCCTTAGATGGTTCTGTAGTTCCATATCTCCCATTAATGTTGCAATAGATGTATGTGTAACGAATAAGAGAAGGAATAAAAAGAAAGAAAAGAGAAATACAACTAAAAATAATCGTTTCTGTACTGCTCGAGTACGTTCCATCTCCTTTGTCTCTATCACATATTGTGCAATAGAGGATGGCAATCCATACAACGCAAGTGTAATTGCAATGCCAATAAACGGATACACTTGTTGATAAATATAAAAACCTAGATCCCCAGTTAAATTTTGTAATGGTATTCGGTAAAATGCACTAATCACTTTACCAATTATGCCTGCAAACATTAAGATAAATACACCATTAAACAGGTTATTTTTCATTATGTGTCGATCCTTTATTTAAAGTTACTTTTTTACATAGTATAACAGAAAAGACCTCTTATGAACGAATTCGTTATAAGAGGTCTCTTTTCTACTAATATAAAATGGAACTAGTTTAATTAGACAATAGCAATAATGTCTTTTGTTCCTTTTGCTACTTCACCTGTAGCTTTAACATCAATGGATTGCCCTTCTTGTAAGTTTGTAAAAATAATTGGTGTAATCGTAGAAGATGCATTTTCTTTAATATAGTCAAGATCCATCTCCATTAAGAGTTGTCCTTGTTTTATTTCGTCACCTTCTGCTGCTTTTGCTGTGAATCCTTCACCTTTTAAGTTCACTGTATCTATACCAATGTGAATTAATATTTCTGTACCATCTTCCGCTACAATACCAATCGCGTGCTTAGTAGGGAAAATATTCATGATTTTTCCGTTCACAGGTGAAACAACTTCCCCTTTTGTTGGATTCATTGCAAAGCCATCACCCATCATTTTTTGTGAGAATACTTGATCAGGCACTTCTGATAACGGCAATACTTCACCTGTCATCGGGCTTGTAAAGTTAAATGCTCCTGTTGTTTTTACTTCTGTTGTTTGTTGTACTTTTTCTTCTTTCTTTCTAGGTGTTTTTCCATCAATGATATCTTGCATTTGGCCACGAATCGTATCAGAAACAGGACCATAGATTGCTTGAATATTATTACCAACTTCCATTACTCCTGATGCACCTAGTTTTTTCAATCGGTTTTTATCTACTTTTTTAATATCGTCTACACTTACACGTAATCGAGTAATACATGCATCTAAGTTTGTAATATTTTCTTGTCCACCCATTGCTTTTAATATTTCATATGGACGATCATCTACTTTGCCATCATTTTCACTTTCTTCTGCCTCATCTTCACGACCTGGTGTTGCTAAATTAAATTTCTGAATAGCAAAGCGGAATCCGAAGTAGTAAATGACTGCAAGTACTAAACCTACAATGATCACCCACCACCAGTCCGTACGGTTTGGCATCACACCAAATAGTAAGAAGTCAATTAGACCCCCAGAGAATGTCATACCGATTTTGACATCTAATAAATACATTGTCATGAAAGACAGACCTGCGAATACTGTATGAATCGCAAATAATAATGGTGCTACAAATAGGAATGAGAACTCTAAAGGTTCTGTGATACCTGTTAAGAAAGAAGTAAGTGCTGCTGAGAACATAATCCCACCAACAATTTTCTTTTTCTCAGGTCTTGCTGTATGGTAAATCGCTAATGCAGCAGCAGGTAATCCGAACATCATGAATGGGAATTTCCCTGCCATAAAGTTCCCTGCAGTAAAGTCGACACCATCTTTTAACTGTTCAAAGAAGATGGCTTGGTCTCCACGAATAATATCACCAGCGGCACTTGTATAAGAACCAAACTCAAACCAAAATGGTGAATAGAAAATATGGTGTAACCCAAATGGTATTAATGCACGTTCTATCACACCAAAGACGAATGTAGAAATGGTACGATTAGTCTCTAGCATAAAGTGAGATACTGCATTAAGTCCCTCTTGTGCAAATGGCCATACTAAATACATAATGATACCTAAAATTAATGATGAAAATGCTGTAATAATCGGAACAAATCGCTT
Organism: Gracilibacillus marinus; assembly: GCF_042651725.1. NCBI lineage: Bacteria > Bacillati > Bacillota > Bacilli > Caryophanales > Bacillaceae > Gracilibacillus > Gracilibacillus marinus. The sequence continues at coordinate 28,213 of NZ_JBHSDV010000008.1, read as the reverse complement.
ACCTGCGAAGAAACCTAAAAATTGCGGTAACTCAATTTTAAAGAATTTATTATACATATATGCGGCGAGAATACCGACAATAATACCACCAAAAACACCTGTCTGTAATGTAGGTATACCTAATACACTTGCATATGCAGGGTCTGAAGTCATTTCAGCTGTAATATCGCCAAAAACCCCCATTGTTACATTCATAATTAAATAACCAATGATTGCCGCTAACCCTGCAACACCATCACCCTTAGCTAAACCGATGGCAACACCAACAGCAAAGAGTAGTGGTAAATTATCAAAAATAATTCCCCCTGCTTCTGACATTACTTCTAAAATCTTTTGAACAGTAGCATTTCCGAACCACGGAAATCTCTCTACCCACTGTTCTTGGGCAAAACTTGTACCAAATGCAAGCAAAATACCTGCAGCTGGTAACAAGGCAACTGGTAACATCAGTGCTTTACCAACTTTTTGCAACGTACCAAATACGTTTGACATACTTTTTTCCTCCTTATGATGATTTTTTTCAAGATGCAACGCCTGAAAATAAAAACAAAAAAGACATGAGCAAAAAAATGTATAGGGAGACTCTATGGGCTATATTCCTTCCATAGATTAACCTAAAACATAATTTTTACTCATGCCTGATCGAATCAGTAACACGTTTATGATGATTGCATTAAACGTTGTAAATGAATCGTTAAATATAATGCTTCTGATTCATCTACTTGCATATTTAATTGTCGTTGCATAACTTTAATCAATTTCCATGCTAGATTATAGCACACTGGATATGTTTGTTTCAAGACATTTGCAAGATTTTTTTGTTCTCCTATCATTTCTTCTTGGTATACCCTTTCAATTGCTCGATGCAAATGTTGAATAAGCCGATGGTAATTAATATTATTGCGATCCAATTTAATCGCTAAATTAGACTCAATAATATCAACAAGTTGAGCAATTAAATGATGGTGTTTATTCATATCACGTACAGTTTTATCCGTTACTGCACTATGAATATGTAGTGCAATAAAGCCAATTTCACCTTCTGGAAATGTAACACCTATTTTCTTTTTCAAAATCGCTACAACTTCTTGTGCGATTTGATATTCTTTTGGATAAAGTGTTGCTATTTCATATAAGAAAGGATTAGAGAACTGAATACCTTGGTTGGCACGATTAATCGCAAAAGATAAGTGATCTGTTAGAGCAACATGAATGTGTTCATTTAATGCCTCACCCATCCGTTCCTCAATTAAAACAATGACATCATTTAGAATTTCTATTAATTCTTTATCTATTGATACTAATAATTGTTTGTATTGTCTTTGTTCTTCTTCGTCTTTAAGTAAGAATGTTTTTTCAACTTGGCTTTCTGTCACAATATCGCCTTTTTTCTTGCCAAAGCCAATCCCTTTACCAATTAATATAACCTCATCATGTAGTGGATGTGTTGCAATAAGGACATTATTATTTAATGCTTTTTTGACAACTATCTGATCCTGCACCAACCTCACCTCTTTCCCCTTTCTCTATCTTACTAAAACCGTTATCATTAATCCAATGAATGCTCTTACCTACAAATGAAAAAGTGAACTTCTCTAATGATTTCAGAAAAGTTCACTCATTGTCCTGTTTCTAGTTGAAATACGTGCCATTTATTCCATTTGTTTTGCTAAAAAGTGAGCGGCTGTGGAGATAGATTTCTCCTCTACCTCACCAAAATCACGTTTGTCGCGTGAGATAACTACAATACATCCGATTGGGTCACCACTTGCTACGATAGGATAGATTAAAAGTGCTTGTATTTCTTCTTCTTTTCCTTCCACAATTTCCATCGAAGAGACGCCTTCTTCTAATGCATGCTGTCGTGTTTCCATTACTTGATCTAATTTTTTTGAAATGGTTTTACCGAGATACTCTTTCTTAGACTCTCCAGCAACTGCAATAAATTCGTCTCGATCACTAATCAGAATGGAAACACTTAATGATTCATATAGTGCCTCTGCATATTCTGTCGCAAAATCACCTAATTCACTAATTGGTGAATACTTTTTTAAGATTACTTCTCCATCACGATCAACAAAAATTTCTAACGGGTCACCTTCGCGAATTCTTAATGTTCGACGAATTTCTTTTGGAATGACTACTCTCCCTAAATCATCAATACGACGTACAATTCCTGTTGCTTTCATACCATCTATGACCTCACTTTCGAATAATGAACTATGTATGATTACACATAGTGAAGTAATTACATTGTAAGGTTAGTATGATAAAGATTACTTAAATCTATACAATTTTTCCATTATAATTTTAATTTGGGTACGTATCATTCTCTTTCCATCTCTCTTAACATTTGAATGAAATCTATAACCATATCGTATCTTCCCATTCTATTTTCCTGATTAAACTGGAAAACCACTTTTAATTTTCTACCTTCTGTTCCTAACTGAACCATACGTCCATGCTTATTCGCATATTCAAACAATTTAGCACCATCGATTTGTTGACTACGTTCTTCTTCTACTATAACCTCTAACTCATTTTTCTTCTCAGAGATTGATTCAATTCGCTCTTTCTTTGCACCCCATTTAAGTGACGTAACATGGAAAAGGTTATTTACTTCTTCTGGGTAATCACCAAAGCGATCGATTAATTCGTCTCGTAAATCATGAATATCTTCTTGCGACATAATTGCTTGGAATCGTTTGTACATATCAATTTTTTGTTTTTCGTCTTGGATATAACTGTCTGGTATATATGCATCTATTTGTAAATCTAATTCTACTTCAAATGGTTTTACCTCTTCTAATGTTTTACCTTGTTGTTTTGCTTGTACTGCTTCTTTCAGCATTTGGGAATACATATCAAAACCGACAGAGTCGATGAATCCATGCTGTTGCGCACCTAATATATTTCCTGCTCCACGTATAGACAAATCACGCATCGCAATCTTAAATCCAGACCCTAATTCTGTAAATTCCTTAATTGCTTGTAACCTTTTTTCAGATACTTCTGTTAAAATTTTGTCTTTCTGGTACGTGAAGTATGCATATGCAACGCGATTAGATCTACCAACGCGGCCTCTTAATTGATATAACTGACTTAATCCCATTCTATCTGCATCATATACGATTAATGTATTCACATTCGGAATATCTACACCTGTTTCAATGATTGTCGTACTCACTAAAACATCTGCTTCCCCTTCTAAGAAAGAGAACATCACATTCTCTAATTCTGTCTCATTCATTTGTCCATGCGCAAAAGCCACACGGGCATCTTCCACTAAAAACTGAATTTCTTGGGCCATTTTTTCAATCGTATCTACGCGATTATACAAGAAGAATACTTGCCCTCCTCTTGCTAATTCTCGTTCAATGGCTTCCCTTACTAGTGGTGCATTGTATTCCATCACATATGTTTGAATTGGAAAACGATTCTCTGGTGGTGTCTCAATCACAGATAAATCTCTTACGCCTAACATCGACATATGCAAAGTTCTTGGAATAGGTGTTGCTGTTAACGTTAATACATCCACATTCGTTTTTAGTTGCTTAATTTTTTCTTTATGTTTCACACCAAATCGCTGCTCTTCATCCACTATTAATAATCCTAAATCTTTATAAACCACATCTTTAGACAATAGTCTATGTGTACCAATCGCAATATCTACCATCCCATTTTTTAAACCTTTTAATGTTTCTTGTTGTTGCTTTCTTGTTCTAAAACGACTTAATAAGCTTACATTAATTGGATAGTCTTGGAATCTTTCGATAATGGTCTCATAGTGCTGTTGAGCTAATATAGTTGTTGGGACAAGAATTGCCACTTGTTTTCCGTCTGCAATTGCTTTAAATGCAGCTCGAATTGCTACTTCAGTCTTACCATATCCTACATCTCCACACAAAAGCCTGTCCATAGGTCGTTCTTTTTCCATATCTTCTTTTATTTCAGCAATACATCTAAGTTGATCTTCTGTTTCTTGATATGGAAATGCTGCTTCAAAATCACGTTGCATTTCTGTATCTTCACTAAATGCATAGCCTTTTGCTGCTTCTCTTTCGGCATACAATTTAATTAAATCATCTGCTATATCTTCTACTTTTGATTGAACTTTACTCTTCACCTTTTTCCAATCATTGCCACCAAGGCGGTAGAGCTTTGGTTCTTTCCCTTCAGATCCGACATATTTTTGAACTAAATCAATTTGATCAATTGGAACAAAAAGCTTATCGTCTCCAGAATATTTCAATAACATAAAGTCTTTATGCAAACCATTTACTTCTAATGTCTCAATACCAATATATTTACCAATACCATGATTCGTATGTACAACGTAATCACCTATTTGTAACTCTTGGTAGCTTTTAATTCTTTCTGCATTAGATAATTTCTGTCTACGCTTTGGTCTTGTGCTTTTTTGTTTAAACAATTCATTTTCTGTAAGTAAAGCTAATTTGTGCATCGGGATTTCAAATCCACCACTAATGTTACCAACTGTTATGATTGGTTGCGATAGGGGTAATGGGCCCATATTTTCACTTATCACTGCGTTCATTTGGTAATCTTCTAAAACAGAGTGGATTTTCGCGACTCTTTTTTCACTTGGCGCGACTATTACGACAGAATACCCTGCCTTCTTCCATCTGTTCATTTCATTTTGTAATAAATGCATTTGTCCATGAAATTGTTGCATTGCTCGTGTAGAAATATTCACAATATTAGACGGATTTGTATTTGCAATATGACGCATAAACACAGAAAAGTAAATCTTCTGATGTGTCATTTTTGCCACAGTAGCGTGCCAATCATAAGATAACGCTAAGGATGATAGAGCTTGGTTTCGATTGAGATTATCTTTAAGCCATTCCGCCTCTTCTCCGTCTAAGTGAATAGCTGTTTCTTGAATTCGACTCATCTCATCTAACATAATCACACCATCATGAGGTAAATAATCTAATAGACTGCTTTGTTGATCATAAAAATATGAAATATATTTACGCATACCTTGAAAGCGCTCGCATTGTCGTAATCTCTCGATGTCCTGCTTAATGACTTCTGTTAATGCCTGTTGGTCTTGTTTGTTTTTTATCTTCTTGAGTGACTTCTCTAAAGCGTCTTCCATACGCCCTGCCGCTGTTAGTAAGTCATGATCTGTTACAAGAAATTCTGTTGCAGGCCAAACAGTTATTTGTTCCAATTTTCCTTCTGATCTTTGTGATTCTGCATCGAAGTAGCGAATCGAATCAATTTCATCATCAAATAGCTCTATACGAAGCGGTTGATTCTCTGTTAATGGGTAAATGTCAATAATGCCTCCACGAATACTAAATTCACCAAGGCTGCTCGTCATCTCTTGTCTTTCATACCCCATATTTATTAAAAGTTGGATCGTATCCTCAATACTAATGGATTCGCCTAATTGAAAGGATAATCGGTATTTCTCCCAATAGTCCATTGGCGGTAACATCCTCTTCAATCCAGCTATTGGGACAATCATAATCCCATTATCACAATTTAACCAGTTAGTTAGCGCTTCTATTCTTTGACTTAATAATTCAGGACTTTGTACTGCAATCTCTGATACTAACAATTCATTAACAGGATACAAATATATATTATTGTCTTCAGAGAATTCAAGTATATCTTCATACAATTGTTGCGCATGTGTTAATTGATATGTAACGAATATCATTTTTTTATTAATTGCTTCACTAATTATTGTACTAATCACGCTTCTACTTGTTCCAGATAGTCCCGCTATTACTTGCTCTTTTAATCCTGACTGGACACCTTCTATCACGGAATAGATGTCCTCCCTCTCGCGCAGAAATCTTTTTACTTCTTGCATTTTGCTCCCCCTACATACAGTATTAACTGCAAAAATGCTTTGGTTTGACACCAAAGCTTAATTGTTCCAAATGAATGTGGTTTTCTTGTACTGTTTGTCACTTGTTATTTTATTGTATAAAATAATCTAATTCATGATACAAAGGATTATTCTCTATAATGTGTTCACAACTCTCACATATCGATGTAATGGTAATAGTTTGGTCAGGAGTATGCTGTAGTAATTGAAGCTTCTCCTGCTCTGATAAATACTCCCACCCTATTTTTTCTAAATCTATCTCCTCGATTTGTAAACTACCCATTTCCTTGCTACAATGCTTGCATTTATAGGTTAATGCCATAATTGTACACACCCTCTTGAATAAATAATATAGTAGTATCTTTTCCTTTCTGCTACATATTTATTCAATGCGCGCGATTATTGATTATAATCATTCATCACTTGTTGGAATGATTGATTCATCCATGCTTCTATCGCATCTGCTGCATGTTGAATACTGTTGTGTAACACTTCTTCCTCTTCTTTAGAGAAAGTACCTAATACATAATCTACAACAGGTATCGGAGTTATTGGTCGCCCTATGCCAAACCGTACACGGTTAAATTGTTTTGTATTTAAACGATCAATTAAGGAACGTACGCCATTATGTCCACCATGTCCACCTGTTTGTCTTAATCTCACTTTTCCTAAAGGTAAGTCTAAGTCATCGTAAATTACAACAATGTCTTCTACATCTATTTGATAGTAGTCTATTAATGGTTGTATACATTCACCTGATAAATTCATATATGTTTGTGGTTCAACAAAAAGAACCTTTTCACTATGTAATGTTTCCATTGTGTATAATCCGTTAAATTTTTGTTTTTGTAATGTCCAGCCATGTCGTTTTAATAGTTCATCAACAACCATAAAACCAACATTATGACGTGTTTTTTCATATTTTCGACCAGGATTGCCTAATCCAATAATACATTTCATGATTTATTCTTCCTTTAACAGTATTTTCTCCTTTTAGTTTAACATAAAACGTTTCATATATTATAAAAAAACGTGATATTCTCATTTATTGGTGAAGTAGAAGTTAATTTCTCTTCATATCTTTTTGCATAGAACAAAAAGGCGCAATATATTGCATTGCGCCTTTTTTCATTAATCATTTCATTGTTTATTGTTCTATTGTTTCTTCTTCCTCTATCGAATCTTCTTCTGTATCTGCTTCAGGTTCTTGGTCTGGTACTAATACAGAAACAATTGCTGTTGCATCATCTTCTAAAATTTCGTACTTGGAACTACCTTTTAAATCCTCTACAAGAATACTATCTCCAACTTCTAGTTCAGATATATCCACTGTAATTTGATCTGGTATATTGTTCGGCTTCGCACGTAAGGACAATTCGTATAGTGGCTGTTGAACTACGCCACCTTCACTTGCTCCTTTTGCTTCTCCTTCTAAAACGATAGGAACTTGTACATCTACATCTTGAGACATGTTTACTACATAAAAGTCTGCATGCACTACTTCATTTTTTAATGGATCTACTTGAAATTCATGTAACATGACATCATATGTGTTATTATCCACTTGTAATGAAATAATTGCATTTTTCCCTTCGTCTCTTACCGTTTTCACTAATTCGATACTGTTTACTGCAATTGGTTGTGGTTCTACTTTGTATCCATAAACAATTGCTGGCACATCGCCTTGTGCACGTACTTCTCTTGTATTTGAACTTGTTAAGTTATCTCTATTTTTCGCTACTAATTTTGTTGCCATTATAATCACCCTCCAAGTTAATTTAATACGTTAGTATTATATTTCCCTAGAGTAGGTGTGCTTAAACATCTTTTTGCGATAGATACCTATTAATCAAATAAAATACTTACAGATTGACGCTCGTGTACACGAATAATTGCTTCACTAATTAATGGTGCAACAGACAGTTGCGTAATCTTGTCGATTATTTTGTCTTCTTTAAGCGGAATACTATTTGTTACAACTAACTCTTCTATCTTTGAATTTTGAATACGTTCAATAGCTGGTCCTGACAAAACAGGGTGTGTACAGCATGCATAGACTGCTTTTGCACCACTGTCTATTAATGCATTTGCACCTAATGTGATTGTTCCTGCAGTATCAATAATGTCATCAATTAATATAGCTGTTTTTCCTTCAATATTCCCTACAATATTCATTACTTCAGCTACATTTGGTCTAGGTCTGCGCTTATCAATAATGGCTATTGGTGCTTTTAACCTATCTGCTAAATTACGGGCTCTTGTTACCCCACCGTGGTCTGGAGAAACAACCACAATATCATCAAGTCCTTTTTTACTCCAATAGCTAGATAGAATTGGCACACCAACTAATTGGTCTACTGGAATATTGAAGAACCCTTGAATTTGGGGAGCATGTAAATCAAGTGTGATTGCTCTAGAAGCACCAGCTGTTTGTAACAAATCCGCAACTAATTTCGCTGTAATTGGTTCACGCGCACGTGCTTTTCTATCTTGACGAGCATACCCATAATATGGCATTACAATATTAATCGATTTTGCTGATGCTCTTTTTAATGCATCAATCATGATTAACAGCTCCATAATATGTTGGTTTACAGGCTCACAAGTTGATTGCACAACATATACATCACAACCACGAATACTTTCTTCAATATTAATTTGGATTTCTCCATCACTAAATTTGGTAACAGAGCTTTTTCCTAATTCCACACCAATATTTGCCGCAATCTCCTCTGCAAGTTTTGGATTCGAATTTAGTGTAAACACCTTTAAGGATGAATCCTTATATTCTGACATTTTGATACCCTCCATATTTTGTTTCCATCTAAGGTTTATTTATATTTTTTTGTATATCCTTCTTTATTTACCTGTTTAGACCTAGCAATGGACAACGCATCGCTTGGAACATCTTCTGAAATGGTAGAACCTGCTGCGATTAACGCTCCCTTTCCAATAGTCACTGGTGCAATCAAGTTAGAATTGCATCCGATAAATGCATCATCTTCTATTTTCGTTAGAAACTTTCTTTTGCCATCATAATTTACTGTTATTGTACCACAACCAATATTCACATTGCTGCCAACTTCTGCATCTCCAATATAACTTAAATGAGATACTTTACTTCCTTGTTCAATCGTTGCTTTTTTCACTTCAACGAAATTTCCGATTTTTACATCGTCTTTCAAATTTGCGTCTGGTCGAATATGTGCAAATGGTCCAATCTGTACTCTTTCGCCAATATCACTTGATGTTGCGACACTATGTCGTATAGACGTGTATGCACCAACATGACAATCAACAATTTCAGTGTTTGGTCCGATTTCTACACCTTCTTCAATTGTTGTTTCTCCACGAAGTACTGTACCCGGATGAATCACCACATCTGAAGCAATACGAACATCTGCCCCAATGTATGTATTCAAAGGATCGACGATGGAAACACCATTTCTCATATGTTGTTCATTAATTCGTTGTTTCATGTAATTTTCCGCTTGTGAAAGTGCAACACGATCATTTACTCCGATTGTTTCTTCAAAATGTTCTGTTTGAAATGCTACAACTTTTTCATTGCTTTGTTGTGCAATTTGAATCACATCTGGTAAATAATACTCGCCTTGTGCATTATCATTCGAAACATTGTGTAGAGCTTCAAATAACAGTTCATTATCAAAGCAATACGTTCCTGTATTAATCTCTTGTACCTTTTGTTCGCTTAACGAAGCATCTTTTTGTTCTACAATCTTTTCTACTTCATTATTAGCATTTCGAATAACGCGGCCATACCCAGTTGGGTCGTCCGCATGTGCAGTTAAGATGGTTACTTTAGCTTGCTCACGTTCATGATAGTCTAACACTTGTTGTAACGTCTCTTTTGTTAAAAGTGGTGTATCTCCACATACAACTAATGTAGTTCCTTTACGACCTTTTAAATACTTCTCTGCTTGCAATACAGCATGACCTGTACCTAATTGTTCTTCTTGAACAACATATTCGGAGTATTCTCCTAATTGTTCTTGCACCTTTTCTGCACCAAATCCGACAACTGTTGTAATGTTCGTTAATTGCAATGCTTTTAATTGATCCACAACATGTTGTACCATCGGCTTTCCAAGAACTGGATGTAGTACTTTATATAACTTTGATTTCATTCTAGTGCCTTTTCCTGCTGCTAATACAATCGCAAAACGTTCTGACAAAGTATTCTCCTCCGTTCATCACTTCACATTAAATCATTCATTCATCGAATGTCTTCGTTATACTTCTTCTACAAACAAACTGTATTATTGTATAATTTACTAACATTTTTGTTTAAATACATTAGAATCCCAATTATGAATATATATGAAAATCAATCTTTTTTCAATGAAAGTTCCTTATTTTTTCTAACTTAATAACAGTGAGATGATTATATAATTGAAAAAAGCCTAATCTAGTTAGATTAGGCTTTTACGCATCTTAAGAAGCACCTGCTTCTTCAAACTCAATAACTTCTTCATCTTCTCCTACACGATGGTACTCTTCTAAAACCGCTTCTTGTATTTTAGAGCGCGTTCCAGAATTAATCGGATGTGCAATATCTCTAAATTCTCCATCTGGAGTACGTTTAGAAGGCATTGCTACAAACATACCATTATTCCCATCGATGACACGAATATCGTGTACAACAAATTCGTGATCTAATGTAATAGATGCGATTGCTCGCATTCTTCCATCGGTATTCACGCGGCGTAATCTTACGTCAGTTACTTCCACTATGTTTCACCACCTTTTCCCTTTTTAAGAACTTAGTATTTAAATTCAACATAAAATCGTAAATTCCTTCTTTTTTTTGAAAAAAAAATATTTTTTTTGAATTTTTTGAATTTAAGGTAATCTAACTAGAAAATAATCCCAAATGATGCACCCTTCTCTATAAAAAAACGCTCATTTGCTTCATCCTAAATGAATGAACAAATGAGCGTTTTATATCGTTAATTTTGAAAATAATTTCCTTTTACTACTTCGATTTGTTTCTTTGTATCATCTACATTTTTGATTCGTACAAGCGAGACGTATTCATCTACAACACGTTCTTCTTCTTCATCTTCTGCTTCTGCCAACACACCTATTGCCTTTACATTGGCATCGAATTCTTCCAATAGATTCTTGATACCATTAATTGTGCCGCCAGCTTTCATAAAATCATCGATAATACAAACATTAGCTCCAGAATTTAAGCTTCGTTTGGATAAAACCATTGTTTGAATTTTTTTAGATGAGCCTGAGACATAGTTAATACTCACTGTTGATCCTTCTGTCACTTTTGGATCTCTTCTAACGATAATGACAGGTACATTTAAAAACTCAGCAACAGCATAGGCAAGCGGTATTCCTTTCGTTGCCACTGTGACAATGGAATCAATATTTAAATCAGCAAATTTAGATGCAAACAAGCGACCAATATTACGTACAGTATTTGGGTTTCCTAAAACATCACTCATAAATAAGTATCCACCAGGTAATATCCTAGCCGGATCTTCTAATTGTGTACATAGTTCATCAATGATGTGCGTCGATTTCGTCTCAGATACATGAGGGATATATTTCACTCCTCCAGCCGCTCCTGAGATAGATGCTAAATATCCAATACCATCTTCTCGAAAAATACGATTGATGATTGCTAAATCTTCACTAATAGACGATTTTGCTGCACCATATACTTCTGAGAAAAACGGCAAGGAGATTAACTCCATAGGATGATCTATCAAATAATTGGTCATTGCGACTAAACGTTCGCTTCTTTTCATTACTACACCTCTAAATCCGAATATTATGACGTAAATATAACATTTTATACGGATTTAATCAAGTGTTTGTCTAGTTCCTAACATTCTAACCACATGTACCTCTTCACAAAAACCCCGTAAACTGTTATAAATACGTATTGCTCTAGATTCATGCTTCACAAGACCATATACAGTAGGTCCACTTCCACTCATCAATACAGCGTCGGCACCAGACTTTAACATTTGTTGTTTTATTTGCATTACTTCTGGGTTCTTTGGTAGTGTTACTGTCTCTAGTACATTACCTAGATTCGCACATATATTTTTATAATCGCTATTTTCAATTGCTTTTAACATACCATTCGTATCTGGATGAGTAATCTTGTCCAAATTTAATGATTGATAGACTGATTGTGTAGAAACACCTTGAGCCGGTTTGGCTAACACTACCCAACATGGAGGAGGTGCAGGCAATTCTGTAATGATTTCTCCCCTACCTTTTGCTAATGCAGTAGAGTTGTATACACAGAAGGAGACATCCGATCCAATTTCAGCTCCTAATTCTGCTAATTGCTCTGTTGATAAGTTTAATTTCCACAACCGATTAAGTCCTCTTAATGTTGCTGCAGCATCACTACTTCCGCCTGCGAGACCTGCTGCTACTGGTATCTGTTTGTCGATTTTGATACGTACACCATCTGTTACCAAAAAACGCTTTTTAAGCAATTTTGCAGCACGATATGCTAAATTACGTTCATCATTCGGAATAAATCTACTTTCTGATTCTACTTTTATTTTCCCATCACTTAACACATATAATTCAATTCTGTCAGCAAGATCAATTGTTGTCATAATCATTTCTATTTCATGATATTGATCAGGTCGTTTATACAACACATCTAGTGTTAAATTGATTTTAGCTGGCGCTTTTTCTGCTGTATACATTTCTTGTCACCTACTTTAATTCACTTACAAACATTTTCTTTATGTAAAGATACCATAAATAATGTAAAGGGACAAAACCTTACTTAGGTTTTGTCCCGATTTCTTAGACTCTCTTCTGCCATTTGTACAGCCCTTTTTACCATGCTACCTGCTTCATTTGCCGTTATTTCGCCCCAACCATGTTGTTTCACTTTGTCGTAAAATCCTAACTCTTTCGCAAGCTCTTCCTTAAACTGTTCAGACATTATACTACGCCTTCTGCTCATAGAAGATACTTCCTTTCTGTCGTCTTGTTACGACATCTATAGTTTTACCTTGATTGCATGTCCTATTCTATGCAAAACAAGCCTATACAGCTAATATCTACCGTACAGATATAGATGGGGAAAAGATATCTCTCTTTTTTAGACAAAGAAAAAACAGTAAACAATGATGTTTGTTTACTGCTCACTTACAACTGCTTCTAATTCATCCATAAAGTTAAGTTCAACTGTTTCAGTTAGAACATCCGCATAGCTATAAGAAACTCGATCAAATGCATTTTCCTCCTGATCTAACTCAACGATAAACACAGAAGGATAAGTTTCCGCTAGTGTACCGTAACGCTCGATTGTCTTCTTTCTACCACCATTAGCTCTAATTTTTAAACGTTTACCAACATTTCCATCTAGACCCTGTTTGATTTCAACCAATGTTTTAGCCAATACACTCCACCTCACTACATCTAGTATACTACACTCTTGTCCAATAGTCAAATGAAATATTATAACAATAATATTTAACCTCTGTCAATTAAAAAATCAGATTTTTTGATTCGAATTGTGAGTATACTGTTTCATTCACCGCTCAATTCAATGGTAGTATGGCTATAATTACAAAAAATATGTAAATGATCTATTTCTTATGGTAGATAGATTCCAATTAAACCTTATCTAAACATATAGACGGATAGTATTACCTTTCTTCTTGCATACATTGATAAAAGCGGTTAGCAAGCATGGCGAATTCCTCCATTACTAGTGCCTCCGCACGTCTTGTACCATCAATATGACAATCTACAAGTACTTGTTCGATTGCTTCTTTCGTCATTGATTCCTTAAAATGTCTTGATACATTATTCCGTAATGTTTTTCGACGTTGTTGGAAACAAGCTTGTACAAACGTAAAGAAAAAGTCTTCATTGATTACAGATACTGGCGGCTCTTCTCTCATCTCTAAATGAAGGACGCTAGAATCCACACGTGGTTGTGGCATAAAAACGGTCTTAGGTACAATCATCCCAATTTTTGCTTTCGTATAATATTGTATTGCAATAGATAGGGAGCCATATTCTTTTGTATTCGAAACTGCTGCCATACGTTCAGCCACTTCTTTTTGAATCATTACTGTAATGCTTGATATCGGTAATTTAGCTAGTAGTAGTTGCATTAAAATCGGCGTAGTAATGTAATAAGGTAAATTGGCAACCACTTTGATTTCTTTCTGATTTTGCCATTTGTCTTGGCAGATTTTTTTCACATCTGCTTTTAGAATATCTTGATTGATTACTTCTATATTTGAGTACTCCTGTAATGTATCCTCAAGGATTGGCAATAGTCTTTGATCAATCTCAAAAGCCAATACACTGTCAGAATGAACCGCTAACTGCTCTGTTAATGCACCTATACCTGGTCCAATTTCAATTGTATGCACATCTTTTGTAATGCCTGCAACTTGCATCATGTTTTTTAGAATATTCACATCTATAATAAAATTTTGACCTAAACTTTTTTTGAAGGAAAATCCATACTTATCTAGTATTTCCTTTGTACGCTTTGGTGTAGCAATTGCCTTTTGTTGTGTCATTTCATTTCCTCCTGTATGACTATTTCCATTACGCGATCTAATTCTTTCTTTTCAATTTGGAACATTTGCAACCTCTTTAATAATTGCTTCCCATTTACATAACCAATTTGTAGATGCTTAGCAAGTTCGATTCTTCTTGATTTAGACTTAGCGGACCCAATTAATCCATATGCAATGAGGTCACTTTTTGTTATGTCACTTTCTAAAGGGTTCGCTAATTCATACACTTTAGATAGGGCCGATTGTATTGCAAAGACCGATGCGTGTTCTATCCCAAGACCTCTTTTTCCCTTTGCCAGTGCTTCTTCTTTTGCCAAAAATGCATGCTTACATCCTGGAACGTGTTCTTCAATAATTTGTCTTATTCGTTGGCCTGGATAATCTGGATCTGTAAATATAATGACACCACGCTTCTCTTTAGCATGGCTAATTTGTTGTAGTATCTCTTTATTAATTGCAGAGCCATTCGTTTCAATTGTATCTGCATCTAATGCTTGTTTAATTTTTGCTGTGTCGTCTTTTCCTTCCACAACGATTACTTCTTTTATTTTCACCTATTATCCCCCATTCCAGTCTAGGAACGATTTTACATTATTATAGCATAGGTTGAATTTGTAAAGAAAAAAACTGATAAGGAGTATCCTCATCAGTTCCACATCTTATTTATATATTTTCACTTTGACTGTTTTACTACCATAATCACGAGCTTGTTGAATTGTTGGTAAATGTACATCAATACGATTTCCCTTAATGTTTCCACCTGTATCTCTTGCAATTGCATAGCCATACCCTTCAATCCATACTTTCGTGCCTAGCGGGATTACATTTGGGTCAACAGATACTACGCCATTCGGATTTGCTTTTAAATCATAACCGGTTGATGTTAGTCCTCTCCCATCACAGGAAGCACAATCCCAATTATATGCTGTAGCATGCATATATAGCGTCGTCACACCATCTTCTTCTGTCCCTCTTGATGCTAGTGTTTGAACATCTTCTGTCGTTGTTGCTGCTTTAGCAACGGTAGTTGTCACAACTGGTTTTGACTCTTCCTTCGTTCCTACTGCAACCACTTGCTCTTTTGCTGCTTTTACGGTTTCTTCTTTTAGCAATTCACGGGATACTTCTTTTCCATTTTCCAACACGACTTCATAATGCTTCTCAATCGTGCCCTTTTCCCCTTTTGTTACAACTTCTTCCGTTCCTTTTTTTATCGATGCATCACTCTTTTTGACAATAGCAAAATCAACCTCTTCTTCTACAATATCTGTTACCTTCTCTACTCTTGTAACGTCAATTTCTAATGACTCAGATACTTCCTTATCCTTACTTGGTTCCACACGGTCTAATTCTGTTAATTCCACATCATTGTTTGCTAATAATTCCGCAATCGTACCACCAGTTGTCCATATTGTCTCTTTCTTGCCTGCATCATTAATTGTCACTTCGAATGCTTTATCAATATGTATGTTTAGATTGTCTTTGATTGCTTCTTCTTTATTATGTGAAATACTGTCATGTTCAGATAATGCAATAGCTTCTTTTTCTAAAAAATCTGCTACTGTTTCTGCTGTTGTATAATATGTCGTCTCTTGTTCATCTTCCATTACAATGACTTTTTTAGCAATAGTATGTTCTATTTTCATATCTCGTGTCACTAATTCATCTAATTCGTGAGAAAGATCATCATATTGGTGTACATCAATAGCTAGTTCATTCAGTACGTCTTCGACAGTCTTTGCATGTGTGCGGATTGCCATTTGCTCATCTTCTTGGACAACAGTAACTTCTACCTTTGTCAATTCATAAAATAAAAAACTAATAGTGCCAATTACTATAATTAAAGTTAATGCATAGATGAAGTCCTTGTTATTCAAGAGTTTTTGCAAATTAAATACTCGTCTCATGAACGAATCACCCCTCCTTCTTCTCGCCGTTGTATTATATAAAGACCTTTCTGAACTGTCAACATACCCTTTTGGTAAAAAAGAACAGAGAAACCTATGTGTATCAATGGTTTCTCTGTTCTTTTTTAAGAAATATTTCAGTTTCTTTACATTCACGTAACAATAGTGACAACTTGTTTTTCTATCCATTAATTTGGAAAAGTCGTTTGGCATTTTCTGTAGTTTGTTGGCATAATTCGTCATAACTTACATTTCTTAATTCGGCAATTTTTTCTGCTACTAAGGAGACATATGCCGGTTCATTTCTCTTGCCACGATTTGGGTGTGGTGCTAAGAAGGGACAATCTGTTTCAATTAATAACTTATCAGCAGGAACGATTTTTGCTACTTCTTTAGGCAATGTAGCATTTTTAAATGTTACAGGTCCACCTAATGAAATATAAAAATTCATCGCCAAGCACTTCTCGACATAAGTAACGGAATCGTTGTAACAATGCATAATGCCACCAACTTCATGTGCATTCTCTTCTTCTAATATACGAATAATATCCTCTGTTGCCTCACGATTGTGAATAATAATCGGTAACTTTACTCTTTTTGCTAGAGCGATTTGTTTTCTAAATACTTCTTTTTGAATATCCTTTGGTGACTTATCCCAATGATAGTCTAATCCCATTTCTCCAATCGCAACCACTTTTGGGTGTTCAGCTAATTCCTCTATCCATGCTAATTCTTTCTCCGTTAAATCTATTGCATCAACTGGGTGCCATCCGATTGCTGCATACATATGCTCATTTTCCTCTGCTAGTTCTATTGCTTTTGGAATTGTCTCATGATCAAATCCAACAACTACCATATGTGTAACCCCAGCTTCTTTTGCTCGTGTAATGACTTCTTTCCGATCTTCATCAAATTGATGTACATTCAAATGGACATGTGTATCAAATAACATATACATCCTCCTATAGTATTACTTTTACTCACATTAACAAATTTATAAACAGTAAGGAAAACGCCTATCTCATTCAGATAAGCGTTGTACTGTTTTCTTATTTTACAACAGAGCCATTCGGTAAATCAGACGCGACTGTTGCTAATGATAAGTTCCCTTCACTGTCTTCACCTGACAAAATCATCCCTTGTGATAATTCTCCGCGTAACTTCACAGGTTTCAAATTCGTCACACAGATTACTTTTTTTCCTACAAGCTCTTCTGGTGTATAGAATTTGGCAATTCCTGATACAACTTGACGTTTCTCTGTACCTAAATCTAATTGAATACGCAAGAGCTTATCTGCCTTCTTCATTTTCTCTGCCTGAATCACTTCTGCTACTCGTAAATCTAATTTCATAAAATCATCGTACGTGATTTCTTCTTTTTGCTCTGTTTCTGTTTCTTTCTCTTTCTTCTCAGGTGTTGGAGCTTTCATTAAATCTTTAATTTCTTGTACTTCTTTTTCTACATCTAAACGTGGGAAGATTGGATTCTTTTTCACAACAGAAGCTCCATCACTTATTACCCCAAATTGAGACAAACTATCCCATGTCTTAGTAGCAGAATCTGTTACACCGATTTGTTCAAAAATTCGCTCAGGTGTCTCTGTTAAAAATGGTTGTAATAATACTGCCGTTCTACGTAGACTATCAACAAGGTGTGCCATAACATTGCCAAGACGTTCTTTCTTACTTTCATCTTTAGCAAGTACCCATGGTTCTGTTTGATCAATATATTTATTTGTACGGCTTATATATTTCCATATATGTGTTAATGCAACAGAAAAGCTCATCTCATCTAGTGCCTTTTCTACTTCTGTTATCGTTTCTCTAGCTAATTGTTCTAATTCTACGTCAAATGTATCTTCTTCTTGTTTAAATGGTGGAATTACCCCATCAAAATATTTGTCAATCATAGCTACAGTTCGATTTAATAAATTCCCTAAATCATTTGCTAAGTCATAATTCGTACGATCAACAAATCCCTCTGGTGTAAATACACCATCAGAGCCAAATGGCACTTCTCGTAATAAATAGTAACGTAGTGCATCTAATCCATAACGATCTGTTAAATCAATTGGATTGACAACATTTCCTTTAGATTTAGACATTTTTCCATCTTTCATTAAAATCCAACCATGTGCAAATACTTTTTTCGGTAAAGGTAAATCTAATGCCATTAACATAATTGGCCAATAAATAGTATGGAATCGCACAATTTCCTTACTCATTAAATGCACATCTGCTGGCCAATATTTCTGATAAAGATGATCATCATCTGTCCCGTAGCCTAATGCAGTAATATAGTTAGATAAAGCATCAATCCATACATAGATTACATGTTTTGGATCACCAGGTACTTTGATTCCCCAATCAAATGTAGTACGAGAAACAGCTAAATCCTCTAGTCCTGGTTTGATGAAGTTGTTAATCATTTCATTTTTTCGACTCTCTGGAGAAATAAATTCTGGATTTTCTTCATAAAATGCTAATAATCGATCAACATATTTACTCATTTTGAAGAAATAAGATTCTTCCTTTACATTGTCGACAGGTCCTCCACAATCTGGACAGCGACCATTGTCTAATTGTCTTTCTGTAAAGAATGATTCACATGATGTACAATAGCTTCCTTCATACTGATCTAGATAAATATCCCCTTGTTCTAATAATTGAGCAAAAATCTTTTCGACAACTTTTTTGTGTCTTTCTTCTGTTGTACGAATAAAATCGCTATAAGAAATATCAAGTTTCTTCCACAAGCCTTTAATTCCACTCACAATATTGTCGACATATTCCTGTGGTGTCACACCTGCTTCATCTGCTTTTTTCTGGATTTTTTGACCGTGTTCATCTGTACCTGTTAAATACCTTACATCAAAGCCTCGTAAACGTTTATATCTCGCCATTGCATCTCCAGCCACTGTACTGTATGCATGACCAATATGTAGATTGCCACTTGGGTAATAAATAGGTGTCGTAATATAAAATGTTTTCTTATTATTATTCGACATTTTCTTTCCTCCTTCATTCTGCTTACATTTCTTCCAATCATTTCGCTATCAATCAGTCTATTTTTTATTGTAGCGATTTTTAAAGTAATTTTCCATTATTATTGTGCTTTTTTCCTCAATATAACTAAATTCTCCCCAATACATACACCCATTTTACGTAACTTACATTTTTTTATAAATAATTGAAAAATAAGTACATTTCAGTTTGACATTAATGGCAACTAATGGTATTATTACGCTATAGGTGTCGAATAATGACGAATTTATTTTATTACAAATGTTAAAAGGGGAGAATAAATATGAAATCAACAGGTATCGTACGTAAGGTGGACGAGTTAGGTCGTGTAGTTATTCCAATCGAACTTCGTCGTACATTAGGAATTAATGAGAAAGACGCTTTAGAAATTTATGTAGACGATGAAAGAATCGTTTTACAAAAATATAAAGCAAATATGACTTGTCATATTACTGGTGACATCTCTGATAATAACTTAACATTAGCAGATGGAAAATTAGTATTAAGCCCAGAAGGTGCAAATATGCTAATTGAAGAAATCCAAAAGAAATTAAACAAATAATACAATTTTGAGTAATATTTAAAGCTTCAGCGTCTAGTTTGTGGACTGCTGAAGCTTTTTGTTATGAGCTAGGAATTTATAAAATGAATACTTGTAGACTAATTTTAACGTTGATTCGTTCCAGTCTCTACGTTTCTTATCGGGCGCTTTCGCTTTTGGTTCATCCAGCTCAATCGCCCAGAAACTTGGTGACTTCACGCATCAACTATCAATAAGTCATCATCGATTCGTCCCTCATCGTGATTCCTTTATTTCTGTTGTTGCGTTCCAGTCTCTACGTTTCTTATCGGGCGCTTTCGCTTTTGGTTCATCCAGCTCAATCGCCCAGAAACTTGGTGACTTCACGCATCAACTATCAATAAGTCATCATCGATTCGTCCCTCATCGTGATTCCTTTATTTCTGTTGTTGCGTTCCAGTCTCTACGTTTCTTATCGGGCGCTTTCGCTTTTGGTTCATCGATGATATATTTGGTATACTTCTCGCTTTGGAAGGTCTCTGTCTTTTGCAACTTGTTTAATTGCCTCTTTACTAGAAACTTCATTTTCCTTCATAACGAGTGTAATATGTTCTTCAATCGATAATTCTTCCCACCAATTGACTTTATCTACTTTTTTCCCTTCAATAACGAGGCACAGTTCACCTTTAAATGTTTGGTCACTTGCCCATTGTGCAATTTCCTCTAAATCCCCACGAATAAACTCCTCGAATTTCTTTGTTAGCTCTCTTGCTATACTTATTTTACAATTACCGAGCGTGTCTCTTAAATCCATTAATGTATCTTTTAAGCGATGTGGTGACTCATATAAAATAAAAGTGGTTTCTAGTTGTTGCAAATAAGATAATGCTTGTTTCCGCTCTTTATTTTTTCTTGGTAAAAATCCATAAAAATAAAAATGGTCTGTCGGTAAGCCTGACCCGACTAATGCACATATAGCTGCACTTGCACCTGGTAATACGACAATCGTAATATCTGCTTCTATTGCTGCTTGTATAATCTCATAGCCAGGATCAGATATACCAGGCATACCAGCATCACTTACAAGCGCAATATCTGAACCATTCGACAATTTATCAATAATTTGTTCTTCTCTTGATAGTTTGTTGTGTTCATGGTAAGATATCATCGTTTTCTTTATTTCAAAATAGTGAAGTAATTTCCCTGTATTTCTTGTATCTTCTGCTAAAATGAATTCGACTTCTTTTAATATGCGTAATGCTCTCATCGTTATATCTTCTAGATTACCAATTGGTGTTGGTACAATATATAAAGTTCCTTTTTGATCATCCTTCTGAAAGCTCTTTTGAATTCTCATTCATGACAAACCTTTCTTTCTCATTTTCTAAAATGAGCTTCATTTTGTGATATCTTGTTAATTTCTTAATCCTTGCCTCTAATTGTAATGCTTCTGACTTTGACTCACATTCCTTTTGAAATACAACGGTGAAAGGGCCACGTCCCCTTGTATATTTTGCCCCATTCCCATTTTGATGCATCTTAACTCTTCGTTCGACATTAGTTGTGTAGCCAGTGTATAAAGTTGCATCCTTACATCGCAATATGTAGACATAATGTTTACTTTCTGCCATACAATATCCCTTCTAATTCTGTTGTGTAATTTCCATCCTCTGTAAAGGCATATAATGGTTCGAGTAACTTTAAATCACTTTTTCCATCGCGAATTGCTTCAATTAATACAATATTTGCTTCTTTTCCATACTTCGGATAAACGAACTGGAGACGTTTTGGTTCTAATTTATATTTTCTGAACAATGTTAGGATATCTACAATGCGCCCAGGTCTATGTACCATTGCTACTTTTCCGCCAGATTTCACGATATGGCTACACACACTTACCACATCTTCTAATGTACAATAAATTTCATGTCGAGCAATCGTAAGGTAATCATTTTTGTTCAGATGGTCTTTATGCTCTGTTTGAAAATATGGTGGATTTACTGTCACATAATCATATTTATTGTTTTGGATAACAGATGGCATATCCTTGATATCTTTATGTAGCATTTCAATTTGATTTTCTAAGTTATTTAAGGCAACATTTCGAGATGCCATATCATATAAACGTTCTTGAATTTCCACTCCTGCAATAGGGACACTCGTATGTTTAGATAAAAGAAGTGGAATCACACCATTTCCTGTACATAAATCAATAATTTTCCCCTTTTTTCTAGGAATATTAGCGAAATTTGCGAGCAGTACTGCATCTAACGAGAAAGCAAATGCAGAAGGACTTTGAATGATCTTCATGGATTCATTTGCTAGCAAATCATCGATACGCTCATCATCTTTCAAACACACTTTCACAAACTTTCTTCCCTTCCGTGTTTTAGAAAAGGCTGACACAATTGCGTCAGCCTCCTCTATCAAGCATTTATTTCGTTTTATTAAGAAATAGTAAGCAGAATAAACAATCTCCGTCTTGTCTTGGACTTCCAAAATGCACATTACAAATATGAAAACCTTCTTCATATAGACGTGCTAAATTATCATAGCCTTCTCCAACGGTCATATCTGTTTCTGCTTGATTCGCATCTTTTTGATCATTACTCTCTTCATTATCCATCCGTTTTCTTAAATGATGGTTTTCCATTTCTAAGCGATGATTCTCTTCTAGAATGTCTCGTAATTGTTGTTTCAAATCTCCTAATTGTTGATACAATTGACCGATTTGTTCTTCCATATCTGATACTTGTTCAAATAATTCCTTTTTATTCACTTATTATTCACCCCATCATTCTACAACCTGGGTTTTAATAATTCCTTCTTCTATTAACTCATCTAAAGTATATTCGATTACACGTTCTTTAGATGGAATTTCTACTTGTATCACACGCTCTAAAATATTCAGTCCTACTACTTTTCCTTTGCCGTATGATGTGGTAATGTGCTCGCCTAAATCTGGCAATTCTTTTTTTGCTGTCTCGTAATCATCATTTTCGTATTTTAGACAACACATCAGTCGACCACATAGCCCTGAAATTTTTGATGGATTTAAGGATAAGTTCTGATCTTTTGCCATTTTAATAGACACAGGTTCAAAATCCCCTAAAAATGTAGAACAACATAACATTCTACCACAAGGCCCTATTCCTCCAAGCAACTTCGCTTCATCTCTTACACCAATTTGTCTTAATTCGATTCGAGTCTTAAAAACAGATGCTAAATCTTTTACTAAATTACGGAAATCAACACGTCCATCTGCAGTAAAATAAAAAATTACTTTATTGCGATCAAATGTATATTCCACATCAACTAGATTCATATCCAATTCATGTTCTCTTATCTTATCTTGACATGTTTGATAAGCCTCATCGGCAACTTCCTTATTTTCTAGCACAATATGCTTATCTTTATCATCAGCCATACGAATAACTTGCTTTAATGGTAGAACAATATCTTCTTCATCTATACATTTATTCGCAACAACTACCTTACCAAATTCGACCCCACGGACAGTTTCTACAATTACATAATCTTCTGTAGTAAAATTCCACTCTCCTGGATCGAAGTAATATATTTTACCCGCTTTTTTAAAGCGAACTCCAATTACTTCTATCATTTCTATTCACCTCTATATTTGAAGTGTTAATTGTTCTATAACTAACTGTGGATGTACATTTTGTTCGAGCTTTCTTTTCGCTTCCATAATCAATGTAAGATCATTCGTTATATCTTCCATCGACCAATTCATTGTTGCTTGTTCTATTTTATCTAATTGGTGGCTAAATACAATAGAAGCTTTCGCATCAATTTGGAAATGTACCATATCTCGGAACAGCACAAGTAATAAATCTAATCCTTCTTGTAACTGCTTCCTTTCTTTAAAATGTGGCATCCACTGTGTATGCACAAATATCGGCACTTCGTCTTTGTTATTTTGAAGTAGTTCAACTAATTGTACCACTAATTTTCTTGCCTGTGCAAACCAAGTATCTTTACTTCTTTCTATTGCTTCATCAAAATTTTGTGAGAATGTTGCTAAGATCCTTGCATTTGCTTCTGTTATACCTGCATCCTTTAGTTTATTTTCTAGTTGTTCTTGATTAAGTGGCTGGAATGCTAGTAATTGGCAACGTGAGCGAATAGTAGGGATGATGGATTGGCTATTCTCTGTTAACAATATGGCAGTCGTTTGTTGACTAGGTTCTTCTAAGAATTTTAATAAACGATTCGCAGCATTTACTGTCATTTGATCTGCTTGTTCAATTATATATACTTTTTTATTTGATTCTAACCCTGTGTAGTTGAATTCTTTTTTTAAATGTGCGATTTGGTCTGTTTTGATAGAAGCACCATCTGGGATAATAACATGTATGTCAGGGTGATTTCCACTATCAATTCTTTTGCAATCCGTACATGATTGACATGGTTCGACTCCTATCCTTTGTTTACAAAAAATACTTTTTGCTAATAATATGGCAAATTCTCTTTTTGGTGTACCATAATCACCAAAGCAAATATACGCATGTGATATTCTGTTTTTTACAATACTATTTGTTACCATTTTCGTAACAACAGGTTGGCTTTGTTCCATCTCTTCCCAACTAGTATTCATGATTAGTCCTACTTTCTTCATACATGTTGGAAAAAGGATAGATTCATATTGCTAATCTATCCTCTTTCTGTACAAACTATTTCTACTTACGTATATAAATTAATCAGTAATCCTTTAATCTCACCAATTAAGTCTAGAATTTGTATAGAGTTTTTTTCACGGTCTAATACGGTTTCTGTTAACTCAACTAATTTTGCATCTATTTCTTCTACTACACTTAATTGCCTGTGGTCACTATCCAATAGAAAACTATGCGATTGTTTTATCTCTAATCCATAATCGACTGTTTCTTTTAAGAATCGCTTAACCAAGCGTTTATATGCTGCTAGGTCTTTAAAGGAACGAAATCTTGCAATCTTCTTCCCTTGTACCGTGATTTCAGACATGAGCCTACCCAATTCAGCTTCATTTAATTGGCTTGCTTGTGAGCGAACCATTTGTTGAAATTGTTGATTGGATGATTTCCTTTGGCCTTCATTTCTTTTCATAGCCTCTAACTGTGTTCGCATATCTTGGCTAATTTTCATTCAACATGCCTCCTCATATGCTAAAATTGATGGAAAGCATCTACAGGTACAACAAAGACTGTAGCACCACCAACTTCTACATTAATTGGCCGAGGGATATATGAATCTGCATTCCCTCCCAGTGGGGAGACAGGTGAAACCATTTGTTTACGTTGACTGCAATTATCTTGGATTACTTGAAGCGCATCATCTACTTCTTGATCTTCACACCCAATCATAAGTGTTGTGTTTCCTTCTTTCAAAAATCCCCCAGTTGAAGATAATTTGGTCGTCTTAAAATTCCTCTCACCTAATGCATCAATCAACCGATTACTATCTTTATCTTGAATCACTGCCAAAATTAATTTCACTATATTCGCCTCCTTTTTTCTATAGACACTTGAAATATTAGTTTGTATCTTTTAAATAGTTAGTAATAACATGATATGTTTGTTCTTCTACCTTTATTATAGCAGAACTAGCATCAATCTTCTTTATTCTTTCAGGAAACTTTTTTAATAAATGATGATATGCTTCATACACATTTTGATGAAAGGACATTTCTTCTACATCCAACCGATTTACTTCACGTAATCCATTTGCTTTAATTCTAGCTAACCCTTGTTCAGGAGTAATATCAAGTAATAATGTTAAATGAGGCATATACTCTTCTATTGCAAATTGATTGATTTGATACACTTGATCCATCCCAAGTCCTCTTGCTACACCTTGATATGCAAGACTACTATCAATAAATCTATCACATAAGACCACTTTGCCTTTTTGTAATGCTGGAATTACTTTTTCTACTAAATGTTGTCTTCTTGCAGCAGCATATAATAACGCTTCTGTTCTTGCATCCATCATTGTATTTTTTTTATCTAGTATGATTTCTCTAATTTCTTCTGATATCGGAATTCCGCCAGGTTCTCTTGTTACTATAACATCATAATTATCTGCTATTAAACGTGTAGCTATATTTTCAATAATAGTAGATTTACCTGCTCCTTCGCCACCTTCAAATGTGATAAAAGCACCTTGCATCATTTATTCTCCTTTAAATACATTTAACCCTTTAATATGTTTATATGGCTGAAATGTGATGTGATTATTTTGTAAATAATTAATTTGTTCTATATGTATCGAATGAATTCTTTCACCTTTTAATATAATTGGGATACCAGGTGGATATGGTATGATTGCTTCAGCTGCAACACACCCTATACTAGCATCTAAATCTACCCACGTCATTTGCTTTGTACGCATCTCTTTATAAGATAATACCAATTCTTGTGTTTGATATAGCAAATGACCTTGAATTTGCTCATGCGGTTGTTCCGCTCGCTTGATCCTCTTTAATTTTTGTTTTATTCTATCTAATCGCTTTTCTAATTCACTTATTGCTACTGTTTCTTCCAATCCGAATATAAGTAGAATATCTTGGTTTGTTATCAACTCTGGATACAACTGTTCCTCTTCCAATAATTGTGCAATCAATTTAGTTGAGGTATGATTAGGCTTTAGTATGATTTTTAACGGATCATCACTTATTTCTACTAGCCAATTCTCTATTTCTTGAAAAAGTTGTTTCACTTGATGAATGTATTTAGTTACGTCTTTATATTTCTCATATGTATACAACGCTAAATAATGTCTCGCAATATCCAAACTCGCCATCATTAAATAGGACGGGCTACTAGATTGAAGCATTTGTAGGTAATACTTCACTTCCTCCTCATTGATTCTACTCCCTTTTCCAATATGTAAAAATGCACTCATTGTTAAAGCTGGTGTCATTTTGTGTGCAGATTGAACAACCATATCTGCACCTAGCGATATTGCAGATGGTTTATTAAAATAAGGAATCGAATAATGGCAACCATGTGCTTCATCCACAAGGACTGGGATATCATACTGATGTGCAATCGTAATATAGTCTTTCAAATGATATGTGTGACCAAAATAGTCTGGATAGGTCAGAATGAGGGCTTTTGCTTTGCTATACTTCTTACAAGCATATTGAACAGTTTCAATAGTTGGTTCTACCAATCGATTTACGGCTTTATTATAATTCGGAGCTAGAAAAATAGGTTTCGCACCTGCTAATTCCAATCCATTGATAATGGATTTATGGCAGTTTCTTTGCACTAATACATAATCATCTTCTTTACATGTTGCAAGAATCATTGCTAAGTTACCTACAGTGCTGCCATTCACTAAAAAAAATGTTTCCTTTGCACCAAACCATTCTGCTGCTAAATGCTGCGCTTCCTTAATTACTCCATCAGCAGCATGTAAATCATCTAATCCTGTAATCTCTGTTTGATCTAATTTCATTAATTCTCCGAAGATAGTATGTCCCTTTATTGTTTTGATCCCGCCATTTTTATGCCCTGGAACATGAAGTGAAATTGGATTTTTATTTGTATGTTCTATTAATTTCTCATATAATGGTAATCTGTCCTGATTTATCTCCAAAGAAACACTCCCATTCGACAAAAACACTTTTTTCACGTGAAACATTTTGTTAAAAAACAAAGAAACTTGTTCACATTCATTATATACTATCTATGTTCATCTGAAAAAAGATACCTATGTTTATCACTATAAGGTAATGGCAAAAAAATAATCACTATAAAAGTGACACATGTACATCGTATTATTTATTTCCATCTATATATCGTCATACATTAAGTGAATGATTAATTGCTTTTAATTTATCAACATACAAATGATAGGATTCATCTGTCGGATCAGTATGAATAATCGCTTGTTCACATGTTGCACAGATATACATATGATAAATATAGTATCCATCTTCTTTAACTTGTTCACAAATACCACATTTCGCTTTTGTTTGATTTCTCCCCATTTCTAACACCTCCTACCTTCATTATTACCAATCTATAAAAATATATTCTTCTTTTCTATTATTTTTTTATTGATAGTAATGTTTGTATTATATAGAAACAGTGAGACCTTACAGATTGACCTCAGTTTCAGTAATGATTATGTCTCACTCGGTCCATCTATACACATTTGGTAAGCTGTTATTGTATAACCATATCAAGCGATTTTTCATTTTCCTAAACAAGAAAAAAGACCTACCCTAGTATGCTAACTAAGATAAGTCCTTTATAATTGCCTGGCAACGTCCAACTCTCGCAGGGGCAAGGCCCCAACTACCATAGGCGCTGGAGAGCTTAACTACTGT
>NZ_JBHSDV010000007.1:0-87547 GCF_042651725.1 Gracilibacillus marinus | reverse complement strand
AAACTCTCAAATAAAGTTGACTTTAAGCTCGCTTCTAAAAGCTAGCATTTCTTACTATATATCATACTGGTTGTTTTGTTCAGTTTTCAATGATCAATTGTTTGTCGTTTTTTGCGACGAAATTTAATATATCACCATTTAAATAACTTGTCAATAACTTTTGTTAAAAAACTTATTTAATGAAGAAATTCTATCCTTCAAATCTAAAATGAAACTTATCGTTTCCTTATAGAATAATGTGGTGTCTTCCATACTAAATTTGCTTTGTCGTTCTTGGCGACAAGAAATAATATACCATAACCAATAATACGACGCAAGCTTTTTTTACAAAAAATTATAACAAACGATTTAAAGCATAATAGAAACCAACACCATCCATTACTTTGACCAAAAACAAAAATACTATACCTATTCAATCTCTAGATATAGTATCGAAAAATTATTCAGATTTCACTTGTTGCGGAATATATTTTTTAACTTCTTCTTCTGACGCAACTCTTGTATATAGCCTGAAAAGTAATTTATACCTTTCTCGCATCGATTGTTTTACCAATGTATCAATGCGTTGATCTTCCAAATCGAATAGTAATTCCTCAAGTTCTCGTTTAATCACATATTGTAATTCTAATTGTTCTTTATCATTAATTAATAATCCTAACATAATATTTCACCCCCATCGTCCTTACTTATATATATTCCTTCTTTTCAACAAAAATAAACATAACTAGACATCATAAATATAGTAGACAAGTCATATGGTAGTAATAGAATAAAATTCGGAAAAGGGGTGTGTATCAATGCGGAAACTATATATACTTGATATAAAAAAGCAAAAGAAATTCATTATCATTATACCAGTCGCACTGTTTGTTGCATTCTATCTCTATTTACAATCAACAAGTCTATTTACCTTTTCAAGCCAAGAAGACCCCGCTGCGCTTCATAATGGGAATAAAAAACATTCTTCTATCGCGATTACTTTTAATATTAGCCATGGGACAGAAAAAGTAGAGCCTATATTGGCACAATTGGCAAAGTTAAATACGAAAGCCACATTCTTTGTTAGCGGGGAGTGGGCTGAAAGACATCCAGACTTGTTAGAAAAAATAGTAGAAGAAAAACATGAGATTGGCATGTTAGGTTATCAATATAGCCCATATCAAACAGAAGATATACAAAAGATTAAAAATGATATAACAAAAGCCAAAACAGCATTTGAAAAGTTAGGATACAAAGATACGTATCTTTACCGGACACCAAATGGCTATCTTAATGAAGAAATTCTAAAAGCCGCTGAATTACAAGGATTAAAAACCATTCATTGGAGTATTAACCCAAATGATTGGAAAAATCCAGGAACGGACAAGATAACAGATCACGTATTATCAAATATCAGGAATGGCTCCATCGTTTTGTTACATGCTTCTGATTCTGTGAAGCAAACCGAGAAGGCATTACAGAAAATGTTGCCTGAAATCCAATTAAAAAAGTTTTCGCTAGTCACTATTTCTGAGTTGATTACAAACGTAGACATTAAACAACAAGAATTAAAATAACCTATTTCTCCTATAAGTAGATGTCGATTATATCTGCCCATAAAAAAATAGACCTATTACGGTCTATTTTTTTGCGCCTTTTTCAGTGAGTCTATGCAAAATTAACAATTGATATGTATTACAAATGACTAAAGGTACGATCATCAACCATGCATAATCCCCACCTTCTGTTCTTAGACCAGGGACCCACTCAATAGAAGTGATCACAACCATAAAGAACAACGCTGGAATAAATGCCGTTTTGTTTGTTTCTTTTGCCTTTATTGCCGCTACAATAAAGCCATACACAAATAATGCAATTGCACTCAAAATAAATGTTGTAATCGTGCCACCTTCTAATGATTTATATCTAAAATAAATTAAATCAAATAACGCAAAAGCTATAATTACAATTTGAATCATAGGCCAAAAACTTCTAAATACACTTAAAGCAAATTGATTTGCAGTTAAATACGCAAAAAAGCCCATTTGACTAATCAAACT
Source organism: Gracilibacillus marinus (assembly GCF_042651725.1). NCBI lineage: Bacteria > Bacillati > Bacillota > Bacilli > Caryophanales > Bacillaceae > Gracilibacillus > Gracilibacillus marinus. The sequence continues at coordinate 85,508 of NZ_JBHSDV010000007.1, read as the reverse complement.
AAATACAAACCCTAATGTTAGGAAAAATAAAACCACACCTAATATTTCAAACCAATCAAACGGATTCATAAATTTTAAGTATGCATCGTTTTTTACAAAGAAACTTGTGATAAGTGTCGATAAACCTCCGATCAACAATGTAGTAAAAAACAACCGCACAACATTCCGACTCTTCAATTGATAACCCCCACTCCCATATTCACCATTTCATTTATATACAAAAAACATTTTAACATGAACGATAATTTTTTTCGCTTATAATACATAGAAAAATTAATTGGTCCCATATTATAAATAAAGTGAAACTCATTTTGATTGATTTCATAACGAAAGGTAGCGGTATAATGTTCAAACTAAGGTATATTCCATTTCTCATATTATTACTTATTGTCACTAGCTGTGGCGGATCAGAAAATAACGGGAAAGAAGAAGGCAATTATGAAGCAACAAAGAAAATGGTAGCAGATATTCTTAAGACAGATGAAGGAAAAAAGGCCATTACTGAAGTACTTGCAAGTGATGATATGCAACAAACATACGCCATTGATGCCAAAATTGTTAAAACAGCAATTACAGAGGCATTATCATCAGATAAAGGAAAAGAATTTTGGACAAAAATGTTCCAAGACCCTAAATTCGCTGAATCATTTGCCTTAGCATTACAAGAACAGCAAGAAAAAGTAACAAAGAATCTAATGAGTGACCCTGAGTACCAAAAAAAATTAATGGAATTATTCAGCAATCCAGACATGGAAAAGCAAACATTAACTGTATTAACAAGCCAACAATTTCGTTCACATCTTGAAAAGATAATGGACGAGACATTTCAGTCACCTATCTTCCAGGCAAAAATAGCGGAATTACTAATGAATGCAGCCAAAGAAATGAAACCACAATCTGAAGAAAGTGGTGGGAGTGGCCAAAGCGGAGGTAGCGAAGGCGGGAGTGAAGAAGATACAAAAAGCAAAGAAGAGAGTTCTGGTAAAAATAATGAGTCCTCCTAATGTAGAGAAGGTGAACTTTACCTTTACAAAAGCAGGTAAAGTTCACCTAAATTAATTAGACATTTTTTCTTTTTATACTATAAAATAGAACAGTCGAGATACAAATTAGTACTGGTAATCGTTGTTGCTAATATAAAAAAGATAAGAAAAGACACCATTTGATCTACATCAAATCATGCCTTTCCTTCCATCTATTCTGTTTCTCTCATACTTGTCATAATTTTTTCTGCCAATTGTAAATATTCTTTACCATTCGGGTGATCTTCCTGATATACAGATGGAGCGAAGACGCCTTCTTCTTCATATGGTTGTTGTAGCGATAAGCGCCCAACCACTTTCGTGTTTAACACTTCTGCTAATTTATCTCCTCCACCTTTTCCAAAGACATATTCCTTTTCACCGGTAGATTTGCTTATATAATAAGACATATTCTCAACTACGCCTAATATTTCGTGATTTGTATTAATAGCCATTTGGCCTGCTCTTGCCGCAACAAATGCAGCAGTTGGATGTGGTGTAGTTACAATAATCTCTTTAGAACTCGGAATCATATTATGCACATCTAATGCAACATCCCCAGTACCAGGTGGCAAGTCTAGTAATAAATAATCGAGTTCTCCCCACTCTACTTCTTTAAAAAAGCTCGCTAGCATTTTGCCTAATCGTGGTCCTCTCCATATTACAGGCGAATTATCCTCTACAAAAAAGCCCATTGACATAATTTTTACACCAAATCGCTCAACTGGAACAATTTTGTTACCTTTTAACTTAGGACGTTCTTCTACACCCATCATGTCCGGAACACTAAATCCATAAATATCTGCATCAATCACACCAACTTTATTTCCTAGACGCGCCAATGCTACCGCTGTATTTACAGTTACTGTTGATTTCCCAACACCGCCTTTTCCGCTTGCAATTGCTAAGAATTTGGTTTTAGATCCTTCACTCAACAATGTCGGTTTTTCCGCTTTCGTTGGTTGATATTTCGCAATGATTTCTTCAGGCAATTGGGAGAATCTTAGCCCTACTGTTGTTGCACCAATTTGTTTTAATGCTGTAACTAGTTCTTGCTGCAATTGCATCTGCTCAGCAGTATTTGTTTTACCAATTGCTAACTTGACACTCACATGACCTTTATCTTCCTTAATTTGAATTTCTTCTATACCATTTGTTTCCTTAAATGTTTTATGTAAAAAAGGATCTTTCATCTTGTGCAATAATTCTAGAACACTTTTTTCTGTAAGCAAAATACGTCACCTCTAAACTTTATTATTGGTTTCTTACTATTAGTATAACATAAGTCTTGTCAAAACTAAGTGGGACACATCACAAGAGGAAACAAAAAAATTGATGAGCACACACTCATCAATTTTCCGATAATGTTAATTCATCTGTTTGATAGCGAAGAATACCTTGGTAAATACTTGCTGCCATTTTTCGTTGGTAAGTATCAGATTGTAGTAGTGCTAGTTCTTCGTCATTTGATAAAAATCCAATCTCTACTAATGCACTTGTTGCTTCTGCATATTTTAATACAAAAATTTGGTGGATGGCTAATGCCTCACGTTTTGTATTTTCTAAATTTCTAATGATTTCTGACTGAATTGCTTTGGCGAATCGTTCATTCTCTTCACGTCCCGGATAATAAAAGGTCTGGGCACCCTTCCATCGTTTATCTGTCAATGCATTTAAATGGATACTTAGGAATAAATCTGCATTCTTCTCTTCTATAAAATCTACTCTTTTTTGAATATCTTCAGATTTTCTTCGTGATAATCCCTTGGTGTCTTCTCCCGCCAAATCATAATCTCCATCTCTCGTTAGATATACAGTAGCACCCGCTTGCTGTAAATAATCTCTTACCATTTTCGATACTTTTAACGTGATTTCTTTCTCCTGTGTCTTGTCTGACCCGACAGCTCCACCATCTACTCCACCATGTCCTGGATCTAAGACAATGGTTTTTCCTGCTAATGGCAAGGACCATGTCTGCCATGAGTCCATTGTTTGTTGGAGCGGGTATTGAATTAGTATGATAAGTGCAAATACTCCTATTAACCAAAGCAATACTTTCGTTAACTGTGACATTCTGTTACCTCCCATACGAACCTCTAATCCATTGTATGGGACAAGCGAATACATTATGCCAAGAAGCTATTAAAAATCATAGGATGCTTCCTTTTGTTCTCGAATTATACGATGTGATTCTACTGACATGATAGTATCTTCCACTAAGCGCTCTAATCTGAATTGCACATCATCATTTATAATTGTCTGTTTATCAAAGTCCATTTCTTCAATAAATACATATGTTTGAACAATTTGTGCCTTCATATATGCAAGTATTGGCTTTAGTTGTTGCTCTGGCACAAGATAATGCTTACTTGAACCTGCTGTTACCACTATACTTACTACTTTATCTTGGAACGCATTTACTGGTAACAAATCAAATACATTCTTGAGTGTACCAGGGATGGATGCTTGGAATATTGGTGTACCAATGATAATAGCATCTGCTTCCATAATTGTTTTTGTGACATATAATGCATCACCATGTAAATCTAAATAATTGATTCCTTCACTGAATGGTAAGTGATAATCATGTAAATCAATTGTAGTTACTTCATGCTCTGGGTAGCTATCTGCTATCAAATTTGCCGTATGCTTGATTGCTGTTCTTGTTTTTGATCCTACAATCGAGCCAATTAATGTAACTATTCTCATTTTTCATCCTCTTTTCTTGCTGTATACTTTCTAATTGCCGGTAATACTTCTTTACCAATCAATTCAATATTTTTTCGTAACTGTGGAAAAGGAATGCCCCCAAAATCCATTTGGCCAATATATCTTTGATGTCCAAATTGTTCATGCTGATATAAGATTTTTTCAATAACTTCTTGAGGGCTTCCAATATTCATGACATCTCTTGGACTACTTCCTTGAGCAAAATGCTGTTTAGGGAATCCACGTCCGTTTGTTCGTTGCATCCCTTCATTAATAGATGGATAAGTTTCTCGTTGCGCTTGTTGTGTTGTCTCTGCTAAATAGAAAAACCCTGCAGTAGCAACAGGGAAGTCTTCTGGATTATACCCCGATTCCTCTAATGCCTCTCTGTACGTATCGATTGTACGTTTGAAGATTGATACAGGTCCTCCAAGCATTGCAAGAAAAATAGGTACACCTCTTCTAGCTGCTTTAATTGCACTAGTAGGATGACCACCAACCGCTCTCCAAATTGGTAATTTCTCATGATATGGTCGCGGTAATATTTTTGCATCACGGAGCGGCGCACGGAATCTCCCTTGCCAATTCACCGTTTGTTGTTCATTAATTTGTAATAATAGTTCCAATTTCTCTTCAAATAATTCTTCATAATCATTTAAATCATAGCCTAACAATTCAAAATTACCGATACGTGAAGCACGTCCTGCAATAAGCTCTGTTCGACCTTTGGATATCAAGTCAATTGTCGCAAAGTCTTCAAATACTCTGACTGGATCTAATGTGGAGATAATGGTAGAACCACTTGCAATTTTTATCTTCTTTGTTGCTTGTGCAATTGCACTGAGCACAACGGAATGAGCTTGCGTTGTAAAATAATCTTGATGACTTTCCCCTACACTAAAAAAGTCAATACCAACATCATCCGCTAATTTTGCTAATTCAATTATCTCATCTAATCGCTGATGTGCAGGAATTCTTTCACCTGTTGCAGGATTCGGTAAGTGATCTCCTAATGTATATAAACCAAATTCTAGACCTTTATTTTTATCAATCCGATAGTTTTCCATCATTGTTCCCACCTTTTCACTTATTGCTTCTATATGTTATTATGAACTATATCATTACTTTTTGTAAGTACGCACTTTTTTGATGTATAGTATACAAAATGATACTGTGAGGAGACGAACAAATGAAATATGAGACAGGTGCATGTAAAGTAGAAGATGCATTAAATATACTAGTCGGAAAATGGAAGCCGCTAATATTGCTTCATTTATTGAATAATGGTACGCAACGATTCAATGAGTTAAAACGCAGTATACCTGGCATCACTCAGAAAATGCTCACAAAACAATTACGTGAATTAGAAGCGGAAGATATTATTACAAGAGTAGTATATCCAGAAGTTCCACCAAAAGTAGAATATTCTATGACTAAGTATGGAGAAAGCCTTCGTCCTATTCTAGAAGCAATGCATGAGTGGGGAAAAAAACATCAATTGCATAAACAAAAGCACTCAATGTAATGAGTGCTTTTGTTTTTATATAGCGTCAATGCCAAGAAACTAGGCATTGACGCTTTTGCTTTGGCCAGCACTGCCAGTCAGAAACTATGGTACTTCAAAAATCGCCCTACGACAAAGAAGACTTACCTCATGTGGATACATGAGGTATAGTCGCACTTGTACTGTCGAGTATAAGTCATCATCGGTTCGTACCTCACCGTGATTCCTTTTCCACTGTGAAGCGCCCGTAATACCCACAACACAATAATGAGTACTATATTTTTCATATCTGTATTGTGGGTAAACGGTCGCTAACACCCTGATAAGTTTCGCTACCAATCAGTCAGAGTTTGCAACTCTGACTGATTGAAGTCTCACTTTATCTCAGTTGATTTTCTCCATTCCCTACGTTTCTTAACGACTGGCAGTGCTTTTGATTTTTAAGGTAATAATTTAATGGATTCTTCGATAAATGCAGGTAAATCATCTGGCGTTCTGCTTGTCACAAGTTGATTTTGACAAACGAACACCTCTTTATCGTGTACATTTGCTCCTGCATATTCTAAGTCTACATGGATAGATTTAAATCCAGTCACATCTCGACCTTCTAATGTTTTTGCAGTAATTAATAATTGTGGTCCATGACAGATTGCGAAGACTGGTTTCTTCTTATCCATAAAATGTTTCGCAAATTGAACAAAGCGATCGTCTGCTCGTAACATATCTGGCGAAAATCCACCTGGAATAAATAATGCATCAAAGTCATCTGCAGACACATCATCAATGCTGTAATCGATTGTTACTGTAGCTTCTCCTTGTTTCCCTTTTACTTCTTTTCCCTTTTCTGACTCAATTGTTACCACTTCATGTCCAGCTGATTTAAATTCCTTTGCTGGCTCTGTATATTCAGAGTCCTCGAAATAATCTGTGATTACTGTTGCTATTTTTGCCATTTGTAAGAACACTCCTCTAATAATAGTATTGTGATTCTCTTACATATATCATGTATGTGTCAGACACATACTGATTCAAGTCTTACTTTATACTTCTACCACGATTGTATACGTGGTAAACATTTCTATTCCATATTTTTAATATGTTGTAAACATTGTTAGCTTTTGGATTGTGTACCCGATGCGCTTTAGAATAGGTAAAGACTCTTTTTCTTCATATGGCAGTGTGAAGACAGCATCTTCGTTCTCCCATAGCCTATGAAAGTAAGTATCTACATCTGCAACAATCTCTGTATCATTCTTCGCTTCAACCGCGATATTTGTCTCCAAATTATAATCATTTAAATTCCGAGAAGTATAATTGGCAGATCCTCCTATCATCTTAGATGTCTCACCATAATTTACATATAGTAGCTTAGTATGAAATTGTTCCTTATTTACGTTATACCATTTTACTTCTAGATGATTGTTTCCATCTTCTAATAATTCATCAGCCATTGGAATATTTGGCACGCCAATTTTTTGCTGCCCGAATGCATTTTCATTTGGATCAAGAATTAATTTTACATGTACCTTTCTTTCTGTCGCTTCTTCGATTGCATCAATAATACTTCTGTCGGCTATATAAAACATTGCTACCCAGATTGTATCTCCTTGTTCCGCTTGTTGGATTGCTTCAACTACTGCATCTTCTATCTTTTGCTCTGTAAGTAATTGAACCGTGACATCTGTGGAAGAAGTGCTAGTGTCCTCTATATACGTATTAATTTCTTCCTCTATTGGGAATGCATTTACATTTCCACCAGAGAATTGAACAACTGCTTTTTCAGATGCTAGCATGTCTTTGAGAATTTCTCCTTTTACTTTCCAACCAATATTGGAATGAAATCCACTTGCATCATGTGCATTCGCAGACAGAACTAATCCTTCTTTTTCTGTGATAATTACTTTCCTGTGGTTTGCTTTCACATTTAGTGTCTTTAAGTAAGAGCGTATGGTCACATCAGGACTAGGTTCACCAAATGGATTTGGTAAAAAGCCATTCCCTCCTTGCCCAAACCACTGGAAGAACATTCTCCACACACCTGAATAGAGTGGATTCGGATCTCTTAAACGGTCTAAATCTGTATACACTACTTCCACTCCGATTTGTTCAAGTGAATCAATGTATTTCGCTTCATGCGAGTAATATGTTGTATTAATTGGATCTGTAATCACAACTACTTTTAAATCAGGGAATTTCTCCTTTTGCAATGTGATCTTTTCTTTTAACTTTGCGCTTAACTTCGGATAATCTCTATCTGTTGATGAAGAATCATTTATCATAAACATATCAATGATCAAAAATTTCTCTGCATCACCAATCACTTGATATACTTGTTCAAATATTTCATGCTCGTAATGCTCTTCCTCATTCTTTGTATACGTTAAATCAACTAAAAATTCAACATCCTTTTCATCTATTGCGTGCTTTTCACCTTTTACAGAGACACCTTCAGGTAATGGCTTCACTTGGTGGTAAACAATCACGCATAGATATATGACAAGAAATAAGATAAAGGCATAACGCTTTTTGACATACCATTTATTTTTCATGTTTTTTACCTCAGTTGTTTAGTTATGTGCACATTTCTATTCCCTAAAAAGTATATATAGAAACACCCCTAATAGGGACTTTTATTTATTTTATAGTAAGTTAAGTGATTCGCGAATAAATGCTGGCAAATCATCTGGTGTTCGACTTGTAACAAGTTGCTTCTGACAAACAACCACTTCTTTATCATGGAAATTTGCACCGGCATTTTCTAAATCAACTTGAATTGATTTATACCCTGTTACATCTCTTCCTTCAAGTGATTTTGCTGTAATGAGTAATTGTGGACCATGGCAGATAGCAAATACTGGTTTATTCGCATTCATAAAGGCTTTTATAAATGCAACAAATCGATCGTCTGCACGTAATTGATTTGGCGAGAAACCACCCGGATAAATTATGTTTTTCAAAGATAAGCAGAAAGATGGTTGAAGAGTTTTTAACATGGTTGGAAGATACAAAAAATTATTCTATTTCAACCAGAAATCAAAGATTGGCAGCTTTACATGCATTCTTTCGGTATTGACAAATTGAAGCCCCACAATATATGGAATTGTGCAATTCTATATTATCAATAGGTTCCAAAAAAACGCCAGTGGTTGAAATGAACTATATATCTATAACAGCAATTAAAGAACTGTTGGCTACTCCTGATATATCATCAAAAGAAGGTCGCAGGGATTTAGCCATTCTTTCATTACTTTATGATTCAGGAGCAAGAGTCCAGGAACTAGCAGATGTATTAGTGGGCGAAAGAATCAAAGGATCAGCAACCATACGTCTAACTGGAAAAGGTAACAAAACAAGGATTATTCCAATAATGCCTCAAACTATAAATATCGTGAAAGCTTATATAAATGATTACGGTTTATTTAACGAATTGAAAATCTCAACACCTTTATTTTTTAACAAAAACCAAGGAAAACTAACACGGGCTGGAATCTCATATATATTAAATAAGTATACAAAGACTGCGAGAAAAAAATGTCCAGACCTATTCCCAAACAAAGTTTCGCCACATATATTTAGACATAGTAAAGCAATGCATTTGTTAGAAGGTGGCGTTAACTTAATATATATAAGAGACTTTTTAGGACATTCATCGGTTACTACGACTGAAATTTATGCAAAATCTAATCCAGACTTAAAACGTAAAGCTATCGAACAAGCAAGCCATAATGTAATTCCAGAAGAAAAGTTTACTAAAAATGAAAAAGATGATTTATTGAACTGGTTAAAAGAATTTATTTAGCATTTTTTATGCAAAGTTGGATGTTAAAATTTCCATAAAGACAAGGCTTTTAGCATTCAACTTCACATAATATTAAGCTTTCCATAAGATGAAATCGGGTATCTCCCCATTGATGCAGAAGATGCGAAACTCTTTTTTCAATCGATAGATTTACGGTATGAAAAGAAAAGTACGATATTTACAACCAATTCAAATTTCAAAGATTGGGGAGAAATTTTTCAAGATCCTAAAATCGCCAACGCCATCTTAGATCGAGTTCTCCACCACGCAACGGTCGTAAGTATTATGTGGTGTAATTGGTAATATCATTGCGGGTATCGTTGGTGGTTGGTTAGGTTCCATTATCATGGGAGATCTCGGGCCAGAAATCGGTGGCTTTAATATCATCCCTACATTAATTGGAGCTATCTTAGTTATTGCGATTACCAGTGCAATATTAAGTCGTTCGAAAAAATAATAGATTGATTAAAAAGCGGATTGGCTCAAAGGATTCATGCTAACCCGCTTTATTTTAATTATTATTCTTTTAAGACAAAGTAATCATTCTCTTATTGCATTTGCAAAGTGAACTTTCTTTTACTCTACAGGAAGGTGCATCATTCATATTATAATCATGGGGAAGTATTTTTCTATTATTAGTAGTATAGAACATTTACTTTATTACATTCTGTGCATTGTTCGTAATACGAATTTTTTGCAAAATATTGGTGATCACAATTTTGTTGAATTTCTTTTAGACACCCCTGTAAAAAATCAAGGCGAGTCTTTAGTTGATTGATTTCTTTTTCAATTTTTTCGACTTTCATTTGATTACCTTACCCCTTTCGAAAAATTATGAGTATATATTACCGCCTGTTTGTTTAAATTCTTGGGCCTTTTCCTTCATTCCTTTTTCAATGACTTCATCCATCTTCAGCTTATTTTCTCTTGCATAATTCCGAATATCTTGAGAGATTCTCATGCTGCAAAATTTAGGTCCGCACATGGAACAAAAGTGTGCGGTTTTCGCCGCTTCTGCTGGTAATGTTTCATCATGATATTCCATGGCACGTTCAGGGTCTAAAGATAAATGGAATTGATCTCTCCAACGGAATTCAAAACGGGCTTTTGATAAGGCATCATCCCTTATTTGTGCCCCTGGATGTCCTTTTGCTAGATCAGCAGCATGTGCCGCAATTTTATACGTAATGACCCCTTCTCGAACATCATCTTTATTGGGTAAACCTAGATGTTCTTTTGGAGTTACATAACATAGCATGGCTGTACCATACCAGCCAATCATTGCCGCACCTATGGCAGATGTAATATGGTCATAGCCCGGAGCGACATCTGTTGTAAGTGGTCCAAGTGTATAAAAAGGAGCTTCTTTACACACTTCCAATTGCTTATCCATATTTTCTTTGATTAAGTGCATGGGCACATGTCCCGGTCCTTCTACCATCACTTGAACATCATGCTCCCAAGCAATTTTCGTTAATTCACCTAGTGTATCCAATTCCGCAAACTGTGCTTCATCATTTGCATCGGCAATCGAGCCTGGACGTAAACCATCTCCTAGAGAAAATGCAATATCATATGATTTCATAATCTCACAAATTTCCTCAAAATGAGTATATAAGAAGTTTTCTTTATGGTGGAATAAACACCATTGTGCCATAATCGATCCACCACGGGATACAATACCTGTTACACGTTTTGCTGTTAAGGGGACATATCGTAATAAAACGCCCGCATGGATCGTAAAATAATCAACACCTTGTTCCGCTTGTTCAATTAATGTATCACGGTAGATCTCCCAAGTGAGATCTTCTGCGATCCCATTTACTTTTTCAAGTGCTTGATAAATTGGCACTGTACCGATTGGAACAGGTGAATTACGCACAATCCATTCCCGGGTTGTATGGATATTTTTCCCTGTGGACAAATCCATGATATTGTCAGCTCCCCAACGAGTTGCCCAAATCATTTTTTCCACCTCATTTTCAATAGAAGATGAAACGGCAGAATTTCCAATATTTGCATTAATCTTCACATGGAAATTGCGACCGATAATCATCGGTTCTGCTTCTGGATGATTGATATTTGAGGGAATAATGGCCCTACCTTTGGCCACTTCGTCACGTACGAATTCAGGTGTCATATTCTCTCTAATGGCAATAAACTCCATTTCAGGTGTAATGATTCCTTTTCTCGCATAATGGAGTTGTGTCACATTTTTCCCTTTTTTTGCGCGAAGTGGTTTTCTCTTTAAACCTGGAAACACCTGATGGTTTGCACGCGGATCCTTTATATCTTTGTATCCATTATCCTCAGGCTTGATTTCCCTTCCATCATATTGCTCGACATCCCCACGCTCTTGAATCCATGAACGACGAATAGGAGATAAACCTTTTGTAATATCTACCGTATAATCTTCATCCGTGTATGGCCCGCTCGTATCATATACACGCACAGGTTCATTTTCTTCTTCACCATAGACCCCTGTAGTTGGACTTAATTCAATTTCACGCATAGGTACTCGAATATCCGGCCTAGAACCTGTTACATACGCTTTTTTACTACCTGGTACATTCGTTTTGATGGAAATACTTTCTTTGTTTAATGAAATAGTTGACATAAAAAAAATCTCTCCTTTTTGTGAGTTAAAGGACGAGATATGGCACATAACAAGTGGAATAGCTAGACTTTTGACAAACATAAAAAAGCCGGCATCCAATAAATTGGCTGGACCCGGCTAAAATGTATACAGAAGTAATATGCTACATGAATCAATTTAACTTCCCCACGCTGGTATGAACCAGATCAGGTCCCAAGAGTCAAGAAACCTCATCGCGTTTCTTTCTCAGTCCAACTCATTGGACTCCCCTAGTTATTTCTTATTCAATTTGTTTTCATTATATATGAACTTCGATAAATATAAAAGGAATATTCCGAAAACAATTCAAAAGAACTATTATTTGTGTTGTAAAATACATGTTTATTCGAGAGAAGACTTCAGCAGTAAAGTTATTTTTTTCGCAGCAAACTTTTAGAAATAGTTAGTCAATGCAAGCGAAAGTGCTGTTACTAATTATAAATCTTTCCTAAATTTTGCCTTCATACCTACTATTCCAGTTACAAAAATGTGTAAATATAAATCTTTTCATATCACTTCTACAATGACTGTATAAGCGTAGATATAACAAAATAAGCAACAACACCTAAGAAAAAATAAAACAAATTCTTCTTCATAGGCTAGTCTCTCCTTTCTGTATACTCTCTTTGTTAAATATAATATATTCTTTTAAAGCATTCTAGAATCTATATTTCTTCTCATTTAGAACAATAATTATTTAAATTTCACTTTTGTATATTTATTGAATGTTACTTGGTTTATTTTTCAAAAGATTCTTCGATAACAATACTGTAAGAGATATTAAGTTTATTCAAAACCCAAGCCTGAAACTTCTTTTCCAATTCTTTCTTTAGAGTTTTCTCATCTACATTTTTATTAATTTCTAATTCTTCAAATGTAAATGTTTCTGTTGCTTTAGTATCTTCAGAAATAGATGGATTGAATGAAAAAGTTACTTTTTCATCATTTACTACTGTGCTTAGCATTTTTCTAGTTTCAACATCCTATTTACTTACGAACTTAAAAGGATTAAATACTATTATCTAATTTTTAATCCTAATAACGAAGCGAATTGTATCGCCTGAGACGTTGATACTATACAGCCTTTTAAATTCTCTATAGAAACAATTAAAGAATCAAAATGGGAAGAGCTTAGATCAATTCCTTTTAAAGGTGTTCCATCAAAGCTTGCATCATTAAGATTACACGAAAGGAATTCTACTTTTTTAAGCTTACAATCATAAAGGTCAGCGCCTTCTAATTCAGCATTATCAAAAATTACCTTTTCAAACTTTGAGTTACCGAACATAACCATATCAAGAATGGAATCCTTAAATCTTGTATTACCAATATAAGATTCTGTTAGGTTGCTGCCTAGCAACTTACAATTAATAAACTCCACTCGATTGATGGAAGCATTACTTAAATCAGCATTAGATAAATCGCAATTCTTAAAAACTACATCGGTAAGATCTATACGTTTAAAATCTGTATTTGTAAAATTACAATTCTTAATCACTGTTTTATATAATCTCACTCGATGAAGTACTTCGTTGTTAAAATCCGAGTCTGAGATCATACACATTTCAAATTCTAAATCTTCTTCGTAAAAAATATCTGTAAATCTTTTATCACTTAAATTTTCAGGAATCTTAGGTACATCAATCTTCATTGTAAACTTACCTACTTTCCAAAGAGTTTCAATCATTTATTTAGCTTCTAGATACAAATATAAAGGAACGGTCGATCTCTTACAAGGGTATAGCTTTAAGAAATCGAGTAGAGGGAAAAGTTGATTAAACTTTTCGCCCCTCTCACACCACCGTACGTACGGTTCCGTATACGGCGGTTCAATTTATATCACAGTGTGTACTTTTAAATAATAGTCTTGGGCAAAGGGGATTCCTCTTTGCCTTAAGCGTTTATTAGATAAAGCCCTTTGAACTACCTTCGATAGTCCAATAAAACGATAACCTTTTCGACAGTGAGTTAGACCCTTGGCTTCCTCGAGAGGAATGCCAAGTCGTACGAGAGATTTAATTCTTTTCTGGTTCTTCTTCCATTGTTTCCAAATAATCACACGTAGTCTAGAACGCAACTTCGCGTCGATTATTCCAAGTACTCTTTTCATATTGGCTATCTTAAAGTAATTGACCCACCCATAAATGACTTGTCTCAGTTTAACGATTCTAACGTCTAAAGAAATACTCCAGTTTCGTTTCGTTAACTGACGTAACTTTCTTTCAAATTTCTGAATTGATTTTGGATGTGGTCTTAGCTGGAATTTCTTTTGGTTTGAATCGAAATAGAAACCAAACCCTAAGAACTTTGTTTTAGTAGGACGAGATATTCTACTCTTCTCCACATTTATTAACAATCCCAATTTCTTTTCGATAAATTTTGTAATAGAAGTAAGTACTCGATTCGCTGCCTTTTCACTTCTAACGAAAATTAGGCTATCATCTGCGTATCTAACGAAACACAATCCTCTCAGTTCTAATTCCTTGTCCAACTCATTCAACATGATGTTACTTAAGAGTGGACTCAGGTTCCCTCCTTGAGGAGTTCCAAGTGGTGTATCCTCGTATTTTCCATTGACCATTACACCACTAACGAGATATTTCCTTATGAGAGATATGACATCTCCATCTTTAATCGTCTGGGGAATAATTCTCATCAGCTTGTCGTGATGAACGGTGTCAAAGAAACGTTCTAAATCAATATCTACCAACCAACTATGTCCATCATTGATATATTCTAGCGCTTTGGTTACTGCCATTCCGCAACTGCGTCCTGGTCTAAAACCATAACTATACTCGCTGAATTGTTGTTCAAAAATCGGGCTTAGTTTCTGATTGATAGCTTGTTGAACCACTCTGTCGACAACTGTAGGAATGCCTAACTTACGCATTTTTCCATTCTCTTTTGGAATCTCTACTCGCAGTGCAGGTGCTGGTTTGTACTTTCTCTTTCGTATTTGCGTACGGAGTTCATCTTTGTGTTCTCTGAGGTGTGCTTTCAATTCTTCTACACTTACCCCGTCAACTCCACTCGCACCTTTATTGCGGTATACACGTTTGTAGGCTTCATTCATATTTTGATTACTTAAGATTTCCTCTAAAAGTTCCACACTCGTTCCTTCCTTTCCTTTCATGTGACGAAAAGACATTTCACTTTTGAGTATCCTCTGAGATACGCTCATATTTTCCTCATTAACACATTCTGAAATATATCCTTCGTGCAATCATGGCGTAGAAACACTATAAATTGTTCCGTCCTTCATGACTATGGTCACTACTACGACTTCGGCTGACTTCTCACGATAAACCTTTTTCGACCGACTTTCTTAATAGGGGACTCCTTAGCCGTCCGTGAGACCTCCCAGGGTAAGACAACTATCTTTCCTCTTTTACTCGTCTAATTTACCCGATAGGGTTACGCACATCTTTTGGACTTTGACTTGTGTAGGAGCCTTGTCCACCTATCGAGCCTTAGTATTAGATTTCTGTTCGTCGAGCCAAGATTTTGATACACGCTTCCTTCAGCCCTTACCTCACGATAAGCACCTTGCGTTTCTCTAGTGGTTGGTCGATGTGTACCCCCACAGTGGACTTTCACCACCTAGATAGTTGCCATGCCTGGCACACTACAAAAACCATGCTTAGACATCGTCTAAAGCATGGTAATTATTTAAACTAATATTAAACTGCTAAGTTGATTTTTTAGCTCATCCACTTATCGAATTCATTAACTGGAAGAAGTATTCAGGTTTATGGGTTTTATTTAGGTTATACCACGAATGCAATGTATCTGGTGCAAATACATTTATTTTTTTCAGTATCTCCATCGCAAATTCTAGAGGAGCTATTCCTGATGCAGTAACTAAATTCACATCAGATACCGCAGATTCCAACTCATAGAACCTTTCTCCTTTATAGTTAGGACATACCATTTTAGTATATTCTAAGTTATTGCTTGTGTGCTTTCTAGCATCCAAGTATCCCATATTCGCAAGGGCATCAGTTGCACCACAAATTGCAGCAACAATAGTGCCTAGCTTTAAAGCCTGACCAACTCTTTCCAAGATAGGTTGATGAATATCTTCACTCCAAGTAGTTCCACCCGGTAAAATTAAAAGATCTTTACTATCAAGAACACATTCATCAAGGGAAATATCTGGTTTTATAATCAGTCCACCCATAGTAGTAATCATTTCTTTATTAGCTCCTACTGTAATTACTTTTAAAGGTGCTAAATCCTTTTTGAAATATCTTCCTGAGTTTAGTTCAGCAATTAAATATCCATATTCCCAGTCTGACATTGTATTAAATACATATAGAAAAACTTTTTTGGTTTGCATCCAATAACACTCCAATCACATTTGATATAACCAACTATAGCATCACTTCCCTGACACCTAACGTCAGTTAAGTTATCAAATTTGATGGAATTCTATTAATTCGGACAGAACCTCAATAAGTCTTTTCTTAAGACTTATTGGTTCAATAACCTGAATAGATTTATTGTACGGTAAAAGCAAATAAGGTACATACGTATGTATCACATCTTTTTCAAGAAGAAAAACTGCCTGATTTAAAGTCCGCTCTTGTAAATAATATCCTAAAAACCAATGTTGGCAAATATCGGCCAATACATTTTTATCCCCACTAAGAACCACAGAAATAATCCCTTCTTTATCTTCTATAGTTGGAAGAAGATTATTTATAAAAAAGTCACGTGCTGAAAAGTTTTCTGGCCGGCTAAACTTATTTTCGGTTAGCATTAGGCTTTCAATACGGTCTACTCTAAAACTACGGATATCATTCCTAAGCTGGCAAAATCCAATCACATACCACTTATTATTCCAATAAATAATCCTGTACGGATTAACCAATCTATAGTTTAATTGCTTTTCACCATTTTTATGATAATTAATTTTGATTGAGCAACCGTTAGTTACTGCCTGCTCCAGCTCCTTCAATAAAGGTTCCATAGCGAGGGTACTGAATTGACTTATTACTTCAAGGCTAGATAAGTGTTGATTTATCTTTATTTTCTGCTCTTGATTTGAAAAATTTCTTAGCTTTGAAATAGCCCTATTTAGTGCTTTACCTCCATAATATCCCGCCTCTTCAGCAAAAATAGCAGCGTGAAATAATGAGGTTTGCTCCTCAGAATCAAAAAAAAGAGGGGCTTCAATAAAATTGTTCAATAAAGTGTATCCACCATTATGTCCTGCATCCGAAATGATAGGTACACCACTTATTGAAAGCGTATCAATATAACGATAAACAGTCCTTATATTCATCTCTAACCTTTCTGAAATTTGTTTCGCAGTAATTTTTTCACCAGAACTGAGCATCCAAAGAATTGCTAGTAAATTATCAGTTTTAGCCATTGAAATCCGCCTCTATTTGAAATTAATTATCTACTATATATATTTTAATTATAAGTGGATTTTTTGTAGTTAACATTTTAATTTAACCCATTTCCTTGAATTAGACTATTATGTCTTGTTAAGTATATTTCTCCGCAGTGTGTTGGCAATATTTAGTGAAGTATAATCAACTGCATTGTCACAATTCAGCTAATCAATGCAATAGTATCAAACTTTATTATAAATTCCAAAATTTACTTCAAATCTACACTTTTTCTCTAAATTATTTGTCTGCTACTTGTATGTTACGTATATGCTACGTGTGAATTTTCCCCTGTTTTTAAAGCACCGCATATACAGTAAACCCCCCCAACCATAGGTGGTTGAGGGATTTGCAAGTGTTGATTTATTAACGTTTTGAGAAATATTAAGATAAATTCTAAGCATAGTGAATACTTCACAATCCATCTATATCAACCTTTTATACATTTCGTCTTGGATAAAAATGTATAGCAATGAATAGAAAATGATGTTACTTGAACCAATTTGAACCGAAGTTGATGATGCTAGTCGAATACTTTATACTACTAGATTCGTAAAAGTTTTGAGTAGATATTGGTAATAAAAATAGAACTTCAATGTATTCTGCATTCAGAAGATGTCGTTTATGGCAGTATATTTTTTAAATGTAAAAAGGCTGAAAATACGCAAAAAGTAAATAAATATCCGCATATTTTTAGCCTTTTTATAATTTTGGGCATTAAACATTAGCGCCCTTTAATAGAATAAATCGGATGGGCCTTTTTAGACATATTTACCCTATTGAATAATTCCTTCACGCCACAGAGATTGTTTCCTAATGTTTACAACCCTTACTCTTGAATTCTACTTATTGTAGAAAATATCATAATTATCTTCACCAACAATATTTAACATCACACTTAGTGTAGCTCCAGATAAATCTGATTTTGATGTCTTAATTTCTTTTAAGAAGAAAGGTATTATTGCACTATTTAATTCCTTATATACATTCAAAAGCCTTGCTAAATGCAAATTATTATCAGCTGTTCGTATTGAGACCAGATATTCTTTCTCTGATAATTTATGTACAGTCTCCCCATGGACATCTTTAGAATAGGTGCCAAAATTATTATTTAAAGCATCCGACAAACCTTTATATTTGTGTTGAAAACCCTTATTTTCCAAGTTAGTTTTCAATGTACTAAATGATGCTTCTTTTAAATTTCCAATATTACAATCTAATAAAGAAACACAGAGTCTAAGTATATTTTCCACTATTGTACGAATTAAAATTTTATTTATAAACTCGTCATTTGACGGTAAATGATATAAAACTCTTAAATGTAATAAATAATAAGTTTCATATAATTCGCCACGCACTTTATCTTGGTTTTTATCTATATCTCTAATTAAATTCATAAAATGTATGTTACTTTGAATAACTTCATATATTTTTTTCATAATTCCAGTTTTAGGAACAGTAGAATTATGAAAGTACTCTTTAGCAAAATTCTCATATTTTAAAAACTCTATATTCAACAACTACTATTCTCCCCTTTTAAATCTGTCAAATAGCGCATCTGTATAATTTTTTTTCTTAATATCATCTTTTTTGAGATTATCTGACTTCTTATTAGGCTCTTCAATTACATCACTATCATCAGTTTCTTTAATCCAATTTTCTATATAAGCCTTAATATCTAGAGCAAAATTGTAATTAAATAATTTTGATTCTTTTTCGATTTCCCTTGAGATTCTTCCTATTATTAATGTTTTACTAAGATAAACATATGGCTTTATCTCCTCTTTAAATTTATCATTACTATTCTCTAAAAAATCTTTAATTTCACTATTTTTTTCGAATATTCCTGACAATAATAAACTGGAGATCACACCATATAGTTCCAGTTTTATTTTGTCTTCACTATCAGCTTTTTTTATTTTTGAAACCTTTTCATATATATTTTTAATCATTATATCCTCCTATTGTTGGACAGGTGTTTTAAGATGAATTATATTATTTTCTAATTCCCTTACAATTTTTCGTAAATTTTCGTAGGAGAAATCTGATTTAGAATCTGCAATAAAGTAATCTATCTTTTTAGGTATATATGGGTTAATTCGAAAAGGCTCATTGAAGAAATGAACATTTAGCCCTTTCAACACTTCACTCTGTTGAATGTCTTTAATCATATCCTTCATTCCTTGTTGGGTACTTCCGTCTCTAGGTATATTTGAGAATATTACACCTAAATGATCTAATGGAAATGCTTTGAAACGATCTCTATATACCTTTTTCAATCGATCAACTACTTGGAATAATAAATCTATCCCTAAAATTGAATATGAATCTGGGTGGATTGGAGACATATAAAAATCACTAGCTAACAAGGCTGCCGTAGTATAGAAAGAAAAAGTTGGTGGACAATCTAAGAAAATATAATCATATTTTTCCCTTATTTCGAAGTCTTCCATAAAGTTTTTTAGGGCATTTTCACTTTCTGAGCCCCCTGACGATCGTTCAAAAAATACTGCATTTAAATCTCCTGGTATAATAGCTAAATTCTCATTTAACTTTAAAATAAAATCTTCCATCTTTACACTTTCAACAATAGAAGTATACTCAAAAACATTACTAATAGTTGCTGTGCAAATTTTATAGTCTTTATTTCGTGCAGTTTCACTTTCATAATGATGCTTGAAGTTGAATCTTTCAAAAATTGACTGTGTTAAATTTCCTTGTGGGTCAACATCAACTAACAAAACTTTTTTATCATTAGCTGATAAATAATATGCAATTTCTTTACATAAAGTTGTTTTCCCGACTCCGCCTTTCATGTTTAACATTGCTATAACATTTCTTTTCATGATTATTCCCCCATAACTTTTTATTTTCTTCTATTATATAGTAACTATATTTAAAAATGTATAATTAAAAAACAATGAGGAAAAGTTTTATCATATCGTATAGACTAGGTAAACTATCGTTTATTTTATCTTGAAAAGAGATTCAAAAAGATTAATAATTATACTGCCAAAACCTACATCATTTAAATGCCAGAAACAAACTTCAATAAATATGAAGTTTTTACTTTACTCTACCAATGTGATATTAAATATCTTCTTTCCTAATTTTAAAACCTACATATTTATGAGTTTCCATCCCTAAAGTAGGTGCAAACATAACATTTGAAATTCCCTCTATAAGCTCTGGAATATTATCTATTCTTATTACCTCAATAGAGGGTGAGAGAAGATTAACAAATATTAAATAATCTATTTTTTCTTTGTATGTATATATCCAATTTAACAAATGCTTGTCAACGCTTATTCGATATGTCTCAAAAATTTCTGCTCGCTCATTTTCTCTAGAAACTGCTGTTTCGATATTAATGTCTATATATTCAATTAGGAAAATACCATGATTAGATGTGGAAATATTTTTATCGTAACTTTCTATATGCTTTACCCAATTCTTTTTTATTGAATTTACAATATTAAAATATGTATGTTCTTCAAATTCACGACCATACGAATGACTTAACAGTATTTCTTCTTCAATACTATCAAGATTACTTAAAAAATTAGTTTCACTATTTTTTTTAAAAACTATAGATTCCCTTTTCTGCTTTGCACCTTTTCTATTCTCTAAGGAGGAAGTAACTGCAAAATGTTCTATAAAGCCATCCTTAAAAACAAAATCGGGGAATTTAGTACTATTAGAATTAGGCTTAGCTTCATTTAACCATTTTTTCAATTCAACGTACTGTTTATTGGATAATCCAAAACAATCCTTCTCATTCTTATCATTCTTTACAAAATCTAAGCATCTTTGCTCGATATTATCCTGATATTCTTGATTTTTACTCATTTTACAGATCCTCTCTAATTTGATTACGGTCTATTTAAAAAAAGTTTCTCGTAATCATAAATTTTCAATATAAGTATATCAATTAATAATACAAGTATGTTTATTCACTTTATGTATTGCTATTATTTAAGTAATAACATTTTAATTGCAAATTAATTTTAAGGAAAATACACCTTCCATATGAGAGTGTATTGAATGCATAGTAATCCAAACTCATCATTTTCAAGCATTCCCATCTTAAAATACCCAACTGGCATATCAAATCCAATGTAATCAATCTTTGATTTAATCTGTCGTATAGTAAAAGACTCCTGTTTTTACACAAGAGTCTTTTGAACTATTCAAAAGGTAAGTTGAAACATACCTTAAATATTTAAATCCCCCCTCAAGAATCAATATTCTTTAAAATATGGGTATTTTATAAAATCCATAGGTTTGTGACAATATCAGCACATTTGTAATATAAGGATTCTGGTAACTCCATATCCTCTTATTTATCATTTTCCAATTCTATTGTTGCACGAGCAATCTCTATTAATTTCTTCAATTCTACTGAAAATTCATTAGGCTCAATCTTTTTGTCTAGTACTTGGCCGAATAAATCATATTGTTTCGAGAAAAATTGACTAAATAGCATATCTGCATGAGGGTGTTTTTCGTAAAAATCAATTGAATTCTTTAAAAATTGTATATTTTGTACGTCAATAGGTTCATTGATCCTCAGATTTTTCACCTTTTTAAACAGTTCATTAGATTCATTTTGAAGACTTTCTTCTATTGCTTTATTCAAACTCTCCGAAGGTATTGGCTTTAAATCATAAATCCATTCTTCTATTTCTGGTATTTTATTTATTTCCTCTAAATCTTCCTTTAAAGGTTTCTCTAGCCCTTTTAGAATCTCCCGAGTTATAGGAATCAAGCGAAAATCTCCATATTCATTATAATAAATATGACTGTTAATCAATTTTGCTGTTTCGTTTATTATTATATCTTTTGCACCTTCAATTTCTATAATTCCCGATAAAGCTTCCACATCTTTTTCAGGTATAAAACGCGTTCCATATACAAATTTTTTAATTGATTCCTCATGGTAATCTATACGTTTTTCTTTTGTCTGGAGTTTCGCAGTCAATTCCTTATATGAGAGTTTATTTTCGTTTTTATAATTCCTTAATATTCCAGCCGTTAGTACTCTGATTAATCTTGCATAAAGTCTTTCATCTTCCATTATTCTTTCCAATTCCTCATAAACTAATTTTACTCGTCTTTTTTCCTCTAAAATCATATTTTTCACTCCTAAGCTTGTTTGTAAGGTATTATATCGCAATTAGCCAGATAGAACAGGACAAAAACAAGATTAAATAAAATACTTTTTTGTTTTGTTTTTGTCCAATCTTTTCTATTAATCCCTGCAATACTATAAATATCAAGAAAACAGTGAGGTGATAAAAAATGAATTCATTACAGTTAACTAAACAAAAAAATAGAAAAGAAGGAGAATGAAAATGGATTATTTATTATTAATATTAGTTTTACTAATACTATTAGTTTCATTTTGTTTTAAAAGATATCTTGACTTAAAGGAGAAAGATGTTTTCCCACAATACACCAATGAACAATTACGATGGTTAAAAAATAAGGTAATATATCGAAGTTTAGAGAGAGAAATACAATCCGTGCATTTGAACCCTTCTGACGATAAATCTATCTGTTATCAAAATAGTAATCGAATTTATTGTATGGAAAACATTCGAACTTCAGATATAGAAGCTCTTCAGAAAGAGATTTCTGTAAACGGAGAATACCTTAATGGCAAGCTACAAGGAAGTTTACAGCAACAATACACGTACGGACAAATACCCAATCTAAAAGTCAGAGGAATGGCAATTGAAAATGGAAAATTCATTGTAGCAATGGAGTTAATAAAATGAATTTCTTCGCATTTTATGCCCTACAGAATAAAGGTAAAAAAATCTTTATAGATTGGGAAAAATCCCCTCATGCTCTCATTACAGGGGCAAGTGGAACTGGAAAAACTTTTGCAAGCAAATATCTCATGGCTTCTCTAGTAGAACAAAATCCAGAAATTGAGCTTTGCATTATTGATTATAAAGGCGATACAGACTTCGAACCTTTTGCAGACTTTCAAAATTGCTATCGCTACAATGAAGCAAAAGACGGTATCTTAAACTTTTTGGATAGATTTCATCAGCGACAAAGTGGAGTAGATACAACAAGAAAACCGCTCTATTTATTTATTGATGAATTTGCTAGTTTCTTAACAGTTTTAGACAAGAAGGAAGCAGAAGATTTTAAGAAGAAAATTGCAGAACTTTTGATGCTTGGACGGAGTTTCAATGTCCATATTATTATGGCCTTACAACGTGCTGACTCTTCGTACTTTGTGAATGGTGCTAGAGATAACTTCCCTATTCGATTAGGGCTAGGAAGACTATCAGACGAATCTAGGCGTATGTTATTTCCTGATATGGAAAAAGACGATTACATATCTTTGAAACGTGGAGAAGGATATTTACAAACAGATAGCTCAGATATAGTAAAAATTTTTGTCCCTGAGTACAACATGAAGCTTGCTAATAGCCTAATCGCTAAAGGTCTTAGCAAGAAAAAAGTATAGTTTAACATTAATATTTTTAAATATGTCCAAAGCTCTGATTGACCCTAAAAGCTGAGCCATCCAATGATATAGAAAGTTTTTAAGCTATATTACTATTTCTTTGGTGAAGAAGGGAGCCATAGATATGGCAGGTTACAGTATTAACTTAGAAGAATTATTAACTACAAACGCAGAGCCAAGGGAAAAATACAGGTATGTTAACGGTGAACGTACTGAAACGGTAGAAGGATATTCCTATCGGCTTATCGATGTTTCAAATGGTGAAATCTTAAATATTACAATTCCACTCAAAAAAAGTCTTGTACCACAAACATATGTAGAAATAGTCAATGCAATAGGAACACCTTTCGTTGCTAATAATAGAGCAACTTTAAGTATTAAGGCTGATGATATCCGTCTTATTGAATAGTAATCATTCTATGATTGGGTAGCGGTGCGGAGTCATAGACTCAAAGCACGCTACCCAATCATAGAAAAAAGTATTACAGATTGGTGTCAAAACGTTGAAAGCCTTTATTATCAAGGGGTGAGGGCTTGTTATCACCCCTAAAAATTAAGATTCCGGTGTTGCCAAATATCAAAAAAGGAGTCCTTGTTCATGGTTAAAGCAAAAAATATGATGTACGTCCAAAGTTTAGAACACTTACCCTTTAAAGATTTAACAGAGTGCTTAGTACATATTGAGAAAGAGCTAAACCCTATCAAATACGCTGCTATCCTTCATAACAAGGATATAAACGAAGGTGGCTCTCTTAAAATACCACACATTCATGTAATGTTACAATTTGAAAATGCTAGAAGTATTGCTAATGTTGCAAAACTACTAAAGGATAGTCCCCAATATATTCAACAATGGAAGGGTGACTCTACAAACGGTTACTCTTATTTGATTCATGCTACTATTGACGCCCAAGAACAACATCAATATGATGTCAATGAAGTAAAATCCAACTTTGACTACAAAGATTTAATAGAAAAAGCAAAAAAGGGCGTTAAATTCACCTTAACTGGAAAAGATGAATTAATTATCAAGGGACTACTAGACAAATTATATATAGGCAAAATCTCCAAAGAAGAGGTAGAGAAACAATTATCGGGTTCACAATATGCGAAGGCTAAAACTCGTATTGACTCCGTTTATCAAAAGCATATGGAAGTTGTAGCAGTTGAATGGAGAGAATACATGAGGGAAAACAATCTATCTATTGAAGTTATTTGGATCTATGGAGATTCAGGCGTAGGAAAAACAAGACTTGCAAAAGATTATGCTTCTCAATATGGTGAAGATTATTTTATTACTGGTTCTAGCAGAGATCCATTTCAACATTATCAAGGTCAGAAAATTATTATTTTAGACGAATTAAGACCGTCTACATTTCAATACAGTGACTTACTAAAAACGCTTGACCCTTTCAATGATGATGTAATGGGAGCTAGTCGATACTTCGATAAACCACTTACTGCAAATATTTTTATTATTACTTCCCCATATAAACCTAGAGATTTTTATTTAAAAATAATAGAGGAGAATAAGAAATTTGATTCACGTACTGATTCCTTCAAACAACTGGCGAGAAGAATAAACCTAATTTTGTACCTTGATAAGGATTCAATACAAACTGCTTTTTATGACAGCAAACTAGATAATTTTTTTCTTGAAAAATCAAGTAAAGAACCGAACCCATATATTGAAGTAACAAAGGGTGAAGATAGTTTACAAAATTGGACTACCGAAAAATTATATAAACAGGTAATAAATGCAATTAAAAATAAGCCTGTCATCAAGCCAGCCAAAGCAAATGATGACAAGCCACAAGACAATTCACAAAATGTCTTATTCTAAATATCTCATTTTTCTCAAAAAAGAAAAGAGAGGAGTATCAATTCATGGTGAACAAGGAATGTTTCTCTTTTCCCTATTTACTAACAAGAGAGCAAGCATCTCGTTTTCTAGGTTTAGACCCAAAATCATTTGATAAATATATACGATCACACAGTGAACTTAACCGTTTCATGATTGGTCGACAAGAAAGATACACAATAAAGTCTTTAATAAATTTTATCGAGGGACAATCTGTTTAAATTACTATTAGTTGATAATATGCCAAATTCGGAATACAATACGGTTGTATTCAACTGGCATCTATCAACTATCTTTATGAAAGGATTGATAGTATGGCTAGTATTATAAAAAGAGGAAAATCGTATAGAGCGCAAGTTTCCTTATACAATCTAGGAAAACATAAAAAGCTTTCTAAGACTTTTCCAACGAAGAAAGAAGCACAACTTTGGACATTAGAAATGGAATTAGCGAAAGGAGAAGGTAAAGAACTTGCACAGAGAACAACAACCTTTGCGGATTTTTTCGAGAATTGGATTTATCTTGTAAAAGTAAATGATGTTAAGGAAACAACATTTCAAAATTATATTCGCACTTTAGGAGTTATCAGAAACTTATTTCAAGAAATTCAATTAAAAAACTTAAATGATATTGTCGTTCAAAAGAAAATTGATGAATATGCGAAAACACATTCTCGAAAAACAACACATGAGGTTCTTCTTAAAATAAAAACATCTTTGCGCGATGCATATGCCCGTGGTTATATTGCGAATGATTTTGCTCGTCTAGTAAAAACACGTGGAGAAAATCCACCTAAGCGAAACAAAGCCTTATCTATAACAGACTTTAAAAAGCTTCGTAATTACGTTTTACAGCATCCAGAAGACGAGTTTAACTTACTTATATTACTCGCATTAGAGACAGGTATGCGACGTGGAGAGCTATTAGCAATACGACCTGAGAGTCTTTATGAATATGGAGTAAAAGTTAGGCATTCGATCAGTCCTACTTCTGATGATACATCATTAAAGACACAAAATGCCAAACGTGATGTCTCTATCAACAGAGAAGTGTATGAGCTTATACGTAACATTCCCGTTAAAGATAATGGTTATATTTTTGGCTTTACTGGCTTCAAACAATCAGAACTATTAGCTGAATTATTAACGAAATTAAACATTAATAAAACAACATTCCACGGCTTAAGGGATACGCACGCATCATTCCTATTTGCTCAAGATATAGATATCGCTTATGTCTCTATGCGACTTGGACATATAAACGTTCAAACAACGCAAAATTATTATCTTGAATTAATGCCAGAAAAAAAGCACCAGCAAGATGCTGATGCTTTATCTCTACTACGTTTATTATGATTTTCAAGCTGATTTGAACCAACTTGAACCAAAAAACGTTTGTAAACGTTGATACAATAAAGAATTGATTAACGTTTTGAGAACTGTGGTGCACGACGAGCGCCTTTAAGACCGTATTTTTTACGTTCTTTCATACGAGCGTCACGAGTTAAGAATCCAGCGCGTTTTAATGTTGTACGGTATTCTGGATCTGCTTCTAATAATGCACGAGCTACACCATGACGAATTGCACCAGCTTGGCCAGTAAATCCTCCACCATGAACGTTAACTAATACATCATAGCTACCTTCTGTTTCTGTAGCTGCTAATGGTTGTTTAATGATTGTACGAAGAGTTTCGTATGGGAAGTATTCTTCCGCATCACGTTTATTTACAACGATACGTCCAGTACCTGGAACTAAACGTACACGAGCAGTTGAGCTTTTACGGCGTCCGGTACCGTAGTATTGTACTTGTGCCACTATAGTAACCTCCTTTTAATTATCCGCGAAGTTCGTAAACTTCTGGTTTTTGTGCTTCATGTTTGTGTTCTGCGCCACGATAAACATGTAGTTTTTTGCCCATTTTACGACCTAGGCTTCCTTTTGGTAACATCCCTTTAATTGTTATTTCTAACATTTGCTCAGGATATTTTTCACGCATTTCACCTGCAGTACGCTCTTTTAATCCACCTGGGTGGTTAGAGTGACGACGGTAAAGTTTGTCAGATAATTTCTTACCTGTTAATTCAATTTTATTCGCATTAATGATGATTACATGATCACCAGTATCTACATGCGGTGTATATGTTGGTTTGTGCTTTCCGCGAAGGATAGAAGCTACTTCACTAGCTAAACGACCTAACGTTTGTCCTTCAGCGTCAACAACGTACCATTTACGCTCAATATTTGCTTCATTTGCCATGAAAGTTGTACGCATGATTGGTTTACCTCCTGTATCTGTTATTCCATAATCTTATTGTCCGAATTTATATTCTAACACGAGTAACTTTCCGGGGCTATCCGTGGTATAGAAAATAAAATGCCATAGACCATATTATAACATATAATGAAGAATGTCAATAGCAGAACGCAAGGATTCGTTGTTTTTATTTATCTTTTTCAGAATATACGACTTTCCAAAGGTATAATCCTTGTGGAGGCATGGTTTTGCCTGCTTTTGAACGATCTTTGGATGTGAGTATTTCTCCAATTTCTTCCGCGCTTCTTTTATGTAATCCCACTTCTACTAATGTACCTACAATAATCCGAACCATATTGTATAAAAAACCAGTCCCTTTTATCGAAAAAATGAGTTTATCGCCATCTTCTATAAAAGCGGTATGTGTGACAGTTCTGATTTTATCCCCTTTGACATTACTGTTCGCTGCACAAAATGCAGTGAAATCATGTGTGCCTACAAATTGTTCTGCTGCTTTATTCATATTTTCCACATCTAATCTTTTATTACTGTGATATTCATAATTTCGTCGGAAGATATCTTTGTCGCTCCCATGATGAAGAAAGTAACGATATTCTTTTTCCTTCACATCAAATCGAGCATGGAATTGATCAGACACCTCTTCCACATAATTGACATAGATATCGTCAGGTAACATCGTGTTCAATGCTCTCTTCCAGCTAGCAGTCGGTATACTTAAATCTGTATCAAAATGAATCACTTGCCCAACAGCATGCACTCCTTGATCTGTTCGACCTGATGCTGTAATTCGAACAGGCTTATTTTTATGCATTTTGAATAGTACTTTTTCTATTTCTGCTTGTACTGTTCGTTTATTTGGCTGTACCTGGTACCCAGAGAAATGCACTCCATCGTAACGAATCACTGCTTTTAATCGCATCAATACTACCTCCTTTCTTCACACTCTTACAAAATAAAGAACAACACAATAACACAACTATAAAAAAGGAATGCATAAAGATCTATACGTGTGAAACGAAGTTGTCTTAATTTCGTTCTACCTTCGCCCCCACGATACCCTCTTGCTTCCATCGCCATTGCTAATTCTTCTGCCCGTCTAAATGCACTTATAAATAATGGAACTAGTAATGGGACAATTGCATAGATCCTACTTTTTATTGTGCCAGTTTTCCAATCGACTCCACGAGAGGCTTGCGCTTTCGAAATCTTATCTAATTCTTCCATAAGTGTTGGGATGAAACGTAACGAAATGGATAGCATTAGAGCAAGTTCATGAATAGGCACCTTCCATTTCTTTAGTGGTTGTAATAACGTCTCTAAGCCATCTGTGATCTCCATTGGAGAGGTTGTTAATGTTAACAGAGATGTTATCATAATTAATAAAAAGAATCGTAAGGAGATGATTAACCCCTGTAACAGGCCCCCTTCATAGATCGTTATAGGCCCTAACTGCCATAATAACTGTCCTTCATTTGTAAAAAATAAATGAATAAAGAATGAGAACAAAATAAAAAACCATACTGGCATAATACCTTTTAATATAAATGTGATAGGTAACTTCGATAATGCAACAACAATGACAGCAAACAATGTCAATAACCCATAACCGATGCTATCATCTGCAAAAAAAACAATAATTACATAACTAAAAATAATTAACATTTTTGTACGAGGGTCTAACCGATGTAGTATCGAGTCTCCCGGTACGAATTGTCCTATAACTAACCACGATTTCATTTTCTCTCATCCTTTAATTGTTGCACAACTTCTATTGCTAATTCATCTATGGATTGACCAGAATAGACGATTTTACGTTTTAATTTCTGATTCAATCGATCAATGAAAAGTAACATTTCAGGTAATTCTAAATGATTTTTATGCAATGTTTCACGATTTTGAAAAATTTCCGTTGGTGAGCCTTCTAACACTTTCTCGCCTTGTTCTAAGACGATAATCCGGTCTGCATATTTCCACGCGTCTTCCATCTTATGTGTGACTAATACTGTAGTAAGCGAACGCTCCTTATGCATATGTGCAAACAAATCCATCATTTGCTTTTGACCATATGGATCTAATCCCACTGTTGGCTCATCTAATACTAGTACACTTGGTTGTACTGCTAAGACACTAGCTATAGCCACACGTCTCATCTGTCCACCACTAAGCTCAAATGGCGACTTTTCTAATATCGATAGATCTAACCCTACATCTGTCATCACACGGTTTGTTCTAATCATTATTTCTTCCTCTGGCACGCCAAAATTCTGTGGACCAAATGCAATATCTTTACGAACCGTTTCTTCGAATAACTGATGTTCGGGATATTGAAAAACAATTCCAACACGCTCTCTTAACCCTTTTAAATCTTGTTTTTTTCCATGACTTGACAATTGATAATCACCAATTGTCACAGTACCTTCTGTAGGAATTAAGAGACCATTCATGTGTTGTAATAATGTGGATTTACCAGAACCTGTATGTCCTACTATTGCTACGAATTCACCTGAATGAATAGTAAGGTTTATTTGATTCAATGCCTGAAAGGAAAAAGGCGTATTCTTTTGATAAGTATAGCTTACATTCTCAAAATTTATTTCCATAGCTCACGTATTAACTCCTCATGTGTTAATGGATGGGTATGTAACAAAATCCCATTTTTTCCAATTTGTTTAGTGAATTGGGTTAGTAACGGTGGTAGTAATCCATATGTCTTCCAATTTTCCGTTGAAGAAAAGAAATGACGTGGTGTGGTATCTTGTTCTAATCTACCTTCATGAAAAACAAAAACTCGATTAGCTATCGACAGTTCATTCATATCATGCGTAATGGAAATACATGTTAACTCATTTTCTTGTTTTACCTTATCTATCGTTTCTAGTATGCTTTTTCTACCAATCGGGTCTAACATCGATGTCGCTTCATCTAAAATAAGTATCTCAGGGTAGATTGCTATCACACCAGCGATTGCTACACGTTGCTTTTGGCCACCTGACAAATGATGTGCTTCATGTTGTTTATATGAAGACATGCCTACTTTTGTTAGACTCTCATCAATACGTCGAATCATTTCCTCACGCGGGATTCCTCGATTCTCTAAACCAAAGGCAACATCATCTAATACAGTTGTACCTACAAATTGATTCTCTGGATTTTGAAAGACCATGCCCACTTTTTGCCGAATATCAAATATCGTTTGTGGAGTTACTTTCATACCATCGATATAGATCGTACCTGATTGAGGCAATAAAAGACCATTCATTAATTTTGCAACTGTTGATTTACCAGATCCATTTCGTCCAATTATTGCGATAGTTTCACCCTTATTGATTTGGAAACTAACATTCTTTAATGTCCACGTTTCGTCATCATTATATCTAAAGTACACATTTTCAAACTCGATTTGTGTCATATTATAAGAACTACCTTTCTGATTCTATTTCCCGGGAAATGCTTCTTCATTTATGATACTTGTTTGAGAACGTGGTTGACAAGGAGAATGTAAGTCATTCTACAAAAATTGCTATATTTTTTATGTATGATAATATTTAGAATTGCTAATCGTTACTTTAGAAGGAATATTGTAGGAGTTATTTATACATACAAAAAAAGGGCTTGGTTTAACCACTCAAGTGATTGGCCCCTGCCCTTCCTGCTTGATCTTATTTAATTAAACAAGTTCAATAATCGCCATTTCTGCCCCATCACCACGACGAGGTCCTAATTTCAATACTCTTGTATATCCACCTTGACGATCTTCATATCGCTTAGCAACGTCATTGAAAAGCTTTTGTACAGCATCTTCATTTTCGTTTGCTTCTGCATTGTATAAGAATGCCGCAGCTTGACGACGAGCGTGTAAATCACCGCGTTTACCTAAAGTAATCATCTTATCAACAACAGAACGTAATTCTTTAGCTTTTGCTTCAGTTGTTTCAATACGTTCGTGGATAATCAGATCAGTAGCTAAACCACGTAATAATGCTTTACGCTGGTCAGTCGTACGTCCTAACTTTCTAGCCATGAATATTCCCTCCTTCGTAAAACTTCTGTCAAGAAGATAAAAGTCGACTTACTCTTCGTTTCTTAGTCCTAGACCTAAATCCTCTAATTTATGCTTCACTTCTTCTAAAGACTTACGACCAAGGTTACGTACCTTCATCATGTCTTCTTCGGACTTATGAGCTAATTCTTGAACAGTATTGATTCCAGCACGTTTCAGACAGTTGTATGAACGCACAGATAAATCAAGCTCTTCAATTGTCATTTCAAGAACTTTTTCCTTTTGGTCTTCTTCTTTTTCAATCATAATTTCAGCATTTTTCGCTTCATCTGTTAAACCTACGAAAATATTAATGTGTTCCATAAATATTTTCGCACCTAAAGATACAGCTTCTTCAGGACGGATACTTCCATCTGTTAACACGTCAAAAGTAAGTTTATCAAAATTGGAATCTTGACCAATACGGGTATTTTCTACTTGATAGGTTACCTTTTGAACTGGTGTAAAGATAGAATCAACTGGAATTACACCAATTGGACGATCTTCGTGGTTATTCGTGTCAGCGGGGCGATATCCTCGACCACTTTTTGCTGAAATACGCATTTTAAGATGACCGTTATCACTTAATGTAGCGATATGAAGATCAGGATTTAATATCTCGACATCACTATCAAAAATGATATCTGCAGCCGTAACTTTTCCTTCTCCCTGTACATCTACTTCTAGCGTTTTTTCCTCATCAGAGTAAATTTTAAGAGCTAGTTTTTTAAGATTTAGAATAATAGTAGTTACGTCCTCTACTACTCCATCTACAGTAGAAAATTCATGAAGTGCGCCATCTATTTGTACAGATGTCACAGCAGCGCCAGGAAGTGAAGATAATAGGATACGACGCAAGGAGTTCCCTAATGTAGTACCATATCCACGTTCTAGTGGTTCTACAACGAACTTTCCGTAAGTAGCATCATTGCTGATTTCTACTGTTTCAATTTTCGGTTTTTCAATTTCGATCATTCATTAAACCCTCCTTTAAAACGTCGAAACCCCGGTTAGACTTCACGTCTAACCGAAATTCCCCAGGTAGGCAGTCCCGTTTCTGCACACTGCAATTGTATGAAATGTCTGTCGAATGCAATGGTGTTAAGAGAAAAGACAGTTATATACTCTATTCAGCTATCATAAACCATTATAGACAGATTAACAAATATTATACTGCGATTATACTCGACGACGTTTTGGCGGGCGACAACCATTGTGAGGAACCGGTGTTACATCAACAATGGCAGTTACTTCTAAACCTGCTGCTTGAAGTGAACGAATTGCTGCTTCACGTCCACCACCAGGTCCTTTTACTGTAACCTCTAATGTCTTCATACCATGATCTTGCGCAGCTTTTGCAGCAGCTTCAGCAGCCATTTGTGCAGCGAATGGAGTAGATTTACGAGAACCTTTAAAACCAAGTGCACCTGCACTGCTCCAACTAACCGCATTACCTTGAACATCAGTAATTGTTACAATTGTGTTGTTAAAAGTAGAACGAATATGAGCAACACCAGTGTCAATATTCTTTTTCACACGGCGCTTACGTGTATTAGTTTTACGAGCCATAAATTAGCATACCTCCTTTATATTATTTCTTTTTGTTAGCCATTGTTTTTCTCGGACCTTTACGAGTACGAGAGTTGTTTTTTGTTTTTTGACCACGAACAGGTAATCCACGACGGTGACGAACACCACGATAGCAACCAATTTCGATTAGACGTTTGATGTTTAGAGATACTTCACGACGAAGATCCCCTTCAACAGTGTATCCATCTACAAGTTGGCGGATTTTACCTAATTCGTCTTCTGTTAAATCACGAACACGAGTATTCTCATCAATTCCAGCTTCAGCTAGAACTTTTTGAGCAGTTGTTTTACCAATTCCGTAAATATAAGTTAATGAGATAACTACACGCTTATCACGTGGAACATCTACACCAGCAATACGTGCCATAGATTGCATGCACCTCCTTCTTTATTATCCTTGTTTTTGTTTATGTTTAGGGTTTTCGCAGATTACCATTACTTTTCCTTTACGACGAATAACCTTACATTTTTCACAAATCGGTTTTACAGATGGTCTTACCTTCATCTTCCATACCTCCTCTAGTATCGGAGCATTTTATTTATAGCGGTACGTAATACGACCTCTTGTTAAATCATATGGAGAAAGTTCAACCGTTACTTTGTCACCAGGTAAGATTCGAATGAAGTGCATTCTAATTTTACCTGAAACATGAGCAAGAACGGTATGACCATTCTCTAATTCTACTTTAAACATTGCATTAGGTAATGTATCAATTACAGTACCTTCGACTTCAATTGCATCGTCTTTCGCCATCGAGTTGATCTCCCTTCTTCAAATCTGCCAGTATTTCATTGACAAACTTAGTAATAGCGTAACGCAACTTTCCGTTGGTTACACGCCCTGTTTCGAGAAGGCTCTTTTGTACTTCAGGAGAAATAAAATCCATACAGACAATATGATTGACATTCTTCTTCTTGGGTCGATCATACTTTCGTTTCTCTCCGTCTGCCAATAACACAAAACGACTGTCTAGCTTTTCAATAACAATTGCATACTGACCTGCTTCTCGTCCTTGTAGGATTTGAACAACTTGACCTAAATCCGGATACCTCTCCGTTTCGCTCAACCATCATCACCTTCATTTAGGTTATATGTTTAGCTCACAATAAATACGTGTACTTTATCATTATACCAACTTTACGATTAAAAAATCATAAAATATTCTTTAATTTTTCATCGATATCAATAAACACTTTATCAATTGCCTGCGAACCATCAATTGTTACTAGACTTCCTTTGTCAGAATAAAAATCTAACATTGGTTGTGTTTGTGCGATGTTTACATCAAGTCTATTTTTAACTGTAGCCGGTTGGTCATCTTCGCGTTGGATAAGCGCTGCACCATCTTTATCACACACACCTTCTTCTTTAGGTGGGTTGAATAGAACATGGTACGTTGCTCCGCAAGTTGGGCAAATGCGACGGCCAGTTAAACGTTCAACTAATTCGTTTGTATCTACATCGACATGTAACACATAATCTAATGATTTATTCATCTTATTAAGCAATTGATCTAATGCTTCTGCTTGTGCAATCGTACGAGGGAAACCATCAAGTAAAAAGCCTTTTTCACAATCAGGTTTACTTAGACGCTCCTCAACGATTCCGATGGTTACTTCATCAGGAACAAGTGATCCTTCATCCATAAAGCTTTTTGCCTTTTGTCCGAGTTCTGTTCCTTCTTTAATAGCTAATCTGAACATATCTCCAGTTGAAATATGAGGGATTTGGTACTTCTCTACAATTTTTTCTGCCTGTGTTCCTTTACCAGCACCAGGCAAGCCCATTAGGATAAGATTCAACGAATTTCCCCTCGCTCTCTATCTATTCCGATACAAAAAACTTATTTAATAAAGCCTTTGTAATTACGTTTTACTAATTGTCCTTCTAATTGTTTCATTGTTTGTAGTGCTACCCCGACAACAATCAATAGACTTGTTCCGCCTATTTGAACTGCGTCTGGTAAACCAGCTAAACTACCAATAATAATTGGAAGTACAGAAACAGCTGCTAAGAACAGCGCTCCGACAAATGTTAAACGGTACATTACACGAGTTAAATAAGTTTCCGTATTTTGACCTGGACGTATACCTGGGATATAGCCACCTTGTTTCTTTAAGTTATCTGCCATTTGCTCAGGATTAACTTGAACAAAAGTATAAAAATACGTGAAGGCGATAATTAGAGCAACATAAATGATCATACCAGAAGGTTTCGTATAATCAAAAAAGTTAGAAATTGCCATTGCTATATCATTATTCTCAAAGAAACTAGCAATCGTTCTCGGAGCAATAATAAATGAAACGGCAAAGATTACTGGGATAACTCCTGCTGCATTCACTTTTAATGGTAAATGCGTGGAATGTCCGCCAACTGGTGAACGGTTTACTAGACGTTTTGCATATTGTACTGGTATTTTACGAAGTGCTTGTTGGATGAAAATCACACCAACAGTGATCGCAATAATCAATAAGACAATTAACAGAACTATAATGATATTAATGAATAATTCATCATTTGCACCTGCTCCAAAATATTGTGCATAAATTTGATTCACACCATTTGGAATTGCCGCAACGATACCCGCAAAAATCAGGATAGAGATACCATTTCCCACACCATGTGCAGTAATTTGCTCTCCAACCCACATTAAAAATGCAGTACCTGTTGTTAAAATTAAAGCGATAACTAACACTTTGCCAATTCCAGGATCACTAATTAATAGTCCCCCAGACATTGCGTTAAAACCAACCGCCATAGCACATCCTTGGATTAAAGCAAGCACAATGGTAGCATAGCGAGTTACCTGTGCTAACTTCTTACGTCCCATTTCTCCTTGTTTCTTCCACTCTGAGAATTTTTGGACTACATCCATTTGCAATAATTGCATGATAATGGATGCAGTGATATATGGCATAATTCCCATAGCAAAGATGGAGAAGTTCTGTAAGGCTCCACCACCAAACGTGTTGATTAATCCGAAAACACTCTGTTCATTCATAAAATTAATTGCACTTCGATCAGTGAATGGTACAGGAATAAATGTACCTATTCGAAATACAACTAACATTAGAAGTGTGAATATAATTTTTTGTCTGATATCAGCCACACGCACAAAATTGGAGATTGTACGAAACATTAAATCACCTCTGTTTGACCGCCCGCTGCTTCAATAGCATCTTTCGCTGAAGCAGAAAACTTATGAGCTTTTACTGTTAGTTTCTTTTCTAACTTTCCGTTACCAAGAATCTTAACACCAGATTTTAATTTGCTGATGGTACCTGATTCAAGTAAAAGCTCAGGAGTCACTTCAGTACCTTCATCAAAGTTGTTTAAAGTTTCTAAGTTTACAATCGCAAATTCTTTACGGTTAATGTTTGTAAACCCACGTTTAGGAAGACGTTGGAATAATGGCATTTGACCACCTTCGAAGCCTAAACGCACACCTCCACCTGAACGAGAGTTTTGACCTTTATGTCCACGTCCAGACGTTTTACCATTACCTGATGACATACCACGACCTACACGATTACGATTCTTTTTCGGTTGGGCTGGTTTTAATTCATGAAGTTTCATGCGAGCACCTCCTCTTTACAGTGAATTTTATTAAACTTCTTTTACTTCTACTAAATGTGATACTTTATTAATCATGCCTCGCACGACAGGAGTATCTTCACGAACTACTGATTGGTGAATCTTTTTTAATCCTAGTGTTTGTACAGTAGCTTTTTGTCCTTCAGATCTACCGATAACACTGCGTTTGAGGGTAATTTCTAATTTATTAGACATTCGTTTTCCCTCCTTATCCTAACAATTCTTCTACAGACTTACCACGAAGTTTTGCTACTTCTTCAGCACGTTTTAGCTCGCTAAGTCCATTGATAGTCGCACGCACCATGTTAATTGGTGTGTTAGATCCTAATGATTTAGATAGGATATCGCCAACACCAGCTAATTCTAATACGGCACGAACAGGTCCACCAGCGATAACTCCAGTACCTTCAGCTGCAGGCTTCATTAAAATGCTTCCCGCACCGAATTGTCCGATGACATCGTGTGGAATAGATGTACCAACGATAGGTACTTTGATTAAGTTTTTCTTTGCATCGTCAATTGCTTTCTTAATCGCATCTGGTACCTCTTGTGCTTTACCAGTACCAAATCCTACATGACCATTTTTATCTCCGACTACTACAAGTGCAGCAAAACGAAAACGACGTCCACCTTTTACTACTTTTGCTACACGGTTGATTGTTACAACGCGTTCTTCTAAATCTAATTTGTTTGGGTCGATGTTAGTACGCAACATATGTCCCTCCTTTTTTATTAAAATTCAAGACCTGCTTCACGAGCAGCATCAGCTAAAGATTTAACTCGACCATGATATAAATATCCACCACGATCAAATACTACATTCTTAATTCCTTTTTCTTGTGCACGTTTTGCTACAAGTTCTCCAACTTGTCTCGCAGCATCAACATTACCAGTTGACTCTAATTTTAATTCATTATCAACAGTCGATGCACTAGCGATAGTTACGTTATTTATATCATCAATGATTTGTGCATAGATGTGTTTGTTTGAACGGAATACGTTTAGACGTGGACGCTCCGCAGTACCGAATAGGTTCTTACGAATACGTAAATGTCTTTTTTTACGTACACTATTTTTGTCAGGCTTTGTGATCATCTAGGTCACTCCTTTCTGTTCCCTACCTAAAAACCTCTATTTACTTACTTAGCAGTTTTTCCTTCTTTACGACGTACATATTCACCTTCGTAACGAATACCTTTTCCTTTATAAGGTTCAGGTGGGCGAATCGCACGGATGTTAGCAGCTACTGCGCCAACACGTTCTTTATCAATACCTTTTACGATTACTTTTGTATTCGCAGGTACTTCAATTTCAATTCCCTCTTCTTGCTCAATTTCAACTGGATGTGAATATCCAGCACTAACAACAAGTTTCGTTCCTTGTTTTTGAGCACGGTAACCTACACCTTGAATCTCAAGAGCTTTTTCGAAACCTTTGTGAACACCTTCAACCATGTTTCCGATTAAGCTACGTGTAGTACCATGTAATGCTTTATGTTGTTTACTGTCACTTGGACGTGCAACAGTAAGAATATTATCTTCAATTTTGATTGTTAAGTCACTGTTAAATGTACGGCTCAATTCACCTTTAGGCCCTTTTACAGTAACATGACCACCATCAATGTTAATTTCCACACCTTGTGGAATCTCTAATTGTTTTAAACCTATACGAGACATGCTGTACACCTCCTGTCATCTAGAAAATTATTACCAAATATATGCAAGTACTTCTCCGCCGATTGCTTGCGCACGTGCTTCTTTATCAGAAAGAACACCTTTAGAAGTTGAAACGATTGCGATACCTAAACCGTTAAGAACTTTAGGTAATTCATCTGCTTTAGCATAAACGCGAAGTCCTGGTTTACTAATCTTTTTAAGTCCAGTAATTACACGTTCTTCATTCGCACCGTACTTTAAGAATACACGAAGAATACCTTGTTTGTTATCTTCTACATATTCATAATCACGGATAAAACCTTCACGTTTTAAAATATCAGCAATTTCTTTTTTAAGATTCGACGCTGGAAATTCTAATTTCTCATGGCGTACCATGTTAGCGTTACGAATACGAGTAAGCATATCTGCAATTGGATCTGTCATAACCATTTCATATTACCTCCTTCCCAATTTGGGGTTTTACCAGCTTGCTTTTTTAACACCAGGAATTTGACCTTTATATGCAAGTTCACGGAAACAAATACGGCAAAGTTTAAATTTGCGAATTACTGAATGTGGACGTCCGCAACGTTCACAACGAGTATATTCTTGCACTTTAAATTTTGCAGGACGCTTTTGCTTTGCGATCATTGATTTTTTAGCCACTCTTTTCCCTCCTTATACTAGCTTCAGCGCTTATTTTTGGAAAGGCATGCCAAGTTGAGTTAAGAGTTCAGCAGCTTCTTCATCTGAATTCGCTGTTGTAACAATAACAATATCCATCCCTCTTACTTTACTTACTTTATCGTAGTTAATTTCAGGGAAGATTAATTGTTCCTTAACACCTAGAGTGTAGTTTCCACGACCATCGAATGCCTTTTTAGAAATACCACGGAAGTCACGAACACGTGGTAGAGATACATCAATTAATTTTTGAAGGAAATCGTACATGCGGTCACCACGAAGAGTAACTTTTGCACCAATTGGCATTCCTTCACGTAAACGAAAACCTGCGATTGATTTTTTCGCTTTTGTAATAACTGGTTGTTGACCTGATAATTGTGCTAATTCCTCTACAGCTGAATCTAAAGCTTTAGAGTTTTGTACAGCATCACCAACACCCATGTTAATAACGATCTTCTCAACTTTAGGTACTTCCATTACTGATTTATAATTAAATTTTTCTACTAATGAAGAAACAATCTCATTACTATATTTTTGTTTTAATGCGTTCATCACGTAAACCTCCTTTCATCGCTAATACTATTTATCTAACGCTTCACCAGATTTTTTAGCGATACGAACTTTCTTTCCATCACGAACTTCATATCCAACACGAGTTGGTTCACCAGACTTAGGATCAACTGGCATTACATTAGAAACATGAATTGCTGCTTCTTGATTAAGGATTCCACCTTGTGGATTATCTTGAGAAGGTTTCGCGTGTTTTTTCACGATATTAACTCCTTCTACAAGCACACGGTCTTTTTTAGGAAACGCAGCTAAAATAACGCCTTGTTTTCCTTTATCTTTACCAGAAATAACTTGAACTTTATCACCTTTTTTTACATGCATGCTATCCGCACCTCCTTACAAGGTATTTTCCGTTTCGTGCCTTATAATACTTCTGGAGCTAGAGATACGATTTTCATAAACTTAGCATCACGTAATTCACGTGCTACTGGTCCAAAAATACGAGTACCTCTTGGACTTTGGTCATCACGAATAATAACAGCTGCATTTTCGTCAAATTTAATATAAGAACCATCTTTACGTCTCACACCACTTTTTGTACGAACGATAACAGCTTTTACTACTTCACCTTTTTTAACAACGCCTCCTGGTGTTGCTTGTTTCACCGTACAAACAATTACATCACCGATATTCGCTGTCTTACGACCTGAGCCACCCAATACTTTGATTGTAAGTACCTCACGTGCACCAGAGTTATCTGCTACTTTTAAACGAGATTCTTGTTGAATCATATTCGTGTACCTCCCTTCGGAACTTATCCGAGCGAACTTTTAATTAGATAATTACTGCTTCTTCCACAACTTCTACTAAACGGAAACGCTTTGTAGCTGATAGTGGACGAGTTTCCATGATACGAACAACATCGCCAATTTTAGCAGTATTGTTTTCATCATGAGCTTTGAACTTTTTAGAGTACTTAACACGTTTGTTATACAGTTTGTGGAACTTATAAGTTTCAACTAAAACTGTAATAGTCTTATCCATTTTGTCAGAAACAACACGTCCTGTATAGACTTTACGATTATTACGCTCACTCATATGAGGCTAACCTCCTTCATTTATCCGTTATTTACGCTTAGCTCTCTTTCGCGAACAACAGTTTTCATTCGTGCGATTGATTTGCGCACTTCACGAAGACGTGCAGTGTTTTCCAATTGACCTGTAGCTAATTGGAAACGCAAATTGAAAAGCTCTTCTTTTAATGATTTGATCTTTTGTTCAATTTCGGCAGTGGTTAGTTCTCTAATATCTTTAGCCTTCATTGATTTCACCACCAATTTCTTCTCGTTTTACGAATTTCGTTTTAACCGGTAATTTGTGAGCTGCAAGACGAAGCGCTTCACGAGCAACCTCTTCAGATACACCTGCAATTTCAAACATTACCTTTCCTGGTTTCACTACTGCTACCCATCCTTCAGGAGCACCTTTACCAGAACCCATACGAACCTCTAGAGGCTTTTTCGTATATGGCTTATCTGGGAATATTTTAATCCAAACTTTACCACCACGTTTCATATAACGAGTCATCGCTATACGCGCAGCTTCGATTTGGCGACTAGTAATCCAAGACGCTTCTGTTGCTTGTAAACCGAACTCACCAAATGCAACAGTTGTTCCGCCTTTTGCTTTACCTTTCATGTTACCACGATGTTGTTTACGATGTTTTACACGTTTTGGCATTAACATAATGCGTTGCCCCCTTCCTTATTTATTGTTTTTAGTTGGAAGGACTTCTCCACGGTAGATCCATACTTTAACACCTAATTTACCGTAAGTAGTATCTGCTTCTGCAGTACCATAGTCAATATCAGCACGTAAAGTATGAAGTGGTACAGTTCCTTCACTATAATGTTCAGCTCTCGCCATATCTGCTCCACCTAGACGGCCAGATACTTGTGTTTTGATACCTTTTGCTCCAGCACGCATAGCACGTTGGATTGTTTGTTTCTGTGCACGACGGAAAGAAACACGGTTTTCAAGTTGACGAGCAATATTTTCAGCAACTAATTTAGCATCTAAATCAGCTCTTTTAATTTCTACGATGTTGATGTGTACTCTTTTACCTGTAAGTTCGTTTAGGGCTTTACGAAGTGCTTCTACTTCTGAACCACCTTTACCGATTACCATACCAGGTTTCGCTGTAGAGATAGAAATGTTTACACGATTTGCTGCTCTTTCAATCTCAACTTTAGATACAGCACCATCTTTTAAGCGTTTTTCAATATATTCACGAATTTTAATGTCTTCATGTAAAAGATCAGCATAGTCTTTACCAGCATACCATTTTGATTCCCAATCACGAATAATACCGACACGAAGACCATTAGGATTTACTTTTTGACCCACAGATTATCCCTCCTTCTTCTCAGATAGAACCACTGTAATGTGGCTTGTGCGTTTGTTGATTTGACTCGCACGACCTTGTGCACGTGGACGGAAACGTTTCAATGTTACCCCTTCGTTCACAAATGCTTCAGAAATATATAAATTATCTGGATTCATTTCATAATTATGCTCAGCGTTCGCAACAGCAGAGTTGATTAATTTTTCAACTACTGGTGATGCACTACGTTGAGTGTGCTTTAAAATCGCAATTGCTTCTCCGACATTTTTACCGCGAACTAAATCGACAACTAAGCGGACTTTACGAGGAGCAATACGAATTGATTTCGCAACAGCTTTAGCTTGCATTAGGAGTACCTCCTCTCAATTAACGTTTTGTTTTCTTGTCATCTCCAGCATGCCCTCTATACGTGCGTGTTGGAGCGAATTCGCCTAATTTATGTCCAACCATATCTTCTGTTACATATACTGGCACATGTTTGCGACCATCATATACTGCAATTGTATGACCGATGAAACTTGGGAAGATAGTAGAACGACGTGACCAAGTCTTTACAACTGTCTTCTTGTCATCTTCGTTTAATTTATCGATCTTTTTCAGTAAATGGTCATCTGCGAAAGGTCCTTTTTTTAAGCTACGACCCATGGATAAGCCTCCCTTCGCGATTGACAGACGGGTATTAAGTCCCGTCGTTCAACCCCGTTATTTTTTACGTTTACGTACAATAAATTTATCAGATTGCTTGTTGCGTTTACGCGTTTTGTAACCAAGTGTTGGTTTACCCCATGGTGACATTGGTGATTTACGTCCGATTGGCGCGCGTCCTTCACCACCACCGTGTGGGTGATCATTAGGGTTCATTACGGAACCACGAACTGTAGGGCGTTTGCCTAACCAACGAGAACGTCCTGCTTTACCAATATTGATTAGTTCATGTTCTAAGTTACCAACTTGACCAACTGTAGCGCGACAAGTTGCTAGAATTAAACGAACTTCACCAGATGATAAGCGAACAAGTACATATTTCTCTTCTCTACCAAGGATTTGTGCTTGAGCTCCAGCAGATCTTGCTAATTGGCCTCCGCGTCCTGGTTTTAATTCAATATTATGCACAACTGTACCAACTGGAATGTTGATTAGTGGTAATGCATTACCTGGTCTGATATCTGCATCAGGTCCTGATTCCACTTGTTGTCCTACTTGTAATCCTTTAGGT
This sequence comes from Gracilibacillus marinus, assembly GCF_042651725.1. NCBI lineage: Bacteria > Bacillati > Bacillota > Bacilli > Caryophanales > Bacillaceae > Gracilibacillus > Gracilibacillus marinus. The sequence continues at coordinate 42,123 of NZ_JBHSDV010000007.1, read as the reverse complement.
GCAAGGATATAACGTTTTTCTCCATCTGCATAATTAATTAATGCGATGTTTGCTGAGCGGTTAGGATCGTACTCAATTGTAGCAACGTTTCCTGGAATGCCATCTTTATCACGTTTGAAATCGATAATACGATATTTACGCTTGTGGCCACCGCCTTGATGACGAACAGTCAATTTACCTTGATTGTTACGACCACCTCTTTTGCTTAAAGGAGCAAGTAAAGACTTTTCTGGTTTATTAGTTGTAATCTCAGCAAAGTCAGATACTGACATTCCTCTACGACCATTTGAGGTTGGTTTGTATTTTTTAATCGCCATCTTTTTCCCTCCTTTTTATTTAAAGTTATTAGCTCTCAAAGAAATCTAGTTCTTTACTATCTTCAGATAATTGAACAATAGCTCTTTTGCGATTTGGACGATATCCACCATAACGTCCCATACGTTTGAATTTACCTTTTCTATTTAAAGTATTTACGTTAACTACTTTAACTCCAAAGATTACTTCAATTGCATCTTTGATCTGCGATTTGTTAGCTTCTTTAGGCACTTCAAAAGTGTATTTTTTTTCAGCCATTAAATCTGCAGTGTGTTCAGTAATGATAGGGCGCTTAATAATATCACGAGGATCCTTCATTATGCAAGCACCTCCCCTGCTTTTTCAGCTGCTTCTTTTGTAATAATCAGCTTGTCATGCGTAAGCAAGTCTAGAACGTTAACTTGGCTTACAGTTAATACTTTAACATTTGGTAGGTTGTTAGCTGATTTTGCTAAAACAGTGTCAGTATCTGCAGTTACGATTAATGCTTTTGTATCTACGTTTAATGAAGCAAGCATTGAAACTACTTCTTTTGTTTTAGGAGCATCAAATGCGATTCCTTCTAATACAACTAAGCTATCTTCTTTTACTTTAGAAGAGAATGCAGATTTAAGCGCTAATCTACGAACTTTCTTAGGTAATTTATAGCTATAGCTTCTTGGCGTAGGTCCAAATACTGTTCCACCGCCTACCCATTGTGGTGATCTAATAGAACCTTGACGCGCACGTCCAGTTCCTTTTTGACGCCATGGTTTACGTCCACCACCGCGTACTTCCGAGCGATTTTTTACAGCGTGTGTACCTTGACGAAGTGATGCGCGTTGCATTAAAACAGCGTCATGTAATACGTGTTCGTTTGGCTCAATACCAAATACTGCATCGCTAATTTCCACATCACCTACTTGTGATCCACTTTGATTAAATAGTGCTACTTTAGGCATGACATATCCTCCCTTCGGTTATTATTAGTTAGCCTTTACTGCACTCGTAATTTTAACGAATGATTTTTTAGAACCAGGCACATTACCTTTAACTAGTAAAAGATTACGTTCAGCGTCAACTTTTACAATTTCAAGGTTTTGGATTGTGATTTGCTTTCCACCCATTTGACCTGGAAGTTTTTTACCTTTGAATACGTGCATTGGATCAATTGGACCCATTGTACCTGGTCTTCTGTGGTAACGAGAACCGTGACTCATTGGCCCACGAGATTGGTTGTGGCGTTTGATAGCCCCTTGGAATCCTTTCCCTTTTGAAGTTCCAGTTACATCAATTACATCTCCAGCTTGAAATACCTCTACGCTAATTTCTTGACCTAATTCATACTCATCAAGATTAACGTCACGGATTTCACGAATGAAGCGCTTAGGTGTAGTGCTCGCTTTTTCAGCGTGCCCTTGTTCTGGTTTGTTTGTACGATTTTTCTTTTGATCAGCAAACCCGATTTGAATCGCTTCATACCCGTCATTTTCTTCTGTTCGCTTTTGCAGCACAACGTTTGGTTCAGCTTCGATAACTGTTACAGGAATTAATTCCCCTTCTTCTGAGAAAAGCTGAGTCATGCCGATTTTGCGGCCTAAGATTCCTTTCGTCATCCGTAACACCTCCTAGATTGTTTATATTATTATAATTTAATTTCGATATCTACACCTGACGGTAAATCAAGACGCATTAATGCATCAACCGTTTTTGGTGTTGGACTTACAATGTCGATTAGACGTTTATGTGTGCGCATTTCGAATTGCTCACGTGAATCTTTATATTTATGAACCGCACGAAGAATCGTGTAAACTGATTTCTCAGTTGGTAATGGAATCGGTCCAGAAACACCTGCACCTGATCTTTTAGCAGTATCTACAATTTTCTCTGCAGATTGATCTAAAATACGGTGATCATACGCTTTTAAACGAATTCTAATTTTTTCTTTTGCCATTATTTTCCCTCCTTTTCGCCCATTTTATAATAGACTTTCTCCGCGAAAATTCCTTAGCACACTAGCCATGGCAAAGGGGCCGGGTGTGCCAACAACCTTCCGCATCATCGCCTCTTAAATGACCAACATTGTTCATTATATATAATTTTTAGGCTAAATGCAACATTTAATCGAATTTTTTTAAAAAAATATGAAACTAGTTTAAGTTTATCGTGTTTTTTGTCATAACGTAGACAGCGACGATCATTTCATACGCACACACGAAGTATTTATCGTTTAGTTTTATCTTTTGTTAGATAATACATATAATGAAGTATTTGTTTTATTTCTTTTTTATAATGGTTGTATATACTTAATGATTGAAAATTAATCTATCCAATTGAACGATGTACATCAAATGTATCAAAAAAGACAAGTAGCATGATGCTACTTGTCTTTTTTTAAATATTAAACTTATTTTTGGATTGTAGCTACTACTCCAGCACCTACAGTACGTCCACCTTCACGGATTGAGAATTTAGTTCCTTCTTCAATCGCGATTGGAGAAATAAGTTCTACAGTCATTTCGATGTTATCTCCAGGCATAACCATTTCTACGCCTTCTGGAAGATGTACAACACCAGTTACGTCAGTTGTACGGAAGTAGAACTGAGGACGGTAGTTAGTGAAGAATGGAGTGTGACGTCCACCTTCTTCTTTAGATAGTACATAAACCTCTGCTTTGAAGTTAGTATGAGGTGTAATTGTACCTGGTTTAGCTAATACTTGACCACGGTTGATATCTTCACGAGCTACCCCACGAAGAAGTGCACCAATGTTATCTCCAGCTTCAGCGTAATCTAAAAGCTTACGGAACATTTCTACACCTGTTACAGTTGTTTTAGAAGCTTCTTCAGCAAGACCGATGATTTCTACTTCGTCTCCAACTTTAACAACACCACGCTCAACACGTCCTGTTGCAACAGTACCACGACCAGTGATAGAGAATACATCCTCAACTGGCATCATGAATGGTTTTTCAGTATCACGGTCTGGACGAGGGATATACTCATCAACAGCATCCATAAGTTCAAGAATTGCGTTCACATATTGTTCTTCGCCTTCTAGTGCTTTAAGAGCTGAACCTTTGATAACTGGTACGTCATCACCAGGGAAATCATATTCAGATAATAGATCACGTACTTCCATCTCTACTAATTCAAGAAGTTCTTCGTCATCTACCATATCACATTTGTTTAAGAATACTACAATCGCAGGTACACCTACTTGACGAGAAAGTAAGATGTGCTCACGAGTTTGTGGCATTGGACCATCAGCAGCAGATACTACTAAGATCGCACCATCCATTTGTGCAGCACCAGTGATCATGTTTTTAACATAGTCAGCGTGACCAGGACAGTCAACGTGTGCATAGTGACGAGTTTCAGTTTCATACTCAACGTGTGCAGTTGAGATAGTGATTCCACGTTCTCTTTCTTCAGGAGCTCCATCGATTTGATCGTATGCACGAGCTTCCCCTTTACCGAATTTGTTGAAAAGAACGTTAGTAATTGCAGCAGTTAATGTAGTTTTACCATGGTCAACGTGTCCAATAGTACCAATATTAACGTGGTCTTTGGAACGGTCAAATTTTTCTTTACCCATGAATATTTCCTCCTTTAAATAAATGAAATATAATATTATATTTACAAGTATCTCAGCTTAGAAAGTAGACTTTCTAAGCCTATAATACAAGTTATACTTTAGATTGCAAGAAAAATCAATTATTCACCTGAATTTTTCTTGATAATTTCTTCTCCAACACTCTTAGGTACTTCTTCATAGTGATCAAAGTGCATTGTGTATGTTCCACGACCTTGCGTATTAGAACGAAGTGCAGTTGCATATCCGAACATTTCAGCAAGTGGGACGAACGCTTTAACTACTTGTGAGTTACCGCGAGCTTCCATACCTTCTACACGTCCACGACGAGAAGTAACATCACCCATGATGTCTCCCATGTATTCTTCTGGGATAACAATCTCTACTTTAGTAATAGGTTCTAAGATTACAGGATTACATTTGTTTTTCGCAGCTTTAAGTGCCATAGAAGCAGCTACTCTAAACGCAGTTTCGTTAGAGTCAACATCGTGATAGCTTCCATCATATAATGATGCTTTCACATCGATTAAAGGATATCCAGCTAACACTCCATTAGCCATCGCTTCTTTTATACCAGCTTCTACTGAAGGGATGTATTCACGTGGAACCACACCACCAACAATATTGTTTACAAATTCGAATCCAGCACCTTCTTCGTTCGGCTCAAACTTGATCCAAACATGACCATATTGACCACGTCCACCAGATTGACGTACGAATTTACCTTCAACCTCAGCAGCAGCACGGAATGTTTCACGGTATGATACTTGTGGAGCACCTACGTTAGCTTCTACTTTAAACTCACGACGTAGACGGTCTACGATGATATCAAGGTGTAACTCACCCATACCTGAAATAATTGTTTGACCAGTTTCTTGGTTTGTTTCAGTACGGAATGTTGGATCCTCTTCAGCTAACTTAGCTAATGCAGTACCCATTTTATCTTGATCAGCTTTTGATTTAGGCTCAATAGCTACTGAAATAACAGGCTCTGGGAATTCCATTGATTCAAGAATTACTAAACTCTTTTCATCACATAGTGTATCCCCTGTAGATGTGTCTTTAAGACCAACCGCACCAGCAATATCTCCTGCATATACTTCGTCAATCTCTTCACGAGAGTTTGCGTGCATTTGTAAGATACGACCTACACGTTCACGCTTATCTTTTGTAGAGTTTTTAACGTAAGAACCAGATTTTAATGTACCTGAATACACACGGAAGAATGTAAGTTTACCAACGAATGGATCTGTCATAACTTTAAATGCTAATGCAGAGAACGGTTCGTTATCATCAGCTTTACGAACAATTTTATCTTCAGAACCAGCTAAAGTACCTTCAATTGGAGGAATATCAAGTGGTGATGGTAAGTAATCAACTACACCATCAAGCATTAATTGTACCCCTTTGTTTTTGAAGGCAGAACCACAGAACACAGGATAGAATTCTACATTTAAAGTAGCAGTACGAATTGCTGCTTTAAGTTCTTCGTTAGAAATTTCTTCACCTTCTAAGTAACGTTCCATTAATTCTTCATCTAATTCAGATACAGCTTCAGTTAAGCTTGCGCGTAATTCTTCAGCTTTATCTTTAAGTTCTGCAGGAATCTCTTTCGCTTCAGAACGAGTTCCTAAATCATCTTCATAATAATATGCTTTCATCTCGATAAGGTCGATGATACCTTCGAATTCATCTTCAGCACCAATTGGAAGTTGAACAGCGTGAGCATTTGCACCTAGACGGTCAACTAAAGTACCGATAGAATACAAGAAATCTGCTCCTGTTTTATCCATTTTGTTGATGAATACAATACGAGGTACACCGTAAGTAGTAGCTTGACGCCATACTGTTTCTGTTTGTGGTTCTACACCTGATTGTGCATCAAGTACAGTAACCGCACCATCTAATACACGTAATGAACGCTCAACTTCAACTGTGAAGTCTACGTGTCCAGGAGTATCGATAATGTTAACGCGGTGTTCTTTCCATTGTGCTGTTGTAGCAGCAGATGTAATCGTGATACCACGTTCTTGTTCCTGCTCCATCCAGTCCATTTGAGAAGCACCTTCGTGTGTTTCTCCAATTTTGTGGATACGACCAGTGTAAAATAAAATACGTTCTGTTGTTGTTGTTTTACCAGCATCGATGTGAGCCATGATCCCGATATTACGTGTTTTCTCCAAGGAGAACTCTCTAGGCATGATTCTTTCTCCTTCCTGAATATAGAATAGTTAATATGATTACCAACGGTAGTGAGCAAACGCTTTGTTCGCTTCTGCCATTTTGTGCATATCTTCGCGTTTTTTAACTGATGCTCCAGTGTTGTTAGATGCATCTAAAATTTCATTAGCTAAACGCTCTTCCATTGTTTTTTCTCCGCGTAAACGTGAATAATTCACAACATAACGAAGACCTAAAGCTTGACGGCGTTCTGGACGTACTTCAACAGGTACTTGGTAGTTAGATCCACCAACACGACGAGCACGTACTTCCAATACAGGCATTACGTTTTTCATCGCTTGTTCAAATACTTCCATAGCATTTTGTCCACTACGCTCTTGAACTAATTCAAATGCGCGGTAAAGAATTTTTTGTGCTTTTCCTCTTTTTCCATCAACCATAATTTGATTAATTAAACGTGTTACAAGTTTAGAGTTGTATAACGGATCTGGTAAGACATCACGTTTAGTAACTGGTCCTTTACGTGGCATATCTTTCCCTCCTTCCTTATTTTATTACATCATTTTTCATTATTTTTGTTTTGGTTTTTTCGCACCGTATTTAGAACGACCTTGCATACGTCCTTCTACTCCAGAAGTATCAAGCGCTCCACGAACAATGTGATAACGAACCCCTGGTAAGTCTTTTACACGTCCACCACGAATTAAAACAACGCTGTGTTCTTGTAAGTTGTGACCAATTCCAGGAATATACGCAGTTACTTCAATCTGATTTGATAAACGAACACGTGCATATTTACGTAATGCAGAGTTCGGTTTCTTAGGAGTTAACGTACCTACACGAGTACAAACACCACGCTTTTGAGGTGATGATTGATTAGTAGCGACTTTTTTACGGCTATTGTAACCTCTGTTAAGTGCTGGAGAATCAGATTTCTTTGTTTTAGAAACACGACCTTTACGTACTAACTGATTAATAGTTGGCATTCCATTTTCCTCCTCTCATTAGTTGGTGTAATACCACACATCCAGGTGGTTCATATTCAAGCAAAAAACAAAGTCTTCACAAACACATTGTTTGCCAAAACTTTACTGTTTGATTGCTACTGTTGCAGCCCCTACGTCAATACCACATGTTTTTCCTAATTTTCTCATAGAATCAACATATGACAAAGGGATATTGTGGTCCTTTGCAACTTGCGATACTTTACTAGTAATATGATGGTCCGCATCACTAGCAATAATCACTTCTTTTGCTTCGCCATTTTTGATGGCTTTTAACACTTGTTTTGTTCCGATTATCTTTTCGGTATTTACCTGTGTCACTTTTTCATAAGACATTCTATCATATCCTCCAAAGTTACAAGGATAACGGAAGCACCTTAAATATACTATCATGCACCTAAATTAAATGTCAACTTTTATTTATGAAATTGACATATTTTTTTACGATACTTCCCATTATCTCTTGCATTGTTTCAAGTAAATTTAATGGATAGAGAGACAAGTACAGCTGTCTCTCTATCCTCTTTTATATCATTAAGGCGTTACTTCATCTGTTACAGTTTCTTCTGCCATTTGCTCTGCAATTTTTTCTTTAATACGGCGATAGCGTTGCATACCCGTACCTGCAGGAACAAGTTTACCGATAATGACATTTTCTTTTAATCCTAATAGCTCATCGCGCTTGCCTTTAATTGCTGCATCTGTTAACACTCTAGTTGTTTCTTGGAAGGATGCCGCAGATAAGAATGAATCTGTTTCTAATGATGCTTTCGTGATACCTAGTAATACTGGACGTCCTACTGCTGGTTGACCACCAGTGTGTAATGCTTTTTTGTTTGCGTCTTTAAACTGGTGAATCTCAAGTAGTGATCCTGGTAATACTTCTGTATCTCCTGCATCAGCAACTCTTACTTTACGTAACATTTGTCGAACCATTACTTCTACGTGCTTGTCACCAATTTCTACCCCTTGCATACGGTATACTTTCTGTACTTCTTTTAATAAGTAAGATTGTACGCCGTCGATACCTTTGATTTTTAGTAATTCTTTTGGATCAATAGAACCTTCTGTTAACGCTTGGCCTGCTTCAACTTCATCACCAATCGATACTTTTAGTCGTGAACCATAAGGAGCAGTATAAGATTTTGTCTCAATCGCACCTTGAATAACGATTTCTTGTTTATCTTTTACTTCTGTTACATCTTTGACAATACCAAAGATTTCTGAAATAACTGCTTGACCTTTCGGGTTACGCGCCTCGAAAATCTCCTGGATACGCGGTAAACCTTGTGTGATATCACTACCAGCTACCCCACCAGTGTGGAATGTACGCATTGTTAACTGTGTACCAGGCTCACCAATAGATTGTGCGGCAATAATACCAACTGCTTCACCAACTTCCACTTCTTCACCTGTAGCTAAGTTGCGGCCATAACATTTCTTACATGCACCATGCTTAGTGTTACATGTGAAGACAGTTCTAATCACAACTTCGTCAATGCCAGATTCCACAATCTCTTTAGCAATATCTTCTGTCATTACTTCATTCTTACTAATAATTAATTCGTTTGTCTCTGGGTGGTATACATTCTGGAACACTGTACGACCAATTAGACGGTCGATTAATGGTTCAATCATTTCTGTACCTTCAGTGATAGCTGCAACAGTTAAACCACGATCTGTACCACAATCATCTTCACGAATAATTACATCTTGTGCAACATCTACTAAACGTCTAGTTAAGTAACCAGAGTCAGCTGTTTTTAATGCGGTATCGGCAAGACCTTTACGTGCACCGTGTGTAGAAATAAAGTATTCAAGTACTGTTAAACCTTCACGGAAACTTGATTTAATCGGTAACTCAATAATTCTACCAGCCGGGTTGGCCATTAGACCACGCATACCTGCAAGTTGAGTAAAGTTAGATGCATTACCACGGGCACCAGAATCACTCATCATGAAAATTGGGTTTCGTGGATTCAATGATTTCATCAATCGTTCTTGAATATCATCTTTCGCTTGTGACCAAATAGAGATAACACGATCATAACGTTCTTCATCTGTGATTAAACCACGACGGAATTGTTGTAATACTTTGTCTACTTTCGTTTGAGCTGCATGAAGGATTTCTTCTTTTTCAGCTAATACGACAATATCAGCTACCCCCACTGTAATACCTGCTTTTGTTGAGTAGGCAAACCCTAAATCTTTCATACGGTCAAGCATTTTAGATGTTTCACTAATTTTAAATTTCTTAAATACTTCTGCGATAATATCTCCTAAAATTCCTTTTTTGAATGGTAGAATGATATCACGACTAGCAATTTCCTCTTTAATATTTGTACCTTTGTCAACAAAGTACTTATCAGGTATTGCTTGTTCTAAGTTACTATGAGTCGGTTCATTTAAATAAGGGAAAGTGTCTGGTAACATGTTATTAAAAATTAATTTACCAACAGTTGTAAGTAATAATTTACTTTTTTGTTCTTCTGTGAACCCTTGTTTACCTAAAGAAGTCGGTTGAACAGCAATACGAGTATGCAAGTGTACATAACCATTATGGTATGCAATTAATGCTTCATTTAAGTCTTTCACTACCATTCCTTCGCCAATTGCGCCTTGTCTTTCCATTGTTAGATAATAGTTACCTAATACCATATCCTGTGATGGTGTAACAACTGGTTTTCCATCTTTAGGGTTAAGGATATTTTGTGCTGCTAACATTAAAATACGCGCTTCTGCTTGCGCTTCAGCAGATAACGGAACGTGAACAGCCATTTGATCCCCATCAAAATCCGCATTATAAGCTGTACAAACTAGTGGGTGTAGACGGATTGCTCTTCCTTCCACTAATGTCGGTTCAAACGCTTGGATCCCTAATCTGTGAAGTGTAGGTGCACGGTTAAGTAACACAGGATGCTCCTTAATTACATCTTCTAATACATCCCAAACTTCTGCATGTAATCGTTCAATTTTTCGTTTGGCTGATTTAATGTTATGAGCAAGCCCTCTTTCAACCAATTCTTTCATAATGAATGGCTTGAATAGTTCTACAGCCATCTCTTTCGGCAAACCACATTGGTACATTTTCAAGTTCGGACCAACGACAATAACAGAACGACCTGAATAATCCACACGTTTACCTAGTAAGTTTTGACGGAAACGACCTTGTTTCCCTTTTAACATATGTGACAATGATTTAAGTGGTCTGTTACCAGGACCTGTTACAGGACGACCGCGACGACCATTATCAATTAGTGCGTCTACTGCTTCTTGTAACATACGTTTTTCATTTTGAACAATGATACTAGGCGCACCTAAGTCAAGTAATCTTTTTAGACGATTGTTACGATTAATTACACGACGATACAGATCGTTCAAATCAGACGTTGCAAAACGGCCACCATCTAGTTGAACCATCGGGCGTAATTCTGGAGGAATAATCGGAAGTACATCCAATATCATCCAACTCGGTTCGTTACCTGAATTACGGAATGCTTCTAACACTTCAAGTCTTTTGATTGCTCTTGTTCTTCTTTGACCTTGGGCAGATTTCAATTCTTCGCGAAGTAATTCTACTTCTTTCTCTAGATCAATGTCTTGGAGAATCTTTTTGATTGCTTCTGCACCCATTTGTGCTTTGAAACCATTTCCGTATTTATCTCGATATGCACGATATTCTTTTTCTGAGAGTAGTTGTTTCTTCTCTAAAGCAGTCTCACCAGCGTCTGTTACGATGTATGCAGCAAAATAAATAACTTCTTCTAACGCTCTTGGTGACATGTCTAAAACAAGACCCATACGGCTTGGAATTCCTTTGAAATACCAAATATGTGATACTGGAGCAGCTAATTCAATGTGTCCCATGCGTTCACGACGAACTTTAGCTTTTGTCACTTCTACACCACATCGGTCACATACAACACCTTTATATCTGACACGCTTGTATTTACCACAATGACATTCCCAGTCTTTTTGTGGACCAAAGATACGCTCACAAAATAAGCCATCTTTCTCTGGCTTTAGTGTACGATAATTAATTGTCTCAGGTTTTTTTACTTCCCCATATGACCATGAACGAATCTTATTTGGTGAAGCTAGACCTATTTTCATATATTCAAAATTATTAACATCTAACAAGGGGTCAACCTCCCTTTTTAATCATTCGGATTTTACCATCAACTTATTAGTTCACTTTATTAGTGATAGCTTGTTTATAAGGCACAGATTCCTAACTATTACAGTGGAATAGTTAGGAAGACTGTGCAACAATTCATTAATTCGTTGTTTCTTCTATTTCAAGATTAAAGCTATCTGCAGAGTGTACATCGTCATCATCGTCATCACGTAATTCAATTTCTTGTTCATCACCTGATAACATTTTAACGTCCATTCCTAAACTCTGTAGTTCTTTAATTAATACTTTAAAGGATTCTGGAATACCTGGTTCTGGAACATTCTCACCTTTTACAATAGCTTCGTATGTTTTTACACGTCCAACCGTATCATCTGATTTAACAGTTAATATTTCTTGAAGTGTATATGCAGCACCATATGCTTCTAGTGCCCATACCTCCATCTCACCAAAACGTTGCCCACCAAATTGTGCTTTACCACCTAAAGGTTGTTGTGTTACTAGTGAGTATGGACCAGTAGAACGAGCGTGAAGCTTGTCGTCAACCATGTGCGCAAGTTTAATCATATACATCACACCTACTGATACACGGTTGTCAAATGGTTCTCCACTTCTTCCATCATAAAGAATTGTCTTCGCATCTCTCGCAAGACCAGCTTCTTCTAATGTTTCCCATACATCTTCTTCTGTTGCACCATCAAATACAGGTGAAGCAACATGAATACCTAATTGTCTAGCAGCCATACCTAAGTGTAACTCAAGTACTTGCCCGATATTCATACGTGATGGTACCCCTAATGGGTTCAACATGATGTCAATCGGTGTTCCATCTGGTAAGAATGGCATATCTTCTTCTGGTAAAATTTTGGAGATAACCCCTTTGTTACCGTGACGTCCAGCCATTTTATCCCCTTCATGGATTTTACGCTTTTGAACGATATATACACGCACAAGTTGATTCACTCCCGGTGGTAATTCATCACCATCTGCGCGATTAAAGATTTTCACATCAAGGACAATTCCTCCAGCACCGTGTGGCACTCTTAGAGAAGTATCACGCACTTCACGTGCTTTTTCACCGAAAATTGCGTGTAATAAGCGCTCTTCAGCAGATAATTCTGTTACCCCTTTAGGAGTTACTTTACCTACTAATAAGTCGCCATCTTCTACTTCCGCACCAACTCGGATAATACCTCTTTCGTCAAGATCACGTAAAGCATCTTCCCCTACGTTAGGAATATCTCTTGTGATTTCTTCAGGTCCTAATTTTGTATCTCTAGATTCTGATTCATATTCTTCAATGTGAATAGATGTATACACATCATCTTTTACTAGACGTTCACTCATAATGATGGCATCTTCATAGTTATAACCTTCCCATGTCATGAAACCTACAAGCACATTTTGTCCTAATGCAAGCTCTCCGTCTTCCATTGATGGACCGTCTGCGAGGATTTCACCTTTCGTTACACGGTTGCCTTTTTCTACAATTGGTCTTTGGTTATAACAAGTACCTGAGTTAGAACGGATAAATTTTTGTAATTTGTACCGATCTAAATCTCCTTGTACCTCTTTACCATCTACTTCTGAAATACGTCTTACTAAAATTTCTTTTGCTTCGACTCTCTCTACAATTCCTTCGTATTTACAAATAACAGCAGCCCCAGAATCTTTACCAGAAACATACTCCATACCTGTACCTACAATTGGAGATCGAGGTTGCATTAATGGTACTGCTTGACGTTGCATGTTCGCACCCATTAAGGCACGGTTAGAGTCATCATTTTCTAAGAACGGAATACATGCAGTCGCAGCAGAAACTACTTGTTTAGGAGATACATCCATGTAATCGATCTTCTCACGACTAATAATTGTGTTCTCCCCACGGAAACGTGCAATTACTTCTTCCTCAGCAAATGTTCCATCTTCATTCAATTTCGCATTTGCCTGTGCAACTACATAGTTGTCCTCTTCATCTGCAGTTAAGTAATCCATTTGGGACGTTACTCGCCCTGTCTCTGGATCTACTCTTCGATATGGTGTTTCAATAAATCCAAATTTGTTAACTTTTGCATAAGAGGATAACGAGTTAATTAGACCAATGTTTGGTCCCTCTGGTGTTTCGATTGGACACATACGCCCATAGTGTGAATAGTGAACGTCACGAACTTCAAAACCTGCACGCTCACGAGTCAAACCACCCGGTCCAAGCGCAGATAAACGTCTCTTATGTGTTAACTCTGCCAATGGATTTGTTTGATCCATAAACTGTGATAACTGAGAGCTACCAAAGAACTCTTTAATTGATGCAATCACAGGACGAATATTAATCAATTGTTGTGGCGTGATAGAAGAAGTATCTTGGATAGACATTCTTTCTCTAACCACACGTTCCATTCTTGATAAACCAATACGGAATTGGTTTTGTAGCAATTCTCCAACAGAACGTAATCTTCTGTTACCTAAGTGATCAATATCATCCGTTTCTCCAACTTGGTGTAAAATGTTAAAGAAATAACTAATAGATGACAAAATATCCGCTGGTGAGATGTTTTTTACTGAATTATCTACATTACAATTACCGATTACTGTTAATACTTTTTCACCTTCAGGATCTGTTGGGTCAATAATCTTAACAGCTTGAACACGGATTGGTTCTTCTACAACGCCATCGTGTGGATGTAGAATGGTTTCACCAAATGGTTGTTCCTTTGCATCAAGTAATGGAATGATTTTATCTAATAAACGACGATCTAATTTATCCCCTGCATTCGCAATTACTTCACCTGTTTCTGTGTCTACTACAGGCTCTGCTAATACTTGGTTAAATAGTCTGTTTTTAATATGAAGCTTTTTATTAATCTTGTAACGCCCTACATGTGCTAAATCATATCGCTTTGGATCAAAGAAGCGAGATACTAGTAAGCTTTTAGCATTTTCTACTGTTGGCGGTTCGCCTGGACGTAATCTTTCATATATTTCTAACAATGCTTTTTCGCTTGTTTCGGTATTGTCTTTTTCTAATGTATTACGTAAGTATTCATTATCACCTAATAGCTCAATAATCTCTTGATCATTGCTGAAGCCTAATGCTCTTAATAGCACAGTGATTGGTAATTTTCTAGTGCGGTCAATTCTTACATGCACAACGTCTTTTGCGTCTGTTTCAAATTCTAACCATGCACCTCTGTTTGGAATAACTGTTGCCCCAAAGCCACGTTTTCCATTTTTATCAATTTTCGCATTGAAATAGACACTAGGTGAACGAACAAGCTGTGATACGATAACACGTTCTGCACCATTAATCACAAACGTACCTGTTTCTGTCATCAATGGGAAGTCACCCATGAATACTTCTTGTTCTTTCACTTCGCCAGTTTCATTATTAATTAAACGAACCTTCACACGAAGCGGAGCATTATATGTTACATCTCTTTCTTTTGACTCATCAACAGGATACTTTGGTTCTCCTAGACTATAATCAACAAACTCTAGCGAAAGATTTCCCGCAAAGTCTTCGATTGGAGAAATGTCTTGAAACATCTCTTTTAGTCCCTCATCTAGGAACCACTGATAGGAATCTGTTTGAATCTCAATTAAATTAGGTAATTCTAATACTTCACTAATACGCGCATAACTTCTACGCTGGCGGTGCCGTCCGTATTGAACTAGTTGACCTGTCAACTGATTCACCTCTCGATCAATAATAAAGGATATTCGCCACATGCATGGCAACAAATGAAACCACACCTACCATTTATACATTACTTACTATAGGTAATTGACATTTTCTCTATAGAACGTATAATTTAGTAAGTGTTGTAATTCAATTCAGCTTTTGCAAACTGAACAAACTTGTGTTTTTTCACAAGTTTTTATATAGACATCTGTTAAAACAGATGTTATTCAATTGCTTCAAAATAATACTGTGGAAATTTAATAAGGAATTCTAAAAGGTTTTGTAGAGAATTCTATTAGCTAATAAAATGCCAAACGGAAAAAATTAAACATATTGTATAGTTTTGTCACAATTTTATCTTTTTATACATTTTTTAAAAATAATACTTGACAAACTTTCTCTCTATTGGCATTTTTCAATACTACCACAAGAAACTATCTTAGTCAAACTTTTTCTGCTTTAAAGATAAAATAACCTTTTCTTTTAGTAACCGTTTCTACATTAGCAAAAAGTTCTTTTAACTTCTTCTCAGCTGAAGGCGCCCCTTGTTTCTTCTGAATAACAACCCAAAGTTCTCCACCAGACAATAATGCTTCGTACGCATCTTCAAACATAGCATGCACTGTTTGCTTCCCCGCCCTAATTGGAGGATTTGTTAGTACACTAGCAAATTTCTCACCTTGAACATTTTCCAATTTATCACTTTCTAGAAATCGGACATTTTCTACTTGATTTTGCTTCGCATTCTCATTCGCTAAATCTACCGCTCTTTTATTTATATCTACGCCAATAAATTCTCTATCCGGATAGCATTTTGCCAACGCAATCCCAACAGGACCATATCCACAACCAAAATCTAAAATGGCACCTGCGATTTGTGGTAATGCATACGTCTCTAGCAATACCTTTGAACCAAAATCGACTTCCCCTTTGGAAAATACACCGTTATCTGTTGTAAATATCAATTTGTTTTCTAACAATTCGTATGTCCATGTTCTTTTTTCGCTAGATACATTCGGATTATTAGAAAAATACTGATCGGTCATTTATTTTGGCACCTTCCTTTTGTTTAAACATAGATAATAGAAAAGCTCGCCTATAGTAAGCGAGCTTTTCTTAATCACACTATTCTTATTTCAATTCTACAGAAGCACCAGCTTCTTCTAATTTAGCTTTCATTTCTTCAGCTTCTTCTTTAGATACGCCTTCTTTGATTGCTCCAGGAGCGTTATCAACTAAGTCTTTCGCATCTTTAAGTCCTAAACCAGTGATTTCACGCACTGCTTTAACAACTTTGATTTTTGATGCTCCAGCACTTGTAAGTACTACATCAAATTCTGTTTGTTCAGCTGCTGCTTCACCAGCACCTGCACCAGCTACTGCTACAGGAGCAGCTGCAGTTACACCAAATTCTTCTTCGATTGCTTTTACTAAATCATTTAATTCAAGAACAGACATTTCTTTAATTGCTTCGATAATTTGCTCTTTAGACATGTTTATTTCCTCCTAATTATTATTATATTCATTACGAACATGTAATTTGTTTGATACGAAAAATATTACGCACCTTGTTCTTCTTTTTGCTCTGCCACTGCTTTTGTTGCATAAGCAAAGTTTCTGATTGGCGCTTGAAGTACGCTGAGTAGCATAGAAAGCATACCTTCGTAGTTTGGAAGTTCTGCAAGTTCTTTAATTTGCTCAAGAGAAGCAACAGAACCTTCTACGATACCACCTTTAATTTCAAGTGCTTCGTGATCTTTAGCAAAGTTGTTTAATACTTTTGCTGGCGCCACTACATCATCTTTACTAAAAGCGATTGCTGTAGGACCTACTAAAGCATCATCTAAACCAGTTAATTCAGCTTCAACTACTGCACGACGAGTCATTGTGTTTTTGTACACTTTGAACTCAACGCCAGCTTCACGTAATTGTGAACGTAATTCTGTAACTTCCGCAACATCAAGTCCACGGTAATCTACAAGAATAGTTGATTTGCTTTCGCGTAGTTTTTCAGCGATCTCAGAAACAACTTGTTTCTTTGTCTCGATAATTTTTGACATGTTTCCACCTCCTGTTATGCGATCATTATACCGAATCGAAAAAAACCTCCATGTAGACATGGAGGTTTTTTGACTGATTGCTAACAAAGAATTCATCTTCTTAATTATCTATTCAGGCAAACCTCGGTAGGATATTAAGCATGATGCACCTACTGTCTACGGTATAATGTATTATTTTAAATTACTTAACCCTTGAGAATTATACGTGATGCATTCTTATAAGTCAAGTACTTATTATTTCGCAAATACAGATGGATCTACTTTTACTCCAGGACCCATTGTTGATGATACAGCGATATTACGTAAGTACGTACCTTTAGCTGCTTGAGGTTTTGCTTTAACAACTGTTTCTGCTAATGCATTGAAGTTTTCTACTAATTTATCTAAATCAAATGATACTTTACCAATTGGTACATGAATATTCGATTGTTTATCAACGCGGTATTCTACTTTACCTGCTTTGATTTCTTGAATAGCTTTTTCTACATCGAAAGTAACTGTTCCTGTTTTAGGGTTTGGCATTAAACCTTTTGGCCCTAATACACGACCTAATTTACCAACTTCAGCCATCATGTCAGGAGTTGCAACAACTACATCAAATTCAAACCAACCTTGGTTGATTTTGTTGATTAATTCTTGATCTCCTACAAAGTCAGCTCCAGCTGCTTCTGCTTCTTTTGCTTTCTCACCTTTAGCAAATACTAAAACAGTTTGTGTTTTACCAGTACCATGTGGCAATACCATTGCTCCACGGATTTGTTGGTCTGCTTTCTTAGGATCTACCCCTAAACGAAATGCAACTTCTACTGTTTCGTCAAATTTTGCTGCAGAAGCTTTTTGAACTAATTCTAACGCTTCTTTCACATCATATGCTTTTGTGCGATCAACAAGTTTTAGTGCTTCTTGTTGTTTTTTTGTTTTTTTAGCCATTTTTATTTCCTCCTTTGTGGTTTTAACGGTTATACCTCCCACTTATCTAAAGCGGCATTCTATATGAACGATATATTTTCTCCAAAACAAAGGTTGCGACATGAAGCTTGTCTCCACTACCGCAACCCTACGTTTCTGTACAACACTGTGAAATATTAGTCTTCGATAACGATACCCATACTACGTGCAGTACCTTCTACCATACGCATAGCAGCTTCTACATCAGCAGCATTTAAATCTGGCATCTTTAACTCAGCGATTTCTTTCACCTTGTCGCGTTTAAGTGTAGCAACTTTATTGCGATTAGGCTCTCCAGAAGCAGTTTCAATACCAGCTGCTTTTTTAAGCAATACTGCTGCCGGTGGAGTTTTTGTAATAAATGTAAATGAACGGTCTTCAAAAACCGAAATTTCTACTGGAATGATTAAACCAGCTTGATCTTGTGTACGAGCATTAAACTCTTTACAAAATCCCATGATGTTTACACCTGCTTGACCTAGTGCTGGCCCAACTGGTGGTGCTGGATTCGCTTTTCCTGCTGGAATTTGAAGTTTAACTACTTTTTCTACTTTTTTAGCCACGAGACACACCTCCTTAAGTCCGTGATGTGGTAATAGGGTTTTTTACCCTCCCACTCAAAATATCTTATGATAAATAATAACCTTATACTCGAGGCATAAAGAACATAAAAATTTTAGCATTTTTAGACATGAAATGCAAGGCCTAATATGATTTTATTTTCAGCCTAATGTCTATGATAACTTCTTGATTTGTGAAAAGTCAAGTTCCATTGGTGTTTCACGACCAAACATATTCACAAGTACTTTCACTTTTTGTTTGTCTAAATCAATTTTTTCAATGGAACCAGAGTAACCATTGAATGGTCCATCTGTTACTTCTACTGTTTCATTCACATCGAAGTCTACTTCTGTCACAGTCTCATTAAAGCCCATTCGTTTTAGAATCATTTCCACTTCTTCGTCTAGTAAAGGGGTCGGTTTGGAACCAGAACCTGCTGACCCTACAAAGCCTGTTACACCAGGTGTATTACGCACAACATACCATGAGTCATCTGTCATAATCATTTCTGCTAGTACATATCCAGGGAATACCTTTTTCTTTGCGACTTTCTTTTTACCGTTTTTAATCTCTGTTTCTTCATCTTCAGGTACTAATACTCGAAAGATTTTATCTTCCATCCCCATTGATTCTAATCTTTTTTCTAAATTCGTTTTCACTTTATTCTCATATCCAGAATAGGTGTGGACGACATACCATCTTTTTTCCATAGCCAAGGGCGTTCTATTCGCCCGTCCCTCCCTTAATCTTAATAAATAATTCCATTATAGCGCTTGAACTTTTTTCCATTTAAAAAACCCGACAAGCGGGTTCAAAAAGTAGTAATTAATTATAGTATAACATATATAAAAACGATTTATTCAACTACTAGATTTAATAATTGTGTAATCCCTAGATCGATAAGCGCAAAAAACAATGCAACAAACGCAACTGTAACGATTACAGTAATAGTGTAACGAGTTAATTCACGTCCTTTAGGCCACGAAACTTTCTTCATTTCACGATTGACATTTTTCAAAAAAGTTACTGGATTCACGATTGGTACCTCCAAACTGTTCTACACAGGTATAAACTACTTTGTTTCTCGATGAATGGTATGTCTATTACATTGTTTGCAAAATTTCTTTACTTCCATTCTCGTGTCTTGTAAACTATTTTTTTCTGTACTGTAATTCCGATTATAACAAACCTCGCACGCGAGAATAATCTTTTTCCCCATTATTTATTCACCCTTATTAATGTAGCATGGTTTCCCCATACGTGTCAACGATTCAATTAGTTATTTCGACTTATGAAATAAGGATATCACTATCTTCTAAATATTTCTCTAATTTCTTCTTTACTCTTTGTAAGGCATTATCAATCGATTTGGCATGTCGATTCAATTCCATAGAAATCTCTTGATATGTCTTTCCTTCTAAGTACAACAACAATACTTCTCGTTCTAATCTACTCAACACTTCTGATAACTTATATTCCATATCGCCATATTTCTCTCTATTAATGACCAATTCTTGCGGATCCATGGCTATAGTCGCCTCTAATACGTCTAACAATGTACTTCTTTCTGAACCTTCTTCATATAAAGGCTTGTCCAATGATACATAGGAATTTAGAGGCATGTGTTTTTGCCTTGTTGCTGTTTTGACGGCGGTTATAATTTGTCGTGTGATACATAACTCTGCAAATGCTTTAAACGAAGATTGTTTGTCTTTACGGAAATCCCGGATTGCTTTATATAAGCCAATCATCCCTTCTTGAAAAATATCTTCGTCGTCTGCCCCCACAAGAAAATATGATTTTGCCTTTGCACGGACAAAAGTTCTATATTTCTGTATTAAATAGTCCAATGCATTCGTGTCCCCATCTTGAATAAGTAAAATTATCTCTTGATCTCCCAACAACTGAAAATCCAAATCATTATTTACTGTGTGCATTGTCTTAATCAGGACTCCCTCTAGCAGAATGCCAAATAATAGTGGAACAAGACTAATAATAGCAATATTATAACGGAAGCGCTTTAGCATAGTCAACCACTATTTCTATTTATTTCCACGACGCCATCTTTCAAATTTTTCTAACACGTCATCATTTAATGGGATTTTACTACGAATTTTTTGTTCTTTATGTTGTATAATATCTTGATTAATTTCTTTTTCGATATTTTTTAACTCAATATCTAATTCTCTTGCAGACATACGGAACGCACCTTGGGCGAAAATCGTGCGTTGTTCCGTATAATCTGATGTTGCTACAAATACTTTTGTTCTTACATTTTTTAATTCTTTGACTAGCCTTTCAATACATTGATCTGCTGTCTCATTTTCTTTAGTAAAAATTACTTCTACTCGGTAAGATTTATATCTATTCTCTACTCCTCTTACTTCGTATGCATCAAATACAACAATCACTCGCCTTTTTCGATAGGCTTGATATTCAGCCATCTTTTCGACTAGTATTTGTCTTGCTTTGTCTAAATCTTTATCCTTTAGTATTTGTAACTCTTCCCATGCGCCAATCATGTTGTAACCATCTACTAATAATACATCCATTATTTCTCACCAATCGGATACCTTTTGCGATATACCTCATACATTAGAATGCTAGCAGCAACAGATGCATTTAGTGAGGAAACATGCCCTTTCATTGGTAGTGTAATCGTCCAATCACACTTTTTCTTTACTAATCGACTGATTCCTTTTCCTTCATTTCCAATAACCAATGCTAATGGCAATGTACCATCTAATTCACGATAATCTTCTGTAGCATGTAACTCTGTACCAACAATCCATACTTGTTTTTCTTTTAGTTCATCCAACGTTTGGGCAATATTCGTCACTCTAACAACAGGAATGTGTTCAATTGCACCGACAGAAGTCTTCGCGACAGTTGCTGTTAAGCCTACCGCTCTTCTTTTTGGAATAATGACACCATGTGCTCCCGTAGCATCTGCTGTTCTTAGGATAGATCCTAAATTATGTGGATCCTCAATTTCATCCAAAATCAAGAAGAATGGTGGCTCTCCTCTTTGTTCTGCGATAGAGAATAGATTATCTAATGTACTGTACTCATATGCGGCTACTAATGCTGCAATTCCTTGATGATTGTTACCTTCTACCAATTGATCTAACCGCTTCTTCGGAACACGTTGAACAATTGAGTTCGCTTCCTTTGCCATTGCTTGTATTTTGTTCGCTAATTGCGGATTTAAATTGTCTAATAAATAAACTTTTTCTACAGACCTTCCCGATTGTAATACTTCTAATACTGTATTTTTACCTACTATCCACTCTTGTGCCATTTCCACCATCTCCCTTCTCTGTTATCGTTATCGCCGTATCCATTAGTTCTGTTAAGCGTTCTGTTTGATGATCTAAATATAAAAACCCGAGTAATGCCTCAAATGCAGTACTATACTTGTATGCTTGTACACTTGTATTTTTAGGGATGGAACCAGACTTCGCATTCCTCCCCCTTCTAACAACTGCTTCTTCTTCACTTGTTAAATGCTTTTCACTAAGCCACTGTTGAATAACTTGTGCTTGAGCTGTTGCTTTGACATACGTCACTGCTTGTTGATGCAATTGTTGTACTTTCACATTTCCTAATTTAATTAGATATTCCCGAATATGCATTTCGTATACCGCATCCCCGATATACGCTAGTGCTAGACTTTTTAACTCGCTTGGCTTATCCATACCTATCCTCGTTTCCATCTCGTTCCTTGTGGTGTGTCTTCTAAAATAATGTTACGTTGTTTTAATTCATCTCTAATTTCGTCCGCACGTGCAAAATCACGGTTCTTTCTTGCTGTAAGTCTTTCTTCAATCAACTGTTCGATTTCTTCGTCAAGTAACGCTTCATCTTCAAGAGTAATGCCTAAAATTTGCAAAAATGCAATGAGCGTTTGCTCAAATTCATTAATGACATCCGTATGTGTTTGTTTCTCATTCAAATACGTGTTCGCTTCTTTTACTAAATCAAAAATAACTGCAATTGCATTCGCAGTGTTAAAATCATCATCCATTTCTTTCTCAAACGCGATTTTTGCATTCGCAATTTTTTCATGCCAACTTGCAGTATCTGTTGTTAAATTCATGCTTGTTTCTTTGCGATGCTTTAAATTTGTTAATACATTTTCAATTCGATCAAAACTATTTTTTGCACTTTCTAATAAAGAATCGCTAAAGTTAATTGGATTACGATAATGCACACTTAACATAAAGAAACGGAGTACTTTCGGATCATGCTGTTGAATTAAATCGTGCGCTAAGACAAAGTTACCAAGTGATTTTGACATTTTTTCATTGTCTATATTAATATAACCATTATGCATCCAATAGTTTGCAAAAGAGGTTCCATTTGCTGCTTCAGATTGTGCAATTTCATTCTCATGGTGCGGGAATGTTAAATCTTGACCACCTGCATGGATATCGATTGTATCACCTAGATATCTCTTCGCCATTGCTGAACATTCAATATGCCAACCAGGACGTCCTTCTCCCCATGGCGAATCCCAAGAAATCTCTCCGCTTTTAGCCTGCTTCCATAGTACAAAATCTAATGGATCATCCTTCTTTTCACCAACTTGAATTCTAGCACCTGAACGTAATTCATCAATTGATTGGTGAGATAACTTTCCATATTCTCTAAATGATCTTGTCTTAAAATACACATCTCCTTCAGACTCGTATGCATGCCCCTTGTCTACAAGTGTTTGAATAAATGCAATAATATCATCCATCGTTTCTGTGACTCTTGGGTGGTGGATTGCTTCTTTCACACCTAATGCTTTCACATCTTCTTTGTACGCTTGAATAAATCGATTCGCAATAGACGGTACTTCCTCACCTAATTCTCTAGCCGCTTTAATCAATTTGTCATCTACATCTGTAAAATTGAGTACATAGTCCACCTGATACCCTTTATATTCAAAATACCGTCTTACTGTATCAAATACAATCGCTGGTCGTGCATTTCCGATATGAATGTAGTTATAGACAGTTGGTCCACATACATACATTTTTACTTTATTTGGTTCAATTGATTCGAACGGTTCTTTTTGACGCTTCATCGTGTTATATATTTTAATTGTCATTGTCTCTCACTCCTCTAACTTTTGATAATTCTTGCTTTAATTGCTCCATCTCTGTCTGCATATTTTTAAGTAATTCATACATAGGATCAGGTAATTTATGATGATCAAGATTTTTTCTTACTTTTTCCCCATTCTGGATAACTACTCGCCCTGGAATACCGACAACTGTAGATTGATCTGGTACATCGTTTAATACAACAGAACCAGCACCTATTTTAGAGTTCTCTCCAATAGTGATGGATCCTAACACTTTTGCACCTGTTGCGATAAGCGCATTATCCTTAATGGTAGGATGTCGCTTCCCTTTTTCTTTACCAGTTCCACCTAATGTTACGCCTTGGTAGATGGTTACATTATCACCAATTTCACACGTTTCTCCAATGACAACTCCCATTCCATGGTCAATAAAAAATCTTCGTCCTATTTTAGCGCCTGGATGTATTTCAATTCCTGTGAAGAAACGACTTATTTGTGAGATCACTCTTGCTAAAAAGAAGAATTTCTTTCGATAAAAAGCATGTGCTACTCGATGTGCCCATATTGCATGCAATCCTGAATATGTTAAACAAACCTCGATGTATGTTCTAGCTGCAGGGTCTTGGTCAAAAACTACGTCAATATCTTCTTTAAATATTTTTAAAAACCCCATCGAAACATCCCCCTTTTTGCAAATACCTGTAATTTCCTAGACACAAAAAAACGTCTCCGTGTTTACATAAACACAGAGACGCTTTTAGCGCGGTCCCACTCTGTTTAAGGATTTAACTTACATCCTTCCAACTCGAACGAATAACGGTCGTTAGCCGTACACTCTTACTTCATGACTTTCAGAGCATAACTCAAAAGGTGCATTTCAGTAACCATTGCTTTAACCACTCGCAGCCAATTGGTGGTATTCTCTGTAAAAGCGCTCGATTACTTACTTCTCCTCTTTTCACGTTCATTATTGAATTTATATTTATTATATAGACTTATGAGCAGAATGTCACTAATTGATTATGCTTAATACACGATTAAGTCGTGCCTTTACGACATCTTTCCCTAATAAATGAATCGCATTCGGTAATTCTGGTCCGTGCACTTGCCCTGTTGTTGCTACACGAATAGGCATAAACAATTTCTTACCTTTTTGTTTTGTCTCTTTTTGCGTTGCTTTAATACTTGCTTTAATTGCCTCTGGAGAGAGTTCCTCAATTTGCTCAAATTGTTGTAGAAATACGCTCATTACCTCAGGAACTTGTTCTTCTTTTAAGACTTCCATTGCTTCGTCATTGTATTCAATTTCTTCTTTAAAGAATAAATCTGTTAATTCTACAATCTCTGCACCATATGACAATTGATCATGATAAAGACCAATTAAGTTCACAACCCATTCTCTATTTGATGCATCTAATTGTTCTGGTAATTTATTTGCATTGATTAAATGAGGTAAGCTTAATTCTACGACTTCATCCAATGATGCTTGCTTAATATATTGATTGTTCATCCATTTCAACTTTGCTTGGTCAAAGATTGCTGGAGATGTTGATAAGCGAGCAGGATCAAACATTTCAATAAATTGAGATTGTGTGAAAATCTCTTCTTCGCCTACTGGTGACCATCCTAACAATGCGATGAAATTAAACATCGCTTCAGGTAAATATCCTAAGTTTTTGTATTGTTCAATAAACTGTAGAATATGCTCATCACGCTTACTTAACTTTTTACGATTTTCATTTAAAATTAATGTCATATGGCCATATTGTGGCGGTTCCCATCCAAATGCTTCAAATACCATCATTTGTTTAGGAGTATTCGAGATGTGCTCCTCTCCACGAAGAACATGACTAATTTGCATTAGATGATCATCAATTGCTACAGCAAAGTTATATGTCGGAATGCCATTTTTCTTCACCATTACCCAATCGCCAAAATCACTTGATTCAAATGTAATTTCATCTCTCACAATATCTTGGAATGTATATGTTTTGTTTTCAGGCACTCTAAAACGAATACTAGGCTTTCTTCCTTCTGCTTCAAACTCAGCAATCTGTTCTTCCGTTAGGTCACGGTGCGCACCTGAATATTTAGGTACTTGTCCATTTGCTTTTTGTTCTTCTCGCTCGTGTTCTAATTCTTCTTCTGTCATGTAACATTTATAAGCTAAGCCACGCTCTAAAAGTTCATCTGTATACTTTTGATAAATATCTAGACGCTCCGTTTGACGATAAGGTCCATATTCTCCACCGATATCTGCGCCTTCATCCCATTTCAAACCTAACCATTTTAAAAACATTAATTGACTTTCTTCTCCGCCTTCTACATTTCTCTTGTCGTCCGTATCTTCTGTACGAATGATAAAAGAACCTCCTAAATGTTTTGCATATAAGTAATTGAATAATGCTGTTCTTGCATTACCAATATGTAGATGACCTGTTGGACTTGGTGCATAGCGCACACGAACAGTACTTGCCACTTGTAAAAACCCCTTTCGTAATTGTCGCTCATAGAAACGAACATATACTATTATTTTATCATTAAAAAAGTAGAATTGTTATTATTTCTTCATCAATAGAACAACCGCTTGTGCTGCGATACCTTCTTTTCTTCCGGTAAATCCTAATTGTTCAGTTGTGGTTGCTTTGACATTAATCTGGTCTGTATCTACTTGTAATAACCGCGCAATATTCTCTACAATCTTAGAAATGTGTGGTGCCATTTTTGGTGCTTGTGCAATAATCGTGCAATCTAGATTCCCTAATTTGTAGCCTTTCTCTTCAACCATTTTCCATACATGTTGTAAAAGAATTTGTGAATCCGCATCTTTAAATTGAGGATCTGTATCAGGAAAATGCTTACCGATATCCCCTTCACTAATCGCACCTAGACATGCATCTGCAATCGTATGTAACAAAACATCTGCATCTGAGTGCCCAAGTAGACCTTTTTCATATGGAATTGTAATACCGCCTATAATACATGGTCTATCTGTTGCAAATTGATGTACATCAAATCCTTGTCCTATTCGAAACATTTTATTTCACTCCTCTCTTTTTCACAATCATTTCAGCTCGTAAAATGTCGTCAGGTGTCGTTAATTTCACATTTTCATAACTACCTTCAACTATTTGAACTTGTATACCTTTTCCATATCTCTCTACTAATGAGGCATCATCTGTACCAAAGTACTCTTCTTCTCTCGCTAGTTGATGTGCTTTTTTAATCGTTTGATATTGAAAAGCTTGCGGTGTTTGTGCAGCCCATAACATAGCTCTATCTAATGTTTGTAATCCTTTTTCTGTCTTTTGCTTTATCGTATCTGTTACTTGCACTGCTAATAATGCAGCTTGCTTTTGTTTAGCTATAGTTGCAAGTTCATGTAAATGATCCAATCTTAGAAAAGGCCTTGCTCCATCATGAATCATCACAACATCTTCTGGATTTGCTTGGATATTTATTAATCCTGAATAACTACTGTCTTGTCTTTCTTTTCCGCCAGTTACGAATTCTAGTTGGTTACACCACGGATATTGATTAAATAATTTAAGCATTTCATCTTTATCTTGCTCATGTAATACAATGATAATGGATTCACACCAATCATCTTCTACAAAATTCCGAACAGTATGTACAATCAATGGCTCATCAATTAATTGAATAAATTGCTTGTTCTTTCCCACATTCATTCTTTTACCTTGCCCTGCAGCCAAGACGATTACTTTATATTTTACCATGAAGACACCCCAAATAACTCTCGCCAACGATTCTTTTTTTATTGCAAAGAAAAGTGATAACTCATATGTTATCACTTTTCTTCTATCCTTTATAAGTTATACCCTTTTTACAAGGCTTTTTCAAGCAATTTTGGTTTTGCAAATATCATTCTACCAGCAGACGTCTGCAATACACTTGTGATCACGACATCAATTGTCTTACCAATATAATTCTTACCTTCTTCAACAACAATCATTGTTCCATCATCAAGATAAGCGACACCTTGGTTCTGTTCTTTACCGTCTTTAATAACTTGAACAAGTAACTCTTCGCCTGGTAATACAATTGGTTTCACTGCATTGGCTAAATCATTGATATTCAGCACAGGTACTTTTTGAAATTCGCATACTTTATTTAAGTTGAAATCATTCGTTACAACAATTCCATTCATTACTTTTGCTAACTTCACTAATTTGCTGTCTACCTCATGGATTTCTTCAAAATCACCTTCATAAATCTCTACGCGGATTGGCAAGTCCTTTTGAATTCGATTAAGGATATCCAATCCTCGTCTACCTCTATTTCGCTTCAATGCATCCGAAGAGTCTGCGATATGTTGTAATTCTTCTAGCACAAATTGCGGGATAATAATCGTTCCTTCTAAAAAGCTTGTTTGACAAATATCCGCAATTCTTCCATCAATAATCACACTCGTATCTAAAATTTTTGGTTTCGGAATATCCATTTGTTCTTCTGTCGTTGCTTTTCGCTTATCCTTTTTTGGCAATGTGAATAAATTCAAGAAGTCATCTCTTCGTTTAAATCCAACTGTAAAGCCAAAATAAGCAAGTAATACACTTAAGAAAATTGGGACAACTTGTGATAATACTTTAATTCCAATCGCTTGAATTGGCGCATTAAGGAAATACGCAATAATTAACCCAATAATAATACCTAAACTACCAAATAGTAAGTCTGCTACAGGTGCTTTTAATAACTTTTCTTCTACCCAATTGAAGAAATTCAAAATATAGTCTGTACACCACAATGAAAGAATAAAAAAGATAATTGCTCCTAATACTAAACCTACATATGGGACTACATAATGTGACATTAGCCATGTCCCTTCTAAAAACCCTAACAACTCCAGTAAATCTGGAATGTATAAATATCCAGCGGTACCACCTGCAATAATAAAAAATAGTTGCACAAATCGTTTTAGCACCACATTCACCTCCTATAAACTATTCTTTCCAAGTCTTCATCATATTAAACAAATAATTATTGCCCTAATGTTGCTTTAATCGCTTCTTGTACAGAATGCACACCTATCAATTCAATCGACTTAGGTGGTGTCCATCCATCCATATTCTTTGCTGGTATAATCGCTCGTTTAAAACCTAACTTTGCTGCTTCTTGCACACGTTGGTCAATTCGCGATACTCTTCTAATCTCACCGGTCAAACCAACTTCACCTATTAAAACATCGTCCGCTTGTGGTGTTTGATCTCTAAAGCTTGATGCAATACTTATGGCAATAGCTAAATCGATAGCAGGCTCGTCTAATTTTACACCACCAGCGACCTTTACATACGCATCTTGATTTTGCAATAATAGGCCAACACGCTTTTCTAATACTGCCATGAGCAATGGTACGCGATTATGATCAATACCTGTTGCCATTCTTCTCGGATTTCCAAAGCTAGTCGGTGAGATTAATGCTTGAATCTCCACTAACACTGGTCGCGTTCCTTCCATAGATGCAACAATGGTTGATCCTGCTACACCTTGTGACCGCTCCTCTAAGAAGATTTCTGATGGATTCAGTACCTCTGTAAGGCCTTCTTCCTTCATCTCAAAAATTCCCATTTCATTCGTACTACCGAAACGATTTTTCACACCTCTTAAGATTCGGAATGTATGGTGTCTCTCTCCTTCAAAGTATAGTACTGCATCTACCATGTGTTCTAGTAATCTTGGGCCTGCAATGGATCCTTCTTTTGTCACATGTCCAACGATAAAAATAGGTATGTTGTTACTTTTGGCAATCCTCATTAGTTCACTTGTACATTCTCTTACTTGTGATACACTTCCCGGTGCACTTGTTACTTCTTCTTTGTAAATCGTTTGGATAGAATCAATGACAACAAATTGCGGCTTAATTGCATCAATCTGGTTTGCAATTTCTACTAAATTGGTTTCTGACAATACATATAATTGATCTGCTTGTACATTTAGTCTGTCCGCTCTTAATTTCGTCTGTCTTGTCGATTCTTCACCAGATATATATAAAACATTTAACCCATCTTGTGCAAGTTGACTAGATACTTGTAACAATAATGTAGATTTACCAATACCCGGATCTCCACCGATTAAAACCAATGAACCTGCAACAATTCCGCCACCTAATACGCGATTTAATTCGCCCATTTTTGTTCTAATTCTCGGTTCTTCCACTGATTGAATCTCGCTAATTCTCTCTGGTTTATGTTTAACAGAAGTAGACGATGCCCAATTACCCCGTTTAGAACCAGTAGAGACAACCTCTTCCACTAATGTATTCCATTCATTACACCCTGGACATCTACCCATCCATTTTGGTGTCTCATAACCGCATGATTGACAAACAAACTTTGATTTTCTTTTAGCCAAAATATACCCTCCCCTATTATTATATACGATAGATAATGCATGAAAGTTACAGAGTTCTATCAATTTAGTTAAATTACTATGTAAAAAGTGTGTAACTATTATTATGTAGGACAAAAATCGGAAGGCTTAGACCCTTCCGATTTTCCTTCCACATTATTTATGATGCAACAACAAAATTTCCTTTTTCATCTAAGTCAATACTTACCTTTTGACCTTTTTTAATTGTTTCTTTTAGTAGTTCTTCTGACAATAGATCTTCGACATTCTTTTGAATAGAACGACGCAATGGTCTCGCGCCATATTCTGGATCAAATCCTTCATTCGCAATTTTCTCAATTGCCTTATCAGATAAAGTGAAGTCTATTTCTTGTTCGATTAATCGTTTTTGTAATTCCTTCACCATTAATTCGACAATATATTTCATATGTTTCTTCTCTAATGAATGGAATACAATTGTCTCATCAATTCTATTTAAAAATTCAGGACGGAATGCTTTCTTTAATTCTGCTGTAACTTTTGCACGCATATCTTTATAATTTTGTTCTTCTTCTCCAAAACTAAAGCCTACGTACTTATTCCGTTTCAATTCACTTGCACCAACATTAGAAGTCATAATTAGCACAGTATTTCTAAAATCTACTGTTCGGCCTTTTGAATCTGTTAAGCGACCATCCTCTAATACTTGCAGTAAGATGTTAAACACTTCTGGGTGTGCCTTTTCAATTTCATCCAATAATACAACAGAATAAGGCTTTCTTCTTACTTTCTCTGTTAATTGGCCGCCTTCTTCATATCCAACATAACCTGGAGGTGAACCAACTAATCTAGATGTGGAATGTTTCTCCATGTACTCTGACATATCGATACGAATCATTGCATCTTCATCACCAAACATGGATTCCGCTAATGCACGTGCTAATTCTGTTTTCCCAACACCTGTTGGACCTAAGAAAATAAAGGAACCAATTGGTCTTTTTGGATCTTTTAAGCCTGCACGCGCACGACGAATTGCCTTAGAAACAGCTTTTACAGCTTCCTCTTGACCGATTAAACGATTATGAAGAATATCTTCCATATGGAGTAATCGCTCACTCTCGTCTTTTGTAAGGGCGGATACAGGCACTCCTGTCCAGATGGATACAACACTTGCAATGTCCTCTACAACAACTTCAGAGTTCT
Organism: Gracilibacillus marinus; assembly: GCF_042651725.1. Taxonomy (NCBI): domain Bacteria; kingdom Bacillati; phylum Bacillota; class Bacilli; order Caryophanales; family Bacillaceae; genus Gracilibacillus; species Gracilibacillus marinus. The sequence goes on along the minus strand of NZ_JBHSDV010000007.1, from coordinate 11,044 downwards.
CTTGGCCTTGTTTCTCTTTCCATTTAGACTCTGTTTCTTCTAATTCTTTACGCAATTGTTGTTCTTGATCTCGTAATGCAGCTGCTTTTTCAAATTCTTGTCCTTGTACCGCTGCATCCTTTTCTTTTTTGACTTCTTCTAAATTCTGCTCTAATTCTTTTAAATTAGGTGGTGTCGTATATGAGCGAAGTCTTACTTTTGAAGCCGCTTCATCGATTAAATCAATCGCCTTATCTGGCAAAAATCTGTCTGTGATATAGCGATCTGATAACTTAGCTGCAGCTTCAATTGCATCATCTGTGATTGTTACACGGTGGTGTGCTTCATAACGATCACGCAATCCTTTTAAAATTTGAATCGATTCCTCTACTGATGGTTCATCGACTTGAATTGGTTGAAAACGACGCTCTAATGCTGCATCTTTCTCAATATATTTGCGATACTCATCTAATGTAGTCGCACCAATACATTGCAACTCTCCTCTAGCTAGAGATGGTTTCAGTATATTAGACGCGTCAATAGCACCTTCTGCTCCGCCTGCTCCAATTAATGTGTGTAATTCATCAATAAATAGAATGACATTATTTGCTTGGCGAATCTCTTCCATTACTTTTTTCAAGCGGTCTTCGAATTCCCCGCGGTATTTCGTACCTGCAACAACTGTACCCATATCTAATGTCATTACACGCTTATCACGTAATGTTTCAGGCACTTCATTTTGTACGATTTGTTGTGCTAATCCTTCTGCAACTGCTGTCTTACCAACACCAGGCTCTCCAATTAATACAGGATTGTTTTTCGTTCTTCGACTAAGTACTTGAATTACACGTTCAATCTCTTTGCTACGACCAATTACTGGGTCAATATTTCCTTCTTTTGCAATGGCTGTTAAATCACGTGCAAGAGAATCTAATGTAGGTGTAGCTGCATTATTATTTTGATTTGTTCTACTACCATTTGAACTATTATTTTCTGTACTACCTAACAATTGTAATACTTGTTGACGTGCTTTGTTCAAGCTAACACCCAAGTTATTTAATACACGCGCTGCAACACCTTCTCCTTCTCGAATAAGGCCTAATAGAATATGTTCTGTCCCTACATAAGAATGACCTAATTTACGAGCTTCATCCATAGACAATTCAATGACTTTTTTTGCTCGTGGTGTATAGTGAATCGTCTGTGATACTTGGTTTCCTTTGCCAATTAATTGTTCTACTTCTTCTCTAATCTTCTCAGCACCTAAACCAATTGCATGCAATGCCTTTGCTGCAATTCCTTCTCCTTCACTTACTAAACCTAATAATATATGTTCTGTTCCGATATTGTTATGTCCTAATCGCACCGCTTCTTCTTGCGATAATGCCAATACCTTTTGCGCGCGTTCTGTAAATCGTCCAAACATCATTTTACTATTCCTCCCTTTGCTCCAAAGTGAATCGTTCTCTAATCAATGACGCACGAAAAACATCTCGCTCATGTGGTGTTAATGTTCTTTTTGCGTATTGTTGTAAAAATGCTGGTTGGGTTAAAACCATTAATTCATTTAAAATAGATTTTGGAATGGTACAAATATACCCTAAGTCGATACCTAATCTTACATCAGATAAACATTTCGCTGTTTCTTTTGACTCGATAATACGACTATGCTTTAACACACCATATGACCTAAATATACGATCTTCTAATTCTAATTCTGATTGTTGTTTCAGTAATGTTCTCGCATACCGTTCTTGTTCAATTAATTTCTCTACTACACTAGTTAAGTCTTCAATAATATCCACTTCTGATCTACCTAATGTCACTTGATTAGAAATCTGAAAAAGATTCCCTAATGCTTCGCTACCTTCTCCATATATCCCTCGAACGACTAAGCCAAGTTGATTAATTGCTGGAATCATACGGTTCAATTTCCTCGTGATTGCTAATGCTGGCAAGTGCATCATTACAGAAGCACGTAATCCTGTTCCTACATTTGTAGGACAACTTGTTAAATACCCTCGCTCTTCATCATAGGCATAATCAATCTTTTCTTCTAACCAATCATCTATTTTAAACGCTTCTTCTAGTGCTCTATCTAACTGAAATCCTGGAAAATATAATTGCATTCGAATATGGTCTTCTTCATTAATCATGATGGACACTTGCTCATTTTTTGATATAAGTGCTGCACCAAATGTGGACTTGTCAGCTAAGTGTGGGCTAATCAAATGCTTTTCTACCAATACTTGCTTTTCAATTTGCTTCAAATCTGCCATTTTGACAAATTCCAATTGCTCATATTGAGAAAAAGTTTTTTGATTATACTCTTTTTCTAAGAAATATAGAATACCTTCCAAATGCTCCTCATTTGCGATTAATGGAAAAGGAGAATGTTCAAAATTACGAGCCAATCGTATTCGGCTACTCATCACAATATCACTATCAGGACCATCTTCTTTAAGCCATGGACTTATTGCTTCATTAATGAATTGTTCTAAACCCATTACACTTCCCCCTCTCCATTTTGGTGAAGGTTTCTTTCCTTTTCTTTAATTTGATCACGAATCTTAGCCGCCTCTTCAAAAGCCTCGTCTTGTATCAATTGTTGTAACTTCCACTTTAATTGCTTCACTTGCTTACGATTAGAAATGTCCTTTCCTATTCGTTTTGGAATTTTGCCATCATGCACAGTGTTGCCACTATGCACTCTTCTAAAAATAGGGTTCAAATGTTCTTTAAATGTATGATAACAATTAGTACATCCAAACTTACCGATTCTTGCAAATTCCTCATATGTCATCCCACATTTATCACATTGTTTCAGGTCCGAGGATGGTTGTTTTGTAGTTTGATTGAGTTTATTATGGTCAAATTGAAATAACCCTGACAGTAAATGATGTAACGAATAGGATTCATCATCATGCATTAAATAACCTTTTTCTTTTGCGCACTTATGACAGACATGAATCTCATTTTTTTCTCCATTAATCACTTGCGCAAAATGAAGTGTTGCTGGATTCTCTTTGCATTCTTGACATTCCATTGTACTACACCCCCTACAAATGGTATTTTAAGGCATGTAACATTGCTGACATGATTCTTGTCCGTACTTCATCCCTTAATGGTAACGGAAATGATAATGTATCTCTATCTAATGCAGCGACCATTAATTTCGCTTCTCTTGTTGTAATCAATTTCTCCTCTAGCAATCGTTCTAATATGTTCCAAGCTTTTTGTTGAGATACTTTTGGCTGGATCATGCTAATAATCTCATCGATTAATTTGGCCTTGTCTTGATTCGTCACTCGACTAATTCGAATATAACCGCCACCGCCACGTTTACTTTCTACAAGATATCCCTTTTCTAATGTAAACCTAGTATTAATTACATAATTGATTTGAGAAGGTACACACTCAAAACGATCTGCAATTTCACTTCGCTTTATTTCAATAATTCTGGCTTGGTTACGCTGCATCACTTCTTTCAAATATTGTTCAATAATATCTGAAATATTCCGCAATTTCCCCTCCCCCTTCTGACTTTGACTATATTATTATTATATATGATTACTCAATTGTTGCAACAATATTGTTCTTGACTATTATTACCTTTTTCATTTATTTACAAACATTATTTAAATTTCATTTTTATTTTTTCTACACCTTGTTGATTCAGTAACCATTCATGTAAGTTAAGTTGTTTTTTTCGTTGCTTTACTTCCACATACATTTTGATTTTCTTTCGCCCATCCTCATTGCTAATCACATCATACTCTCTAATTTCCATTGGGAATGATTGTAGTTGCGCGAGAAAGTCTCCTGGATTGTTCTCTTTTGCTAAATTGATTTCAAACGAGATATTGTGTTGTTTACTATTAATTATTTTCTCTACTTTGTTCAATAGAACTAGGCTTATTAATATGATTATTGTCGTAAATATCGCCTCTTTATACATGCCAATACCTATGACTAGTCCTAACCCTGCAACAGACCAGATCGATGCTGCTGTCGTCAGCCCACGTATGGTTCTTCCACTTATTAAAATAGTTCCAGCACCTAAAAAACCAACGCCAGATATAACATATGAAGGAATTCTTGCAGGATCAAATCGAACATTATCATAATTCTCCATAAAATATGTAAAACCATTTACAGATAAGAGCATCATTAAACATGCACTTACACCAACTAGTATATGTGTGCGTAACCCTGCAAAGTGCCGATTTAACTCTCTTTCCAATCCGATTAATCCAGATAATGTTAATGCAATAACAAGTTTTATCATCGAATCGATAAAATCCGTATCAAAAAATGACTGTAACACTACTATTCCTCCTCTTTCTATATCTAATGTATACCCATTCTACATACATTATATTGCATATTAGATAAAGTTATTTATTTTTATTGAGTACAGTACATTTTCCCCCTTCCCTCCCTTGATAAATAGCTACTGAATATACATCTAAAAAGTTATCCACACGAACTATAGTTCATGTTAATAACTTTTTCAATATTCTAAAATTATACTTATATAAGGACTCTCCGCTCAATAATAGAACTACTAATAACATTACACTGCTATCAAATATAGACCTTGTCCTATTAACAATTATATGCGTCGCACCGATACATTCTATACTCTTTTTAAATTGAGAAAATAGTCCCTGTTAGTTATCCACACGAACTATAATTCGTGTGGATAGCCTTGTGGATATGTCATCCTCATGTACCCGCTCTACTTTGCAGTATGATATGGGTGCCACTTATATTCTACACATCATTCCTCTTGCATTTAAAAAAAGAGTATTAGCATAAATCGCCAATACTCTTTTTCTTTAATACATTCGTCGTCTATTTATTATAAAAATACCTAATGCACTTATTAACAAAACCGCTCCTATCAGTATAAAGCGAAACATCGTTGTCGTTGTATTGGGTAATTGATTCTCTTCTTGATTTGGTTTATTTTCCCCAATATTCTCCGATATCTCTTCATTTACCAAGTCATTCCCTGTATTTTCTTCATTCTCATTTATTGGGGATTCACTACTTTGCTTACTATTTGCAACATGAATCACAGCTGCAGAAAGTGGAGCTACATTTACTGTGTTACTCGTTATGGATACACCTGCTGGATTTTTTATTGGTGTAATCCCAGCAGTAATATTGTCAACAAGTACTGATCCTTTTGTTAAATCATTTTCTATTGTAAATGTCCTCTCCTTTTGATCTGCATTTACAAATACATAATACGTATCTCCTGTTGTCGGTGAGACAAGTGAATAACCTATAATCAAATCTGATTCTTTCATTTCCTCCGCATTAATAAGTGAGACATATTTATCAACTTCTTCCATTGTTCCTAAACGAAAAACATCTGTGGATCGACGCAATTCGATTAATCCTTTTGTATAAGCTCTTGTCGTTGTATGAATAGGATACTTACTGGAATTTGTAGCTTTCTCCCAATCAAACATATTAATTGCATCAGAAGAATCATAGGAATCATGAATAAAGTAAGGATACTCAAATGGTTGATTATTCTCATCTGTTAGCAATGTTGATTTATATGGAGCTTCCTCTACTTCTTGTCTATACTCTTCATCCCTAAATTGTTTTGTTCTTCCAAACTCCTGCCCTGCATGAATAAATGGTGTTCCTTGTGCGGTTAGAACCATTAGATTACCTAATCGGATTCGTTGATGAATTTCTTCGGCATGTATTTTTGGATCCTTCTTGATAGATTGTGCAATTACATCATGTAATGTTAAGTTATCGTGTGCAGCAATATATGGTACGACATCACCTGGATCATCTGTAATAAAATTACCTGGTTTCGCTGTTAAATTATTGAATATTGTCTGGATATTCCTAGCTCCGCCAGTTAAAAATCGCGGTTCTCCCTCACTACCAAAGCCTGATTTAAGTTCATTTCGAAATTCATCTGAGAATGAAGCTACACTATTCGTATATTGCATCCAATCTTGATCTGCAGATTGGACAGATGGATACTTCTCATCTCCAGTAAAAGTTCTCCAACCCTCTCCAATCATTAGAACATGGGGATTCAATTCCTTTGCTTTGTCATATGCCATTTGAATTGTTTCCGAATCATGATCTCCCATCATATCGAAACGGAAGCCATCCACTTTAAATTCATCTACCCAATACAGAATAGAATCAACAAGTAACTTTCTAGACATTTTATGTGTTGTACCTAATCTACCACCACCAAAACTTTCACGAGGTGTACCATCAGCATCCATAAAATGATAATAGTTCGGTTCAATATTTTCTAAAATGTCTACTTTAGCAGTATGATTATACACTACATCTAGTATGACACCCATTCCTCGTTTGTGAATTTCCTCAATCAGTAATTTGAACTCTTCTATTCTTTTTGCTGGATCATTCGGATTTTCTGAATACATACCTGTTAAGGAAAAATAGCTATGTGGGTCATATCCCCAGTTATAGTTGTTTTCTGTTGATGAATACTCTAATAGTCGTTCATCACTTGATAGCTCATCAGCAAAATAATAACTCATAACAGGTAATAATTGTATATGTGTGACACCCAAATCCTTAATATAATCAAGTTTTTCTATAAATGATGTAAATGTGCCAAATCGATGAGATAGTTCTTCTTCTATCGATGGATCTGATGTAAAGTCACGAACATGAACTTCATAGATAATAGCATCTTCACGTTTATCAAATCCGTCAATAGATGCATATGTTAATGATGGACCAATCTCACTTGGATTTACTATTGCTGCTTTACCCACTTCTTGGTTAGGGTCATTACTGTTCCAAGCAGCCATCGATTTTGCATATGGATCCAATGCAAGTACTGTTTCTCCATCTCTCTCGACTGCAAAATGATAGTAGTACCCTCTTATATCTTGTAACCCTGTATTTGACTCGTTCAACTCTACTTGCCAAACCCCTCTATCTTGCTGTTTCATCATAATATCATTCTTCACCATTTTTGTTTGATCTTTTTTGTCATAAAGTATAACAGATACATGATCCGCACTAGGAGCCCATAATTTCAATGTAGCAGATGCTTTGTCGTGTAATGTTAAACCTAACTCCCCTTCATAACTATATAATTCATCCTTTAATCTCCAACCAATCGTTGCAGTTACTTCCCGCTCATCATGTTTAATGGTGAATGGCGAATTATTTAATGAAAAGGTACCGTGTAGTAGAACAACGTTATTTTCTCTTTCAATTGTCACTTTATTAAATGGTACTCCTCGCCCTTCACTATCGATTATTTCTACATTTTCCTTAATGGCTTCTTCTGTTAAACCTTCAATGGAAGAGTAAGTAAGTTCTATTTTTTCAGATGATAGGATATCTGCACTCATCAACCCTTCTTCTCGTATAAAATATGGATTCGTATAGATGCTATCATCACCTTTTCTAATAAATATTTGTGTATGATTATTTATATCACTAAAACTAAAATCCTCCGTTTGCCAAGCAGTATCTTTGTTTAATATAAGAAAGTGAACCTGTTTGGCACTATCAGCTAATGCGATATCTGTATATGAACCATTGTATCCCATCATTTCATCTGAAAAATAATGAGCACCTACAGGCCAATTTTCTGTTGGTTGTTTCACATCACCCCATGTCCATACACCAAATTCATTGTAGGAACCTTCATCTTGATAAAAGTTAATCCGCAATTTATTTGATTCTGATAAAGGCTCATATAGATATACTTTATAATCTTTTGTAATCCAAATTTGATTCATCTTATTTGATAGCAATGTTATATTCAGATCACCTGACACGTTTTCCCCATTACGATTATTAATCAATAATCCAATTTCCCTTGCATTCTCAATTAATGGCACATCTACATACCTACCGAATGAAGTGACATTTTGTGCATGAAATTTTGATGCTGCATCTGGCCAGCTACCAGTTGTTTCCGAAGGTTCTTTCACATCTTTCCAAGTCCATAATCCCAATTCTTCATATGATTGACTACTTTGTTCGAAATGAACACGTAAATGTCCTTTTGGAATTTCTTCAATCGTTGGTTCTTCTTCATTTGCCTGTACAGACGTTATCTCTCCATTACTAACATGCAATAATGCTGTACCACCATTATCAATAGAAGGTAACTCTACTTTGATAACAAATTCTCCATTTTCATTTGCTGTTGCCGCATATGTCTCATCATTATATTGATTTATTATTTCCGTATTTGCCTGACTTACAGTTAGTTGTAATTGTCTGGCTTCATTTGCTATATTTAACCCAACATAAACTTGGTCATTGTTCCATTCTCTTTCGTACAATAAAAACTGTTCATTATCAGAACCTGCAATTTTTTGATAATTACCTTTAGCCAAAATATCAGAGTGTTGCTCACGAAATGCCAATAACTTTTTATAATGTACGAGCATGTCATTATTCTCTACATCGTCCCATGGCATATTGTATCTATTATCATATTGAGGCCAATTATTAGCACCTGATTGAGCTAATTCCTCTCCATAATAAATCACCGGTTGACCTTTAGAAGTCATTTGCAATGATGCTGCAATTTTAAATTTATCTTGATTACCATTTAACTTATATAAAAATCCATCTTCATCATGACTACTCAAAAACTGTCCTAACATTCGGTTTGATTGAATAAACTCATTTCGCTCTTGGAGTGATTGGGTAACTTGTTCTATCTTGCCATCTACCAATAGTTTTGCAATATTCTTAAACTCAAAATCTAATAAAGAATCCATTGTACCTGATTGTAGATATCCTTGGTGATTTGATGGCCCTGCTCCCCATGCTTCTCCAATCAATTGGAAATCTGGTTTCTTTAATGTTAATTGATTCCGAAAATGTTGCCATGTAACCTTATCGACATGTTTGACCGTATCTACTCTATAATAAGCAATTGAATTACCTTTCGCTGTCTTTGTCTTTTCTATCCAGTTTGTTTGCCATGTAACTAACTGATCCCGAACAGTTTTATTTTCTGTTTCAAAGTCAGGTAATCCAGATAACTCCATTTTCTCATCACCAGAACCCGATTGCTGTCTCAACATACCATTAAAGCGAAGGATATCTTCTTCTGTTGGATAGCCTGGAATATCTACCTGCTCACCTTTTAGTCCATAACCTGCGTGATTCAAAACCACATCTACCATTATTTTAATACCTTTTTCTGCTGCCAAATCTATCAGCTGATGAAATTCATCTAATGTGCCTAAATGCGGATTTAATTTTTCAAAATCTTTCGCCCAATAGCCATGATATCCAAAATAAGAACCTTCTTCAGCATTATAATTCACATCATGGCCTATATTTTCAACAATTGGTGTAATCCAAATTGTATTGATGCCTAATTCTTCTAAGTAATCTAATTTATCAATTACACCTTTGAAATCTCCACCTTGATACGTACCTCTTTCGTTGTCATATGATTGATAATTTAATTCATATGGATCATTATTTCGTATATCACCATCATTAAATCTATCTGTTAACATAAAGTATATAACAGATTCATCCCAATCAATCTTATTTTCTGTGAGGTTCTCTGCAACAGTTACAGATACCTCTGATGTATATATTCCACCTTCTTCATCAACAGCTGTAACAGGAATGATTTTTTCTCCAGGTTGAATCGTTTCATTCACAGATACTGTCACTTTATTCAATTGCGGTGAAATAGATAATCGTTCACTCCCGCCAAGCGCTGTAGTATCCGCATATATTTCCTTAATTTCTTTGTCAGAATTGTTTGTAATAGCTACTTCCAATAAAGCATGGTCATTATACGACAGCTCTCGATTCACATTACCTTCTAAGCTAATATCATATTGACCTTCATGTTCCTCTGTATTTTCTTCGGAATCTTTCACGGACACATAATATGGATTTGTATATACTTCATTAGACCCCTCTTTAACAAAAATTTGTTGATGACTTTTAAAATCTGAAAATGTCATATCACTAGTTTGTGTACCATCAGAACGATTAACGAGTAAAAAGCCTAAAGAACCTAATTCATCCTTTAATAAAAGATCTACATATGCTCCATACTTTCCTATTTGATTATTAGAAAAGGGAATCGCATCTGTAGGCCATTCTTTGGGTTCTTCTAATACATTTCCCCATGACCAAATTCCCCAAGGTTCATAATTAGTATCTTCTTTCTTATAGTGGATTCGTAATTTGTTACTTCCAATATTCTCTGGTTGATAATAATATACTTCACCTGTATGAGAAATCCATACTTCTTTCATCATGGGATCCAATATATCAATAGTAATGTCTTTAGTAACTTTCTCCCCATCTCGATTCACGATTAATAGACTAATTGCTTTTGCCTCTTTTGATAATTCTATATCAACATATGCTCCATAACTGTCTATATATTCTTCATTAAACCATGTGCCATTTGGCCATTCTCCTTGTTGATCAGAAGGATTCGCAACATCCCCCCATAACCAGACACCTATTTCATTTACATCAACAGTATTATTATCATAATGAATTCTTAAGTTTTCTTCTTCTATTTCCTGACTATTACTTGCTCGAACATTATTATGTGGGACAATTGTTGTAAACAGACTAAACACTAATAATAAAATCATTACTACAGACAAACATTTTTGAACTTTTTGATTGTTCAACTATTTCTCCTCCTTTTAATTTGTGTAACAAATGCGTTACAATTTTAAGAGAAATCGTTTGCACATTGATATTTATAATTTATGATTTTTAATATTATGTATATAGTGCAATCGTTTTCCTTAACCCTAATATAATATATTACATTTGAAAGCGCAATCATTTTTATCTTGTTTCGTTTAATTTTTATATTTATTTGTATTAATTCTATTGCATCTACTCATTATTGCTTATTAAATTTATTAGTAAAAAAAAGACCTATCCTAGTATACTAACTAAGATAAGTCCTTTATAATTGCCTGGCAACGTCCAACTCTCGCAGGGGCAAGGCCCCAACTACCATAGGCGCTGGAGAGCTTAACTACTGTGTTCGGCATGGGAACAGGTGTGACCT
>NZ_JBHSDV010000006.1:0-144148 GCF_042651725.1 Gracilibacillus marinus | reverse complement strand
AACTCTCAAATAAAGTTGACTTTAAGCTCGCTTCTAAAAGCTAGCATTTCTTACTATATATCATACTGGTTGTTTTGTTCAGTTTTCAATGATCAAGAGCTGTTTTTTGCGACAGCTTTTATATTATATCTAAATCAGTTATTCATGTCAACAACTTTTTTGAAAAATAATTTAAATTAAAAGATTACTAAATTTCAAAAAGGAATAAGTCGACAAGAAAATATATTACATTATCTATATGAAGTTGTCAATCACTTTTTAAGAAAAATAGTCATAAAACCAATTATATATATCATTTGCTTTTTGAAACTCTAAGTACGAGTCAATCTCATTATCCAAATGAGGCTTTTTCATACGATGATTAAACCATATAGCTTGCCATCCTGCTTTTCGAGCACCGATAATATCTTTTTCAAAAGAATCTCCTATATATATAGTAGATTCTGGAGAACAATTCACCTTTTCTTCTACTATACGAAAGATTTCGAGCTTCGGTTTTGCTACACCATAACTACCAGATACATAAATATTATTAGTAGAAATCCATTTTGAAAGTGCTAACTGTTCGATTTTCATCATTTGATGACTTTCTTCACCATTAGTCAAAATAGCAATTTGTACACCTTTTTCTTTTAATAAATCTAATAAATCTCTCATCTCATCAAACATCTTAATTTTTTTCTGTTCTTCTACATATGTTTCATGAAAAAGTAGTGCATCTGTTTCGTCCATATGAATCTCAAAATCTCTGCAAGCATATAAGATTCTACCAATTTGCCAATCACGAACAGATATTTCTTTCGCTTCACTCTTATCAAATAATTCTTCACTATATTTTCTACTTAAACGATAAATTTTGTCTATCTCACTGTAACTATAATTCGTGCTAATTACTTTATGAAAAGTTTTATGAAAAGACATTGCTTGGTCATACAATGTATCATCTACATCAAAAATTACTGTTTTCATTATCTGTGTTCCCTTCTTTTTTTCTGCCCTTGTGACAATTATAACAATACAACTTATGATTGTCATATACCCCATCAAAAAAGCCATCTTCGCAATACACTAACTTCTGACATTCTATACATTCGCCTACTATTTCTTTCAATGGATTCAGCTCCTTATTTATGAATAGACTAAAAAAGAGAGCCAAGCATATAATCACTTGTCTCTCTTATTATAACAAATAGTATAACTAGCTATTTCTCACTTCTGCTAACTTCAATAAATAATATTGTTCTTCACGTGCCATATGATCTGCCATAGAAGCAGTGAATGTGCTAAGTACTTCTGCATTCAATTCCATTTCCTCTATTTCATGTAAAAATGTTTGAAATAGTTTCATTTCTATTTCGACATCATGATTAAATCTTTCTAATGAAGGAAATTGGTCTATGTTTGTACGTAAATAACCCGTTAACTCTACTGCTTTTAAATAAAACTGATCAAAATGCTGTGTAAATTGAGCGCTTTTTTCTTTCAACCGCTTTTCTACACCATCTAGATGATCATTAATGGCACCAGCGTGGCCTGATGCATCAAGTAACCATATTAAATGGTGATGCAGTTCATGAAATAATGGTGGTTTTTCTCCTTGTTTTAAATATTGAATAATACGAACATATTCATCTAATTCATTTACCATATGATTAAGAAACGTTGGTGTTAAATGAATAATCATTTCTCCAATCAAATGACGTGCGATAAGTGATAACTTAAATTCTCGAAATTGTTTCGTGACATCTTCCACACGTATAGCAAAAGCGATGGCATTTTTCTCAGCAAGTACATCCACCTTCGCATATAAATCATCGTACTGTTGCCTAAATACTTCTGCCTTTTGCAAATCATCTATTTGAGATGGTACTAATGTATCAAAAATAAAACGTGCATGATCCGCTAAAATATGTAACCAAAAACGGTGTTCAAACTTGGCGTAATCTAACTCAGTTCCTTGCAATAGCCACATCCCCTTTTATTACACATGATAATTCATTGTATTCAAGTACATGTAGATTTATCACAAGATTAGAATTTGGCCGTAATCGAAACATTTAACATTGGCATATTTCACGATGAACATACAAGTCTTTTTAGGCACAGTTCGATTACCTTACCTTTGTTTCTTTCATGCTATGTTTATTTTGATACATTTTTTTGTCGGCACTCATATACAACTCATCTATCGTCATATTTGGGGTATAATACTGATATCCATAACTAAAGCTCAAATTCTTCACTAGCTTATTATCTACTAGTTTCAATTGCTCATTTAATTCATTCATATATGTAAACATTTCTTCTTCTGTACTATTACTTATAACGACAAATTCATCTCCACCAAGTCTTCCCACAAAACCATTGTTACTAAAAACCTTTTTTAATAACAAGGCGAAATACATCAAAACTTCATCACCTTTTGCATGACCAAAATCATCATTAATTATTTTAAAGTAATTTAAATCTATTAAAGTAACTCCAAATGATTGCCGATGTTCCATTAAATAATTTAAATATGTTTCATAACTTTGCCTATTAAATAATTTGGTAAGATGATCTTCCTCAGTAGATGCTGTTTCTAAGAAAATATACGCGACGAAAATCCCTAACACAATGGATGTCCAAGAAAAGTGTAGTTTCGAATCGAACAATTGCACAATCATTCCTATGACTGGAAGAAAGAAACAAACAATAAAAATAGTTGCTTCATGGAATTGTACTTTCTTTCTATTCATTAAGAGGAAGAGGAACATATAGATGTATAAGCTACCTAGAATGACATAGTGCCATTCTTTCCATTCCCTACTACTAAAACTATTTGTCTCTATATCTACCTGAAAATAAACCGGGATGAATATATTTATTAGTAGAATGACACATGTTGCAATACTTGCATGTTGATAGTATAGTTTTTTAGCTATACGTTTTGGTTTTTTATAAATTCTGTAATCTACATAGGAGAGGAGAAGACCACCAATAATTGGTCCAATTAAGAAAAGAAAAAAGTTACTCGAGTATTCTAAAAAAAACGCCCCAGTAAATTGCATCCCATCAAATATCCATGTCAATGGTTCTAGTATAATGGCAATCGTAGTGGTTGCTGTTATCCACCGGATTAAACGCTTTCCAAATGTTTTTATTTTTGACATTCTCACAATAAAATACAAAATAAATAATATCATCAAAGCGAAAATATTAATTTGAAATTGTACTAAATAATCCATGTATTTAGACTCCTATACTAATATTCAGATTCCAAGTATACTCGTGATGACTTACATTTTTACAGTATGCTAAAAATGAGATAATCATGCACTAAAATCAACTTAGACTAGTATGATTTATTCTTGTGGAATTATGTATACACATGTTTAAGTCATCAACGAATAAGTCTAACTACATAATTCTGCTTAACATTATTATTATACTTTTGACACTATTTATAGTCAAATCTATTTATTACTAACTTAGAATACGCACATAAAAACATGCAACACCAAGAAAGTCTTCTATCACCTTCTTATGTGTTGCATATTTTAAAAGCTACTTACCTATCTCTTATCCATCACAATTGCTTTAACTGAATATGGCTCTAATGTTACAAGCATTGTGTCTTCATCTATTGAAATCTGTGATTCTATCGGTACAATTTGCTCATTGCCTTTTTTGTTTACATTCGGCAAATCAACTACACTCTCATCTCCAGTAATTGTAATACAATGTGCTTCATTTTTCACTTGTAATCCTTTAAGTGAAATTTTTGTTACTTTTTCATACCCATCTGCATTCACTAGTTTCATGTAGACTTTGTCATCATCTGTTGATACAGTATGGAAAATATCACGATTGTATGCCTCTAATTTATAATCTAATCGTTTACTCTCAAAATCTTTCGTTTTATAAGAACATACTAATCGGTCATTTGTTATCCCACCATAATTCACAGCAATTGTATATGGTGTGTCCACTTGAAACTTTTCTAACATACTTGTACGTAAATTACCCGCTGCTGTACTGGAAGAATAGTCGCCAAGCGTATATCCTTCTACACCATCTTTAAATACTTTCACACCTGTAGCAGTGCCATTATAATGAATGGCATATTCTATCACATTCTTCTTCTCTTCCGAAATATCTGTTAAGCCAACTCCTATATACAATCCTTCATCTCCAGAAAGTTTAGTTGCTTCTACTTCTACAGTGTAATTAGACCACTCATTCTTCCATAAATACAGCCCATTTCTACCATTCGCTTGCTTGTGAAAATGAAGACCTTTTCCTTCGATATATTCTGTACCAACAGATCCAGGAATCACTTGCCAATCTTCATGCAATTCAGTTGTAAAGTCTTGTTCAAAAAGTAGTTCATTGTTGTGATTATTGATGATTTTTATACTTTTCACGAGAACTTCCGCATCACCTGTTCCGATAGACACCCCGCCATGTGGTTTGTATTTCGTAAGCTCACCTTTCTTATATGAAGCGAATGTTGTATCCCAGACCGTTTTCCCTACATATTTTGCAAATAGTTGTTGTACATAATAATTCGGTGTATACCATACAGATTCATTATCAAACCAAATCATATCAGGTGTCCAACGATAGGTACCATCTGTTAACACTTTATTAAACAACGGCGCATAAGCTACTAACTTCACCACATCTGCATTATTTTCAAAACCTGTCATAATGGCTGCTTCTGCAACCGCACCTGCTAGCGTATTCTTATCTGTTGAAGCAAATTCTCCTACAAACACCTTAGATGATTCTTTCTCATTCAGACTACCATCCTCATTGTAGTTACGGTAGTAGTAATTATAGCGATCCACATTTTGAAGTAAATATTCATTTGAACGGTAATAATGTTCATCCGCTATTGTATCCATGTAATTCGGTTGATGTGTATACCATGTCATCTCTTCTTCAAATTCTTTCTTTCCATCTGTAAAGGTAACTTGATGATTTCCAGAGAAGTTACCACTTAAAAATTTCCATCCTTCTTGATATGCATCATCATCTGCTTGCGCACCAACTGTAGAAATGATGTGTAATTCATATCCAGGGTAATTTTCTTCCATATACTGATCTATTTTCATTTTGAAGTATTCAAAGTTTGCAAAGAATTCTATACCCCAATTCTCATTTCCGACGCCTAAGTAATGTAAATCAAATGGTTGTTCATGCCCCATTTCTTTTCTCACTTGTGCCCATTCATTTTGCTCAAAATCTGTACTTATTGCAAAATCAATTAAATCCGTAAAGCTCTTTACATAATAATCTCTTAATTCACCACCTGCTGGATGTACATAATTCGATCTCGCTTGACATAATACACCACAAGCCATAACAGGTAATGGCTCTGCATGAAGGTCTTCTGCTAATTGGAAGTACTCCATATAACCGAGTCCCATCGTCATCATGTAACCCCATACGTTAAAATTCTCTTTACGTAATTCCACTCTGCCAACGGAATCTTTCCATTCATACACATTCTCCCAAATGTAAGAACCTTCCGAAATACAGCCACCTGGAAAACGTAAGAATTTAGGATGTAACTCTACAAGTGCGTTTACTAAGTCTTTTCGCAAACGGTAATTGGGATTCGCTAAGTAATTTTTGTTTGCCGTCTCTGAGTGTTCTTCTTCTTTTGCTCCCCATACATCTTGCGGCATTAGTGAGACGAAATCAATCGATACTTCTCCATCACTTGTCAATGCTAGTTGACCGAAAGTTGTCTTCGTTCCTTTAAAAGTAAGCTTTGTTTCGACTCCATATTTACTCCACGTGTTATTCCCATCTACTTCCACTGTAATGGCATTGCTTATCGGGAGATTGTTCTCATCTTGAAGTTGTAATGTAAGTGTGCTCTGTTCATTTGCTTTTGCCCAAATAGTACATTCATAAAGCTCGTTCTCTTTAATTGCCATTGCACAATAATGATTAGAATCATTAAATCCTTTATTTATTATTGTTACACCACTTGGCATTGTAATATAATGACTATTAACCTCTTGATCAGCTACACGAAAAAAGTCATTTAATCCACCTTCATTTTGTACGATGACTTTATCCACATCTCCATACCACGCATGAAGTGGCACATGATTTCTTCCTGTGGAACAACCACAAGCACCTGAAGCATGAGAATATGTGTCAAATGCAAATGATTCAAAAGAACGATTTTGAACTAACTCTGCATAAATACCACCATCTGCTGCATTATTAATATCTTCATAAAATAAGCCATACATCACATCACTTACAGATGCAATTTCTTTCGTTCCATCTACTGTAATATGATGTGATGGCATTCCTTGTGGCAATACTGTTACAGGAAAAGTTTGTTCTGTTTTAGCATCACCTTTTTGTAAATAGGCGATTAAATTAACACCATAGACTCTAGACACATCACCTACTACACCATGATCTGTGATAACATCTGCATTGCTAGACTTCCAATTGATACTGACTTTGTTCCCCATTAATTGACTTGGTAGCTCAATATCCCGTGAAATAACCGTAATTGGTGATTGTAAATATTTGTCCTTTGCTAATGCGACAATCTCTTGGTCTGTTAACGATTCACACATCACTTCAATTACTTCATCTTGCGTCAACCCTTGTTCATATATTCTAAAATCAGTTAAAGATCCATAGAGGTCAAGGTCTGCTGCATGTTGTGATCTTCCGATATAGTTGTTACAATAATTTGATTCCGTTTTGAATGTATCAAACCATTGTCTTAGTTGTTTGTATGTTCCACTAGATGTCTGACTAATAGAGCCATCTGCAACAATTTCTCC
The DNA here is from genome assembly GCF_042651725.1 of Gracilibacillus marinus. Classification (NCBI taxonomy): domain Bacteria; kingdom Bacillati; phylum Bacillota; class Bacilli; order Caryophanales; family Bacillaceae; genus Gracilibacillus; species Gracilibacillus marinus. The sequence goes on along the minus strand of NZ_JBHSDV010000006.1, from coordinate 137,342 downwards.
ATTCACATAAATCACAGGTCCTGCACTACTTAATGTTCCTGTCTCTGTTCCTGTCACAGACATTGCTACATGCACCCATTCACCACTAGCAAATGTTTTTCCAGCATCTGCAACTAGATCTGTCTCCGTATAACAAACACCTCTAAAATTTCGAGTTAAAAATATGTACGGTCCAGTTGGTCCTTTACCAAAATCAAAAATTCGTTCCCATACATTTTCACCTTTTCTTAAATAAATCCAAGTCGTCACCGTTATACCAGTATTATCACTGACATTTTTCAATAAATCTTGTGGAAGTTCTAAATAAGAAGTTCCATTCTGACCTCCATGTAAGGTTACAGCATACTTGTCTTCAACCTCTTCTACAAACGGTTTCATTTCTCCTTTTGCAATTGCATCATTCCCATTCCCTGAGATGTCTTTCCCTATATTATTTACATCTCGAAATGAATAATGTGCAAGCAATCTCTGTTGAATTGCTCGTTTTCCCATAGTTATATCTCCTTTTATAAATACACTTTTTTATTGCTTCTCGATTAAAACTTTATACAATCTGTAAGTACAAGTCAATCATTATATCGCGTAAATCGATAAGTTATTTAACGGAATAACCAAACTCGTACATATAACTATAATCGTTTTTTAGTGAAGAGAAAGTGGAATATCAAATTCTACTAATGTTATAATAGCGTAAGAAAAAAGGATATGTATGCTTTTGCTTTTCATTATAATGAAGGAGTGATGAATGTTGAGAAAATGGATTGTATTATTAACAATGAGTTGTATGATTGGATTGATTGGTTGCAGTAATGAGGAAACATCTCTATCAGATGAAGAAGTCAAAACAATGATTCATGAATACAGTACAGATCAGCTTGAAGCTACCTCTGCTTCTGTGAATGCTAATCAATTAATAGTGGAGAAAGATAATGAAACAATGGCCTACGATTTACCTGAAGAGGAGTTCTTTCTGTCTATTGCGCCATTTCAAAATGCAACACATCCATGTACCTATCATAGTTTAACAGGATGTCAAAGTGAACTTACTGATACTACATTTGATGTTTATATTGAAGATGCTGATGGCAACATAATAGTTAATAAAGAAATGACATCATTTAATAATGGATTTATTGATATATGGTTACCTAGGAATGAGAAATTTTATGTAACAATTTCTTATCAGGATAAGGAAGCTAAAGCAGAGTTATCCACATTTGATGATGACCCGACTTGTATTACCACAATGCAACTACTGTAAGAACGAACCCGCTAGAATCACTGGATTAATTAGCGGGTTCTAAGGCTATGTTGGATTGATTGCTTATTTGTTGAAATTTATTTAATAGATGGTCTAATCGAACTGACAATTCAAGTAATTCTTCGTAACTCACGTTGTTCTCATACGCTTGATAAAGTCTTTGTCTCATTACATCTATTTTCATTTCTAGTGATAACATAGTTTTCACCATCCTTTACAAATATTATCTATTAAGGTGTACCCAATATTTTCAATTAACAAACCTAAACAAAGATATGTTATCAAAAAGAACAAGTTGATAACATGAAATCCGAACTATTCAAAAATAGTTCGGATTTTTATTCTTATTTTACTCTGATGTTATTGATTATTTAGCTACGTATCAAAATCCGTTTTTTACATACTTACAAATTATACAACAGACTCTGCTGGTTTGGTAGAATTTTTTTCAATTTCTTGGACTGCTTTTTCACTTGTATCTACACGTTTAACAAAGAATGCTAACACCAGTGCAACGATATTAATGCCAAGTGCTACATAAAAGGAATATTGGATTCCACTTAGTAATGCTTGTTGTGTGATTGATTCTGTTGTTGCTTGTGTAAGTGCTTGTGGATCTACATTACTTATTAATGATTCGCCTTCAGATTTTGCAACATTATTCATGATAGTTACCATGATTGCAGTACCAATCGCACCTGATACTTGTTGTGCCGTATTGTTGATCGCCGTTCCATGCGCGTTCAATCTTGTTGGTAATTGATTGAGTCCATTCGTCATAATAGGCATCATTACCATCGACATCCCAAACATACGAATCGTGTACACTGAAATGATATATGTGTAGGTGGAATCAATTTGGACATTTGCTAACATAAATGTTGAAATTGCTGTAACCATTAAACCAATAACACTTAACATACGCGGACCAAATTTATCAAATAACCGTCCAGTAATTGGAGACATGATTCCCATAATAATCGCACCAGGCAGAAGCATTAAACCAGATTCAAGTGGAGAGATTCCACGCACATCTTGTACATATGCTGGTGTTAAAATCATCCCGGAGAACATTGCTATTGCATTCACAATTGCAATAATCGACGCCAAGGCAAACATTGGATATTTATATGCACGTAAATCTAATAATGGTTCTTTCATTTTTAATTGACGAATAATAAATAACGCAAGAGCGATTGCACCAACAATTAATGTTGTTAGCACAATAGTATCGTCCCAACCATGAGCACTTGCATTACTTACGCCATACAGCAATCCGCCAAATCCAATACTTGATAAAACTACAGATAAGTAGTCAAGTGTCGCTTCTTTATTCTGTGCCATAACATTTTGAAATTTCCAAATACCTAGCAATAAACTAATAATTGCTAATGGCAATATCATCTCAAATAGCACTCGCCAATCATAGTACTCTACAATATAACCTGACAATGTTGGCCCAATAGCTGGCGCTGCAATCATAACCATACCGAAGACACCCATTGCGGTACCACGTTTTTCACGCGGAAAACTTACTAACATAACATTCATTAATAATGGTCCCATTACTGCAGAACCCACCGCTTGAACCATACGTCCTGTAAGCAATATACCAAAATTTGGAGCAAATGCAGCTAATGCTGTACCTAGTGTAAAAATGAACATGGATGTAACAAATAGACTTCTGTTCGAAAATCTTGTAATTAGAAATGCAGAAGCAGGAATCAAAATTCCACTTACTAACATATATCCTGTTGCTAACCACTGTACTGTAGAATAATCTTCTATTCCTAAATCAACCATTATAGATGGCAATGCGACATTTAATAATGAATTATTTAGAAAAGAAACAAATGCACCTATAAATAGGATACTTATCATAAAATATGGTGTTTTTTTCGTTTGTATTGACATATTACTTCCCTCTTATTCTTTCATAAAATCTTATAGTACTGAACTATTTTATACCTAGAGTCCAAAATAATCAACTTTTTTATACTCACGGTTCAAAAAGTTGTTTTTCTTTACTTTAGGTCGTATACTGACTTTAGAGAAAATGAGGTGATAACATGAATGATCGCAAGCGAAAAGTAGCAGATATAGCCTTAAATCTATTTATTGAAAAAGGATTTCAGCAAACATCGATACAAGAAATTATTGAAAAATCAAATATTTCCAAGGGGACTTTTTATAATTATTTTACTTCTAAACATGATTGTATTGCTGAAATACTTGAAAATATTCGATATGATGCAAACCAACAACGAGTAGCAATGCAAATTGGAAAAGACCCTAAAGATCGTTCCATATTGATTGATCAAATAACGATACTTATGCAATTAAATGATGAAAAAAATGTTCGACCATTGTTCGAGAACATTCTTTATTCCAAACAATCAGATTTGAAAAAGTTAGTGTTACAACATAGGGTTATAGAAATGGAATGGTTGTCCAATAGACTAGTAGATATTTTTGGAGAAGAAATAAAAGCATACGCACAAGAAGCTACCGTACTATTTTACGGTATGTTGCAGTATATGTTATTTACTCTAAATCTTACACGTATACACTTTACATTACGTGAAGTGGTAGAAACTATATTCACTTATGTAGAGCATTTAATTCCATACATGCAAGAAAAGGGAACTACTTTTTTGAATGATTTTGCAATTGATGCACTTCAACAAAATATGTACAAAAATACGGTCACTAAAAAAGAACTACTTGTACTTGCTAATGGATTTAAAGAGCAAGAAATGTTAAATGAAGAACAAAGAGACTTACTTGATGTCATCATTAGTGAATTAGAAAGAGAACGAATCAGAAAAATTATTATAGAAAAATTATTGCAACCACTATTCCATGCATTCGAAACAACCACACTCTCCAATCAAATGCAACGATTCGTGAATTTAGTATGGAATTATCTGAAAGAGAATAATTAATTAAAGACATAAATAGCGGTCTTCACACATCATAAGAACGATTATATATGTGTTGTTTGGCAATAAAAAATGATATGACACAACTTTAATCTATAATTATGAAATGATTCGTGTGCGTATACCCCGCTCCAGCTTGCCCCCTCCCCTTTCCATGGGCTTTTTCCTTCAGCTAACTTTTCAGAAAAAAGGACCCCATAGAAGTGGGGGTGGGCGCCTGCGCTTAGTGAAGCTCTACAATGTTTGGAAGTGCTGACATTTTGGATTGTTACAGATAGGCGCTTATTTTGTTCATCGTGGTCGATATGAAGTAAAGCTAATATTTTTATGATTACTATAATTGTAGAGTATAAAAAAGTGTAGGTATCCGTTTCCGCGACTACGGGGGAAAAACACGGACAGGGAAACGGACAAGCCGGAGCGGATGCAAAGCACATATAAAAATCTCATCATTACCAAATGGAGTTATATATCAAATTTCTATCTAATACGCACAAAATCCAAACAATTCTGTAAATAGCTTTCGAATCGTTTGGATTTTTCAAGTTAAAGAATTCTTTTGTTCCAATCCATTTTTCTTGTGCGCAACTATTATAAATTTTATTTTTTTGCTGAATCACGGATAATTAACTCTGGATCGACAAGTACACTATTCTGCACTTGCAACTCATTAATTAAATCATGCAACATATGTGCAGCTAGCCGTCCAATTTTCAACTGGTCTTGTTTCACTGTCGCTAAGGATGGGTCACTATATCTACATGCTTCAATATCGTCACACCCAATCACTTTGATATCTTGTGGAACACGTAGACCGTTCTCTTTAATCGCTTTTAGCACACCTAAAGCCATCATATCTGATACTGCATAGACTGCTTCTGGGATAGAATTGGTATGAATCAATTCATTCATTAATTGATATCCACTCTCTTCAAAATAGTTCCCATGTAGAATCCATTCTTCTTTTAAATCCATCCCATAGTCCTTCATTGCTCGTATAAACGCATGCTTCCTCACATTGGAAATATCTGAATTAATTTGCCCACCAATAAATGCTACTTTTCTAATATTATTTAGATAGAAATACTCTACTACTTGTCTAGATATCTTTTCATTATCTGTCATCACATAACTAGATCTCTCACCGTTTAATTTCAAATCAACAGCTACTGTAGGAATATCACTTTGATCCAATTCATGTATCGCTTCTTCAATATTCTCACCTGCAATAATTAAGCAACCATCAAGTTGATAATGCTTGGCACGTGCGACATAATTTTCTTTTCCCATACTAAATGTTTGATTGGAAAAGATGAGCATATCATACCCTAATTGACCAGCAGTATTTTTGAATGCATTAATGACTTGATTGAAGAAAGGGTGATTAAATTCAACATGTACTTCCCCAGCATAAATTAAGCCAATTAAATTCGACTTTTTCGTAGCTAAAGCTTTTGCTGAAAAACTAGGTTGATAACCTGTATCCTCAATTACTTTTTTCACTTTTTTTATTGTGTCAGGACTTATACTACCTGTTTGATTCATTACTTTTGAAACAGTACCAGGTGAAACGCCTGCCATTTTAGCGATTTCTTTAATTGTTAACTTCATGATTCTAACCTCTACTTTTCAGACATCTTCTCTCTATCTTTTTACTGTTACCGCTTGCACTAATTACTATTTATCATACCACGATTTCTCGTCTAAACACATCTTTTTGGCCTAACTTTTTACTGCTCCTTCTGTTAAGCTTGAAATGAACAAACGATTAAATAATAAGAAAATAATAATTAACGGAACAGTTGCCCAAAATGTACCTGACATAATCATGCCATTATCTCGCACATAGTTATCAATCAAACCTCTAAGCGCTACTTGAATCGTATAAGCAGATTCTTCACGCAATACGACTAATGGCCATAAGAAATCATTCCATATATACATAAATCGAATGATTGCGAGTGTTGCAAACGCTGGAATAATTACTGGTATTGCGATATTCCAATACACTCTAAAATTCGAACAACCATCTATTTTAGCTGCATCTACTAATTCATCAGGAACATTACTACTAATATATTGACGCATCCAAAAAATCCCGAATGCATCGATTAAGCCAGGAAAGATAATTGCTTTCATATCACTAAGCCAGTCTAATTTCGTAATAATATAGTACTGTGGTATCAATCCTAACTGTGGTGGAATCATCATCGTTACTAATATAGCAATAAAGAGAATATCTCTCCCTTTAAATTTTAATTTAGCAAATGCATATCCTGCTAATGAACAAAGAAATAAGACACCTATTGTCGTAACAACAGAAACAAATAACGAATTCCAAATCGCACCAAAGAAATCGATTGTGTTAATTACATTCATAAAGTTTGCCACAAGTTCCCCACCAGGTATAAATGCTGGAGGCAAATTATTAATCGCACTATTATCATTTGTCGCCATCACAAACATCCAATAAAATGGAAAAATAGAAAGAATTGCACTGATAGCTAACAAAAAATAAAGAAAACCTTTTACAAGTATAGTTGATTGTTTTTGAGTATACGAATCACCCATCATTCACCCTCCTATCGCCCAATCCGATTTGCTATGAATACATTTATTGTAGAAAGTACAATAATGATAAGGAACAAAATAATGGCAGCAGCAGATGCTGGACCAAAAGCGAGATTTGAAAATGCTTCTCTATATAGATATAGCACAACAGTAATACCTTCCTCACGATACGTTCTACCTATATAGATTAATGGTTCCGTGAATAATTGCAGTGCACCAATAGTCGAAGTAAAAACTGTAAGGATAATGATTGGTCGTAACAACGGAATCGTAATGTACTGAATTTTTTGTCTCACTGTTGCACCATCAATGACAGATGCTTCATACAATTCATGCGGAATCCCTTGTAATCCAGCTAAGTAAATGATCGTGTTATACCCCACCCATCGCCAAAAAACCATTGTAGAGATAGCTATCTTTACGCCCCATTCAGACGTAGACCAACTAATTGGATCCAACCCAAAAGTTCCTAAAATCACATTGATTAATCCAAATTCTTGACTATTGAACATGACACCAAACACAATTGCTACAGCAACAGTAGAAGTAACATATGGCATGAAGATAGATACACGAAATGCGCTTTTCATTTTTATTATCGATGCATTGAGTGCATATGCTAGTATAATCCCAATTAAAAGTTGTGGTAACGTACCTAATAACCACATGATTAATGTATTACTTAACGACTTCCAGAAAATAGGGTCTGTCAGTATCCACTCGAAATTCTGAAAGCCAACAAACTCCATTTCATTTAGACCATTCCATTTTTGAAAGCCAAGATAAAAGCTAAATAAAATTGGAAATAGTCCAAAAATAAAAAACAATATAAAAAATGGAGAGATGTATATATAACCAGAAAAGGCTTCTTTACGCTCTTCTGTCCAAAATTTTTTGCGTTTTTTGTGAGATGTTGATCCAACTTGTTCCACAAGACATACTCCTTCCTATTCAAAATTGCAGAACTTCTTAGCTGTTTCTATTTCTAATTTTAAAAAATACGCTGGTGTAGAAAAACATGTTTGCAAATCCATTCTGCTTCGCAACATCTGTCTATCACCAGCGTAGTTATTTCATTATTGTCTCTCTAATTGACGAGTAATGCGGTCAACCGCTGCATCCCATTCTGCTTGAGGATCTGCACCTTCTACCGCCACATTGATTAATGCAGTAACGAGTTCCGAATCTACAATGGAATAATTAATTCCCATGTATACTGGTTGTACAGATTCTGCTGCCTCAGCAAAAATTCTTGCAGTTTCTGCACCACTAAAATACTCATCTGTCGTTGCTAAAAATGCTTCATCTTCATACACTTCTGGTGCAGAAGGGAATAACCCATTACTATGGAATGATTTCAATTGATTTTCCGGAGAAACTAACCATTCAATGAAATCATATGCTTCTTGTGGATATTCCGATTCTTTAGGTATCGTTAAGAAAGAACCACCCCAATTCCCTGCACCTTCAGGAATTGTAGTTAGAGACCATTTCCCACCCGCATCCGGCGCGTTTGCTTTCACATTCGCAATCATCCATGCAGGTGCACCGATTAATGTAGCATAACTACCATCAGTCATTGCACTTCCCCATTCAGGTGTCCACAATTCATTTTGACCAATCAATCCTTCTTGAATCATCTTTGTTGTGAAATCATAAGCTTCTTTCACTGTATCTTCCATAATCAATTCATCATTTTCATTAAAATATTGTTGTTGTTGTTGATCACGAATCGCATTAAACATGAGTTGTGGACTATCCGTAATTGGTTTTCCTGTTGTTTCCTTTATTTTCTTTGCTGTTTCGTAATACGCATCCCATGTATCAATCTCCGCTGCTAACTCTACCGGATCTGTTGGTAATCCTGCTTCTTCCATTACATCTGTTCGATAAAACATCGTCGTCGGACCAATATCTGTCGGTAATCCAATTTGGAATGATCCATCAACACTTTCTGCTTGCTTCCATTTCCATTCTAAATAACTATCTTTTACATCATTTGCACCATAATCATACAAATTATAAAACCTGTCACTCGCTTCCATGAATTTAGCAATATTACTCACTTCAATCATAGAAATATCTGGCGCTCCGCTTCCAGCTGAAATTGAAGTAAACAAATTATTATGCATATCTTCCATCTCACCAGCATTAATCGTTATCTTAATATTAGGATTCTCTTTCATATATTCTTCTGCTAGTGTCTCATAACCAGCACTACCAAAAACCCAGAAATTCAGCTCAATCTCTGCATCCGTATTCATTTCTGCATTTGGATCTGTCGATTCTTGGTTTTCTTGTGTATCATCTGAAGGTTCTTCTTTCGTTGTATCCTGATTATTACATGCAACTAACATCACAAAAAGGACAAGGGCAGCAAACAGCATGAACCATTTTTTCATTTCTTCTTACCCCCTAATTAAATTTTCAATTGAAAGTGACATTGTGAATACATACAACAAAAAAAGTAGTGGATAAAGTAGTAGATTGTAAGCTATATATAGTAGTATGTAGAAAAGAAACCGATTTCTTAATTCTAAATAAATTAAAGCGTCTTAATCACCTGCAGTATGACTGTAAACGCTTTCTGTAATAGAGTATATTCGCATATAAATAAAAAATCAACCATTTTTAATAAATTCCAATAAATAAATTATCTTTATAAAGAAAACGATTTCTCGTTTCGTTAATAAACAAGCTAGTAGCCACAATAATCTACTAGCTTGTTTTATCTATTATTTTTTTCTGCTTCTCTTTTCTTTATCTATTGGCATTGTGCCATTTTCTATTCCTAATTCATCTAACCATCTACGATATGCGATTGTGAGTGCATCTGATTTTAAATGCATTTCCATTTGCAAATCTAATGGAAGTAATTCTGGTTTTTGACTTTGAACAATATCTAAATCTTGATAAAAAATGGTATCCTGAAATTCACGGAATGGCTCATCTGGTTGATCTAAATCATAATTACGTGTTAATAACATGAATACTTTCGTTTGCTCGTTATCCTCTTGGTTTACAGCAGTGAAGATCGTTAATTCTTCCTCTTCTCCCTCTGTCGTCTTCGTAAAGCGTGCGATAATTGGACTTAATACTTCATACACATAATCTGTATATCCACCTTTTGCACGTCCGTCCGCATTTGGTTGAAATACAGGAATTTTACTTGTAATCAAACGATCATCAACAAATTGTACATCATAATCCACAACTTCTGCATGATCCACATCACCTAATAATCCTTCATGTACAAACATTAAGTGAGATACATCTAAGAAGTTCTCAATTACACGTGGAGCATTTGCCTTTACCGCATATGGTCCGCAAATAATTGTACGATGACCTTCTTTTTCTGCTTCTGGATAATGAATAAAAGGCGCAGGATCTTCACCTAAATTTACCCAGATTAACCCTAAATATTCCTCACAATGATAGACAGTTGCTTTTGCCTTTTTTGGAATAGGGCGATCACATGGAAGCGCAGGGATTTTGGTACATGCTCCAGTACCGTCATACTCCCATGCATGGTATGCACATACTAATCTTCCATCTACTACCTTACCTAAGGATAGCTCTGCTCCACGGTGTATACAAATATCTTTAAAGGCATGCACACCTTTGTCATTTCTAAAAATTACAATTTTTTCTCCTAGAACTTGTACTTGTTTAGGATCTTCTTTTAACTCATCAGCAATATACACTGGATGCCATTCATTCCATAATTTATCTTGTTGCATTGTTCAATCTCCTTATCCATTCTTCTATGATTAATTTGTTATGTCGTCACTTTTGGCTGGTAAAATGAAATTTAGAATTAATGCCCCAATCGCACCAACTGCAATTCCTGAAGAAACAAAGTATGTGACAATTGTAGGTAAACTATAGAGAATCTCAGTAGGCATTAACACAGCGAATAGTGCTAACATAATTGGTACACCAATGACAATCATATTTCTTTCTGTAAATGGTGCTTTTTTCACTACTTTAAATCCATTCATCATGATGATGACCGTTACGATTGCGAACACACCATTAATAACTGGTGCAGGAATACTTGCGATGATATTCATTAATTTAGGCATCATACCTAATAATAATAAAATAATACCACCTGCAATAACTGGTTTACGACTTTTCACACCAGTTATTGCGATAATTCCAGCATTCGTCGAATATCCAGTAACAGGTGTTCCTCCAAAGAATGATCCAACAAAACAACCTAATCCTTCTCCAAAAGCTCCACCATTCAGACGCTTTTCATCTAACTTCTGATCTGTTACTTCACCAACTGTGAACCATGTTCCTGTCGTTTCAATAACAATAATAAGATAAATTGCTAACATGATTAGAATTGCTTCCAATTCAAATACTGGCGTACCAAATGCAAAGATACTAGGTAAAGCAAACCAAGACGCCTCACTCACTGAGCTAAAATCAACTAAACCATAGAATGAAGCAACAAATGTACCGATACCTAACGATAAAATAACAGAAGCTACTTTTACAAACCGGAATTTTGCCATTTTTTCTCCAACATACATACATGTAATTAATACAGCCATTGTAATTGTCGCAATAAGAATATTTTGATAAAAGCTTCCTTCTGCATTGTAAATTCCATTAATCGCACTTGGCATTAATGTAATCCCAACAACGATAATAACTGTTCCAGCAACTAATGGTGGAATAAACTTGACTACAGCTTTACTAAATAATTTCAAAGGTTTCCCAATTAATGCAATTAATAAGGCACCAGGCATTAAACTACCGACCATTGCGCCAAGACCTGATGTGGTACCAATTGCTGCCAATGCACTTAGTGGCACAAACGAAGGTCCTTGCATAACAGGTAATTTCATTGCAAAACCTGCTTGGATCAGTGTTGCAATACCACATGCAATAAATGTCATTTGAATTAATAATGCACTATCCCCAACAGATAAGGATAATAATCCAGCTAAAATAATTGGTGGTATAAATAAATCCATTGCTAGTACGTGTTGTAATCCAACAAAGAATGCTTTTCCATTTGATATGTTTTTATCTGTAGACTTTACAGACTTAATTGTTTCTTCTGTTTGTAATTTCTTCGCTGTGTTTCCCATTCGTCATCCCCCAATATTTATAAAATAACTATATAAAGACTGCACTATACTCCTAGTGTTTTTGCACAAAAAAACTCGAAATATATGCTTTATATGAAAAGCGTATATTTCGAGTGAATGTACGAAATAACTGAAAATAGCTCTACTATTCTCTTACTCTTCATAGTCGGTTTATTTACGGTAAACCGGTAGAAACTTGCAGGCCATATCCCCGCGATTATATGAAAATATGAAGTTTCCTTTAGTATATCACCATTTTTCGACAATTCAATACTTTGTTTGTCGAAAAATGAAGTTCGAATATTTAGACAATTTGAACTATGTCTCATTTGAATTAGACTTCTTTTCACTCATCCTTTATAATTACATCCATACTAAAATTAAAAAACAAAAAGGTGATATGATTGCAAACAAACTCTAAGATTTTTTTAGGCACAGCATTTACTGCAACGTCTATTTCAGAAGTATCTATATTAAAAGACCATTTATTTCTTATTAATGAAGATGGTGTTATTGATCAAATTCTTTCTCCTGAAGAGGAAGTCTATCCATCTATCATACAAGAAAATGAAGGGAAAGATCATTTTTTTCGCTTAGCACCGGGACAATATATTCTACCTGGGTTCATTGATTTACATATTCATGCACCACAATGGGCGCAATCAGGGACTGCGTTAGATTTACCATTGAATGAATGGTTACACAATTATACATTCCCACTTGAAGCGAAATATGAAGACATAGACTTTGCGAAAGAAGTGTACGAAGATCTTGTCACAACATTACTAAATAACGGTACAACAACTGGGTTATATTTTGCAACAATACACAAAGAAGCAAGCTATTTATTAGCAGAGATTTGCGCACAAAAAGGCCAACGCGGATTAGTCGGAAAAATTGTAGCAGATGACGTCGAACAAAATCCTGACTATTATCGTGATCATACAACAGAGCAAGCATTACATGATACGGAAGAGTTTATTACACGTGTACAGGAACTAGCAAAAACTACCAAACAAGGGGTATATCCTGTTGTAACACCTCGCTTTATTCCTAGCTGTACAGATGAAGCGTTAGAAGGGCTTGGGAGATTAGCCGCTAAATATGATACTCATATCCAATCACATTGTAGTGAAAGTGATTGGGAACACAATTATGTGAAAGAGCGATTCCAAAAAAACGATACATTTGCATTGAATGATTTTGGACTATTAGGTAGTAAATCTGTTATGGCACATTGTAATCATTTAGAAGATGAGGATGTCCGTCTATTTGCTCAAACAAAAACAGCAATTGCACATTGCCCATTATCTAATGCCTATTTTGCGAATGGAGTGCTACCAACAAAACGCTTCTTAGAACAAGGGGTCGATATCGGCCTAGGTACAGACATTTCAGCAGGAGCTTCACCTAGTCTGTATGATAATGCAAAACAAGCAGTTGTCTCCTCACGTATGTTAGAAGATGGGGTCGATATTTCTATTTCACAAGATAAGCGCGGAGTGAAGGAATCTCGAATTACTATAAATGAAGCATTCTACCTCGCTACAGCTGGTGGTGGAGAAAGTCTACAATTACCAATTGGAAGATTAGAGAATAACTATGCATGGGATATCCAAGTGATAGACACAAATGTAGTCAACAACAAACTACCAGTATTCAATCAAGAAGAAGCTCTTGAAGACATTTTTCAAAAAATCATGTATTTAGTAAAACCAGCAAACATTAAACAAGTATGGGTTCAAGGAGAACAAGTAAAATAATCTCCAATTTTTCATGAATATAATGAAAGACTAACGATGGAAATGTTTCATCGTTAGTCTTTTTTCTTACTTGTTATCTCCAATTAAATACTCGAGTATCAATGTTGTGCCATTCGTATCTGTCTTTAAAAACAGTTGTGAACAATAAGATGTCATCAAATGGAACCCTTGACCTAATGTAGCTGAAGTGGAATATCCCTTGATTAAAGTTGCTTTTGGTATGTCTTTTAGCAACATCCCTTTGCCATGATCTTCAATCATAATTAAGATTTTGACCTCATGGATATATATTTTTATCTTCCCAATCCCCACGTGCTTTAACGCATTCGTCAATCCTTCTTGGACAGATAACAATAACTGATATTGATTTTTTAATTGCAAATTCACATCAACTAATGCTTGCTTAATCATTTCTCTTACTTCTTTTAATTGTGTCGAAGAAGACACTTCCATTTCGCTGATTAATTCGCAGTTAGATAAGATTTCAACTATTTCGTCATACTTAATTAGATGTACTTTTCCTTTAGATAATGCATGGGTCACTTCTCTAAAGCTTTGCCATTGTTCTTCAAGTAACTGCTTTTCCTTTTGTACGATATTGGTTACATCCAGTGTCACAAATCCACCTGATTGATAACCTAATGGCACAGAATGTACGTCGATATATCGTTCTTTTTCTGGATCAATTAATGTCTCTCTTCTTGGCGCATTTTGTTTTAATGCTTCATTCATCCATAACAACATATCCGATTCTTTTATAAAAGAGTCTTTATCGCCACTTACTTGTTTTAATCTACCCTTTTCATATTTGTATGTTGCACTTAATTGCAATTGATCTAACAATTCAGACTTCAATAAATCTATTTTTAATTTCTCTCTTACTACATTTTTGATATTTTCATCCAAATCTTCTGTCAATTGGTCAATTAAATCCTTTTTATCTGAAAAGAGATACTCATATTCATCTCTCGATAAACGTTCATCTTGTGATGTTTTTCTAGAAACTTTCACAATATCAAAAGAATTAAAATCTGTGTCTATTAAATCTTTTTTCATTACTGGCGAGATTTTTGCAGTGATCTCATCATTGATATCGACAATGTAACTTTGTCTTGGCGCAGTCGTTTTTATTAACATTCCTACTCTACTAATCACATACAATAATCCATTGTAATTTTTCTTATTCTCTTTATCTTCTAATATAACCGCACGAGGTGGATTTACTTTTTTTCTTAGTGTGCCACCATCAATAAATTGTTTACAGTTTTCACAGTTTGGATTCGAAGGACATGCGTTACATACACTCATCAGCAACACTCCTTGATAGCTACATTTCATTCCATTCCTTTATGACTTTTAAGAGCTCTCTCCATGCTTCACTTCATCACATTTCTTTTATAATAACGGATTCACCAATAATTTCTTCAATTTGTACTAATTCAAACACATTCAAAATATCTTCATTCACATGAATAATTTGAATAAAACTCTCATTTTCTTTTAGCTTCTTTACGAGTTGAATAAGTAATCCTAAACCTGTAGAATCAACAAATGCGACATCTTCAAAGTCTAACACACATGTTCTTTGTGAAGGTATTTGATGGATTAAGTCATCTTGTACTATTTCTGTCGACTCAAAATCTAAATCTCCACGTAATAATACATTGATTGCTTGGTCATTCTCCTGTATGGTATATTCTAGCATCGTACGTGCCCCCTTCTAGAATAATGTGATTTGTTCATTTTCATCTAATTTTGCTGTCACATAATTCATTTCATCAAAGATTTGTTTTACCTTGTCACCTATACGGATGATTGTACCTTCATACGCCTTATCAATTTTGATGGAATGGCCTGGTGATGTAGCTACAATGGTTTTTGTGCCAGCAATTGTACCTACTTCATGCACATCTACGCCTAATCCCCCGTATACTTCTCTTCCTCTTAATGTGCCATTAATCTGTAATGTTCCACTAGCATGTATCTTGGAATTAATACAACCTTTACCAATAATCGTAATGTCACCACTTGAATACACTTTACTGTTTGTTACATTTGTTAACGTGACAGATGTCATATCTTCTGCGTCTTCAAGTGCTTGTGATGTCATTTCTTCTATAAAATCTTGTAATATATATAATCTTTGTAACGTAATCGTTTCATTCGATAATGTTAAAAAAATATTCTTAATATCCTCTGCTATTTTGGCCCATTCTGGTTCATCTAAGAACTTGTCCGCTTTATTCACAATACGCACATACTTCGCTGCAATTTCTTTAAAATGTTGAAATTTCTTCTCTAACAGAATGATAATTAATGGTTGTAATCCTTTTGTATGCAACTCTTTTACTTTATATGCTTTTGCATTCGTTAATTGTTTAATAATGACAATCATTTGTCTCAATTGCTTTTCCATTGTTGTTAATAATTGATGCAATTCCATTACGATTAAGTTCTGTTTACCAGATATAATATTGGAATTAATAATATTCCCTTTTGCAATAATAGATTTATATGCAGTGATTTCTGAATTGGCAACAGATTGATATAAGTATAAATCTCCACCTGCTTCCACTATCATATTCTCTTCCACTTCTCCCCGTATTTCTACATCACCACTAAACCTAATATTCCCACTAGCAAGATTCACATTGCCTTCATGGATTAATTTGGACAAAATAGATGCCCTTACAATTTTCCCTCTTTTTTCAATCACTGGTCTACCTGACTCTGTTGCAATAAGTTTATCTTCAATAAAATCTACACCAATGCCTGGTAATACGCGTAAAGCCTTGCCTTTTTTATTTTGAATTGCCTCACCGAGTACACTTATTCCTGGAATTCCTTCAATCGGCGGATGAATGATTGCTAGAATTGTCCCAATATCCACATTCGGTATATTATTTACCTCTTTGAAATTCACATTCCCTTGCTCATCTTCTACTAATCCTTTGTCACTATCCATCTCTATTTTTACTTCTAATTCCCCGTCCATGCCATGTTCCGGTTCTTTTCCAATTGCTACAACAAATCGTCCATACTCTTTTGCTTCCATTGCATGTTGGATTGCTTTTTCATTAATTCCTGTTGTAATATGTTGTTGCTCTAATTCTTCGATAATCATTTCTCTTGTTAAATGGTTTGATACGATTTTCTCTTGATATAAAAAAATCTCAATATGGTCATTTGGTGGAACATCTTTTAATTTTTGATGAATGGTTTCCGCAGGCTGTAATTCAAGAACTGCTTCTAATTGGTCTTTAGCGATTGTTATTTTCCAACTCATTGGTTTTTCTATCATTTCTTCAAATTCTAATTTGTACGTGTCTTCCTCATTTAAGACGATATTCTTTTTGTTTATTAATTGATGATTGCGATAGAAGGTAATATCTCCATTTATTGTTGCTGTAGGATAAGCATTTACTTTGCTTTTTACGAATAGTTGGTTATCTTTAATCCAAGCTGTCCCAATCTCTGTATGTTTCCAGACATCTTCCGTCTGATTGATTTGTTCGATTTCCGCATATTCTTCCTCTCTGGATTCTTCAATTGCTTTGTCGACTAAATCTTCTAAACTATCTATTTGTCCAACCTTATCTTTTCCATCATCGTTTTTGGATAATTTCACTATCGCTTCTTTCTTTCCGATACCAATAATGCCACTTTTCTCGAATTGTAATACTTCTACATTTACTTCATTTTGTTGTGCGTTCATCAACTCTAAGCCGCGCGACACTGCTTCTTCAATAGATTTCCCCTTCGAGATTAGTTGTCTCAAAACAAGCTACCTCCTATCTTACTCACAATCTAGTTCTTCCTTTACCTTTAAAATTATTAATGTAATATCATCTTTTTGTAGTTCCCCATTCGTAAATTCTCCAATTCGTTTTAAGACGGCTTTTTCTATTTGGTCTGACTGTAATTGACAGTTACGCTCTAGTAGCTCCACTAACCTCTCCATCTTAAAAGCCTCACCATGCTCATTTAATGTATCTGTAATACCATCTGTATAAAAAAAGACGATATCCTCATCTAATAAATCGATGGTAAACTGTTTATAAGTAGATGTTGCAAGACCACCAATCATAATCCCGTTAATAAAGGGAATATCTTTCCGTACTTTATTTTTTGTAATTACAATTGGTAAATTGTGACCCGCACTCGCATATGTCAATGTATGGTTGACTGGATCATAATCTGCACATAATAATGTAACAAATGACCCTAAAGTTCTTAAGTCTTGAAACATAAATTCGTTCATTGCTTTTAATGTCTCACTAGGCGAAAAAAAGTGTTCTACACTACTTCTAAACACACCTCTAGTTAAAATCATTAACATCGCAGCTGGTATGCCTTTTCCCATTACATCTCCTATTACGATACGAATATGTCCATTCGGAAGTTCAATAAAATCAAAATAATCACCACCGACTAATCGTGCTGGAATAGAAACACCCGTAATTTCACCTGATTTGATAATTGGCTTTGTTGCATTTAATAATTTCATTTGAATATTTCTTGCTTGTTTCATTTCTCGAGCTAATGTTTTATTTAATTGATTAGGCTCTCTGTTCTCACTGTATTGTATGTGTTGGTGAAACAAAAAGATCATCCTTTCACATGACTGATAATATTTGATACACACCTAATGTTTCTAATGTATCTACTACTACTTCTTTCCCACCAGCTATCGTCAATTTACTATCGTTTTCATTTGCTTGATGAATCAGATGAATAAACAAACCGACACCTGTGGAATCTATAAAGTCAACTTGCTCGATATCTAGAATGATCTCTTTTATCGTTGCAGGAATTATATACACATCATGCGATATTTCACTGATAGTGGAGTAATCTAATATTCCTTGTAACGTAATTCTTCTTGTTTGTGCATAATCAGAAAGCGATACATGTAAACTCTCTGTCATCGTATATGCTTACTCCTTCTCATTAGGACTTTTGTCTTAAAATTCATGTTATGATATTTTAAAAAAATCCACCTCAAATTAAGGTGGATTGTAACTGTATATCATGTAAAACGTTACCTTTCCTACCATTGGTAACCCGGCGATCATAGTCATACGACTTTAGACCCGTGGCTTTGCGTCCTTATCTTTCAATAAGTTTGCCATTATCAATTAGTAGCAATAAAGTGATGAATCGACTATTTTAATCCATCTATTTTTCTACTGCTTCACATTTGATATAACTATATGGATAAATTTCACTTGAATATAGTAAAAAAGTTTCATTTTCTGTTATTGTAAGTGATTACTTGTAGTTAGTCAATACACCTTAAAAAAATTTACATTTCGATTAAATATACTTTTTTTCACATAGCTATTGATTTCTTACAAGTAAATCTTTCAACCAATCTCTCATAATCACGCATATATTGTTGCATATTGTCGGATTATTCCGTTATGACAAACAAAAGTATATGGAGACGCATATATGGGAGAATAAACGTATATATGTATTCAAATGGCGGTTGAGTGTGTAATCACATCCATGATAAAGTAATATAGTTGGCTTTTTTTAAAGCAACAACATTTTTTTATGTGACAAGAATAGATGGCATATTGTTGACTGAGTATTTTTCTTTATTAATAGAATAAGATGAATCATCTTTATATAATCAAACAACTTCTAAAAAAAACGATACACAATCGTTTTTTATTTTGCGTTCGAGCACTAACATATTCTTTTTTATAATAAGATATAATTATTTTGTTTGTTTATCTTCATATTTCTTCTGTATGTAATCTATTCTAGTCATTATAAACAATACAATAAAACAGCAGGAGTGACTGAAAACATGGAATTACAATCAAATCCTCAATTATTATGGTTTATTGGGATTTATGCCATTCTTATGGTAAGTGTAGGTATATACATGTCAAAAAAAGTATCGAATAGTGCTGATTTTATACTAGCAGGAAAAAGTTTAGGTCCTATAGTATTAATGGGTACATTACTTGCAACATGGACAGGTAGTGGGAGTATCTCAGGTGGTGAAACCTCTGTAGCGTATAGCTTCGGAATTATCCCTTCCCTTTTGTTGATGATACCTACAGTGATAGGTATTTTTATCTTGTATATTATTGCACCTAAAATTAGAGCGTTTGGAAAATATACTATTTCAGGCATACTTGAAGCAAAATATGGTTCTACAGCAAGAAATATCGCGAGTGTAATTGTCATCTTAGCATATGTTGGAATTGTATCTTATCAAATGACAGGACTTGGATTTATTTTAAATATTACAACAGGGATGAGTGTTGAATTAGGAACAATTATAGCAGCAATTCTCATTATATTCCTTGCGATGATTGGTGGGTTAAGATCTGTATCTCAAACAGATGCAATCAGCGGATTCTTAATGGTCGGTGGTCTGTTAATAACAGTACCTATTATCATATCTGTTGCAGGAGGTTGGGATACCATTGTATCAAATGTCCCTGAATCCCATCTTACATCAACAGGTGGTTTGACAACAATCCAATTAATGGGGTATTTAATTCCTTCTTTATTCTTATTGTTAAGTGATCAAAATATGTATCAACGTCTAGCAGCATCCAATAGTGATCGTTCATCAAAGAAAGCTGCAATTAGTTGGTTAATTGTTATGTTATTAATATCACCAGCTATTTCGATTATTGCATTCACATCACGTTCGTTATTTCCTGATATCGATCCCGGTATGGCACTAATGGCAACAACTACTGCACTACCTTTAGGAGTTGGTGGGATTTTACTTGCTGCAGCTGCTGCATTTATCATCACAACAGGCAATTCATATTTATTGTCAGCAGCAACAAATATGACGTATGATGTGTATGGAAAATATATCAATAAACACCCCTCTGATAAACAACAATTACTGATGACCAAAGTATTTATTGTTGTGCTTGGGGTTATCTCTTTTCTATTGATTAGTTTCTTCCCAACAGTATTGGAAGTACAAATGTATTCCTATACTGTGTATGGAGCAGGAATCACACCAGCAATTTTAGCTGTATTCTTCTGGAAACGCGTGACAGCAATTGGAGGAATTTCTTCGATGATTGCAGGAGTAATCACTACATTAGTGTGGGAATTAGTATTACAAACACCATTTGAGATAAATAGTTCTGTTATCTCTGTACCTGTTGCAATCATTGTATTAATTATTGTCTCATTAATAACACAAAAACATTCAAACGTGCAATCATAAGGAGTGTTATACCATGAATCAACGTTTACACAATTTAACCAATTGGTTATCAGACGAAGAAATCGCAGTCGCATTCGTGAATTCAACAGAAAATGTTTTTTATCTATCTAATTTCTATACAGATCCTCATGAACGTTTAATGGGAATTTTTATATGTGAAGGAATAAAACCATTTTTCGTATTACCACAAATGGAAGTCAATCAATTGAAAGATGCTGGATGGTCAAATGACATCATTGGTTATCAAGACCATGAGGATCCATGGGAAAAAATCAACCAAAAATTAGCATCTAGTAAGGTGTTATCTAACGCTACTGTAACGTTCGAAACAGAGTTTTTAACATATAAACGTGCACAAGCATTTTTAAACAACTTTGAGCAACCTACTATTATTCCATTGGAAGATAAGTTAAACCAGATGCGCGTAGTAAAAGAAGATGAAGAACTAGAAATTATCAAACGTGCTGCTGAAATGGCGGATTATGGAGTTAGCGTTGGGATAGAGGCATTAAAAGAAGGCATTACAGAAATGGAAGTACTTGCGACAATTGAGTTCGAATTAAAGAAGAAAGGTATTCGAGAAATGTCCTTCTCCACAATGGTATTATTCGGTGAAAAATCAGGAGATCCACATGGCAATCCTGGAACTCGAACATTACAAAAAGGAGATATGGTTCTTTTTGACTTAGGTGTCGTGTTAGATGGATATTGTTCAGATATTACGAGAACTGTTGCATTCCAATCTGTAAGTGATGAACAAAGAAAAATGTATGAGACAGTTCTTCAAGCACAATTAGCCTCACTTGAAATTAGTAAGCCTGGAACTCGAATTGGCGAACTTGATTTAGCTGCTAGAAATGTCATTACAGAAGCAGATTTCGGCGAATATTTCCCGCATCGAATCGGACACGGTATGGGTATTAATGTTCATGAATTCCCATCGATGAGCCATTTAAATGAAGATCACTTAAAAATCGGCATGGTCTACACTATTGAACCAGGTATTTATATCCCAAATGTAGGTGGCGTAAGAATTGAAGATGATGTCTATATCACAAAAGATGGACACGAGACACTAACCAAATTTCCAAAAGAATTAATGATTGTTGGTTAATTGTTAATAGAGAATAAAGGACATGTACATTTTGCTATAGTACATGTCTTTTTCTTATTTCTTCAATTATTTCCTAGGCAATAATTGTCGATATTTGTAGTTATATGCACCAAAAAACGAACGATGCGTGATATCGTTCGTTTTTAATTTATACTTATTTATTTTATTAGTAAAATCGTTTGAAGCTAGAGAAATGCTTTTTCCAATATGAGTGATCTAGACTTACTACTTCTACTCCATTTGAACCAGCATGAATAAATTGATTATCCCCAATATAAATGCCTAAATGAGAAATACCTTCTTTATATGTTCCTTCAAAAAATACTAAATCGCCTACTTTAGGATTGTTTACATAGAATGAACGATCATAATATCCCGCACTGGAAAAACGACCGATTTTCTTTCCTGCTTGGTTATAGACATAATGTATGTATCCACTGCAATCAAAGCCTTCTGGTGTATTACCACCCCATACATAGCTTGTTCCAACTAAACTTTTTGCTACATCAATTAACTTCTTCACATCATAATCAACAGAAGATGGTTCTTCATTTACTGTATTATTTGAATTAGATGGTGGTGTTGTCGTAACAGAATTATTAGAAGTGACCTTTAATTTCTGTCCAACATAAATCATATCAGAACTTAAATTATTCCATTTCTTCAAATTAGCCACTGACACTTTATACTTTGAACCAATACGAGATAGTGTATCACCTGCTTTTACTGTATAGACAGTTGTGTTCGTTGTTTGCTCATTCGTTGATGGTGTTGTGGAATTAGTATTAGAACTTGTCGAATTATTTGTTGTATTACTAGTTGTAGATTGTTTTACCGTTAATACATTTCCCGGAAAAATTAATGTTGTCTCTAATTTATTCCATTTCATCAAGTCAGCTAGTGATACTTTATGTTTATAAGCAATTCCACTTAATGTATCGCCACTTTTTACAGTATATTTTGTCGATGTAGTCGTCGTTGTTGGTTTTTTATCACTAGTTTGCGTTGTTGGCTGTTTAGTTGAACTTGTCGAATTGTTAGAAGTCCGTTCTGTAATTAGTACTTGATTTGGATAAATAATATCTGATTTTAGTTTATTCATCTCTTTTAATACTTGTACACTTACATTATACTCTTGCGCTATTTTCCACAATGAATCTCCGCTTTTTACTTTATGTGTTGATGCAAAAGCGTCATCAGCAAACATAACAGATGAAGCAATCGCTGCTCCCAATGTAACAGACATCATTACTTTCTTGTTCGCCATTCTACTCCCACTCTCCTATTATTCTTTTATCATATTATTTAGTTTTTAAGAAAGCTTTCTAAACTAGGCTAGGACATTTAGCAGTCATTTTTGTTGCAATATGTACAATATTACCTTAAAAAACTTTCTTATAAACTCACATTTAGTCATATTATAATACTATATGGAGAAAAATGATAGATACATTGTGGTTATGTTGTAGAAATTTAACATTTCTTTTTTCTCACTTATCATGACTTACTATCAAATAACTTAATAGATTAATAGGAGAATGTATCATGCGTAGGACAAAAGAGTTCTTTAATACGAAAATAATCCAAACGATTCGAAGTTATTTATCGAATCGTTTGGATGTTGACTTTATTTCATATCGCCTATGATTTTGTCTATTGACTATGGAGCATGATGAACAATAGCTATAACAATTCAAAATATAAGCACTTACAAACATTGTAGAACTTCATAGAGCGAAGGTGCCCACTCCTATGGGGTCCTTTTTCCTGAAAATCCACTTTTTCAAGTGGTTTGTGCTGGGAAAAGTTAGCTGAAGGAAAGAAGAGTGGGCAAGCTGAAGCAGGGAATATACACATCATTCAATTCACAATGAATAATTAGAGTAGTGGCATATCATTTTTTCATTGCTAAACCATAAATACGGCATCATTTGCACTTTGTATGAAGAACAATAATTATATCTCTTCCACTTTTGCCTATTTACTTTTAGACGCATGATTAATACAAAATCTAGTCGTTGGTAATGCAAGCAAGCGTTCTTCATCAATTTCTTTTCCACACTCTACACAATAAGCATATGTACCTTCATCAATTGCTTCAAGTGCTCGATTGATTTCTTCTAACTCTTGTTCACGATAGGAATCTAATGTCAAATCGCGTTCCCTCTCATATAATTCTGTTCCAATATCTGCTGGATGATTATTAAATGGGGTTAATTCCCCGGCTTCTTCACTAAATACTTCCACTACTTCTTCTGTTTGTTGAATGATTTCTTGCTTTCTATCTTCAAGCATTTGTTGACATTTTTCGATTGTCTCTTTGTTCATTATTCTGCCTCCTTAGTTGATTACGGTACAATTGTCCGCAATTCACAAGATATCTTCGCACATACTTGATATCTACTTTATTTATACCCAATGTCATGATGATAAAACATCGCGATAAGCGGAGAAACAGAACATCGCATACGTACATCAACATATTACGTCTGTGTTTTACGATAAGCAGTTGCTGTCATATCCATTGTTTTCTTAAATGCTTTTGAAAATACGAGTGCATCTTTATAGCCACATGATTCAGCTATTTGTTCTACTGTAAGATTTGTTATTTTTAATAATTCAGAAGCTCTCGTCATCCGAAATTTTGTTAGATATTCTTGAATCGTCATCCCTGTTGATTGTTGGAAAATAGATGATAAATAACTTCGATTTAAATTGACATATGTCGCCATATCTTGAACCTTAATTGGCTGATGATAATGCAATTGAATAAAATCACATACTTTTTGCACATAGTCATTATCATTGGATATACTTTTATTCTCAATTGGCGTATTATTCTTTGCAATGGTAGAAAAAAATAGATAGAGCAATCCTTGTAATCGAAACTCGTCTGCTGTACTAATTGTTTGGCTTTTTAGCATATCTAATACAAGGTATTTTAGCTCTTCACCATTCTCTGTTTGAAAAAGTAATGTGTGTGCATCAATTCCAATGTCACGAAGGAATTGTTCGCATTTTTCTCCTGAAAACCCCACCCAAACATATGTCCATGGATTTTCTTGATCTGCTTCGTATCATGTTAGCACATTCGGTTTAATTAAAAATCCCATACCTTTTGTAATAGTTCGTTTTTAAAGATAAAAAAATAAAGCAGCTATTAACTAACTACTTTATTTACTACATTTACTCCACCTGTCACAGGGATGATACTACCTGTAATCATATCAGAATCTTCTTCACATAGAAATGTAATCAATCTAGCAATATCTTGACCACATCCCGGACGACCAATTGGTGTTTTTCCATCATCCATTTGACGCATCTCATCAATATCTAGTTCTTTTTTATCCCCAGTTATATCCCCAGGACTGACCATATTTGCTGTAATACCATATTCCGCTTCTTCTAATGCGATGGTTTTGGTTAATGACGCCAAGCCTACTTTAGCTGCTCCATATGCAGCACGATAGACCCAACCAGGGGAATGATCCGCATCTTGGAATCCATATGTAATAA
Source organism: Gracilibacillus marinus (assembly GCF_042651725.1). Lineage (NCBI taxonomy): Bacteria > Bacillati > Bacillota > Bacilli > Caryophanales > Bacillaceae > Gracilibacillus > Gracilibacillus marinus. The sequence goes on along the minus strand of NZ_JBHSDV010000006.1, from coordinate 111,848 downwards.
TTCGGCCAAACTTTTGTTTACGCATGACTGGTATCGTATGTTTCAAAAAGTGAAATACTGAACTTAAATTACCTTCTACCATCTCATACCATTCATCATCTGAATAATCAATTAATTTCTTTCTATCAAAAATGTATGGACCTGCATTGTTAATCAAATAATCAATCCGACCAAATTTGTTCATTGCTTCATTAAATATTTTTTGAATGTCTTCTTTTTTCGTTACGTCACCTTGAACAAACTGAACATGATCTGCATATTGTTGCCATTCTTCTTTCAACTCTACAATCTTATTTACATCACTTCGATAGTTCACTGTCACAGAGCAACCTTTCTTTAGAAATTCCTCTGTGACCTTTTTCCCTATCCCTTTTGAACCCGCTGTAACAATTGCATGTCTCAACTATTTCACCTTCTTTTTTTAGTATCTCATGCGATTTATCGATTTAATAATGTCAAAAATTCCATTCGAGCATCTGCTTGTTCTGTAAATATGCCTCTAACAGCTTTTGTTGTTGTTACGGCGTCTTTCTTTTGAATACCTCGCCCACACATACACATATGTTTTGCTTCTATGACAACCATCGTACCTTGTGGTTCTAATATTTCTTCCATTGCATCAGCAATTTGACTCGTTAAATTTTCTTGTACTTGAAACCTTTTGGCATAACCTTCTACAAGTCTTGCAATTTTAGATAATCCTGTTATTTTCTTGTCCGGAATATACCCAACATGTGCAACACCAAAGAAAGGAGCAAAATGATGTTCACATGTTGAATAAAATTCAATATCTTTCACTAAAACTAACTCACGATGCTTTACATCAAATTGTTTCATTAAATGTTCTTTTGGGTCTTCTCGATACCCCTCTGTGTACTCAAGAAATGCTTTTACAACTCGCTCTGGTGTTTCTTGTAATCCTTCTCGATCTGGGTCATCTCCACATAATTCAATTAGTTCACGTAACGCACGCATAACCTTATGTGCTTGTTCTGATTTACCTTGATCTTTATTTAAAAGAATCGATATTTTTTCATTTAATTTTGAATCACTTATCGTCATTATTCTTTAACCCCATTCCCATTTGTTGAGACTTCATGTAAAAAGTCTTTCTACATTCAATCAAATTAGTTTTTTTCTATTATTTTCTATCTTTATATTTTCATACTTCTTCTATATAAAATATATCTTGGTGTCTTATTATGATACTTATGTTAGCATTGAAATTAAAAAAATGCTAGTTAAAAGAACGAATATAATTTAATAATTATTATTGTTAAATAAGTGGTGAATAAAGAAAAGCCAGAATTCCCTAATCTTATAATAGGTGAATTCCGGCTTTTTATAATTATTGGGTTACATCATAACCTTGTTCTTCTATCGCTTCAACCATCGCATCAGAGGAAACAGCTTCTTCATTGTATGTTACTGTCACTGTTCCTTCTTCTAGACTAACTTCTGCCTTTGTCACACCTGATAATTCTTGTAGTGCTTCTTCCACAGACATTTTGCAATGCCCACAAGTCATCCCTTGTACATGTAATGTTTTTTCCATTATCATTCACTCCTCGTATATTATATTTAAAAGTTAATTTTAAAAAATAACTTTTCTCACTATTATAATTTTACTCGTTTTAAACGAAGTGCGTTTGTTACCACACTAACAGAACTGAGTGCCATCGCTGCACCTGCAATCCATGGCGCAAGTAGACCAAGTGCTGCAATTGGTATTCCGGCAGTGTTATAACCGAATGCCCAAAACAGATTTTGGCGAATATTCTTCATTGTCAACTGACTGATTTTAATTGCTTTCGGAATGAGTAACAATTCCCCACCAAGTATGGTCACATCTGCTGCTTCAATCGCTACTTCTGTTCCAGTTCCAATTGCAATTCCAATATCTGCAACAGCTAACGCAGGTGCATCATTAACACCATCACCAACCATAGCTACTTTCTTACCTGTTGCCTGGATTTCTTTTACTTTAGCAGCTTTTTCTTCAGGTAATACTTGGGCAATGACGTGGCGAATTCCAACTTGTTTCGCAATTGCATGTGCTGTTCTTTCATTGTCACCTGTTAGCATCACTACGTCTAATCCTGCATTTTCTAATTCTTTAATTGCTTTTGCTGCTGTTTCTTTTACCGTATCTGCAACAGCTACAATTCCACGATATTCTCCATTTATTGCTATTAACATCGCTGTCTTACCTTCTACTTCATATGCTACCATTTCTTCTTCTGCAGAACGAACATTTACATTTGATTCTTGCATTAATTTACGTGTCCCTACAAGAACATTATTATGATTAATCGTCGCTTTAATACCATGCCCTGGTATTGCTTCAAATGTGTCGACATTCTTCCATTCAATTGCTTGCTCCGTAGCATATGTTACGATTGCTTCTGCCAAAGGATGCTCTGAGCCTTTTTCTGCACTTGCCAGATATTGCAATGCTTCTGAATCTCCAGTAAAGTTTGTCACTTCTGGCTTCCCTTTTGTAATGGTGCCCGTTTTATCTAAGACAATTGCTTCTAATTGATGTGTTTTCTCCAAATGTTCTCCACCTTTAAACAAGATGCCATTTTCTGCAGCTTTCCCAGTTCCGACCATAATAGATGTCGGTGTAGCTAACCCAAGTGCACATGGACATGCAATCACAAGTACTGCAATAGAAGCAATTAACGCTTGTTCAAATTGACCTGGTGCAACAAATGCAATCCAAATGATAAACGTTAAAATACTGATTCCGACAACAATAGGAACAAAATATCCTGATATCACATCTGCTAATCGTTGGATTGGTGCTTTAGAACCTTGTGCTTCCTCTACAACCTTCACAATCGATGCTAATGCTGTATCTTTCCCTACTTTTACTGCTTCTATTTCAATGACACCATTCTTATTCAATGTGGAACCAATTACTGTATCTCCTTTGTCCTTTTCCATCGGGATGGATTCACCTGTAAGCATGGATTCATCTACAGAAGTTCTTCCTTTTGTTATCGTTCCATCCACAGGTATCTTTTCGCCTGGTTTTACGATAAGTGTATCCCCAACTGCCACATCTTCAATCGGAATCATGACTTCTTTTCCATCTCTCAAGACACGTGCTTCTTTCGCTTGCAATTGTAATAACGATGAAATGGCATTTGTTGTTTGACTTTTTGCTCTTGCTTCTAAATATTTACCAAATAGAATCAATGTGATAAGCACTGCACTTGTTTCAAAATATAAATGCGGCATATAAGATGGATTTCCTATTGTTTTAATTGCTTCATATACACTATAGAAATAAGCGGCACTTGTACCTAATGCAACAAGGACATCCATATTCGCTCCACCATTGCGAAGATTTTTATACGCCCCAACATAAAATTGCCATCCAATAATAAATTGTACAGGTGTAGCTAAAATAAATTGGAATAACGGATCCATAAAGATTGCCGGAATCGTTAACTGAAATAAATGCACGAACATAGTTACTAATAATGGTGCAGATAACAATGCCGAGATAATTAATTTCAATCGCATTTGTTTACGTTCTTTTTCTTTATGTGATTGTTTTTCAGTCGTATCAGCTTTTGGCTTTGCGTCATATCCTAATTTCTTGATTTTATTTATAAGATCGTCTGTTTGAATCATACTTGGATTAAATTCTATTTGGGCACTTTCCGTTGTTAAATTCACACTTGCCGTAGCAACACCTGCTTGCTTGTTCAGTACCTTCTCAATACGCGTGGAACAGGCTGCACATGTCATCCCAAACACATCGAGTTCCGCTTTTTCCGATATAACCCCATAACCTACTTTTTTGATTTTCTCAGTTATATCATCAATCGACGCTTTATCTGTATCGAACGCGACCGTTGCCTTTTCTGTAGTCAAATTCACTTGTGCGTCCACACCATCCATTTTGTTTAACACTTTCTCTACACGACTACTACAAGAAGCACATGTCATTCCAGTTACACCTAATGTTACTTTTTTTGTTGCACCCATTTATTCTCCTCCTTACTTATATCATCATTTACATGCATATAATTGAAAAAAGGCACCTACATATTTGTCTACTTTATTCTACCCACTAGCGAATGCCTATATAAAAAGTAGTTCAATTAAGTTTATGATTATACTATACCCATATATGGTATAATAGTCAAGAAAGAAAAATCCTTTTAGATAACTAAAAGGGGACAAACATTCATTTGACATGTATTTAGAACAATAAAATATAGAAAACACTACATCCCTTATTTGCCAAACTGCTTCATCACTTGCATTAATTCATCAATAATTTCTTCTCCATCACCTTGTTCCACTGCATGCTTTACACAGTGATTAATATGTCTTTCTGTAACAGAAAAACCTACATTCTTTAGCGCAGATTGAATTGCACTTATCTGAACTAAAATATCGACACAGTAACGATCTTCTTCGACCATTTTTTGAATACCTCGTACTTGACCTTCGATTCGTTTCAGACGATTCATGACTTTTTGTTTCTCATTTTCTGATCTAGGTTTAATTGGCTGTTCGTGTAAGAATTCTTCCACTAAACACACATCCCTTCTTATACTCATTATACTACACCCCCACAGGGTGTCTTCATACCCTCAATTTTACTGTTATATCAATATTTTTGAAAATAGTTGTACCAAATTTGTACCAAAATGATTTTATCTTTGAGGATTGTTTTAATAGTATAACATTAGATATTTCAAATGCCATATAAAAATGTCTCAAAATTATGAAGTTGACAAGCACGTAAAATTTCAGTATCTTCAATATAGGACATACTCAAAGAAGCAATCGCATGCTTTATTTAAAAAGCACTTATCACATTTGTGGTAGGCGCTTTTTAAATGCAAAAAAATAAGGAGCACTTTTCCACGGTGCTCCCCAAGTAATCAATATATAGTTTGCAATTATTACTAACGAATCACTGCACCTGTAGATGGTGCAACATAAATATTAACCTTACCAAAATCACTTGTTTCAATTGTTACGACATCTTTTTGTGGTTTTGCAATTACCTCGTAAGACAATCCACCAAACTTAGCAGGATTTAAAAACCCTTTTTCGTTACCTTTAACAGGTGTTTTATTCGTTGGGTAAACTCTCCAAGATGATGCACTTTTAGGCAAGTATAACGTTTGTTTATTGCTAACTTTGCCTTTAACCTTTAACTTTTGCCCTACACTAATCACATTTACATTTTTGATGTTGTTTAATGCAGCTAACTCTTTTACGGTGGAACCGAACCGATTAGCTATCTCTGACAACGTGTCTCCTGCCTTGACTGTGTATGTGCTTGCAGTTGAGATAGTTTTGTCTAAATAATTTAACGGATCTACTGCATTAGACTTTTGATAATTCCATTTACCTCTATGCAACTCTAAATGCAGATGTTGGCCACTTGATTGTCCTGTATTGCCCATCACACCTATTTGTTGCCCTTGCTTAACTGTTTGGCCAGTTAAATAAGCACGAGATCCACTACGCATATGCGCATAAACAGATTCCCATACTTGTCCATTAATTTTGTGTTCGACAAACACCACTTCACCGTAACTAGCAGATAAGTATGAGCGTGTTACTACACCATCTGCAATGGCATAGATTGGTCTAGCTCCCGCATCTGCAATGTCTACACCATTATGATTAGGTCTATGCTTCGTGCGAAATTTACTTGTTATACGTTTTGTATTTGTTGGCCATATAAATGTTGTCATTATTCTTCATCCTTTGTAAGCTGTTTATAAAACTGATTACCTAATACTGCTGCACCACTCACAAGTACACCTTGTAAAAATGCATCTACAGATAATCCAAGTAACAATAAAGCTAATACAACCCCAATTGCAGTTAATGCATAAGGGATTAACCAATCTTTAAAGCTAGGTGTATTTTTAAATAAATACCCTAAAAATAATAAAGCTGGCACAATGATTAATGCATCCTCAATTAAATATTGTCTGATTAATTCTTCCACTAGTCTCACCTCCTTTAAAATTTAGCTAAAAATAAAGCAATCAACCCGCCAATTAATCCTGTGATAATGGCAGATACGATTGCTTTTGTTATCATTCTTCTAATCCACTTGGTGTCCTCTTTAATGTCTGATAGAGATTCTTTTAATGCGCTGATTTCATTGTTTTGTGTCACGTCTGATAGTTGTAACATGTGGATATCATCTTTCATCTTATTACGATCCGATTTTAACTCTTGTATGTCCTGTTGTATGCCATTTTTCCACACATCCATGTCGTCCATCTCCTCTTCTGCTTTCATCTACTCGCACCCCCTGTTATCTATTTATAAGTAATAAAAAAGCACCCATAATGGATGCTAAGATACTAAAAATCTTTTATGTGCTTGTTTCTTTCTCTCTTCGGACACATGCGAATACACTAAAGTTGTACTTGGATTGTCATGTCCTAAGATATGTTGCACATCTGCTAATTCTGCGCCATTCTCCATCATGTGTGTTGCCATGGTGTGTCTAAATATATGTGGATGTATATTCTTCTTGATTGATGTTCTAGCACTAATCTTATTGATTAGCCTTTCAATGCTTCTGCCGGTGACTTTGTTGTAAGGGTGCCTGATGCTGCAGAAAACATATTCGCTATTACCTTTTCTTTCGTTGATGTACTTCTTTAGATGGTACATTGACTTAAATGTAAAATATACGACTCTTTCTTTATTACCTTTACCAATTATTTTTGCGCTATTTTCATTAAAATTAATATCTGTTATTTTCATATTAACTAACTCTGCTAATCGACAACCAGTAGCATATAATGTTTCAATCAATGCTCTTTCTCGATTATCAACACAGGATTCTCTTAAAATTTCCATTTCTTCTATACCTAATCCTTTTGGTAATCTTTTAGGCTGTTTAGGTGATTTTACTTTTGAAGCAGGATTTTTCAAAATAATCTCTTCATTCATCAACCATCCAAAGAATGTTTTTAATACAGACAACTTTTTGTCTATAGTTCCAGGAGACCATTCAGAATTGCTAGACAAGTATTTACGTATATCTACCGTATTAATTTGCACAGTAGCTTTCCTAAGAAATTTGTGGAACATGTTTAACTCAATCCAATATCCTTGTAGTGTTAGATTACTTAATCCTTCTAATCTTTTAGCATCAATGAACAGTTCAACTTTTTCTGGTAAATCCTCTTCTAATTCCAATTCTGTTTTTCTCTTGATATCGTAATTGCTTAAAATTTCTTCTAGTCGTAACATTAGTTTTGTCTCGTCCACGTCTTTTACAAGGATGCTTGCTACCGTCGATACTTCATTCATTAATTTTGAATTATCGTTCTGCATGTATACAACTCCTTTTTTGATACGATAAACGTATTGATATTTATAGTATAATATAATACGATAAACGTATCAATAGTAAAAAAGGAGGATTTTATGAGAATACGAATTAATTTAGATCACATATTGTCAAAAAAGAATATGTCTCAACACGAACTATCCAGATTAACGGGTATTAGACAAGCCTCAATCAATGAAATGTGCAGAAATCAAACTATCAGATTGCCGTTACCTAATCTAGCTAAAATTTGCGAAGTACTTAGTTGTGAAATATCGGATATATTAGAATTAGAAAAAGAGCAATCAGAATAATGTCTGGTTGCTTTTTTTACTTTACTTTTAAATTGTCACTATGTCGCAGTAGATTCCAAAGATGTATTAATTGTTATTGTCAATTATTTCTTCTTCATCCTTCTTCCTGTGTATTATTTTTCCGACAAATATTCCAACCAGAACCCAGTAGAATGAAGCTTGAATCGTTACAAGAAATACTTCGTGGGTTATACTCATAATTAAAAACCCACATGTGCTTAAGATCAAAAATAACGATTCTCCATAAAAGGATTTCATATTTTTGAAAGCAAAAATTAGTAACGATAAAATTATAAAAAGAAATAATGCAGAACCAATATAACCTAACTCTAAAATGTTTCTGATATATTGGCTGTCCGCCGAAAGGGTCAGCCCTCCTGTTATAGTTTGAACAAATCCTCTACCTTCCCCAAAAATTGCACCTATATCAGAACTAAAAGAAAGTAAATAATCCCATTTAGCGGTTCTTGTATTTGCCCCTTCATCCATTCTCCCTAACCTTTCAGAGATAGATGGTAAATAATCCTTAATAACTAAATAGATTAAAGGTGCTGCCATTAATGTGACGTACACCCAAATAAGAACTCTTCTTACAGACATTCTAAAAAGCATAAAGAATAAATAAACAACGTAAGTAAGAACAAATGCAAGGATTGCAGTCCTTGAAATTGTAGCAAAGAGCAATCCTGATGAAGACATGAACAAAATGAAGTAGAAAACTCTTCGTCGAAGGGTTTTTTCAGTGTTAATAAGATATAAAGAAAATATACTTATCAAAAAATAAACTCCACCCGTTTGGCTTGATGCTGTTACACTGACAAGTCCAATCCCATAATAACCAACACTAGCATCAAAAAGTAATTGATAAAATCCCCATCCCATTGATAACAGTATTAAGAACAAAAGTATATTTTTAAATTTCTTTCTAAACCATTTGTTTTTCATAACATACACAAAAGCGAAAAAATAAATGAAATACTGGACTTCTTTAATGAAATAAAACATGTAAATAAGGGATAAATTGTTCAATATAATATTTATAAGCGTTATAGACATCACATAAATACAGTATATAATTATCCATTTGTTTATAGGCGTTTGTATATTTTGTGATTCTTTAATAAACATAACTATCACAAGCATCGCTAAGCATATTACGATTGCATCATCTAATCTAACGCCAATACCAGCAACAGAGAATCCAGGAATTAAAAATAGACTTATCAGCAATAAGGTTACTAAAAACACCATTGTATTCTCGGTTTTTGTAATCATTAAAATAACTAAAAAAGCAGCTATTATAGTTAATATTGCTAAGAAAAAAAATGACGTTGAATAAATACTAGCAGATACTCCGATAGTAAGAGCAATTGCAACTAAGGCTATAATACCAATTATATTTATTCTACGTTGTCTAAAACTAAAAGAACTCAAATTTATATCCCTCCAAAGAAACCCAACTATATTACAATAATAAGTATAAAGTAACATAGAATGGACTTCAATAGAAAGATACAATATTTTACAAAGTTCTTTCTTTCGGAAATATGGTGATTTTTATTTCCTAGCCAAAAAAACTGCTATTGTAGCATCTGAATTCGGCTTACCACACTTATTCCCCCGCATAATACTCAACGGAAATTCTGTCCCTATCAACAATAGGAAAATGTGCTAGATTCAGTGTAGTCTAACGTTTTTACATGTTGAAGGATCAACTGTATCGGTGTCAATAATAGTTTTGTTTGTACTTAGTGCTCATTAATTAAATTCAAGTGAATTAATGATATTTCTTGAAATAACCTCATACCCAAGATCGTTAGGATGTAATCCATCTGTAGTATAAACAGTGGGTGAAATATTACCAAATATAGAATAGTTATCTATAAAATCAAGAGCATTTTCTTTCGCTAATCTATACACAACGTTTCTTGCATCTTGCATTGTGAAAGAAAAGGAAGCAGGATCTTCGTTTGCGACTGGATTGGCAACCATCATAATAACTTCCCCGAATGTTTCCAGTTCATTAACTAATGCTTTAAGGTTCTTTTTAAACTCATTCGACCCCTTTGCATAAGTCGTTTCAATCATTCTGTCATTTGAACCTAACTGACAAAAAATATAGTTGTCTTTACTAGTTACAGCAACACCATCACCGCTTGTATTTCCGGTCATATTGCGTTGTTTGTAGTAGATTGCTTTTGTTCCGATAATTCCTTGATTGGTGATCCTGATTGTTTTGTTGATAATAATTCCACCAATTCTCAATGATTGTACTCCTGTATAACTACTTTTTACAGTTTTAATTTGAACGGTTTTATTTCTAACATATGGAAAAGTATGTGTTCTTCGGTTATCATATCCCGCAACTATTCCATCTACGCCTGGTTGGGTAGTAAAAATACCTTGACTTACTCCGTCAACTATTACTTCATAACTCATGTGATTGTTTACAGAATCAATAGAAAGTGTAAATTCTTCACCAGTGAAAGGAAAACCAATTATAGCCTCGCCCATTACTCCCGATTCAATATTTGTTATAAGTTGCCAACCTGAAAGCGAACCAGATGAAGCTTGGGAAATCGTAGAGAATATTGTCCCTGTTTCTGAATAAGAAAAATCTCCAGCGTAAGGGTATAAAATATGCTGTTTTGAATATGTGGCTATCGCTTCCCCCGCTGTGGAATATTCCCAGTTACTTATATCTGGTGTAGCACCTCCCATGTATTTAGAACCGATATAACGCTTAAAGTTGTTTACAAAAGACAGAGAAGCGAAGTTGTCTCTTATATCAGATAACGTACCATCACGACCTGTATTATAATCAGCAGGATTTCCTGTTGCCCCTAACCCCCACACAATAGAATCACCAGGAAATACAACCCCTGTGAATTGTTCAAGTGGATTAGAAAGGGAATACTTTAGTTTTTCAAGTTGCCCACCGAAAATATATCGTTTTGGCACGAGTTGTTGAGTTAATCTATCTACCTCTGATTTTGACGATTTTTGTGCCAACTTCGACGTAATGTTATCCATTCTAGCGCCCAAATTAGCCTCTTCACCACGAGCAGTTGTTACTTCATTTTCAATAGCTGTAAGAGTAGGTGCATAATCTTGTTCGAGTTGATTTAACTTATTTTCTATTTCAGTGGATAGTAATCCTTCATCAAACGTTCCATCAATAATCCCTTGTGCTACTTCTCTTGACCATTCCGCAACTTCTGCTGTTGCTTCCATTGATTGAGCGATGGACTCTCGGACATTTTCGCCGTATATTTCATTTCTCACTTTATCTGCTAGTTGTTGTATGTTAGCTGGTACTGTCATCCTCGTCACTCCTTGTTGTCCATTTTTCCTTTACTTGTTCGGCTTTTTCTTTCACAATTGCTGCTTCTTCTGCTAATAACCTTGCTCTTGATTTATGGGTTTTCAAGTGCGCTCACCCTCTGTTCTAAATTGTCTAAATCGATAGCGTTAACTACTGTTATTAAGTCTAATTTAGCCTTTAAATCATCTAAATTAATGGCATTTAATACAGTGATTAAATCTAATTTAGATTTATCCTCTTTGGCCATTAATCCATCTGTAGTTATCGTTGCATTACTGTAATTTTGTAATCCATCTAATTTGGCTTTGTCTGTTGCGCTCATCAAACCATCTGTAGTTGGTGTCGCAACATTATAATCTGGTATAGTGTCTACTGCATCTGTTAAATCGCTAACTGCTTGATTAAGGTTAGCTATGGCATCTTCTAGTGCAGGTAGGTCTGCATCACTAATCGCTTGATTGACATCTTCGACTGCTTGGTCTACTGTGTCTAACTCTTGCTGTATGCTTGCTAATCGTTGTGATTGGCTATTAAGAGTATTACGTAAATTAACAATTTCAATTTCTTGTTTATTTGCGTCTGCTTGATAATCTGTTAATGTTTTAAATTTGTCTCCAAATGTTAAACTATCTCCTTCTGGTTTTAAAATATCGATGGTTTTGCCGACAATACGCAAGCGTTCATCAATATTCATTATTGGATTAATAATAGGATGGTCATTTCCTAACTGAAAAGACTCTGGGTCTAATCCAATTAAAAAAAGATCAGCAGCACTGATCTTGTGTTGATATAAAGCTATCTTTTGATTGTTAATCCAATCTTGTCCTCTTGTAAGTAGATTGTTAGGGTCAGTAATATCATCCCAAGTTTGAAAGCCGCCTTGATACCCAAATTCATCAATTAAATCTTGCCTGTCTATATAAGGTACTCCATTATTGACGGATTCAATTGTTAAACGTGCTTGTGCAGCATCAATAGCACCTTCTGTTTCTATCCTAGTTCCGAGTGGTGTCAACCTAGTAACAATACTAGTTGGATTTACACTTCTAGTGAGTGTTCTAAGGTTTTTCGCTATTTTAATTTCAGTTTGTTTTGATTCTCCAATACGTTCTACTAAATCAAGATAACTAACACCATTCTCTTTTCTTACTTGTAATTCCCCACCTAATCTATCAATCAATTCCTCTTCTATTGTGCTAAAAGTGTCTTTTTCAGGGCTTAAATAGCAATATAGATAGTTAGTGGAATTAGTTACCTCAATGACTCCTGGTTGATATTGTTTGTGTGCTTCTACTTGCGTATTATGATAATTTATTATGGATATCCAAAGTTCTTCAGGGGTGCCTTGAAACTCCAAATGCCGTTGTTGAGAGTCTTCTAGAAATGCTAATTCACCTTCACATACATAAGAAAATGTGTGTAAACCGTCACTATCCATATCTTCTTCAGGCTCTAACACTCTTCCTGCAAACTCGTATTTCTGCTCTTTTATATTAAATACATTAACCAATGTCTTTAATGGCTTCATTTTTCCATAAGCAGGATTATTCAAATGAAAAGTTAGATTAAATGCATCTACTTTGTTTATTTCCTTCTTAATTTTACCTTCCATCAACTTTAATCCATTTACTAGTGGGTTGTGTATGACAACTTCTTCTTGGTCATTGATGATTGTAACTCTATACATTAGATCAACTCCTTATAAAATTCAAAAGAGATAGATCCATTGCCATAGATAATTAGATGATTTTCGCCTGGCTTCAATATAAAATTATAATCTTTTGTTTCCCCTGCATTAAGATTGTAAGTAACACCATCTTTTTCAATCGTCATAGAACTTGATGATACTATATTAGGAATTACATCAGGTGTCCCAACGTTGTATAACGTTACCTCAATCTCTTCAACAACTTCAAAATCAACTGTTTGTGCAACATCTAAATCAAAATTGAATTCATCCCATATATCGTGACCTTCTTTAAGCTCTGAAATCATAAATGGGTATGCAGTAAACTCTACATTTAACACGCCTGTATCATAATCTTCCGAAAAAGAATTACTTCCTTCTACTTCAGCTAGAAAATAATAACCAGGATAAGCATCATCATACAACTTTTGCTTTCCGTTGCTATTCATCAACCAATTTATAATTTGTGTCTTTTTTGAATTCATAGGTTGTTTTCCTGATGCAGGCCTATATATATTAAATGAATATGATAATGTCCTTGGTTCATATGCTTGAGAACCATAGACTTCACTAAAATCATATTCGATATTGGAAAAAGGAACTGCTACTTTAATTTTCTTTTTATTTGGAATGCCTATTTCTTTACCTTTTCCCATAGTCACGCCGTAATCATAAAAAGAATGCTTTCCTAAATATTTAATTCCTAACATTAGGTAGCTAGCCTCCTTCCTGCATGTCTTACTGTTTTCCCATCATACTCTGATCTAGCTTCTGCAGTTTCTTTTGCTAATACTTTGTCATTTAAGATAATTTCTTTTCCTTCTCTTACTGCTTTAATCAGTTCAATCAATAGTTTTTCTAAAATTGATGTGTCAAATTTAATATTTTCTCGATCACTAATATAGCTACTATTATTATCATCCTTCATAATAGTATTTCTAGCGTTTGACTCAATACTTTCAAATTTAGGTACTTTAAGTAGCCTTTCCATTTTCCCTTGGATTCCTTCTTCGGAATGATCTATCGAATCCGCAATCGGCCCCTCGAAATCCAACTTATCCAAATCAGACAACGGACCAACCTTTGCAGGAGAGAATGGTAAGAAATCACGTACTTTACCTGCAACATTAGAAATCGTATCAGTAACCAAAGAAATAGAGTTCTTTACACCCTTAACCATTTGCTCAATTAATCCCTTACCAGCTTTGAGAAATGAACCGCCTAAACCAGTTATAAAAGATAAAATATTGTTAAAGGTATTCTTGATAGACGAAAATAATCCCGTTACCGTATTAGTAGCGCCTGTTTTCATGCTAGTAAAGAAATTAAGAATTTTCTTAATAAAATTTGATACAATATTGACCGCACTAGAACCTAAGTTCCTAAATATATTTATTGCGCCTGTACCTAAATTTCTAAATAAATTTACAGCCATAGATGCAAAGTTCTTGATTAATCCTAAACCTCTACCGATTAAAGTTAGATTGATGAAATTCCAAATAAACTCAAGTGCGCCTTTAAATATCTGCTTTATGCCTTCCCACATCTTAGAAAAATCGCCAGTAAAAAGGCCAGAGAAAACTTTAATTAATCCCATGATTATATTTAGTGCGCCATTGATTACACCTTTAATAGATTCCCATGCTACCTTTATGATTGCTAAGACAATCGGCATAATTACTTTGATGATATTTTCTATAAATTTAAAGGCATTTTGCACAGCTTGCATAATTTGTTGGCCGTTTTCTTGCCAAAATTGTTGCAATAATGCTAGTTTTTCTTGGATAAATGGTAAAACTAAAGATAAAATTTCTTGAATGATGGTAAAAATCGCACCGAATACAGTGGAAACAACGGATTGAATAGCACCGAATATATTTTTCGCACTATCAATTATTAGTTGACCATTTTCTTGCCAAAATAATAGCAATGCTTCAAAGAATGTTGCTATATACGGAAGGATAAAATTGACAAATTCTTGAATTGTAGATTGAATGTTTGTGAATATACTCTTCCAGTATTCTAAGATGAATCCTAAATAAACTTGAAATGATTCCCACAACAATTGTAATGTTTCTTGGTTGCTTTCGTAATAGGATCTAAACTTATCGTACAAGCCTTGTATACCATTTGCTAGATTGGAAATGACACCACTAATTTTGTCAAAAGCAAATGTAGTGACACTTTGGATGGTAGGCATTGCGCTTTCAAACCATGAAAACATGGTAGACAATATAGGCATCAAACTCATACCAATTTGCATGCCGAAAAACTTTACCTTTTCTGTCATTTGGTCATACATCATTCTAAATTCATTTGCTTTAACAAGGTCCTCATCACTAAAAACATTCGCATTGTCTTTGGCGTTCTTCATTGCTTCGGCACCTAAGTCTATTACAGGCGCTAAGTCTTTCCATGATCCACCAAATAAATCTGTACCCAAACGTGCTCTCTCTGTCTTATCTTCCACACCTGTTAAGGCTTCTGTGAGCACGTTCATTCTTTCATCGGCACTCATATTTTCGACTTCGTTAAAGGATAATCCTAATTTTTTTAACGCTTCATTTCCTTTGTTCGATTCTTCACTCATTGCATCTAAACTTTTTGTAAATTTAGCAGATGCATTTGCTACCGCATCTGTACTGGTACCAGCTTCTTCTGTTGCTTTTCTCCAACGTTGTATTTCTTCTGTTGTCATACCAGTAACTGCAGCAATGTCTAATAATTCATCTGCAGCTCGTCCTACTTTAAGTGCTAATGCGGTCATTCCAGTTGCAGCAACACCAGCTCCAGTAACAATTGCAGCTCCCCATTTAGCAGCTGTCTTGATTGTGCCTTTTAATCTATCGCCTAGATTTTTTGATTGCTTATCTGTTTTGGATAAACTACTTTGTGCTTCTTTGTCATCAATCAATATAGAGCCGAATAACTTAAATATTTGCACATGCTCACCTTCTTTCTATAAAAGGCCACTATTTAACCGATAGATCGGAGATGTGTGGATCACCTTACCTTTCTGGCGTGTCTATAAAACCTTTATCTTGTAAATATTTTGTTTCCGCCTCGAGCACTGCTTTCACATCGTTGTACGTTAGTTCTCTATTCTTGTTATTCACAATAATAAAATAAATTAAGTCATCTTCATCAATCTCTTCGTGCACAACAGGTTTTTCTTCTGGCATGCCGTCATATCTAATCATTTCAATCCTCCTGGCTTTAACTTATTGTATTGCTCACTGATAGTGCCACTTGATTCTTTTGCTTGCATAACAATAGTTGTTGCATTTAATCTTGCATAAAAATCTTCAAAAGAAATAAAGGTAGATTGGTCCATTTTAGGATATTTAGATAACCACATTTCCCATGCTTTATCCTTTTCTTTCTTTTTGTGCGCATCTGATATTAATTTGGTTATATGCACTATTTTTAAATTACGCACGTAACTAAAATCATAATAGCTATGCAATAAATATAAGGCTTCGCTGTAACCTCCTATTGCATAGCATCTTTGAAAAAAGTAGTTAATTCTTCGTTTGTAAAAATCGCCTTGAATGTTGCAATTGTTTTGAAAAATGATTGATTTCTTACAACTTCTAAATCCTTCTTTTCTGCAATTGCAATTACTTGAAAAATTTCCTCTTTTACATTTTTTGAATTTTTTAAAATATATTTAACTGCGTCTACTGCAGCATCTACTGCGTCTACCTTCTTCTTCTTTTTGTACTCTTCTTGTAACTTCTTTCTATAGTTGTCAAAGTCTAATTTTTCGTAGATTTCTACTGCGTATGGCAACATGTCAAATACTTGGTCATTTGTTAATTCCATTATTTTTCCCTCCTAAATAAAAAAGAGTAGCAAAATCGCTACTCTTATACTGCAGGTTCTAAGTCATATTCGATTACATACGTTGGTACTGTATCTAAATCATTTGGATCAAAATGAGCAGTGAAAGTAGTTTCAGGTACGATTTCGCTCTTGTCCTCAAATGCTGCAGATAATGCACCATCACCTAGAACATTTTCAATCACATACGCTACTGTATTTCCCGCATGTGTTTTTGTAATATACGCTAGATTGTTAATATAATCAGATTCTTGATAATCTGCGTTCGGTCTATATTTTTTATAATTTGGAGTATCTACTGCATCATTCTTCTCTTCAATCGTTCCTGGCATTACTTTTTTCAGTAAATCCAAGTCCAACTCTAATGCATTGGCTGTAATTTGGATAACCCATTCTGTTTTTCGCTTTAATCCTTTGGTGTGCTCCCCTTTGTCACCATCAAATCGGATTGGAGCATTTGTTGGTTCAACATTATAGTTTCCACCACCACGAGTTGCACCAAATGGGATTGATGCAGGATCATCCCAATCATCTGGATTAAAATTAAAGACTAATACACCTTCGCCTAGTTTTACTTTTTCTGGTTTTGGTACTGCAGGTCTTTGTATCATTACATTCCAACTCCCATCACTCTAATTTGATATAGTATTTGCCGTCTTCTTAATCGTTTGTCGGGATCACTGACAGGCACTCGCCTATCTCTATAAATGCTAAAAAACACACCATCAGATTGGTGTGTAGATCGGTGTAATCTGTTATCTATTTGCCCAATTAATGTTGCTAATGGGGTGGAGTCTCCATTGATAGGATTATGCCATCCATTTACTTCAAGCTCCATGTCTTCTAACGAGCCATCATCTATTGAGTCACCTAATACATAAACTATATATGGCTCATCAATGCCTACTGGCGCATTTTCGTAATAGATGTGAGTAGTGACATCGGACAAATATGCTTCGATTGTCTTTCTAATGACTAACTCACGAATCACTTCTGTCATCTCCACCCTCCTCATTAGGCTTAATCAAACTTAATGCTTTACTTTCATTTTCTACTGCAGATAAATATTGAGCTTGAATCTTTCTTATATCTGCAAGATTTTCCATAGTAGTTCCTTTGATGATAGATCTGTTAGGTTGGTTATTCGTTCCGAGTTCTTGACCTTCACCATACCAAGTTCTATGTTTCGAGCCGATTATTAAATCCGTTTCTTTTCGTCTACACCAATATTGAAATGCTGATAAAGGCCTTTTTGACCTGCGCATTCCTGGTTGTTTTTTGGCTTTCGGTAGCATTCTTCTCCTAAGCAATCTACCAGTATCTAACAATGCAGCTCTGCTCAATTCGTGGATGGTGTATTGTGCACGGTCTACTTTAGACACAATTTCAACACCATCTTTTTTAATTTTAACCGCTTTGGGTAGTGCCATTATCATCACTTACTTTTTTAGATTTAGATTGTGGCTTCTCCAAATACCCTTTTTTCTGTAATTCCTCAATCCGCTTTTTATCTAAACTTTCGTAAATGTCTTTGGTAGTATAATACCTATTTCGGTTTTTGCAAAGGAAGTTTTTAATTACTTTTGCCTGCATAAATAACACCTCTATCCTTGATTTGTTAGTCCTGTACATATTAATTCAATCTCTAAATCACCTGGGTCATATGTCCGCATGATTTTGTACATTACATCGTTAAATTTCAAATAATTTTCGCCTTTATATTCTCTTGACCATACAGTGAAACTCAATTCTGGTTTAAGATTATTTATATTGGCTTGATAAAACTCTGTTCGTGTAATAGATTTCTTTGTTGCAAACAATTTGCGTGGTGTAGATGTCGTTTGAATTGGATCACCATACTCATTTTTGGTAGTAAATACTTTATCAATTAGATAAATTACCTTGTCTCGTCTCACCATAGAATCACCCCGATGCTAATTGTATTGCTAACGTATTAAAAACAGGGGAGAACTTAATCTCCCCAGAACGTAAATCCCATAAATCTGTTACACCTATCGTGATTACTCCAATAACATCATCTGTCGTAAACGCCTCTTCTTTGACACCAGCCCCTTTTAAAAAAGCCTTCACAATCAAGATTTTTTGATCGATTATTTTTTCTAGATCTGGGTCTGTGTTATCTAAAGAAAAGTTTAATGCTTTTTTACACTCGTCCGTAAGATTCATTCGTAATCACCTTATTCTTTATTAGACTGCTGCTACTTTTTTGATTCTTGTGAATCCTTTGTACATAGAAACGTTACCACCAGTCCAAACAGCACCACGGAAAGCGATTTGACCTGAACGGAATTTAAAATCACGAGATTCTTCTACTTCGATTGGAGAGAAAATCGGCATTTCGTATGCTTGTACCATGCCATACGCCATGCAATACGTATCTGCAACTGTTCCATCAGCAGATAATGCTGGACATGCGCTATTAATAATGAATGGCACTTCAAAGCTATCATCTGATGAGATAGTGCCTTCATTTCCGTTTTTCTTAATTTTGTATAATTTTTTACCATCTGTACTGCGAACACTAGCAAATGCAGCAAGATCTTGTTTATTTAAAATTAAATATGCGCCGCCTTCAATGTCTTCGTCTCCACCAAACCCAAATACAATTTTGTCTAATGTATCTGCATCAATTTCACTGATTAAAATGTCACCTTCTGTAGGCATAACATTTGTAGGAGCATTAAAAATACCAGTAAGTGCATTTGCACCACCAGCACCTACAATGATTTGTTTCGTCACTTTCTTTCTAAGTGCTTTACCGATGTTAGTACGCACTAGAGATTGATAGTTTATATTAGGCAATTTAAGCGATTCATCTGTCATTTCCGCATATGCAGTAATTTTTGCTTTTTGAATCGTTACATAATCTGTAGTTGGTTCTGCTTCTGCATAATCGCCTGTTTCTGTTGTATAATCACCTTCACCAGAACTAATTTCAAAACCTTTCGTGTAACTTTCCCCACCGATTAAAGGAATAGCATTCACTTTGTCAACTAGAGAAGACACTTCGTTAAAAGTAGGGCTTAACGTGTTGCTATATTTCTTTTGCACTACTAAATTTCCGCCACCTAAGGATACTGTACGAAATTCTGGCATTTCATCGATATCAAATGTGACAGAACGTTTTTCTTTTAATTGTGCTCCACGAGTTTCATATAATTTTGTTAATTCTTCATCAGATCGTGCTTCTTGGTCGTTTGATTGTCCCATGACGTATGTGCCGATTGGATTCAATTGGCCTTGTGGTGTGCTTCTTTGTTCTTGGTTGTCATCACCTTGTTCACCACGTTTGTCTTCTTCTGATTGCGTATTGATTTTTGCTAATTGAGCTTTAATATTTTCGATTTCTCCATTGACACTTTCAACTTGTTCACCAATGCTGCGTACTTCTTCGACACTATTGCTATTTTTACCCTTTTCCTTTAAAGCAGTTCTTTCTTCCTCTTTTTTCTTTAATAAATCTTTTAACCATTTTTCCATAATTTTTCACTCTACCCTTCTTATAATATTTCTAATTTGATTTTTTCTAACTCTAATTGCTCGTCATCAGAACTATCCAATTCTGTTGCTCTAGCATTATCCAATGCTAGTTTATCCTCACTATCCAGTGATTCGCTTCGAGCATTTATATTTGTACCCTCGTATTGAGGTGAATACAACGCAGATATTTCATACACTTTTTCAAACTTGTGTATTTCTCTTGTGGGTAATGGACTACCCAACTCAATCCACTTTTCATCTTTCGCACGAAATGAAAAACTCATGCCAGTAATGTCTTTCCGCTTAATAGCAGAATATAATGCCTTAGCTTCCGAATTATTTTCCACGTCTAACTCTGCCCGAAAAAATAATCCTTTCTCATCTACAGTTAATTGCATTGTAGAATTACCATTGTTGTTTCTACTTCTCGCCAAAGGGATTTTCCTTTGATTATGATGAATAAAAAGAGGCACGTCTTTCAGGTCTGCACCATCCAACGCCCCTCTTTTTATGATTTCTTTAAACCAACCACCTACATTGGTTACTTGCTCATACACAATCGCATAACCTTCTACAATGTGACCAGTATCTTCTGTTGGTTCCAGTGCTCTAAATTCTTCAATCTCATTGAAACGAATAATCTTTAATCCCATTACTTTCACCCTTTCTATTGCATTTTCCCTCGTTTTAACTGATATTCATCAATAATATCTCTGTTAATATAATTAAGGCTCTGTGTACGTCTTTCTCCGCCTTCGATAGGACTGTAGCCTAGTATTTTCAACTTTTCATTGTCTGATAAAATGCCTTGTTCTCCTGCAATTTTTATAATTTCCAATTTGTTACTCATACTCAAATATGTCATGTCTTTTTGATAAAAAACTATTTCATTTCCAACATCTAGCTCTCTATCTGTAAATATACATTTCGAAAATGCTTGGCCAAGACTTATAACGATACTTTCCAACGTGCGTTCGTAAAATGCTTGATATTGTTCGTCTGTGAAATCGCCTGTTAGTATTGGCAAAGAGACTCCATAATTCTTTAATACTTTGGTGTCTAAAAAATCTAGCGTGTCTTTGTCTACTAGCTTAGGGTCTACTTTTATGTCGTAATATTCGCCTTTTAAATCCATTGGCAAAATACCACTCTCATTATTCTTTAGTTTTGCTTCAAATTTCTCTCTTTCGGCTTGTTGTTTTTCATCATCCATCATTGTATTTATTTTTAAAATGCCTCTTATAGCCATACTAGATTTAACCGACTTTTCCAGTCCTTGCAATAAGCTATCGTTAATTTGCAGTACTTTTAATAGTGCTGCATTGTCTGGTTGTCCATTTACACCACCACCCATTACGTCATTGACACTAAATTGTTTTCGCAAATGAATAATGTCTTTATATGGATGCGTATATTCTATGCCGGATTGAAATGAAAATTTAACAAACAATTTACCAGTAGAGTCTTGTAAAAATTCAACTTGAGAAGGATTTAATGGATAAAAACCCGTGTACTCTTTTCGCTTATTACCATTACTATCTGTAATAATGTCGTAGGTTGGATATATAAATGCGTTAAGGTTAAGAAAAAGCATCCATATTGTTTTTTCAAGAAAATCTCTTGTTGTCATCAGTTCATTCGGACTAAATTTAAACAAACGATTGAAGCTACTTTTCACGATTGTCTGTACTTCTTCTTGATCTGTTCTTATATGCCTTGGTCTTAGTTTTGATATTTCTGTTGCAATAACATTAATACATGCCTGTACAACATCAGATGCATATATATCCTCGCCAAATTGACTAAAGATAGGCAAGGATCCATTTATCATTTGTGCATGCCTAAATGCATGATTATCCTTTGTATTCTTGTTAACCAAATTTCGTAATAGCAAATTTCATCACCTTCTTTGCGCAAAAAAATAAGCTAATGCTATAAAGCATAAGCCTGACACTATATATCCTAATGGTTCATATATTTTAAAAAATCCAAAAGACACCAATAACATGCCTATCATCAAAAAAATATCGTCTGTAACAAGTAAAATCTTTGTTAGTAATTTTCTTTTCAATACATTACCTCCTTGCCAGTTGCATAAATTCATTACGATTATCTATATATACTTTATAAGCAATAATATTGGTTACAGCACCATCAATTTTCTTGTTATCTTGTCCTTGTACTTTGATTGGGCGCATTTCCATTTTTGAGTTCATCTCAAGTGCAGTATTTTCAAAACAATACTTATCAACTGGATTATCATTGTAAACAAGTAAATTACTCTTTAGATCTGCTTCAACTAATCGCATTGCTTCACTCATGCTGCCATACTCTTGTGACACCTTTTGACATTCAAAACCGAACTCTTCCATTTCTTTTACCCAATACAATGCTGACCATTTATCGTAACCAACCTTATAAGGACGTATGCCGTAATTTTTGTACAAATCTAAGTAAAATTTAGTTACAAGGCTAAAATCATTTTCATTTCCTGGAGACACTTCCATAAATCCTTCTCTAATCCATTCTTTGTATTTGTTTAAATCCTCTTTTGTCAATGTCTCTAGTTTGGATTCGGGAATAAAATATTTTTGAATTGTATATTTTTTGTTTGTATCAGGGTCCAAAAGAATCATACGAGCGCTAGCTAAGTCTCCTGTCTTGGACAAATCGACTCCACCAATACCAAACTTATTTCGAAACATTTCAATGTCGAATGTTTCTTCATTTTTGATGTCATCAGGTGTTAACCAAGCAGTTGCATTATTTTGTTTAATGTTAAAGTCTTTGGACATGACATATACTCGCATAGACTTACTCGTTTGCGCTTCTTCAATCATTTTTCGCAAAAAGCTCTTTTTCTTTATCGTTCCCATTCCTGGATTAGATTTGTGCCATGATTTTTCGTCTTGCCAAACCTCTGATTCACTATCTTGCGTGTACATCCATATTAACCAACGTGGTCTATCAATTTCGCCATGTAATGCTTGTCTTGCTTCTTTCAAACGACCATCCAGATAACCATCATTTACAACACCTTCTGTTGTCAATTCGATAAATAATGGCTCGTCTTGAGTAGATAATGCTTGCCTAATCGGCATGATAGATGTATTGTCTGCTAACTCGTGTACCTCATCTACCGCACCAACCTTAATATTTTTTCCTTCTTTAGCACCAGTCTTAGCAGATATTTTTTTAATATGTCCTTTATTTTGGTAACTAAATTTCCCTCGTTTTTTCGGTTTTTTAGGATTGCCAAAGAATATGCCTTTAATATTACTTCTTGTTACTTTGGATAATGTCTTACTTTCTTCTCGCATGGCATTGATGGCTTCTAGCATTAATCCTGCTTGCTCATAATCATTGCTAGAACATAATATTTTCGTTCCCATCTCACCACAAAACCACTCTGACAAACAGATTGCACTAATCAATGGTGTCTTTCCATTTTTACGAGCAACCAAGAACAATACATCTTGATGTAATCTAACATACCTTCCTGCTTCATCATCATAGATTTTGAAAATATATATTGCTTCGATGAATGCTTTTTGAAATAAATCTAATAAAAAAGGCTGCCCAGAAAAGGGAGCCTCGAAGTGCCTACATTCGTTTTCAATGAAGTGCATTCTTTTTTGCGCATCATCAAATTCAATTTTTATTTCGTCATCTTCAAAGTAATCCAATAACTTATCCAATTGAATCTTCAATTCATGGCCAATAATAATTTCGCCTTTTTTACATTTATCCATATATTCTAGCAAAAAAGAATGATTACCTTGATATTCATATGGATTAGTAAGAACATTTTGATGTGATTGAATCATTCGTACACACCTAATTCGTCATCATCATCTAATATATTTTTACTCAATACCCCATTTAATGTTTTTATCACAGTAGCATACGTGTTTACATTTTTTAAATACTGATCTGCAGCAGGTGTCTTCTTTTGCAAACTATTGTCTGTCGGATGAAATTTAACCATGCCTGTTTTATCTAACACTTCTTTTAATGCATGATTCTCGCTTTTTAAAAAGGCTGCATCTTCAATTAAACCTTCTACTAATTCACGTTTAGATTTCTCGACTTCTCGAAAGATTTCGCTTAACTTCTCGTATTCTCGTTCATACTCGGCGCTTTTAGGCATGGCGTTTTCACCTCCGACGAATTTTCAAAATTTTAGCCGTGTGTAAAAAAAGCGTCCCCCCTTCGGTACCCAGGGTTTTTATATATTTAATTAATCGGGGGGGTGTTCTCTTCTATTCTTTACAAGATTTGTATGAATATTATTGCCAATGTACCAAGCCTTTGGATAACCTGCTTGTGCAAGTGTTGGTGTGTGTATGTCCATCAATCCCATTAAGAACATATAAAGCATTATAACCTCTCCCCTTCATATTCTTTATTCAATTCTAATTCAATGAGAAGCATAACCTTTTCTATACTTGTCTTTACATTCAATGGGTCACCTTGGAAGTATGATTGACTTAGTAGTTTGAAGTATTTAAATAGCTTATCAAGATTATGATTATCAATCTGAACACGCTTCTGATTACTTTCCACTTCACTTAATAAGTTCTTCAAATCATCCTCTTGTATTACTCTCCACCAAAGGTCTTGTTTAATTCTTTCAAGCACTTCTTTTTTAGTTGGCATTTAATATAGACCTCCCTCATTTTGTATAAGATTCAAACCATTTATCAATGTACCCCAGCCATTCATCCTGTCTATACTGTCTGTCCTCATCCTGTTTTAATCTACTCAAACAATCTTCTTTACTCACATCTAAAAAGATTAACTCTGCTCCTAAACTGTCAGCTAGCCTCTCACGCTTATACTTATCTGCATAACCACCTATAACCCATGCGTTATGCCACTTGCCATAACGTGTCCTGATATTATCTAACAAAGTATTTTGTATTTGTATAACGTTTGAATATAGGTTGTCTGGCTTGTCGTAACTAGGTAGCATAGATACTGCAGTATATAATCTATCCATATCAACCACTATATCTCCACGCCCCATCTGTTGCTTAACAAATGTAGACTTGCCACTTAAAGGTGGTCCATATACTAGATAGACTTCCTTCAATCCTTGATACCCAAATCTCCTATGGTCTTTGTTGTGGCAATCAAAACAAACTAATTCTATTAATTTAGGATTCAAGCTAATGTTATAATCATGTACATTTTCAGAAGTTAATTCTATCTTATGGTGTCCGATAATATCTTTTGCCCTTGCTATTCTTTCTCCACAACGCTCGCATATGTTGCCACGTTCTATGATTAAATTAAGCCTAAACCCTCTCCATGGTTCGGATGTATAAAAACTATGCAATACTGCATGCCTTGCCATATAATCACCATGCCTTTGTTTTTGCTATTTCTATATCTGCTCTCATTTTTTGCGCTCTTAATCTATGTTCTTCTTTTATTTCGTTCGGTGGTAGAGTTCTTAATAATTCCTCATATTGTTTCACTTTTCTGCTAATAGCATTCATTGCTGCTGCTTGTGCTTTTAATGCGTTCGCTTGTTTATCCCAGGCATGTTGAATATCGTATTCTCTTTCACTTTCTGTTTCCGCATATACTTCTACTTTCTCACCATCTTCATTAATAGCACCCATTTTTTCTCTAGTTACTCGTTCTTTTTTTATTACTCTTGTCATATCATTTTGATCTTTAACATACATAATCTTTTGTGCTCTAATAAAGTTAGTAAACATCACTAGTATTTCTTCATAAAGAATATCCAACGTGTTCATACCTTCTCTTGTAGCATCATAAATTTCTTGTAGTTCATCATCGTTTGGCAACCACTTTTTAAACATGCCGTGTTTCAAAGCATTTAAGTTTCCTTCTGGAGCTCCACCTTTATTACCAACTGCATTCTTATTTCTGTAAGGAGCACCACGTTTATTTGGGACTGTTTGTGGAATATCATCCCACTTATCAATGCTTTTCCATTTCCTTATCTGTCCAGCACTAACCTCTAATTCTTCTGCTATATCTTTCAATTTTTTCTTGCGATTACTTTTTAACCAAATTTGTAATGCTTTCATTCTTTTAGGACTCATTTGTCTCGACACAGCAAATAACCCACCTCCTGGAATGAATTGAGTTGTTTTCACACTTTTATATTAGCTAATTTTAAAGTTGTTCTATGGCTCTTAAAATCACTCTCAAACACATTGAATTTTATTCAAATTTATTAATATGATTTCTTGTTGATTTATCCTAATATATGGATTGTGAGTAACCCATAATATATATTGTGTTGCACTGTTATAAATCTGTTTTTCTATTGATTTATCTATACTTTCTTCACTTTTAAAAACTCACTGCGACAACGTTACCTTTTGTGTTGCACTTAAACATCACGCTAGTTGCATAATTGCCGCATCCATCATGTCTTGATTTACTCCAATATAACGTAATGTTGTCACTTGCTCCGTATGATTGAACATTTCCATTAGTAACGCTAGATTGTGTGGATTTTGTTTATACAGGTGATAACCCCATGTCTTTCTCATAGTGTGTGTACCTATTTCACTCAACCCAAATTCCTTAGCTGCATTATTTAACATCTTGTATGCTGTTGATCTGTCGAATGGTTGATTCCTTAATCTACTTTTCCTTTTTATTTGACGACTAGGGAATAAAAACTCGTTATCATCTTTACCAGCTATAAATCTATTTAAGTCATTCCTAATGGATGGATGTATAATAAACTTCTTTTTCTTCTTTGTTTTTTGCTCAAGTATTGTTATATGAGTTCCTCTAACCATACCAACCCTCAAATTTAATAAATCACTTACTCGTAAACCACTGTAGATCCCCATGCAAAAAAACAGATAATTACGTAGGCTTCTTAATCTTAAATATTCTTTTATCCCTTCAATAACCTCTGGGTCTCGTATTGGTTGTACTACATTCAATTGGTTCACCTCTTTTATTAAAAAGTAAAAAAGCACAACGATATACGCTGCGCTTTTTCGAATAGGGAGGAATAATGTATGGCAAATCTTGCCTACTACAAGAATAACATGTTTTATTGTTTTTAATCTGCCTATATTCTGCCTTATTTCTGCCACTTTTATATTGCTTCTTTTTCTTCTTTGTAGACTTCGATTCTCATTATAAAAGCTAATCTTAGTAGTGCCTTTGGTTTTACTCTATAATACGTACGTTCACTCAATCCTAAATCATTATATGTTTCATAATCATAGATTTCTTCTGCATTCAAATATCTTTTGACTATGATAGATCGCTCTTGGTGTGGTAATCGATTCACACATGTTTGGACCCACTTCAAAAACTTTCTTCTTTGGTTTTCCATATCTATTTTTTTTACTACGATTTCCTCTGTGTTTGAATGGAATTGATTATTATAAGTTGGTGGAACAATCGAAAAGGATGCCGTTATCTTCGGTTGGTACTCAATAGGTTCCATAAGCAAATAAATCTTATATTTCTCTAGTGCAGCTTCTACTTCTGACTTTGTTAATTCTCTATCTACTTCTGGTAGCCTTAAACTCATTTGCATATGACCATCTCCTTATAATTTTATAATAAAAAGGACACTAACAAGAACCCTTTTCATGCTCTTGTTAATGCCTTCCGTTGTTCGGTCAGACCTTTTATTTAAATTGTTTGTGCATTGTTTTAATATCCTGTGTTCTGTCTTTCGTGGTTGATTTTGTTTTTTTCTAGATATGCTTGGACTATTTGCTCAATAGTAAATTCAAAATACTTTTCTCCTAATCCGATAAAGCAAGCAAACATACAACCATATTCATCTTGTATTTCCTCTTTGCTTATTGATGCTGGTAGATTTGCATCCAAGTAAGTGTTTAAAGCACTTGCATAAGAAAATAATTGATTAAATGTTCCTGTTTCTGTTTCCTCCGTATAATCTCCTAGTTCTCCCACATCAACTTCTTTGATTTCTAAATCATTTCCAATACTAAAAATAAAATGTAGACAATCAACGTATTCTTCTAGCAAAGGATTATGAAAATGAACTCCACAACCATCACAATCCTCACATTGTCCTATAATTTTATTGTTTTTTTTGAATATAGGTTGGCCTTTGCATGATTCACATATATCTTTTTCATTCGGATACCAAGTCCTTGGTTCTTGATCATTACTCCAAAACTTAAACCCCCTCCACTCATTAGCAAGCTCACCTAATTCCACTTGTAACGCTAATATCTTTTTGTCTAGCAAATCCTGCCCTTGTAATCCTTTTTCTTGTATGATGTGTTCGTCTAATCCTGCTTGTATTTCAAATAGTTTTTCAAAGTTCATATCCTCCAACCTCTCTATTTGTAATTATGAGTCCTTTTCTAGAATGTACTCCGTTCCTTCTTGTCCGTTACCACAATCAAAACTATTTGACATGACTACTATCCAACCATCAGCTAAAGCTTTATTTAATGCAGTCGTGGGATTAGTGAAATTATTTGGATATGTTCGAACAGTTTTTTGTTGTTTCAATCTATTCACCTCTCTATTTGTTTTGTAATGCTTGACGCGCTACATCTTGCATTGCGTGCATTCTTTTTAATATATCTCCTTTAAAACATTCGTCACTTATTAAAATGTCTTTCAGTGCTTTCTTATACTGTTTGTTTTGCTTTTTTAGCTTTTCATAATCACATTTGTGACCAAAACTTGCCGGAAACGTTTCTCCGCAATATGCACATTGTAAATCTGAAAAATTACTACTCATGTAATCACTCCTTTATGGCTCTAATATAAAAGTCAAAATCCATAATATAAATATCACAGAAAATAATAAATTAAATAACCAATCCGAAAACTTGTTATTTCCCATCAAACGCACCACCATTGATTAATTTAATTAATCTCTCACAATGCCACACGATAGCCTTGTCACGATCATTTGCACCCATAAAAGATGTTTCTATTTCTTTATTAAGATGATTTATAAGTTTTTCTTTGTTTATCATGTCATCACCTTTGTGTCTATTTATATTCGGACTACGAATTAATGTAGCACTTGCTTATAGTTAAAATTTCACCTTGATAATCAGCTATAATCTTATCTACCCAATAACTCAAATCAGCCTCACTTACTATTTGTTGTCTAAATAAGCAAGCTGAATTTTGATAGATGATTAAGTATTTATCTTTCATATTAACGCTCCTTTCTTATGTCGCATTATTCGTTCATTTTCCTAAATCAAAACTCCTACCAATGTAAAGCACGTTCTCTGTTGGAAAAAATATTCTATATCCGTTTTTCGTAACAATAAAGCAATCATCATCTTTTGAATAACCACTTACACTTTCGATGACCTTTTCTGTGTTATCTTTGAGTTTGATAATTACATCAAAAGTTTTCATTCTTTCAACTCCTTTGTGTCGCAATTTGTGTCTACTCCGTCATCCTTTGTTGTCACGCTTTTTATCCCTCTTGTTTGTATACTGCACTTCATCTGACACAATTTCTCCATTTTGCCAATTGATTATGTTACGCCCATAACCAGCAAGTGGCTTGTCTAATACAGTTGGTTGTCCTTTACTTATGATAATTACTTTATCCTTCAAATCATTGACTGGAATTTTAAATTGTTCTGACATAATGGCCTCCTAAATTGATTTATACTAGTCTTTTAATCCACCCTATAACTAACCTCGCAAAGATGATAAAGGTGAGATATATATTCAAAACTGCAATGCTTATACTTTTCTAAAATAATTGCTTGTACACGTTCTAAAGCAATAGAATTGGCATCACTATAATTCCTATTTTCGGTAGCTACTTTTGCCTTTACCTCATGTCTTGCTTGAGTAGTATTGCTTATCACAGATGCCCTAACTTCCCACACATGCAATGTTTTAATCATTTACTCACCCTCACTTCCTGGAAATAAACAACCGATAGCTCGTGTAATTTTTCCTTGTCTAGCCTGATGAAATAAAGCAATAAATACTTCGTCTGGATCTCTATTGATTGCATTTGCGATTGTATGGACTTGATATCCTTCCTCGTGTAAATCAGTAATAGCTTCTAACAAGTGACTAGAGAACACTTCATCCATGTCCTGTAGGCAATAAATAATATTGTCTCTACTTCGACACTCTTTCATTCTGCGCTTGATTTTCCTTGCTAGATTCATAGAGATTCACCTTGATTCTGTAAATAATCCTGCATAATTTTATTGAATTCTTGGTCATCTATTTTATCTTGCTTATTGTTTTGTTTTTCTAACATCTCACGCTCTTTTTTGCTTTTTTCATACCAGTCTGGAACAATATCTTTTTTAGTTGATGCATTGTTATAATTATTTTTTTTACGAAAGGGTACTGTATTTTTACTCGTTTTAAATTGTTGTTGATAACGATCTGCATCCTGTTTTGTTTTAACACCTGCTTCTCTCCACTTTTTCAAGACACCCTCAACATATTTGACACCTTTTACTTCTGCATTTGCAGCAATCTCCATTGCAGATAACAAAAGTTCACTTCCAAATTCTGAATACCATTGATTAATCAATTCGTAATTGAATGGTGATTCTGTAACACCTCTTTGCAAATTATCTCTGTAAAAATTCATAACATCGGCAAATCGATTGTCAATAATACTACTACTACATTGTTTTATGTCTTTAATTATTAATGTCTTTAATAATGTCTTTAAGGAGCCTGTATCGCTTATCACAACTGAATTTGAACTACTTGACGGTAAGTATTTTACTAACTTCAAAGTAAGTGTTTTACTTACCTGTTTTCTTGATTTAGTAAGTAATTTACTTACTTTGATATTTTTCGTGGTAAGTGTTTTACTTACTCTTTTCTCGTTGTTAGTAAGTGTTTCACTTACACTTTTTCGCTTAATATTTTCATAAATTAGGCTGTTAAATTTGTCATTATCCCAATTTTTGTTAGGTGTAATTTGCCATTCATTGTAATTTTTATTTATACTGAATAGCATAGAATTTTCATCCCAATTTAAAACATGACATTCTCTCAAGAATTTAAGTTCTTTTTTTACATCTTGTTTGTACATTCCTGCTAATTCTAGTAAGTTAAATTTGTCGATTATACAGTCTTTTCTTCCTGTACCATAGGACAATCGCCATATAAATAAGATTAAATTTAATTGCCTTTTGCTAAATGACCTTCTTAGTATTTCGTTCCAGAGATCGTTAGCAATCCTGATGTAACCTTTTTCAATTTGAGGATTCGCCATACTATTCCCTCCAATCTACGTAGCTTGCCTCGATTGACCATTTAATAATCTACGTGCAATCACAAGTGCCTTATCTAACTGATTGCTTTGTAATAAAAATTCTGGGATTGTTAGTTTGTTGGTGTTAAATCGTGCCTTGTGTAGCTCCATATCTGCTTTTAAATCAACTTGGTAAGTCATGTTATAAAGCAATACAAAGTCTTTATAGCCTGTCCGAAAATCAAGATTGTTTTCGACTGTATAGCGCCTAATTGTTTTATTAAAGTGTGTTTTTTTATTCTCATCATCATCTTGACTTTCTTTTTTTTCGCCTATTATGTCGCTATCAATCCATTTTAGAAATGCTTGAGATTGATTTGATGCGCTTAATTTGCACAGTTGTCTTAAACCATCCTCATCCACTACAGCGTCAAATTTTTTCCGCCTTTGGTCTAAGTACGTGATGTCTTTCCTTTCTGTCTCCAATTGCTTTAATGCAGTTGGTGTATGCTCGTATGCTAAGATGTGGCAAATATCCTTTGCTAAAAACCACAACTTATTTCTTTTAACTTCGATGCGTACTATATAATCATTAAATTTTCGTTGTATTAGCAAAAGATTCACCCCCATCTCATCAACTATCTAATAAAATAGACAACCTTCCAAAGGTGCCGTAAACAAATGCGATTAATAACAAAACCAGTAGAACCCAATGCATATAGTTTTTCGGAAAATTCAATTTATCACCTTCTTAAAAAATGTGTTATAATAGATTCATTCAATAAATTCCGAAATAAGGAACTTGCGGTGTTCCTTGTTTGCTAAGATCTCCTTACCTATTTTGTTGCATTCCTTCAGATTATCTGCTGCAACAAGATGCGATTCTATCGGTAAGAGATCTTTTTTTGTGTCATCATATATGGTGATTTCATAAACCATTTACACCCTCCTATCTGTTGGATATAGTCGCATCTTGGTAATTACAATAGCACTGTTTATAATCACCAAGACAGGACCATATTGGCACTGTCTTTTTCAAAATAAATATGTTATATTGGTAATAGATAATTATTTTGCGCTAAGTATTGGTTTGGTCGCCTGCTTAGCTTTTTTATATGTTTGAAATAAGTGATAGGTAAAGAAAAAGTAAACTACCAATGAAAGACCCTCCAAAAAACAACTTATAATATACTTCTTTCATCTGCTTCGCCTCACAACATCACAAAGGATTCCTGCTTCTCTTAACTGATTAACAACGCTATGTAATTCAGCATTATTTTTCTTGTATTCTGCCATTCTGCTAATCTCTCTTAATGACGCAAAAGCATCTCTCCAAAAAGATTCGGCTTCACCTAGTTTCCCTTTAGTTGCTCTATTAATTGCTTGGGCTGCACAATAGTTGTATGCTGCTATTTCTTTTGCTACATTTTTGTGATCTCTTTCTAAGAAATTTTGTTCAAGTTCTTTGTTATTAATTGTGTATGTCATCATTCATCACCTCTAAAAATAGTATTGAAATGCTTGTCCAAAAAATGAGCCATCTGTTTTGCCTGAAAGGTCCAATTTTGTCCTCTCGTTTCTGGATAATAAACAAAGCCACCATTGTTAATGTCTAAAACTTTTCTAAAACGACTTGGATATAAGATATTTTCTTTAATCCAATCTTGCTTTCTACCAACACGTTTTTCTAAATCTTTCATGCTCCAGTAGACACCTAATAGTTGTTGGTCCTTTAATTCTTGTAATTCAATTTTTGAAATTAGAACTTTGTCATTTGGAATTGGAATAACTAAATTGACATCAAGTTGTTGTATCATGATTTATCCTCCTAGAATAAAAATGTGATAATTCCGAAATTCACTATGTCTGTTAACTGTTGCATGATGGATAGTCCATCTACACCACAACAAAATGCAACAACTACTTCTTGGGCTTGAGTATTACATGCCCATTGTTGGAATAGCGACATAGTAGGTTCTTTCGTGTCGTTCTCGTACTTAGAAATGTCTGATTGGTTAATGTGTAATCTATGCGCTAATTCTTCTTGACTATATCCAGCACGAGTACGACAAGCTCTTAAAATCGCACCGTACTTCACCTTCTCACCTCTTTTCGCTTCGTTCTAATCTATTAACCTAACTTCTTAACTCGACAGTAAAGACCTGCATATAATGGCCATCCATCCGTACTCATTACACTCATTGCGTCGTTTAGTGTAATTGGATAATACGTGCCATCACTGTATACCTCAATTTGATAAGAATCATCTAAATCTGTAGACTTATTCATTCCTTGGTGCAACCACACATGATTCTGTTCGACAATCAATGTGCCAACTTGAAAACCATCCATTCTATCGATTAAATCTTTATAGTCCAACATACAAAATCCTCCTTATTCTGATTTGGAATATTAATTTTTTAATTGAGAACTTAAAATAATCTTATAAACTTTAAGAAGCGCTAATATTTTTAGTGTGAGAATCTTGTACTTTATTTCCGAATAAAAACTTAATATCTTTTTCTAAGACTTCACTTAATCTTATTGCCGTTTCTAAAGTGGGATTTGAATATCCATTTTCCCAATTAGCAACAGACTGTTTGCCACTAAAACCTAAAATTTCAGCTAATTCAGTTTGATTTAGGTTTTTGTTTTTTCTTGCTTCAATTAACCTAGTATTTTTCATTTCTTCATCTCCTTCATTGTTTGAATATCTTGTACATTTTTATTATAAGCACAATTTTCTTGTACGTCAATACAAAAGTACAATTTTTTCATACTTTTATTTTTAAAACAACATTATAATACAAAGATTACTTATATTGTTGTACAATATATTTGTACCATTAAAAGAGAGGGATACTGCTATGCTTTCGAAAAGACTTAAGTTTGCTAGAAAACGAAAGAAATTATCACAAGAGGAACTTGCTAAAATTGTAAATACCACTAAAGGTACTATTAGTAATTACGAAAATGAGTACAGCACACCATCAAATGAAATGTTAAAAGAACTCGCAACTGTACTAGATGTAACTACAGACTTTTTATTAGGTAGAACGGACAATTTTACAACAGAAGATTTTGAACCAATGTCAGAAATTAATAGATTGTTAAAGGAATTTGGCATAGAACAATCCGGTTTTCATGATATTGATAGATGGAAAGCTATGGGTCCAGAAGAGATAAAAGAGTTAGAGAAATATTTTAAATACATCACAGATATGGCTAAAAGAAAAAATGAAGAAGATGAGGATGATTAAATTAATTATCCTTTTTGTTTATTTTATTTATAGGTAATACGCATTATAAAACTATATTCCTAATAGCGTTTATGTGCTTTTTATTTTTTTATTCTTGTGTGAAAAATTTGTCTTTTTTGATAATAAATTCTTAGAATGGATGTGAATGTATTGAATTATGTAGCAATTGATTTTGAAACTGCGAATCAAGATAGATTTAGCCCATGTGCTGTAGGACTTGTTGTCTTTAATAAAGAAGGTGTGGTGAATGAATACTATTCATTAATTAATCCTAACATGGAATTTGATTCTTATAATTCTATGATTCATGGTATTACGGAAGAAGATGTACTTGGTGCTCCAACTTTTACTGATATATGGGATGAATTAAGTGAATATTTAACGCATCATATATGTATTGCTCATAATGCTAGTTTTGATATGAGTGTACTCAGACATACTCTTGATCATTTTAATATCACTCATCCAGAAATAGATTATTTATGTACTCGAATCATTTCTAAATTGGTTTGGCCAGGATTGTTTAACTATAAGTT
The DNA here is from genome assembly GCF_042651725.1 of Gracilibacillus marinus. NCBI lineage: Bacteria > Bacillati > Bacillota > Bacilli > Caryophanales > Bacillaceae > Gracilibacillus > Gracilibacillus marinus. Next base: position 76,837 of record NZ_JBHSDV010000006.1, on the reverse strand, counting down.
AAATACTATCGCCGACTTTAAAAAAATTTCTTTTAATCATCATAATGCATTAGAAGATGCAAAAGCAGCTGCAGAGTTATTTAGATTAGCAATTATTGAAAGTGAAGTAGAAGATGGTTATGAATTAATAGATAAGTACAAGTTAATACAAGGTAAGATATTTGAAGGTGGGTATATCGGTGCTCGTACCCCTAGATTAAACCGAAAGTCATCGAAGGGAAAATCATTGAAGGTTAGTGATTTAAAGCCAGAAACTAAGGAATTCGATGAAAGTCACTTATTTTTTAGTAAAACTGTTATCTTCACTGGAACTCTTCAATCCATGACAAGAAAAGAAGCAATGCAAAAAGTAATTAATGTTGGTGGAAAGTGCTCGAATTCTTTATTAAAAACTACTAATTATTTGGTTATCGGTGATTTAGATTTTACTAGATTAAAAGATGGGAAAAAGAGTTCTAAAATGATTAAAGCTGAGGAAATGATTAATGGTGGACAAGATCTAGAAATCATTTCTGAAGAGGAATTTATTTCATTCTTGTAATTTTTCAAAATAAAAAAGAAGATACTCATATGAAAAACATATTAATTAATTTGCCTCTAGTTGGATAACAAGCCTTTAGAGGCTTATTTTTTTGTTGATTAATAGAACAAATGTTCTTATAATGTATTCAAGGAGTGGTGATATGAACTTATACAATTACACAACAACAGCACTTGAAGACTGGGTAACTGATTTGTATTTGCGTAGGAAAATAGTTTTACCAAGAGATATTAATCCAGAAAAGATTGGAATAATTTTCGGCATTTACATTCATTACAAACCATTACCAACTAGATATGACATATTCGGCCGATACAAAGCGATTAACATTAACAAGCACCAAGAATCGAATTTACAGAAAGAAGAGTTTCTCCACGAGCTAGGACACATTTTAAGACACTCTGGACACCAAACTATGATGTCGGATGCTTTTCGTGAATTACAGGAATGGGATGCTAGAAATTTTACGCTATATGCTGCACTCCCTCATCACATGATTAAAAATTATAATCTAGACGATCCATACATCATAGATCAACTAAGTTATGATTTTTGTGTCACACCAACATTGTGTAAGACTAGATTAGACAAGATAAAAAGTAATATAATAATCTCACAATCTACTAAAAATAACAGTAAAAGAGGGATGAGAAATGACAGGAGGAAAATAATGTATGGCTAGCTTTTTAAAAAGAGGGAAAACATGGAGATATAAAATTAGTGCAAAGCCAAAAGATATAACTAAGTCTGGCTTTAAAACAAAAAAAGAAGCACAAATTGCAGCTGCAGAAATGGAAAGTAAACTAAATCAAGGAATATTGCCTCACTTGAAACCAAAGCAATTTGACGAGTACTTTGAAAATTGGATTGAAGTATATAAAAAGAATGTCTCTGAATTGACAAAACTACATTATCAAGACAGTTTAACTGCAGTTAGAGAATATTTTGGTAGTAGGCATATACAAGGCATTACTAAGAGTGATTATCAAAAGTTTATTAATGATTTTGGGGCAAAACGCGCGAAGGAAACTGTAACTAAACTTAATCGGCATGTTAGAGCATGTGTTAGAGATGCTGTTGATGAAAGGATTATTCCTTTCGATTTCACGAGAAATGTAACAATAACCTATACGGTAAAAGCTAAATCTCCCGAAGACAAGCATCTCAATTATATTGATAGCCAAAAATTACAGAGAGAAGTTTATAATAGATTAGATAAAGGATTAGTGCACTATCTGATTTTATTGGCTATTAACAGTGGTATGAGATATAGTGAAATGGTAGGACTCACAAGAAATGATTTTGATTTTAAAAACAATACTATCACGATTAACAAAACATGGTACTACAAACCAAATGTTAGTCCTGGTTTTGGTCCTACTAAAAACTTTGAAAATAGAACGATTAAAATGAATAAAAAAGTAATGACACTATTTAATGAATTATTCGATACATTACCATCTAATATCCACAAACTTGTATTTTATAGCCCTAAATCGAAAAATAAAGTAATAAGTAACAGATATGCTAATGACGTATTAAGAGGAATGCTAGATGATTTAAAAATTAATAGGATAACTATGCATGGATTAAGGCATACACATGCAAGTGTGTTAATCTATAAAAAAATTTCTATTAATTATGTCAGTGAAAGATTGGGCCACAAAGATATTAATACAACATTGGGAATTTACACTCATATTTTAAAAGAGATGAGACAAGAAGATGAAGAGAATACAATTAAACTTCTTGATAATATGGTTGGATAATCTGTACCAAATTTGTACCAAAATATTTGTGAAAGTAACTTATTTCAATGGATTCTAAAAAAATATAAAAACCTTATAATTATTGATATAACGGTAATTATAAGGTTAAGTAGATTGTATCATCTTAACACAATTTAACCTATATACACCCCCACAGGGTATGGCGCAACAAATATTACTTCTATTGTTATGTCGTTTCTCCTTTAACCAATTCCACGTCAAACACATTGTTGTTTACTTGTTTCACAGACTTTCCTTCTATTTGTTCGATTAAAGAATGGCATAGCATTTTTCCCATACTTTCAATTGGTTGCTTAATTGTTGTAAGTAATGGTTGCTTCAGCATTCTTGTAAAACTATGATAATCATATCCAATTATTTTCACTTGTTCTGGTACTTGAATGCCTTTTTCAGTTGCATACATATATAACGTGTATGCCATAATATCATTACTGCAAAAGATTCCATCATAATCCTCAAGATACGCACCAATTTCTTTATCAATATAGCTCCAGTTGTCTTCAAATGTCGCTTTAATATGCGCACCCTCTAGTATCTTCCATTCCACATTCGATTTCATACATTTCAACTGGAAAGCATCGCCACGACGATTTGCTAATAAGTCATTATCTAATGGACCAGAAATGTATAATAATTTTTTACATCCTTGATCAATGAGGTGTTGTGTCGCCATCTCCCCACCTCTAAAATTATCACTTGCAACATAAGGAATCGTTGGAGATAAGATTCTGTCAAAGGACACAAGCGGCATGCCAACATTACGATATGCCTCTACTTCTTGAGAATGACTACACATAATAATACCATCTACTCTATTTTGTTTAAGCATTGTAATATAATTCGCTTCTTTTTCGGCCTCTTGTAATGAATTACACACTAACAATTTTAAATGATGTCTACTTGCTGTCGATTCAATCCAATTAATTAATTCAGCAAAAAATGGATGACTTAAATCAGGCACAATCACACCAATGACAGATGATTGATTTTTCAATAACGCTCTTGCGATTTGATTTGGTTGATAATCTAATGTTTTCATTGCTTCTTCCACTTTTTGACGTGTTTCTTTACCAATATATCCTCTATTATTTAACACGCGTGATACTGTCGTAACAGATACACCAGCATGTTTTGCAACATCTTTAATGCTTGCCATAATCTATTCTCCGTTCTATTTGGAAACTACACATTACTATCGAAATCATTATAACATACGACAGATTATGTCTTTCACATTTTACATGTCAAACGTTACCATACAGAAATTAATATTTCAAGTACAATCAATGCTTTTATATCAACAAACAAGCTTTATTAAAGAAAAATATATGACGTGTTTATATGAAAACGATTGACATATATTTTTCCGCCTATTATACTTTAAATTGCAAAAAGCATTCTATGTGCTGAATAAACTTTGAAATCGATTTCCTATACTAGAAGGAAATCGATTAGATTTCAACATACTACTTAGGAGGATGTACATGCCTATTTTATACAACGAATTAGACCGTACGTTTCATTTACAAACAAATAAAACGAGTTATGTGATGCAAGTAGTGAATGATGGTTACTTAGCACATATCTATTGGGGAAAGAAAGTTAGACAAACACGAATTCCAACAACACTTCGCTACCGTGATAGAGGATTCTCACCAAATCCAAATAAGGAAGACCGTGCTTTCTCATTAGATACATTACCACAGGAGTTACCTGCATATGGGAACACTGATTTTCGTAACCCTGCGATTCAATTAGTTTGTGAAGACGGCTCAAGAATTACTGATTTTCGTTATACAAGCCATCAAATTACTGAAGGAAAACCTAAATTAGATGGACTTCCTGCAACATATGTTGAAGAAAGTAATGAAGCAGAAACAGTAACAATCACATTAACTGACAAGACAATTGATGTAGATGTACATCTACAATACACGATCTATCCAGCGCTAGATGTACTGACACGATCTGTACAAATAGTGAATAAAGGTAACGAAGCTGTTAGTATCTCAAAAATCGCTTCCATGAATATAGATATACGTGATACAAAATTCGAAATGATTAATTTACCTGGTGCTCATGTAAGAGAACGTGATATTGAGCGTCTTCCGATAAGACGTGGCACACAATCTGTAAGTAGTAGACGTGGCTCAAGTAGTCATCACCAAAATCCATTTATCGCATTAGTCCGTCCAGATACAACAGAAGAAACTGGAGAAGCATACGGATTTAGTTTTGTTTATAGTGGTAACTTCGATGCAACGGTAGAAGTGGACCAAACAATGATGACACGTGTCAATATGGGGATTAATAGTTTTGATTTTTCTTGGCTACTCGAACACGGCGAATCGTTCCAAACACCAGAAGTAGTGATGATATATAGCGGAAACGGGATTGGAGATATGTCACGTACGTATCATACGTTATACCGTGAGCGTCTTTGCAGAGGGGATTACCGCGATAAAGAACGTCCTATTTTAATTAACAACTGGGAAGCGACTTATTTTGACTTTAATGAACAATCTATTTTAGATATTGCCGAAAAAGCAAAACAAACAGGAATAGAATTGTTTGTACTAGATGATGGTTGGTTTGGTAAACGGGATGATGATACGTCTTCTCTAGGTGATTGGATTGTCGACACAAATAAATTACCAAATGGTCTCGCTTCACTGGCAGAGGAAGTGAGAAAGAAAGAGATGCAGTTCGGACTATGGTTTGAGCCAGAAATGGTATCACCTGATAGTGAACTTTATCGTACACATCCAGATTGGTGTATCCATGTACCAAATCGTCGTCGTTCTGAAAGTAGAAATCAATTAGTACTTGACTTTTCTAGAGAAGATGTCTGTAAAGAGATCACCAAACGAATTTCTGCCATTTTAGAAAGCGCACCAATTAGTTATGTGAAATGGGATATGAACAGAAATATTACTGAGATGGGATCCGCTCTTCTTCCAAAACATCGCCAAAAAGAAATGGCACATCGATACATGCTTGGTTTGTATGCTGTAATGGAAGAGTTAACTACAAAGTTCCCGAACATTCTATTCGAGAGTTGTTCAGGTGGTGGCGGTAGATTCGATCCAGGTATGCTCTATTACATGCCACAAACATGGACAAGTGATAATACGGATGCGATTTCTCGTTTACGTATTCAGTATGGTACATCACTTGTATACCCAGTAAGTTCTATGGCAGCACATGTATCTGTCGTACCAAATCACCAAGTTGGACGAGTGACACCTCTTCAAACAAGAGGAGATGTCGCAATGGATGGAAACTTAGGATATGAACTTGATGTAACCAAGCTTACGGATGATGAATTAGACATCATTAGCCAACAAGTCAGCTTATATAAATCGATACGCAAAACTGTTCAATTTGGAGATTTATATCGATTAGTCAATCCATTTGAAGAGCAAAACTACGGTACCATCCATGTAAATAAAGACAAATCAGAAGCTGTATTTATCTATGTACACGTTCTAGCAGAAGCAAATGGACCATTTCATTCTGTCAAATTAGCTGGACTCGATCCTAATAAAGACTATCAAATTATAGAGACTGGTGAAGTTTACGGCGGAGATGAGTTAATGCATATGGGACTAAATGTGCCTTATCCAGAAGAAGATTTCACAAGTATTCTTTGGCGTTTAAAAGAACATGCATAATTAAAATCAATAGGTGTCTGAATCGTGAATCAGACACCTTACATCATTGAGAAAGCCATATGGAATGAGGGATAAGAATGAAGAAAATAACCAAAATGACTACAATTATTTTGTTAAGTGCTAGCTTACTCATCGGTTGTAATAGTGAGGAAAATGACGATAAAGTAACATTGGAATTTTTCTCAAATAAACCAGAGAGCATGGATTTCTATGAATCACTAATTGAAGAATTTGAAGAAGAACACCCGAAAATTAATATTGAATTCGAAGTACCACCAGAACCTGTTACTGTCATGCGCACAAAACTAACTAGAAATAAATTACCTGATATTATGTCTATTTCAGGTGACTCCTTATACGGTGAAATGGGGCGCGAAGGATTTCTTTATGACTTCTCTGATTCAGATTTACTTACTACTATTCAACCAACCTATTTAGATATGTTGTCACGTTTAGTTGGAGAAGAGGTAGATGGCAATTACGGGATACCGTATGCAACAAATGCTGTTAGTGTCATCTACAATAAAGATAAATTAACAAAGTACAATTTAGAAGTTCCAACAACATGGGATGAATTTATCCAAGTATTACAAACAGTAAAAGACAATGGTGAAATTCCAATTTATTACACACTACAAGATGCATGGACCGCAATGCCGTCATGGAATGCGATTGCAAGTAATCTTGTACCAAAAGACTTTAATGTAATGAAAACAAACGGCGAAACGACCTTTCAAGAGTCCTATCAAGAAGTAGCTGAAAAAGCTGCCACTTTAACAGAATATGGGCAACGCGACATTATCGGTGTAGGATACGATGATGGAAACCGTGCATTTGCAAATGGGGAAGGTGTTTTCTACATTCAAGGTAATTGGGTCGTTCCTGAATTACTCAGAATCAATAGCGAGTTAGAGCTTGGCACATTCGCTTTACCTGCAACAAATAATCCTAAAGAAAATAAACTCATATCAGGTGTTGATGCAACACTCGCGATAAGTGAAGCAACAGAACATAAAGAAGAGGCATTACAATTCATTGAATTTATGCTTCGAGAGGATATTGCCAAACGATATACAGAAGATCAAAAAGCATTCTCTGCGATAAAGGGCATTGTTCAAGAGGATGAAGCATTTGAAGGAATCAAACATCATTTTGAGAATGGCTCTATTACAAGCTTTGTTGATCATTATTACCCTAATGGACTAGGACAAGAAGGTATTGTTCAAGAATTCTATATTAATAACGACATAGAACAAGCATTGAAGAAATTTGACAGCGAGTGGAATAAAGTAATTGATCGTTAATAATTGCTTATTCCCAAGAATCAACATGCAGAATTAGAAGGAGAGAATAAATAATGCAAGCAAAAAAAGACCGTGCTTTTCTTTGGATGGTAGTTCCAGCATTTATTTTGTTTTTTGCTTTTCATACCTTCCCTGTGTTACAAGGTGTTTTCTTTAGTTTTACTGATTACAAAGGGTATGGATCATGGGATTTTACCGGTTTGAAGAATTATTTCAACGTATTTCAAGACACTCGTGCATTAAGTGCATATGGATTCACATTCCAATTCGCGATTATAGCGACAATCCTTGTGAACATCATTAGTATTTTTATTGCACTTGGTTTAAATGCAAATATCAAATTCAGAAAGACATTACGTGCAACATACTTCATTCCATACATTTTAAGTGTACTAATCGTAAGTTATATCTTTCGATTTATTTTCACACATGTATTACCAGACATAGGTAGTTCTCTAGGTATTGAAGCAATCTCTACAAATATTCTTGGAAATCCAGATTTAGCTTGGATTGGAATTGTTATATTAGCAGTATGGCAAGCAGCTGCATTTAACACATTACTCTATTTAGCTGGTTTAGCTACAATTGATCAGCAAGTGTATGAAGCAGCATCCATTGACGGTGCGAATGCATGGCAAACGTTTTGGAAAGTTACATTCCCACTTGTTGCACCTTTCTTCACAATTAATATGGTTGTTGCAATGAAAAACTTCCTAATGGCATTTGATCAAATTGTCGGTCTAACTGGCGGTGGACCAGGTACAAGTACAGAATCGATATCTTTACTCATCTATACAAGCGGATTAGGTGGCGGACAATTTGCCTACCAATCAGCAAATGCTGTTATTTATTTCATTGTCATTGTCGTAATTTCTGTATTCCAGCTAAGAGTACTTGAGAGAAAAGAGGCGAAATAACGATGTCAGGACTTAAGATTAATTGGAAAATCACAACATTATTAATTCTCGGAACACTATTTATACTATTTCCATTATATTTAACGATTGTGATTGCATTTAAAACCCCTGAAGAAATGGGTGGAAATCTGTTAGCATTGCCGGAAAGTTGGTCATTCGACAATTTCCTTACAGCAATAGAAGTAACAAATTTCTACCAATCCTTTTTAAATAGTCTTATCGTAACAGTCGCAAGTGTCGTAATGGCAATTCTTGTTCATTCACTTGTTGCATACGCGATTGCTCGTAACATGCACAAAAAATTCTATAAATTTCTTTATATTTATTTTATTAGTGCAATGTTTGTTCCATTCCCAATCATCATGTTACCTATCGTTAAACAAACAAGTTTTCTTGGAATGGATAATCTATTAGGTCTTGCCTTCTTAACAATCGTTATGCATTTAGCTTTAAATGTATTTATCTATGTAGGTTATGTGAAAACCATTCCTATTGCATTAGAGGAAGCAGCTACCATTGACGGTGCAAGTACATGGACAACATTTTGGAAAGTCATCTTTCCATTAATGACGCCAATGCACGCAACAGTTGGAATCCTTACAGCACTTGCTGCATGGAACGACTTCATGCTTCCACTTATTGTGTTAAGTGATGAAAGTCAATATACATTGCCACTTGTGCAGTACGCATTCCAAGGTCAATTTAGCACAAATTATAATTTAGCTTTTGCATCCTATTTACTAGCAATCCTTCCAATGATTATTGTCTATATATTTGCACAGAAATGGATTATTGGTGGTGTCATGCGAGGATCTGTTAAATAAATTTGATTTTAATCACATAGGAGGGTATGCCATGTTGCATTTTGAAGACACACTAACATTCCAGAATAAACCGATTGATCTTGTGACAATCGGTGAACTACTTATCGATATGATACCAGAACAATATGGTGACCAATTTGAAGCAACATCTTTTCGAAAGTATTTTGGTGGATCACCATCTAATATCGCGATGAATGTCAAACAATTAGGATTGCAACCAGTTGTTGCTTCCGCTGTTGGAAATGATGGGTTAGGGAAATTCCTAATTCATCATTTACAACAGGCGAATATGGACACCTCACACGTGCAACAAGTCAATCAATCGACAAGCATTGTTGTCGTATCCAAAAGTACAAGTAGTCCTGTTCCTATCTTTTATCGAGATGCAGATTATCATTTAAATTATACGAATCAGCTTGAAAAAACACTTTCTCAAACCAAAATGATTCATTTTTCTTGTTGGCCCATTTCCATGGAACCATCACGCCAAACAATAGAGAAAGTTCTGTCGAAAGCAAAAGAAGAAGAAGTCCTTATATGCTTTGATCCAAATTATCATCCAATGATTTGGGAAAAAGGCGAATATGCAATTCCTTATATCAAATCCATCATCAGTCAAGTGGATATCATCAAACCATCAGAAGATGATGCGGAACGATTATTCGGTAAAGACACACCAAAAAACCAATTAGCTAAATTCCTTGAACTTGGTGCTAAATTTGTTATTTTAACATTAGGAAAAGACGGTGCTATTGCTTCAAACGGAGAAGAAACAATCACTTTCTCTACATTAGCAGATAAAGTTGTAGATACAACAGGCGCTGGTGATGCATTTTGGTCAGGCTTATATACAGGATTGGTGCAAGGCCAAACAGTAAAAGAAGCGATTCAATTAGGATTTGCAGTAAGTGCATATAAATTGCGATACACTGGTGCTGTCGTGTCATTACCTACAGTTGCTAAATTAAAAGAAATGTATCATGTATAGGAGGATGAGCATATGTCATTAAAAAACAAAGTACAGCTTATAACGTATCCAGATTCTTTAGGTGGCGACTTACCTACATTGAACACTATTTTACACCGTCATTTTAAAGATACATTCGCCGGTGGTGTACACATCTTACCACCTTTCCCCTCATCTGGTGATCGAGGATTTGCTCCATTAACTTATTTAGAAATCGAACCATCTTTCGGTACATGGGAAGATATTAAAGAAATCGGAGAAGACTTTGACATATTAGTAGACTTGATGGTAAATCATATTTCTCAACAATCACCATATTTTCAAGACTTCTTGAAAAAGGGACGCCATTCAGAATACGCGGATCTATTTATTACATTAGATAAAGTATGGGCTGATGGTAATCCAGTTCAAGAAGATATTGACAAGATGTTCTTACGTCGTGAAGTACCATATTCCACTTTTACGATTGAAGAGACAGGTGAAACAGAGAAAGTTTGGACAACATTTGGTAAAACAAATCCATCTGAACAAATTGATTTTGATGTGCATTCTGAAAAAGTAAAAGCACTGTTCACAGAATTTTTTATGAATTTCAAAAAACAAAATATTAAAATTGTTCGACTAGATGCTGTTGGTTATGTAATCAAAAAGTTGGGGACAAGTTGCTTCTTCGTGGAACCTGATATATACGCATTTATTGATTGGATTAAAGAATTAGCTGATTCGTTAGATATCGTGTTATTACCTGAAGTACATGCACATTATAAAACACAGTATAAACTAGCAGAACATGGTTGTTGGATATATGATTTCATTCTTCCATATCGAGTATTAGAAGCAATCGAAACAACTTCTAGTAAACAGTTGAATGATTACTTAAACAATCGCCCTGAGAAACAATTTACGATGTTAGATTGTCATGATGGTGTACCTGTAAAACCAGATTTAGATGATTTGATTGATACAAAAGAAGCAAAGCAATTAATCAATCATCTTGTCTCTGATCGCGGAGCGAATTTAAGTCTAATTTTGTCTGATGAACATAAATCAGAAGATGGCTTTGATGTACACCAAATTCGTGGGACATATTATTCCTTGTTAAATTGCGATGATGATGCTTACATCGCTGCAAGAGCGATTCAATATTTCACACCTGGTATCCCACAAGTGTATTATGTTGGTATGCTTGCAGGTGAAAATGATGTAGAGAAAATAAAAGAGACTGGCGATGGACGTGAAATTAATCGACATAACTATACGGTTGAAGAAATTGAACAAGCGTTAGAAAAAGATGTAGTAAAACGATTAATGAAACTTACTCATTTCAGAAACACGTATGATGCATTTAATGGTAAATTTTCTGTCATAGATACGCCAAATCACGAAATACGCTTAGTTTGGACAAAAGATACACATACATGTACTCTTTTCATTGATTTAAAAACAAAACAAACCATCATTGAATATGTGAACGATAACGGCGAAACGATTCGCTATGATGTGTAAGCTGCATGTGTGAAAAACTTGCCAATAGTGTAGAAAATACAAAAGGATTTTGACAAAAGAATGTATAACCTAAAAAGTCCAAACGATTCGACAGTTATTAATCGAATCGTTTGGACTTTGTCCGTATTAGAAGTGAGATATAACTTTGAAATTCGATATGTTTTATGCAACCGGCAACCGCTCCGGCTTGTCCGTTTCCCTTTCCGTGTTTTTCCCCCGTAGTCGCGGAAACGGATACCTACACTTTTTTGTACTCTACAATTATAGTAATCATAAAAATATTAGCTTTACTTCATATCGACCACGATGAACAAAATAAGCGCCTATCTGTAACAATCCAAAATGTCAGCACTTCCAAACATTGTAGAGCTTCACTAAGCGCAGGCGCCCACTCCAACTCCTATGGGATCCTTTTTCCTGAAAATCCACTTTTTCATGCGGTTTGTGCGTGAAAAAGTTAGTTGAAGGAAAAAGCCCATGGAAAGGGGAGTGGGCAAGCCGGAGCGAGGTATACGCACACCATTCATTTCACAATTACTCATTGGAGTGACGCCGCATCGTCTTTCTATCTCAAAACCATACATTTTTTTAGGAACAGTATAAATATCCTAATTCTTCTTTTTTAATATGGATAATCTATAACTTCTAGTATATTGATTTAAATCTATTCATCATGAACAACAAATTGAAAGATTTCCTCTTCTATCTTCGCTTCATCTTCTGATACATCAATAATTTTGACATTCCCTTCTTTCCATGTCGCATTATTAATCGATTTCGATTCTCGTAAGTAATATGCTTTCATGTCTTCTAATGCCTTACGATGACTCTCATCTTGATAGGTTTGTAACTGTGTTGACGGTACATCTAACAATACTTCATAATCTGGTTGGCGAATATACTTTTGTAAGACATTCACAAAATGCGTATCAAATCCATTTACCGCAGCATATGCTTCTTGCCATAAAGTATAGCGATTAATCACAACATAATCGACTCCATTACTCTCCCACTCTTCCAATTGCGCTTGCTTGTTTTGAATATCTGCTGCAATTAGAAATTGAATTGAGGCAATATCTTTTAAAGGTTGTTTAAAATATGTATGATGGCATATATCATTTTGTAACGCATTATTACGATCGAATGTAGTTGTCTCGACTTTGTATCCTTTTGCTTTCAGTTGATTTGTTAAAATAACCGCATACTTCTCTGTATCCTTCGTTTGAATACCTTCCATTGCTACAATCTTCACGTAAAACACCTCTTTCTTATTTTATACTGAGCATACCAATATTTAAGATTGATAGCAATATCTAAATAATCGAATCACAATTTTGATTGAATTAACTGTTCACTAACATTAAAATAGATAGTATTACATAATAAATTATTGTCGAAGGAGATAGAGAGATGACGAAAAAGATTAAGCTTGGTATTGTAGGTTATGGTAATCTTGGCAAAGGTGCTGTAGAAGCCATCAATCAAACAGACGATATGGAACTTGTAGCAATATTCACAAGAAGAGATCCAAAAGATTTACATGTAAGTAGTGATAATGTAAAAGCTATACATATTTCAGATGCAGAAAAATACAAAGATGAAATTGATGTAATGTTATTGTGTGGTGGTTCAGCAACCGATTTACCTGAACAAACACCAGAACTTGCTCGTATGTTTAACACAGTGGATAGTTATGACACACATGCGAAAATCCCTGAATTCTATGCATCTGTTCATCAAGCAGCAACAAAAGGAAACACAACTGCGATCATCTCTGTTGGATGGGATCCAGGACTATTCTCCATCAACCGTGTGATGGCAGATGCGATTTTACCCAATGGTAGTACGTATACATTCTGGGGTAAGGGATTAAGCCAAGGGCACTCTGATGCGATTAGAAGAGTAAATGGTGTGAAGTATGGTGTACAATATACGATTCCAACAGAAGCGGCTATCCAGCGAGTAAGAAATGGAGAAAATCCTGAACTTTCTAATGCCGATAAACATAAGCGTGTATGTTATGTCGTAGCAGAAAATGATGCAAACAAAGAAGAAATAGTAGAAACAATCACAACAATGCCAAACTATTTTGCAGATTATACAACAGAAGTCCATTTCATTACAGAAGAAGAATTACAAAGAGATCATTCAAAAGCACCACATGGTGGATTTGTGATTCATAGTGGAAACACTGGGGATAACCATAACCAAATCTATGAATTTTCTCTTAAATTAGATAGCAACCCTGAATTTACAGCTAGTGTATTAGTTGCATATGCAAGAGCTGCTTATCGATTAAATAAAGAAAACCAATACGGTGCAAAAACAGTCTATGATATTGCACCAAGTTATATCTCACAACGCTCAAACGAAGAATTAAGAAGAGATTTTTTATAATTTCTTCTATAACTACAAAAGACTAGCGAATTTCCCGCTAGTCTTTTTCGTTAAAAAAATTAATGTCCTGCCACATCTCGTTTGTTAAAAGACAACCATGATACAGCTAGGAATAATACAAAGTATACGATTAATACAACAACAGAGAAGCCTAATGTCATATCATCAAATAGTAAATGACCTGTTTCATATTGTTTTAGATTTGTATTTGCAAATAAGATATATTTAGCAAATTTGTAATCAGAGAATGCTGCAACAATCATATTCCCACTGAACATTAAGAAGATCGCTAAACCAATAGCAAGTGAACTATTTCTAAATATCGTAGAAATCATAAAGGCAAATGCTGTCATCATTACTAGTGTAACCATGCTATATCCATATGTTTGGAAGACTTCTGCAATTAATGATACATATTCAAATCCATTGACTGTTTCAAGTACAAAATACGGATTGATTCCTTCAAATCCAAAGAAAATAGAACCGACAATTAAGGATAGAAGTATCGTAAAGACAAGTGTTGCAAAAGCAAATAATAATACAGTGAGAAATTTTGTAAATAAAATCGTCGTTCGTGATATCGGGCGAATTAGTAATAACTTGATTGTTCCCCATTTAAATTCACTCGAGACAATTCCTGCACCAATAATAATGGTGAATAAACTAATGAGTGATGCTAACATCGCATTATCTAAAGTAAATTGCCATGCTTTGTATCCTGTTGGTTGAATATCATTCTCTAGATAATAATTATTTTTTGCAATGTCAGATGCATACATATCTTCAAAGCCAAATTCCTCTGCATCTTTAATGTATTGTTCATTTTCTTGCGTTAACTCTTCTCTCCAGTTATCTGAATAATCTGTTGTAATGACATCATCGAATACGGCTGTTAATACAGCAGAGCCTATAATTAATGCTAAAATCACTCCATACATGACCCATGTTGATTTTCTTATATATGTTTTTAACAATTCATTTTTTAATAAACCAAACACATTACCCAATGACATTCCCTCCCGTCAGTTCCAAGAATTGCTCTTCTAGTGTCACTTTCACCGGTGTGATTCCGTATATTTCTATTCCTTCATCCACAAGTTGCTTTACAATTACAGGGATTTCTTGTCGTTCTAATTCTAGCATGAGCTTACCTGCCTCTGTTTTGACAATATACCCTCGACCTTTTAACAATGTTTCTGTTCGTTCACTTTCTTGGACGTCTATAAGCACTTTCAGTTTCAATGCTTCTGAGTCGTCTACATGAACAGAACTTTCTTTGATTAATTGACCTTGTTGAATAATCCCAATTCGATCACACATTAATTCAATTTCAGATAATAAATGACTGGAAATCATGACAGCTACATTTTCTTTCTTTGCTAAATCACGAATATAATCTCTAATTTCTCGAATTCCAGCAGGATCTAATCCATTCGTTGGCTCATCCAAAATGAGTACTGCTGGTTTATGTAAAATCGCTTGAGCAATACCGAGTCGCTGTCTCATTCCTAATGAATATTTTCCAACTTTATCATGGATTGCTCTATCTAATCCGACAAGTGATACCACTTCTTTGATTCGTTCATTCGAGATGCCATCATACATCCGTGCATAATGCTTTAAATTCTTCCAACCAGTAAGGAAAGGATAAAGCTCTGGATTCTCTACGATTGCGCCAATATTCCTTGCTGCACTTTTGTATTCTGTTTGTATACTTTTACCAAGAATTTTCACATCGCCACTTGTTAGCTTCATCAAGCCTACAATCATTCGAATGGTTGTTGTTTTACCTGCCCCATTCGGACCAATAAAGCCATATACCTCTCCTTTGTTAATAGATAGGTCAAGTCCTTTAATAATCTCCTTCTTGCCTATCTTCTTCTTCACACTTGAAAGTTCTAATGCAACTTCACTCAATAAAAACATCCCCCTTTTACCTGATTCGTAGTAACATGTACGAATAAAAGGGGGAGTATGTTTCATTATTTTTCCACATTATTATTTTTTTATTGAATTATACTTAATTTACCTCTTCTTTACTTTTCTCAACAAATTCATCCAGCATTTGACGTACTTCATCTGTAGATTTCGAACGCATCAGACCATTTCTTAATGAACTAGCTCCTTTAAATCCTTTTACGTAAATTTTGAAGAACCGATGTAATGCACTGAATGGTCGTGTCTCTAGTTCTTCTGAGTATTTATCGTAAAGGTCTAAATGAAGTCGAAGTAAATCAAGTAATTCTTCACTACTATGCGCTTTCTTTTCCTTCTCAAATGCGAAAGGATTCTTAAAAATTCCTCTCCCTATCATCACACCATCAAATCCATACTTTTCAACAAGCTCCATACCCATTTGATAATCTAGAATATCTCCATTCATTGTTAATAATGTATCTGGTGCAATCTCATCACGAAGCTTCTTAATCTCAGGGATTAGTTCCCAATGCGCATCTACAAGACTCATTTCTTTTCTTGTTCGTAGATGAATAGATAAATTAGCGATGTCTTGTTTTAATAAATGGGTTAACCAATTCATCCATTCATCGATTTCTGTATAGCCAAGTCTTGTTTTTACGCTAACAGGTAATCCTCCTGCTTTGGCTGCTTGTATAATTTCCTCTGCAACTTCCGGACGCAAAATAAGTCCGCTCCCCTTCCCTCTTGTCGCAACATTTGGTACAGGACAGCCCATATTAATATCGATACCACTAAAACCCATTTCTGCCATACCTAAGCTCATCTCACGAAAATAATCTGGTTTATCTCCCCATATATGCGCAACAATTGGTTGTTCATCTTCTGTAAATGTTAACCTACCTCGCACACTACTACGTCCGTCTGGATGACAATAACTCTCTGTATTTGTGAACTCTGTAAAAAAAACATCTGGTCTTGCTGCTTCACTAACTACATGACGAAAAACAACATCTGTCACTTCTTCCATTGGTGCAAGTATAAAAAATGGCTTAGGTAATTCACGCCAAAAATTTTTCTTCATTATTATAACTCCTCATTCTAATGTTGAATCATGAAAACATACGTTTATCCTATACACTTATAGCATATGTGTTAATAGTTATCAAATCTTTTTTCTTAAATAACGTTACCCTACATGTATTCACTGCATCAATTGAAAGCGTATTCCTTTACTTCGAATAGATACCTCACGTAAACTGGGGAAAAGATTAAATAATTGCAAAGGGTGATTACTATGCATCAAATTCCATTCTACAAAATGATTGATGGAAATGAAATACCTGCTATTGGCTTTGGAACTGTTGGATTAAGAGGAAACGCTGGCACAAGAGCGATTATGAGTGCTATCGATCACGGCTATCGTTTAATAGATAGTGCCTATAATTATGAGAATGAGGGTACGGTAGGAGAAGCCATTCGAAAAACATCTGTCCCTCGCCAAGAACTTTTTATCACTTCTAAATTACCTGGTCGTTATCATGGTTATGAGGATGCAGTAAAGACAATACAAGAATCTTTATATCGTGCAAATTTAGATTATTATGATTTATATATCATCCATTGGCCTAATCCAATACAAGGAAAGTATGTAGAAGCATGGCAAGCATTAATTGATGCACAAAAATGGGGATTCATTCGTTCTATTGGTGTAAGTAACTTTCTTCCAGAACATATTGATACGATTTATAATCAAACAGGTGTACTTCCTGCACTTAACCAAATCGAACTACACCCGTTCTTTAACCAAGAAAAACAACGTCAGTATCATAAAGAACATGCTATTATTACAGAATCATGGAGTCCATTAGCGCGGGCTAAAGATATATTGGAAAATAAAACACTACAATCCATTGCAAAAAAATATAATAAGTCAACTGGACAGATTATATTAAGATGGCATTATCAACTAGAATCTATCTCAATTCCACGTTCCAGTTCACCGATACACCAGAAAGAAAATATAGCTATTTTTGATTTTCATTTAGCTGACGAAGATATGCAACAAATAAATCGGTTAACAACTGCTAACGGACGCCTGAATAATCAGAATCCAGCAGAATATGAAGAATTCTAATACAACGTACGACGTTTAGACTTGGCACAAACAATGGATGTGACAAGTCTTTTTTGACGGAAAGTTTTAATTCTACTAATATGAAACTATAGAAATGAACGATGAGGAGTAAATGATGAAACTATTATTAGTAGAAGATGATCGAACAATTGCATCTGGATTAGATTCTTCATTAAAACAAGAAGCATTTGAGACAGTGGTTTGTCATGATGCTACTACTGCTATGGAATTAATTGATCAACAATTAGATTCAATTGATATGTGTTTATTTGATCTTCAATTACCTGATGGGAGTGGCTATGACTTATGTGCATATGTAAAAAAACAAAAAGATATTCCTATCATTTTTTTAACTGCATATGATGATGAAGTAAATGTCGTGATGGGGCTTGATATGGGTGCAGATGATTATATTACCAAACCATTTCGTCTACGTGAACTTATTTCACGTATTAAATCCGTTCTGCGTCGCTATCATCGACCAATACAATCTCAAAACCTGCTTACAATTGGAGATGTACATATCCATCCAATTCAAGGGAAAGTATACAAAAATGGGAAGGAAGTTTTATTAACCACTCTAGAATACCGCTTATTACTTATCTTTGCGAATCATATCGGACAAGTGCTAACTCGCGCACAATTGCTTGATCGGATTTGGGATATGGCTGGCGACTTTGTTAATGACAATACACTCACTGTTTACATCAAGCGATTACGAGAAAAATTAGAAGATGATCCCCAACGACCTACTCTCATTAAAACAGTACGTGGTATGGGGTATAAAGTAGGTGATTAGTATGCTACGAAATCGTGAGATTTTCTATTTCATTCTATCCCTTTGTTTCATCAGTATCCTAAGTGCAATAATTGCTCTTATCACAATGAATTTACAGGCAGCTGTCTTTGTGTTCATTGTCTCTATCCTATTGATTGCTTGCTTTCTCTTATTCACCAAGTGGCGTTATCGCGAACTAGAGAAATTATCTGGATATTTACATCAAATAAGTAATGGCGATTTTCGATTAGATGTAAGAGACAACAAAGAAGGCGAACTGAGTCTATTAAAAAATAATATCTACAAAGTTACAATCATGCTTTCTGAACAAAGTACTCTATTACAAGAAGAGAAGAATAAACTCACATCTGCCATTTCAGATATATCCCATCAGTTAAAAACCCCGTTGACTTCCTTAATGGTAATGGCAGACTTATTAAGTTCAACACAATTAAGTGAGGAAAAACGAGTAGAATTTATTAAAACGATTCAAAATCAATTAGAGCGAATGGACTGGCTTGTCTCTTCTTTATTAAAGCTTTCCAAAATAGACGCTGGAACCGTTACATTCAAAAAAGAACCAATCCGTCTCACTACACTTATACAATCAGCAATGAAGCCTCTACTTGTCCCATTGGAAATCAAAATGCAGACATATTCCATTACTGGTGACAACACATTAACAGTAATGGCCGATAAGAATTGGACTGTAGAAGCATTTACGAATATTTTGAAGAACTGTGTGGAACATACCGACGAACATGGTAAGATTTCTATCCACTTCACAGAAAATGTACTCTATACCGAAATACACATATCAGATAATGGAAAAGGTATACCAAGAGATGAACTGCCACATATTTTCAAACGTTTTTACAAAGGGAAACAAGCAAGTGATGACAGTGTCGGCATAGGACTTGCGATGGCACATTCTATTATTACAAGCCAAGATGGAAATATAAAAGTGACCAGTACCCTGCATGAAGGCACTACATTTCATATTAAATTTTACAAACAGGCGATTTAATACAATCATCACCTGTTTTTTTGTTCACCTTACTGTATGTGAATAAACTGTCACTTTAGAGTCACGCTATAGTCATTTTACTTGGTTAAACTTAGAAGTATCACAAAAAGGTATGGAGGATTATGCATGAATATACTAGAAGTAAAAGATTTAACGAAAACGTACGGAACGGGAGAAACAGCCGTCCAAGCACTTGATCATGTCTCTTTTTCTATTAACAAAGGGGATTTCGTCTGTATTATCGGACCATCTGGTTCAGGTAAGTCCACACTTCTGCACTTGCTAGGTGGTGTAGATCGTCCTACAAGCGGGAAAGTATTAATTGATCAAACAGATATATATGACTTAAATGAAACACAATTAGCTATATTTCGTCGACGTCAAATCGGGCTTATCTATCAATTCTATAATTTAATTCCTATTTTAACTGTAAAGGAAAACATACAATTACCAATGCTCCTAGATGAACAAAAAGTAGATGAGAAACAATTCAAAAAAATAACAGAAATTTTGGGTTTAACTAGTCGCCTACATCATTTACCTAATCAGCTATCAGGAGGACAACAGCAACGCGTCTCTATCGGTAGAGCTTTAATTAGCAATCCTGCAATCATGCTCGCAGATGAACCAACAGGGAATCTTGATAGCAAAAATAGTGAAGAAATCATTGAATTATTAAAAATGTTTAATAAGACATTCAATCAGACATTAATTGTCATCACGCATGATGAGCGTATCGCATTACAAGCAGATCGAATTATCTCCATTGAAGATGGCAAAATCTCGAAAGATGAGGTTATCCGCCAATGAATATCGTCAATAAAGTAACGATTAGACATCTGAAAAAGAACAAGCGTCGCACACTTGTCACAATTATTGGTGTCATTATATCTGTTGCGATGATTACAGCTGTCGCAACACTTTGGGTTTCTTTCTTAGATTTAATGATTCGACAACATATCTCACAGTACGGAGAATGGCACGTTCATTATAAAGATGTAACAACTGAACAAATCGAGGAAATTCAACAAGATAGTGAAACGAACAAACTAGTTCTAGCAAGTGATGGATATGCAACATTAGAGCATTCCAAAAATAAAAGTAAGCCATATTTATTTATTCAAAACTATAACGACATAGGTATGGAGCAATTTCCTATCGAGATTGTGGAAGGAAGGCTTCCGCAAAACGAGAATGAAGTCGCCATTTCAGAAGCAATCATAGGAAATGCAAATATAGACTACCAAATCGGTGATCAGCTCACAATGGCCGTCGGAGAAAGATTTCATCAGACGGAGAACAAAATACTTGATCAAACCACGCCATTACAGCGAAACAATCAAGAGATTGCTGAAGAATTACGCGTTCATACAACGAAGCAAGTTCAAATTGTTGGAAAAATAAAGAGTCCATCATGGGAACCAGCATGGGCACCTGGCTATACTGTTATTGGATATGTCGATCGGAATCATTTACCACCTAAAGACAGAGTGGATGCTTATGTCACAGTAAAAGAAATAGATGGCTCGATTTTCACACATGCAAAGAAACTGAGTACATCTTTAGGTCTAGAGAAACCAGACTTTAATAGTGATTTGTTACGTCTATATGGTGTTACTGCAAATGACCAATTGCGTGCAACTTTATATTCCTTAGCTGGAATTATTATTAGTATCATCATTATTGGCTCTATTGCATTGATTTATAACGCATTTGCAATCAGCGTATCTGAACGCTCTAGGCATTTAGGTATGTTATCCAGTATTGGTGCAACAAAAAAACAAAAACGTAATTCGGTCTTTTTTGAAGGTGCGGTTATCGGAGCAATCAGTATCCCTATCGGCATTCTTGCAGGTATAACAGGGATATGGATAACCTTCAAGTATATTAATACATTTATAGAAGATGCTTTAAGTGTATCTGTTGGCATTGTGTTGACAATCACACCTTTATCGATTATGGCTGCGATTCTCATCTCCATTGCTACCATTTTTCTTTCTGTATATCTACCTGCAATGAAAGCGTCAAAAACTTCTGCAATTGATGCGATTAGACAGACAAATGATATTAAAATAACAACAAAAACTGTATCCACTTCAAGGTTCATTCAAAAATTATTTGGAATAGAAGCAGAAATTGGGATTAAGAATGTAAAAAGACATAAATTGCGTTATCTAGCTACATTATTTTCATTAATAATAAGTATTGTGTTATTTTTGTCTGTTACATTTTTTACCGATAATTTAAAGAAATCACTCTTATTGTCCCAAAGTGATATACAATATGATATCACTTTATATGGAGAGAATTTGGCATTAGACGAGATAAAGAACTTCGCTAATCTAAAACATGTCACAAAAGCAATTATTTCAGAACAAGTCAGTGTTCATGTACAAACACCTGTCGATCAAAAGCATTTATCTCCTCAAATGAAGGAACTATTGGATGAGGGGATACTAGCACTTCAAGACGGACAATACCCTTATTATGTAGTTTTGCAAAGTTTGGATGATGCTAGCTTCACTGCTTTTGCAAAAGAAATAGGTGCAAATGCACAAGAATATATGAATACAGAGCAGCCAACAGCAATTGTGATTGATCAGATCACATATGAAGATGGAATGACAGGAAAAATCATCGAAACAAAGGCATTAGAAGCAGAAGTAGGCCAAGTATTAGACTTATACCAGTCATTAATCACGGAAGAGGATAAT
Organism: Gracilibacillus marinus; assembly: GCF_042651725.1. Classification (NCBI taxonomy): domain Bacteria; kingdom Bacillati; phylum Bacillota; class Bacilli; order Caryophanales; family Bacillaceae; genus Gracilibacillus; species Gracilibacillus marinus. The sequence goes on along the minus strand of NZ_JBHSDV010000006.1, from coordinate 54,344 downwards.
AGTGAAGCAAAATTTGAAAAATTCCAGTCCATTAAAATAGGTGCATTGACGGATAAGCTACCAATTGGAGTTGAATCTGCAAGCTTAGGGGGCGTAAACATGATTGTGTCCCAATCCGTAATGGATACATTCACAATCGGCAAAACACAACATATGTATATAAATAGTAGTGATCCAATCGAAACACAAGCAGCGATTGATTATCAAAATGATGGGACGATGCAAGTCTATAATGTGCACAAGCAAAGAGAACAAGAGGAACAAACTCTTTTATTAATGTCGGTATTCACTTATGGGTTTATCACGCTCATTACTTTGATTTCTGTTGCTAATATATTTAATACTATTTCAACTAGTATCAGCTTACGAAAACGAGAATTCGCCATGTTACGTTCAGTAGGAATGACACCAAAAGGATTTAGGAAGATGCTTCATTTTGAAACCATTTATTATGGATTCAATGCATTAGTTTATGGCATCTCGATAAGCATCCTTGTCATGCTAGCTATCCACAAATCTGTTGGGAGTACATTTGAATACGGATTCCAAATTCCTTGGTTAAATATCTGTATCGTTATTTGCGCCATCCTTCTGATTGTAGGTACTGCGATGATATATGCTACATCTAGAATTAGAAAAGAAAATATTATCGATGGTTTGAAGCAAGAGAATATATAAATGGCGAAAAGAGACGGAGACGAAAGAATTACTTAATCTGAAAAAATCCAAGCGATTCGGAAGCTATTTATCGAATCGTTTGGATTTTATGCGTATTAGAAGATAACTCTATTTGGTAATTTTGAAATTCAATATGTGCTTGGAAAAGTTAGCTGAAGAAAAAAACATGGAAAACGAATTGGACAATCCAGAGCGGTTTCTACACACACCCTTCTGTTAATATTCTAGAATTCAGTTCGATTCACTTCCATTACCTCTAACATTCGCACTGGATTAAATCCAATAATCCATTCACCATACATATTTACTTGCGGAACAGAGAACCTTTTAGTTTTTCCTATTAGTTTCATCAATTCAATTGGATGGATATCTACATTGATTTCTTTAAATTCGATATCCATACTTATTAAAAATTCTCTAACCATATGACATACAGAACACATAGTAGTGGTATATATAACAACTTTACTCTCTATTTTTTAATACCCCCATCTTCTCTATTTTTATTAGTGTTCGTTCTTCCATTGATGTTAATTAGACAAAATACACTGAATTTAATTCTATGAGTAATTTGTCAATAATTCTTTTTCACTTACGTGAGACTTTGCTATATTCTTTCTATTCATTACTTCGGCAAACAAAACCAAAAAGTATGTACATGCTCATCTGAAACAACGCCAATCTTTCCATAGTGTTGTTCAATGATTTCTTTAGAGATAGCAAGACCTAAACCTGAACCACCAAACTCACGTGAGCGAGAATAGTCTACACGATAAAACCTTTCAAAGATTTTTTCTTGTTCTGCTAATGGAATACGCTTCCCCTTAGCAGTAATACTAAATTTATACTCTGATTGAAAATCTCTTCCCTTTATTTTTATTGTCTCCATACCTTCATAATATCGAATGGCATTATCTAATAAATTGTTGATAACTTGCGAAATTCCGCTACTATTCAACTTTATAACACATGGTTCTACTTCTAAATGAAATTTAATATTTGCTTTTGTAATAGACCAACGAAACATCTCCATTGATTGATCTACTATATCTTTCATTTGAACAGACGATTTTTCTATCAAATGCTTAGTTGATACAGAATCCCATTCTTTTAGTTGTTCCATTTGCTCAATTAAATGTATCAGTTGTTTCGACTCCTTGTATAAAGATAGATAGAGTTTCTTATCACCTTCAATCACACCTTGATGTAATGCTTGTAAATAACCACTTAAATTAGATAATGGTGTACGAAATTCATGAGATAAATCAGATACTACTTTTCGTCGATATTGCTCATTTTCTTTTAATTGTAAAACTAAATCATTAAAATGACTGGTTAATTCTCCTATTTCTCCATCTGTATTGACTTGAATAGGGTTTGGGTATTCACCTTGCTTGATTGTCTTAGCAGAAACAATCAATTTCCTTAATGGATTTGTCACTTTTTTCGTTAAATAAAAGTGTGAGATACTCCCAATAATTACCGCAGATATACTAAAAATCCATAAGTATTGAAATAATGATGCTTCAAAGTGCACTTGTTTTTGTTGTTCCACAGAAACTAAACCATTAGCAAGCATACATGCAGTATTATATAATGCCCAACTACTCAAACCTACAAAAGCGGCAATAATTAGTATATTTACAAATGTTAATTGGAATAATAATTGTTTCGGATGAAGCATATTCCATATTTTATTCCGTAACAAATTTATACCCCATTCCTCTTACTGTGATAATCCATTTCGGTACTGCAGGATCCTTTTCAATTTTTTTTCGTAATTTTTTTATATGTGCATCAATAGTTCGATCTAACACTGATTTATCCGCATATGGATACAATTGATTCATAAGCGCTTCTCGAGAAATGACCATATTGGGATTCTCCATAAAGTAATACAATAAATTGAATTCATGCTTTGTTAATTTAATATCCTTATCGTAAAGTAATACTTCGCCTTTCCTTGGTTTTATACAAAGTCCATCATAAGTAATCTTCTGACAGAATTGTCCTGTCCTACGTAATACTGCTTCAATATGAGCAAGTAGTTCTTCTAAATCGAAAGGCTTCACTATATAATCGTCTGCACCTAGTTTTAGACCTTTTATTTTGTCTTCCGTACGCGATTTAGCTGATAGCATAATAATGGACACTTCATTACGTTCTTGTGCTCGAATCCATTTACAAAAATCTTCTCCACTTAGCTTTGGTAACATTAAATCAAGTATAATTAGGCAAGGATGTTTGGTTAGAAAAATTTCTTTAGCAACCTCTCCATCTCCCGCTTCGACTACATCATACCCAGCTTTTGTTAAATAAATATGGATGAGTTCACGAATCATTTTATCGTCTTCTACTACTAATATGGTTTGTTTCATCGAATCACCTCTTTTGCCACATTATACTATAGAATTCAATCAATCCATTCTCTCATACTCTTGAATCATTAAATCATAGTTTAATGCACCAAAGGCTATATTGTTTATACGTCCATTAGAATCAATCATATAGGATGTTGGTAATGGACGAACCGCATAAAGTGTAGAGACTTCCATATCTGTATCAAGTAAAATAGGAAATGTTAAGTTATACTCTTCTGAAAAATCTTTTACATTCTGAAGACTATTCTCCGTATCTACTAGGTTAATTGCTAGAATAACGACATCTTTATCTTGATAGAATTTTTCCATATCAGGCATTTCTGCTCTACATGGCGGACACCATGTTGCCCAGAAATTAATCATCACTCGACTACCTCGATAGTCTGATAGACGTGCCTCTTCTCCACTTAATGTCTGAAGTTGAAAGTCTGGTGCCATATCACCTACTTCCAAACCCGTAGCAATACCTTCCTCCGATTCTTCTTGTACTATTTCTGTATTTATTTCTTGTTTCTCTACTTTCTCTCCTGCTTGTTCTTTTGATTCATCATCTGAATTTAAGAATTCTATCACTGCCCAGCCAAACATGCCAAAGACAACTAAAATTAAAATCGACCTTTTCATTGAAAAAACAGCTCCTTTTTATCCTAATCTTGACAACCAAGTATCTTGAATAAGATCCAACAAAAAGCCAGATATACTCGGCATCCATCCAAAAAATAATACAAGTCCCATAAGTATCATCAACACAGCTCCAACTCGCATTATTACGCCACTATAACGTGTAATCCATCTTGTTTTTCCGATAAAAAATGTTAATAATAGAAATGGCAAGGCGAATCCTACAACATACATAACTGTATAAAATATTCCTTGTGCTGGATCAATAGCCGCTAATAACAAAATAGAGCCAAAAATTGGTCCAATACATGGTGTCCAACCTGCAGCAAATCCGAGCCCTACTAAGAATGTGCCTAAATAACCAGCAGGCTTCTTAGAGTAATGAAATCGACGTTCTTTCATAAGAAACGGAATATGTATCCAACCACCAATAAATAATCCCATCACAATAATAAAAATACCTGCAATCCGCTGAATAAATAAACCCGAATCTCCAATTAATAGTTGTTGAACCCATTGTCCCATAAAGGATGCACTTGCTCCTAAACTGATAAATACTAGCGAAATCGCAAGCAAAAAAAAGAAAGCATGTATAAACAATTGACGAATTATTTTATTGCTTTTGTTGTCTTGAAGTTCCTTTATACTGATTCCAGTTATATATGACATATAAGCTGGGAATATAGGCAACACACATGGTGACAAGAAAGATAGCGCACCTGCTCCAATTGCAGTTATTACTCCCATCAAAAGTATTGTATCAGCTTCAATTAAACCCATTTGACATCTTCCTTTCCTAAATGTTAATTTTTTCAAACAAAACAACATGGATTCTTATGTAATGAAGTTTGTTGATATCCTTAATCATATGTATGTGAAAAGCACCTCCTTCTATAAGTGCTTTTACACGTATATCAAATTTTCTATTTTGGATAAGCAAAGATCACATAGCGATCTGGTGCATCTCCAATATAAGAAAATGGATAACAAGTGGATACCGTCAATACTTCATCTTGTCGATTATAGTCAATAACCGTTGTGTCATCTGCTGCAACAATTTTGTGATTGCGAATTTCATAAATAAATGTGCCATGTGGCATTTTCACATGAAATTCATCACCATCTTCTAGTTCTCCAAATTGCCGAAATACAGTATCTCGATGACCAGACAATACTATTTGTTTATTTTCACCTGGAAAACCGGTCCCAGTATAATGCCCTACACCTTGAGCTAATTCTTCTTCATCTGTTCCCTCGATGATAGGTATTTCTCTATCAAGTCGAGGAATGTAAAAGATACCAATGCTATCCCCTTCTCTAATTGCATCGTAATTAAATATCGTAACATCATCTATTGTTGTTATTACTTCATCTGAAACCTCTTTGCTTATTTCTTCCAACCGCTTACTCTCCATCACACTAGAATAATAAAATTGATACCCTCCATATGTAAGGAATACAACGCCAACAAGAATGAACAGATATGATAACTTTTTTAACATCCAAATCTCCTCTACAATCTCTAATATCTCTCACATACCTTAGTTAGCTTACAAAAGTTATGTGAAAATTTGATGAAAATAACAACATAAGCAGAAATGTAAATGTTGAAGGATATCAAAGAGAGAAACCTTGTTGGGCTTGAAAATCAGTGTTGACTTTATTTCTGTTTGATTCTTTAAATCTTGTATTCTCTGATAGTTCGAGTTTTCAATGATAACTTCAATACATCTATAATTACTAATTTTCATAGCTATAAAATAGGTCTATCTCCCTCTATGGAGTCATATATTTATGTGGTAATATATGTATAATATTACTCATTATTAAAAAAAGAGGTAAAACATGTCAACTATCATTCAATCAAACTTGTTGTGTAAAGAATACAAGAAAAATAAAGCTCTAAAGGAAGTGAATATAGAAATAGAAGCAGGCCAAGTTGTTGGTCTGTTAGGGAAGAATGGCGCTGGGAAAACCACACTAAATAAAATCATCACAGGTTTAACTTTTCCATCAGCAGGGAGTATCGAAGTATTTGGTAAAGAACCTGTTGGTGGGGATAAACGAATTGGCTTTTTGTCTGAAAATATTGCATTATATCCACATCTTAGCGCAAAAGAGAATTTAGAGATTAGTCTTTTGCAAAATGGTCATTCTCCTAATCGAAAACAAATCAATCATATATTAGATACTGTCTCCATTGACAATACTAGAAAGAAGGCAAAAGATTTTTCTCTAGGTATGAAAAGGAGATTGCAGGTAGCTATGACCATATTAACAAGTGAGAGAGATCTCCTTATTTTAGATGAACCAACAAATGGACTTGATTTAGATGGTGTTATGTGGTTAAAGAAAATGGTTTCAGAATGTAAAGCGCAAGGAAAAACAATATTATTATCGAGCCATTCTATTGAACAAATGGAGGATATCTTAACAGATTATTTCATTTTACATAAAGGAAATGTTGTAGATACTGGTAAAGTAGATATCCATAACAATGATCTGATTACATTGGAGCTCAAAAAAGAAGATCTCTCGCTCGCAATACAATTATTAGATACTACAAATAGCACGTACATACAAGAAAATACCGACCTTCATATCGTATTGCATCACGAATATATGTATTATTTACAGATTCTAAATTCAAATGGAATCTATCCAATAGCATATAATTTAAAGAGAAAAACACTTGTAGATCGTTTCCATCAATTTACTGGTGGTGAAAAGGGTGCTTAGAAAACAATTAAAAGCTGAAGTAAAGAAAATCCAAAAATCACCTGGAGTTATAATTGTTACTCTTATATGTTTTCTATTTTTTGTGATGCTATATTACCAAAAAGCAATCAACATCCATTCAGGTTTTTTTACACCAGATTTATTAACTATCGAATATATGAGTTCATTTAATTTGCTATTATTGTCGCTCGTTGGGTTTATACCTATATCAATAGTTGGTGCATATATCGGTGGAATTGATTATGTGTTTAATACAAATGTATACACTATTGGCACAAATGGACGATTAAAATCTACAATCGTAAAGATGATTACACTATTTATTATTATACTTACCTTTATATGTTTTACTGTAATTCTAGGTGTAGTTGAAAGTATCATGTTGAATCGAATTAAATTACAAAATGTTGATTATAATCTACTAATCAAACAAGTATTCAGTTGTTATATCATACTATCATTATCTGGTTTATTAGGTTTCTTTGGAGCAACAATAACAAAAAGAGTATACGGTGGAATTATGATTGGCACTGTTTTTCCAATTATTTTCGGACAAATGGTACGGTACACTCCATTCTTGCATCCATTAACAATAGAAAGCTATACTTCATCTATTGTCTATCACTCTTTTCATAACTTGTCTAATGATCCGCAAATACAAATTCAGATTGTTCATCGACTGACATATGAAACAAGTCTCTTCATCATTTTTGCACTCATCATATTGTTTTGTTTTATAACTACTATTATGGTATCTAGAAGAAATTTTAATGCATAGGAGATAAATCATTGAAAAAATATACATGGTATTTAGTAGGAATTGCGATTATTTTAATTATTTTTATTGTCTTATCTAATACAAATCTGTTTCAAGACAAAGCAATCTCATCTGATGGATTACAAACAAATATAACGTATATGGATGGATCCACAGAATTAGTGAGAGATATTACCATTGAGGGGAATTTGATTAAGAAAAAGAATGTAAGCTTTCCAACACTTCTTGAAGAAGAAAATACGATTGTGTTTAAGCAAGATGTTCCAAGTGATGTAGAGTTGGTTATTACAGATTCTCACGGAAAAGAGATTTTTGCAAAAAAGATAGGAACAAGTGAGGAATATTCATTTTCTGCTACAACTGAGAAAGGTACCATTGTAGTCAAAATGGAAAGCGGAGATCATCATTATTTCTTTAGTATAAACGAAAGGAACTAGTAGTATGAGTTATTGGATACTTGCAGAAACAAAAAAGATAGTAAAAAATAGAACTTTAACAATAACACTTCTATTGTCTTTTGCATTTATGATCTATATTCTATTCGATCCATTTCCTTACAAGGATTTGCACATATCAACATACATAAGCTCTGTTTTTCTATTATCTCTTACTATATTCGGTGCGCTACCAATGATAGTAATGGGTGCTTTCTTAAGTTATCAAGAATATTCATGGAATACGTTTCAATATTTAGCCAATACTTATTCACGTACCAAACTATATTTGATTAAATCTAGTTTTCTATTCATTGCAAGCTTTATCTTGCCTGCATTAACCGTAATTTTTGCTGTTGTCATCCATTTTTTCATTGGTGTGTCAGGTAATAGTTTGAGCTTTCAAGTGCTTATGCAGTATTTTACTGTAAGTTTGTTTTGCTTTTTCTGGGGCTACAGTGCGTTTATCCTTTCCCTACTAACGAAAAGCGCTGCATTTAGTATTGTCGCACTATTTCTATTAAGTTTCTTTGAACCTGCATTTTATATGCATATGCAACCAGATACTCTTTCATATCTTATTTTATTCAACCAAAAAGGGCTGTTAGCTTCTAGTTTTTCCAATCTAATTGAAGGAAGTTATCTAATAGTACCCGAATTTGATTATCCTTCTACACTTTGGAGTGCTAGTTATAACATTGGTATTGTGTTATTTGTTAGTTTACTAGGGTTTATTTATATTAGACGTACTTCTATTCCAAGTTGAAGTCGTCTTCAAAAAGATTACTAGATTTCGTTATTTCCGTTCTTGCTTACTTCCACAACTATTATTGTTATGAAAAATAGAAAGAGAGGCTGTTTTCCTCTTCTGAAAACAGCCTCTCTTATTCAAATGGTAATATGCACTGCTTTTTCTTGTGCTTTTAAACAAAGTTCTGCAGCCTTAAATGCATGTGCTTGCGTCATAGCATTTTCTGTTCGATTCATACAGTCTTTAATTAATTCTCCAAAGAAGGGACAGCCTACTTTTCCATTTAAATCAAAATGTTGTTCCCCTTTTTGATTGACTAAATATAATTGATTTCCGCCTTTGTCTGTTGCTAAGTCTACATATTTGCGAATTTCAATCGTACCTTCCGTGCCAATAATAAATGTGCGTCCATCTCCCCAAGTGCTTAATCCATCTGGCGTGAACCAATCCACACGGAAGTATTGTGTTGCGCCATTGTCACCTAATAATGTACAATCACCATAATCCTCAAGTTCAGGATAGTTAGGGTTATGATAGTTGGCTACTTTGCTATGCAAAATCTCTGCATCAGAACAACCAGTATAGTACAAAAATTGTTCAATTTGATGACTTCCGATGTCACACAGAATTCCTCCATACTTTTCTTTTTCAAAGAACCATTCAGGCCGACTAGGTGCGTTCAATCGATGTGGTCCAAATCCCGTTACTTGAATCACACGTCCAATGGCTCCTTCTTTTATTAATTCCCCTGCAAAAACAGCACTTTCTACATGTAGACGTTCACTGAAATAAACCATGTATTTTTGTTTTGTTTCAGCTACTACCTTTTTCGTTTCCTCTAACTGAGCTAATGTGGTAAAAGGGGTTTTATCAGTAAAATAATCCTTACCTGAATGTAACACTTTATTTCCTAAAGCACTACGCATGCTTGGTATAGCAGCTGCAGCTACAAGCGCAACTTCTTCATCTGCTAAAATTTGTTCTAGTGATTCCGCTCGTTTAGCTTGTGGAAATTGTTCGATAAAGCTATCCACCTTGCTTTGATCTGGATCATAGACCCATTTTAATGTTGCGCCTGCTTCGACTAACCCATTACATTGTCCATAAATATGACCATGATCTAATGCTACAGCCGCAAAAATAAATTCGCCTTTCTTAACTACAGGTTTCGGTTTCCCTTTTGGTGCATAGTTCATTCCATCCGCTTTACTCATACAATTTCACTCCCTCATCTTTTTTTTAAGCTCTTGTCATGATTTTCATTGTAATATAGGATTTAAAACCAATCCGAATAGCCCATTCTTCTTAGATTTGTTGCTGATATTTCTAAGCAGTCAAATGGATCACGTCCATACGTATCATCTTGTTCAATGAAGAAATACTTTGCCCCAGCCTCTAGACTGGCATCCATAATTGCTGGAATGTTCAAATTACCTTCCCCCACTTCAGCAAATTCAATAAGGTTCATAAATTTTTTAAAAAATTGACCATTCTCTTTAAAGTCTTCCTCTGTCACCTTCAATTCACCAATTCGATAATCTTTCAAATGTATTAATGCTACACGACCTTTATATTCTTTAATGAAATCGACTGGATTGACCCCAGCACGTTGCATCCAATGAATATCTAATTCAAAGCCTAATTCCTTTGTGTTTTCTTTCATCATATCTAACAAGTATTTCCCATCAAAACGCTGAAACTCAATATGATGTGTATGATAATATAATTTAATACCTTCACTCGCTAATTTAATCGCGATTTCCTCTGCATGATTAATAAAATCTAATATTTTATCCTTATCTCCCATTAGTGTTAGAGGAAGCATACCAATTCTGATGAATTCACAATCTAATGTTTTGCAATCTTGAACAATTTTTTCGTAATCATTTATTAAATTTTCTTGCGTCATTCCTGGCATCATTGGTTCAAGTGGTGCTGAAATAGCTGTAATGTCTAAATTAAATGCATCACTCGCTCGTTTCATTGCTTGTACATTTTCTTCTGTCATCGGAATTTGTGATACTTCAACAGAGCGAAATCCTAATTCATGAATTTCTTTCATAGTTTCATATGCTCCGATTTCTTCCACCTTGTTCTTTAACATCATCATTTGTACACCAATTGTACCTTTTGTCATGCCAAGACCTCCATTTTTAATGTTTGTTTACATTCAGAAGATTTTCGGATCAGTTCAATCATTTGCATAGAAGTATGTGTATCTCTTACATGGATGTAATTCGTTCCATCATTCCATATTTCTTGATAAAATGTATGGATTAATTTTTGATGACTTGCACCATAGTAAAATTTAGATCCTGTGAGTTTTTCATCTTCTGTAATTTTACTCTTCGCCCCATTTTCAGTAGCAATCGTTAATTGGCTATCTTTAATCGTAAATTTTGCCTTCTCGTATACAATTTGAAATTCGACGGAAGAATTCTGAGCATTCGATATTGTTGCAAAAAATAAGCCTGTCGCACCATTTTTGTATTGAATATGTGCTGTCGCAGTATCTTCCACGTCATAACCATAGTCCAATAAACAATCAATTGATCCTCTTATAGAATCTATCTCTCCTCCAAATAGCTGTAATAAATCAAGTGTGTGAATCGATTGATTAATCATGACACCTCCACCAGCTGTTTTCATCTGACCGCGCCACGGTTTCACATCATAGTAAGCTTTTGGTCGATGCCATGTTACAATCCCTTTCAAACCAATTAATTCTCCATATTGACCTTGATTGATATATTGTTGTAACGTTTCTACTGTTTGATTAAGTCGATTTTGTAAGGATACGCAAATTTTTACATTCGGGTATTTTTCCTCGAGTTCCACCATTGCACGACTATCTTCGATTGTATGTGCCAGAGGTTTTTCTAATATGACATGAATGCCTCGTTCTACAACTGCTTTTGTGACAGAATAGTGTAGATGATGTGGTAAGCATATGTGTACACAATCAAGATTTACTTCATTTAACATATGAAGATAATCGGTATAAAATGGAATGTCATTCACTTTATCGGCACACTTCGGATCATGATCACAAACTGCTACTAATTGTGCGTACTTACTATTACGTATTGCTGGAATATGGATATTGGATATATCTCCTAAACCGATTACTGCAATTTTTAACACCATCTCACATCCTTACCTGTTTATTTTTCTTCCGCTCTACGTTTATTTAATTCCTCTAAATACTTGTCTTCATCGATTGGTAGTGTCACTTCTTCATTTAGCCAACTAGATAGATGCATGGCATTTGCAAGTTCTACACCGTTAATACCATCAGATCCAGGTGCAATAAGTGGCGTACCATCTATAATGTTCGCAGCAAAATTCTCAAGCACCGCTACGTGTTGTCCACCCCACACACTTTCAAATTCTAATACTTCCTCTTTATAGATAGACTCAGGGCCAGCACCTTGGAATAATTTCATGACATCAGACATATCCATCTTGCTACTCATTTCCGCTTCAGGTGTGTGGAGTCGTTTGATCGTTACTCTCTTGCTATCATCTACTATGATTTTACCTTTGTCCCCATGGATTTCTAATCGATCTGTCCCCATAATATCGTGCGTACATGTTACAAAAACACCAGTTGCGCCATTGCCATAATCGAGTATTGTCGTCACGTCATCTTCCACTGGTATAGTACGCTGATAACCATATTGCGCTTTCGTATACACCTTTTTTGGCATACCACAGATCCATTGTAATAAATCGATTTGGTGTGGGGCTTGGTTTACGAGTACTCCTCCACCTTCACCATCCCATGTCGCACGCCAAGAACCTGCATCATAATATCCTTGTGGACGCCACCATGTTGTAATAATCCAATTCGTTCTTCTGATTTTTCCAATCTCGTTATTTTCAATCATTTCCTTAACCTTCTTGTAAAGCTTATTTGTACGTTGGTTGAACATAATTGCATAGGTTAGATTTGGTTTTGTCGATGCAAATTCGTTGATTTCTTTCACTTGCTTTGTATAAACACCTGCTGGTTTCTCTAGTAATGCGTGTACATTACGTTTCAATGCTTCGATACCCATTTCAGGATGTAAATAATGTGGTACGCATGTCACAATCGCGTCTATGTTACCGCTTTCAATCATTTCGATATAATCAGAATAAAATGGAACGTTTGGAAATGCATCTTCTACACGCTTCTTTTTATCTGGATCTATATCACAAATCGCACCAATTTCCATATTACGTATCTGACCTTCTTTTATAAAATTCGCATATGCGCCACCTTGTTGGCCTAACCCAATAATTCCTAATCTTACTTTATTCATTTTCTTATTCACTCCTTTTATATATTTCAAGTCGCCTCCGCTGATATTCTTTTGCTGTTATGCCTACATGTTCTTTAAAAAATCGGCTAAAATGAGAAGCGCTTTCAAATCCGCATTCATCAGATAATTGTTGTAATGTTTTATCTTCTTCGATTTCGAGCAAGAATTTGACTTGTTGCAGTCTTGTCGCCATGACATATTCCATAATCGTATAGCCAGTCATTTCTTTAAATACACGTGATACATACGATTTACTAATATTCAATTCAGCGGAGATACTATCAATTGAAATCTTATTATGATAATTTTTTTGAATATATGTTGCTATATTCTCTGCATGTTGCATTTTAGAAAATTTTGCTTTAGATGTTTTTTGGGATGATGGTTGACTTAACCTATTGATAATAATCAACACCTGAATTAATAATGTTTTTAGCTCCCACTCTTTTTCAAGAGTAGAAAGTGTTGCATGATTGATTATCTCATTCATTTGTTTGATGATTTGTTCTACTTGCTTGATGTCTTGTTCATGCTCAGACCGTATTAAACAATGATGAATGTGATCAAAAATGTCTAAAAGATTCGTTGCACCCATCACATCTAAAATCGGGCGAATAGTTGTTGGAGAGAAATGTATATGACTTCTTACATACTCACTATCTTTTGGTAGATTCGGTTTGTGTAATGCTAGCCCATCCATGATTAATATATCTCCAGGCGATAAATCATAAATCTGATTACTAATTAAGTAGCGACAAGTGCCTTTATGAAATAAATATATTTCATACTCTTGATGTGAGTGTGCTTTAAATTCTTGATATTGTCCTTCTAGTCTGTATGAGATTAAAAATTGTGAATTCATATTATCCTCACCTTTTTCTTTCTTGTTTAATTGTATTGTAAATGCTTAGATAATAAAATAACTCTAATTGTTCATTTTATGTATTTTCTTTACTGATAGTGAACTAATAATAAATCTTATATGTACTGTTTTAAAATTTTAAAAATAATTCTTACAAATTAGAGAGCAAAAACTACAGTTGCATTTTTGCTCTCTCATTTTTCACATCTATTAAAATCTTATATCTCAATTTCTTTTATGATTTTCGCTGGATTCCCACCTACTACGACATTATCCGGTACATCTTTTGTCACAACAGCACCTGATGCAATCACAACATTATCCCCTACGTTTACTCCTGGATTGATAATAGCACTACCACCAATCCATACATTATTACCAAATTTGATTGGCTTTGCATATTCTCTGCCTGAATTGCGTTCTGTTGGATGAAGTGGATGTGTCGCTGTATAAATTTGTACCCCTGGTGCAAGCATACAGTTATCACCAAATCGTACTTCGCAAACATCTAGTATCGTACAATCAAAATTTGCAAAAAAGTTCTCTCCAACATGTGTATTATATCCATAATCGAAGCGAATGTTTGGTTCCATGTAGAGATTCTCTCCAGTTGAACCTAGCAAATCCTTTAAAAGTTCTATACGTTTGTCTACTTCTGTTTCTGTCGTAGCGTTGTATATTCTAACCTTTCTTCTCGCTTCCTCTCTATCTTTCATTAATTCAGGATCAGCAGGATTATACATCTCACCTGCTAGCATAATTTCTTTTTCTGTTCTCATAGACTAGCACCTCGTTTTTGATTTTCACAAATGATCTTAGAACTTTGTATGTTTCTTATCGTTCTTACTTCTACATTAAGTTCATCGATCATTACGTATATTATCTAATCATACAACACGGTACACATTGGAAACAAACAATCCCAACATAATTCAATTTTGTACGTACAAGATGAGTAAATAAAAGTATAAATATATAAGAAACATTTTTAAATAAAAAAATGTTGTACTTACCTATTTTTAATATTATAATTATTATCGAATATTGTCCGTATATATTAAATTGTATTCGCTTACAATAATTGGTTAAGATGATACTTATATGCCAGAAAGGTGGTTCTTTTTGTAAGCGTTTAATAATTCATACGGATAATACTAAAAATGGGAGGTTACATGATTTGAAACGCTATCTATCCATATTTTTAATTTTGCTATTGTTATTACCTACAACACCCCTTTCCGTTTTTGCTAATACAACTGACGAATCCCAACAAATAGAAGCAACTAGTGAAGCTACGGAAACACCTGTTACTGAAAAAGTAAATCAAGAACAGAATCAAGCTATATCTAATGAAACGATTGTAAATAATTCAATTCCTAGCTTACCAGAGAAACCAGAAGTGCCTGCATTAACTAATGTAAGCGTACACGACCCGTCTATTATTGCTGCTGATGGGAAGTTCTATGCTTTTGGTACACATATTGATGCAGCAAAATCAGATGATTTAATCCATTGGGAAACATTCACTAATGGGTATACTACACCTGGTAATGCACTATATGGAGACCTATCGGCAAACTTGTCTGAAGCATTTGAGTGGGCTGGAGAAGATGACTCTGACAGCAAAGATGGTTATGCTGTTTGGGCACCAGAAATCTTCTTTAATCCTGATTACAAATGGGAAGATGGAACAACTGGTGCATATCTGATTTATTATAGTGCATCCTCTACTTATATTCGCTCAGTCATTGGCTTTGCTGCAGCAAAAGAGATTGAAGGGCCATATGAACATGTAGATACACTTATCTATTCTGGTTTTACGAATAAAGAAGCTTATGATCAGGATAGCACTGTGAATAAGCATTGGGAGAACACCAATATCAAACAATTAATTGATGATGGTGTGTTAGAAGATATACGTTCAGGTTGGTTCAATAATAGTGAGGATTATAACAATTCCACTTTTACTAATGCAATTGATGCCAATCTTTTTTATGACGAAAATGGCAAACTGTGGATGACTTATGGTTCATGGTCTGGCGGAATTTTTATTCTAGAAGTAGATAAGGAAACTGGACGTGTAATTTATCCAGGTCAAGATGGTAAAACAGAAGATGGTCGATTGATTGATCGCTACTTTGGTACGAAAATATCAGGAGGGTATACGAAGTCTGGGGAAGGCCCATATGTCGAATACAATCCAGAAGATGGCTACTACTATCTGTATGTGACATATGGTTGGTTAGGCGCAGATGGTGCCTATCATATGAGACAATTCCGTTCTGAGAGTCCAGATGGTCCATACTTGGATCGCGCTGGGAATCCAGCTGTCTTACCCGGAAATGAATCCAATGCATCATACGGAAACAAATTAGCTGGAAACTTTTTGTTTAAACGTGAACCAGGTGATCCTGGTACTGGAGAAGGCTATGGATATGTATCACCAGGTCATAACTCCATTTATACAGATAAAGAAACAAATCAACAATTTAATGTGTTCCATACAAGATTCCCAAATCGTGGCGAAGTTCATGAATTAAGAGTGCATCAAATGTTTACAAATCAAGATGGGTGGCGCATTATGGCACCACTCCGTTATGCAGGCGAAACATTAGATGCATCCATTACAGATGATGCCATAATAGGATCCTATAAATATATTAACCACGGCAAAAATAATTCTGTAGATATTGTAGAATCTGAATTAATCAACTTAAATCAGGACGGAACCATATCAGGTGCCGTTAATGGAACATGGGAACATGATGGCTACTACGCTACACTCACGGTCAACAACGAGACATATGATGGTGTCTTTGTTGAAATGTGGGATGAAGTAAGTCAAATGTGGTTAATGACATTCACTGCACTTTCTGATCAAGGTATTTCTATCTGGGGTGTACAACATCCTATGAAAGCTTCTTCGGATGAAGAAATTATCCAAATGGTAGCAGATGAAGTGAATTTACCTACATCTACTTATGCAAATTTAACTTTACCGACAAAGGGAACAAAGGGAACGAGCATTAATTGGACCTCTTCTAATCCTGACGTTATTAGTGCAACAGGTATTGTAACAAGACCAGAAGTAGGTGCATCTGCAGAAGTTGTTACATTAACCGCTACTTTTACTTTAAATGAAACAACTATAACAAAAAGTTTTGATGTAACAGTTACGCCATATCAAAAGCCAGAACTTCGTGCACACTATCGTTTTGATGGCAATCTATCAGATGATACAGGACAATTTGAAGATGCGACTCTAGTTGGTGATAAGCCTAATAAAATTGGTGAAGGAAACTTATTATTTGAAGAAGGTCGATTTGGTGAAGCACTCTATTTAGATGGAGCTTCGGGTGCTTTACTTCCAAAAGACATTTTGAAAGAAAATCATTTTTCAATTGGTTTCTGGTTTAATCCAGAAGAATTACAACAATTCACTCCATCTTTATTTGTTATGCAAGATGAAAACAATTGGTTCACAGTAAATCCAAAAGGATGGAATAACGAAATCTTATTATGGTCTAGAATAATGAATCCTAATGAAAAGTATTTCGACGGTATTACAGGTATAGAAGCGACTGTTGGAGAATGGCAGCATGTTGTGATGACAAATGAATATGGACGACTTAGACTCTATCTAAACGGCGAACGCGTAGCTACAGCAAGTAATTTTAATGAAGTCATTAATGGGGCTGACTTAACAGTCGCATTAGGTGTCAATCCGTTCGATTCTGCTTTTAAAGGATACTTCGATGAATTAGTGATCTATCAAGCTCACACACTTTCAAGTGAAGATGTAAGTGATTTATATGAAGGGACAATTCCTGAAATCAAAGAACAGGAACAAGAAAAAGTAAGTGCACATTTTACTTTTGACAAAGATTTAAGTGATGCAACGAGTAACCACCCAAGTGCAACAGTTACTGGTGATCGAATAGATAATACGGGTAGAAATGTCGAGTTTAATCAATCTGGTATCGACCACTCTATTTATCTTGATGGTGAATCAGGAGTTCATTTAGGTAAAGGTCTCATTACCGGTCATGAATACAGTGTCTCCTTTTGGCTAAAGCCTGAAGAATTACTTGATTTCACCACAACTTTCTTTGGTGCTCAATCAGGTACAAGCTGGACAAGCTTTTTACCTGGTGGTTCACACGGTGGTGGTGTAACGAAATTATGGTCTGGTGAAAGCTGGTATGATGCAAATCTTGACTTTATGATTGACTTAAATAAATGGTCACACATTACTTACACTGTGGATAATGGTGCTCTTCATATCTATGTGAATGGTGAACTTGCTTTCAGTGGTGAGAACTTCCCTAATGTGTTTATAAATGATGAAGCAGTATTTAGTTTAGGTGTCAATTTCTGGGATGTCCCTTATAAAGGGTATGTGGACGATCTCATAATTTACGACACACATGTATTATCAGCAGAGGATGTGAAAGATTATTATACGAAGACACTGCCATTAATCGACCAACCAACAAATCCTGATGATACACCAGAAGAAGAGGTTATTATTGAAGACATTGAGACAGATTTCACAGTAAAATCAGGGCCAAATGGTGAGAAAATATATGTTGTGAAGACACCTGCAAATGTGTTTGAATTAAAAACAGATATATTTGCTCAATTGGAAGAAACAGATCAAGTTGAAGTAACAGATAACAATGTACGTGTAAGAATTCCAGCGGCACTATTCAGTCAAGTTGACTCATCCATTATTCGTTTCAAAATGGACAATGTTACCGAAACTTTAGCGACTAGTGTGAATGCTGATAAAGAAAAGCTCTTAAGTCAGCTCATTCGTTTCTCACTAACAGACGAAAATGGGAATAGTATTGACTTTAGTGATAATTACATGGATTTATACTTTACTATTGATCTAGAACAAGTCGAGGACATCGGTAATCTAAAGGTTGTTTACTTCAATAATGAAGGTACAGAAGTTACGGATCATAATGCCGAAATATTAGAAGTAACGGAATCAGGAGTAGTCATCGTTCGTGTGAATCACTTCAGCACATACGGAATTGTTGAAGTACTTAATGATTCAGAATCAGGGACAGGTACTGATACTCCAAATGTACCAGATTCTGATGAGAATAATGATACAGACGAAGAGGCAGGTTCTGGTGATGGGACGAATACAGATTCCATTCAAACTGATGATGATGCTACTAATGAAGAAACTGATTCTGACAAAGAGAATGAAAGTACAACGGATGTAAATAGTACAGACAGTGATGATGAAGAGAATCAAACATTACCAGAAACAGCAACAAATACGTATAATCTTATTTTAGTTGGTATACTGTTTATTTTTGCTGCAGGTGCGATGATGCTCTTTCAAAGAAAACGAAGAAATTAATAGGTAAATTGATTGTTACATGTTCATATTGAATATGTATGCATACACACGCTTCATTGTAGGAAGTCTTACAACGGAGCGTGTTTTTATCTTTACTTTTTTAAGAATTGAAAAGATAAATTGCATTATTTAACAAATTACTATACTTTTTACAGTTAATACTATAGAAAATTATGTAAATTTATTCTTAATCTGTGCTATTCTTTGGAAGAACCAAATGGAAGGGGTTGGTACTTTGGGACCATAATTATGTAAGCGTTTTACTGTTTAGGTGTGAATTTAAAAAATTTAATAGGAGGTTTTGGAGAATGAGAAAATTAAGTAGAATGACTCTTGTTGTACTTATGGTATGCTTTGCTTTAGCGTTTTCCCAAAATAATAAGGTCTCAGCAGGGATCACAGACGAAAAATTCCTCGGAAATATAATCAGTCATTATGTACCGTCTGACTTTGGAACATATTGGAATCAAGTCACACCTGAGAACTCAACCAAATGGGGTAGTGTAGAATCGACTAGAGATAGTATGAACTGGACAAATGCAGATATAAGTTACAATTTCGCCAAAAACAATGGTTATGAATTTAAATTTCACACATTAGTATGGGGTAGTCAAGAACCAAGTTGGATTAGTAATCTACCAGCTTCAGAGCAACGAGCTGAAGTAATAGAATGGATTCAAGCATCTGCACAAAGATATGGAAACTCAGACTATATTGATGTAGTGAACGAACCATTACATGCACCTCCTTCATACAAGAATGCTATAGGTGGAGATGGTGTAACAGGTTGGGATTGGATTATATGGTCTTTTGAACAAGCTCGAAACGCATTTCCAAATGCAGAATTACATTTAAATGAGTATGGTATCATTAGTAATCCAAATGCCGCTATGCAATATGTTGAGATAATAAATTTATTGAAAGAACGCAATTTAATTGATGGTATTGGGATTCAATCACATCATTTTAATATGAATAATGTAAGTGTTAGTACGATGAACCAAGTATTAGATATGCTTGCTGCTACGGGAGTTCCTATATATGTATCTGAATTGGATATGAGTGGTGACGATCAAACCCAACTAGCAAGATATCAAGAAAAATTCCCAGTTCTTTGGGAACATCCAGCTGTAAAAGGTATTACATTATGGGGATACAAAGAAGGAGAAACTTGGGCTGAAAATACACATTTAATTACTAGTTCAGGTGTAGAACGTCCTGCTCTTCAATGGCTTAAGCAATATTTTAACTCTCCTCCTAGTTCTGGTACTAGTGCATATGCCAATTTCGAATCAGGCCTAGACGGTTGGTTTGGGACAAACTTACATGCTGGACCATGGTCAACAGATGCATGGAGTGCTAAAGATTTACGTTCTTTACAAGGTGATATTAGCATGTCTAGTGGAACCGCACATTATTTATCAAAAACAGGCAATTTCTCCTTCGCAGCAAATGAGTTAAAAGCAACTGTGAAAGGGGCTGTTTGGGGTAATTATGGAAATGGTCTTGGGGTCAAATTATTTGTCAAACACGGCCCGAACTACAATTGGAAAGCAAGCGAATGGCAAACCATTAGTGCAGGTGAAGAAATTAACTTAACATTAGATTTATCAGGAGTTAACAAATCAGATATTCGAGAATATGGTATACAATTTATCGATGGAGCTAACTCTTCAGGTGTAACATCTGTGTATGTTGACAATGTATATCTCTGGAATTAAACGTATACTCAGTTTTTTGTTCCTTCCAATGTAAAAGATGATGAATGTAACAGTATGACAGAAATACTGGAATCAAGATTTTTTAATATTTAATTTATTGGAAAGAGTCTGGGTCTAGAGTTTAATTGTATAGGAGAAATGACATGATACATGATTGTTTGTACATCCCTATCACTTTAACATCTTATTATTCTATTAATTTCAATAACATACAATTAATGAATATGAAATGGTGACCCAGATACTTTCCTTTTAAAAAATTAACAGTATTAATAGTATTGCTCCCAAGGATTACTTTTTAGTCTCCCATATGCTTCACCAACATTCCCTCCCTCTAATAGGAGAGTTTTGATCCTTTTCTGTAATGATGTATGCTCAGGTAATTCATGCACAGGAATATCTGTCCTTCCATATACCCATCTAATACCACTGTCTCCTTCTTGTTTCACCTTAGTAATGTCAAATGCCTCTTGAAATATAACTATATTGGAGTTTTCTGGAAGCAAGTTTCTAAGCGTAGGAGAAAGTAACCAAGAGTCACATACCATATCAGATTGCTCATATTCAGGAAAAAATTCAGAGAAAAAGCTTCTTGCTTCCACATATGACTGTTGCAAGCTCTTAATATCCATGTCTGCATCAGCTGGGATATGTATATTGATTAACTTCTTTCCTTCTTGTTCAATCATTTCATATTCAAGCGCACCAATTCTGAATTCTTGAAGAGCAATTTGTCGTGGAAACCACCATCCCCACACAAATGCATAACTTCCATGAATTTCATAGTGTTCCTCAATAAATCTAGTACAAAACTTCATTGTATCCTTAAAAATGGTGTTACTAATTCCTCTTTTTTGATATTCCTTGTACGATTCTATTGTACGCAATAACATCACAGTGAGCATTTTACTTCCCTCAGGGTCTTCTCCTAGGACTCCGGCTATTTGTTTCACTGCTTTATCCCTGAGTACTGGATTGTACATCTCAATATACCAAGGTTCTAGAGTTTTTTCATCTATTTCTTTTTCATGGTTCAGAACTTTTCTTTTCATTTGGCTTTGCAAACAAATACTTTCACATATTTCTTCTAATGTCATTTTTTACACCGTCCAATAATTAATAATTGCCCGTCATATTCGTTTATAAGTATATCTTATTCTAGTAAAGTTCAAAACTAGATATTTATGATTTCTTTCATCATTATATATTCAGCTTAATACTTGCTTTTATATATAAATTATATTATCTTTAAATAAGAACACACATTCGCCTTAAATCATCATTACTATGAAAAGGAGGAGAAAAAATTTCATCCTTAGATTAGCCTCAGAAAACTTCTTAGCTTCCTACTAAATAGAATATTTTGTATGTACTATCTTTCCATCCTGTGTATCATTATCAACTCATTATGCTAGAATTAAAAATATCATTTTAAGGAGATGCTATACGATGTCGGATAAACTTTTTATTGCAGGTTTTGGATGAAATCAAAGTAATAAAGGATGAACAGACAAAAACAAATCAACGACTAGATGCAATTCAGGAACAAACAACTAAAATAAGTGAATTTCATGCAGAAATTACCGAAAAATCAAGCAATAAAGCAACAAAGAATGATTTTGAGTATCTCAAACAGATGATATTTAGACATGATGAAGAAATTCACAAAATTAAATCTCAACTCCTAAGGGTTAATAAAAATTAAGTTTATACATTATATTATCAACAGGTGGCTAATACCACCTGTCGAATTTTAATTTAATTAAGATTAAACCATTCTTTAAAGTCAATGTATTGCATTTTACAACTCTCTCAATCGCTCTTTTGCCTGAACATCACCTTTTAAAGCAGCTTTTTGGTACCACAACTTCGCTTTTTTCAAATTGACTGATGTTCCAATCCCATTCTCATAACAAAGTCCAAGGTTATACTCTCCATATAAATCTCCTCTATCTGCAGCCATTTGGTACCAATATATCGCTTCATCCCCTCTATCTTCTTCCACCGCTTCATGACCTAATCGATTTGCTGCAAACACATCTCCATGAAGGGCGGATTCTTTAAACCATCGCTTAGATTCTTCCATATCTACTTCTGTCCCCACACCATTTTCATACATATAGCCAAGTGTGTACATTGCTTCTGGTACACCTTTATCTGCAGATATCTTGAATAGTTCTAGCGCTCTTTCTTCATTTTTCTCGACATACTCCCCACGCAAGTACATATCCGCATAGTTGTTCAAAGCATCCCCATGCCCCATTTCCGCAGCTTCTTTGTAACAAAAATACGTTTTTTCTAAATTATGTTCCACAACTTTCCCGACAAAGTATGCATTACCTAGCCAATATAGCGCATCCGCACTACCTGCCTCAGCCGCTACTTTGAACCAATCAAATGCCCAATCATCACGGTCTATTGACTTATAAAAATGACAAAGTTCTAGTTGCATGTCTGCATCGCCTTTTACAGCTTGTTGATACAATGAGATCATTTCCTCTTCTTCTTTTTCATCCATAACAATTTCCACTGAATCATCTGTTGGGTTCATGATTTCAGACAATATCGTTTCTAAATCGCGTAACAGGATAGTTTTATAATTCTCCTGAAAGGCCGTTACGTGCACCAACTGTGTATGTAAAATACGAACATCATCAGGAAGTTTAGTTTGGGATGATCCACATTCTTTTAAAATCACAGAAAGTTCTTCTATAAAATGATTACTTGTATGAAGATTTCCAAATAATTCAGCAGCTATCGTATAACCATTCTTAGATAATTCTTGTTGTACACCCACTAAAAAACACCTTTCTATTATCTAGTATATAGATTATTTCATAATTATTATAAATCATATCCTCCTACTTTGACTAATTAACACTTTTCACTTTGAATTTTTGACCTATAACCTAATAGTTTTTATTTAATTGTTTCAGGGTAAAAGAAATTAACAAACCAAATTATTCGAATACAGAAATAATGAGGAGGCAAAAGGAAATGAAGGATACTATTAAAAAAGGAATCATATTAGGATTAGGTCTTGCCACAGCGAGTAAAGAACATACAGAAAAAGTGATAGACGAATTAATGAAAAAAGGAGAGTTAAACAAGGAAGAATCTGATGATCTTTTCAGTGAAATCAGAAAAAAAGGAGAAGAAAGTCAAAGCCAAATCGATCAAAAAATTAATCAGAAATTAAAGAAGAAATTGGAGGAATTAGATGTAGTGACAAAAGATGACTTAAGGGCGATTGAACAGCGTTTAGACTATTTAGAAAAACAAGTAAAAAGTGATAGATAAAAAATATAATAGGATGATTAAGGGGGGATTTTCATTTTAAGAGCAAGAATGAGGCATATGCAGCGATACCGTGAAATAGCAGTAGCTTTCTCTAGAAATGGCTTTGGGTATGTAGTAAAGGAATTAGGACTTGATCAGCTTTTTCCATTACCAAAAAGAATCTTAATGAATAAAGAACAACATAAAAATCAGAAAACATTAGGAGAAAGAATTCGATTCATCCTAGAAGAACTCGGTCCTACTTTTATAAAGATGGGACAAATGGCAAGCATGCGTCCTGATGTTTTTCCAAAAGATGTGATAAAGGAATTAGAGCTCCTTCAAGATCAGCTTGCTCCGTTTTCCTATTCAGAAGTAGAAGCTATGTTAGAACAAGAATTAGGAGCACCTATAGAAGAATTGTTTCAATCGTTTAATCCTGAACCAATAGGTGTGGCATCGATTGGACAAGTGCATGAAGCAGTTCTATATAGTGGCGAAAAAGTTGCGGTGAAAATTCAACGTCCAAATATTAGAAAGCAAATTCAAACAGATTTAGAAATCCTACATGAATTAACAGATCGAGCATCATATCGTTTAAAAAGTTTAAAAAAATACCAGCTAAAAAATGTTGTGGAAGAATTTCAAAAGGCAATTCTAAATGAGTTAGATTTCGTGAATGAAGGTAGAAATGCGGATATCATGGCTAAACAATTTAAAGAGAACAAGCATCTGATTGTTCCAAAAATATACTGGAATTATACCTCTAAAAAAGTGTTAACAATGGAGCATATCGACGGCATAAAAATAAATAATAGTAATGAGCTAGATGAGCGAGGTTATGATAAAGAAATCATTGCAGAACGCTTTAGTAATGCAATCCTTTCGCAAATATTTGAAGATGGCTTTTTCCACGCGGATCCGCACATGGGAAATTTACTTGCCCTGCCTGGAGAAAAACTCGCATTATTAGATTTTGGAATGGTAGGAAGGCTATCATCTGAAATGCAAACACATTTTGCTTCTCTTATTGTTGCGATGATTAGACAAAAGCCAGAAGCAATTATTAAGTCAATAAAGAAAATGGGTGTCGTACCAGAAGGTGTTAACGAACATGAACTACATGGCGATATTGAGCAATTCATGATTAAATACTACGGTGTTGAGTTAAGTGAAGTGAGCTTAGGTGAATCTGTGACGGATTTATTCTCTATTGCACATGAACATGACATCCTTATTCCAACAGACTTAACCTTAGTAGGAAAAGCGTTATTGACGGTGGAAGGTGTCATCGAACCACTTCACGCTAATTTGAGTGTCATGAAAGCAGCAGAACCTTTTGGAAGAGAACTTATTCGTAATCGATATCATCCAAAGCATATAGCGGAGAATATTTTTGATCAGTTAGATGATTATGGTGATGTGCTTCATGATATGCCAGAATTAATTCAAGAATTATCCTCTATTGTAAAAAAAAGAAAAGTACCAATCGAAATATCGATACCAGCAGCAGATTCTTTTTTTACAAAGCTAGATCGTGTCAGCAATCGTATTTCTTTTAGTATTGTATTACTTTCTTTTAGTCTAATTATGGTCGGTTTAATCATCGGTTCTGCACTTGGAAGACAAACTTCTTTACTGTGGAATATACCTGCAATTGAAATAGGCTTTGTCATTGCAATGTTACTATTTGCATGGATGATGTACTCGATATTTAGATCTGGGCGCTTTTAAGTCAAAGCTACCCTGTTTGAATATTGATGAAAAAAATGTTTGTGTCATTAATAAACGGGAAGACTGGTACTACATCAATATTATATTGGAAAGGATGGAAAATCCCTATGAGTAAACAACATAATGAGAATGAAGCCAATCGTAAAAAAGAGCAATTGGAACAATTCACAACTGATGATCGCGGCAAAAAATTGACAACAAATCAAGGATTAAAAGTATCTGAGGATGAGTTTTCATTAAAAGCAGGCGAACGCGGTCCAACTTTAATGGAGGATTTCCACTTTCGCGAAAAAATGACTCATTTTGACCATGAACGCATCCCCGAAAGAGTGGTACATGCTAGAGGATTTGCTGCTCATGGGGAATTCGAAGTTTATGAGTCAATGAAACCATATACTAAAGCAGGTTTTTTACAAAATCCATCTCAAAAAACGCCGGTATTTGTAAGATTTTCTACAGTAGCAGGCAGTAGAGGCTCTGGTGAATTAGCAAGAGATGCCCGTGGCTTTGCGACTAAATTCTACACAGAAGAAGGAAATTATGACCTCGTTGGAAATAATATACCTGTCTTTTTCATTCAAGATGCGATGAAATTTCCTGATTTAGTCCACGCATTAAAACCTGAACCACATAACGAGATGCCACAAGCTGCCTCTGCACATGACACGTTTTGGGATTTTGTAGCTAATAATCAAGAATCCGCTCATATGGTAATGTGGGCAATGTCAGATCGAGCGATTCCGAGAAGTTTTCGAATGATGGAAGGGTTTGGAGTACATACTTTCCGTTTTATCAATGAAGAAGGAAAATCACATTTTGTGAAATTTCACTGGAAGCCAGTACTTGGAACACATTCTGTTGTTTGGGATGAAGCACAAAAGATTAACGGTAAGGATCCAGATTTCCATCGCCGAGATTTATGGGAATCGATTGAGAACGGAGACTACCCGGAATATGAGTTAGGCGTTCAAATTGTGCCCGAAGAAGATGAGTTTAATTTTGAATTCGATATTTTGGATCCAACGAAACTATGGCCTGAAGAAGATATTCCGGTAAAAATAATTGGTAAGATGACTTTAAATAGAAATGTAGACAATGTTTTTGCTGAAACGGAACAGGTAGCCTTCCACCCAGGCCATGTAGTTCCAGGAATAGACTTTACGAATGATCCATTACTACAAGGTAGATTATTCTCTTATACAGATACGCAATTAATACGGTTAGGTGGACCTAATTTCCATGAACTCCCGATTAATCGTCCAGTTTGTCCGTTTCATAATAATCAGCGTGACGGATACGGCAGACAAACAATTAATCGTGGTCCTGTGAGCTATCATAAGAATTCGCTTGCTGAAAATACCCCAGCAACATCCACCGAAAAAGAGGGTGGCTATACGCATTATCACGAAAAAATTGATGCACACAAAGTTAGGGCGAGAAGTGAAAGTTTCAAAGATCACTTTTCTCAAGCAACTCTATTCTGGAATAGTATGAGTGCTGCTGAAAAAGAACATATAATGAATGCTTTTAGTTTTGAACTAGGAAAAGTAAAAAATAAATCGGTACAAAAGCAAGTTGTAGACATGTTTGCAAATGTTAGTCATGAATTAGCAACAATATTTGCAGATGCAATTGGTGTAACGCCACCAGCCGAACGTAAAAATAGTGTAACGAAAAGCTCGCCAGCATTGAGCCAAGAGAATACCGTGAAGTCTCCTAAAACGAGAAAATTAGCTGTAATTATAGGACAACAATTTGATGGCATAGAAGTGACAAGCGTCCTAAATGCCCTTACTAAAGATGGCGTACAAGCAGAGATTATCAGTGATAAATTAGGAACCGTACATGGTTCAAATGGTACGGAGCTAGAGGTAGATCACACTTTCTTAACAGCTGATTCGGTATTATTTGATGCGGTGTATGCAGTTGGTGGAAGCAATGAAGATAAAGCTTTCTATAAAAAAGCTGCATTGTTTATATATGAAGCCTATTCCCATTACAAACCGATTGGTGCAACAGCAGAAGGTATAAAATTACTTCAAATAGAAGGTATGGAAAATGACCCAGGTGTTATATATGGAGGAGATTCTATTAGTTTTCCGAGTAAATTTATAGAAGCTATTGCTGCACATCGATTTTGGGGACGGGAAGTTGTATAAGTAATGGAAAGAGAGCCAACTTTGGTGAAGTTGGCTCTCTTTCTTTTGTTCCTTTAATGTTCTTGAATCAACCTCTTAATCGTTTGATCAATACGTTCAATTTCTCCATAAGGATCCTTCCACCAATTGCGACTCCAAATTCGATCTATCTTCCAGCCTTTTTGCTCTAAAAATCGTTGTCTGTAAATATCACGTTCTCTCGCTACAGATGAACTATGATACATCGCTCCGTCACATTCTATACCTAATACATATTTGCTTGAATCATTTGGATTTACTATGGCCAAATCTATGCGGTAACCAGACATGCCTACTTGTGTATCCACAACGTATCCAATTTCCGTTAATTTTGCATATACTTCTTCTTCAAATGGAGAATCGAATTGTAAACTACTTTCTTGTTTTGTCGTATTGACTTCTCCACTTAAATTCGTCAAAGTGGCTTCTATTTTATCCTTTTTAAGTTCAGAAACAAATTTGGCATATTCCATATATGATTTTAATAATTTCGGTCCTATATTCTTGGCATTTGTGACATTTAATTCATGTGGTTCAATACTTGCGACTAAATGAATTTCTTGTTTTGCGCGTGTAATCGCAACATTTAAACGATTTTCGCCACCTTCATGTCCAAGTGTACCAAAACGATTATACACTTTACCTTCCTTATTTTTTGCATAAGCAATGGAGAATATAATGATATCTCGTTCATCACCTTGGACATTTTCAATATTCTTCACAAAAATGCGCTCATCTAAATCCCGACTCATTACCTGGTCGTATATAACTCCGAATTCAGCATCTTCTTCACAAAAGTGATCAATTGCATCTTCAATGGCTGCTTGTTGTTTCGCATTAAATGTAATAATTCCGATTGTTTTTGATGCATCCTCGATTAATTTTTGCCTCAATAATTTCACTACATCTTCCGCTTCCACCGCATTTTGCTGATTGATCCATCGCCCATTTGATTTATGCCATTGAATTGCTGCTGGATTCTGTAGATGATTAACATTAGGAGCAATCTGCATATGCCCGTGATAAAATGCATGATTAGAAAAATTAATCAACTCTTCAGATTTCGATCTGTAGTGCCATTCTAATAAACTACTTGGTAATATACGTTTAGCTAAATTAAGTAAGCTCTGTGACTCTTCAAATTCCTCTTGTTCGTCATCTTCATCCTCTTCCATTGCCCCTTTAAATAAAGACGAAGGTGGCAATTGTTGCTCATCACCCGCTACTACGACTTTATTTCCTCTGTAAATAGATGGTATGCCATTTTCTACTGTACATTGTGACGCTTCATCAAAAATGACCAAATCAAATATTTTTTCTTCTAATGGAAATATAGCTGAAACGATCTCTGGAGATACTAACCATACAGGGATGACATCTAATAATCCTTTTAAAGCAAATTCATTAACCAAACGGCGAACTGACCAAAGTTGGCGCTTCTTACCAGTTTGATAAATGATATCTTTTACAGCCTTCGGATTATCCGATTTTACCTTTTCTATCATTTGATGCATCTGATTTTGTAATAAATGAATGGTCAAGGCTTGTTTTTTCTGTAACAATTCTTTCAATTCTTCCGTTAAATGTTGGAAATTACCTGTACCTATCATGTCCAACTCAGGATGTTCCCTTTCGATCTTATCTATCCAGTGAATGTATGCAGATTGTTTCGCTACTTCCACCCATTCTTCAGATAAATTATTTACTTCTGATAAATTCCGTTCGATTAAACGATCAATGATCTGCTGCACTTCCTTCGAGCTGTGATCATATAAACGATCCATTTCACGCAATTCTTCAAAGTATTCCTTTATATATGCTTGTTTCTTTTTTAACATTTCCAAAGGTATGTCACCCTTTGAGATACGTGCTTTTAGTTTTTTAATAGAATCTTCTTTAAAATAAGCTTCTACAGATTCTAATTGTTTGAATAATCCTTCTGTGACTTGAGATAAGTCATAAAGAATCGTTAAACTCTCTTTTAATTTGGGCCATTCTTTAGAAGATAATCCACTAAATTTCTCACCATCTAATAATTCCTCAATAATAGTTTTTCCAGTGAAAGTCGTCCATAACCATATTCGTAATTTTTGCAGAGTTTTCTTGTCTTCAACATTTAAATCATCATATATTTTTCCAAGTTTATTATCAATTTGACGACTGTATGCTGGCGTTATATCTTCATCATCGAAATGCTCTAAGTATCTGATACTTTGTTCCGATTCATTAATAGCCTTACCCAAAGTTTCTATGATTGTAATGCGATCCTTCAGTTCCAAATCAGTAAAAGACTTACGATCATGTACCGGATTATCATTTCCAAATACATCGTAGTATCTGCCATATGTACCAACTTTTCGTAAGATATCGGCTAAGTTATGTTTATTCAAGTTATCTAATATACCTTGTAATTGAATTATTTTATCTTGCTCTTTTGCAGTTTTACTAAGACCAAATAAATCATATGCACGAAAACCATGGGATTGCACTTCAAATAAAGCGTGGGCTACTTTGTCCAATTTTTCTTCTGTTCTAATAATTTTCTCAGACAATTGATCGAATTCCTTCTGTGTATCTTGATAGGAATGAGCTTTGTTCAATTGCGCATTTAATTTTTGATAAAAGGTTTTGCGATCATTCTTCTCATCATGTAATAGTGCTACATTTGATGAGAGATTGAGTGCATCCAAACGTTGGTAAACGACATCTAATGCAGCACGTTTCTGTGTAACAAGCATCACTCGTTGTCCTTTTGCCATTGCATTGGATATCATATTGACAATGACTTGTGATTTCCCTGTTCCTGGTGGGCCATGGACAACCATTCCTTTTTCGTGATCAAGTGCATCCAATATTTTTTCTTGCGATGCATCCGTATCAAGTACGTAGCATTTATTTTTCTCTTTTGCTAGTTTCTCTTGATAGGATTGATCTTTATTAGAAGGTAGATTGTCTACATCTTCATTTACCTCTTGAACATTTACATCAAGAAATTCTGATACTATACCTAAATCCTCCTGACCTTGTTCCAGCATCTCGGCAAATTTTTCATAATCTTGTAAAATAGCTGAATTTCCTTGTGGAAAATGTCCGATTACTGCTTGTTGATTCAGATGGAAAGACCCATTATTAAATGTGGGTATTGTTTCTTTAGTAAACTCCTGTACTGCTTGTAATTGCTCAGATTTATTTGCAGATACGGTAAAGTTATGCTCAGTTAACCATTGGCTCCACCCTTCTATATCAGGCGATAATGCTTTCGTTTCTGCTTCTTCATACAAAGATTCTGGTACGTGAATATTGCTTAATTTTTGTAATGCTAGAAATAACGTTCGATTCAATTGTGGTGCTTCATCGCTAATCGGGTTAACATGCCATTCTACACCAATTATCTTCTTTCTTTCTAGCCGAACCGGATATAAAAACAAAGGAGCTCTAACAAATGTACCATCTGACATTGCTCCTTCTATAAGAGGATATCCTATATACAAATCATAAAGACCCGTTTCTTCTTCGATTGAATGAATATTTCGATATAAAGTAGTTAACTTTCGCGATATAGATAATGCAACATGATTATCTGCCTTCTCTTTTGTCAAAAGTTTAGATGTATTATTTATTAACCCTAATAACACATCCATCGGATTCTTTTCTATTTTACTTAGTTCACTTAGATCAAATGTCCATTTGTTATACAATTTCAGCAAACGTATCGAACGATTGCTTCTACTTATATCATTTAACCGATCACTTAATACTTGTAATTTCCCCTTCATTTATACCACCCATTTTTTACATGTTAGATGGTTTTATTATACATTAGGAGGTGAGGAGAATAAAGTCGCTGTTAGGTGAGGATTATTAGATATGGTAGCGATTGGAAGTGATTGGGCCTTTTTATGTTGATTTAAGTGGTGTGTGAGTGCTTATTTGTGAAGGTTTTCGCAGATAATATAGCTAAGAATATTTTTGATTAATTAGATGATTATGGAGATGTTTTTCATGATATGCCAGAATTGATACAAGAGCTATTAGGTTTTGGAAAAGAAAAAGCTAGCAATCAATAGTGTGAAGAGAAGTTCCGCAACATTAAGTTAAGAAAATAGCGTGAATTCTACTAAAACGAGAAAACTAACGGTATGTTAAGAAAACAATTTAATTATAAAATAGTGACAATCATTCTTAATATTCATACTTAAGAAGGAATACATGCAGAGATTATTAGTGACATGTTAGGTATGGTATGCATTTCTACAAAAGCACGTAAAATCATGCTTATCTTGTCATTTATATTACGCTACTTTTTTATATTTGTTTTGTTTTTTAGACATAGACATTCTTCTCTTCGGCTTCAATTCTCCTATTACTTTTCCATTAAATGTTGCCATCCAGCATTTAATTGGGCTTCATGCGGTTTTATCTATTATTTATTATTAAAATGACCATTAGTAAGATTACTTTAATTTAAGTAAGTATTCAACGTTATCGTCTCCAATAAATTGAATTGCTTTTATATAAGATTTGTGATTCGATAATTCCTCTTTTGATAGTCCTGCAACATTATAAGTGATTTCTCCAGAGACTATTAGTTCTTCTTCTTTATACTCTAAACTCTGATTACTAACGTTAATAATAGTCCCATTAAAGATCATGGAAGGAATTACATGTATCGAATCTACAACACTTATTTCTTTACTATTATTTAGTTTAAAAGAGTAAACAATCTTTTCTGTATTTTCATTTGTAGTGTTTTCAAGAGATATATTACTTTGAATTATTTGTAAACGATTTTCAGGAGAAGCGGAACAACTACTTAACTCAACTTTCGCAGCTAGAAAAACACGTTAAGGATAACTAGCTGTAAAGCGTGTCACTATTCAAATATGGTCATTGACAATAGAAATAGGTATAAAAAAACACCTCAACATTTAGTATAGTGTAATTGACTAGAAAACACTACCAGTACAGAAGAGGTGTCTCCTATATGATAGCGAATAATGACCAAAATAATCAACTGCCAAATGAACTTTCTTCCACCTTTAAAGAATTAAACGTGTTTAAACATCTTAGAAAAGCTGGTATTACAAAGTCTGTCGGTTTTACTTGTGCCTATCTTTTTCAATTGATTTTTTGTTTAATCTTTGAAAATAAGAACTGGTATCAAGTACTTCAAAGTAACAAAGCAAATGATTGTCCAGAGAAGGATGCGGTTTATCGCTTTTTAAACAAACCTACCTTTGCATGGAGATGGTTTTTACTATTTCTAAGCACTCATACCATTGAAAAAGTAACGAACTTAACGAGTCAGGATCGACCGAAAGTATGGATTGTCGACGATTCTTCGTATGATCGTAATCGTAGTAAATCGGTTGAATTATTAGCTCGCTGTTTTGACCATGCATCCCAAAAGATGCGCTTTTATAAAGTGTTCCGTATGCTCACGCTTGGTTGGTCAGATGGTGCCACATTCATTCCAATGGACTTTTCTTTATTAAGCTCGAAGAAAAGCCAAATTAATGGCCTATCATCAAAAGTTGATAAACGTAGTTCCGGTTATAAACGCAGAGTAGAAGCATTACAAACCGCACCTGAGCAACTACCAGGTATGGTGGAACGCGCGATGAATGCTGGTATCGATGCTTCCTATGTGCTGATGTACTCTTGGTTCACGTATCAGCCTCTCGTTAAGGAGATAAAAGAACAAGGGTTGGACGTCATTGGCATGGTAAAGAACTTGAAACAGCGTTACCTTGTGAATGGCCAACGTGTAAGCTTAAAAGAACTTTATCGTTTTGCGAAACCAACAGATGGAAAGAAAGGCATTCTTCGTTCGATTCATACCACACAAGCGAATGGCGTTCCTATTAAAGTTGTCTTTGTTCGTAATCGAAATAAAAAGAGTGAATGGTTAGCTATTCTAAGCACCGATTGTACACTTAGTGATCAAGAAATCATTCGTATTTATGGGATGCGATGGGACATTGAAGTTTTTTTCAAAACAACAAAATCTCTTTTAAAACTTCAAAAAGAGTTCCAAAGTCGTTCGTATGACGGCTTAATTAGTCATACGACCATCGTATTCACACGATATATTGTTCTCTCGTGGCAAAACCGATGTAGCACAGATGAGAGAACTCTTGGCGGCATGTTCTATGAAATATGTGATGAAGTTAGTGATCTCGATTGGGCTGTGGCACTTCAGCAGTTGATCGAGCTTCTTGAAGATGCCTTGAAAATGAGCAACAAAAAGATACAAAAATTAATCAAAAATCAATTCCAACACTGGATCGCAGGCTTACCCAACTATATCAGGGCTTACCTGCCTATTTCAGTGTGCGAAAGTTGAGTTCTAATAATAGAGTCAATTTCATAATTACCTTAAACAGACATCCATCGCGTCAGTTCAAGGTAGGTCATAGTAAAATGCACAAAGCTGAAAATGGTGTTGTTCATGAATGGCGATCAATTGGATAGCTTGGATAAGATTTGGATGATGTGCAACCGGATCCGGATAGCGAATATGTCCTGCTACATCATCTTCTATAGCAGAAACCAACTGTTCTAGTCGTTTGGTTTCCTCATCCAGTTCACGAGTAAGGGTAGCAAAAGAAATAGTGCTTTCTATATCCTTTGGCGGAACTAAAATAGATGGAGCTTTCATCGGTTTCTTTTTCTTCTGCTTATATTCTTTATAAATATCTTCTATTTCGGTCTTATATGAAGCTTTCCTTCTTCGACTTGCGATTTGCTTGGCGACCGGCAAATAAAAGTTATTTAACTGCCGAAATCTTTTTACCATAAGATAAAGATGATAGTAAGTTTCCCCGAAGGACCACTTATCCTCCCGCGGCCTTACCCATGGACGCTCCCGATAATTTTCCATCCTCATAGAGAAGCTTGTTCGTTGCATATATATCTTGTCAAAATACAGCCCTATATAATAACTTTTCATACTTTTCCTCCAGTATGTACTTGCCTTACTTTTTCCACTAGCTCCTGATTGGTGACTATTTTCTTGTTATAGTGAGAAAAATCTGCTTTACACATCACACACCAGCTATAACTGTCCATTGTTCCACACACATAATATAGCTTTTCCTTATTAATCTTCACTGCTTGTTTTACTTCATACAATCTTTCGAAAGGAGCTATTAATTGCTGCTTCACATTAAAAATGCTTTTTCCAATTGTTTTGACATAGCATTCTTTAAATGTCCATGTATCGATATAATAGATTTGCTGTGAAATAGGGGAAAGCTTAGTAGCGTATTTTACCTCTTCTTTTGTGAAAAAGTAGTCTGCTAAGTTATGATTGAAATAACGGTAGCTTTCGATGTCTGCTCCTACCTCAGCCGAATGGTACACACAAAGAATCCATTCACCACTATGTGAAAGGTTAAAATATCCACCCGTGATAAATGGTTTTCCCCATTGATTAGTTCGTATATTAAATGGGGGATTGTGTCCTTTTTCAAGCAAAACATATTGTATGAATAGATCTCCATAGATCACATGCAACCTTTTCAATGGATGGCTTATCTTTTTCAACCGGTTCACTGCTCGCGTTGACAGTAATCCTCGACAAACTTTCCGTAAATTTGGATCGATCTTCAAAAAGTATAAATTCACTGGCTACCCCTCATAGTTCGTCAATACGAGTGAGGCATTTTGGCCACCGAACGCAAAGGAATTCGTTACGATTTTGCCACCATGATAGGCTACTTTTTTCTCCAGCAGTAAATTAATAGCGATCTCTTCATCCACATCAGCCGGCTTCACATTAATAGTTGGAATGAGCTGCTTATTTTTTATCATCAACGAACAAAGAGCTGCTTCCATCGCACCTGCAGCACCTAGTGCATGACCATGGAGTGATTTTGTTGACGAGACGTATGGATTATGTGGGAACAACTGCTTTATTGCAGTAGATTCCGTAATATCGTTTAGCTTGGTCGATGTACCATGTGCATTTATGTACTCAATTTCACTTCCGTCCACACCTGCATCAACTAAAGCATTTTTCATACAAGCTGTCACTCCACTTACATCTGGTGCAAGTAAGGACATAGCATCCGAAGAGCTACCATAGCCTACTATCTCACTATATATGGTTGCTCCTCTTTGCTTTGCATACTCTAGCTCCTCCAGCATTAAAAATACGGCACCCTCACTCATTACAAAACCTGAGCGATTCTTTGAAAAAGGAATACTTGCTTGTTCCGTTGTTTTGCCATTTGTCAAAGCACGGAGCTTCCGAAAGGCTTCAATAACCTCTGGCAATACACAGGCCTCAGCACCACCTGCAAGTATCGCCTTTTTTGAACCACTTTGAATTTTTTTATACGCTTCACCTATTGCGACTGTACCAGATGCACAGGCAAGAGAATATGCTAGCGTGTCTCCTTTAATACCTAAATCGATACTAATGTTTGCCGTTATCATATTAATTAGATTTCTAGGAATCACTAGCATCGTCATTTTGTCGACACCATGAACAGCCGCCGCCCCGAACTCATCAACAAGTGCGCTTATGCCACCTACTGCACTTCCTGCATAAGCAGATATATGGTGACAATTGTCCTCATTTATTTCTAGGCCAGCATCATCAACCGCTTCCCTTGAAGCTACAACCGCCATTTGTGCGCACCGATCCATATAACGTATTTCTTTTGATGTTAATGAATCATGAAAAGCGTCATCGACCTTAGCTATATATTTAGTATTGCTAATTGGAGATGGAGTAATACTACTTTCTAAATTTGTGATACTATCCCACGTACTTTCCCGCGTTATTCCGTTCGGTGTAACCATGCCAATTCCTGTAATCACTACTCTGTTCAATGTACTCCCCTCCTCGGTTTTTAAAGCATATTTATTTTCCTTCTGTTCTTTAAGAGAAAGAAACTGAAAATCGCAATAATAAGCCCATTACTTATTAGAATAATCGCTACACTTTCCGTTACTCTTACAAAGTTAACAAAGTCAAACATAATTTGATCTAAAAAGACCCGTACAACTAGCCTAGATAACAAATACGATCCCACAATAAATACAATCGCAATTGGTAGGCTAAAAGCAAAGTGCATCTTCATTAATTCCGGTAATGAGTATCCTTGTAGCTTTAATGTTTCGATTGATTTCCGGCTATTTTGAAAGCTAAATTCTAATAGGGAATAAAGTAAAGCCACTAACAAAACAACTGCCAAGGAAAGTATTAGCGTAATTTGTTTGTTAATCACATCTAAAATATTTTCCCCCGAATTAATAATTTCGTCTCGCTCTAATTTTGCTTCTATATATGGGGCATTGGAATTTTCATAAGAATCAGCCATCGCAACAGCAGGAGTTGCAAATGTTTCCTCATTCATTAGTTGCCCATTTTTAGAAACAAGATAAATCGTGCTTACCGTTGATACAGAATTGATTTTATTAATATCAAAATGGTATTTCTTCTCATTTGCTATGTCGGTTAATTCTAAAGAATCCCCAACCGATTTGTCGTACTTTTTAGCAAATGCTTCTGTAATGATGACATCTCCATCCTTAAGTGGAAGGTCATAATGAAAAAAGTCCGAGTCTGGTGAAATCACATAAACACTTTGTGAGACACCTGCTTGATCATGTAGATTGTAAATCTTAAATGATTCTCCACTTACCTTAGCCTCTGCCTGAGGTGAGTAAAATAAAATTTCCTCAAATGTATTTTCCACACCTAAATCATGGACATATTGTGTTACAGAATCCTTTAATAAAAAGGAGAAGTTCATAAGTAATCCTACAAAGAAGACAAGAATAACAAACAATGCCATTTCTTTTTTATTACGAGTTATTCGCTTTAGACGGTATCGATATGCGAATGGAATGACACTACTATTTCGCTGTTTTCTTCCAGGTTTTATCTTACTGCTACGTCCATTTTGTTGTTTTATGTAAAACTGATAAACTAGCAACAGATTCATACTAAGGATAAACAGGAGTGAAACGATCACACAAAATCCTAGGAGTAGATAATTAATTTCTAGTATTGGGTAATTATAAATTTTTTGATTCATTTGCATAATCGTTTCAATTGAAAAAATACCGATTATTCCTCCAATGAACCAGGCAAGAGCTAGCGTTACATTCGTTTCCATCATATAATGCTTGAAAAGTGTTGCTTTACTAACTCCAAGCTTATGAAAGGTATCTAGATTATTTTTTTCCTTTTTTGAAACCTCAAAATGATAGACACTTAACAAAACTAAAACAATTAAGTAAAGTAATACTGCAAGTAACAGTGCTAAATCTCTTGGTGCTTTTGCGTCACCTATCACTTGTTGGATTCGTGTATTATTTCTCGAATCATTTATGTATAGTGGATCAACTAATTTAGAAATCTCTTCAACACTGGAGGCACTTCTGTAAGCATAATAGGTAGCATAATTCTCATTAAATAGAGATGCGAAGGCAGCATTATTTACAAATGCTATCCCAAACACCTTTGCATTAGCTTGTAAAACTAGATTACTATTTTTCGTTGTAATATAGTCTGGCGAAATAGCTGTGCCGACAATCGTAAAATTGTTTCCATTCAGCTCTATATTTTCTCCAATTTTAAGTCCATTTGCTTCCATGAAATTGTTATCGAGCAGTATTTCCGTATCACTTTTTATATCCTTACCATTCGTTACTTGATATCTATTTATTTCCTCCCGCGCCTGAAAGACACGGATAGTGTTACCATCCTGCCTTATCTCACCATATTTCATCTGTTCATATTGAATAGTAGGGATCGACTTATCCAACTCTTTTGTCGTTTGAAATACACCATCCTCTACCTTATAGGAATCATTGAACTGATTCACTGACTGCAATACACTACTCGTGCCAACGAAAAAGCTTATAAAAATGGCAGTGGTCGAAAAAACAACTAGAAACAGCACAAATAGCTTTAATTTATATGCAGCAAATCTTCTAAGGACCCGCTTTCCTAGTCTCTTTTTCACGTTGTCCTTTACCATTCTAAATTCCTCGCAAGCTTCACTTCCGTGTTGATATCATCACTTACTTTTTCGCCATCATGTATCGTAATAACACGATTAGATATTTGGGTAATTTGTTCATTATGTGTGATTAGTAGAATAGTAGTTTGATGACTTTCCTGGATCTCCTGCAAAACAGACAAGACCTCTTTAGAAGACTTTCCATCTAAAGCACCTGTCGGCTCATCGCAAAAGAGAATACGCACCTGTTTCACTAACGCACGTAGAATTGCTGCCTTTTGTTGTTGCCCGCCAGAGCACTGGTTAGGGAAAAGGTGGATCGCTTTCCGGATATCCCACACATCTATTAAATGCTCGATCTCATCTGATGGTTGATGCTCCAAATAAATATTTTCGTGTAAGGTAAGGTCATCGATTAAATTATATTCCTGAAAAACAAAGGCAATATCATTCCTTCTAAAAGCATTCATTTGCTTTTTAGAGAAATTTAAAATGTCTTGCTGCTTCACTTTAATAACACCAGATGTGACACTTTCAAGGCCTGATAAGCATTTTAGTAAAGTAGTTTTTCCAGATCCAGACTTGCCAATAATGGTACAAAATTCCCCCTCTCTAATATCTAAATTTATCCCCTTTAAAACAGCCAATTCATTTTGTTTATTCGGGTTATACACCTTTTTAATCTCGGTAGCCTTTATCATCTGAACCCCCACTTTTGTGTTTTATCGTAATAAAATAGGAGTAGTAGGTTTCATCTGCCGGAACAATTTCCTCGACTTCAAACCCACAGCTCTCTATTAATTGTAAAAACGGTTCCCATTCCTCAGCCTGTGCAAAATCTACTAACATGTTATTGAGGACAACTTCTGCCGCTAGAATGCTATTACATATATCAAATTTATACCGGTTCATCAGACCCCATTTACCGTTATACCTTGCAATTAACTCTTGATAGACTTCAAAATCCGGATAATATTGGCAAATAACAATGATACCATTCTTACCCAAAATCTTTTTCAATTTATTAAATAGTGCTTCCTTTTCCTCCACCGTTAAATAAAAAAGCATATAGCTCATATTGATCATGTCAAATTCCTGATTAAACTCAATATCTAAAATATCCTCTTGAAACAGCTGTATGTGAGGATAATCCCGATACTTTTGCTGTAGCTTTTCATACACCTTTTCCTGTCTTTCCACCCCAACAATATGTGCTGAATGATTGATGTGAATATCAATATAATTACCATTTCCACAGCCAATATCTAATATGGAAGCAAATTGCTTTTGTGAAATATATTGCTGATAATTTTCCTTCGTATAAATGTTAAAGGCTAGTTCACCAAGATCGGTGTAGAAGTCCTCTGTAAAGCTCGGAGTAATTTGTTCAAAAAAGTTTAGCTGATTGATTTCCTGCAAATAGGTGAGAACCTCTTTCATATAGATGTATGCTTGTTGGTTCATTATCCTACCCAATTTAGAACTAGGCTTTGCTTCGATCGCCTCTGTTACGAAAAGATAATCCTCTAATATCGAAGCAACGGTATTGGAATAGTTACTAGATTCCATCCTTACGAGCCTAGATACCATATCTTCTTCCACCATATACGATTCCCTAAGTCGGTAGAGATGACTTTCTTGTTCAACCATCTCTAATTGAACACCTAAATTCATAAAGGAATGAAAAATGTTTGGATGCATGAACCCGACAGTCATATTACGGACATCTTCAAAATTTTTATAAATTTGTCTAAGTGTGATAAATCGGATATAATTTTTAATTTTCGAAAACAGAAGCAATTGAAATAATGGCGTATCGCGGATACCAATAGTGCTGGCAAGCCCCTTTAACATCGTCATTCTTCTTGATTGTTCTGCGCTCCTATTCTGATTTTGTGTATAATGGTTTTCGTATTGCTCCTTCAATAAGCTATACTGCATCAATTATCACCTCGTATAGGAATGTTTGGTTGGTTTTTATAGGACAGCCTCAACGGTATGCTCCTGTTCCATCTGCTTTTTATGCTCCTTGATGACCTTTAATGTAAAATCAAGATCTTCCTTTGTATGGGCAGCAGAAATAAAAAATCTTATTCTAGCTTCACTTTCCTTTACTGCCGGATACACGATTGGCATAGCGTTTATTCCATTTTCATAAAGCAACTCGGAAAATGTAAGGGCTTGGTCGGAATCACCAATAATCATTGGAATAACAGGCGTATCATTACTATCTCCCGTATCTATTCCAAGCTCTTTCATTTGCTCAAGGAAGTACCGATGATTTTCTCTTAGGCGATTAAACAACATCCCTTCTCTCTCACATATTTCAATAGAGGCCAAAGCTGCAGCCGTATTTGCAGGTGTCATGCCAACACTAAATATGAACCCAGGTGAATTATATTTTAAAAAGCTTATAAAGCTGGAACTACCGGCAATATACCCTCCACAGCTATTCAGTGATTTACTTAATGTTCCCATTAAAATGTCCACCTTATGTGGATCGATAGAGAAGTAACTGGTGACACCACGTCCATTTTCACCAATAGTCCCGATGGAATGTGCTTCGTCCACCATTAAAATCGCATCATATTGCTGCTTTAATTGGATTAGTTTAGGCAGCTTACAAATATCCCCGTCCATGCTATACACACCTTCTACAACAATCAAAACACGACGGAATTTAGAACGTAATTTCCGTAGCTCACTTTCTAAATGCTCCATATCATTATGTTTAAACGGCTTTCTTTTTGCTCTCGAAAGCATTGCACCTTGTATAATACTGTTGTGTGCTAACGCATCATGAAGGATTAAATCTTCTTCGTTCACCAAATTACCGATTGTATTTACGTTTGTGCTATGACCGCCTACTTGAACAATCGCATCGTCAACACCTATAAAACTAGCAATTCTTTGTTCTAACTGTTGATGCAGCTCAATTTCCCCACTTAGAAGCCTGCTTCCGGAAACACTTGTGCCATATTGATTAATGGCCTCTATGACTTTTTCATTGATTTCAGGAAAACCATTAATCCCAAGATAGTTATAAGTAGAAAAGTTAATCTTTTCCTCTCCATCTAAC
Organism: Gracilibacillus marinus; assembly: GCF_042651725.1. Taxonomy (NCBI): domain Bacteria; kingdom Bacillati; phylum Bacillota; class Bacilli; order Caryophanales; family Bacillaceae; genus Gracilibacillus; species Gracilibacillus marinus. The sequence goes on along the minus strand of NZ_JBHSDV010000006.1, from coordinate 12,441 downwards.
ACAATCCGATTAGATGCAATTCCGCTATTGGTTCGAAAGTATGGAATGTGCTTTCTAGCTGCTAAATAAGTATGAAATCCTTTTACTTCATCAAGCTCATCTAACAATGTTTGTTTGCTTTGGCGACAATCGATACCAAGCTCCTGCTTGATTAACAACACAATATGTTCTACCGTTGTATCTTCCTGTTGAAAAACAGTCTCCAAGTCTATTTTCTTCACTTCTGGAAAATCCATTAGCATTAAACGGTGCAAATCCATTACCATCATCGAATCAAGACCTAAGTCATTGACTAGTGCGTCCTCTAAACTAATCTCCTCTTGATCATATCCTGTGATTTCAGCTAAATGTTTTACGATATTTTCTTCTACAAGGTTAATCATAATCATCCTCCATAAGTGAACCTTCCAAAAAGATGAGCCATGTAGGTTTCAATGAAACTCATACTTAACTAGGTACACTATTTTTATTAGTTAGATTTTTGATAAGAAATTGTGCTGCATTGGACGGGCCATCTACTCCTGACATCAGCTTCTGCATTGATTTTGCCTTTTGTTGCATCTCATCATCATGCAAGGCAGACTCAATGAGAGAGAGTAAGACTTTCTTAGATAAGTCCTTTTTTCTTAACTGTATGGCGTTACCATATAGGACACACTCATTGATATTGGCAACCTGTTCCTGCTGTAGACCCATTCCGATAAAAGGCTTACCTGTTAAACAAGCTGTTTGTACTGTTCCTTCTCCCCCATGTATGATAGACAAATCAATTTTCCCAGCAAGCTTATGTGCTGGAAGCAAATCACAAATATATATGTTTTCGTGCTGAGAAAAGATCGCTGCACTGGAACCCAATGTTCGTTTCATCGGACATACAACGGTTAACGGAAGCGCGGCTAAAATATGTAGCATTTTTAGAACGATTTCCTTCCCCCCAGAGCTTCCCATCGCAAAATAGACAATTGGTAATTTTCTTGGAAGCTCATCAAACCAACTCGGAAGCTCACCCTCTAATTTCGCGTAGATCGGCCCTACATACGTGTAGTTACTAGGTAAATTTGAAATCCCACTTATTTCTGGCAACGTTGTAATGAGATTATGGTCTGCATCTAAGGCGTCAATCGTTAATTTCGGAAGTTGCACACCATACTCTTTCGCTAATTGTTGAAAGGCCTTTGGCTTATATGTAATGCTTGTAGCTATTTTTCTATAAAGCTTCTTTATTATGTCCACAGGTAAAAACTTTTGACTTAGAATGGGTGGTAAGGCAAGATGTCCTTTTAAAAAATATATTTTTGTGTAGGTTAATGGCTTGATGTAAAATAATGGGGTTTGACAAGCTCTGGCTGAAATAAACAAACTTAATGTTGTTCCAATAACAACAGCAACAGGCTGATACAGATGAATAATCCTTTGTTCACTTTCTATACGGTGTTTCAGCATCTTATACGTAAATGGATGCTTGATGCCCTTCATCTGATCTACCTTCATAATTTGCACAACATCTTTTTCGGTAAGATGTGGTTCAAGATGAATAAAAGTGAAATTTGCCTCTTCAATCAAATAAGCATATTTTGTAGAGTAACCGATAAAGATGCACGTAAAAGTATTGCAGCATTTTTTTGCCACCTCAATTGATCGAGTTGTTTCAGCTAAATTAAATGTTTCTGGAGCAAACAATAAAACCTTATTTAATGTTCTCACCCTTTCGCTATGTCTTGTTATGTCAGGGTTAGTTTAGCACACCCCCTAACTAGACTCAAATTAATTTTACATAAAAAACGAAAGTCAGTACATTTTCACTATTTATTTCATCTAGATAATCGTTACCGATACTATGGTCATACAGTAATTTAGTCAGGCAGTTAAGCACTTGAAAACAAGGAAGGACATTGGTTTATTCGTGCGTATCACTAGCAATTTTAATGGTTCATTTTAACTAGTTATACTTACTCAAAAAACCAAACTATAGTCTTAGCGCTAATCAAAGTACCAACTGATTTTCGTATTTTTTTGTAAAATTATTTTTACAATGTGAATAGAGGGACGTTTCTGATCCATTTTTACAATAGATCAGGAAAACCGCACCCTTGCTGCTTATCTTTACTTTTAATCCTATTTTATTCCTTCAAAAATGGGGGTATCCATAAATAATTTCTTTAACTCAGTTGAATAGGCCAAAAGATGCTTTTAGTCTTAATTTACCTATGTAAATTCTTTTATATGGTAAAATATTGTTATTATTTCAATTTATTTGGAAAGGTTATTTACTACTTTTTTACGACTTTAAACGTGATGTAGATGGTATACCTTGTTGTGAACTTTATACTTAGAAATGTTTCTTATTCACCTAACCATTTGTTTAATAAGCAATCACAAAAGGAATGAGCATTTACTGCTAGACATAATAATGTCTAATGAAAAAGTAAGGCAATAAGTTGGGATGAAGCACATCGGTTTTGTTCACAGGACTTAAAAAATTTGGAGGGGTATAGTTATGTGGGTAATATTAGGGGTTATTGCTATAGTAGTAACTTTTATAAATCTTTATATGTATGCAGCAGGAAAGGATTATAAGCTTGCTATGGCGATGGGATTATCATTTACAGCATTAACCCTTTGTGCAGAATACAGTCTTGTATCAGAGTGGGTAGAAGTGGAAGATTGGGCAGCTTTAGAGGATGTAGTTCCTGGTATGGAAAGGCTTTATGGTTTTTGACAATTGTTTCTATCTTACTAAATATAGCACCTATACTTTTTGAACGAAAAGGTAAGAAATAATTACTTATTGTCACTTCATTTAACAGCCAAGGGCACTTTACGAAGTAGCGGTACATTGGATGCAAAATCAAACCTCACAACCAGAAGATTGTCTAGAGGAAATGCTTGATATCTTAGTATTGGATAAAGTAATGTAAATTTTGTATAGACTCCGACGTAATTCCTTTTATTTTCTTTACAAGATAGCGAGTATGCGATCGCTTCAGAAGAATACTTCGCTTTCACCACAGGCACAAGTGCGACATCCGTTCATAAAGCCCATTCACGGTGTCTTCTATGCCGTGGGCACGAGGGAAAATCCAAGCCCTTGGGATTTTCCTTACCTTAGCCTCCTCGCTCGCACAGACCGCTCCCTGTGGGGTCTTCGGCTCGCGCTGTTCCCACAGGAGTCTTCGTATTCTTCCTACGCTAAGCAAGACTCTCAGGCAAGTTTTACAGAAAAAGGGCATTAAACACAGATGAAATAACGGATCTGATGTCCGCGCAATTAAAGGGCAATGCGCTAGCCGGACATTGGATCCGTTATTTTGGTCAAAAAGCAGTGATTGTCGGTCTAGACGGACATGAGGGCCCTTATTTTCCTAAAATCCAGCAGAAAAGGCCTGTTTGAAGCTGAATAGCGGATCTGATGTCCGTGAAAATGAAAAATCAAGTCAAGTCCTTATTTATGTGTAAATTAATAATACAAGTTTTAACCACTCATTTAATTATTAATTGTATTTTATTTGGTAGGGAGGGGGGTACCCCCCTCCCTACCAAATAAATTTTCGCGCCGGAATCCCATCATTTCAAGTTAAATTTTTCCATTCTTTTTTTTCTAGTTCTGTGTACGATAAAAAAACTTCTTTCCACCTGCGTCCATTGCTTCTTCACAATCCATTAGTACAGATCCTATTAATCGAAAGGCAGAGTCCATATTCGGGAAAATTCGAATGACACTTTCTCTCTTTCTCACTTCAGAATTTAGTCGTTCTAAGACATTGGAAGTGCGGATGTGAACATGTGTATCTTTATCCTCTGCATAGAATTGAATGGCATCTTCGTAGCCTTCATCTAACGTCTGGATGGCTTTTTCAAATTTTGAGTCTTGTCCAAATTTCTCGATAAATTCCTCTTTTAACATTCTTGATATTTGTAGATTGGATGCTTTGAAAATCTCTTTTAAATGTTCTCTTGCTTCTTTTGACCCTTTCTTTGGTATTTTCGTAATAATATTTCTTAAGAAGTGCACTGTACAACGCTGCCAACTTGTATTTAAGAACTTCTCCTTAATCGCTGATTTCAATCCTTCATGCGCATCTGATATGATGATTTTCGGGTTCTGTAAGCCTCTTGCTTTTAAAGAATCAAAGAAGGCAGTCCAAGTTTCTTTAGACTCACTATTCGCTATTTTAAATCCTAAAATTTCTCTTTTATCTTCGCTATTTACACCTAGAGCGATATATACTGCTTTTGATACCACTCTATGGTATTCACGCACTTTGATATACATTGCATCTACATAAACGTAGTTAAAGTATTGGTGATTCAAAGGTTTTTGTGCCCACTCTTTTACGATAGGATCTAGACTTTTTGTTAACTCAGAAACCATGGACTTTGATACTTTTTCACCACAAAGTTGTTCTACAATTTTCGTTACTTTACGCGTTGATACACCATTAATGACCATTTCTATCATCGAAAGCAAAAATGCTTTATCACAACGCTTATATTTCTCAAAAACACTAGTGGAGAATTCTCCACTACGAGTACGTGGAACTTTTAATTTTACTTTTCCAATACTCAGCATTAAATCTCTTTCATAATAGCCATTTCTGTAATCCTGTCTATCTTCCTTACGTTCATAAGAAGCAGCATTCAAGTGCTTATCTCTTTCCATTTCCATATATTGATTGAATAATATCACAATGGATGATTTCACCACATCATTCAAATCAGATGCATTACTTCTCCTTTAATTTTTTCAAAATCTAGGTTAAAATGTAATTGGGTCATTATTAATTCCTCCTACTTTGTGTTCGTGGTTGAAAACATTGTATCATAAGGAATTAATATGGCCTCTTTTTTTAATTCACCTTTTTACACAATTATACGGACTTAATCCGTCATTGGCATGGTAAAGAACTTGAAACAGCGTTACCTTGTGAATGGCCAACGTGTAAGCTTAAAAGAACTTTATCGGTTTGCGAAACCAACAGATGGAAAAAAAGGCATTCTTCGTTCGATTCATACGACACAAGCGAATGGCGTTCCTATTAAAGTTGTCTTTGTTCGTAATCGGAATAAAAAGAGCGAATGGTTAGCTATTCTAAGCACCGATTGTACACTAAGTGATCATGAAATCATTCGTATTTATGGGATGCGATGGGACATTGAAGTTTTTTTCAAGACAACAAAATCTCTTTTGAAACTCCAAAAAGAGTTCCAAAGTCGTTCGTATGACGGCTTAATTAGTCATACGACCATCGTATTCGCACGATATATTGTTCTCTCGTGGCAAAACCGATGTAGCACAGACGAGCGAACACTTGGCGGCATGTTTTATGAATTATGTGATGAAGTTCATGATCTCGATTGGGCTGTGGCATTTCAGCAGTTGATCGAGCTTCTTGAAGATACCTTGAAAATGAGCAACAAAAAGGTACAAAAATTAATCAAAAGTCAAGTCCAACAATGGATTGCAGGCTTACCCAGCTATATCAGGGCTTACCTGCCTATTTCAGTGTGCGAAAGTTGAGTAATTAGTAAAAGGTAAAAATCTTGTTCCATAGCCTCCAGCGCATATAATTGCTGTTTTTACTATTTTCTTAGCCATTTTCACCAGAATAAATTACTTTCATAATTTTTTTTAAAATATTTTTCGGCCGCAATGAAGAGCCGAAGAAAAATTTGGTCAGTCTTTAAGTAATTTGGTACAAAGTCTTCAATACTTAAGTTGAGTTTTTTTTCAATTTCTTTATTATTCAGAAAAAATATGCCCTTTGCCTCTATATTATTTATTTTACCTGTTAATAGATCAATACCTTGACTTACTGGTACTTTTACTACCCCAGAAACTTCATCTCCTGAAAGTTGATATGAATCCAAAGGTGCTTTGTACTCCAATAGATGTATATGCTGGAATTCCTTGTTTATATAATTTGAAGCGAGAGTCACTACAGTTTGTCGAATTCCCAAAGGGACTAATTTATCATATGATACTTCTATTCCTAATTCTTCCTTAATCTCTCTAACCCCATCTTCAATGGCTTCACCTGCTTTGTAATGGCCTCCTACTGATATATCCAAGTAATCCGGCCTTTCGAAGTTATAGCGATTAGGTGTTTTCTTTTGTAGCACTATTGTTTCATCTTGAGGGTCTACAATTATACAAGTAAATACTCTGTGCCATTCCCCTTTTGCGTGTGCTTCTTTCTTTGTTGATGTTCCTAGGTACTCATATTTATCGTTGAAAATATCTATATATTCATTCATAGTTAATTTACCTCTTTATTTGTAATTATTATTTTAATTGAGATTTATAGAGCAAAATATTTGTAATTTGCGGTGTTATGAAAAATTCCGCAATTCAAGTCCTATACATGTATACCTTTTCAGTTCTGAATAAAGTTATAATCTATCATTAACTAATTTCTGAGTTAAATAAAGAGAGTTTTCCATTAATTTCTTTGAGGCGATCATTTTGAAACATGATTGAGGCGGATCTCAAATCCCTAAGGGTCCTTTCAAAATTATTGTCTTCAGTTTGTTGGTACCCATAATACATGCCCGCTATCTCAACTATAATATTTATAGCCTTGTAAAGATTTTCAGAAGAAAGTAACTTTAAATTGTTTATATGAATACTAAATTTATCCCAATCTACTTCCTTTTTGTCTTCTCCAAGATGTTGTGTATATTGTTCAATAATTGATTTTAGATATACATCAACTGTATCTATTAAGAGGCGTGTTTCTGATATCTTACTTAGCACTATTTCTGAACTTCTTTTTTGCTTATTTTTTCTGATTATTTGAATGATCTGTTTAAATGCTGCTTTTATTGAACCTAACCAACTAGATGCCCACATAATATGACCTATTGGAATCATATAAATTTTTGCAGTATTCTTGAAAGAACTCGCGTTTAAAATCCTGTCTTTATTTAGCACTCCCTTGAATTCCATTGGTATACTTTGGGTGCCCCGCATACCTAAAGGAGACCATTTTCCTTTAACGCTGCTTTGAATTTCTTCTTTAAAAGCGAAGACCATTGCTACATCATCTTTATTAGAATCTGAGGATCTTTTCATAGTAAATAAATATCCTTCAGCATACTGTCCTCCAGTTACTACTGGAGCTTTTCTATTAAGAATAAAATTCCAATCATTGGTGTAATCTATTTCGCTATCAGAAATCAGTAGATGTCCCCCTTTATCATATTCTGATGTGACCGAAGCGAGATAATTTTGATTATCACAAATCTTCTTTAATATCATATCTTTTGCCATTGACTCTTCGAGATTTAGAAGTGTAAACAATTGCTGGCAGTGCATTCCATAAATCATAGAAGTTGATAAACAGTGTTTACCTATTTCTTGTACTAAGTCAGAACTGATACTATGTCAAGAAATTGGACAAATTAAATTGAGATTTTCCAAAATCTTTGATATGAAACTACCGCGCTTCGCTTGCTGACCTTATCATAAGTGAACAGAGTTTTACTCTATTCACTTATGATAAGGCTAAGGTAGACTCCTTTAATTCTCTAAAGCGTTGAATAGTATGCTTGTTCCTTCTCTAATGGCGATCTATAATTATTGTTTGAATGAATTCGTTCATAGTTATAAAAAGATTCGATGTATTCAACAATGTCATCGACAGCCTTTTGTCTCGTAAGATACTTTACACGGTATATTAATTCTCGTTTAATAATGCCGTGAAACGATTCAATACAGGCGTTATCATAACAATTCCCTTTACGGCTCATACTTGTAATAATGCCGTGTTTACACAAGATCTCTTGGTATTCATGTGATGCATATTGACTACCACGATCTGAATGATGAATAAGTCCTTCTGTTGGTTTTTGTCTACCAATGGCACGTTTTAGTGCACGAATGACTAACTCTTTTGTCATTCGATGACTCATATGCCAACCCAGTATTCTACGGGAATATAAGTCCATGATGGTTGCTAAGTATAGCCATCATCCTTCACTCGTGTGAATATACGTAATGTCAGCGACCCAAACCATTCCAGGAGCATCTACTTGAAACTCTTGATTTAATAAATTTGGATAAACTGGTAATGAGTGCTTGGAATTCGTTGTCGCCTTATATTTTTTTACTGTCTTGGAGCGAATTCCTTCTGCTTTCATAATACGTGTCACTGTTTTTTGAGACACTTTTATTCCCTTTTGATTTAATTTTTTTGTAATTTTTGGACTACCATAAATGGATCGCGAGCTGATATAAACTTGTTTCACATGACGGGTTAGTTTTTCACGTCGTCGTTGTTGGTTACTTTTTTTACGTTTGCGCCAGTGATAATAGCCACTTTTTGAAGCACCTAAAACTCGGCACATCTTCACAACACGGAATTCGTGTCGGTGCTTTTCTATGAAGTCATAAATCACTTCTGGTTTTTGGCGAAGATGCCCATAGCCTTTTTTAAAATTGCGTTTTCTTCTTCAAGATCGCGCAATTTCTTTTGGAGGTCCTGCATGGCTTTGTCTTCTGGCGCGCTGTTTCCACTACCAATAAAGTTCGAACCATCTTCATTTCCTTTATATTTCTTTACCCAATTATGAAGCGTTTGTTCGGATACATCTAACTCTCTGGCTACTTGTGCAATAGTTTTCCCAGTTTGAATGACCAACTTTGCTGCGTGTATTTTAAATTCCTTATCGTATTGTTTTCTCATATTTTTACACTCCATCCGTTCAATTGGTTTATGTTTAGTATACATCAAACTCCCAATTTAACGTGTCCCATATTTAGACTAACATCAGTGTATCGACAAAAGAGAGTTGTTGATTGTTCATCATATCAATGGTTTCATCTAAATGTGTCATCATTTGTGTTAACTTGAGGTATTCTAAATGATGAATCAATTTTGTATAACTACTATTCACCACTATACACCTCATCTATCGCAGCTAAGTTTTTTAATGCCAATTTTTCTATATCCTCATCATCCTTATAAGGAAGTTGGTTGACCAACGTTTGTTGATAATGTTTTTGCTTATAGTTCAGCTTCTTATTTCGTATTTCGTGGCGAACAAGTAATTTCATGTTATAATACACGTGAATGTAAGTATCATATACTTGTAAACTCACCATTTTTCCAATGTATCCTGCTGGTACAGAATACTGATTGGATTTGTACGTAATCATGTTGGATGGGTTTACTTTTGCGAGTGTATGATTCAGTTTATAGGTCTCTCTTATCTGCTTATTTGGAAGTGGCAATAAGAGAGCTCTTTCTTTTTGGAATTGCAGTATAGGAATCCCTCCTGTTCCTTGATGATAGGCGTGATTTACGCGATTACATAATTCTTCTATAAAATGATTCAACTCCTCATAATCCATTTTTCCTTGATAGGCATGGATTTCATCTAGTATTTTCATGGGTGCTTCCACTTTTGCTTTGGTTTGTGGTCTACCGGCCAAACATGGCCGAATTTCAAAACCAAAATCCTTTGAAAATTGATCCAATCGATGATTGACTTTTCCTTTCTGATAGTTTGTACGTGGTTGATCCATAATGGTTTTCATGTTATCGACTAATAGTGTTTTTGGCACCCCTCCAATCCTTTCAAAGGATTCTACTAAGAAGGAAAGTAATATGCTTTGTGACTTCGAAATAGTTAATAGAAACACTCTAAATCGTGAATAAGATAAGAGTAGTACGAAAACATTCACGTATAGAACTTCTCCGTCTTTCGTGATAAATTTTATGTTTTCCTTCCAGTCTAATTGGGCTTGTTCCCCTGGTGGCGTCTCAAATCGGACGATTTCCTTCGTGCAGCGTCTCCCTCGCTTTCCATCAAAGTATCGCTGAAATTAAGGCTTTTTGGAGACATACGCTCGGAAATTGGAAAGCGAACAATGTAGTCCATGGTTATCCTTTAAATACTGCCACAATATTCGTTTGTAATAAAAGGTTTGTAATGATTCATCAGATAATAACTCTTGAATAATCTCATAATATGCATCGACTTTTGATGCCTTATTTCTTGTGTTTTTCTTCCTGTAACCATCTAAATATTTGTCTACCGTTCTACGGATCCACCCCTAACTCTCTAGCTAATTGACTCTTGTTAATTTTCATATTTGAACTCTCCAATAACAACTTTAATTTTGGCAAGTCCGTAAGACAATTAATTTCTACATCTGCATGTATGTTTAGTTGTATATGCATAATATTCACCCCAGAATATTATGCGATAGTTAATCCAAACTGTACATTCTTATTTAATTGTTTTTGTACATTTCTACATTATCATTTATAACCTACCAATCCAGTCATTTCTAGTGTCATGCGAACGAGTCTAAAAACGTTACGGAAACACGCACCATACATTAAAAACAGTTTCCTCTATCCGTTTAGCAATGGTCGTATAGAAGGCATCAACAATAAAATCAAAGTACTCAATCGTGTCGCATATGGCTATCGTAACTTTTATCATTACAAACATCGGATTCTCTTACATTTTAAGTTCAAAGCAGTAGAACAAAAACAACAAAAGAAAACACACGTTCCAGCTGCTTAAATAAGCAGAAAGCGTGTGAATATATCTTAAATAAATATGTGGGTAAAAATTCTCACCAACACTATTTGACAAAGAGCCTTAATTATGAGACAACAAAAAAACGTATCCAAGGCAATTATTTACCCTAGATACAGTTCTTAATTTTTCTTATTCAATACGATACCGAAGGTGGGACTTGAACCCACACGCCCGTGAAGGCATCGGATTTTGAGTCCGACGTGTCTGCCATTCCACCACTTCGGCATAAGTAATAAAATGGAGGCGGCAACCGGATTTGAACCGGTGATAAAGGTTTTGCAGACCTCTGCCTTACCACTTGGCTATGCCGCCTCGAGAAAATATAATATTATGGAGCGGAAGACGGGATTCGAACCCGCGACCCCCACCTTGGCAAGGTGGTGTTCTACCACTGAACTACTTCCGCGAAATGGCTGGGCTAGCTGGATTCGAACCAACGCATGACGGAACCAAAAACCGTTGCCTTACCGCTTGGCTATAGCCCAATAAATTAAAAAAATAACTAAAAATGGGGCGACCAGTGGGGATCGAACCCACGTATGCCGGAACCACAATCCGGTGCGTTAACCACTTCGCCATGACCGCCATTATTAGAAAGGAAAACAGGGGTAGTAGGAATCGAACCCACACCGGAGGTTTTGGAGACCTCTGTTCTACCGTTAAACTATACCCCTATAATAATATTATTAAATGAAATTTTAAATGAAAATGGTGGAGGGAGTAGGACTCGAACCTACGAACCCGATGGGAACGGATTTACAGTCCGTCGCGTTTGGCCAACTTCGCTATCCCTCCATATTAAATTAACTAAGAAAATAAAAAAGTGGTGGCTCGGGACGGAATCGAACCGCCGACACACGGATTTTCAGTCCGTTGCTCTACCGACTGAGCTACCGAGCCATAAATGAGAAATAATGATATGTTAAAAATCAAGTGGCGGTCCGGACGGGACTCGAACCCGCGACCTCCTGCGTGACAGGCAGGCATTCTAACCAACTGAACTACCGGACCATTTTTTGGTTGCGGGGACAGGATTTGAACCTATGACCTTCGGGTTATGAGCCCGACGAGCTACCAGACTGCTCCACCCCGCGATGATATAAAGTTGTATAATGGTGGAGGATGCAGGGCTCGAACCTGCGACCCCTTGCTTGTAAGGCAAGTGCTCTCCCAGCTGAGCTAATCCTCCGCCTTGATATAAGTAAATGGTGACCCGTACGGGATTCGAACCCGTGTTACCGCCGTGAAAGGGCGGTGTCTTAACCGCTTGACCAACGGGCCATATATTAAAAGTGGCGGAGAGCGAGGGATTCGAACCCTCGGTACGGCGTTGACCGCACACACGATTTCCAATCGTGCTCCTTCGACCACTCGGACAGCTCTCCATTGGCTCCACAGGTAGGATTCGAACCTACGACCGATCGGTTAACAGCCGATAGCTCTACCACTGAGCTACTGTGGAATGGAAATAAAATGCTTGGCGACGTCCTACTCTCGCAAGGGCAAGGCCCTAACTACCATGGGCGCAGGAGAACTTAACTGCTGTGTTCGGCATGGGAACAGGTGTGACCTCTCCGCTATCGCCACCAAACATATGGTTAAAGATTTACTATCAACTTGACCTATTAAATCAGTCAGTGACAAAGAATATTATACTATGTATCACTCTCTAAGTCAACTATTTTTACGAAGTTTTGCAACTTCAAAACTAGATAAGAAGAAAAACAAGATCAAACAATGAAAAGTTAGTTAAGTCCTCGATCGATTAGTATTCGTCAGCTACACATATTACTATGCTTCCACCTCGAACCTATCTACCTCATCGTCTCTGAGGGATCTTACTCACTTACATGATGAGAAGTCTCATCTTGAGGGGGGCTTCATGCT
>NZ_JBHSDV010000005.1:93918-251234 GCF_042651725.1 Gracilibacillus marinus | reverse complement strand
TCGCATCCGAATTCATGGATCATTACATTATTTAACACCGAATGAATACAAGTTAATGAACCTTTAAAAATTTGTTTGATTTAGTGTTGACATACCATGAATTTCTAGGGAATGTACTATTTAATTTAGATAACAATGAGACAATCGTAAATGAAAACATTAAATTCAGAACTTTATTTCCTTATTTTGCAAGAAAAGCAGCTGATGGTGGCTTTCTGACTGCGTCTAGATATTATAAAAATCAAAAAGTGTTCCTAACGCAAATTATACTTACATATTTAATAGGACTAGACACAAAACTGTCTATAAAACAGAAGAAGCTAGAGGAAAAGAAAAAAGAAGTCTCAGATCTTAAAAAGGTGTTAAAGACTGATGCTTATAAGGAAATCGTTAATAATGGAATTAATTTAGATAGAGAGATAACTATTTTAAAAGATAAAGCTGACAACTTAAAGAAAGAATTAGAGAATTTTCAGGTTCATCCCAAATATAAAGAAATTGAAGTTGAAGCAAGCGGTTTCGCTAAACAGATTTCCGAATTAAGTAACCAAAACTTTATTGACAGACAGGTAATTGCAGATTTAAAAGAAGCATCAATGAATGAAGAAAATATTTCAGATATAAATATTAGGGAACTGTATAAAGAAGTGAAAATAAAGCTCCCAGATGCTCTTATTAAGACTTTTAAGGATTCAAAGATATTCCATGAACGATTGGTTAGTAACAGAAAAAATTATCTTAGTTCTGAGTTAAATAAATATGAAAAGTTAGTTAAGGATAGGGGAGTTTTAATAAAGGAACTATCTATGGAGCAATCCAAGAAAATGGAAATTCTTAATACACATGGTGCTTTAGATCAATATTCCTTACTACAATCAGAATGGAATGAGCTAGAAAGTAAGATAAGAACATATAAAAATCAACAAATGCTTATTAGTTCAATACGTGAGGAGGAAGCAAACTTAAAAATAGAAGAGCAAAAGCTAATAATAGAAATTACAAAGTCACTAGAAGAACATACAAAGACGAAACAAAAAGCAATTTTACTAGTAGAAGAGGCCTCTAAAGCATTGTATTATTCTTCAGCACAACTTAATATCGGTCAAACAAAAAATGGGCGTTATGATATTGAAATGATATCTAGAAATCAAGGTAGTACCGGAATAAATAGCATGTTAATATATTGTTTTGATATGATGCTTATCCAAATGTCGGCATATTTGGGTAGAAGGATGAACATATTAATTCATGATAGTGCTTTGTATGATCCTGTTGATGAACGACAAATAGCAGAAGCGTTACGATTTGGAAAACATAAGTCTTTAGAAAAGGGGTTTCAATATATAATTACCTTAAATTCAGACGATCTTCCAGAAAGTATAGCTAAGGATGTAGAAAAGAATATACTACCAAAAGTACTTACAGATTCTGATGAGTCAGGTTGTCTTATGGGTGTCTATTTTTAATAGAAATGCTAACATTTTGCTAACGCAATCCTATAAAAAACTGTAAATCCCCGTTAAAGATGTTACAGTCAAAAACATCCAAAACGTTGATTTACTGCACTTTTTGCACCTCTCGTTAAAGATGTTACACACTCACATCTTACGCGCGGTAGGATGTGATGACTGCTCAATCACTTGATATATAAGGGTTCATGTGCAATCTGCTTACAAAATGCTAACATTGGATATATAAAAGTGGCTTCTCATTCATTGATTAAACTTTTGGGAGGCTTTGTTTATTTATTAAAAGTATATTGTATTTAGGAGGATTTTAACAAATTTTGTAGAATTATGTTTATAGAAAAGCAAAATTACAGAGTGTGAGTTAAACTGTAAGATTATCTCTGAATTTTATGTATAGCAAGGATGAAATGGTATTGACTTTATTGGAGGTGCAAAATGTCTAAAGTATCACTTTTACGAATAGACACACAGATTCTTAATATAAACAAGGTCATTGGCCGTCACATAGACAGCCTAGCCACTTCGCCAAGGGGAGTAGTTTCGCAGGACATCCTGTCTCAACTACGTAACTTTGTTGAGCATATAATGCTGAAATTCTACGCCAACGGCCAAGACATAGATAACAACTATGATAATATACGCAAAGCAATTGGCTTTGTTGGAACACAGGGCAATTTAAAAGTGCTGAGGCGGTTTCATGATTTTTTGCAAATCGTAGCATCACACTATACGCTTGACGAGGAAAACTCAGAGAGATTAATGCTAAAATATTATGAATACCTTTTGAGAATCAAAAACCTCATGCATGACAGATTTTCCTTTGAACTTCTTGGAAACCTTGACAAGTTTCCGCTGAACATGGATTCAAACTTGCAGGAGTACTATGAGAAGATTGCCACTAAGATAAATCAATATAATATACAGAACGTCGGAAAATCTGAGAAATACTATATTCAAAAGGTAAAGCCATTCTTTGTCGGGCAACGGGTATACTATGAAGTAACTTTTACACCCGCCAATGATTATGCGAGCAAGTTTAACCGAGTTATCGCCTTTACAAGTATGGAAATAACCGACAACTATGCTGTCAAGTTTTCCTTAGCCCCCGACAGCATTGAAATACTCGGCAAGACTATGCCTGTCATCGTTATCGTAGGTTGGGAGGTAGCAATTCGAGATTGTGAGTTTAAAAATTTCACAAGTCTAATTAGAGGAACAGCTGTTAAGACAGGATATGCTGAACAACAGGGGATTGCACAATTTTTAACATCAACCGGATTTAATCTAACGGAACTCGTGGATTTTCCCGATGCGGAATTTCAAAGGATTAAACAGCAAGCGACACAACAATCCAAGGCAGTTGTGTTCTTCGATGATTTAGAGCGTTGTCGTGCGGTATTGAATGCAAATTGCGCGGGCAAAAATCTACTGCGTTATTTGCTTTACCATATGAATAACAAAATTATTAAGAATCAACATCATAGCCTTGCAAACAATAATTTGTCCGGGCTTTTTGTGAAAAATGGTTGTCTCCCGTTCGACAGGATGCCCTTTAATTCTTCGCCATTAGGACATAACCCCAGACTGGTAGATTTGTTCGCTTGCATAAATGCTGCCGAACGGCAGCATGAAATACTTGCACGTCTAGTTAGGAACAACACCGAAATCAAAGGACAACTTTTTACGCCCGTAAAGGATATTGTTGGATTTGATGATATACCAGCACTTATAAGAATCTATAACTCTACTTTATGGCACGGCCATGTTGAAAACAGTAAATTAGTGATTGAATCTGGTCAAATATTCATTAATGGTTATAAAAAAAATACCCGATTCATTATTGGCGAACTTGAGGATCTAGCAAAAAGCGGAGTTGAGAACTATTCAAATTCGGTAAAGGCATGGTTGAGTGAACCCAACCACGGTGTTGACTGCGATGAGAAAAAAGCGGCTTTAACTCAAATGTTTGAAAACTCAAGAGTGGCCCTGATGTATGGATCGGCTGGCACGGGAAAGTCTACGCTCATAAACCACATAGCACATTTCTTTGCCGATAAGAAAAAGCTGTTTTTGGCACAGACCAACCCTGCTGTGGATAATTTGAAAAGACGGGTGAAAGCTTCCAACTGCACATTTTCCACGATTACAAAATTTGTAAAAAGACGGAGCATCATTACTGACTATGACTTGCTAATAATAGACGAATGCAGTACTGTGAACAATGATGACATGAGGGCTATTCTTACCAAAGCTACATATAAGTTGTTGGTTTTGGTAGGGGATTCATATCAAATAGCCTCTATCCGATTTGGTAACTGGTTCAGTGTGGCTCGTGCGTTTGTTCCTGAAAGCTCGGTATTTGAGTTAACTAAGCCTTATCGGAGCGACAACGAGGGATTGCTTTCACTATGGGCCAGAGTACGTAAGATGGATGACACCATTTTGGAACTCATTACACGGCAAGACTATTCAACTACGTTGGACGTTTCAATTTTTTCCTCTGCTGAAGCGGACGAAATAATTCTTTGTCTGAATTATGACGGGCTGTACGGAATAAATAACATTAATCGTTTTTTACAAGAGAGCAATCCGAGTGTTTCAGTGTTGTGGGGAGTTCAGCAATATAAGGTCAACGATCCAATTTTATTCAATGAATCCGATCGCTTTGCGCCCCTGATCTACAACAATATGAAGGGGCGGATAGTAGGGATAGAAATTCTTGATAGTGAAAAGCCTACCGAACGCATACAGTTTGATATCGAACTGGGTATGGTAATCAACGGCGTAGATGCCTTCGGTCAGGACTTTGAGTTGTTGGGCAATTTGGAGAGCGGTAACTCCGTAATACGTTTTTGTGTCTACAAACTTAAAAGCACAGATGAAGATGATGACGGATCTTCAAAATCTGTAGTTCCATTCCAAGTTGCATATGCCGTGTCCATACACAAGGCACAAGGCTTGGAGTACAACTCTGTTAAAGTCGTCATAACAGATGAGGTTGACGAACTTATAACACATAATATTTTCTACACGGCAATTACCCGTGCGAGAAATAAGCTCAAAATCTACTGGACACCGGAGGTTGAGCAAAAGGTGTTGAGTAACATAAAACCAAAAAATAACAATAAAGATATACAGCTGTTGAAGAATGCCATCGAATGATGGCTTTGGAAGACTATTTCACTACTGTCAAGTTTTACTATGCTAGAATGAGTTTTGATATTCTATTTCAAATAATAAATGCTGCAAAAATGTTGCTATGTGGCAGTGGAAAATAATTAGACAGAGTAATATATTTGAATTTAAAGGAGGAAAAAATATGGCACCCTATATTAGGGATTCCCTGTCGGAATTTGGTAAAGAACTATTGGGGCGAATAAGAGAAACTAGCAATGCAAGGCTAGAAGAAGCTGCCTTTGAAGAAAGAGTCATTGGGATTGAAAAGGCTACTGCCGCTCTGGTGGAAGCTACAGTTGAAGATGAAAAAATTATTTACCTTTTGCAAAAATATTGGATTTACGCCTCAGCGAGGCTAAGGAACTTTTGCAGCAAGAAAGATACCCTGAAGAGGAGTAATTGATTATTCTGGGTAAATATCCCAAAGATAAGTATTTGTGTGTTGCTTCAGAAAATTCATAAAAATATCGGAAAACTAAAACACGAAAACTAATTCTAGTTATCATGTTTTTAAAAATAAAACTAAATAAAAGCTATCTACTTAGTTTTTCCCTTCCACTACCAATACATAAGTTTATGCAAATATTATGTTAAAATTTAGTTAAAGTGCATTTTTGAGAGTCTTGCATTTTTAGGAGAAGACAGTCCATCATTGTCCTTTATAAAAGAAGTTATTGATGAGTTTGATAAATCATATACTTCAGATCAGGTTTTAGTGTGGCTTAGTAAACTTGGTAGTGTCTTAATAAATACACTTAATCATGAATGGAATGTATGGGCGGAATGGAATAAAAAAATAAAAAATAGTATTCTAAATTTCTGTAAATTATCTTATTTGAACTAATGTCACTTCTGTGTATACTATCATCTCTACAAATTTGGAGTTGTGAACAAGTGCTATCTGTTTGGACTTGCTAACATTTTGCTAACGCAATCCAGTGAAAAACAGTAACATCCGGTTAAAGATGTTACAGTAAGAATTTAACAAAACCTTGATATACCGCACTCTACGCATGCCAAGTTAAAGATATTACACATTCTCAACTTACGGGCGGCATGATGTAATAAGCATCAAGAAACCCTCATAAACCAAGAGTTATAAGAATACTATTAAACTGATAGGTATTCGAGGATAAAAATAAGAGGTTTTCCATTAAGTTCTTAACTTTTTGGAAGCCTCTTTTTTTATTCTTTCTCCACTTGGTAATTAGCATTCCTTATAGTTACGATTCAGCACACATAAAAAACATTGACAAAAAATCTACACTAATATATATTATAAACGAGATAAGTTAGTACTAAAAAATATAAATAAACAGACTTAGTACTAAAGGTTTGAAAGGAGTTAACATGAAAAAAGTTATTGACGGTGCAGTTTATAACACTGAGACAGCCAAAAAGGTCTGTGAACAAAGAATAGAAGAGGCCGATCATGCAAGAGGAGCTTATGTAAAACAGTTAAAACAACTTTATAAAACAAAAAGCGCAAAATACTTCTTTTATATTAACAATGAATTTCCAGCATACGTTGATATGAATGATGATGACCTAAATCCAAATTTTGAACTTACAGAAGTGACAGAAGAAAAAATCATACCAATATCTTATGAATTGGCTGCTCAATTTGCCAATGAAACGATAACTTCTTACCCTGAGTCAAAAAAGCAAATAGGAAAGTTTCTACCCGAGCTAATTCAAAATGAAAAGTCAGGTGATAAGAAAATCCAAAAAAAACTTTATATCTCTGAAAAAGCGAATTGGTATTTAGGGATGATGCTAACGGAAAGTAACGATACAAACAGTAGTTTCATTGAGAAATTAATCGTTGAGGAATACCGTAAACTTTATAAAAAAGGAATCATGCAGGGTGACCCATATTTTGAAATGGAAAATGACTAATATACTATACGAGGGGGAGATTCAGATGAAAACAACAGTTAGAGAATTTATTTTGGCTAATATGACCGATGAAAATTTTGAAAAACTAGTTAACATGTTAATTGTAGAAAAAGCATGGTATTACAACTATGATCATGAATTAATTGACACTCTGGAAAATTACTTAAATGAACAATCACCTTGTTACCCGCAAAACAATACATTCGAAGTAATGAATGAGATTAAGAAAGTTTCTACGCTATATAAATCGGATTACAGAGATGCCCTTATATTTGACGAATTGCAGGATTTGGAAGCATTAAATGACTTATCAACAACATTATGGATGCCTTCAAAAAATCAAACAGAAAATATTCCTGAGAAAGTGACCGATACAATGCCAAGGAAAATTGAGAACTTATCTGATGAACCTCTTGATTGTGGAGATTGTTTTGAAACGACGGAGGGTTACCCTTTAGATGATGATACACTCGAGATGTCAAATAATAATTCTCATAAAGACAATTCGGTATATTCTCACATACAAGATATAAAAATTGTTTTAATAACTGATAGATATGCAGGTTATCAGGAATATGATTTGACTACTGAAAATTATAAAGAATATGTGCATAAGGAAAAAAGTCAAACGGCTTTAGCACTTGCAAACTTTATTTATGAAGTGCTGTATTATACAAATGAAAACAGATTTGAACATAATTTCAATGAATTTTCTAATGAACCTTCCCTAGTTAAAATAACTGATAATAATAAATACATGGAAGGTTACGGTGTACAATTTCTTCTTGACAACAGAACGCGATATGTTTCCGAGAAAACGAAAAGAGCCTATTATGAAAGAAATGAAAGTATAGATGCAGCAAATGAAGGGAAGTTTGGCTACTATAGTATGCCGTATTTTCATTATACGGTAATGCCACCTAGATTTGTTGAATACATGGAATTAATGGAAGACTTAAGAGATTCACAGACTTTTATTCTGGCTCCATTTACATTTTACCTTAACGAAGAGTTAGAGATACCAAAAGTTTCAATGGAGGTTCTTTACGAAATTCTTGGACAATTAATCTGCCTACTAACTTTACAAGGATTTATCAAAGAAGAACAAATAAGCAACATTAATTTTTTTAATAAAGATTTTGAAAATAAGATTATGTAAACAAGGTCACATAACATCTGTACTTCAATAGGTGACTGAAAAAAATAAAGTTAAATCAATGAAAGAAATACAATCTACCTTTTTCGAAAAATGGTATAATAGAACTAGTGTCGCTTGAAAAATCATACATATGATCTAAATGAGGAGATGGGAAAGGATGCTACATAAAAAAATAGCGACCCTATTAACGGTTCTTATTGCTGTACTTGTTTTAACTGCTTGTGGGGGTTCAACGGAGAGTAAAATCATAGGGAGTTGGAAAGCTGTTGTTAATGGAGAGTCAGGGCAATATATAGAGATAGGTGAAGAAAGATTAATAAACAGATCCGAAAATATGAGTGCTGAATACATACTGACTGAAACACAAAGTGATACCTTCATGATAGAAATTATCAATCCAGAAGATGGTGTTCCTTTCCATTTTTTTGAAGGATATTTTGAAGGTAAAGATAGAATAATAGTTGTACAAATGATGGGTGAACCAATAGATAATGCCGAATTTATTAGGGTGGACAACATAGAAGAAGAAAAAGAAAAGGATGCAAAAGCACAACGAGAAGCTGAGGAAAAGAATCATGCTGCAGAAGATGTTGAAAGAAAAAAGGAGCAGGAAGAACAAGAAGAAGTTGTAACGGATGAAGCAGAAACAGTGAAAGTGAACGATGATGAATTAGAGAGATTTAATGCAGAATCAGAATATATTATGGAATTGATTGATGAAGGGAAATTAGGGGAAGCTAAGGAGCGATTAAATTTATTGACCGCATCAATCACATCGGAGGAATATATAAGTAGTATACGTGCTATGGACGATATGATAGAAAGTGCGAAATATGAAAAGGAACAAGAAAGGAAATCTCCAGATTACAGCAGCTTGAAAGAGGAATATGCTCATAAAGCAAGAATCTTAGATGAAGATGTTGAACAGAAATATAAAGGTGACATTGCGATCGGTCTTTTCGGAGATTACTTTGATGAGTGGGACGGATTGCTAAATGAAGTATGGGGCGTTTTAGCAGATACAATGCCAAAGGATAAATTTGAACAGTTAAAAAAAGAACAAGTGAAGTGGATTCAAGAAAAAGATGCAGATTATGAAGAGGCTCGTGGTGAAATTGATGCAAAAGATAGATTAACCAACAAGACGAGAGAAAGAACCTACTATTTAATTGAAAATTATTTAGATTAGTAGATAAGTAAGATGTACTAAAAAATCTTACTTTTAAAGACTATAACGGTAATTAAAGTCGAGTTAAATGATTTAAACTCATCTAATAATGACCACAGTTGGAATAACGGACGATGAAGAATGCTCTAATAGATAAAACCCGATCTATTATTATTCCGACTATTATTTTGACAATTGTATTCAATAAACTTTTCAATCAAATAGGAGGTAACATATGAATATCTTATATGAATCATGGATATGGAGGAAATTTGGAAATTATAAGACATTACACTTTATAGTTTATACTTGGATTTTTGCTAGCATTTTTAATAATATTGCGGATAAAGAGTTAACCAAACTGTTGAATGCCAATAATCAAACAATATATACATACAACTATTCGTTCGGTGCCACGGGTATAATACTTGTGATTCCAGCAGCATTACTTAGCTTAGTGCTTGTAGCAGCGTTGGTCAAAATAAGGGATATATTTTTTCCAAGTTTGACTACATATAAGGTCATAGTATTCCTGGTAAAAATGATTAAATTACTATGGAAAGTTGTATCTTATATACTAGCTTCGATAGGGATGCTTATATTTGCTCTCGCAGCTTTCTTTTCTGATAGTGGTGGCCGTTCTGGTGGTGGTAGTTATCGTTCTAGTGGGGGAGCTTCTGGTAATAGTTCAACCAACTCAATTGATAAACAGAAGTTAAAAAGAGAAGCAGAATGGGAAGAAAAAAAGGCGGAGAAGGAAGCAAAATATGCTTGGAAACAAGCAGCTAAACAGGGTAAC
Source organism: Gracilibacillus marinus (assembly GCF_042651725.1). Lineage (NCBI taxonomy): Bacteria > Bacillati > Bacillota > Bacilli > Caryophanales > Bacillaceae > Gracilibacillus > Gracilibacillus marinus. The sequence goes on along the minus strand of NZ_JBHSDV010000005.1, from coordinate 241,563 downwards.
TACAATGACAAAACCTATCATTTTAACAACAGTGTTAACAGGGCAAAGGCGAAGCAACGTGAATATGATGAAGCAGTGAAGAGAAATAGAAACTTATAATGATAGGACAAAGCAATCAATAGTGGGGGATATATTGGGGATAAGATAATATGAAGTAGGATTATTCGAGGTGCCGTTTACAACACAAAAACAGCGCGGATGTAAAAAACAACTAAAATAACCATTTATGTAGCGAGTATTTCCTTTCCGATAAAAAGAATTTATTGGCCATGTCGATATAAATGGTGATGATTTACATCTAAAATTTAAATTGGATAGGTTACACTTAATTAAGTTGTCCAATTAAGTGAACCTATCCAATATTGCTCTCTGTAAACTAATAGGAGGCTATTTTTTTGCGTGAAAAATAGCGACAATGGGCTTATCACGATACAATGAATACTGCTGCGTTACATGAAAATACTGCTTTGCCCGTTGATTTGCAGCATATTACATATTCGCATGATGGTCAGACATCATCTTTATACATAATAGATGCAACAATCATTTTCCATTACTTAATTTCCCTTTGAATAGAATTTTCTTTGAAAAAGTCAGATTCAACTGACGACCAAATCTTTGTAGTTGACGCTCCTCATTTTCCGTAACAATTGCTATAACGGCTCCTGATTCAGATCCCAATCGCCCAGTTCTACCAGAGCGATGCACAAATTGTGATGTCTCTTTAGGTAAGTCCATATGAATTACATGAGTTATATCAGGAATATCTAAGCCTCTTGCAGCAACATCAGAAGCTAGTAGTAGTTCCGATTTTCCTTCACGGAATTCTTTCATTGCTTTGGCGCGCTCTTGCTTTTTGACGTTACTATGCAGAACTCCTGCACGGATTCCTATATAATCTAATTTTTCTGCCAGTTCTGAAAGTGTTGAAATGTCTTTGACGAATACAAGAGCTTTCATTTCATTATTTCGAACGAGCTTTCTTAGTGATTCAATCTTATCTCTCGCCTCTGAAACAAGATACATGTATTCTACATGAGGTCGAACATCTTCTTCTTTACCTACTCGAATTACTTCAGGACTGCTCATCAGTTCTTCTGCCTTTAATTGTATAGTCTCAGGTAGAGTTGCTGAAAAGACGAGTACTTGTCGCTCACTCAAGGTACTTTTTACAATTTTTTCGATAACAGATAGATGTTCAGGCACTAACAGTTGATCTGCTTCATCCATTACAATCGTTTTTACATGATGCATCTTTAATTTTTTTTGGTTAATAAGTTCATGCATTCTTCCGGGTGTGCCGATTACGATATGCGGTTTCTTCTTCAATTTTTCAATTTGGCGTTTTACGTTCGCTCCACCAATCAGTGTAGCACTTCCTATTCCACTATCCCTTGACCACTCTTGAACCTCTTGATGTATTTGCATGACTAGTTCATGGGATGATGCTAAGATAACCACCTGCGTACTTTTTTGAATTGGATCGATTTGTTGCAAAAGTGGTAAAAGGTAAGCTAACGTTTTACCACTGCCAGTTGGGGACTCAGCAATGATATCTTTTCCTTCGATTATAGAGCGAGCTGTATGCATTTGAATAGCTGTAAGCTTCTCAAATCCAGATTTATCCCATGCGGTTTGAAGAAACGATTTTAAATTGGATATTGTTTCATTTAATGATTGTGTTTTATTCATTTTTACTGCTCCTTTTATTGCATCCATTCATGCATCTCTATTTAGAGTAATGCGGATTGTGATATACGTCAACTTGTACCATTTTTTAGTGATATTTTAAGCGATTATGTGCTAACAACATGATTGTGGGAAGATTACACATTATAAGTTTTTTCTCGTCACAAACTAAAGGTAACTAGAGATCTTTCTAATGGAAAAGTCATATTTAAATGTTATGGACGATAAACCAATCATTAAGAGTAATTTTATATACCGACTTTTGATATGGTTGATTAAAAAAGTATAAAGTCAGCAACACATCTCTAATGAGTAAAAAAATCTTGCTACTAAAAAATGGTCTTGCAAAATCTAACATTTACTGTTATTGTAATATAGCATCTATAAATCGTAAAGATTACGTTTTATCAATTGATATTTTTGCAAAGTGAGGAATGGCTCGCGTAGGTTATGGATACTAATAAGCGTTATATATTTCTAGTATCTACAGAAATGCATATTTAAGACTCATTTAGAAATCTGCATATATACCTTTTGGTAAAAAATTTTAAATTGTAAATCGTAATCATTATGATTTGTCATTGGGTTGTTCTTGAATCGCAATGAAAGAATATACTATGAGGTGCAAGTTCTTAGTATAAAGAATGTAAGTTATTTGAAGAAAGGGGGGTATGTTGGTATATAGAAATAAATTTCCGAAGATGAAAGTGTTACAGTTGATTGAAAGAATTGCGCAGGTGTAAATTGTTTGTAAATGATCTATTTTTTTACGATTTAAATCGTAATGATTACTATTTACAGTAAAGATTTTCTCAGATATTAATTATTTTTAATCTATGGAGGAGAGAATATGTTAAGAAAATTATTTGGAGTGTTCATTTTAGTTATTTTCATTATTACAATGTCTGCATGTGGTAATGGGGCTACAGAAAGTAGTGAAGAAAGTTCAGCTGCACAAAGTAAAGAAAAAACCTTGAAGATATTTACAACTGTTTATCCACTACAGTATTTTACACAAGTAATTGCAGGAGAATCTGCTTCTGTTGAGTCCATATTACCTGTAGGATCAGATCCACATACATATGAACCAACTTCAAAGGAAATAGTAGATTTAGCCGAAGCTGATGCATTTATATATAATGGAGCTGGATTAGAACCTTATGCGAAACAAATCTCTGATTCTATTGAATCCGAAGATGTGAAAATAGTGGAAGCTTCAAAAGGGATTGATTTATTAAATCACTCTCATGATCATAGCCATCAGCATAATCATACCGATGAAGAAAGTAATCATGAGGAAGAACATACGACACATAATCATGGAGATAAAGATCCACATGTTTGGCTAGACCCAATTCGCTCAATTGGAATAGCTGAGAATATAAAGAATACACTTGTAGAAATTAATCCCAAGTTAGAAGAAACCTTTAACAGAAATTTCGAAGAGCTGAAAAGAAATCTAGAAAAATTAGATGAAGAGTTTCGTATGCAATTAGAGAGCTTACCAGGAAAAGAAATGATAGTATCTCACGCTGCCTATGGATATTGGGAGCAATCGTATGGTATTAAACAAATTGCTGTTTCTGGTTTAAGTCCTTCTAATGAACCTTCACAAAAGGAATTAGAAAATGTTGTGAAAATTGCTCGGGATCATGATTTGAAATATGTGTTGTTTGAACAAAATATAACACCTAAAGTGGTAGAAGTGATTAGAAAGGAAATTAATGCTGAGGCGTTGCATATTCATAATTTATCCGTATTAACAGAAGAGGATATAGCGAATGATGCAGATTATTTTTCACTTATGAGAGCAAACTTAGCAGTGTTAAATGAAGCATTATCGGTAGAAACAAATCATGCATCAGATAGTGGACATCATCATGAGCATAGTCATGATGAGGAAGCAGAACAAATATATGCTGGTTATTTTGAAGATAGCCAAATAGAAGATCGTGCTCTTTCTGATTGGGAAGGGGACTGGCAATCTGTATATCCTTATCTTCTAGACGGTACACTTGATGAAGTTTTTGCTCATAAAGAAGAGAGTGGAGATAAGACAGCAGAAGAGTATAAGGAATATTATGAGGTAGGATATAAGACGGATGTGGAACGGATTATTTTCAATGGTGATACGGTAACTTTTTTTGAAAATGGTAAAGAAATGACAGGCACATACTTTTACCATGGTTATGAAATATTAACCTATGAGGCTGGTAATCGAGGGGTAAGATTCATATTTGAGTTAATAGAAGGTGCAGAAGGACTTCCACAATATATTCAATTTAGTGATCACAGCATTTATCCGACTAAAGCTAGTCACTATCATTTGTATTGGGGAGACGATTATGATGCTTTACTTGAAGAAGTTACAAATTGGCCTACCTATTATCCATCTACCATGAGCGGAGAAGAAATTGCACATGAAATGATTGCCCATTAAAAGGCTTGTCAAAAACATGTTATATAATTGGTAAGTTATTAGAGAAGCAGGAGACCTAACTAGTCTGCTGCTTTTCAACTATCCATGAATGTTTATGCGTACTTATACATATTGTGATTGCATCCACTCCAGAAATTACTTAATAACAATAAATCAAGTGCCAGATTTCACAATTTTATAATTGTCTTCATAACATACTTTTTATTATCCATTGGAATTTTGTTACATATATGGTACATTGATTATAACTATAGACAGCACTTTCGTTAAATGCCGTAAGTTTGTGTATTTTCTATTTCTTAGCAGGAGGGAATTAGATTGGGAAAAAATAAATCATTGGGCGTAGGAAGTCTGTCATTATTAATATTTATTCTTGCTTTACTAGTTTCTTATATGAATTTTAATAGGAAAACCCTTGGTGACCATATTTCAGACTTGCTCCACATCAATATACCAGAGATGTGGCTTACCATTGCTTTACTTATCTTAGCGATTATTGTCGGTAGAAAATTCGAGGATCACCTTTTTGCAAGAATAAGCACGTTGCTTTCACAAATTTTTTTAGGTATTTTTATCATAACAATAGTTATAGCAATTATTTTGTGGCTTTTCGAGTTATTTTCCTAATTGCATGAATAAATTAATTAGCAATTGTGTATGTGCTAAAAGGATGAGTATATGAGACAAATGAAAATAGGTTCTTGGATAATAGAAGTTGATGTGAATAAAACGAAGGAATTTTATGATAACTATCACGTAATCAGAGAAGATTGCAATTGTGATTACTGTGCGAACTATGTTTTGGCTTGTGAGCAGTTTCCGCCAAAGATGAAAGAACTCTTTCGTTCACTTGGTATAGATCCACGTAAGGAAGGAGAAGTTACAGAATATACAAAGAATAAAGATGGAACGCATTTGTATAGTGCATTTTATCATCTGGTTGGTCGAATAATAGAGGGGGAAAATGACTTTGTTTATGGTGATGGTGTGGAAATAAGTTTTACTGAGGAATTAGATTTAGTCCCAGAAGGATTTCCTAAGCCGACTATTCAATTTGAAATACAAATGAAGATTCCGTGGGTGTTAAAATAAAGGCTACTCATGTGATAGAGACTTTTTTGACAAACAAAAAGGAAAGACCACCTCTGTCTAATTGGTGACTGAGTGATCTTTTCTAAACATTTCCTATCAGAAGGGAAATTGGAAGTAATGCATGCATAGTCAACTCTCCCCAATCAAACAAACTTCTTCGTTATCGTAAACGACACAATTGTACCAACACCAACTTTACTCTTTATTCGTAATCCATCCCCAAACCCTTGCTTCAATCGCTTATTCGTATTGATTAAGCCGACACCTCTAGTTTCATCCTTATTCATTTGCAAAATAGATTGTAGATTAGATGCTTCTATACCAACACCATTGTCTTTAATAATAACACGTAAATACTCCCCTTTTTGAATTGTCTTGATAGAAATTGTACCTCCATTTGCTTGCTTCATAATGCCATGTTTTATCGCATTTTCTACAATAGGCTGGATGGTAAGTGTCGGTAAATGAAAAACGTCTGAATCTTTACGATCAATCTGAATCGTTAACTTATCACTATACCTCACCTTTTGAATATATAAATAAGAATTAACTATATCTATTTCCTCATTAACTGATACCCATCTACTAAATGAATGATAATCGAATTTGCTTCTTAAGAAATCACTAAATGCTTCCACTAAACGACGCATTTTCTTAATATCAATCGTGCTTAGTGCATTAATTGAATTCAATGTATTAAAAATGAAATGCGGTTGTATTTGTGCTTGAAGCCATTTTGCCTCCATTGCACCTTCTATTTCTTGTCTCATTTGATAAGTAATTGCAAGACTTAATCCTAAAGACCAACCGATAATATGTGGAATGACACTTAAAAACAATATGCCTACAAAAAAATGCCCGGAAGGTCCGACTAATGAAGTCTCTAGTTGACCACTAACTGCTAAAAACCACCGATAAGAAAAAACAGGAATAATAATTACAAATGCAAGAGCTGTGTACATATGTACAATAAATTGTAGTTTTGTTGTTTTGTATAACATAGCAAGTGCTGAAATAATCGATACAGCGACAACAATGAAGTCGTGATATATATATCTCGCAGTTGGATTGTATTGATTGATATATGCCATCACAACAGAAAGAATCATAAAGAAAATGATGTACTTTAATCGTTTTCGCTCATTACCAATGTTTCTAAATCTAAGAATTCCTTCCATCAATAAGAGTGCACCAATTAGTGTTCCGCAATTATTTAGAAAAATACGATAACTGTCATCCCATGTCTGCATCAAAATAAATCCGATAAAGGAAACCGAAGCAGATGCTGCCCACAAAGCAGGGCCTTTAACCATCTTATTAATTCTCCAAAAAACAATCATTAACATACATGCCATAAAGTTAACAATTCCAACAACAATATATAATGTAGCAATGTCAAAAGTCATATGTAACCCTCCGATGTCCATCTAATACGAATACAACTATTTTACCATTAGAGTCATTTTTTTGTATATATCTAGAGAAAGCAATTGTATATAGATTTCAATAAATGAAACTTTTACAGAATAATTTGATATATCTATCATGTTGAAAGCGTTTTATAATTTGGATGACTACATATTTAAGGAGGAGTTCGATTGTGATAAGAAAGGGAATGGTTTACAGCATTATTTTTCTACTAATCTTTAGTTCTACATTGTTTCAACATCCACTAGACGTACAAGCAAATACATCAACGAATCTGATAGAAAATGGTAGCTTTGAAACGGATTTATTTGCTGATGAGTCATGGGCAGTAGAATCTATTGATTGGGATTATGTAACGATTAATGGACAAAGTACAGAAGCGGTAGATGGAAGTAGTTCATTTAATTACTGGTTAAATGACAATGGAACAAAAGAGCAAGTATTTCAGTTGCAACAAGAGATTCCTTCACTAGAAGAAGGTACGTATCGTTTCACTGTAAATTCGATGGGTGGTGAGGCAGAACAAGCGGGACAAATCTCTTTATTTATTGGTGAAGCGTCATCAACAACGTATACAACAACAGGTTATAACAATTGGGAGGCACTAACATTTGATGTGACAGTTACAGAGGCAAAAAGTAATGTGCCAGTCGGTATTCAAATTGCTGGTCAACCAGGAGCATGGGGAAATATCGATTATCTATCATTAGTAAAACTTACAGATGATGATGGCACAACAGAGCCTATCGAAGCAGATATATTTGTCGAGCGAATAGACGGGTTAGCAAATGACTTTATAAAAGGTGTCGATGTTTCTAGTGTTATTGCTTTAGAACAAAGTGGAGTGACATTTAAAGATGCGACTGGTAACGAACAAGACATTTTTCAAACAATGAGTGAAGCTGGTGTGAATTATGTTCGGGTTAGAATTTGGAATGACCCTTACGATGCAGAAGGGAATGGCTATGGCGGAGGAAATAATGATATTGATAAAGCAATAGAAATAGGGAAGCGTGCAACAGCGAATGGAATGAAGTTGTTAGTCAACTTCCATTATTCAGATTTCTGGGCAGATCCAGCAAAGCAACATGAACCAAAAGCGTGGGAAGATTTGAATCTTGAAGAAAAGAAAGTAGCCTTATATGACTATACAAAAACAAGCTTGGAACGACTTGTAGAAGAAGGCATCGATATTGGAATGGTGCAAGTCGGAAATGAAACAAATAGTGCAGTGGCTGGGGAAAGAGATTGGGCAAACATTTCACAATTGTTTCAAGCAGGTAGTGCAGCGGTAAGAGATGTAAGTGAAGATATCTTAGTTGCATTACATTTTACAAATCCAGAAACGAGTGGGCGATATGAATCGATTGCAAAAACATTAAATGACCATAAAGTCGATTATGATGTGTTTGCGAGCTCCTATTACCCATTCTGGCACGGTTCATTAAGTAATTTGACGAATGTGTTATCAGATGTAGCAGATACGTATGGGAAAAAAGTAATGGTAGCAGAGACAAGTTATGCCTATACCCTTCTAGAAGGAGATGGCCATGGTAACACGATAGCAGACAATTCTAGCCATTTACCATATCCAGTATCTGTACAAGGTCAAGCAACTGCAGTAAGAGATGTGATGAAAGCTGTGCATGATATTGGAGAAGCAGGCATTGGTGTGTTCTATTGGGAGCCAGCGTGGATACCTGTCGGGACACCTGATAATATTGAAATAAATAAACAATTGTGGGAGCAATATGGTTCAGGTTGGGCGACAAGTTATGCAGCGGAATACGATCCAGAAGATGCGGGTAAATGGTTTGGTGGAAGTGCTGTGGACAACCAAGCATTATTTGATTTTAATGGGAAACCTTTATCATCCTTACAAGTATTTCGTTATGTAGAGACAGGAACAATTGCACCTCGTCAAATAGAAGAAATACAAGATGTAACATTGGAGATAGAATTAGGATTAGATATAGCTTTACCGTCTCATGTGGAAGTAATATACAATGACGGAAGTAAAGAAACGAGTGAAGTGAAATGGGACGAAAATGCGTTACAGATTGTAAAAAATAGCGGGATTGGAACATATACAGTAAGTGGAACAGTACTTGAACAATACGAAGTAAAAGCAACGATACAAGTAAAGCCAGTAAACTATGTAGATAATAGTAGTTTTGAAGCAAGTGATATGAGTATGTGGCAGATTACTTATCCAGAAGACATCACACCATATGTCACCAGAAAAGATAATGCCCAAGATGCACACAATGGTTCGCACTCCTTGCATTTCTATTCTGAGCAAGCTGTGGAATTTGAAGTGACGCAGAAAATAACAGGTCTTGACGATGGTATGTATCAAGCATCTATGTTTATCCAAGGTGGCGATGCTGGGGACCATGACATGAACTTTTTCGTAATCATAGATGGAGAAAAAAAGGAAGTCGCAACTGGTGTGAATGGATGGGCGAATTGGAATGAAGCGATGCTAGATGATTTCATCGTAACGAATGGAGAAATCACCATTGGTGCAACGATTAAAGCCGGTCCTGGCGCATGGGGTACACTAGATGATTTTTCATTGTACAAAAAAGGTGACTTAGAAAATATTGATTTATCTGCACTTGATGAATTATTGGAAGAAGCGAAGCAATTTGAGAAAGAAACCTATACAGAAGTTTCTTATGCGCAGTTAACAAAAGTAATCGAAGAAGCAGAAAGAGCAAGAGATACAATCCAAACAGAAGAAGCATTACAAGAATGGATGCGTTTGTTAACAGATGCGATTCATCAATTAGAAGAAGTAAAACCAAGTGAATCAGAAGAGCCTAATGAGCCAACGGAACCAGATAGTCCAGAAAATCCAACGCCAGATGTGAATCAAGATTTACAAACAATTGTTACAACAAAACCAAGTATAACGAATCAAATTGCTAAGATAGAGGATGCATCAATAGAACACATTGCAATGAATGGGAAGTTAGTAATTGACTTAGGTGAAAATGCAGAGTCTGTAAGTATTCAGTTAACTCAGGCACAAGTGCAACAGTTAAAAGAGAAAGAGGTCACTATTTTAATAAAGCAAAAAGGTGTTGCACTTGAAATTGCAGCAGTTAACTTTACGAATGGAGATTATGGAGTGACCATTTACCTCAAAAAAATGAAAGAGATAGAAAGTGCATTAAGTGATGTCTATGACTTCTCTATTCAACAAGGTGATGTGGCTATTAGTCAATTTAATATACCAGTAGAGCTTCAATTTACAATAGATGAAAATGAAGTGAACAATGTAGACAATGCAAAAATCTATTATTGGAATACAGAAGCTGATGTTTGGAAATTAGTTGGTGGTACCTATAAAGATGGTATCGTCACAGCTGACACGAATCATTTCAGTACATTTGCTGTATTTGAAGAGGATGTAGAGAGTGATTCTTCTATCGATAGTGGAACAAAACCTGTACAAGGTAATGATGGGCAGTTATTACCAGATACCGCGTCAAATGTATGGAATCTAGTATTTGTTGGAATTATACTGATTGTCGCAGGTCTAATTGTACAAATACGTAGAAAATCTTATAAGTAAGAGCACAGTGAAAGAATGGTGGAGTGGATAGCTTACACCATTCTTTTTTTATTCCAATCTAGCATGTCTGATTTCATTCATAGAGAAAGTTTATAATAATTGTAGTTCTGGATGAATTTATATACTATAGATTCATAGTGATTTTTTACTATTCAAATAGTTATGTAGGTAAATGTAAGGTGAGGTATATAAGAAATGAGTAATATATTAATTAGAAACAATGTACATGTATTAGGTGAAGGAAATAACGTTTTGTTATTTGCCCCTGGATTTGGGTGCGATCAGAATATGTGGAGATTTGTCGCACCTGATTTTCAAAAAGCGTATCGCATAATTCTTTTTGACTATGTAGGATCAGGCCGCTCTGATTATGCCGCATATGATTCGACAAAATATAGTGAACTAAATGGCTATGCTGAGGATATTATTGAGATATGTGCAACATTGGAGTTAGAAGAAGTTACGATTATAGGACATTCTGTTGGTTCTACAATTGGAATGTTGGCGGCAATTAAGCGACCTGAACTTGTGACTAAGTTAATCCTTATCGGTCCATCACCATGTTATGTAAATGATCCACCGAAATACTTTGGTGGATTTGAGAAGGAAGATTTAGATGGTTTAATCAACATGATGGAATTAAATTATATCGGTTGGGGAAATTACCTTTCTAAATTAGTCATGAAAAACCCTGATCGCCCAGAACTTGCCCAGGAGTTAGAAGAATCTTTCTGCTCCACAGACCCTGATATTCAGCGTGAATTTGCGATAGCAACTTTTATGTCTGATTACCGAATTATTTTGTCAGATGTAGACACACCTTCACTTATTTTGCAGTGCCAAGAGGATGCGATTGCACCAATAGAAGTGGGAGAGTATATGAGTAATCAAATGCCAAATAGTACTATGCGACAAATGAAAGCAACTGGACATTGTCCTCATATGAGTCATCCGAAAGAAACAATCGAGCTAATCAAAGAGTACTTAACAGCAAATGAATAGGATGTCTTGAAGGAGTAGATGATTCTGATGGAAGAACGATTGGATTTCGCCCCATGTGGGTATGTATCAATTAAAGACGATGGTACGATTGTTTGCATCAATCAAACATTACTTACATTACTTGATTATAAAATGGATGACGTGAAAGGGAAACTTATATATAAGATTCTAACCAAGCCGAGTCAATCCTTTTATCAGCTTTACTTTTTACCTATGATTACAATAGAAGAAAAGGTAGAGGAAATGCATCTGACATTAGAGACAAAGGATGGTAGTCACATACCAATACTCCTGAGTGCTGTTCGCAGAAAATCGGATGGAATGCTTGTAAATGAATGTATTCTATTTCCGATGAAGCAGCGGCATGCATATGAACAAGCAATGCTACTCGCAAAGAAGACTGCAGAAGACAGTGAACGTAGTAAAAAAGAAGCGCTAATGGAGCTAGAAAAAGTACAAAAAGAATTAGAAAATAAACAGACAGAATTACTTCAATTAAATGAGAAATTACAAAAACTAGCGATGACAGATGAATTAACAAGTCTTTATAACAGAAGAATATATAAGAGAGAATTAACAGAAAATCTGTCTATTTATAAAAAAACGAGGATTCCATTTTCTTTATTGATGGTTGATATTGATTATTTTAAAGATATAAATGATACGTATGGGCATGTAACAGGTGATCGAATTCTAAAGGCATTAGCACAGATGTTAGTGACACAATCAAGAAAACAGGATGTTGTTGCGAGATACGGTGGAGAAGAGTTTGCTATTATTCTTACAAATACAACTGTTGCCGACTCGATTCAAATTGCAGAGCGAATTCGTAAGAGTGTAGAGGAAGCGATTTGGGACATCTCCTCTCTGTCCTTAACCATCAGTGCAGGCATTGCAACGAGTAGAGAAGGGGATAATAGGAAAACTATTCAAACAAGAGCAGATGAGGCGTTATATCGTTCCAAACATAATGGGCGTAACCAGATTACGCATGCTTCGCAGTTGGAGAGAGTGTAGCCGAGATAGTATTACAATTGTTGGAGAAAGATTAAAAAACAACGGAATAGTTGTTAAAAATGAATTTGATAGAAATTGTATTTATTAAATAAATAGAATTTGTACGCCTAATTAGAATATGTTTTATATTCTGGTTGGGCTATTTTTATACAAAAAAACAAATCTCTTACCTACTCTAGTTAATCTTAATAACGAATTTACAGTATCCATAAATTTACTTAACAAATCTACGTTATTCTTAATATTAGCAATTAGAAAGAGTATGAGGGGGATTACTGATGAAAAGATTATGGCTATTGATTACAGCACTAGTAGTAACGATGGTACTGGTTGCATGTGGTGATGCTGAAACAGATGGTGGAGAAGACACGAATACTGCTGAAGCGAGTGAAAATAATGCTTCAAGTCAAGAAAACACAGATGAAGAGCCAGCGAAAAATGAATCCATTGATAAGCTATCTATTGGATTTGTTCCTTCAAGAGAACCAGATGAAATCATTACTGCTACTAATCCATTGAAAGAACTATTAAAAGCAGAGTTAGCTAATCATGGATTTGATGTTGGTGAAGTAGAAATAACTGTAGGAACAAATTATGAAGCAGTAGGCGAGGCATTATCATCTGGAACACAGGATATCGGGTTTATACCTGGTGGTACATATGTGTTATATGATGACGGTGCAGAAGTCATTTTAACATCTACTCGTGCAGGATTAACTAATGATTCAGATGATGCAAAAGATTGGAATGAAAATAAACCAACAGATGCTAGTGTTGAGCAAGTGACGTATTATCGCGCATTAATGATAGCTGGTCCTTCAGAAAAAGGACAAGAATTAGCAGAAAAAGTGAATAACGGTGAACAATTGACATTTGAAGATGTGAATAGTGCTTCTTGGGCGGTGATGTCATCCTCCTCACCAGCTGGTTATATTTATCCAGCGTTATGGCTAAAAGATAATTTTGATAAGACCATTTCAGATTTGGAAAATGTCGTATCAGTAGACTCTTATGGCAATGCATTCGCACGTCTTGCAGCAGAGCAAATTGATGTAATGGTAACATATGCAGATGCTAGAAGAGATAATGCAGATATTTGGCAAACAGATTTAAATCGTGAAGGAACCATTTGGGATGAAACAAATGTGATTGGTGTGACACCAGGTATTTACAACGATACTGTAAGTGTAAGTAAGAATTCAGAAGTGATGACAGATGAATTGAAAAAAGCAATCCAACAAGCATTAATTTCGATTGCTCAAACAGAAGAAGGAAAAGAAGTCATTGCAATTTATAATCATGAGGGGTATCAAGAAGCAACAGATGCCGATTATGATAAAGAACGAGAGGCACAAAAGCTAGTACAGACATTAAATTAAATAGATTGACAAGATGAGAACATCAGATGGTGTTCTCATTTTGTCACGATAGTTTTTGTTAGGTTTGCTAACTAGAAAGGAGCTCTTTCATGATTGAGTTTATAAATGTAGATAAGGTTTATAAGAATAATGTAAAAGCATTAGATAATATTAATATATCCATTAATCAAGGGGAATTTGTTGCAATAATTGGATTATCAGGAGCAGGTAAGTCTACTCTATTAAGATGTATTAATAGAATGCATGAAATTACTAGTGGACAATTGATGGTGAATGATACGAATGTAAGCAAGCTAAAAGGAAAAGAAGTTCGTACGTTTAGACGGAAAATCGGAATGATTTTTCAGTCATTTAATTTAGTGACAAGAACGACTGTCCTAAATAATGTCCTTGTTTCTTTCGTTCCAGACTTATCACTTTTTCGTAAATGGACAGGGATATTTGCTTATGAACATAAAGTAAAAGCACTATCAGCATTAGATAAAGTAGGTATATTAGATAAAGCATTTGTGCGTGTGGATCAACTATCTGGTGGGCAACAACAACGTGTTGCACTAGCAAGAACATTGGCGCAAAATCCTGATATTATTTTGGCTGATGAACCCATTGCATCACTAGATCCAATAACCTCCAAACAAGTAATGGAAGATTTCAAAATTATTAATCGTGATATGAATATTACAGTACTCATGAATATTCACCATGTAGAAGTAGCGTTAGAATATGCTGACAGAATTATTGGTGTACGAGAAGGAAAAGTCGTTTATGACGGGAAAGCAAGTGAAGTGACAGAAGCTGTATTAAATCATATTTATCAAGGAAATCAAGAGCAAGAGTTGGAGAAAGCTAAGGGAGACGCAGTATATGCTTGAAAAAATTTGGACGCAGAAGCCAATAGTTTTAGACAATGGAAGAACGGTTACTATCAGACGATCTAAGATACCATTTATTCTTGTGCTAATCATAGTTGGTATTCTATTGTCGATTGAATTTACTCAATTTGATGTACAGCAGTTGATTAAAAGGTGGAATCAATTCTTTGTCATTATTGGTGAAATGATACCACCTACATGGGAGTATATCCCCTACATTTGGCAACCGCTAATGGATACGATTAAAATGTCGCTACTTGGTACTTTGTTAGGCTCTATTGCGTCTATACCAGTCGCGTATATGGCATCATCCAATATAGTCAATCATACATGGATCAATACTGTTGCGAGAATTTTTCTAAGTTTAATAAGAACAATGCCTACATTAGTCTCAGCACTAATTGCAACTTTTGTATTCGGATTAGGCACATTAGCAGGTACAGTTGCCATCTTTTTATTTACATTAGCATATGTTGGGAAGTTGTTATATGAACAAATAGAGAATGCGGATATGGGTGCATTTGAGGCTATGGAGTCATTAGGAATGCATCGTATCCAAACATTTCGGTATGCTATTTTCCCACAAATAGTTCCCAATTTCTTATCTACTTCTCTTTTCTGTTTTGAAGGAAATGTTCGTTATGCAGCTATTTTAGGATATGTCGGAGCAGGTGGAGTTGGATTGTTACTACAAGAAAGCCTTGGTTGGCGGAATTATGCGAATGTTGGCATGATTTTGCTTGTACTAGCAATTACAGTATTTTTAATTGAATCTGTAAGTGAACATTTCAGGAAAAAATTAGTATGAAATGACGTAATTATTTTTCTAAATAAAAGGAGAAGGACATTGTAATGAATGATATAGAAAAACAATTATATGTAGCCCCAAAAAATTACGCTCGTTTCCTCATGTATGTTGTGTTGATAACTTTATTACTAGGATGGACATTATCTACACTTCAATTTAGTCAAATGGAAGCAAGTAACTGGGTCATTGCCAAGAATATACTGACAGGAATTGTAACACCTGATTTAAATTTATTATTTACTTTTACGTCAAAAGGTGTGCCATATTTACTAGTGGAGACAATAGCTATTGCATTCCTTGGAACAATCATTGGGGCGCTATTAGCCATTCCTTTAGCATTTCTGTCAGCTTCTAATGTAGTACCAAAACCTGTTGCTTTTGTAACAAGAATAATCTTAATATGCATTCGTACAGTTCCTGCTTTGGTATATGGGCTAATGCTAATTAGGGTAACAGGGCCTGGGCCATTTGCAGGTGTATTAACGATAGCGCTCGTTTCAATTGGGATGCTTGCTAAACTCTATGTAGATGCAATTGAAGATTTAGATACAAGTATATTTGAGTCAATGAATTCCATTGGTTGTACTACATTTGAAAAGATTCGATATGGAATTGTCCCACAGCTATTCTCCATTTTCTTGTCTATTATGATTTATCGCTTTGATATGAATTTGAGGGAAGCTTCTATCCTCGGTTTAGTAGGAGCGGGTGGAATAGGTGCACCATTGATTTTTGCAATGAATGCATATAGATGGAATGAAGTCGGATCTATACTAATTGGATTAGTTGTGTTGATTTTGATTGTAGAAGTATTTTCAAATAAGGTGAGGAATAAATTGATTCGCGGATAGATGTATACAGGCTTCAAGGAACAAATGAGAATGAAGTGTATGCAAAATTATTTGTGAAGTATTATTATTTATAGTTATAGTCTATTTACTTCATTCCATAAATTTTACACATTCGAACATCAGCAATTGAAGGATGTGCTATAAATGGCGTTATATAAGGATATAATCTAAATCAATAGCCAGACATATTTTATACTTCCTTTTGCTAATGATTTTACATTTTATTTTTATTTGTTACAATAGCACCTAACATGTTGTAAAGGAGAATGTTTGTGAACAAGAAATGGTTAATTAGTTTATTGCTAATTTGTATAACAACAGTGATGGTAGCATGTAGTGACAATGATTCTACTGAAGGAAATGAGAAAACAAGTACTGAAGAAGGTAACCAACAAGCGGAAATGGAACAACCTGATTTAGAGAATGTTCCAGAAGTGGTTGCGGAAGTAAATGGTGACAAGATTTCAAAAGCAGATTTTGAATCAACATATCAGGCACAATTTCAACAAGTCATGATGCAAGCGCAAATGTCAGGTGAAGAAGTGAATCAAGATGAATTAAAAGGGCAAATTGTCGATGCACTAATTGGACAAAGACTTGTGATTCAAGAGGCAGAAGATAAAGGGTTTGAAGTGGCAGAAGAAGATGTAAATAAGACATTAGATAGTTTAGTTGCTCAAAATGGATTAGAGTCACAAGATGAATTTTTCGCTGCATTAGAAGAACAAGGAATGGCGAAAGAGGAAGTAATGAGCCAAGTAGAAACACAAGTAAAAGTAAACAAACTCATTGCTGATGAGACAGGGGAAGTCAACCCATCAGAAGAAGAATTGAAAGAAATGTATGACACATATGTGAAACAATTAGAACAAATGAGTGAATCAGGCCAAGATGTGACGATTCCATCATATGAAGAAATGGAACCGAATTTAATTGCGCAAATCAAGTCTCAAAAAGATGCGGAGACATATCAGAAACTAGTAGAAAAACTAGAAAAAGATGCAGAAATTACAAAAAATCTTTAAATAAAACAGAGATTTAATATAGACTGTATCGTCCTTACGCCAAGATGAAAAGGACGATGCGGTTTTTTTATATTCAAATTAAGAAACTATAAATGTAAGTGTATATAGGTTGAAAATACGTATATAAATAGGTGATTTTAGTAGCAAAAGAGCTTATTTCCAATTTTGACGTTAGAACGATTATAGGAAAAAATAATAGTACAAACATTCTCCTCTCCATTTAACATCACATTATCTAGAAAACCATTCTGTAAAAATACATCCAATATGAGTCAAATTTAATTAAAGGAGGTGTCCATGAAATGGGACACGACATTTTTGCATATAACAAGGCAAATCAAGAAGTTGCATATGCCAGATTTTCTATGTTTAACGATAATTCTTATATATTATATGATTTGTTACAAGCGAGGGAATTTCATGCAGGTGTAAGTGGAAGTGGTGTATGTGTGGAGTTTTCTGATGTCATGATGAATCAAGTGATGCAAGATTGTAATTTACTATTTCCTAAAAATGATAGAGCAAATCGTAGAGATATTGATGTAAAACAGATTCAAGGATTTATCAAGAATTCCTATGAAGCAGCTAAGAATGAGGGTAGTGTAAAAATTTGCTTTGGATGAAGGAATAAAGAAATCGATGGATTGAGGGAGAATGTTTCTACAAATACAACTGCACTGCCAATAATAGGTAGTGTAGTTTTTGGTATATAATAGATTGAAAAAGTAGCGAATGCGAATATATGTTCTATTTTTTGCTGGATTATGTTATAATCTAAAAAGATAACGTTCTTTTAGGGTTAGGTCGGCTAATTCCCTTATGGAAAGGGGGAATGCCTATGAGTATGTATGAAAGCTTTATGGTACTATTTGGTTTTGGTACTTTCTTGATTGCACTGCTCACGTTGATTATCTCGATGATTAAACGAAAATAGACCTCCCTATTTGCCCTTACAAGTAACTAGGAGAGGTCTAATACAAACAATGTTTAGCCGATTCCTCTGGGGGAACCACTTATCTATACCCGTAGTTGCCGCTACGGGTCATTTATTATATGTGTAATTCCTTTCTATTATAACATGTTTCCACAAATAAGTGTATGGATGAGTGATAAAGCATACAAAATAAACGGGGTGTACTGGATGCAGCAACAACAAAAAGAAATTATTTCTAAGAAGATATTAACAGAGACAAAAGGGTATCTAGATATTGGTTTCACACATTCCTTAAATCCTTATAGTGGCTGTGGTTTTGCGTGCTCGTATTGTTATGTGAGAGAAATGCCTATTCAACGCTTTAAAGATATACCATGGGGTGAATGGATTGAGATAAAATCAAATGCTAAAGAAATTCTTCAAAAAGAAATGAACAAACTACGCAAAAAAGGGAAAGTCATCAATATATTTATGGCTTCAGCAACAGATCCATATCAACCAGTGGAGAGAAACACGGAGTTAACTCGTAATTTATTAGAAGTGATGATTGACCATCCACCAGACTTATTACAGATACAAACAAGAGGACCACTAATTACAAGAGATATCGACTTGCTTATACAATTAAAGGAAAAGTGTAAATTAATTGTTTCAATGACAGTGGAAACAGATAGAGAAGATATCAAGCGAATTTTCGCACCATATGCACCAGGTATAGGAATTAGATTAAAAGCAATGAAGGAGTTACACGATGCGGGGATTGTTACACAAGCATCGATTTCACCTGTACTCCCATTTACAAGGAATTTCCCAAATAAATTAAAAGGGATTGTCGATGCTGTGTGGATTGATACATTGATGATTGGAGATGGAGCAATGGGCAAGAGGTCATCTCGATTAGGTATGCCACAGCTCTTTCTGGAACATCATCTAGAGAAATGGTATGATCCCAAATTGCATGTAAAAGTAGAGAAGTACTTCAAGAAATACTTTTCTGCCGAATGTGTTCGTGTATCTAAAGAAGAAGGTTTTCCAAAGCAAATAGAACAGAAAGGACGATGACAGTTCCATCATCATTTTAAATGTAAAAATGCCTTGTTCTAAAAACATTTTTCTTCTTATTTCATATAATGCCCTTAGAGGTGATGAATGTGGCAAGAGTGAAATATACAGACAATGATCTCGCGTTACTAGCAAGAATGATGCGGGCAGAAGCAGAAGGCGAAGGAAAGCTTGGCATGTTAATGGTCGGTAATGTAATTATAAATAGATTAAAAGCAAATTGTTTAGATTTTAAAGATTTACGATCAATTAGAGATGTGATTTTTCAAATTCAAGGTGGTAACTACTCTTTTGAAGCCGTTCAAAAAGGGAACGTATTCTACAATCGGGCGAGAGATGTAGAAAAGAGATTAGCGGAACAAGTTGTGAAGTATTGGCGTGAACATCCTTCGAAATATGCATTATGGTATTTCAATCCATATGGACCTTGTCCTCCGACATGGTATGACCAACCTTTTGCGGGACAATTCAAACAACATTGTTATTATGAACCACAAGCAAATACGTGTGAAGGCGCGTATCGTTGGTAAACTTACACGAAATTCAAATCAAGAAAAAACCGACACTTGTCTACAAATATAGTAGCTAAGTGTCGGTTTTTGACTATTTATTTTTTTCCTTGTTCCTCTGGTGCGGGTAAATCTTCTATTTCTGGCGCTTCCTCATCTTTATTATCAGAATCATCCGGCACTGGTAATTCTTCTTCAGGTGGTGTAGGTGTAGTTACTTCAACAGATTTGTTGTTACTTACGCGTATTTCCACAGTATAATCCATGGAAACAAAGGAATTAAATTGGCTCATGCCTACAACGGTTCCTTTTACTTCTGCTGAATCGACATATTTAATAATATAAGAAATGTTAGCACCTTTAGACTGATAATCTTCATAGAATAGGCGCGGTAAGTCACCCTCTAATTGGCCACGATAATCTCTAAGATATGGCTTACCTTCTGAGTAAGTTACAGTAATGTTCTTATTGTCTTGGTCCGTTAGCTTTGTACCTGGTTCAATCGATTGTGCAATTAATTGTCCAAATTTCACTTTGTTATGGAACCTTTGCTTTACAGTAACATTTAGTCCTTCCACAGTCATTGCTTCTTCGACAGAGTAGTTAGCGAAATTAGGAACTTCAATTGCTTTACCTAGTGACAGAGTTATTTCTATCTTATCTTTTTTCGCAACGAGTTCATCTGCAGCGATGCTTTGACTAGCAACAAATCCTGCTTCCACATCATCAGAAGCAGCATCTTTGTAGCTAACGTCAATTTCATTTGTCTTCGCCCATTGATCTACTTCTTCTTTTGATTTGTTTTTGAAATTAGGAACTTTAATATTTTTTTCAAATGTCTCTTTACCTCTAGAAAAATAGATTGTTGCAATATCTTGTCTTCGATAATTGTCTTCGGAAATCGTTTCATCTCTAATGACAAATCGAGTGAATTCGCCTTCTTTAACGTCATCGCTATATTCTGTGACAACTTGAATATTTTCTGCTTTCGCTTCTTCTTTCCAAGCTTCAAAGTCACTCATTGTCATAACAGCAAAATCAGGCAGTTCTATTTTTGCTTCAGGATCAGGTCCTTTACTACTAGTAATCGAAATTGTTGAACCTTTTTTAATTTTTTTCCCTTTTACAACAGATTGTGTCATGATTTGATTCGCAGGATACTCCATGCTAAATTCATGTGTAAGTTCTAATTCCATATCGTTCTCATCTGCCCATTTTCTTGCATCAGATATCGGCTCTCCAACGAAATCTTTCATTTCAATATAAGAAAGTTGATAGTAAATGAATCCAATAAGAGCAATTCCAATGATTGCTAGTACGCTAAATAGGATAATTTTATTCCGTTTTTTCTTTCTGTACGTTGGGTCTATTTCTATTTGTTCATTGGATTCGCGTGTACTTCTTCTATCCACTACTGGTTCATGTTCCGCAGGAGCTGGAAGGTCACTCTGCTCCTGTTTATTAGTGGGCTTCGAACTAGATTCTTTAGACAAATCATCATATTTGTCTTTATCGAAATTAGATAAAAAATCACTCATGTTTATTTAAAACGCCTTTCTTTAAATATAAAACTTCGTCAGATTGGAGTGCGATATCATTTGAGTGTGTTACCATAATGACACATTTATTATGTTCGTGAGCTAATTTCTTAAAAATATCAATGATTTCTTGTTCCATCTCTTCATCAAGATTACCTGTAGGCTCATCGGCTAAGATTAATTCCACATTCGTAGATAAAGCTCTTGCTATAGCAACACGTTGTTGCTCACCACCAGATAATTTATTTACAGTACGATTTGCCTTCTCTTGCGAAATACCAATATAGTCTAATAGATTGTAAGCAACCGTTTTTTGGTCTTTTGGTATATCATTTTCTGTAATCGACATTGCGATTAATACATTCTCAACTGCTGTAAATGTAGGGATAAGATTATAATTTTGAAAAATAATCCCGATTTTGTTTTTTCGATAAGAATCATATCCAATTTCAATTAAATTCTTTTCGTGAAAAAGTACTTCTCCACTGTGCGGTTTATCCATCGCACTAAGTAAGGATAATAGTGTCGTCTTTCCAGAGCCTGATTGTCCTAGAATTGTATAAAATTTTCCTTGTTCAAAGGAAACGCTCGTGTCTTTTAGAATATATCTTCGGCTTTCTCCGTCTTGATAATAATAGTTCAGATTTTTTGCTTCTAAAATCATGTTTTTACCTCCCTTTACATCATTATTTTCTTCGGATTCAGACGCATTATATAAATCAATGGAATGAGTGTGGAAAGTAAGATAGTAGCAATTCCAACACCATAGAATAATAGAATGAATTCAGTAGATAAGTTCACTTCATATGCTGCTAATACATCATCTGTTGTTAAATCTGTTTGCAACTCTGAATAGTAGAACATCTCATCTGTTGTCTGTTCATTATTACTTTCAATCATCTTATCAGATACCGATTGTGCAAGAAGATTACCAGTAAATAAGGATAGAGTCATTCCAATAATGGATACGATCAATACTTCTGTCATAATTTGTCCGATAACTTTTCCTCGAGACTCACCAAGTGATAAATAAATACCTAGCTCGTGTTTTCTATCTCGTAAGAATAATAGAACAACAAGACCGATAATTAAAATTGTAGTAGCAATAGATACGATAAGGACATATTTAGATAATGTAGACATGGATTCAATCGGTTTTGCGATAGAATCGTACGCATCACTTGCATGTCTCACTACATATAATTCTGGTAATAATGGATTGACTTCTTCTTCAAATGCTTGTGCATCTTCCGGTTGTTTTAAAACAAAAATCGGTACATAATACTCTTCATACTCTCCGGCCATCTCACCCATAGAATGCTTTGTTTCTGCAGCAACTAACTCGTTAGATACATAGACAGTATTTTGGTAATCAATATCCATCCAATTAAATTCTTCGTTATTTTCTGTGTCAGTATTTACTTTTTGTGGTTCAAAAATCCCAATAATTTCAATTGGTACTTCTCTAGAATTATCTACAGATTCTTCGCCTGTTTCTTCATTAAAAGAATAGACAGAATTGATGAATGAAATCGTGTCCCCAACATGTACAGAGTTCAACTCAGCAATTTTGCTAGAAATAATCGCAACAGGAGTACCATTCTTTATTTCATCTTCCGTAAACACGCGTCCATCTACAAGCTTACCTTTTCCTTCTTCAAAATCAACAACTGGTGCGTAGTTAATTCCTTTAAATTGAAAGTCTGTGCTAATGTATTCTTCGTTCTCTTCAACAGCGAAGTCGACTTCCGTGTCTTCTCCATAGTATGCATTTACTTCTTTTGAACCAAGATAGAGCATTTTGTTGAAGTCATAGTACTTCACATAAGAAAGTTGCCCAATTTCTTCAATTAGATCCAATTTTAATGGTTGCATCTCAAAATTCATTAATTCCGATTCTTCCATTTTGTCTAATTGCTCATAATCTAATTCAATCGTCGCAGCAGAACCTAAGCGATCTTTAATCGTACTTTCTACATTAGATGTTGCTTGGGTAATCGAAATCGCACCTGCAATCACATTTCCCAAAATAAATAAAACTGCTAACAAAATAATCGACTTGCCTGGTCTTCTCGTAATACTTAATAATCCACGCTTAAAAAAACTCATGTCTTTCCCCCTGTTCTTTATATTAATGATGAGAGCAAATTTATTCTATATAGATGTTAGATTCTATATTCATTAGTGTATGTATTCTAAATAGGATATGTAGGTAAAGAAGCCCTCATTAATTAAACGAATGAATCATCTAAAAAGTTACAATTATTTTCATAAATTTATAGAAATATATAAAATAATTGTTTTCATGTTAAATATTACTATATTTATTAAAAGTTGACGAGTGTATTTGGAAAAAAGTAAAATAAAAATAGTCGTTTTTTAGAAGGAAGTGTATTTTTTTGAAAAAAGGATATTTACATATTGTAACTAAAGTGATTCGGATAGTAATAATTGTATTAGGTGGATTTATTACTGCATATGGATTAGAAGCAGTTCTTATTCCAAATAATGTATCTGATGGTGGTGTAACAGGTCTTAGTATTGTTGGATCACAATGGACAGGTCTACAATTAGGTATATTAATTGGAATTCTAAATATTCCTTTTGTCTATTTGGGATACAAACAAATCGGTAAAAGTTTTGCGATTAATTCAATTATTGGTATTGTTTCATTAGCGATTGGTACGAGCTTGATGCATCATATACCACCAATCATTGAAGGAGATACATTACTTGTTACTGTTGTTGGTGGTATTATTATTGGTTTTGGGATGGGACTTGCCTTGCGTAATGGTGGTGCTCTAGATGGGATTGATATGTTAGCAGTATTATTATCCCGTAAGCTACCTTTTGGTACAAGTGATCTAATTTTGTTCTTGAATTTGTTTGTTTTTATTGTTGTATCAACAGTATTTGGATTACAAGGTGCCTTTTTATCAGGTATCGCATATTTTATAGCATCGAAAGTCATTCATATTGTAGAAGAAGGCTTGAGTGGTTCCAAAACATTCAAAATCATTACAAATGAACCTGAATTAATGGTAGAGACGATACGTGATCGCTTAGGAAGAGGGGCGACTTACAATATTGTTCGTGGAGCATATTCTAACGAAGAATTTAAAGAAATTACATGTGTAATTAACCGATTAGAAGAAAGCAAAATGAAAGAAATCATTCAAGAGATTGACCCTCGTGCATTTGTAACAGTATACGATGTTGCAGAAGTAAAAGGTGGAAACTTTAAGAAAGCGAATATTCACTAATGTAGGGTGAGGCAGTATCGAGTGGGAGCTTGGTGCTGCTTTTTTCTTATGTGGTGGGGATGACGCTGGGAATGTTTGTGGGACGCAGGGAAAATGAGAATGACGCTGGGATTCTTTGTGGGACGCAGGGAAAATGAGGATGACACTGGGAATGTTTGTGGGACGCAGGGAAAATGAGAATGACGCTGGGATTCTTTGTGGGACACAGGAAATATGAGAGCCACGCAGGGATTAATGAAAAACCAGCATTAATTTTAAAAAAAGAAGTTTATTCACTTCTTGGTTAATGAGAATTCCAGCGTGGCTATGAGAATCCCAGCGTGGCCATGAGAATTCCAGTGTGGCTATGAGAATTCCAGCGTGGCTATGAGAATCCCAGCGTGGCTCGAAGAATCCCTAATTTATGAGCAGATATGTTTATTTTCATATACTAAAGGCGTACCATTATATTTAGGGAGTCGAAATAGTTTTAAAAAACAGTCACTTCCTAACATGGTTAAAATTAAATTAGAAGAAGGGGATAATGATTAATCAACAACAAGTAGCAAAAAGAAATCTGTTTATCATGTGGTTTGCGAATTTCTTTATTGCAGCAAGTATGACGATGGTGATTCCGTTTCTTTCATTATATATCGGTTCATTAGGAAATTATCCTGATGATTTTGTTCAACAATGGTCTGGATGGGTATTTGCGATTACCTTCTTTATCGCATTTCTTGTCTCACCGCTATGGGGAAGATATGGGGATAAACGAGGTAGAAAGCCTTTCTTGGTTATCTCTGGATTTGGTTTAGGAATTAGTGTACTTTTGATGGGGTTTGTTACGAATGTGTATCAACTCTTTTTATTACGCTTATTCATGGGACTTTTTGCTGGTTTTATCTCGATGTCACAAGCATTTATCTCGACACAAACACCAAAACATATTGCAGGTAAGGTTTTAGGAACTTTGCAAACAGGGAATGTAACTGGGAGTTTGCTAGGTCCATTGTTTGGTGGAATACTAGCTGATCTTATTGGATATGCACACACATTTCAATTAACTGCAATTACTCTTTTTACTGCAGCAATCTTCGTCTTAGTCGGGATTAAAGAAAGACGAATAGAGGAAGAAAGTGAAAATGAGAAGAAATATACTTCTTTGCAAGTGTTAAAGCATATTCTTGCGCACCCCATTCTTGTAATGGTAATGATCGTATCTATGTTTGTCCAAGTTGCTAATTTTAGTATTCAACCAATATTATCCTTATATGTGGACCAAATTCATGGGCCGACTAGTATTGCCTTTTTCTCTGGATTAGCATTTTCTGCTGCAGGGTTAGGGAATCTTTTTATGTCTAGGAATTGGGGGAAATTAGCTGATCGTATAGGTTACGAAAAAGTACTCATTCTTCTGTTGTTCTTGTCAGGTATCTTTTTCTTTCCAGGTGGATTTGTTTCCTCGATTAGTCAGCTCATAGTCGTTCGCTTTTTACTAGGAATGGCGATTGGTGGCATCATTCCAATTCGTACTGCATATATACGTCAAGTCACGCCGCTCCATATTCAAGGAGAAGTACTTGGCTATAATACGAGTATTCGTTTTCTAGGAAATATTATTGGACCTATTTTAGGCGGTTGGATTGCAGGTATGTATACAATCGCAACAGTATTCTTCTTTAGTAGTTCGATCTTAGTAATAAGTGGTTTAGCATTAGTTGTGACAGTGAAACGAAATAAAGAAGAAGTAGTCGCGCATTATCCAGTACATTCTTGAATGAAATAGATAAGAAAAAGCAAGCTACATGGACAAGATGTAGCTTGCTTTTTCAGGTTCCAGTCCCTACGTCTCTAAACGAATGCTTGCGCTTTTGTGGCATCCAGCTTAAGCACCCAGAAACTAGGCGACTTCGTGAAGCAACTATCAACATAGAAGACTTACCTCATGTGAATACATGAGGTATAGTCGCACTTGTACTGGTGAGTATAAGTCATCATCGGCTCGTGCCTCACCGTGATTCCTTTATTTCTGTTACTTCACTCCAGTCGCTACGTTTCTAAACGGGTGCTTGCGCTTTTGTGGCATGTATTGTTCCGAATGGGTGTTCTGGTGGGGCGTAGATAGAATAGAGTTTTAATGGGCGATTTCCTACATTGATTAGATTGTGCCACACGCCAGCTGGGATCATAATGGCTGAGCCTGGACATACATATTGTTGGAAGGTTAGTTGATCTTTGTGCTCGCCTATTTGCACAAGACCTTCACCGTCTTCTATTCGCAGGAATTGATCCGTGTGTGGGTGAATTTCTAAACCGATATCATCACCGACACCAATACACATTAACGTAACTTGAAGGTGTTTGCCCGTCCAAATAACTGTACGGAAATAATGATTGTGCTTTGTTAATTGTTGAATATCCACCACATTAGGGGAATTTCCTTTATCATAGGAAGGCATTTGTTGCATCATTGGATACGCCTCTGTTGGATAAAATGGCTGATTCCAATAAGGTGGTGTAGGGCTCATTGGATGGCAGGAATACGGATAATTATACATAATGGACTCTCCTTTTTTTTAGTAACTTTTTCTCTACATAGTATGCAAACGCCTAGTAGTGTGACAAAATTACTTAAGGAGAGTAGGAAGATTAGTTGTTAACTGGAATGTCATTCTCACACTCAGGTAAGATGAAAATAACGGAAATGGTTACAACAGCTTTAGAAGGGTTGCAATAGTCTACATCAGAGATATAGGCAAATGCCAATACATTTCCATTACAAAATTCTGGGCATGGATCAACTGTATCTGGTGTAGTGTAACATAATGTGTGATTCACACATAACGTACTAGCACAAGAGAATGTGTGATTCATTGTTCTGTTACAATCTGCGGCACCATTGTTATAAAATGTAGGAGCGTTAAATGAAGTAACATAATTAATATTCCCTATTGCTTTTACTTCTTGAGCGGTACATGCATTGACAAGTGTGCCACACTCTGTAATCCCATCAATTGTAGTAGGATTCGAGCAACATTCAAGGAAGAAATAATCCGCATAAATATTGATCAATCCTTTTGGTAAATCGATTACGGATTCGGGTGATAATGTGAGGTGACAACAATCAAATAAAACGCGATGACAGTTTGCTTGTTGTGCATCTGCTACTTGATCTAACACAGCTTGAACGGACGGGTCCATATTTCTATTCTCTAACTTTTCTCTTAATTCGGCTAATACTTTATCTCTATTTACAGCCATATAATCTTTCCTTAAAGAATGAATTAGAAAACATAAGACAATATTGCTTACGTTTCTAATACACTATATTCTTTTTAAAGGAGAATGTAATGGACAAGTGTTCGAGCACAAACGTATATTTTTGAGCGTTGACTATAAAATAACAAGCAGTTCCATTCGCTAATCGGAATGGAACTGCTTTAAAAGTATGTCTTTATTTAAAAACAACTTCTTTTATAATTTTAGTCGGTTCATGATCTAACATATTTTTAGGAACAACTTTTGTGATATTTTTTTGCATATTTGATTTTAAATCATGCACTTCATCTTTTTCACCTACAATATAGATGTTGTCCCAGTGTAACCCTTTCGCAAATCGATCAAGTGTAGCAGCTAATTGTTTATACCAACGATAACGATTGGCCTCAAAACGTTCCTTGAATTGATCCTGTTGTGTGCTTTTACTGCCATTACCTACAGTTGCTTGCGCGCGATGGGGCCCAGCATATTCTCGCCAATCTTCTGTTTCGATGTCTAATTCGAATATATGTGTATCTTTCACTGTGCCTAATTCTGTATCAAGTACACGTACCGCTTCTCTTTGTGTAAGAATAATCCCTGATTTAGGAAATTTCTCGTGCATCTGTTTTAATTGATTAATCTTCACATCCTCATCCCAAGCAAAATCAGTTGTGACAGGCATTTGGAATTTATCAGCAAACCAAATGGATCCATCAGCTGTTGCGAATATGACGACACTTTTGGCTAAACTTTGTTCGTTTTCTTTCATAAATGTAAGTACTTTATCTTTAATGATGGTAAAATTCTTTTGTTCTTCTTTGTTGTTATCTTTTTCTAAATACTTCTCGAAATTATTCAATCCATTCTTAAGGTGTATTTTCCATTCGCCACCTTGTTGGTCGGGATCGGCACGGTCTGTGTTCAAATACATAGAAAAAACTCTGTTCGGCTTGGCTAAAGATACTTTTTTCCATTGCTTTATTTGTTCTTTAATATCCATTCGCGCACTACTCCTTTATTTCTTAGTATTAGAAAATGTACTACACTACTCATGTAACCGTTAACTATCATAGTTAAACATTCTAATTGGTGATAAAAAAATGACGCAATGATTTCCAATGCGTCATTTGTATTTTATACTGTTAAAAATTCATTCAGGTAATAGGCTACTTGACTATCCCAATATGTTTTTTGATCTGTGATGTATTGTTCGATTTCGTCAAAAAATGCTTGATCTAATATTGGGTATTTCACTGTACGCACTTGATCATATGGTGAATTGTGTTGCAAAACAATGTTGATACTTTCAAGGAAATGAGTGATTAATTTTTGATTAGGTGAGATGCCAATGACTGCTTGGAATATCTCCTTATCTTCCTTAATATCTAATGCGTGATAAGGTAATTTCATATCAATATGAATACCATCAACTAAATGAAGTTCAATCAGTTGCTTTAGTTTGTTTGGATATGCCCCACATGTTGTTACAATGATTTTACCATCAAAGCATTTCCGGACACGTGTAAGTAACTGAATGATATCATCTATTTTATCTATTAGAAATTCTCCCCCACTGAACATAATCGCATCAAATAAGAAGCCACTTTTATCTAAATAATCATATAAATCTTGTTCTGTCTTATACAATTTTGGTTTGTTAGCAATAATTTCATCGTAATTATGACACCCATAGCAATGAAGCAGACAACCTGATAAGGAATGAACTAGTAGTGTCGTATGATCTGGTAAGTCGTTAAATGTACGAATGAAATTGTTGTAAAACTCCATTATTTCACAGCTTCTTCCATTGTTTCTTCTTTTAGTCGTTTACGCTCATTCCAATCATGTCGTCTTGCTTTAGACCAGAAGTTATATTTTCCTTCATAATATCCTTTGTCATTTACTTCAATATTGTTGCGAGCAATCATTTTCAAATAACCAATCACACGGCTGAATGTGGCAATATCATGTGACTCACATGTCGGGCATTGTTTAATATTCTTGGCATCTTCTGCAATAATTTTTTGACCACATGCCATACAAGAAGTAATTGTTGGTGTTAATGTAATATAATTAATTGGTTTTTGGAAAATACGATCGATATATATTGCTAACTTTTCAGGTGCTACTTTAGCTTCTAAGAAATGATGCAAGACACTACCTGATGTGGCATATCCTTGAAATTCTGCACTGTTTTCTAATTGTTCTAAAAAGTCTTCTTCAGAAAATGGTGTCATGCAGCCGCTTGTTAAATATGGATTCTCTCCTTCGCCTTGTGTAAAAATTTCTCGACCATTCTTCTTAGCCCATTTGTGATCATGTCTCGCCAACTTAATCGCTGCATTTTCGGCAGGTGCATATTCAATACCACATGCCACTTTGTCACGTACAATGAAGTGATTCACTATTTCTGTCATGTATTGCATTAAGTCATGTGCAATTAATTTTCCTTCTGAATCTTTTATGCCATTCTCATAACCAATGTTGACAAGTCCTTCATTCATCCCAGTGATGGCAAAGACATTGAAATAATTTTTTAGATTATGGTTATAAGAGAAGAAGGTAGGATATAGTTCTTTATTTTGTTCAATCCATTTTCTTTTTGCCATATGTGCTTCTTGCATAACTTCTAAGTATTCGGCCATTTTTTCTTTTACTAAAGCTAAATCGTGTCCGAATTCAATCAGTAATCGATTCATATTCAAATTGAGTACTTGTACAGCACCAGTGGAACCAGTAGAAGAACCGAATACACCACCGCCAGCTTTAGATAATGTTTCTAAATTAATTTGAAGACGACAGCATAAACTACGACTAACTTCTGGATCTTTTGCTTGAATCATAGGGTTTAATGATTTGTAATAGGTATTCTCAAATGGGGCTGTTTTGAAATTCTCGAAATACACACCACCCCAATTGTACATTTTGTCTAATAACTCTAGAAATAATGGATTTTGGTAGTTGAAATCATCATCAATCTGTACGGTTAGTAATGGGAATGTGAATGGAATGCCATCACTACCTGTACCTTCACTCATGACGTCAATAATTGCTTGATTAATTTGGTCAAAATATGTACTTGGTAAATCTTTATACGTCATGGACAGTGCTTCACCGCCGATTACAATATATTCATCTTTAATTTCCTCAGACGGTTTGCCAAATTCAAGTGTGATATTAGAAAAGCTACTCTGCGCACCTGAACGAAGCGGCATGTTCAATTCCCAGATTAAACTTTGGAATAATTGCTTTAACTCATCTTTATCATACTCATGGCCTTGTTGTTCTTCAGCGTATAAATAGGAAGCGGCTATAGTCGATAATTGAGCAAGCATGACCGCACCTGATACTTGTTGAGAAATTAATGTAACCACATTACTAAAATGGCGTAATAATATGGATAATCGCTTAGTTGGTTTGGAAGTAATCATATTCTTTGCGAGTGATGGAATACCTTTCATCGCAATATCTTTACAACTAATGGAGACGCAATATGGTGCCAATTGTTTGTCATGCACATACACAATGCCATCATCATATAGTTCTTTTATTCTTTTAGGGAGAACATGTCGGAATAAAAATTCTTCCTCTGCATGATTATTTAAATTATGTCGCAATAATGGTAAGGAATAGACATAGTTACTATTCTCACGTTTTAAGTAATCCGCTTTTTTATCTTCTGTATTCGAAGTGAATTTCTGGATAATTTGCTCTGAATTTTGGAACATAGACTGAACTCTCCTTATCAATATGATGATTCTACATTAATACAATATATAGTGTCTAATAGTGATATTTATCACTATATATTGTACCTAGATGTTTGGAAAGTTAATCTATCAAGACATATTGCATACGTGAATTCGTGTAAAAAAAGTCTGCTTTTGCTAAAATGATATAATAGATTTAAAAAAAGGAGCCAAACATAATGGAAACAGCAAACCAATTATTTTTTCGTGAATTTAATGAAGCATTTGTCAAAGGTAATGTCGGGAAAATTTTAGAAAGTGTGACAGATGATATTGTATGGCGCATGGTCGGTACAGATACGATTCGGGGAATAGAATCACTAAGACAGGCATTAGAAGGGATGGAAAGTGGCAATCAGTTTGAATTAGACATCGAAACAATGATTACACATGGAAAAGAAGCTGCTGTTCATGGTGTCATCCATACGACAGATCGTGACGGAGAACTAAATCATTATAGTTTTTGTGATATCTATAAATTAAATAAGCATAAAGATGGGAAAATTAAAGAAATAATTAGTTATGTTTTGGAAGCATAAGTTGTTAGTATAGAAAAAGCACACATCTGCTAAATGAACAGATGTGTGCTTTTACTTTTTGTATCGGCTAGCGTAAATGCCCAGAAACTAGGCGACTTCGCGAATCAACGATCAATAAGTCATCATCGACTCGTACCTCGCCGTGATTCCTTTATTTCTGTTGATGCACTCCAGTCGCTACGTTTCTAGACGGGCATTTCTGCTTTTGTATCATCTAGCATAAATGCCCAGAAACTAGGCGACTTCGTGAATCAACGATCAATAAGTCATCATCGACTCGTACCTCGCCGTGATTCCTTTATTTCTGTTGATGCACTCCAGTCACTACGTTTCTAGACGGGCATTTCTGCTTTTGATTATTATCCTTCAATAATAAATTCAAATGAACCGTGTAGTTTTACGTCTTTACCGATTAGTACGCCGCCTGTTTCTAATGCCGCATTCCAAGTTAAACCGTAGTCTTCGCGGTTTATTTTACCGTCTAAGTCAACACCAGCAACCATGTGTCCAGCCATTGGGTCTTTAGCCATACCGTTGTATTCTACTTTGAAAGTTTCTACTCTTGTTGTATCTTTAACTGTTGTATTGCCTGTTACTTCAAATTCATCATCAGATACTTTCTTAATTGAAGTACTTTCAAATGTAATTGTAGGGTAGTTCTCTACATCAAAGAAGTCACCTGATTTTAAATGTCCATTACGATCATCATTATTAGTTTCAATAGAATCGACTTTAATTGTTACTTTTACAGATGCATTTTCTAAATCATTAAAGTCTCCGTTAAAGTCTACATCGAAATCTTGGAATTCACCTTTTGCTTTTGATACCATCATATGTTTTACTTGAAAATTCAATCCACTGTGTACTTTATCTAATTTTACTGTTGTCATTTTTAATATTCCTCCTAAAAATTATTAACTTACTTTATGTAACTTAGTATACAAATGAAAATTAATTACGTCAAGTAATTTTGTTATTTTATTTCTAATTTATTTTCTGCTATACTACTAAATAAGAGGTGAAAGTGATGAATGATAAAACAATTTGTCCTAGATTCGAGTCAGCATTAGACATTTTGAATAAGCGATGGACTGGACTAATCATATTTCAATTGTTAGAAGGTCCACAACGTTTTTCCCATATAGAATCAACGATTGGAATTAGCGGTCGTGTGTTATCTGAGCGATTAAAAGATTTAGAAAAACAATGTATCGTAAATCGTAAAGTATATAATGAAACACCTGTTAGAATAGAGTATGAATTGACTGATAAAGGAAGAGCATTGGAACCCGTTTTAAAGAATATCCAACAATGGGCTGAGACATGGGTGGACAATGAAACACTCATTTAGTAAAAGTATACCCAAAGAAATGCTGTTAAAACATTGGCGATAAAAACGCTGATGTTTATTTTTTATCTACAGAGTACGAACAAGAGAGGTGAAGAAGAGGATGAATAAGCATATATTTACAAATGATTGGGAAGATATCTTAAGTGGTGAATGTAATCAAAATTACTATAAGAAGCTACATGAATTTTTACGAGAAGAATATCAAACATCAACCATTTATCCTAAAGCAGAGGATATATTTAATGCACTACATTTCACTTCATTTGAAGATGTTAAAGTCGTGATACTTGGTCAAGATCCGTATCACGGTCCAAATCAAGCACATGGTCTGAGTTTTTCTGTGAATAAAGGTGTACCAGTGCCGCCGTCATTGAAAAATATATATAAAGAATTACAGAATGATGTTGGGGTATCTATTCCAAATCATGGATACTTAAAGGAGTGGGCAGATCAAGGGGTGCTGTTATTGAATACAGTATTGACAGTTCGAAGTGGAGAAGCGCATTCCCATAAAGGAAGAGGATGGGAGCAGTTTACAAATCAAATCATTAAGAAATTAAATGATAAATCATCTCCAATTGTCTACATTTTGTGGGGAAAGGCAGCAGAGGCAAAAGAAACATTAATAGACACGTCAAAGCATTATACAATAAAGTCACCACATCCTAGTCCATTATCTGCGCATAGAGGATTCTTTAATAGCAAACCATTTTCAAAGGTGAATCAGTTGTTAATTCAAGAAGGAAAAGAACCGATTGATTGGCAAATCTCCTCATTTACTGTTAATTAGAAAAGAACAACACCTCCACATCAATTTATTCAAAATTCATTCAAGTGGAGGTGATGAATAAGCAGATTTCTCACTGGAAATGTACAGTTTTTATATGATTCATTGGAATAAACACGGTTTCTTGTCTTGCGGTGATGATTTCAATAAAGCTTTTGTGTATCGCTACTAATTGCCCAATTTGATATGCTTCAATTCCTAAATCAATAATAATTATTTTTCCAATCAATTTCTGTAATTGTATTTCAAATGTACGAGACAGATTCATATTGCTTGGATGAACTGGGAGCATTTCTCTCTCTAGGCCATATGGTATTTGATTATTTTGATATGGAGTAAGCCATTTTAAATGATGAAAAGGAATGAACATTGTTTTATATACAGGCGAATAAAAGACAAAATAATCACTTAGAACATTTGTAATATAACCATGAATGGATTGAGAAGGAGTGACAAAGATTTCCGTGAAAAGTCCTTTTGCATTTACAAGGATTTTGCGAAGTGAGATTTCTTTTAATGGGTCAATCTCATCTGTAGGTAAAATAATTTCTGATTCCACACTTTTTTTGATATGCAATACATGTGTTGTTGGAATATACATATATTCTTCTCCATTGTATAAAACAATAATATCACTACCAACTTCAATCAATATTCCATCTATTTTGATTCTTCCAGCTAAGTGTAAAGTCATTGTTTGATGGATGTAATTCTCTAAAATATTCAATGCAGTTCGCCTCCTTTATGGTGTGATGATATAGCTCCACGCATATAAGCTGATTAGACTAATCAATAATGTCAGCGGAATGATCACTATAGTAACTTGAAAGTATTTACGCCAAGTTAAATGAATACCATGCTTCCTCAAAATAAACATCCATATCAATGTGGCAAGTGTACCGACAGGAGTAAGCAATGCGCCTATATCACTTCCCATAATGTTAGCGAGATATGCTAATTGTAATGTGTGGATGTCTAGTCCCATTTCTGTGATGGTCAAAGAACCTATCATTACAGCAGGCAAGTTATTGACGATGTTGGATAGAAGTGTTATCGCAATGCCCATTGAGAGAATCGCTTGAAAGTGATTAGCCTGCACAAATGGATACAATAAATCATATAAATATTGTGTCACACCAACATTCTGGAGTGCGTATACAAGCACATACATGCTAAAAGCAAAAAGTAAAATATGCCACGGTGTTTTGACGAGAATATCCTTTATGCCTTTTTTATAATGCAAATAACGTAGCATCACAAGACTTGTTGCACCAATGATGGAGATGATTTCCATAGGTATTCCGAATGGTGCGAGAATGAAATAACTACTTCTAATACAAACAATGAACACAATTGCTAAGATAAACATATTCCAATCAATTTTTTCCTCGACTGTTGTGAGTGGATGGGAATTAAATTGAATGGTGTGATGATGTGTTTGGATCGTTTTCGGTAAATCCTTTTTGAAATAGAGATACAATAATAATGTCATTGTCATAATGCCAATCATCGAAGGTACAAACATCAAAGTGACATATTGGTTTAAATCAAGTCTTACCATTTCAAGTGCAATGAGGTTCGCAATGTTACTTATCGCGATGGGTGCACTAGCAGCAGTGGCAATAAGTGCGCCTGATATCAAGTAAGGGAATTGTTGGTGTGGCTTTAACTTAAGCATGAAGACAATTCGAATGATGATTGGTGTTGTAATAAGGATGCTGCCATCATTGTTGAAGAAGATTGTCGTAAAAAAGCATAATCCGATAATATAGAAAAATAATTTTTTCCCTGAACCATTTGTTCGTTGAATTAAATTAATCGCAACCCATTTGAAGAAGCCGACACTTTCTAAAATAATCGTCATGACAATGGTAGATAATATCGTAAATGTTGCACCACTCACCATATCCATTATATGAAAGATATTCTGATAGGATACGATTCCAAGTACTATGAGAATGATTGCTCCGATAGTTGTTGGTATTGTTTCATTAAGCCCTTTTGGTTTAGAAAGCATGAGATAAATGGTTACAACAAAAATAGTGATGGTAAGAATGAATGTGTAATCAAACATTGGAATACCCCTTATGCTCTAAGATTGTATAGTGCTCTTGTGGAAGAGATGTATGCTTCTTATTAGGTATTAGAATAGGGGTAAAGATTAATCCTGATATGACAAAAAATAATCCCATAAACATTGTGTTCACCTCTCTCTACTAAAGCATCGAATCGAGATGTTTAGAAGAACTTTTAAATAGACAGTCGCCCCATAGAGAAGCGACTGCAAAGGAGAAATTAAAATCATTGAGTAAGGTAGAGAAATAGAAATATAACTTAGCGTCTTCTTTTCTTGTTACGTGATTTCTCGTTGTTACTTTCTTGCTCGCTATCACTTTGCTCATTTTTGACTTGGACTACACTAATATTACGGATGTGGAAAGAAGATAGACGAATTACTTCTTTGTTTGCTACAACTGTTACAATGTCATCTGTCATATCATTTAATACACCTTCTAATTTCTCAGGTCCACCTCTGTTAATTTGTACCCATTGAAGCTTCAAGTGATCTAATAACTGTGTGAAAGAAGCGGCAATGATTGGCTCAACTTCTTCTTCACCTAATTCATCTGCTTTTATGTCTTTTACATTTTCGGTAATACTTTTGATGTGTTGCGTGCGATAATAAATAACGCCTTCTTCTTTTGTTAATAATGCAATGTAGTCATTATACACACCGATGAGTTTACCAACCCTTGATTCAGGACCTCCTCGATCAATACGAATCATTTTGTCAACAACTGCGTCCAAATAACGGCCGATTTGGCTAGGATCCATTATGCATTCTCCTTTCTAAACTTTTACACTGAAAGTATATGTATCTAGTAGTGACATTGCGCTAAGCACTAGCCTACCAAAGCTAAGATTGAACAAATAACCTATTAAATAGCAAGATAATAGAGAAAATTAAAAGAAGCACCATCCAGTATTAAGGACGGTGCTTCTCTTTACTTATTAATAATTGCTTGATTTCTTGAATTTCTTTTCGTAATTCTTTTATCTCATGTGTGTCTTTCTTAATCTCTTCTGTTTCTTCTTCTACACTATCAGATATCTTTTGTGCATTATTGACGATTTCACCAACAATGAGGTTAATCATGATAAACGTTGTAATAATGATAAAAGAAATGAAATAAAACCAAGAAGAAGGTGCTTGGTCAAATATCGGCCTAAAAATACCGCTTGCCCATGATTCTAAAGTGAAAATTTGAAATAATGTCACAGTACTTAAGAATAAGTCACCAAAATATTCTGGTGAAATCTCACGATAAAAGCTCGTACCAATGACTGCATAGACATAGAATATAATGGCCATAATAAGTAAAACACTACTAATCGTAGGGATGGCCATAAATAATGCTGCTACAATGCGTCTGAGTGTGGGAACAGTGGTAATAGTACGGAATACCCTTAATACTCGGAAGATACGTAACACACTGACGAAAGGTGTACTATAAAGAATGACACTACCGATAACAATGATAAAATCAAAAATGTTCCAACTATTTTGAAAAAAAGCTTTCTTTAATACGATGATTTTGAGTGCTACTTCTATTGTAAAGATAGCTAGAATAATCATATCTATCGTGACAAAGAAAGAATGATACTGTGTATAGAGCTGTGGAGAGGTTTCTAAACCAATTAATATTGCATTAATTATGATTAAATAGGTAATCAATCTATTAAACTTCGGACTCATTACAAATGTCTTTATAAGTTCCATACCATACTTCCTTTATTTTGTGTATGTCATCATACTATTTTACTTCCTTTTCCTTTATACTATAAATATACGAT
This sequence comes from Gracilibacillus marinus, assembly GCF_042651725.1. Taxonomy (NCBI): domain Bacteria; kingdom Bacillati; phylum Bacillota; class Bacilli; order Caryophanales; family Bacillaceae; genus Gracilibacillus; species Gracilibacillus marinus. Next base: position 203,550 of record NZ_JBHSDV010000005.1, on the reverse strand, counting down.
GAAAAGCAATTAATTATAAGAATACAGATTAGAGAAGGAGTTGTTCCAAATGGGCAAGCGTCATGAAGCACTACATCCTTTGTCACATCATCACCATCATACATTAGTGATGGCACAAAAACTGAAAAAAGCGGATGAGAACGCAAGTATTCAAGAAATGACAAGAGAAGTGATAGAATTTTGGGAAAAGGACGGTAGAGATCATTTCAGAGATGAAGAAGAAGTATTGTTGCCGCTCTATGCACAATATGCCTCTGTTGACCAAGAAGAAATACGTGACATGCTGATACAACATGTTCAGATACGTGGTCTTATTCAACATATACGTGGAACAAGACGAATCGAACGTTCTGTATTTAACGAGTTAGGTGAATTATTAATGGTACATGTCAGATTAGAAGAACGTATCATTTTCCCTATGATTGAGAAAGTCGTACCAGAGAAGTACTTATATCAAGCAAATGGCAAGTTCCATCTTGATTCTTATAGTGGTTTCTAGAAAAGTGATGATAAATTACGTAGAGTATGGTAAACTATCGACTAGTTTTAAAATATCTAAGGAGATCTCGTACAATGCCGTTATTAGATAAATGGAAAGCGATGGTGAAGAACTGGTCAGCAATCCATCATATCGTAATTTATTATTTATTAGCAGTTATTTTTTCGACTATTATTATCAGTTTACCAATATTTCATCGAGATGGAGTAGAATTACCGTTTATTGATGCTATGTTTACTGCGGTGACATCTATTAGTGTTACTGGTCTTACAGCGGTTTCTATTGTAGATACATTCAATCCAGCAGGACAAATTGCTATTGCAGTCATCTTGCACCTTGGTGGAATTGGTATTATGACAATGGGTACATTTATTTGGGTCGTGTTAGGAAAGAAAATTGGAATTAGAAATAGAAAATTAATCATGGTCGACCAAAATAGTAAAACATTAGCTGGTTTAGTGAAACTAATGTTAGAAATATTTAAACTTATGTTAGTCATAGAATTCGTCGGTGCGATGATCTTAACCATCCACTTTCTGAATTATTATGATACATTTCAAGAAGCATTATTACATGGGGTTTTTGGAGCAATCAGTGCGACAACAAATGGTGGATTAGATATTACTGGAGCGTCACTCATTCCATTTGCGGATGACTATTTTGTCCAATTTATTAATATGATTTTAATTGTACTTGGGGCAATAGGCTTCCCTGTTTTAGTGGAAGTACAAGAAGTGTTACAAGGTAAAAAGAATGCATTTAATGATCGACATAAGTTCTCTTTATTTACTAAAATTACAACAGTCACTTTTTTTTGGTTAGTTATTTTTGGATGGGTAGTGATTTTCTTATTAGAAAGAAATGCGTTCTTTGCTGATAAGAGTTGGCATGAAACATTCTTCTATAGTCTATTTCAATCTGTCACATCAAGAAGTGGTGGCCTGTCTACAATGGATGTATCGGAATTATCGATCCCAACTCTAGTTGTAATTAGTCTGCTCATGTTCATTGGAGCATCACCAAGTAGTGTTGGTGGCGGGATTCGTACAACCACTTTTGCGATTATGCTACTGACGATATTTAATTATGCAAAAGGAAATACGAGTGTCAAAGTATTTGGTAGAGAGATTGATAATGAAGATATGATGCGCTCATTTATTGTCATCTCTACAGCGATTATATTATGTTCGACATCTGTTATATTATTAACATATACGGAAGATTTCTCCCTTATTCAAATTATGTTTGAAGTGACTTCTGCATTCGGAACGACAGGACTATCGATGGGTATTACCCCAGACTTATCGACATTTGGTAAAGTGTTGATTATGTGTTTAATGTTTATTGGTCGTATTGGAATCTTTTCTTTTCTATTCCTTATCAGAGGAGATGCAAGTCAAGATAAGTTCCATTACCCAACAGAGCGAGTGATTATCGGATAAAATGATAAACTATCTGCAACTATACAAGTTGTAGGTAGTTTTTTCTTTAATATTATATATTTACAAGATTCCTATTCTTCTAAAATATACAAGAAAATGGTATGCTAGAAGGTAAGGAATGAATTGCTAGAATGGAGGCTAGGAGATGACAACATATCAAAAACAAGTAAGTGAAATCATCACTAATATAAACAATGTAATTATAGGGAAGGAACAAGAAGTGATTCTCAGTCTTGTCGCATTACTAGCAGACGGGCATGTATTACTAGAGGATGTACCAGGCGTAGGAAAAACTATGCTAGTAAAGGCAATAGCTAAATCTCTTCATTGTGATTTTAAGCGAATTCAATTCACCCCAGATTTATTACCATCAGATGTGACAGGAGTATCTGTATACAACCCAAAAGAAATGGTATTTGACTTTCGAAAAGGCCCTATCTTTGGCGATATCATTTTAGCAGATGAAATTAATCGTACCTCACCAAAAACACAGTCCGCATTATTAGAAGCAATGGAAGAAATGCATGTAACAATAGATGGAAGTACTCGAGCATTACATAGACCATTCTTTGTAATGGCAACACAGAATCCTGTTGATTATGAAGGAACATATCCATTACCAGAGGCGCAACTGGATCGCTTTATGATGAAATTAAGTATGGGTTATCCGACACGAGAAGGGGAACTAGAGATGCTAGAACGTGCGGATAAAGGGCATCCAATCGAGGAAATTCATCCTGTAATCGATAAGCAACAATTGTTAGAAATGCAACGTGCAATCAATGACGTGTTTCTAGACCGAACGCTGAAGCAATTGATTATCGAAATAGTTGGGGCAACAAGAGAGCGTAAATACGTACAATTGGGAGTGAGTCCCCGAGGATCTGTCGCATTAATGCGTGCGGTTAAAGCATATGCATTTATCCACGATAGAGATTATGTCGTTCCTGACGATATTCTTTATTTAGCACCATTTGTATTAGCACATCGACTCATGCTCACTCCTGATGCAAGTTATGAGGGAGTAAAACAATGGATGATTATCCAAGAAATATTGACGAATCTAGAGATACCTATTCGTAAGGAACGACATGGATGAAAGAAAGTGTGAAACAAATTATTAAAGTTGTAGAAGTCATCTTGCTCATTACGATTTTATTTACATTTGCGATGTTTCAAGGTGGATTTGTTAGTTGGTTTTTATTTTATAGCCTAACCCCAATTCTACTTTATATATTTGTACTCCTACTTTACCCAATGAAGAATTGGAAAGTAAATAGCAAGATTTCTAGTACTCATATTCATGCAGGACAATCGATTGATCTCACCATCACGTTGAGACGACTTCTCCCTTTTCCAATCATGTATGTCTCATTAGAAGAAGTATGTCCAGTGACATTAAATCGAAACGACATTGGTAAAGAGAAGTATCATTCGATTGCAAATCAAACAATAAAAGAACAACCTCGAACATTACGAAAACTCCTATTTCCATATTTCAAAAGAGAAATGGAAGCAGAATTTCAGATTACTAATTTACCACGGGGTAAGCATACCTTTACACATGTAATAATCGAAATTGGCGACCCGTTTGGTATTGTCAAGAAGCGATACATACATTCCATTACTCAAGAAGTAGTAGTATATCCAATGAGTTATCCATTTAAATGGCATGTAGTATCTAATCAAATGGAAGAAGGAACGAAACCTGCACAAATATACGATGAAAAATTAACCAATATTGTTGGAGGGGTTCGAGAGTATACACCTGGTGACAAATTTTCATGGATTGATTGGAAAGCAACAGCGAGAAAGAATACGATGATGACAAAAGATTTTGAACAAGAGAAAGATGCCCAGATGGCAATTGCTTGTATGGTTGGAGAAGAAAATGTTGTCAAACCACTTGTCTTAGAAGCAAGTCTAGAATTGTCTATGTCGATTTTAGAAGAGGCGAGAAAGCGGAAGCAACATGTGACATTTCATATCCACGGTAAAGAAATAAAGCATTTTTCAGAACAACAAATCATGCATCATATTGCTGAAGTTAAGGGATATCTATCGACAATTGCACCGGTTACAAAGCGACGAGAACAATTATCTATCTGGAAGCATGTTCCTAAGGGTGCTTTTATACTGACAATATGGACAAAACTCGATCAAACAGTTGTTGAACACATGTCAATGCTGAGAAAAAGAGAGTATCATCCCATTGTTTGTTATATTAGACCGTCGAAGGAAATTACAATGGAAGAGAAACAAATATTGCAACAACTGAGATCACTACAAGTGCCTTATCAAGTGATCACTGAAAAAGACTTACTGAAAACAAGATGGGAGGTACGTATTCACAAATGAAGAAAAGTCATAGATTTCAGCTACCTTCCTTTCTTGTACTGTTCGCAGGATTCTTACTGTTTTGGGAATGGTTACGTCCTTTAGAGCAAATAACAGATACAGGAAGCTCTTATTTATTTGTGCTATATGCCTTCATCAGTTTTTTTGTATCTTATTTTGTCTCAAATGGTTGGCTTAAATTTTTGCTTAAAGGTTCGGCACTCCTACTTGTTATGGATTATGTATTTTTGCATGATCCATTTCTATCAGCAGAGTGGCTCACGCAAGTGTCGATGGAGGTATCCTATAATAGTAACATGCTTTTGAATGCGAATTGGAATGAGTTATCCCCATTTTTTCGGAGTTTTTTATTCCTATTATTAATTTGGGTGATTAGTTATTTGCTACATTATTGGTTTGTCATTGCTAATCGCTTCTTCTTATTTGTTTTCTTAACGATTTTTTATTTGGCTATATTGGATACTTTTACTGTGTATGATGCGACAATAGCCATTGTTCGTGCATTGATTATTTCCTTACTTGCATTAGGGCTTAATCACTTTTACCGGATGCACAGAAGTTCGGATTATCAACCAAAGTATATGTCAATATGGATGTCGGCAGTTCTATTTATTGTGATGATAGCGTCAGTATTAGGATATTATGGTCCAAAAATGGATCCGAAATGGCCTGATCCTGTACCATTTATCGAAAGTGCAGCAGGCCATGTTGGATTTGGAGAAGGAACCGTAAAGAAAGTAGGGTATGGTGAGAATGATGAGACATTAGGTGGTTCTTTTGTAGCGGATGATACATTAGTATTTGAAGCAATAGCGAAAGAACGATTGTATTGGAGAATTGAATCTAAAGACGTGTATACAGGGAAAGGTTGGGAAAAGTCCCGTCCGTTTGAATTCGAGCCTGTCATTGATAATATGATACAATTTCAAACATTTGATCCTGCGAGTGTAGATATCTTCTCGTCATCTGTATCTGTCGAGTACGCGGAAGGTAGTCGATTAGATAAAGTCCCATTCCCATATGGAACGACATCTATCGCGCCACCTGAAACAATCGCGTTATATCAAGACTTTTATTCAGGTATGGTGGAATACGAAATGGGCGAGCAACAGTATCAACCATATTTTACAATGGAATATAATCGGCCCTCATTTTCGATTGACCAATTAAAGAATACATCAAATGAAGACCCAAGTGAGATTACAGAACAGTATTTACAATTGCCAGAAACATTACCAGATAGAGTGAGCCAATTAGCAGAAGAGGTTGTTGCAAATTTGGACAATCGATTGGATAAGGTCGAAGCAATTGAATCTTACTTTTCTTTAAACGGCTACGTGTATCAAACAGAGAATATTGCTACACCGAGTGGCGAAGAGGATTATGTAGATCAATTCCTGTTCGAGACAATGGTTGGCTATTGTGATAATTTCTCTACATCGATGGTTGTGCTGCTGAGGACATTAGATATTCCGGCAAGATGGGTGAAAGGATTTACTGGTGGCGAAGTCCAAATTGGTGAAGCGAATTTACCTAGTGGCTATCAAATGTACGAAGTAACGAACAACAATGCACATTCATGGGTAGAGGTATACTTCCCGGAGGTAGGCTGGGTACCATTTGAACCGACAAGAGGGTTCGATAACCTTACGACATTTCATGAGGAGACACTTGCGGATGTGGATCAGCCAGAATTAGAGGAAGAATCTACACCAGAAGTAGAAGAACAAGAAGAGATTGAAGAAGAAGTGACACAAGAAGAGTCAGAAGAGACGAATACACAAGCAAATGATGGAAATTTCATGAAAGTCCTAAAAATACTAGGTTGGATTGCTAGTGGAATCTTAGTTCTTTCGGTTATATTCATCATTATCAAAAGAAAAGATATACACAATTGGTATCTAAAGCGGAAATGGGAAAAGATAAAGCAGAAACAAGACTTAAACGTAAGTTATCATTTTCTATTGGCAGTGCTAGCAAAAAAAGGATTAAAAAGAGCAAGTAATGAAACACTAAGAACATATGCGAGAGCTGTCGATGAGAAGCTTGGATTAAAAGCAATGACAGAACTGACAAATATTTATGAGCAATACGTATATAGTAATAAAAAAGCAGAATGGAACGAGGAACAAGTAAGTAAACTCTTTCATGAAATGTTTGAACAAGTATTAGCTTGACCAACAAAAAAACGATTGATAGAATAAGATAAAATTAAGTAAAGACCTTCATATATATTTGGGAATAGGGCCCAGATGTTTCTACCAGAACACCACAAATGTTCGGACTATGAAGGTGGGGGTCTGTCGTGATTTCTGCCTTTCTGTTGACAATAACTGTAGAAAGGCAGTTTTTCTGTGTGATGATGCATGGGATATAGAATACTTAATGTTTTTTTAAATGTTGCTAGAGGAAAAAAAGGAGTGGACAATCTTGGAATTAAACAACGAAATGATATTGGTTCTTGATTTTGGTAGCCAATATAATCAATTAATTACACGTCGTATTCGTGAATTTGGGGTATATAGCGAGTTACATTCCCATCGCTTGACAGTGGAAGAAATTAAAGAAATGAATCCAAAAGGAATTATTTTATCTGGTGGACCACATAGTGTCTATGGTGAGAATAGCTTCCGTTGTGATGAACGTATTTTTGATTTAGATATTCCAGTGCTCGGTATTTGCTATGGTATGCAATTAATGACACATCACTTTGGTGGTACAGTAGAACGTGCGAATGAGCGTGAATATGGTAGAGCAGAAATCAATGTAAAAGAAGGTTCTGTTCTATTTGAAGGAACACCTAAAGACCAAATTGTTTGGATGAGCCACAGTGATAAAATTATTACACCACCTGAAGGATTCGAAATTGAAGCAACAAGTACTTCTACACCTGTAGCTGCAATGCGCCATTCAGAGAAGCAATTCTATGGTGTGCAATTTCACCCAGAAGTTCGTAACTCAGAATACGGAAATGATTTATTAAAAACTTTTGTATTCCAAGCTTGTAAATGTACTGGTGACTGGACAATGGCGAACTTCATTGACATGGAAGTAGATAAGATTCGTGAACTTGTTGGGGATCGTAAAGTATTATGTGCATTAAGTGGGGGCGTAGATTCTTCTGTTGTTGCTGCATTAATTCATAAAGCAATCGGTGACCAATTAACATGTATCTTTGTAGATCATGGCTTATTACGTAAAGACGAAGCAGAAACGGTTATGCACACATTCCGTGATGTATTCCATATGAATATCATTAAAGTAGATGCACAAGAACGCTTTATGAATAAATTACGTGGTGTATCAGATCCAGAACAAAAACGCAAAATCATTGGTAATGAATTCATCTATGTATTTGATGATGAAGCAGCTAAATTAAAAGATGTAGATTTCTTAGCGCAAGGAACACTTTACACAGATATCGTGGAAAGTGGTACAGACACAGCACAAACAATTAAATCACACCATAATGTTGGTGGATTACCAGAAGATATGGAATTCGAATTAATTGAGCCATTAAATACATTATTTAAAGATGAAGTACGTGCACTTGGTTCTGAATTAGGTGTACCTGATGAGATTGTATGGCGTCAACCATTCCCAGGACCAGGACTTGGTATTCGTGTACTTGGTGAAATTACAGAAGAAAAATTAGAAATTGTACGTGAATCTGATGCGATTTTACGTGATGAAATTAAAAAAGCTGGATTAGATCGTGACATCTGGCAATACTTCACTGTATTACCTGATATTAGAAGTGTTGGAGTAATGGGTGATGCGAGAACATATGATTATGCAATTGGTATTCGCGCAGTAACATCGATTGACGGAATGACATCTGACTGGGCTCGTATTCCATGGGATGTACTCGAAAAAATATCTGTACGTATTGTGAATGAAGTGGATCATATTAACCGCGTACTGTATGATGTGACGAGCAAGCCGCCTGCTACTATAGAGTGGGAATAAACCCAACTCACATAAAAAACCATAACAGTAAAGAAACTCTCTTATACTCACTTCTTAGTGAGTAAAGAGAGTTTTTTATTTCGTTAACTCATAACTTGTATCTAACAGGTGTAGAATTTCTTCATCTTCTACAGAACCATCCAATACAATACTAATCCAATGTTCTTTGTTCATATGGTAAGCGGGGAAAATAGAACTATTTTCTCTTAATATACTAGCTAACGCTGGATCGCATTTGACATTTAAGATTTCAATCTGTTCATCTCCATCCAATTTTAATTTATTTTTATCTACTTTCATAAGCAAACCGTACCATTTGTTATTGCTCTCATGTCTAAGTACAGCGTAATTTGAAAATTTAGCCCAAGGATAGGAAGGGTCTGTGTTGTAGGTTCTTTTTGTATAACTAAAAATACTATTTCTATCCATCTTTGTCACCTCATTATAAGATTAGTCTACCCTGCATCTAAATTCAATTGTTAGAGATATCATAATTTTTAAACACAACTATATGTATTAGTCCGGTTAGGAAAATAGAGACGTCCTTTTTATTTTGGTCTAGGATTTGTTCATTTGTTTGAGTGAATATATCATATTTTATTTTCTCATGATTAACACTAGCATACTGTTCCCCTATATAACGAATACTTTTTAAAATACCTATAATCACCCATTTCACTTCCTTAACAAAATAAACGAACAATTATAAAAAATAGATAAAAAATATTCGGTTTTTGTCTTGACTATTTTGGAACCTCCTAGTAATATATGAATTGAAATTATTCATAATAAAAAAATCATTTACCATCCATCGTATAATATTGGGAATATGGCCCAAGAGTCTCTACCAGAGCACCAGTAAATGCTCTGACTACGAGGAGGAATGTATGACTAGATTCGATTCTATGTCACGCATTCTGAATTGTATGAAAGACTCCTTTTGATGAAAAGGAGTCTTTCGTATTTCTGGTATAAAAGAAGGAGAGATTAGTAAATGAAAAAGTATTTTGAATTTGACAAGCTTGGTACAAGTTATCGTCAAGAAACGGTAGCAGGTATTACGACATTCTTAGCAATGGCATACATCTTATTTGTTAATCCTAGTATGCTTGCAGCAGAAGGTACTGGAATGGATGCTGGGGCGGTATTCGTTGCGACAGCATTAGCAGCAGCTGTCGGTACATTGATTATGGGGCTTATTGCAAAGTATCCGATAGCATTAGCACCAGGTATGGGACTTAATGCATTCTTCGCATTCACTGTTGTATTAGGTTACGGCATCCCTTGGGAAACAGCGTTAGCAGGTGTATTAGTATCAGGACTTATTTTCATTGTTTTAACATTCACTGGTCTTCGTGAAAAAGTAATTAATGCAATTCCAGCACAATTAAAAATGGCAGTAGGTGCAGGGATTGGTTTATTCATAGCATTTATCGGGTTTCAAAATGCCGATATTATCGTAGCAGATCCATCAACTCTTGTTAAATTAGGTGATTTAACGAGTGGGCCAACATTACTTGCAATACTAGGTATTGTAGTAACAGTTGTTCTAATCGGTTTGGGTGTTAAAGGTGGCGTATTCTATGGTATGGTTATCACAGCAATTGTCGGTATGTTATTTAATCTCGTTCCAATACCAGAAAGAATTATTGGTGAAGTACCGAGTTTAGCACCTACATTTGGAGCGGCTTTTACACATTTAGATCAAGTCTTTACATTACAAATGCTTGTTGTTATTCTTACGTTCCTTTTTGTAGACTTTTTTGATACTGCTGGAACATTAGTTGCAGTTGCTTCCAAAGCAGGTTTAATGAAAGATAACAAATTACCTCGAGCTGGTAAAGCATTGTTTGCTGATTCGGCAGCGACAGTTGTTGGTGCGACATTAGGAACATCTACAACGACTTCTTATGTAGAATCAACGGCGGGTGTTGCAGCGGGTGGACGAACAGGATTTACCTCTGTTGTGACAGCTGGATTATTCTTACTTGCTATTTTCTTCTCTCCATTATTAGGAGTAGTGACAAGTCATGTGACAGCACCAGCACTTATCATTGTTGGGATTATGATGGCATCTTCTTTAAAAGATATTGAATGGGATAAGTTCGAAGTTGCAGTACCAGCATTTTTGACGATTATTGTTATGCCACTTGGCTATAGTATTGCAACAGGTATTGCAGTAGGGTTTGTTTTCTATCCAATTATGATGGCAGCAAAAGGACGTATTAAAGAAATCAATCCAATCATGTGGTTCTTATTCATTGTCTTCATTTTATATTTAGGATTCTTACATTAAAAATTGTGAGATGAGGACAATATAATTTTCCATTTAAAAAATCCAAACGATTCGGAAGCTATTTACCGAACAGTTTGGATTTTTTGCGTATGAAAGATAACTTTATTTGATCATTTTGAAATTAGATATGTGCCTGGCAACCGCTCCGGCTTGTCCGTTTCCCTTTCCGTAGGTTTTTCCCCTAAGCTAACTTTTTTAGCAAAGTGCGCTAAAAAGTGGATCTTAGGGGAAAAACATCCCACAGGAATGGAAACAGACGCCTGCGCTTTTTGGTACGCTACAATTAATATAATCATAAAATTATTGGCTTTATTTCATATTGAATATAATTTTATCTTTAGATTACGTATCATGATGAACAAAATAAGTGTCTAACTGTAACAAACCAAAACATTAGCTCTTGTAAACATTGTAGAATGTCACTATAGCAAAGGCGCACACTCCCACTCCTATGGGCCACTTTTTCCTGAAGGTCCACTTTTCCAAGCGACTTTTGCTTGGGAAAAGTTAGCTGAAGGAAAAAGCCCATGGAAAGGAGAGTGGGCAAGCCGAAGCGGGGTTATACGCACATTGTTTATTTCATTGCCAAACACTAAATATAGAATCGTTCGTGTTTTGTTTGAAGAACAATACTCATATCCCAATCCTTATTTACTCCTCAAACGTCTCAATAGAAATCTTCTTCCTATTATGTTCCTTTTTCTGTTTTGGCAAATGAACAATCATGACACCTGATTTGATAGATGCAGATACTTTATCTTCTCTAATAGGAAATGGCAAATCGATTTTGCGTTGGAATTCACCAAGCAGAATTTCTTGATTAATGATTTTGCCATGTTGTTCAATCGGTAATAATTGTCCTTTTAATTCAACTGTAGTAGGAGAAGTAGAAAGGTTAATTTGTTTACGATCCTTGATTCCGGGCAAATTAATATATAATATGAATTCATTTTCCTGTTCATACAAATTAACAGCAGGAATAGGTGGTTTGACAATATGTTCAAAGTCATTCCAAAAGTCCCCACCAAAAAAGTGATCTAAGTTATTTTTCCATTCATGCATTTGTCGGAATGGGTCCATCGTTATCTATCCTTTCGATTCTTTTTAAATATATAGCGACAACGCAAGTAGTATGTTAAAATGGGTGCCGCATCAAACTACTATTATGGTATGGTAGGAATAGCAACATGGTGAGAACAGGAGGGTGAGTCGTGCTAGAAAATGCTATTGTCATGGTTATAATTATTATGGCGATTAATATTGTTTATGTATCCTTATCAACACTTCGAGTAATTCTAACATTAAAAGGTAGAAGATATATTGCAGGTACGATTGGTACATTTGAAATTGTTATATACACACTAGGACTTGGACTTGTATTAGATAATCTAGGTGAAGTTCAGAACCTGATTGCATATGGACTTGGATATGGGATTGGTGTCATTGTTGGTTCAATGATTGAAGAAAAACTAGCATTAGGATATATTACTGTCAATGTGATTTCTTCTAATCCAGATATATCTTTTACAAAGCAATTACGCGAAAAAGGATATGGTGTCACAAGCTGGTATGCATATGGAATGGACGGAGACAGACTTTCCATGCAAATATTATCTCCAAGAAAATACGAACTACATTTATATGAAACAATAAAATCAATTGATCCAAAAGCTTTCATTATTGCATATGAACCAAAACAAATACATGGAGGGTTCTGGGTGAAAAAAGTGAAGAAAGGGAAGATTGTGAAAAGTGTCGAAAAAGACGAGCAGCAAACAGAAGAAAATCTTCGAAGTTAATCATGATGAAACAATTGATCAATGTTTAGATCGGATTAAGAAATCAGGTTATCAACCTATAAGAAGAATAGAGAAACCAATATTCAAAGAAGCGGGAAATGAAGCAATTCCTGTCGATCGTTTGATTCAATTTGAAACAATACCACTAAAACACGAACGTTAATTTATTTAGGTAAATTAACGTTCGATTTTTATATTGACGAAATCCGTATCGCTTGTTATCATAAGAGTAGAGTGAAACAAGCAAATAATCAAACAACGTAACCTTCATATAATTTGGGGATATGGCCCAATAGTTTCTACCCATCACCGTAAATGATGGACTATGAGGGAAGATGTACACTGTCTTCCAAATCTACAATCATGGGGTGAAAAGACGAATGATTCATGAAAATATAGCATGATGAATCCCGAGCCACCACGATGAGAATATTTCATTACTTATGAATATAAGTTTGTAGGTTAAGAAGGTATTGGACGAAGCTATTAGCCTATTCATCTTCTCTTATTTATGAGGAGCTATGGATAGGTTTTTTTATAGGATAAATCAACACTTATTTGACGAAAGAGGGGAAACAATGGCACAAGTTGGGGTAATTATGGGAAGTATATCGGATTGGGATACAATGCAACATACGTGTGACATACTTAATGAATTAGGTATAGCGTATGAAAAAGAAGTAATTTCTGCACATCGTACACCAGAAGATATGTTTCGTTATGCAGAAGAAGCAAGACAAAAAGGACTTAAAGTAATTATTGCAGGAGCAGGAGGTGCGGCACATTTACCAGGAATGGTTGCATCTAAGACAACATTACCAGTCATTGGTGTACCTGTTCAATCCAAAAGTCTGAATGGTTTAGATTCTTTATTATCCATTGTGCAAATGCCTGGAGGGGTACCTGTTGCGACAGTTGCGATTGGCAAAGCAGGAGCGACGAATGCAGGAATATTAGCAGCGCAAATACTTGGTACACATGACGAAAGTATTGCGGAGAAATTAGCAACATATCATAATCAGCTAAGAGAAAAAGTAGCAGAAATGAGGGTTGACCTTGCAGACAAGTAAATTGCTATTTGGTTCCACTATCGGAATTATTGGTGGTGGACAATTGGGTAGAATGATGACAACAGCAGCGAAGCATATGGGCTATAAGGTTATTGTATTAGATCCAACACCAAATTGCCCGACAGCACAAGTGGCAGATGAACAAATCATCGCACAATATGATGATTTAGACGCAATCCAAAAGTTGGCAGATCAATCAGATGTAGTCACATATGAATTTGAAAATGTGGATTTAAAAGCAGCACAAATCTTAGAAGATAAAGGTATTCTTCCACAAGGTGCCAATTCTTTAAAAGTAACACAAGATAGAGAATTAGAGAAAAAGGCAATGGTGGAAAGTGGACAGCCAGTAGCTGAATTTGCCATTGTCACAACAGTAGATGAATTAAAAGAAGCTGTAGAACAAATTGGGACACCTTCTGTCGCAAAAACATGTCGTGGCGGATATGATGGCAAAGGCCAAGTGAAACTAACAGATGAAGCGAGTATAGAAGAAGCAATCGAAATGTTAGAGCAAAGTGAACGATTGATTATCGAAAAATGGGTACCATTCCATCAAGAAATTTCGATTGTATTTACAAGAGGGCAAGATGGAGAGATTACGTATTTCCCTGTTGCGGAGAATATTCATCGTGATCATATATTACATGCAACGATTGCACCTGCACGCGTATCAGAAGAAATCAGCGAAAAAGCAAAGAAAGCAGCGAAGGCAATCGCCGAAACAATTGGTGTTGTCGGTACATTTGCAATCGAGATGTTTGTTGTAGAAAATGATATTTTAATTAATGAACTAGCACCAAGACCTCATAATTCTGGTCATTATACGATTGAAGCATGCAATGTGTCTCAATTTGAACAACATATTCGTGCAATATGTCATTTACCATTACTTCCTATCCACTCCCATGGTGGAGCAGTGATGTTTAACTTATTAGGCAAAGATATCGAACCGTTTTTCAGTCGCTTAGAAGATATAGCAACAGCTCACATCCATATGTATGGAAAAGACGAGATTAAAGACCTACGTAAAATGGGACATGCTACATTTATAGGGGACAATGTGCATGATATCTATCAAGATTTAATAGAAAAGAAAATCATCGAACAAAACTAGGAGGCAAAATTCTTATGATTGAACGCTATTCAAGGGAAGAAATGAGCAAAATTTGGACAGACGAAAATCGATTTCAAGCATGGTTAGAAGTAGAAATTTTGGCTTGTGAAGCATGGAGTGAGCTTGGCATTATTCCAAAAGAAGATGTCAAAAAGCTTCGAGACAATGCATCATTTGATATTTCACGCATTTTGGAAATAGAACAAGAAACTCGCCATGATGTCGTTGCATTTACACGTGCAGTATCTGAGACATTAGGTGAAGAAAAGAAATGGGTACATTACGGATTAACTTCTACAGATGTTGTAGATACAGCATTGTCTTATTTATTAAAACAAGCAAATCAAATTATTCGTCGAGATATTGTTAATTTTATCGAGATATTAAAAGAAAAAGCGATCGAACATAAGAATACAGTAATGATGGGACGTACACATGGTGTGCATGCAGAGCCTACGACATTCGGATTAAAAATGGCGTTGTGGTATGAAGAAATGAAACGTAATTTAGAACGATTTGATGCAGCAGCTAAAGTAATCGAGACAGGGAAATTATCTGGTGCTGTAGGAACATATGCGAACATTGATCCATTTGTAGAAGAATATGTATGTGAGAAATTAGGATTGCAAGCTGCACCAGTATCTACACAAACATTACAACGTGATCGTCATGCACAATATATGTCTACACTTGCATTAATTGCGACATCTATCGAGAAGTTCGCAACAGAAATCCGTGGATTACAAAAAACCGAAACAAGAGAAGTGGAAGAATTCTTTGCAAAAGGCCAAAAAGGTTCATCTGCAATGCCACACAAACGTAATCCAATCGGTTCAGAGAATATGACAGGTATGGCAAGAGTCATCAGAGGATATATGGTTACATCTTATGAGAATGTGTCTTTATGGCATGAACGTGATATCTCTCATTCCTCTGCAGAGCGTGTGATTTTACCTGATGCAACGATTGCGCTTAATTATATGTTAAATCGTTTCAGTACTATCGTGAAAAATCTTACGGTATTCCCTGAAAATATGAAACGCAATATTGATCGTACGTATGGTGTGATTTTCTCTCAACGTGTTCTATTATCATTAATTGATAAAGGAATGAGCCGTGAAGCTGCATACGATATGGTACAGCCAAATGCAATGAAAGCATGGGAAACGGCAACACCATTCCGAGAGTTGATCGAGCAAGAAGAACAGATTAAGAACACTTTATCCAAAGAAGAATTAGATGATTGTTTTGATTATACGTATCATCTGAAGAATGTAAATCAAATTTTCAAGAAAATCGGTTTAGCATAAGGGGAGTGTTCGAAATGAAAGACAAGCTGTTATATGAGGGAAAAGCGAAGCAAGTCTACACAGTAAAAGATGATGAAACGTTGCTTGTATTATCGTATAAAAATGATGCAACAGCGTTTAATGGTGCGAAGAAGGCGAATTTTGACGGAAAGGGCAGATACAATAATCTCATCTCATCTAAAGTGTTCGACTATTTACACAAAAATGGTATCAATAGTCATTTCAAAAAAGCATTAAATGACACAGAACAATTAGTAGAGAGAACAACCATTATTCCGCTTGAAGTCGTTGTCAGAAACATCGCTGCAGGAAGTATAGTGAATAGACTAGGCTTAGAGGAGAAAACACGTTTTTCCGAGCCATTAGTAGAATTTTTCTATAAAAAAGATGAATTAAATGATCCATTCATTAATGATGCGCATGCATTATTACTAACAGATGCAACAGAAGAAGAGTTGGCACAAATAAAAGAAATGGCGCTACGTGTGAATGAAAAGCTCCAAGTATTCTTTAAAGAGATTCATTTACAGCTTGTTGATTTCAAATTGGAATTTGGTCGCAATAGAAATGGAGAAATCGTCTTATCAGATGAAGTAAGCCCAGATACATGTCGTTTATGGGATATAGAAACAGGTGCAAAAATGGACAAAGACGTGTTCCGTCAAGACTTAGGGGATTTAGTAACGGTATACGATAATATATTGAATAGACTGGAGGCATTACAATGAAATTAGTTAAAGTACATGTAACATTAAAAGAGGGCGTTCTAGATCCACAAGGTAAAGCAGTACAGGGGTCATTAAATACATTAGGATACAATTCGATTAAAGAAGTACGTGTTGGAAAATATTTAGAATTAACAGTAGAAGATGATGCGAATATTGAGCAACAAATTGAAGAAATGTGTAATAAATTATTAGCAAACCCTGTAATCGAAAATTATGAATATACAGTGGAGGAGGGTGTTACTCAGTGAAGTTTGCTGTTGTAGTATTCCCAGGCTCTAACTGCGATCGTGATATGTACTATGCTGCAAAGGATGCCTTAGGTCAAGAAGCAGATATGTTATGGTACAAAGATGCTAATTTGGATAGGTATGATGCGATACTGATTCCAGGTGGATTCTCTTATGGCGATTACTTGCGTTGTGGTGCGATTGCTTCTACATCTAATGTTGTGAAACAGTTACGCGAGAAAGCAAAACAAGGTGTACCGATTTTAGGCGTATGTAATGGATTTCAGATTTTGTTAGAAGCAGGTCTTTTACCAGGTGCGCTTTTACGTAATGAAAAATTAAAATTTATGTGTCATTTTGAAGATTTAGTAGTAGAAAATAATGATACAATTTTCACTTCTAATTATGAGAAAGGGGAAGTTATCTCTATTCCTATCGCTCATAATGAAGGAAATTACTATTGTGATGAAGAAACATTAGCACAATTAAAAGCAAATAATCAAATTGTATTCACATATAAAAACAATCCAAATGGTTCTGTTTCAGACATTGCTGGTGTGACAAATGAACAAGGGAATGTATTAGGAATGATGCCACACCCAGAGCGAGCTGTTGAAGCAATTTTGAATAGTGCAGATGGATTGAAATTATTCCAATCAATGTTACAAAACTGGAGGGAAAAATATGTTGCAGGCGCCTGAAGTAAGCCCAGAAACAATTGAACAAGATAAAATATATAAAGAGATGGGTTTAACAGACAAAGAATACGACATGATCAAAAATATAATGGGTCGTCGTCCTAATTTCACAGAGATCGGTATTTTCTCTGTAATGTGGTCAGAACATTGTAGCTACAAAACATCGAAACCATTATTGAAGAAATTCCCGACAGAAGGTCCCCAAGTAGTACAAGGTCCTGGAGAAGGCGCAGGGGTCGTTGATATTGGTGATGGACAAGGTGTCGTGTTTAAAGTAGAAAGTCATAATCACCCTTCAGCAGTAGAACCATACCAAGGTGCGGCAACTGGTGTTGGTGGAATTATTCGTGATGTATTCTCAATGGGTGCTCGTCCGATTGCCTCATTAAATTCATTACGTTTTGGTAATTTAAATACAGGTCGTGTGAAGTATTTATTTGATGAAGTAGTACATGGTATTGCAGGATATGGTAACTGTGTTGGTGTTCCAACAGTCGGTGGAGAAGTTCAATTCGATGATTGTTATGAAGGAAACCCATTAGTAAATGCAATGTGTGTTGGTTTAATTGATGTGAAAGATATCCAAAAAGGGATTGCAGCAGGTCTTGATAATACGATTATGTATGTTGGTTCAAAAACAGGTCGTGATGGAATCCATGGTGCGACATTTGCATCTGAAGATTTAACAGAGGATTCTGAGAGCAAGCGCTCGAATGTACAAGTAGGGGATCCTTTTATGGAGAAGCTATTGATTGAAGCATGTCTAGAGGTGATTCATTCAGAAGCACTTGTAGGTATCCAAGATATGGGTGCAGCAGGTCTTACTTCATCTGCTAGTGAGATGGCAAGTAAAGCAGGAATGGGAATGGAAATGAATCTTGATTTAATCCCACAACGTGAAGCGAATATGACAGCATATGAAATGATGTTATCAGAATCACAAGAGCGTATGCTTTTATGTGTGAAGAAAGGTCAAGAACAAGAAATCATCGATATTTTTAGAAAATATAATTTAGAAGCAGTAGCAGTAGGGAAAGTTACAGATGATAAGCGATTCCGCTTGCTACACAATGGCGAAGTGGTTGCAGATATTCCAGTAGATAGTCTTGCAGAAGATGCACCAATATTCTATAAAGAATCCAAAGTTCCAGCATTTTATGAAGAATATCAAAAAATGCCTGCATACCTTCCAAATATAACAGACCATAAAGAGACATTACGTCAATTATTGCAACAACCGACAATTGCAAGTAAAGAATATGTTTATGATCAATATGATTCCATGGTACAAGCGAATACGGTATTCTCACCAGGTTCTGACGCTGCTGTTATTCGTGTACGTGGATATGATAAAGCTTTAGCTATGACAATTGATTGTAACTCTCGTTATATTCACTTAGATCCAGAAGTTGGTGGAAAAATCGCAGTTGCAGAAGCGGCTCGTAATATTGTATGTTCTGGTGCGAAACCATTAGCAATTACAGATGGACTGAATTTCGGTAACCCAGACAAACCAGAAAACTTCTGGCAAATGGAAAAAAGTGTTGAAGGCATGAGTGAAGCGTGTCTTGCACTTGATACACCAGTTATTAGTGGAAATGTATCTTTATATAATGAATCCAATGGCCAAGCGATTTTCCCTACACCAATTGTAGGTATGGTAGGATTACATGAGTCTTTAGCACATATTACACCATCTCATTTCCAAAATGAAGGGGATGCGATTTATGTAATAGGCGAAACAAAACCTGAATTTGGCGGTAGTGAGTTGCAAAATCTATTAGAAGGTAGCTATTTCGGTAAAGCACCAGCATTAGATTTAACAATCGAAGCAAAGCGCCAAGCACAATTATTAGAAGCAATTCAAAATGGTCTAGTTGTATCTGCGCATGATGTGGCAGAAGGTGGATTAGGTGTCGCTTTAGCGGAGAGTTTATTCACAAATAAAGGACTAGGTGCTTTTGTAGAAATACAAGGTGATGTCACTGCAACATTATTTAGTGAAACACAATCACGTTTTGTTGTATCAGTGAAAGTAGAAGATCGAGAAGCATTTGAACGTGTGGTAGAACATGCGACATATATAGGAACAGTTTCTAATGATGATAAATTAGTAATAACAAATGATAATGTAGAAATAATTAATGACAGTGTTGAAGCATTACAACAGCTTTGGAAAGGAGCTATCCCGTGCTTGCTGAAATCAAAGGCTTAAATGAAGAGTGTGGCGTTTTTGCAATCTGGGGACATGAGAAGGCGGCCGAAATGACATATTACGGCCTTCATGCCCTGCAACATCGTGGACAAGAAGGAGCAGGAATTGTAACATCAGATGGCGAAAAGCTAAATGTTCATAAAGGTGTCGGATTAATTAATGATGTATTTTCAGAAGGAGAATTCTCTCGTTTAAAAGGAAATGCAGCAATAGGACACGTGCGTTATGCAACTCAAGGTGGTGGCGGATTCGAAAATGTTCAACCATTAGTTTTTCGTTCCCAAACAACGAGTATGGCATTAGCGCATAATGGAAATCTAGTCAATGCACATGCGCTAAAAAGCCAATTGGAAGCACAAGGTAGTATTTTACAAACAACGTCAGATACAGAAGTAATCGCACATTTGATTAAACGTAGTGGAAATGTTCCATTAGAAGATGCGATTACATCCGCTTTAGGTATGATTAAAGGTGCGTATGCCTTTACTATCTTAACAGAAAACCAACTATTTGTTGGATTAGATCCACGTGGATTACGACCATTATCGATTGGGCGATTAGGTGAAGCGTATGTGTTTGCTTCAGAGACATGTGCATTTGACCTGATTGGGGCGACATACGAGCGAGAGGTAATGCCAGGGGAACTAATTATTATAGATGAACAAGGATTTCGTTCAACACAATTCACTTCACCCATGCAACGTACGCTCTGTTCAATGGAATATGTATACTTTTCCAGACCAGATAGCGATTTAAACAATCAAAATGTACATGCTAGTCGCAAAATAATGGGGAAACAATTAGCGGTAGAGGCACCAGTAGAAGCAGATGTCGTTACAGGTGTACCTGACTCTAGTATATCAGCAGCAATTGGTTTTTCAGAAGCAACTGGGATTCCTTATGAATTAGGATTAATCAAAAACCGCTATGTTGGACGTACATTTATTCAACCTTCACAAGAATTAAGAGAACAAGGTGTGAAGATGAAATTATCTGCCGTAAGAGGTATTGTAGAAGGCAAAAGAGTCGTCATGGTAGATGATTCGATTGTACGTGGAACGACAAGTAGACGAATTGTTGGCTTACTAAAAGAAGCAGGAGCATTAGAAGTACATGTGCGTATTGCTTCTCCGCCAATTGAAAACCCTTGTTATTATGGTATTGATACATCAACAAAAGGGGAACTCATTGCATCCAATAATACGGTCGAAGAAATTCGTGAAATTATTGGAGCAGACAGTCTTGCATTTTTATCAACAGAAGGATTAGAAGCATCAATTGTTGCAGATAGAGACCAACAAACATATGGTATTTGCCAAGCATGCTTTACAGGTAATTATCCAACAGAAATTTATCCTGATACGATTATTCCTGCATATAAAGATTAACGAATAATGATCAATTTATTTTCAAAAATGGATAGAGAAAGTGGCGAATTGTAGCGCCACTTTCTCCATTACATCCGAAAAAAGGAGAATATCGATGAGTGATATTTATAAAGATGCTGGTGTAGATGTGCACGCAGGCTATAAAGCAGTGGACTTAATGAAAAAACATATCGCAAAAACCAATCGTCCAGAAGTAATCGGCGGTGTTGGTGCTTTTGCAGGGCTATTTGATTTAAGTAACTTCTCATATGAAGAACCTGTTCTTGTTTCTGGAACAGACGGTGTTGGTACAAAGTTAAAATTAGCATTTGCTTTAGATAAACATGACACTGTTGGAATTGACCTTGTAGCAATGTGTGTCAATGATATTATCGCCCAAGGTGCTGATCCACTATTTTTCCTAGATTATATTGCTTGTGGTAAAAACGAACCAGAGAAAATCGAACAAATTGTTAGTGGAATCAGTAATGGATGTGTCCAAAGTAATGCAGCATTAATCGGTGGTGAAACTGCTGAAATGCCAGGAATGTACGGAGATGGCGAGTATGATTTAGCTGGATTTGTTGTTGGAATTGTCGACAAAAAGCGAATCATCACTGGTGATACGATTCAACAAGGGGACAA
Organism: Gracilibacillus marinus; assembly: GCF_042651725.1. NCBI lineage: Bacteria > Bacillati > Bacillota > Bacilli > Caryophanales > Bacillaceae > Gracilibacillus > Gracilibacillus marinus. The sequence continues at coordinate 181,810 of NZ_JBHSDV010000005.1, read as the reverse complement.
AATTATCGGTATTCAATCTTCTGGTGTGCATTCTAATGGGTTTTCATTAGTTCGCAAAATTGTGAGTGATAACAATTTAGCATATACCGATTATGTGGAAGAATTAGGCATGACATTAGGCGAAGCACTTCTTACGCCAACAAGAATCTATACAAAAGCAATCCAACAAATGAAGTTAGATTTAACGATTAAAGGAATTAGCCATATTACAGGTGGCGGTTTCTATGAAAATATCCCTCGCGCTTTACCAGATCATTTAGGCGTTCGTTTCACAGAAGGTAGCTGGGAGATTCCGCCTGTATTCACGTATTTACAAAAACAAGCGAATATGAGTGCAGAAGATATGTATGGCGTATTCAATATGGGAATTGGTATGGCTGTTATTGTGGAAGCGCATGAAGCAGAAATGGCAATTCAATTATTAGAAGATATTGGTGAGAGAGCATTTATTATTGGTGAGGTGACAGAAGAAGTAGGGGTGACTTTTGCAAATGATTAAAACAAAGTTAGCTGTATTTGCATCTGGCACTGGTAGCAATTATGATGCAATTGTGGAAGCCATTCGCACAAATCAATTAGATGCAGAATTGACCATTCTCGTATGTGATAACCCAAATGCAAAAGTAATCGAAAAAGCCAAGGCAAATGGTACGCCGATGTTTGTATTTGATCCGAAACAATATGTAGATAAAGCAATGTTTGAGACGAAAATTGTCGAAGTTTTACAAGAAGCATCGGTTGATTTGGTTATATTAGCAGGATATATGAGACTAGTTGGCCCAACATTATTGCAACACTTTGAAGACAGAATGATCAATATTCATCCATCTCTTTTACCTGCTTTTCCTGGGTTAGATGCAATCGGACAAGCATTTGATGCAGGTGTGAAAGTGTCTGGAGTTACTATCCATTTTGTAGATCAAGGAATGGATACAGGGAAAATTATTGCACAAGAAGCGGTAAAAATAGAAGAGAATATGACAAGAGAAGCATTGCAACAAGCGATTCAAAAAGTGGAGCATCATCTATACCCACAAACCATTCAACAACTGATTTCGAGAGGAGAATAACTTTGAAGAAACGAGCATTATTAAGTGTATCTGATAAAACAAATTTAGTTCCATTTGCAGAAGGGTTAGAGAAATTAGGCTATGAACTAATCTCAACTGGTGGAACATTAAAAACATTGAAAGAGGCAGGATTGAATGCACTTCCTGTATCTGCTATTACAAACTTTGAAGAAATTCTTGATGGACGCGTGAAGACACTCCATCCATATATTCATGCAGGTTTGTTAGCTCGTCGTGACGAAGCTTCACACATAGAGCAATTAAATGAGCGTGATATAACTCCAATTGATGTTGTTGTGGTAAATTTATACCCATTTAAAGAAACGATTGCAAAACCTGACGTAACAGAAGAAGATGCGATTGAAAATATTGATATTGGTGGTCCAACAATGTTGCGTGCAGCTTCTAAGAACTTCCGCGATGTAACAGTTGTCGTAGATCCAGAAGATTATGATGCGACATTAACGAATTTAGCGGATAATGGTGGAACAGTAGCATTCCGCAAAACACTAGCAGCCAAAGTATTCCGTCATACAGCAAACTATGATGCAATGATCGCGAATTATTTTGTAGAGATTACTGGTGAAGAAGATCCAGAAACATTTACACAAACTTTTGAAAAAGTACAATCTTTACGTTACGGAGAAAATCCACACCAACATGCAGCATTTTATAAAGAAGGCAATGTAAAAGGTGCATCCATTGCGAATGCAAAACAATTACATGGAAAAGAATTGTCTTATAATAATATTCAAGATGCGAATGCAGCACTAGAGATTGTTCTTGAATTTAATGACCAACCAGCAGCAGTTGCAGTAAAGCATATGAATCCATGTGGTGTTGGAATTGGTGAAACAATTGAACAAGCTTTCCAAAAAGCATATGATGCAGATCCTGTTTCTATCTTCGGTGGCATTGTTGCATTGAATGAAGAAGTAGATGAGGCAACAGCGAATACATTAAAAGATATTTTCTTAGAAATCGTTATTGCACCTAGCTTTTCTTCAAAAGCACTAGAAATTCTAACAGTGAAACCGAATATTCGTCTACTAGAAACACCAATGGAAATAAACACAAACGACACGAAAAAAGTAGTTAGTGTAATTGGTGGCCTATTAGTGCAAGATCGCGATAATGGTGTCGTAACCGCAGATAGTGTAGAAGTGGTAACAGAAAGAGCACCAAGTGAAGAAGAACTAAAAGAACTATTATTCGCTTGGAAAGTGGTAAAACATGTAAAATCAAACGCAATTGTTGTAGCAAAAGACAATCAAACAATCGGTGTTGGTGCAGGCCAAATGAATCGAGTTGGTGCAGCGAACATCGCATTTGAACAAGCTGGAGATAAGACAATTGGTGCAGTGTTAGCGTCAGATGCATTCTTCCCGATGCCTGACACGGTTGAAAATGCAGCAAAAGCAGGAATTAAAGCAATTATTCAACCAGGTGGTTCAAAACGAGACCAAGATTCTATTGACGAATGCAACAAACATGGGATTGCAATGGTTTTAACAAACATGCGTCATTTCAAACATTAATTTGACTAGGATTTCTAATTTCTATTAGGAATCCTAGTTTTGACCATAATGAGGAAGTTGGAACAAAACCAACAGCTAATTTCTAGTTGTACGGAAAGGGTGGCGAGAATGAAAGTACTTGTAATCGGTAGTGGTGGTCGTGAGCATATTATCGTAAAAAAGCTAAAAGAAAGTAAACGTGTGACAGAAATCTTTGCAGCACCAGGTAATGGAGGTATTGCACAAGAAGCAACATGTGTAGCAATAAAGGACGATGCGATTGAAGAATTAGTAGCCTTTGCAAAAAAAGAAGCGATTGATTGGACAATTGTTGGGCCAGAAATTCCTCTAACAAAAGGGGTAGTCGATGCATTCCGTGAAGAAGGCCTGAAAGTATTTGGACCTAGTAAAGCAGCTGCAATCATTGAAGGTAGTAAAGATTTTGCAAAAGCATTTATGAAAAAATATGATATTCCAACAGCAGCCTACCAAACGTTCACAGACGCAGATGAAGCGAAAGCATATATTAAAGAACAAGGTGCGCCAATTGTTATTAAAGCAGATGGATTAGCTGCAGGTAAAGGTGTAGTTGTTGCAATGACAGAGAAAGAGGCAACAGATGCTGTCGATAACATGTTGATTGGGAATCAATTCGGTGATGCAGGGAGTAGAGTAGTAATTGAAGAGTTCTTAGAAGGTAAAGAGTTCTCATTGTTTGCATTTGTAGATGGGGAAAACGTCTATCCAATGGTTCCAGCGCGTGATCACAAGCGAGCATATGATCATGACGAAGGCCCGAATACAGGCGGAATGGGAGCATTCTCTCCAGTACCTGGACTAGATCCAAAAGATGTAGCATATACAATTGAAAAAATTCTAAAACCTGTAGCAGCAGGTATGAAAAAAGAAGGCCGTACATATACAGGTGTACTTTACGGTGGATTAATTGAAACAAAAGAAGGACCAAAAGTTATCGAATTTAACGCACGATTTGGTGATCCAGAAACTCAAGTAGTGCTGCCATTACTTGAGAATGATTTAATCCAAGTGATTGAAGATGTTACACAGGGAAAAGACCCTCAGTTACAATGGAAGGACAAGTATGCAATTGGTACTGTAGTTGCATCAAAAGGATATCCAGGTTCTTATCAAAAAAGTATTCCCTTACCAGATTTAACAACAGACCAAGATGTCTACGTAATTCATGCAGGTACAGCAGTATCTGAAAATGGCGGTTTCCACTCGACAGGTGGACGTGTGCTATTAGTTGGCTCCATTCAAGACAGCCCAGAATTAGCTCAAAAAGAAATCTACACCTATTTAGAAAGATTTAATGAAACAGATGATTTCTTTTACCGTAAAGATATAGGTTTTTCAAAAGCATAAAATAAAACTACTAACCAAACGATTAAAATGGTTAGTAGTTTTTTTGCACGCAGGAATTATTGCAGCGACGCAGGAATTCCACGCCCCACGCAGGAATTATTATAGCGACGCAGGAATCCCACGCCCCACGCAGGAATTATTGCAGCGACACAGGAATCCCACGCCCCACGCAGGAATTATTTTAGCGACGCAGGAATTCCACGCCCCACGCAGGAATTATTATAGCGACGCAGGAATCCCACGCCCCACGCAGCAAATTCAACTTTCATTTAATGAACATATAATCTATTCAAATCTAGCTGCTTTTTCGTCCAAACAAGTGTAAATAATAAGATGAGCTCAAAAGCATTTGTCATAGCATTACTATTAATATCAAATGAAACTACACTGCCAATAATCATGATTAAAGTACCTATAAACATCCAAGGCCATTTTGCTTTCCACCATAGCATAAATCCAGCAATTAATAGTGCGATTAATACCATCAGAATCATAATTGGAGGACCGCTTGCTTCTTCTGCCGATGAATAACTTAAAGCTCCATATTCCTTTGAAGCTTGCAAAACCAGTCCGTTCAACACTGTTATAATCTCAATAAATATAGCAACAATTGTATACAAGACACCGAATAATAGAACCCATGATTGTTGGGCCCATTTGATATTTGCTTCTCTCATAGACGCTATAGAAAATAATATGAGAGTTGGTGTAATCAGAGCGTGGAGCCAAAAGCGTAATAAGTTTAACGTTTTGAGAAATGTCCCTTCACCAATAAAAGTACCGAGTGCATAAATAGCATTATCGTAAATAAGTGCGGCCACTACAAAAAAATGACACTTGATAATGTCCACTTTTTATGTGTACGCAATCCCCAAATACATAAAATGATATAAGCGAATGCAAACAATCCGAATATAATTGAATTCTTAGATATTTTCCTTCACTACTTATAAGTAAGAATATATTAAATAAACGATAATTTTGGATAGTCATACAATCATAATATATTTTACCTATCAGAGAAAATGTCCATGTTGCTCAATTAAATGATCGGTAAAAGTAGTTGTATTATTTGGAGTAATTCAAGTGTGCCCTCATAATATGTTACACAAACACTAACTTCATTTATTCTAATTCAGTAGCAAACAAATTTTTCGATACTACTTTGATAATGAATATAAATTTTTAATTTAGATGTTAATGTGATAATAAAAAAGTGTTGGTTAAATAATATGATGACAAATGAATAAAAATCTAAACACAAAATCATCATTTGACAACATACACTTACTAAAGTATAATAACTTACATAAAGTAACTAATAGGAGTGAGTTCATGCAATTTCATCAAAAGCCAAACACATTTGTTAGTCATGTAGAGCTCAAAGTATCTAATATAGCAGAATCTATTGCTTTTTATAAACAAATAGTTGGATTTCAAATATTAGAACAAACGGAGAATAATGTGCGATTTACTACAGATGGAAAATCGAGTATTCTTTCATTAAAACAGTTAGAAAAGGTCGAACCAAAGCAACAGAAGACAACAGGATTGTATCATTTTGCAATATTATTACCAGAAAGAAAAGATTTAGCTAATTTTGTGTTTCACCTTGCAAAAAATAAGATTCCAGTAGGTTCTTCAGACCATTTAGTAAGTGAAGCATTTTACTTTAATGATCCAGATGGGAATGGTATTGAAGTATATGCAGATAAGGATCCTTCTACATGGACATGGAGAAATAATCATGTCGTCATGGCTGTTGATCCTATAGATATAGAAGGCTTATTAGCAGAAGGTGAGAATGGTGCTTGGACTTTATTACCTACAAATACAGTGATGGGACACATTCATTTGCATGTAGCAGAACTTGGTGAAACGAAGCAATTTTATGAAGAAGGATTAGGTTTCCAAACAGTATCTCAATTTGGTAATCAGGCATTGTTTATATCTACAGGCAAGTACCATCACCATATTGGATTAAATACATGGAATGGGTTAGGAGCACCCCCAGAATTACCATTCAATCCGGGCTTAGAATCTTATACACTATCTTATCCAAATAAAGAGTCACTTGAACAAGTGGTGAACAATGTAAGACAAATTGGCGCAAAGGTAGAGAAAGATAATGACAATTATGTCACGTATGATCCGTCCCAAAATAAAATTGTCTTATCTTATGATGCGTATTAATAAAAGGCAATTTTAAAGTTGATATAAAGCAGAAAATGGAACTTCTTAATTTATAGAAGTTCCATTTATCTTATTTTGTTTGTGAAATTGTATTAACAAGTTGGGTCAATGCTTCGTTGATCGGTGTAACTGAGCGACCAAGAACTTTCTCCAAATCATTGCTTTCAACATCTAGTGAACCGTTTCGAATGCTTTCTTGAATTCCTACTACAATAGGAATCACAAAATCAGGTAAACCTAAGCCTTTCATAATCTCTGCATATTTTTCGTCACTAACTTGTTGTACAGGTACTTCTTTACCCAATACATTACCAAGAGCAGATGCCAACTCTTCTTGGGTTAAAAGAGGACCAGAAAGTTCATACACTGTATTTTCGTGTCCATTTCCAACAAGAACGGCTGCCGCTGCATCAGCGTAATCTTGTTGCAGTGCCCAGCCTACTTTACCTTCTCCAGCAGATGTTACCCATGGAGCTCCATTCATAGCACCTTGAATACTTCCAATCTCGTTTTCCAAATACCAATTATTACGCAAGAAAGAATATGGGATACCCGTTTTAATGATGGCTGCTTCTGTCGCAACATGAGGAGGAGCCATTAAATTTTTGCTTTCTGTAGCGTTTGCTATACTTGTGTAAGCAATAAATTTTACCCCTGCACGCTCAGCTGCTTGGACAGCATTAGAATGTTGATGAATTCTTGTTTCGTTGTCACCATCAGCAGAAATAATTAATAAGCGATCAATCCCTGTAAAAGCATTATCTAATGTTTCTGGACGGTCAAAATCTCCGTGACGAACTTCCACTCCACGAGCACGAAGTCCTTCTGCTTTCTCAGGGTTTCGAACACTCACTACTAGCTCACTTGCAGGTATGGATTTCAATAATGATTCTACAACCTTTGAACCTAAATTTCCTGTTGCTCCTGTAACTAATATTTTCATTTTGTATTCCTCCCATTCGGTTTACCTGTAACAATAACTATTACATGTAATAATTTTAATTACATGTAATAGATTTGTCAATATGTAACAATGCTATTTATTATTTTAATCATAATTTGGTATAATAAACTTGTAATCAAATTAATTACACTATAAAAAAATATAATTAAATAACAGAATAGTTAATAGGAGTGGTGACTGAACATGTCCATTAGTAGCCGATTCGCTGTCGGAATTCATATATTGACTCTAATTGAATTTAATAAAGAAGGAGTGACATCTTCTGAATTCTTAGCTTCAAGTGTTAACACGAACCCAGTAGTGATAAGAAAACTAATGGGAATGCTAAAAAAATCTGGTTTGATTGAGGTACATCCAGGCATTGCAGGGGCAAAACTCGCAAAGGAATTATCTGATATAACACTGTTCGACGTTTATAAGGCAGTGAATGTTGTACAGGAGAATGAATTGTTTAGCATACATGAAAGTCCACATCCTGATTGTCCCGTTGGCAGGAACATTCATAATACAATCGAACCATTGTTCACAGCAGCACAATTGGCAATGGAGAAGGTGTTAAGAAGTGTTACTTTAGAAGATGTTGTAAAGGATGTTGCAACTAAAGAAAATATAAGTTAAAAAGGTATTCCAAACGAATGCCTTTTTTCTTTGTATGTAAACTAACCCGCTTCAATAATCTAAGCGAAATCATTCACAATCTATCCTGGGCTTTTCAAGTCCAAGTGTTACTCTATAATCTGAAATACTTACATAATGATTTTTCGTTTTCATCTTAACTTTAAAAAAATATTGCAATTATATTCGAATTAAATTGGTAATTTTAGTATCTCCATGGTTCTCCTCTATACTATCTATTAATTGGTTATATACTAAAAAAATGAACGTCCAAATAATCCATTGTTGTTCAATTATCGTACCCGTAGGGCAACAAGTACATCCGTAATACTGTCACTCTCTCCTTATAGGATAATGTTTGAGGCTGGCTGGGATATTTAATTTCTATTTGAATGGTATATAAGTTGAACAACACCAGAGGAGAAAGTCCTTGTATTGATCAACTTTAAATTCAGTCTTTGTTTTATATCAACAAATAATGGTCTTCCTTCTCCCAATACTACAGGGTGAACAGATAATCGAAACTCATCTACAAGTCCTAACTCAATAAAAGTCGTGATGAGACCTGCGCCACCGTATAACCATATATCTTTCCCAGGATTATTCTTTAACATATTTACTTCTTCTGGAATATTTTTATTTACAAATATTGCTTTACTGTCTGACCCTTCTTGTGTTCTAGAAAACACATATTTTTCCTTGTTGTGAACTAATTCCCACATTTCTTTTTCATCATCAGTAGCTTCAGTTGTTGGAGTATATTGTCCCCATAAATCGTAACTCTTTCTTCCATACAAAATTGTATCAATTTGATTTAGGAAAGTAGTAAACTCCATTTCAGGATCCATTATGCACCAATCAACTTCACCATTTTTCCCTTCAATAAATCCGTCTAACGTAACAGCTAAATCTAAAATTACTTTTCTTATTCCTACTTCATTGGACATCGTTTTTCCTCCTTTCCTTGTTCAACTATACTGCTTCATTAGTTAAACAAAAAACACTGTCTACATAGCAAAACTTGATAACCTAATTGTATCATATGTTTCCATATTTTGTATCAATTACTCTTTAATCATCCAGTCTTCCATCCTTTAAGTCTGCGATGGTAAATGTTGATTTTCTTGAGGTGATAAAGATTATTTGGGTGAAATTAATCCGCCGAATTGAATAGATAGCTATTCATTCCCTTTTAAATGCAGTATTAAAATTTTATCAAGGAAGATGCAGTAAGACGAACAATTAAATACGCACCCGAACGATGCTTTTGTCTTTTCATATCTTTAAATAGATCCACTGCTCTCACGTTTATCTCCAATTTAATTATAATCTAGACTATTACTGAATATGGATTCATATAAAATAAATATCAATACCAAACATCAAGAGGACCTGATAGAAAAACAACACATGTATAACTAGACTAACCTTTATGAAGAAAAGAACAGCTTTCGATTTCTAAATTTACCGTCAACCGTTATAATAAAGGTAAAAGGTGAGGTGTAAAATGATTACAAAGAAGTACATTGTTAGCATTTGTCTTATGTTAATGGTTGGATTAGGTATTATCATATATTATGAAAATCTTGAACCACAACAACCAGAACAACTAATCATACCTCCGACAACAGAAGAAGTAGAACCAGAAGAAGAAATGTTGAATCCAATCTATCCAAATGAAAGTAATGTGGCATATTCATTGCAAAATGATACATTGCAAGTTACGTGGGATGATGGATTGAGTTGGACAAAAGTGCCAATTGTAATAGATAGTCTATTTACTGGAGAATATAATGGCAATAAAGAAGAATTGATAGAGAATAGTTTTGTAATGACGAAGGATATGGTTGCATTTTTGTATCAGAGTGCTGGTCTTCAAATTATCTATACAGATAATAAAGGAGTCGATTGGAAGGAAGTAACAGTCGCGGAAAATGCAATTGGTATGAGGTACCGTAAAGTAGATTTTCTAGCAGAAGATTTCTGGTATGTTCTCATATCTGGAGAGCGTACAATGTCACAAGAAGGTGCAATGATATATTATTCCGTAGATCAAGGTACAAATTGGCATACGACGAATATGCCGAATACGACTAGATTAATTGCAGATGGTGGATTTGTAAATAATAAGACAGGATTTATTGCGTATGGAACAATCAATCCAGATGCTATAGATATGTATGTGACAAATGATGTTGGAGAGACATGGAATCAAGTTGTCGTACAGATGCCTTCCAAATATGACCGGGTATTTGTATTGCCTAATGCTCCATATCAAGTAGAGGACAAATTAGAAATGATAGTCGATCAAGGACCAAATGGCGATTATATGGGAGGCTATATTCAAGGAAAATTCCAATCAAGTGATCAAGGGCATACATGGGAATTTGTAGAAGAGGTGGATCCTACATATGGCGAGGAAAATTAGTTTATTCTGTTGGCTAGGTGCATTATTGCTTTTAATATTTCAGATTGGTAATGTCATCATCCAAACAAACTATCATGTGGAATTTATTGATAGTCGATTATTTTATAGTATCAATCTGCTGCTCATTCTCTTATTAAGTTGTAGTGTGATTATACATTTAAGAACAAAACGATGGATGATGGTAGCAATCCTTTTGTTTGCATGTTTAATTGGTGGGTATCATATTTACAAAATGGTAGAAGAAAATCAAACCTATGAACAAATCATTAATTTTTCACCGAATAAAAAAGAAATTTTCTTAGCTACATATGAAAAGAACTCACAAGATTTAACCTATTATAGACGATATTATTACGTATTCAAAAGACCTAAAGAAATTATAGATGAGAACGCACGTAGTTATGAAAAGGTCGAATGGCTTACAAATGATATTGCTGTTTTACCATATATAAATAATGAGAAAGAACAGCAAGTATATGTAGGCACATATGGGGATAGAGGATCAGGTTCCTCGTATTATTATGTCGGAAGTGAGCTTCATGGAGAGTGGAGTGGAGATGGTATTCAAATCTCTGTTACACCAGATGGGATTGCCATCAATAAAGGGACGGACACATTTGAATATGGCTGGGAAGCGACACAGCAATACGGAACATTAGCGTTAGTTCTATCGAATGAAGAAACAGATGAATGGGTGATAGGGTTAGGAGAATCCTTCGTTGCTACTGGAAATGGCACACATTCTGCCGATGCATCGATTGTGTTATACAACCCTAGCAATAATAAGCAAATGATATTGCATTACAAAGAATCATAAGAAAAAATAGTGCATCTATCTATACTAGCAATCTACCAAAAGGAGCGGAAAAATATGTCAGTAGAACACAAACAAGAAGCACCTTCAAGCGTTCGTTGTAAAGTGATTACAGTGAGTGATACGAGAGATGAGACTACAGATAGAAGTGGGCAATTAATGCAACAATTACTTAAAGAAAATCATCATGAAATCATCGATTATGAGATTGTAAAAGACGAAAGAGGCGCAATAGAAATAGCGATTCGATCAGGTTTAGCTGATGAGTCGATTGATGCAATTCTATTAAATGGCGGGACAGGGATTGCGAAGCGAGATGTTACAATTGAAGTGGTGCATGCATTACTAGATAAAGAGATGCAAGGATTTGGAGAACTATTTCGATTGCTTAGTTACCAAGAGGATATTGGAACAGCGGCGATATTATCGCGTGCAACAGCTGGAGTCGCACATAACAAAGCGATATTTGCGACACCAGGTTCCAGTGGTGCGGTAACACTCGCAATGAAGCGACTCATTCTCCCAGAAATCGGCCATGTGATTAGAGAAATTCGTAAAGATTTATAATAGACAACAATCGAGTCAGTGTAGGTTCTAAACGCCTTTCTGACTCGATTGTTGTATAATGCTTTCGTATTTTTATTCTCGCTTATACGTCCCACTTTTTCCGCCTGTTTTCTCTAACAAGAATGTCTCTCCAATAACCATACCTTTATCTACTGCTTTACACATATCATAAATAGTAAGTGCTGTAACGGAAGCAGCTGTCAATGCTTCCATTTCCACACCTGTTGTGCCTCTTGTTTTTGCTTCACAACGAATGATTAACTGATAAGCATCTTCCGCTTGTTCCCAATCGAATGTAATGTCTACACCGCTTAAAGGTAGTGGATGACACATTGGAATAATCGTAGAAGTCTGTTTTGCTGCCATAATACCAGCGACTTGTGCGACTGCTAGCACATCTCCTTTTCCTATCTCATGGCTAATAATTTTTTGATAAATTTCATGATTTACATAAATGCTAGATTGTGCAATAGCTGTTCTACTGGTGACTTGTTTTTGTGTAATATCGACCATTTTTGCTCTGCCTTGCTCGTTCATATGAGTGAATTTTGTCATATCTTTTTTTCACCAACCCTTATATGATGTATTATACTATAATCGCGTTGTGTTAGCGAAACATGTTATACTAGTACATCATAAGGTAAAGAGGGCATAAAATAAATGAAAAAATTCACACTAGTTAGCTTGCTGTGCTGTTGTATGCTACTCACAGCATGCCAAGAACAAAAAACAGAAATTACCATTTCAGCAGCATCATCATTAACAGATGTACTTGAAGATGTTGCAATAAGATATGAAGAAAAGCATCCAGATATTGATGTGCTTATTAATACAGGTGGGTCGGGTGCGTTAGGGCAGCAATTAAAACAAGGTGCTCCTGTTGATGTATTCATTTCCGCATCTAGTGATGTTTTTGAGCGATTGGTAAAGGAAGAAATCATTGATTCAAAAGAGTCTGTTGAATTATTTACAAATGAAATTGTCTTGATTGAACATGTCGATCAATTAGAAGAAGAGCATGCAACAGATTTATTAGAATATCGAAATATAGCGATAGGTACACCAGAAACTGTACCAGCTGGAAAATACGCAAAGCAGTCTCTGCAAGCAAAAGGCCAATACGAGCAAGTGAAAGACAGGTTTGTGTATGCAAAAGATGTTCGCCAAGTATTACATTATGTAGAAACAAAGAATGTAGATGCAGGCATTGTTTATTTAACTGATGCAATGCAATCAACGAAAGTAAAAGTAAATCAACATATTGAATTATCTGGATATGAACCAATTATTTATCCGGCAGGTGTTATTAAAGCAACAGAACATAGAAAGCAAGCATTAGATTTCTTAGCATTTTTGCAACAAGAAGAAATACAAGCAATATATAAAGAGTATGGCTTTATAACAGAGTAATCAGAATTAGATGGTGACAAATATGGAACAGTTCTTTCAACCAATAAAATTATCACTAGTTGTATCCATAAGTGCATTAATGATTGTAAGTGTCATTGGCTTACTCTGTGCATGGCTCATGGAAAAAAAGCAATTCAAAGGTAAAGTAATACTTGATACTGTATTACTACTACCGATTGTCTTGCCTCCAACTGTCATAGGTTTTCTTCTCATCATGCTGTTTGGCAATAATTCTGTTGTTGGACAAATCATTCAATTCTTGTTTGATACGACGGTGATGTTTACAGTGGGTGCTGCAATAATTGCTGCAGTCATTGTTGCATTACCACTCATGTATCAAACAACACGTACGGGAATTTCCTTAGTAGATCAGCATGTAGAAGATGCAGCACGAGTGGATGGCGCGAGTGAGTTAGATGTCTTTCGATTGATTACATTTCCGCTAATAAGGAAATCATTCTTCACAGGAATTACTTTAGCATTTGCTAGAGCGCTCGGTGAATTCGGTGCAACACTTATGTTTGCAGGGAATATTCCTGGGAAGACACAAACCATTCCAACAGCTATTTATGTAGCGATAGAGTCTAATCAAATGCAGTTAGCATGGGCGTGGGTTGTGACGATTATTGTCGTTTCTTATGGTATGCTACTTATTATACGTAAATCTGCCTAAAATATTGAGATTTTTTTGTAAGTTTCACACAATGCAAACGCTATCAAAACATGCTAAAATAAGTTGTAACAATTAAGTTAGCAAAGTAGAGGCGATTGTAATGAAGGATCATTTATATAGATGGAGAAATAAAGAAATCCGTAAACAAATAGCAGTAATTGATGAGAAAGAGTCTCCAACAGTTATTTTAAAAAATGCACTTTATTTAAATGTGTTTTTAAGAAAATGGATGGAAGCTCATATTTGGATATATGAAGACAGAATTGTATACGTAGGCAAGCGTCTACCGGAGAAGTTAGCAGGAATTGATATCGTGGATTGTAGCGGGAAGTATGTTGTGCCAGGATATGTGGAACCACATGCCCACCCATTTCAATTATATAACCCATATGAATTAGCCATGTATGCTGGACAGACAGGAACAACAACATTGATGAATGACAATTTACCATGGCTTTATTTATTGGATAACGAGAAAGCGTTTTCTCTTATTGATGATTTTATGCAATTACCAATCTCGATGTTCTGGTGGGCACGCTTTGATTCTCAGTCTGCAATTAATGAAGAAAAAGAGATTTTTAATGATGAAGATATCCATTTATGGCTACAACATGAAGCAGTTGTTCAAGGTGGCGAATTAACAGCATGGCCACAAGTATTGCAAAATGATGATAGAATTCTATATTGGATGCAAGAAGCAAAACGATTAAGAAAGCCAGTAGAAGGACATTTTCCGGGTGCATCTGAAAAGACATTAGTAAAATTAAAATTGCTAGGTGCAAGCTCAGATCATGAAGCACTGTCAGGAGAAGAAGTATTTAACAGATTATCCATGGGGTATCGAGTGGGATTACGTCATTCATCCGTTCGACCTGACTTAGGAAATTTACTGCAAGAACTGCAACAGTTAGGATTAGAATCATATGATTATTTAACAATGACAACAGATGGATCGACACCATCCTTTTATAAGAATGGGTTGATTAATCAATGTGTGCAAATAGCAATAGATGAAGGTGTACCGCCAATTGAAGCATACATGATGGCAACATACAACGCATCGGAACAATTCCATTTAGAAGAGAGACTTGGCGCAATTGCTCCAGGTAGGGTCGCACATATTAATATACTTGATCAAATAGAGAATGCGACACCTTCTTCTGTTTTAGCGAAAGGAAAATGGCTAAAGAAAGATGGAAAATTAGTCAATCAGTCGATTACAATAGACTGGTCTAGCTATGGCTTAGGGCCATTACAATTAGATTGGCAATTAACAGAAAAAGATTTACAGTTTTCGATGCCTGTAGGATTAAAGATGGTCAATGATGTAATTATGGAGCCATATCCTATCTCTATTGATGCAAATACAGAGGTGATTTCAGATACATTAGATGAATCTTTCTTGATGTTAGCGGACCGTGAAGGCGAGTGGCGAGTGAATACGGTTATTAATGGATTTACACGTACACTTGGAGGTTTAGCAAGCTCGTATTCCTTAACAGGAGATATTGTACTTATTGGAAAATGTAAGTCAGATCTATTGCTAGCATTTAATAGAATGAAAGAAATTGGTGGAGGCATTGTACTTGTACATGAAGGGGAAGTAATCTTTGAATTACCTTTACAAGTGGCAGGAATGATGTACGATGGCAAAATGCCTGCATTAATAGCAGAAGATGAGAAACTAAAACAATTGCTCATCCAACATGGATATAAATACAATGATCCACCATATAGCTTATTATTTCTTTCTTCTATGCATTTACCATATGCACGGATCACGCCACTCGGAATTGTGGACGTAAAACAAAAAGAAATTTTATTTCCTGCTATTATGCGATAAAAATTTTGTTATAATGGATACGAACTTATTGTATTCAAACAGTTTTCACATGGTACGTAAAGAAGTGATGGTTACTTTTACTCAAAAGCTTCTAAAGTAGTAGAACCTTATCTAAACTTCCTTAGATAAGGTTCTGTTTTGGTGTGAATCAGGTACTTTTGCACCAGAACCATGTGAATAATGAGAAGTAAGATTCACGAAAAATACATAGAATATGACTTAAGGAGTGAATGAGTACGTGTTAAAAAAGGTATGGATTGGAATTATTGTACTACTATTATTTTGTGTGGCCTGCCAAAAAGATGAAGTAATAGAAAAGGAAGAGGAACCAAAAGAACCCGTTGTAGAAGTAGAAGAAGAGCCAGAACAAGAAACTGGCTTTATTGCACCACTAACAGGTGAAGAAGTAGAAGAAGAACCAACGGATAGAATCATTGCAGTTATGGTTAATAATCATCCAAAAGCAAGACCACAGACAAGCTTGTCCAAAGCAGATATGGTTTTTGAAATTCTAGCAGAAGGAAATATTACGAGATATATGGCATTATTTCATAGTGACATTCCAGAGACAGTAGGACCTGTGCGTAGTGCGAGACCATATTATTTTAATCTAGCCAATGATTACGGAGCATTGTATGTGTATCACGGGGCAGCAGATTTCATTGAGAATATGATCCAATCAGGTGCTGTAGATGGGTTAAATGGGATGTATTATGATAATGACCAAGTACTTTTTCAGCGTTCTACAGATCGTGTAGCGCCGCACAATTCTTATGCGATTTTTGAAGGGATTTATCAACGTGGGGAAGAAAAAGGATATAGTTTAGAAAAGGTATATGAGCCGTTTGTATTCACAGAAGAAGAAATAACTGGGGATCAAGCATCAGAAATTAGTTACAATTATAGTAATTATGAAGTGAAGTATGTGTATGACGAGAGTAGTAAGAAATATAATCGATATAGTGATGGTGTGCAAGTAGTCGAATATGCAGACAGTACACCTGTTCAAATGAGCAATGTGCTATTTATTGAAGCAAATCATGAAGTAGTAGATGATGTTGGTAGACGTGAAATCGACCTTGAATCAGGTGGCAATGCTTTATTACTACAGAATGGTAAAGTACAACACGTGCAATGGGAGCGAATTGATGGTAGAATTATTCCAACAATGAATGGGGAGCCAGTACCATTTGTCCAAGGGAAAACATGGGTGAATGTGATCCCAACAAATCGTGGTCTGCAACATGTTGTGATTGCAGAGTAAAGCGGAGTAAAGGGGTGTATTCCATGCAAATTGATAAATTGCGTGGCAAACAGTTGGATCAATTATTTGATGCGATTTTAACATTAAAGGATCGAGAAGAGTGTTATCGTTTTTTTGATGATATTGCAACAATGAATGAAATCCAAGCATTAACACAGCGATTACAAGTTGCAAAAATGTTAGATGAAGGGCGAACATATACAGCTATTGCTCAAGAATCAAGTGCCTCTACCACAACTATTTCAAGAGTGAAAAGATGTCTGACATATGGAAATGATGGATATAAGATTGTCTTAGAACGATTAAAAGAAAAGAACGAAGAATAGAAAAAAAGGTGTGATTTTATGATTAGATTTGGTGTCATTGGCACGAACTGGATTACAGATAGATTTTTGGATGCGGCATTACAACTAGACGATTTCTCTTTACGTGCAGTGTATTCTCGTACAGAAGTGCGTGCCAAAGAATTTGCGGAAAAATATGATGTGAATGCGACATATACGGATTTAGATGCATTTAGTGCAAGTGATGCAATTGATGCAGTCTATATCGCAAGTCCAACAGCTTTTCATAAAGAGCATGCAATTACATGTATGAATGGTGGAAAACATGTCATTGTAGAAAAACCTTTTGCATCTAATGAGAAAGAAGTACAAGAAATGATTGCAGTAGCCAAAGCGAATAATGTAACACTAATGGAAGCGATGAAGACAACACATACTCCTAATTTTCAAGTGGTCAAAGATTCCTTAGATAAAATCGGACCTGTGCGTCGATATATCGCTAACTTTTGTCAGTATTCTTCTAGGTATGATACATATAAAGAAGGAACGGTACTGAATGCATTTAAACCAGAATTATCTAATGGTTCATTAATGGATATCGGTGTTTACTGCTTGTATCCAATGGTCGCGTTATTTGGTGCGCCGCAATCGATTCAAGCAAGTGCAATCCGATTAGATTCAGGTGTAGATGGGCAAGGGAATGTGTTAGCACAATATGATGGCATGAACGGTATTGCTATTTTTTCAAAGATTACAGATTCCAACCTCCCTTCAGAAATCCAAGGGGAACAAGGTTCGATTATTATTCGCAAATTTTCTGATATGGAAGGCATTCAAATTGTGTATCGAGATGGAACAACAGAGGACATTGGTCTCGAACAAAATAAGAATGCAATGATTTATGAGACAAAGTCATTCCTTGAAACGATAGAGAACAAAGAGTTAGAAAACCCGATTAACACATGGGAACGTTCCATCCAAACAATGCAGATATTAGATGAAGCAAGGAAACAAATCGGGGTAATCTTCCCAGCGGATTCTAATTAAGAAGAAGAGCAAAAACGAGGATGATATGACACTACTCTAATTGTGTGCGTATACTCAGCTTCAGCTCACAAGCACATACAGAATCTCAGAATCTCAAGATTTCAAATACAGTTATCATACGCAGAAAACCCCAACGATTGGAAAAATATTTACCGAATCGTTGGGGTTTTTTAATTAGATTTTTTTTAGCCCTAAAATATATGTTAGAGTGAAGGGGGAAAGTTATTTCGTAAGTGATGGCAACACTTCTTCTAGTTTCATTCCTCTAGAACCTTTTAATAACAGAACAGTGTTGTGGTCTAAGATCTGCAATAATTTGTCTATCACTTGGTCTTTCTCTAATACATGTTGCGTGACTTGGTTAGTTTGTAAAGAGTCAATGTGATCAGTAATATGCTTCGCTAAGTTTCCATATGAAAAGACATGTGTAATAGATGTTTGTGCAATATATGCACCTATTTGCTTATGAAAGTCTACTTCATCCTTACCTAACTCGAGCATATCAGCAACAAATACAATCTTCTTCTCGTATGTATCTAGCTCATCTAATAATTGAATGGCAGCTTTCATCGAAGTTGGGCTTGCATTGTACGCATCATTTATAATTAATGCATCGTGAATACCATCGATGGTTTCCATTCGCATACCTGTTAATTGAAGGGAAGCAAGCTGTTGGTTGATTTCTGCTTCACTGACACCTAAGTGTGTTGCGACAGTTATCGCAGCAAGCGTATTTTTTACTTGGTGTAAACCTAATACAGGCAAATGGACCGCACCTTCTAATAGATTACATGTAAATGTTGTTCCATTATCCACAAGATTCATCGAGATTGGATATACATCGGCATCTTTTTGCATACCAAAAGACTTGATTTTATAAGATGGTGTCTGTTCAGCGAGTTTCGCTTGTAATAACGGTTCATCCCCATCATAAACAAACAATCCATGCTCAGATAGTCCTTCTGTTATTTCGAATTTAGCTGTGGCAATATTCTCTCTTGAACCTAATTCTTCTAAATGAGATTCACCAATATTGGTAAGTATAGCTACATTTGGTTGTGCCATTTGTGTTAACCTACTAATTTGACCAAGTGCACTCATTCCCATCTCTAGTACCATAATATCTGTATCTTCTTCGATGGAAAGTAACATAAGTGGTAGACCTTGTTGACTGTTATAGTTCCCTAGTGTCTTTTGGACTTTGTATTTTGCTGATAGCAGTTGTGCGACAATATCTTTTGTAGAAGTTTTTCCGTTACTTCCTGTAATACCAATAATTTGAACATCTAATTGATTGCGATAAGCCGTAGCTAATTGTTGCATTGCAAGTAATGGATCGTCGACGAATAATAATGGAATATCTGCTGGTGGATTTGGAACATCTTTTTTCCAAAATGACGCAGCAGCTCCTTGTTCGTATGCCTGTCTAACGAATTGGTGTCCATCTACATTTGTACCAACTAATGGGACATATAATTCATTCCCTTGAATTTTACGTGTATCAATAGTGACACCTTTGACAAGAATAGAATCGTTTGTAGGAAGCGATAATTGTGCATTTGCCATTTCAGCTACTTGTGCAATTGTGCGTGTAATCATATGTGCAATGCCTCCTATTTATTCCACTGTATATTTGATTTTCATTTTTTCTTCATGGCGTTCTAATGCAAGTTCGACAAGACGATTAATTAAGGATGGATAATCGACTCCTGAGTGTTTCCATAGTAACGGGAACATACTGACAGGTGTAAAACCAGGCATTGTGTTCACTTCATTGATGATTAATTCGTTGTTTTTCGTTAAGAAAAAGTCCATTCTAGCCAATCCAGAACAATCCAATGCTTTATATGCAGTTGTAGCCATTTCTTTCACTTGTTCATAGATAGCTGAGTCAATTTCAGCAGGGATGATAAGTGCTGTATCGCCATCTTCATATTTCGATTTATAATCATAAAATTCCGTTTTTGGAACAATTTCACCAACAACAGAACAAGAGGTTTCATCATTTCCGATGACTCCAATTTCAATTTCACGTGCTACGACACCTTGCTCTACAATAATTTTGCGATCAAATTGTAGTGCTTCTTCAATTGCAGCTTCTAATGCATGACGATCTGAAGCTTTATTAATCCCAACACTTGACCCGAGATTTGCTGGTTTAACAAAACAAGGATAACCAAGATTGCGTTCGATTCGGTCGATTACTTCTGGTTTTTCTACTTCCCAATCTTTTCTTATAAATCCTTCATATTTTACTTGTTGAAGACCTGCTTGTTGGAAGATTGCTTTCATTGCAAGTTTATCCATACCAGCTGCAGATGCTAATACACCATTACCTACATATGGAATGTTCAACAATTCTAATAATCCTTGAACAGTACCGTCTTCCCCATTAGGCCCATGAAGTAATGGAAAAACAACTTGAGACTCTTCTTCATTTGCTAAAGAAAAAGGAGAAAGGCTAGTTGTTTCATGATGCACTTCTAATGCTTTTATATCTTCCACTTTTCCTTCTAATCGCTTGCCTTTGTTCCATGTACCTTGTGCATCAATGTAGACAGGGTGGACTTCATATAGATCTAAATCCACTGCATTCATTACAGCCTTTGCTGTTTGCATCGAAACTTTATGTTCAGCAGATTTACCGCCAAATAATATAAGTAATTTTGTTTTCATTTCAAATACCTCCAGTAATTTATCCTACCTATTATATATGTAGCTATCCTATGAAAGAATGGCTTATCCTATACGCACACAATACATTTAGTATACCTCTAAGTCAATGGAGATGACAATAATACAAAAGAATCGGATGATACTTTTGTAAATAACTGAGCAACTACTGAATTTTACTATGTGAAATTAGTCACAGACATTTTACGGATAACTCATTATGCTATGACTAAATAAGTTCGTTAAGAGAAGGAGAATTATGATGCAGAACGTAAAAAAACTTCAACTACCACTTCAAACATTAAGTTTAGTTACAGGTTTTATGGTGTGGGTGTTGCTATCATCATTAATGAGTTTTATTAAACAAGACATCAGCTTAACTGCAGGACAGATTTCTTTAATTACGGCAGTTCCAGTTATTTTAGGTTCCGTGTTACGTGTGCCATTAGGATATTATACGAATAAATTTGGTGCGCGCTGGTTATTTATTCTAAGTATGTTATTTTTAATTTTGCCTGTTGGTTACTTAAGTATGGCTAATTCATTTATGGATTTAATCATTGCAGGATTGTTCTTAGGAATTGGTGGTGCAGTATTCTCTGTTGGTGTCACATCATTACCTAAATATTATCCAAAAGAAAAGCATGGATTTGTGAACGGGATTTATGGTGTTGGTAATATTGGTACTGCGGTTACTTCTTTTGGAGCACCAATTATTGCAGGAATGTATAGTTGGAGATTAGCTGTGCTTACATTTATCGTTCCATTAGCATTATTTGCAATATTGAACTTTGTTTTTGGGGATAAGCATGAACCAAAAGTAAACACATCTTTAAAACAACAAATTATGAGTGTCTATAAAAATAACAAACTATGGTTCTTAAGTTTCTTTTATTTCTTAACGTTCGGATCATTTGTTGCCTTAACCGTCTATTTACCTAACTTCTTAGTTTCTGAGTTTGACTTATCAAGTGTAGATGCAGGACTTCGTACAGCGGGATTCATCGTATTATGTACATTAATGAGACCAATTGGTGGATGGTTAGGTGATAAATTCGATCCATTCAAAGTATTAATGATTGTGTTTACAGGGTTAACGATTTCTGGGATTTTGCTCTCTTTCTCTCCAACGATTCTACTTTACACAATAGGTAGTTTGTCTGTGGCGTTCTTCTCTGGAATTGGGAATGGTACGATATTTAAATTAGTACCATTATACTTCTCCAAACAGGCAGGTATTGTGAATGGGATTGTAGCAGCAATGGGTGGACTCGGGGGATTCTTCCCACCAATCATTCTTACATTAGTTTTTGAGATTAATGGACACTATGCCATTGGTTTTATGGCATTGTCTCAATTTGCTTTAGCAAGTTTGATTATTATTTTGTGGATGTATTATACAGATAAATTAACCATCTCAGATTATATTGTAAAAAATGCAGGTCAAGCCATTTTGGTTACAGATGAGCATAGTAAAATAATGAAAACAAATAAAGCATTTGAAAAAGTGACAGGATATGAGGAAAGTGAAGTCATTGGACAGAAACCAAGTGTCCTAAGTTCAGGTGTACAGGATAAAGCATTTTATCTAGAGATGTGGGATCAACTGGCTTCCACAGGTATATGGCAAGGGGAAATCATGAATAAAAGAAAAAATGGTGAGCTATACAAACAATGGCTGTCAATTAGTACATTGAAAGACGCTGGTGGGAATGTCACGAATTATGTCGGTGTGTTTAGTGAAATAACAGAAACGAAAAAAGCTTAACAGGAGAAATCCCCTCGGAAAGTTGCTGACTTTGCGAGGGGATTTCTATTATGTTAGGCTTTTTGTTTTTGGACGATTAGCAATATGTAAATTTTTCTCCTGTAGTAGTCTGTTATCATTCATCATTCTGTCTATTTTTTGCTATACTATAAGAATGGAAAAAAGAATGATAGTCTGTGACGAAGCATCTGTTTGCAAGTGGGGATATCATTTCAAATCTATCGACAGTAATGGAGGATTATGATTGTGTATAATATGGAAGAATGGAAACATGTATTTAAACTAGATCCAGCGAAAGACATAGACGATGAGATACTGGATCAAGTATGTGAATCAGGTACAGATGCAATTATTGTCGGTGGGACAGATAATGTGACACTCGATAATGTATTGCAATTATTAAGTTATATTAGAAGATATACAGTTCCGGTTATTTTGGAAATTTCAAATATAGAATCAGTAACACCTGGATTTGATTATTATTTTGTCCCAATGGTCATGAATAGTAAGGAAAAGAGATGGATGATGGATATTCAGCATGAGGCTGTTGTAGAATATGGGGACATTATTAATTGGGATGAGATGGTAGCAGAAGGCTATTGTATTATGAATCCTAATGCAAAAGTGTTTAAGCATACCAATTGTATATTGCCTACAGAAGAAGATGCTATAGCACATGCAAGAATGGCAGAGCATTTATTCCATCTTCCGTTTTTTTATGTAGAGTATAGTGGAACATATGGGGATCCACATCTTGTAAAAAAAGTAAAAGAACAATTAAATGAGACGAAGCTTATCTATGGTGGCGGCATCACAACTAAAGAAGAAGCTGAAGAAATGGCACAATTTGCGGATATTATTGTTGTGGGAAATGCACTATATGATAATCCAAAAGAAGCATTAAAAACAGTCAAAGCTGTGAAGAAATAAGGACGGAAAGGTGAGTCAAACATGCATGACTTGTTAAAAGGATTAAATACTGAACAGCGCGAAGCTGTCAAACATACAGATGGGCCGTTATTAATTATGGCAGGTGCAGGTAGTGGAAAGACGAGAGTATTGACACATAGAATTGCGTATTTATTAGATGAAAAGGAAGTCTCTCCTCGCAGTATACTCGCGATCACTTTTACCAATAAAGCTGCGCGTGAGATGAAGAATCGAATTAGCGCACTTGTTGGTCCTCATGGTCATGATATGTGGGTATCTACATTTCACTCCATGTGTGTACGAATTCTGAGAAGAGATATTGATCGAATTGGTTATAGCCGTAATTTTTCGATATTAGATAGTGGGGACCAACTCACTGTAATTAAAAATATTGTCAAAGAAAAGAATTTAGACCCAAAGAAGTTCGAACCACGAGCATTTTTAGGTGCAATTAGTAGTGCGAAAAATGAGCTCATTACACCAGAGAAATTTGCGGAGGATGTCGGTGACTTCTATAGCCGACAAGTGTCCGAAGTATATACAGAGTACCAAAAGAGACTGCGCAAAAATCAGGCTTTAGACTTTGACGATTTGATTATGCAAACTATTCATCTATTCACACGTGTCCCTGAAATATTAGAGTATTACCAACGTAGATTTCAATACATTCATGTCGATGAGTATCAAGATACGAACCATGCACAATATTATTTAGTCAAACAATTGGCGGCGAGATTTCAGAATTTATGTGTAGTTGGTGATTCTGATCAATCGATCTATGCATGGCGTGGTGCGGATATTAGTAATATCTTATCATTCGAGAAAGACTATCCACAGGCGAGAGTTGTCTTGTTAGAACAGAATTATCGTTCAACAAAGTCTATTCTAGATGCGGCCAATAAAGTAATTGGGAATAATACTGGTCGAAAGCCAAAAAACCTTTGGACAGAAAATACAGAAGGAAACAAAATTCTTTATTATCAAGCAGATTCAGAGAGAGAAGAAGGGTTATATGTTGCGAATAGAATTAAGCAACTAACGACAGAAGAGAAATACAACTATAATGATATCGCGATATTATATCGGACGAACGCACAATCTCGTGCGATTGAAGAAACATTTATGAAATCGAATATTTCCTATCAAATGGTTGGTGGCACAAAATTCTATGATCGAAAAGAAATTAAAGATTTATTAGCATATTTACGACTAATTGTGAATCCAGATGACGATATTAGTTTTGTACGTGTTGTGAATGAACCGAAGCGTGGCATTGGAAAGACATCATTAGAGAAGTTACAACAATACGCCCAAATCAATGATATTTCTCTTTATACGGCAGTACAAGAAGTGGATTTCGTCGGAGTAAGTGCTAAAGCCGCAAAGGCATTAGTGGAGTTTGGCCAATTAATTGAAAATTGGGAGAAACAACAAGAGTTTTTATCTGCGACAGATATGGTAGAAGAAGTGATTGAAAAGACAGGTTATGAAGAAATGCTTCTTAATGAAAAAAGCATTGAGGCAGAGACAAGACTTGAGAATATTGAAGAATTTAAAACGGTAACGAAGCATTTTGAAGAAACAAATGAAGAGAAGACATTAGTCAATTTCCTCACAGAATTAGCACTCATATCGGACATTGACAGAATGGATGAGGACCCAGAGCGAGAAGAGAAAGTGACAATGATGACATTACATGCAGCAAAAGGCTTGGAGTTTCCTGTTGTTTTCTTAATCGGTATGGAAGAGAATGTCTTTCCACATAGTCGTTCGATGATGGATGAAGAAGAGATGCAAGAAGAAAGAAGACTTGCATATGTTGGAATTACAAGAGCGGAAGAAATGTTACATGTCACACATGCTAAAATGCGTACATTATTTGGACGTACGAACATTAACCCAATTAGTAGATTTATTCAGGAAATACCTGAAGAATTACTAGAAGGAAAAGAAGAAATCGAGCAATCTATGTTCGGAAGAGGTCGTGTGACAATCCAAGATGATGATCTACCATTCCATACACCACAAACAAATCAACCAAAGCGTAGTGTACAGCGAACGGTAGCGAAAACCACTGGTGGAGACAGACAATCATGGCAAGTTGGTGACAAGGCAATGCATAATAAGTGGGGCAAAGGAACAGTCGTGAGAGTCACAGGAGAAGGCGAATCAATGGAACTAGATATTGCATTCCCAGCACCTACTGGAATTAAACGATTATTAGCTAAATTTGCACCAATTACGAAAGCTTAAGAGGAAAGGAGGGAGCAAGATGACAGAACAAGAAGCAAAAAAGCGGATAGATATACTGAAAGAAGAGTTAAATACATTTAATTACGAATATCATGTACTGGATCATCCTAGTGTGTCGGATTTCGAATATGACAAGAAGATGAGAGAATTGAAAGAATTGGAAGCAAGCTATCCAGCATTGGTAACTACTGATTCTCCGTCTCAACGCGTTGGTGGAGAACCATTAGCAAACTTCCAAAAAGTTACGCATCGTGTCCCAATGTTAAGTCTAGGAAATGCATTTAATGAAGAGGACTTGAAGGATTTTGATAGACGTGTACGTGAAGGACTTGATGTAGAAGAAGTAACCTATGTATGTGAATTAAAAATTGATGGACTGGCTATTTCTTTGCGCTATGAAGATGGGTATTTTGTCCAAGGAGCAACTCGCGGTGACGGTACGACAGGAGAAGATATCACATCCAATTTAAAAACAATCCGTAGTATTCCATTACGAATTGATGATGACAATCCAATTGAAGTACGTGGAGAAGCATACATGCCACAAAAAGCCTTTGTTCAATTGAACGAGGAACGCGAACAAAATGGGGAAGAACTTTTTGCAAATCCTCGAAATGCAGCTGCAGGTTCGTTACGTCAGTTAGATCCTAAAATCGCAGCAAAGAGGAATTTAGATATTTTTCTTTATGCTGTTGGAGAATGGGAATCTGGTGAACTTGAGACACATAGCGAGAGACTTGAGTATTTGCAAAAGTTAGGATTCAAAACAAATCCAGAATGGCGCAAAGCAAATGGAATCGAAGAAGTAATTGAATATGTGAATAAATGGGTCGAAAAAAGAGCGGCATTGCAATATGACATTGATGGTATCGTAATTAAAGTCGATAATTTAGAAGCGCAAGAACAACTTGGATTTACAGCGAAAAGCCCGCGATGGGCAATTGCGTACAAATTCCCTGCAGAAGAAGTTGTTACCAAACTAATCGATATTGAATTAAGTGTGGGTAGAACAGGGGTCATTACACCGACAGCCATTCTAGAACCAGTGAAAGTAGCTGGAACAACTGTACAACGTGCATCTCTTCATAATGAAGACTTGATTAAAGAGAAGGATATTCGCATTACAGATACTGTCGTCATTAAGAAAGCCGGAGACATAATCCCAGAAGTCGTTCGTGTTGTAGAGGATATGCGTGAAGATGATGCGGTACCTTTTACAATGCCAACAACGTGTCCTTCTTGTCAAGATGAGTTAGTTCGTTTAGAAGGAGAAGTTGCATTACGTTGTATTAATCCGAATTGTAGTGCCCAGTTACAAGAAGGGCTCATTCACTTTGTGTCACGATTAGCAATGAATATTGATGGATTAGGTGAAAAAGTAATTGAGCAATTATTCAAAGAACAGTTAATCCATACGATTGCAGATCTATACAGATTAGAGCGAGAAGAATTATTAAAGCTTGAGCGAATGGGTGAGAAGTCTGTCACGAATTTGCTAGAAGCGATTGAACAATCCAAGCAAAATTCACTAGAACGATTATTATTTGGGCTTGGGATTCGATATGTTGGATCAAAAGCGGCCAAAACACTCGCGCAACATTTTGAAACACTTGACCGAATCCAACAAGCTACATTTGATGACTTTGTTGCTGTTGATGAAATAGGAGATAAGATGGCAGACTCTCTTGTCCGTTATTTTGAAGACGATAAAGTGAAAGAGTTATTAGAAGAATTAAAGAGTCTTCAGTTAAATACGGCATATTTAGGGCCAAAAGTAGCGGAAGTGAAAGAAGATACACCATTTGCTAATAAAACGATTGTGCTGACAGGGAAGTTGTCTATCTATACACGTCAAGAAGCAAAAGACCGAATAGAAGCATTAGGTGGTAAGGTGACTGGTAGTGTAAGCAAGAAGACAGATTTATTAATTGCAGGGGAAGATGCTGGATCAAAATTAGACAAGGCCAAGAAACTAGAAATAGAGGTTTGGGATGAAGCAAAACTCCAAGCGGTACTAGAGGAGGATGCGACATGAAACGATTAGGTTACTTGCTAATAATGACAGTCTTATTGCTGACAGCTTGTGCCCCGCAATTTGGCCGTAGTCCTGATGAGACAATTGTGGACGAAGGGCAAGAAGACACGGAACAAGAAACAGCCATCATTCCGAAACATAACTTGTCAGATGAGAATTACCGAGTAGTGATTGACTCGAATCTGAGTCAAGCAAGAGGTGTTATAACAAATCAGATTGCGAATCGTGTCGATATTGATGAGTTAGAAACAGGCTTAAGAAGACATTCAAAAGCAGTATATGATCCAGAGAAATACTACTTTCAAGAAGGACAGTATTTAACGAAAGATGTGTTATATAGTTGGTTAGAAAGATATGATGAGGAAACAGATCCATTAGGGTTAAATCCAGCAATAGAAGATACAGGTAATCCAATAGAGGATGAAAAACAAAATCCGAAGTATCTATCCCATATTCTAGAACAAAACTATTTAACAAAATCTGAAGACGATGTGATGCAGCTATCTGGTATTTCGATTGGGATTGCAATGAAATCTGTCTATCGTTATCGTACAGAAATTGGTGGTCCATATTATTATGAGGACATACCTGAGAGTGATATGTTACGAGAAGCGAATGAGTTGGCTGGTGAAATTGTACAGCGAATTAGACAAACAGAAGGTCTAGAGAAAGTTCCGATTATGCTAGCGATTTACAGAGAAGCGGCACAGAATTCCTTAGTTCCAGGTAACTTTGTAGCAAAAACGAATGTACCAGGAGATCAGTCAGCTGTAGGGGAATGGCAGAATATCGATGAAGAGAATGTATTATTCCCATCGAATTATGGTGAAAAAACGTATCCAGATACATGGGCTACTATATTTGATTTTGAATCAGATATAGCAGAATACTTCCCGAATTATGTAAGTGTGATTGGGAAGGGATTTTACCGTGGTAATGAGCTCCAAGATTTAAAAATTGAAATACCTGTTTCCTTTTACGGGAAAGCAGAACTTATTGGCTTTACTCAATATGCATATGGACTAGTGTTATCTGCCTTTCCGAATACGTATAACCTAGAGATTAATATTACTTCAGGCGATAAAGTGGAAGCATTAATTGTTAGAAATGTAGGCGATGAAGAAGGTTTTGTGCATATTTATGATTAAAAGTGGATAAGTGTTTCAAAAAATCAACAAATAGTGATAAAATATACGTTATGTATTTAACTAATAAAAATCAACAAGCACTATACAATTAGGATGCTTTTTTACACATAGTGCTTGTTATGTTTGTTTGAATAATTTGGAGGTGACAAGAATGTCAGAAATAACAAAAGAACAAGTAAAACACGTTGCGAATTTAGCAAGATTGGCCATTACTGATGAAGAAGTAGAAAGAATGACAAAACAGCTTGCTGATATTATCAATTATGCAGAACTATTAAATGAATTGGATACAGACGGCGTAGAACCAACGACACACGTACTTGATTTGAAGAATGTGATGCGTAAAGATGAACCGCGCGAATGGATTACAAAAGAAGACGCATTGAAGAATGCACCAGATCAACAAGACGGACAATTCCGTGTACCGTCAATTCTAGAATAGGAGGAATGACCGTGTCACTTTTCGATTATACATTGAAGGAACTACAAGAAAAGCTACATAATAAAGAAATTACAATTAGTGATTTAGTAGATGCTTCTTTTACTCGTATTCATGAAGTAGAAGATGAAGTGAAAGCATTTATTACTTTAAATGAGGAAGAAGCAAGAAGACAAGCGAAAGAATTGGATGAGCAATTAGGCGAAAATGCTTCTATTCTTTATGGTATGCCAATAGGTATTAAAGATAATATCGTAACAAAAGGATTACGTACAACATGTGCGAGTCAAATTCTGGATAATTTACATGACCCATTATATGATGCGACAGTTATTGAGAAATTAAATAAAGAAAAGACAGTTACTATTGGGAAGTTAAATATGGATGAGTTTGCAATGGGTTCTACAACAGAGAACTCTAGTTATGCGAAAACTCGTAATCCATGGAATACAGACTACGTTCCAGGTGGATCTAGTGGTGGTTCTGCTGCTGCTGTTGCCGCTGGTGAAGTATTCTTCTCATTAGGATCGGATACAGGTGGTTCCATTCGCCAACCAGCATCTTTCTGTGGTGTTGTTGGATTAAAACCTACATATGGATTAGTGTCTCGATTTGGACTTGTAGCATTTGCATCTTCACTAGACCAAATTGGACCAATTACTCGTACTGTAGAAGATAATGCACATTTACTACAAGCAATTGTAGGACATGACAAGATGGATTCTACATCTGCACATGTAGAGATTCCGAATTATGCAGATGCATTGAAACAAGACGCGAGAGGACTACGTATTGCAGTTCCTAAAGAATATTTACAAGAAGGTGTAAATCCTGAAGTAAAAGAAGCGGTATTACAAGCATTAAAGCAATATGAGGAATTGGGTGCAACATGGGAAGAGGTTTCTCTACCACACTCTAAATATGCAGTAGCGGCATATTATCTATTAGCATCATCAGAAGCAAGTGCGAACTTATCGCGATTTGATGGTGTGCGTTACGGTAAACGAACAGAAAAACGCGTAGATATGTTAGATATGTTCAAATATTCTCGTGCAGAAGGCTTCGGTGATGAAGTAAAACGCCGTATCATGCTAGGAACATTTGCACTTAGCTCAGGATATTATGATGCCTATTACAAAAAAGCCCAAAAAGTACGTACATTAATCAAACAAGATTTCGAAAAAATCTTTGAAGATTATGATGTAATTATTGGACCAACTTCCCCAACAACAGCTTACAAAATTGGCGAGAAAATTGATGATCCATTAACAATGTATGCAGATGATATCTTGACAACACCTGTGAACTTAGCAGGTCTACCTGGTATTTCTGTTCCGTGTGGATTCTCAAGCGAAGGATTACCAATCGGATTACAGATTATTGGTAAGCACTTTGATGAAGCTATGGTGTATCGTGCAGCATATGCGTATGAACAAGCAACAGATTATCACAAAAAACGTCCTAGTTTAGGAGGTGCGAACTAATGACGAATTTCGAAACAGTTATTGGTCTAGAAGTGCACGTAGAGTTAAAAACAAAATCGAAAATATTTAGTCCAGCGCCAAATGCATTCGGTTCGGAGCCTAACTCGAATGTCAATCCAATTGATTTAGGCTATCCTGGTGTGTTACCTGTGCTTAATGAAGAAGCAGTCAACTTTGCAATGAAAGCAGCAATGGCAATAAATTGTGAGATTGCTACAAATACTAAGTTTGACCGTAAGAACTATTTCTATCCAGATAATCCAAAAGCATATCAAATCTCTCAATTTGATCAACCGATTGGAGAGAACGGATATATTGATATTGAAGTGAATGGTGAGAAAAAACGTATCGGAATCACTCGTCTTCATTTAGAAGAAGATGCAGGGAAATTAACACATAATGATGATGGATTCTCTTTAGTGGATTATAATCGCCAAGGAACGCCACTTGTAGAAATCGTATCAGAGCCAGATATTCGCACACCTGAAGAAGCATATGCATATTTGGAAAAGTTAAAGAACATTATCCAATATACAGGTGTATCTGATTGTAAGATGGAAGAGGGATCTCTACGTTGTGATGCGAACATTTCTATCCGTCCTGTAGGTCAAGAGGAATTCGGTACAAAAACAGAGTTGAAGAATTTAAACTCCTTTTCTTTTGTACAAAAAGGATTAGAATTTGAAGAAAAACGCCAACGTGAAGTGCTATTAAATGGTGGCGAAATTCTACAAGAGACACGTCGTTATGATGAACAAACAAAAGAAACGATTTTAATGCGTGTAAAAGAAGGTTCAGATGATTATCGTTATTTCCCTGAACCAGATTTAGTGCCATTATATATTGATGACGAGTGGAAAGAACGTATTCGTGCAGAAATCCCTGAATTACCAGATGCACGTCGTGAGCGTTACATTCAATCACTAGACTTACCTGCATATGATGCAAGTGTTTTAACAAGTACGATTGAAATGTCTGATTTCTTTGAAGCAACAATCGACGCTGGAGCAGAACCGAAGCAAGCATCCAACTGGTTAATGGGTGAAGTATCAGCATATATGAACAAACAACAAGTAGAGATTAATGAGCTCAAAATGACACCACAAGCATTAGCGAAAATGATTCAGCTAATCGCAGATGGAACGATTTCTTCTAAAATGGCGAAGAAAGTATTTGCTGAACTAGTTGAAAATGGTGGAAATCCTGAGCAAATCGTTAAAGACAAAGGACTTGTACAGATTTCTGATGAAGGCCAATTACGTGATATCATTGCAGGCATTCTGGATGCAAATGAACAGTCTATTATAGACTTTAAAAATGGAAAAGACAAAGCGCTTGGTTTCTTAGTTGGTCAAACAATGAAAGCAACAAAAGGACAAGCAAACCCACCAATGGTAAACAAAATTATTTTAGAAGAAATAGAAAAAAGATAAGAAGTGGGCTACGTGAATTTGCGTAGCTCTTTTCTAATCCGACAATTATGGTATAATCAGGTAGCGCAACTTCTATAAGTTTAATCAAAGAAAATATTCGAGAGATTCTAGTAATCCAAAATATAATAAGATATATCGTTTTTATTTGCAATATTTAGGGAATCATCTATGATGATGTATATAAGAATGATTTATTTAAGAGGAGAATGACAATGAAGCGAGCACGTATCATTTATAATCCAACTTCTGGACGCGAAGCTTTTAAGAAGGAATTAGCTGATGTACTATGCAAATTAGAAGAAGCAGGCTATGAGACTTCCGCACATGCCACAACATGTGAAGGTGATGCAACGAAAGCAGCAAGAATCGCTGTAGAGCGAGGTTTTGATATTATTATTGCTGCAGGCGGAGACGGAACAATCAATGAAGTGATTTGTGGAATGGCAGAACAAGAGAACCGACCTAAGCTTGGAATCATTCCAGTTGGGACAACAAATGATTTTGCACGTGCATTAGGCATCCCTCGTGACATTCAAAAGGCAGTGGACATTATATTAGAAGACCGTGTCCGAAAATTAGATATTGGTAGAGTAAACGATCATTACTTTATGAATATTGCAGGTGGCGGTAAATTAACTGAATTAACATATGAAGTACCTAGCAAATTAAAAACAATGTTAGGACAACTAGCTTATTATTTAAAAGGGATTGAGATGCTTCCATCATTAAAGCCAACGAAAGTCATGATTGAATATGATGGGAAAGTGTTTGAAGATGAGATCATGTTATTTCTAGTCTCTAACACAAATTCAGTTGGAGGATTCGAAAAAATCGCCCCAGAAGCGAAGATGGATGATGGCTTATTTGATTTAGTTATCTTAAAGAAAGCGAATTTGGCTGAGTTTATTCGCATTGCATCCCTTGCAACTAAAGGGGCACATTTAGAAGATAGCCATATTTTCTACACGAAAGCGAATCGAATTAAAGTGACACCAGAAGAGAAAATGCAATTGAATTTAGATGGAGAATTTGGTGGAATGTTACCTGGGGAGTTCGTCAATCTCTATCAACACATCGAGTTTTTTGTTACAGAAGCTTTCAATGAAAGACAAGATGAATTAGCATAAGTGAAGAGACCCTGCTTTAATCAAGTAGGGTTTTTGTGTGGCAACGTATTTTGTAAGTCTTTCGGTTATTCCATAATGATTGCTCGAATATAGTTGGAAATAAAGTACACTATTTCCCAGGAAATGATTTGATTTGACAGTATATTTTCTTATTCGTACATACTGTGGTAAAATTTGAACACAAATGTACAATGAACATGTCGAAAATAATATAGGATAGTTTGATAAAAAAGGACGTTGATATAAATGGGAAAAGTAGCTCCACCAGTAAAGAAGAATGAAGAAATCGAATTAGTTTTTGAAGATATTACACATGAAGGTGCAGGCGTAGGAAAAGTCAATGGATATCCATTATTCGTGCCAAATGCATTACCAGGTGAAAAGGCATTAGTGAAAGTGATTCATGTAAAGAAGAATTTTGGGTTTGGTAAAGTTCTAAATAGAATACAAGTAAGTGAAGAACGCGTTGATCCTCCGTGTAATGTGTATGAGAAGTGTGGCGGTTGCCAGCTGCAACATATGAGCTATGAGATGCAATTAGACATGAAGCGTAAACAAGTAGAGAATACATTAAGAAAAATCGGTCATATTGAAGGTATTCCTATTCATGATACGATTGGAATGGAAGAACCATGGCGATACCGCAATAAAGTACAGATTCCTGTCGGCTCAAAGAATGGTGAATTAATCACAGGATTCTATCGCCAAAGAAGTCATGACATTATTGAGGATATGGATCGCTGTATCATCACGGATGAAACAAATGATCGTTTAGTGGAAGCAGTACGCGCCATTGCAGATAGACTTGGCATTTCGGCATATAATGAAGAAACACATCGTGGTGTGCTCCGTCATATTATGGTCCGCACTGGACAAGTGACTAAGCAGTCAATGGTTGTGATTGTGACAAGAAAAGAAAATGTCCCTGAATTAGATGCTGTAGTAAAAGAAATTACAAAGGCATTTCCTGAAGTGAAGTCGATTGTCCAAAATATCAATCCAGAACGAACGAATGTTATTTTAGGAAGAAAGACAAAGTTATTATGGGGCGAAGAATATATTTATGATAAGATTGGAGACATTCAATTCGCCATTTCTGCCAAATCATTCTATCAAGTAAACCCAATCCAAACGAAGAAGCTTTATGACAAAGCATTAGAATATGCTTCTTTGACAGGAGCGGAAACGGTTATTGATGCCTATTGTGGCATTGGGACAATCTCTTTATTTTTAGCTCAAAAAGCGAAGAAAGTATATGGTGTCGAAGTAGTACCTGAAGCAATCGCTGACGCTAAAGCAAATGCCAAATTAAATCAGATAGACAATGCAGAGTTCTTTGTTGGACAAGCAGAAAAGGTCATGCCATGGTGGAAAGCACAAGGCTTACATCCAGATGTTATTGTTGTCGATCCGCCAAGAAAAGGCTGTGATGAAGCATTTCTTCAAGCGATGATTGAGATGAAGCCGAAGCGTATTGTTTATGTTTCTTGTAATCCATCTACATTAGCTAGAGATTTGAGGATTTTAGAGGATGGTGGGTTCAAGACTGTGGAAGTGCAACCAGTGGATATGTTTCCGCAGACGACGCATGTGGAGTGCATAGCATTGATGTCTAGGGTGGAGGAATAGGAACGGTTGAAGTGTTGATAGAATAAGGTTTATAGGGTTTCACCTAAGTTTGTTTTATATAAATAAATAGGTGAAACCCTTTTTGTTATTGGTGTTGGAAGAGCTAGAAATTGGGGTTGAGTTGACAGATTAGATTTTGGGTAGGGGAGTTGATAGGATAGATAATTGGGGGAAATCGTGTTATATTTAGACTAACTAATATTACGAAAAGTCCACTAAATATGATTAGTCTAAATGTAATTATTGGAGGATAAAGCAAATGTCTGAAAATCGAAGGGTTCATTTTATTCCACCAAGACCTGTACAACGAGAGAAACGTGTGGGGATATATTGTCGAGTCAGTTCGAACAGCATGGAGCAGTTAAAAAGTCTAGTAAACCAAGTCTCTGCACTTACCAGGTTAACAGCCGTTACTCCGAATTGGTTGCTTGTTGATACATATATAGATATTGCATCAGGGAAGTCTGGTTCAAAAAGAAAAGAATTTATTCGTATGTTAGAAGATTGTCAGGCGAAAAATATTGAAATTGTTATGACTAAAAATATTAGTCGCTTTGGTCGTGATACAGTTGAAGTGCTAGAGTCACTTCATAAGTTGAGAGAACATGGGGTTCGTGTAATATTTGAACAGGAAGGACTCGATACAGCTGATACAGATAGTGAATTGATGATTTCGATTATTGAATCAATTGCACAAGCAGAAAATGAATCGCGCAGTGAAAATATTAAATGGGGCTATAGACGTCATGCGGCACAAGGCACATCAAAATTATATAACCGAAAATGTTATGGCTATGAAAATGATGAAGAAGGTCTGTTGGCTATTAAGAAAGATGAAGCTAAAAATGTACGATTGATTTTTGAACTGTATTTACGCGGGCTTAGCATTATTGGTATAAAACAGGAATTAGAGAAGCGCAGAATAAAGACACCAACAGGAAAAGAAAAGTGGAGTAAACGAACGATTGATGTCATGTTAAGTAATGAAAAATATATTGGTGTTGTGAGGTTGCTTCATTCTAGTGAACATGAGGAACATTATATTTCAGAAAATAATCATCCAGCAATTATTTCAAAAGAGAAATTTGAAGCGGTTCAGATTGAGAAGAAGAAGAGAAGTAATGTTGTGAAAGGTGAAGATGGTAATCGAAGGAAGAGTAGGAAGTATAGTTCGAAAAAATAATAAGCAGGTATGATAATTCATTTTGAATTCTTTAAAATCTTGATTAGGGAGTGCTGATACTTGGGGTATGATAAATTCAAAAATAAAGTATGTAATTATTATAGAGCAGATCCATATACTAAAAATAAAGTTGAATCGTTTAAGCATACTCTGGATAAAATAGTTACTCAAGAACTTCCAAAAAGAGATAATGAACGACTTTTTCAAATTAGGGATTTTACAAACACTTCAGAGTTAAAATTAAACTTAAATTACAACAATGTCATGTGCTATTATTCGGAAAAAAAGAACACGTTGAAAGTAGGAGTTGTATGTCCGAATTGGGGTCATGAATCTGGTGGGTGGAGAAATATATCCAAGGATGAATTTGTGTCTGATCAAATAGATAATTTGTTCCGCTTTATATCCCAATATATTTATAGGAGTTATCAAGTAAATTTGATAGGGGCCATTGCATTATCTGCTGACATTCCTACAGACTTTAGAGGTAATACTCTTACGTATATTTATGGAGATAATGTTAAGCAAGAGATCAACGCTTTTGAAAAATATATAAGTATTGAACCTTCTATGTTAAATACGAAAACATTAGGTTATCTAAAATTGATAAACGCGCTTGACCCTTATGTAAATAAAGCGGTATTTTATTACGTTAGATTTTTGAGGTTATATGAATTGGACTTTACAGAAGAAGCCTTAACAGCAGCAGATAATATGGTTGATGTAATATTTCAGTCGATAAAAAAGAGACTTAAGAAACCAACTCAAAATCGTGAGGAAATGAGCCATTATGTCTATGATGAAATTAAACTTTATGATAGTGTTGCAAGGTATAATTTAGATAGATTATATTTGTTAAGATGTAGATTCACCGCCCACTCATCAAGATCAAAATGGTGGGATTTTTACGAAATATACGAAGGTGAGATAGAAGAAATAAAGATATCGATTCGTAAATTGTTGATAGCCTATTTCAAGTATGAAAATAACAACAGAGAAGTTGATGCAACTCCTATGCTGTGGAGTTCATGGTTTAAAGAACACTGTGACATTATATATGATGCTGTATGGTTTCATGAAGTACCTTAAAATAACCTAATCAAAAATGGATATGCTGACTTGACAAGGTTGATGAAAAGTCATACGGAAACAAGCAATATCCTATTGTAAACGATGTGCAGAATAGCCTAAGTACATCATGTGGAGACGGTAGTATTGATGTCAAGAAAAGATAAGTAAAGGTTGAAAATGGCTTGAAATAAAGGGATTTCCGAGAACTGAGGTATGGCTCTTGGTTCTCGGATTTTTTGCTTTTGGGCAAAGTGGGAACATTTCCACGGTTGCAATACCGTAGGGTTGAGTTGACAGGATTGAAATGGCATAGGTTGTGGAGATAGGATTTATATTTGTGGGTTGAGTTGATAAAATAGATATAGGCTAATCAACATATGGCGTAAGTCTTTAAAAGGTGATTAGCCTATATGAATTTACTGAAGACCAACTTTAAGTTCTAGTTCATATCAATGTCATGAAAACTCACGATTTGGTATGAAGATTATTTATATAGTTTATAGGTATGATTTTTATAGTGAAGGGAATTAAAGTAAATGAATATTAAGACGTTCAAAGGATTTGAAGAGATTTATCCAGAAAAAGTAGATGGAACAGATTCGTGGTATTTTGGTCAATGGACTCCATGTTCAGAAGCATATGAAGTTCCAGAGTTTAAAAATAAGTATCCTGGAACGAGACTTTATTTTATAGAATATCCATCAGGAAAAGTTTTTGAACCGATTAACCAGGAAGCAAATGTATTTTTAGAAAGACCTGTTTATGAATATAAAGACAATTCATTTGGAATTATTCGTTATGATTTTAATAAAGAAGTTATACAGATAATTATCTTTAAACCGGAGTGTTCCAGCGTGAAGACTATTAAAGAAATACCTTTCTCAAAAGTTGGAGATATGGTAAATCTACGACTAATAATTTCCCCATTTGCATTAGTTAAGCACGATGTGCACAATGATTCAGTAGAATTTCTATGGCCAAAAGAAATAAATTATGAATTCGAAAAAAATGAAAGCTTGGATTTTCAAGATGACGGAAAATTGTATTTGACAAAATGGATTGAGGATCCAGAGTATCGTGAAGAAATCATTGTTAGAGATGCTATAACTGGGCAAATCATTGAGCGTAGTCCTGGATATTTACGAAGAATGCCAGGTGGTTCAGTGTGGAAAATGACATCAAAATAAATATGTTTGTAATGTGACTATGAAGATTCTCGTAAATGTTTAGTTTCAATTTGTAAGATAGCTATATGAAATTTTCTGAAGGAGGTATCAAGTATGCCAGAAAACAAAAAAGTTCATTACATACCAGCGAAACCTCCAAAGAGAGATAAGCGAGTGGGTATATACTGCCGTGTGAGTACAAATAGTTTAGACCAACTAAAAAGTCTAACAGCACAAGTTTCTGGATTAACAAGATTAGTTGCGGCTACGCCTCAGTGGTTATTGGTGGATGTATATATGGACATTGCCTCCAGTAAAACAGGTTCTTCTCGTAGAGAGTTTGCAAGGATGCTGGATGATTGCCAATCTCATAATCTGGAAATCATACTCACCAAGAGTATTAGTAGATTTGGTAGGGATACGGTTGATACTCTTGAGGCATTAAATCTACTAAAGACATTAGGTATTCGTGTTATATTTGAGCAGGAGAGTCTGGATACTGCCGATACTGACAGTGACCTAATGATTTCTATAATTGAATCTATAGCACAGGCAGAAAATAAATCTAGAAGTGAAAATATTAAATGGGGAATAAAACAACGTGCCGCACAAGGTACTTCAAAGCTATATAACAGAAAGTGTTATGGCTATGTACATGATAAAGAGGGCAATCTGATTATCAAAGACGATGAGGCTAAAAATGTAACGAAAATATTTGAGATGTACCTCCAT
The DNA here is from genome assembly GCF_042651725.1 of Gracilibacillus marinus. Lineage (NCBI taxonomy): Bacteria > Bacillati > Bacillota > Bacilli > Caryophanales > Bacillaceae > Gracilibacillus > Gracilibacillus marinus. The sequence goes on along the minus strand of NZ_JBHSDV010000005.1, from coordinate 142,664 downwards.
GGGAAAAGTGTTATTGGTATAGTTGCTGAGTTGGAACGGTTAGGTGTTAAATCTCATACTGGAAAAGATAAGTGGAGCAAGCGTACAATTGATGTGATGCTTAGCAACGAAAAATATACGGGTAGTGTAAGATTATTGGATAATGGAAAACATGAAGCTGTTTATTTATGTGAGGATAACAACCCAGCAATTATTTCTAAGGAAACATTTCAAGCGGTGCAGATAGAAAAAATTAAAAGAAGCAATGTCATTAAAGACGAAAATGGAGTACTAAGAAAAAATAAAAAATATAGTTCGAAACAGTGAATATTGAAAATAGCCTAATTGAAAATTGTATGTAGAGAAGATAATCTAGATTTAGAACCTTTATAAATACTAGAGTTTTGTTATGTTTTATAAAAGTGTGAAATAGCCTAATTATTTCATGTGGAGTTGGTAGCATTGATGTCTAGGGAATAAGTACATCAGTAATTAAAGTATGGATATAGCAAGGTTTGTAGGGTTTCATCTAAGTTTATTTTATGTGAATAAACGGGTGGAACCCTTTTTGTTATTGGGGTTAGAAGGACTGAAAATTGGGGTTGAGTTGATAGGATAGATTTTAGGTAGGGGAGTTGACAGGATAGATAAATGGAGAAAATCGTGTTATATTTAGACTAACTAACATTACGAAAAATGCATTGAATGTGATTAGTCTAAGTGTGATATTTTCAATACGATTTCTGGGGGATAAGAAAATGTCTGAAAATAAAAGGGTTCATTTCATTCCGCCAATGCCTGTCAAACGTAAACAGAAAGTAGGAATCTATTGCCGGGTCAGTTCAAACAGCACGGAACAGCTAAATAGTTTAACAAACCAAGTATCTGCACTTACTAGGTTAACAGCCACTACTCCGAATTGGTTGCTTGTCGATACATATATAGATATTTCATCAGGGAAGACAGGTTCAAAACGAAAAGAATTTATGCGTATATTGGAAGATTGTCAGGCAAAGAAGATAGAGATTGTTATCACTAAAAACATTAGTCGTTTTGGTCGTGACACAATTGAAGTGCTAGAGTCACTTCATAAGTTGAGAGAACATGGGGTTCGTGTAATATTCGAACAAGAGGGACTCGATACAGCGGATACAGATAGTGAACTAATGATTTCAATTATTGAATCAATTGCACAAGCAGAAAATGAATCGCGCAGTGAAAATATTAAATGGGGTTATAGACGTCACGCAGCACAAGGCACATCAAAATTATATAACCGAAAATGTTACGGTTATGAAAATGATATAGATGGAGAACTGATCATTAAGGAAGATGAAGCTAAACATGTCCGATTAACTTTTGAACTGTATTTGCGCGGGTTTAGTATTATTGGTATAAAGCGAGAGTTAGAAAAACGAGGAATAAAAACCCCAACCGGAAAAGAAAATTGGAGTAAACGAACGATTGATGTCATGCTGAGCAATGAAAAATATATCGGTGTAGTAAGGTTGCTTAATTCCAGTGAATACGAAGAACATTGTGTCTCTGAAAATAATCACCCAGCAATAATTACAAAAGAGCAATTTGAAGCCGTTCAGATTGAGAGGAAGAAGAGAAGTAATGTTGTGAAAACTAAAGATAGCGTAAAAAGATCGAGTAGGAAGTATAGTTCAAAAAATAAAAAAAGGGAGAAATAACATGAAAGGTGAAGAGATTAGGGATAAAAGTGCAGAGGAATATGACATATCAACTGAAATATGGAATAAATATAAAACAGAACATCCTTGGAATATTAATTCTGACGATAAAGACAGATCAACACTGTATTGGGGTATTGAAAATCCTGAAGAAAGAGAAAGTAACAGAAAATCTGCATATATTACAGAAGAGGGGAAAAAAAGGTATGGATTTGATGAGAAATGCTTATCTGTAGGACGTAACAGTACTAATCTAGATTATATTCGATTAAGTGGTGATATTATATTTAATTTTTCTGCACGCAGTCCGGATGGTAGACAAGATAAGCAATATGATAAGTATTCAAAATTACTTGAATCATTAAGTGATGAAGACAAAAGAAAAGTTTATCAAAATAAATTAAACGATTGTAAAGAAAAACATCATAGTCCTGAAAACTGTTCGTTATTGTTATCAACTGGTAACTTACAAAAGACCAAAAAATATATTGGTGATGATCGTGGTGATACATTTTTATGGCTATTAGATAGTTACTTTAAAGGGGAAAATGAAATCATATTAAATCATGCTACACCAGAATTAGTAGGAATTTTAAAAATCTTTTTAGACTCATTTAAGGTAGAAAATAGTTTAGGCGATAGTATATATAATTATTGTTTAGAATTTTATAATGTTAAAGATAATGATAATGTAATTGATAAACTTGTATGTTCGGGATCAAAAGCTATAAATACGCCTGAAAGAGTATGTCAATATGTAGATTTAGCATTAGATTTTTGGAAGGCTAGAACCCCATCTAGTGAATAGCCTAATCAAAATTTGATATGTTGATTTGACAAAAATAATAACAAGCTATGAGAATACAAGTGTTATTCCTACTATACAACGATGTATAGAATAGCCTAAGTACATCATGTGGAGTGTGTGACGTGGATGTCTAGAGAAAAACACAGAAGTAATTGAAGTGTTTATATAACAAGGTTTATAGGGTTTCGTCTAAGTTTATTTTATGTGAATAAACGGGCGGAACCCTGCCTGTTCATTAAGAGGGCTTATATTACTAATCAACCAGAACTTAACTTTTCACTTTTTAATTATGTTCATTGGTTTAATCGAATCTGATTTCATGGAACATTACATTATTTAACACCAAATTCATACAAATTAATGAACCTTTAAAAAATTGTTTGTTTTAGTGTGGACATACCACTCATTATAAAAACACCCAAAACACCAAACGACGATATTTAGGGAGTTTCTTAAACAAACTGTGATTTTATAATCTTATTGATGATTTGAATTCACCATATGCATCTTTGCCATAAGTGTCAGCATACTTGTCAATATGTTTATTTATTAACATTAAGTTCTCTTGCAGATGAGGGTGTAGCTCAGTTGTATCAGCTGTGTTATATAATTCATGAAGAAAATCAATTGTCTCACCAATTAAAAAACTATTTTTTATTGTAAGAATGACGCTAATCACATCTGGAATGTTATTGAATGTTTCTAGAGATGTCAGTCCATTTATTAGGTCTTCATAGGAATTTCTAAAATACCATTCATCTTTTTCTAACTTACTTTCCCAATCATTAAAAATAATGAAGAGCTTTTCTTTCATATTAAAACCTTCTCATCACTTAAATTTAAAATCATCGAATTTTTTGGTGACTTTATTATAGTTGAAATGTATGATTATAGTCTTAGACCCTTAAATCTATAGATTATCCCCGAAAATGCGTAAGAGCCACATTTCAGTTGACAAATACACCAAGCAAAACCGGTTCGTTTTGATATTTCATTAATTGATAGTGATTTATTATTACGTAAATTTTTGATATGATTAATTTCAGGCATTGCTAGAATCCTTTCACTTACTCCACCATTAATTGATTAGTCACCATTAACGGTAGAGTATTATGAGAGAACTGGCAAGCCTTTTTTTGTTTGTGCAACCATTTAATACCTAACATTTTGGCTGCAATACTCTGTACTTTTATTATGCATTAAACAGATATGTTCCATCTTGTATCTTTCATTTTACCTATGCAAGAAATTTAGTTTGTATAATATGGATTGCCTCTTGAATTTCTTTTAATTCGGACTCGGTTAAATTGTTAATTCGTTCTTGAAATTTTAATTCAAGTTGTTCAAACACTTTATTCATTAGCGATGTTCCCTTTTCTGTAAGACAAATTTCAAACTTGCGGCGATCATTTGGATCAATATTTTTTTCGCATAGTTGGTTTTGTATTAATTTTTTAACCTCACGGCTAGAATTAGGTAAAGATAGATGTAAGCATTCACTGACCTCACTGAGGGTTACAGGTTGGCTAACTGTAATAAACTCTAATATTTTATACTGAACGGTAGTTATGTTTTCAATTCTAATTTCTTTCGTCATATCGTTTGTCACTTGATGTACTGATGTAGTAAATCGAACAAACTGTTGGAAAAGTTCATCTTTGTCCATATAAATCACCTCATTTACAAAGTATCAAATATATTATCAAAAAACAATTATCAATTGACAACTAAATTAGAATGATGGTACTATTTAGTTATCAAATGATAACTAAAGGGGTGTTTTTTGTGAATATTTTAATTGTTTTTACTCATCCTAATCACCAAAGTTTAAGCTATTCATTCTTACAAGGGGTGCTTCGGGGGTGTGAAGAAAACCATACTATCAAAAATGTTCAGGTCCTAGATTTATATGATGAAAATTTTAATCCCGTTCTTACATTTGGAGAGAAAAAGAAGAGAAGGGACATGTATAGAGATGCAGATTTAGAGAAATATCGAAATCAACTATCATGGGCGGAAAAGATTATTTTCATCTATCCTATATGGTGGGGAAGGCCACCTGCTATGTTATTGGGTTATATTGATAAAATGTTTGCTTCAGGGTTTGCCTACAAAGATAACGGTAAGTTGTTACCAGAAGGTTTATTGAAGGGTAAATCAGTCGTATGTATTTCTGTAATGAAAGGTCCGACACTTTATCCCATGTTTTGGTTAAATAACGCTCATAAAGTTTTAATGCGTAAGGCATTATTTCAATACGTTGGCATTAAAAAGGTAAAATTCTTTGAGTTTGGAAACATGGAAAGTGCAAAAGGGAAGCACGATAAAAAGATAGAAAGAGTATATAAATATTTTCAAAAATTGAATAACCACAGCTTATCTTCTTAAAATTAATCGCTAGTTGGCGTGAATGAAGTAAAGTGTGTGGCATTGATGTCTAGAGAAGAAACACAGAAGTAATGAAAGCGGATATATAGCAAGATTTATAGGGTTTCGCCAAAGTTTATTTTATGTGAATAAACGGGCGGAACCCTTTATGTTCGTTTAAGGTGCTTATTTTACTAATCAACAAGAGCTTGATCTTGCACTTTTTGATTATGCTCTTTGGGTCCATACTAATGTATATATTTCATAACCATATAGTATTTATGATTTTTCGCTCATATATTTTTCATACCAATCTTTACCTGATGACCAGTTTTCAACAGGATTTAATTCCCCTAATATTTCAATACATACAGTAGCCATAATGTATTCTTCTAATCCATCTGTTAAACTAGATTCTAATCGATTGGTAAGATAATTTAAGGAGATGCTTCCCTTGCTAACAATGTAGTCAAAGTCAGTTTTATTTTCATTTATATAATCCCCAGGGTTTGATGACTCTTTAGGAGAGCTGATAATCTTGGTTAGTGCATCATCTATTTCTTTGTTTGAGGATACATTACTTCCTAATGCAAGCTCAGAATCGTTTGTATATTGATTCTTGTTAGCGCTTTTATCTGAGGTATTACAAGCAGTTATGGTTACTAAAAGAAGGACGAGAAGCAATAATAGAATTTTTTTCATTTTCATTCCTCCATTTTCCATTTTATATTTGAATTATATACAAATTCCCATGAAAATACCATATGAATATTTTGTGAATTTCCAAACTGCACGGGTATCTTATGTTACTTCCGTAGTAAGAATTATATTTACTTCAGTTTTTTGTTAATTTTTGAATTTCAGTCATATTTTTAGAATCGGCACTATCATTCATTAGTGACTATGCGGTTGGCATCATATTCGTATTCTTCGCTATTTTAAGTTTTTTTTTTACCAGTAATTGTGCCGTAATTTACCATTAGTTGTCAGCGTGTTAACCAATAGGGAAAATATCAGGAATCTTGAAGTGAAGAAGCCTATTCTGCTTTAAAGCTCTCAATATGTAAAGAAAGCTTTACATATTGAGAGCTTTGCACTATATTAAGAGTAAAGATATCTTTACATTTTTATAGGAGGTGGCTTACATTTGAGGGTGATTAACCATATTAAAGAAATTAGATTGCAGAGAGGAATTACCCAAGTGAAAATGGCTGAAGACCTACAGATCACAAGACAAACGATAAATGCCATTGAGAAAAATAAATATAACCCAAGTTTAGAACTTGCGTTAAAACTGATTGCATATTTTGATGTACCAATTGAAGAAGTTTTTTATTTAGAAGAAGATTTGACTAAGGAGGAAAAGACATGAAGAGACGTTATGAAATAATGATTCCTATCTTTTTGGTTGGGATGATTATAATTGGTGGATTATTCGGTGTATATTTGATTGGAAAAGAAGAAGGAGAATTTAGCTTTGATTTAGCAGGTTCCGTTATAGCAGGAACAATAGGTGGGTTCCTTATCACTTTGTTATATGCAAAATGGCGTAAAAAACGAAAAGGTAATGTACCTACAGTGGATGAGCGAAGTCTACTAATTATGAAAAAATACTTATTAATTGTACTATATTTTGTCCTAGTAGGCAGTGGGGCTATCTTAATTGTACTATATGCAATGGGGATTCAAACAATTGAAACAGAAATACTAATTGTATACATGATGATATTGTATATGATTATCGGTTTAGGTGCGATTATTGTAAAACGATTTTAAAAAATAGTAGAAAGTTTCGGATGAATTTTATAAAAATATACAGTTCTTAATTCAAGATTTATTTCACTCATTTCTCTGGCCAGTCGGAGAGCAATCAACCTCTGTTCATCTAATAAATTTAATTACAAAGCGTACTCCTTGACCTCGAGTTAACTATAAGAGGTATGATGGTTAGAATAAGAATAAATAATCTTATTAGAGAAGAGGTTTAACAATGAAAAAAATGATCCTTGTATGTATTGTCTTTACATTCTTGTTAATTGGATGTTCTTCCAATAACCAACACGATGCAGTAGATGACAGGAATGAGGAAAAAACTACGTATAATCAGCAAGAAATCAATGGTTTAGAAGTGATTGCAGAAGATCTAGATATTCCTTGGTCAATTGAAAAATGGAATGATACATTCTATTTGACTGAAAGAACTGGGTCTATCGTGAAAATAGAAAATGGCGAAATGGAGCGTCAAAGTGTAGAACTTGAGAAAGAAATTGCCACGGCTCAAGAGGCAGGTTTATTAGGGTTTGTATTGGCTCCTGACTTTCAAGAATCGAATCTCGCTTATGCTTATTATACTTATGTAGATAGCACAGGCCAATTTAATCGTATAATAACACTTCATTTAGAAGATGGAGTTTGGCATGAAGAGAGCTTACTATTAGATAAAATCCCGAGTGGTTCCTATCATCATGGAGGTAGGTTGAAGATAGGACCAGATAGAAAACTCTATGCAACAGCTGGGGATGCATCTGTTGCAGATATCGCACAAGACATCAATTCATTAGGTGGAAAAATTTTGAGGATGAATCTTGATGGTTCGATTCCAGATGACAACCCTTTTCCAAATTCATATGTTTATAGTTATGGACATCGTAACCCACAAGGAATGACTTGGTTACCTGATGGTACTCTATATGCTAGTGAACATGGAAATAGTGCAAATGATGAGATAAATAGAATTGAAGCGGGTCAAAATTATGGTTGGCCCATTATAGAAGGAGAAGAAGAACAAGAAAGTATGAGGTCGCCGATATTCACTTCAGGAAAAGACTCAACTTGGGCACCATCTGGAATGGAATATGCGAATGGGAAATTGTACGTTGCTTCACTCAGGGGAAATGCTATTTTAGAATTTGATTTAGAAACAGGTGAATCTCGTGAAGTGATAACAAATATTGGAAGGATAAGGGATGTAAGAATCGAGGATACAATTCTTTACTTTATCAGTAATAATTCAGATGGTCGAGGAAATCCACAGGATAACGATGATAAGTTATATCGTATCTCACTTTCAGAATTAAATTAAGAAAATGGAGAGGATGGAATATGAACAGGAAAGAATTTATTGAATTTTGTAAGAGTGGCAATCCAATTGCAGATGAGGATAAAGAATTACATGAATTATTAGTACAATGTAGTTATGAAGCCCAACAAATAACAATGGAATTAAATGCATCCTATCATTCCAAAGAAGAAATCGTAGAAATTTTTAGTAAGCTAACAGGTACCAAAGTTGATGCTTCATTTATGTGCTTTCCACCATTTTATACAGACTTCGGCAAAAATATTACGATTGGCAAAAACGTGTTTCTTAACACAGGATGCTCATTCCAAGATAGGGGTGGAATTAATATAGGAGATGGTACAATGATTGGGATGAATGTCACGATTGCAACACTTAATCATGGACTGCCTTTAGAAACGCGAAATACGACGTACCCATCTCCAGTCGTAATAGGTGAGGGTGTATGGATTGGATCGAGTGCGACCATTCTCCCTGGTGTGACGATAGGAAATAACTCAGTTGTTGCAGCTGGAGCGGTTGTAACTAAGGATGTCCCAGAAAATACGATTGTTGCAGGTGTGCCAGCAAAAGTGGTAAAAGAAATTGATGGTAATATTGAATAAAGTGTTTTGTTATAATAATGGTATATTTCTATTAAGGGAGTTAGATGATGCATGCCTAATCATTACACAGTTATGGAATCTGGAAGATGTATCGAATGTGGAGCTAGAGAGATAGACGGATATTCGTGCTATCAGCTATTTGAATTCCCTCTCGTGTGGGAGCATAATGATGCTAAACTGTATGAACTGCATTTTTGGCTTGTTTCATGTTATATGATCCAACATCCTTCAAATTTTACAGAGGAAGGATATGATCATTTAGTGAATCTGTTTAAAGATGCTTATGATAACAATTGGGATACATCCTATATTCTCAAAAAGAATCGAGAAATAGTAAAATCAGTGAACAAAATTACAAATGCTATACCTATTGAAGATAGAAAACGACAAAAAAGAATATGGTCTATGACAATTGAAGACATATATTTAGGTGGAGAGCTAAATGCAATTGAGAATATTAACAAGTGGAGAGATAATGTAAGAAATGAATGGAATTAACATGGATACAATTTTGTTCCTATGAAAGTTTAAAAAAGATATAGTCGCTTCTATAGAAAAAATTAAAAAGCTCTACCTGATGAATTGGCTCAACGTTCTAAGATTAGTATTACGTCGATTAGTATAGAACTTCAAACATTAGAAATAGCTCAAATGATTGGTAGTGATGGGGACTAAACAAAAGAATAGATCGTTATGAATCATGTAGATATATTCTTGTTTACTCACATAAGCAAGTACTAAAAGGTGAAAAAACTATGTATGATTGTGCGGATAAGGTTATATGCGTTAGGGAAATTTCTCCTAGCGCTATTTTTTGTACACGGAAATACTTAATCTCTGTCGATTCATTCCTTACTTTTCTTAAAACGTGATGTACTTCACTTATAAGAGAAAAGCTCTATATTATAATTAAAAATACCTAATATTGATAAGGATCAATTTTAGTTTACAAACTTTTTTGTATGATAATTACAAAAGGTATAAATGAAAGTGAGGAATGTTTCATGGGATTATTACTAAAGTCAAAAGAACCAAATATAAATAAACTCTCTACAGATGTGTATCAAATAGAAGGAGAAAGTGAACAAACAAATAACTTTCTACTTTTACTTCAAGTGACAAATGAAGATTTAGAGTATCTTCGATTGACAGAAGATATATTTGAACAACATATTAATGACTTAGCTAATCGACACTATGACATGATCATGATGATACCAGAAATAAGTGCGATTATGAACCAACATAGTTATTATGAAAGATATACTAAAATGGTACAGAAATATTTTTTAGAATTACCAAAAGCTAATCTAACAAAAGAATATATTATGTATCGAAAGAAAATAGGAAAAGTACATAGCAAGATTGGTCTGAGAGATGAATGGTATATTGGTTCATACATGAGAGCGTATGAATATTTGTTACCAGAGTTAATTAGAAAATTCAAAAGCCCTAAGCAATTGCAATGTGTCTTACATGCTTTACTAAAAATGATTACATTTGATATCTTAGTTGTGATTAGCTCCACACAAGAAGAAAATGACGATAAATTGATTCAAAGTATAAGTACAGTTATGGAATATGTGATGGGTGCAAATAAAATGATTGATTTGACCAAAAGTGTGGATCAAACAATGGAAGAAGTAACTACTGTGAGTGCTGCAACAGAGCAATTACAAGCTGCGATTGAACAAGTGACAAACAATGCTTTAGATGTTTCGAACTATGCAGAAGATGTGATTCAAGAAGCTAAAGAAGGACAAACAATAATTGAAAGAACATTAACAGACTTTTTGAAAATAACGGAAGAATTTAAAGAAACAAAGCGGGAAATTGATCAATTAATTAAAAATATGGCTAATACGTCAAAAGTAATAGAGTTTATCAATGATATAGCTGAAGAGACAAATCTATTAGCATTAAATGCGAGTATTGAAGCGGCGAGAGCAGGAGAACATGGGAAAGGATTTGATGTTGTCGCACAGGAAGTTCGTAAATTAGCGGAACAGACGAAATCCTCAGTGAATCAGATTTCAGATACCATTCATGAAATGCAAAGTCAATCAGACATAGTTAGTCATGATGTAACAGACGTATCAGATCGATTGAATGATCGTGTGACATATGCACGAAAATCGATAGCTGTGATGGAAAATATCACGCAAAAAATAACAACTGTCGGAAAATCTATTGACCAAATTGCAGCAATTACCCAAGAGCAGGCATCTGCTACACAAAATATTAATCAAAGTATGGAAACAATGACTGATTATACAGATACAATGAAAAATCAATCTAATCGAATTGGAAGTTCTATCTTTGAAGTTAGTAAAGAAGTGAACAATCTAAGGAAGAAAACAATTGGTTCATTACCACAATTAACAATCGAACAAATTATTAGAATCGTACAAACAGAACATGCTTTGCATCATTGGTGGGCATATAATGCCTTCTTAGGTTACCAGACAATCGAAGAATTAACGGTAATCAAAAAGGATAATCATCAATTTGAGGATTGGTATAATGTAATGCGACAAACAAGCATCGGAAAATGGAGTTCTTTTGAGCAATTAACTCAAAAGAAACATCAATTTGACCAATTAATCGAAAAAACGCCTGAGTTTATCAAACGGACTGATGGAGAAACAGAAAAGCATTTGTCATTACTATATCATTTAACAAATGAGATGATACACCTATTAAAGAAAATGGAAGAAGACTACGAAAAGTCGATGTATTAACGAGGATTATCACAAAATAGAAATGTAGTAGTGGAGTATTCGTATAATTATACTCTGCTACTACATGAATTATAAAAGCATTGTCATAGGTATGCTAGATACCCATTTTTAGTAAAAGCTCTTCTTTCTCTCTATCAGACAATATTTTTTCTCCTAATGGAAAGAGTTGTTTTTCTTCCTTAGAAAAATGTTGCATTAACGTGTCATACGCCTGGACTACATATACAGTCAACGATTGAGCAATAAGTTCATCTAACTTATCTAGTTCTTGCTCTGTCTCCTGGAAGAACATTGCTAAAAAATTCTCCGCTTTTTGATGTTCTATTTCCATTTGTTCAATAGTTGTATCACCTTCACCCAAATATGCAGAAATCATCGGGAAGAGGCCTTCTTCTTCTATCAGCGAATGTGCTGTTAAATTTTTGGAGAAAGAGAGTAGCAACTGGTAAAGTTCTAAAAAGTAGGAAATTGCCTCTTTTTCCTCTGCTATTTCAATTTCTTCTGTGAGATCAAAGCAAGCATTTATCTCGTTTCTCAATAGTTGATGTTCATTGATTAATTGTTGAATTGCCGCACAATATAGCATGAGTGCTTACCCCTTCGACACGGAATCCATTTTTCTTTTGTTGATGAGTTTTACAAATAAATCTTCATAATAATGTTTCTTTTTAGAATCTCCTATTTTTTCATGAAAAGCAATAATGTCTGCTAAAGCACTTTCTATTAAATTATAATCCTCTGTTTTTTCTAATTCTTCCAATGCGAGGCCATAGATTTTCGAGATTTGCTTCTGGTTATATGTTTCCACTTGTATCAAACAATGCGCATATTGCATGTAAATCATTCCGAGCTCCCTAGAGGAATAATGCGGTAGTTGTTTGTGTGTGTCAATTGCTTGATTATAATAAGGAATAGCTTGTTCAAATTGTGATAAGTCAAAATGATTATAAGCAAGCTCCGTATATGCCTCAGCATGTACCAACTTATTTTTAAGCGAAGAATGAGCGAGTAACGGCAATGCTTGTTCTAACAATTGATTTGCTTTATCATATTGCTTTTTTTGACCATACATTTTTGCCAAGCTTACTAGTGTATTGAATTCAATTTCTGAATGATCCTGCATCGTTTGCTCTAATGTTAATTGTAAATAGCGGATTGCTTCATCAATCTGATTCGTCATGGAATGCAGACCGCCTAATTTATAATGTAGAAAAATAACCATTTGATGTTGCTTGTTTGGACTTTCCATTAAATAATCGAGGCCTTTTTTATAATATTTAATGGCACGTTTGTATTTTTGCAAGTTTTCTTCTGCTTCACCGAGTGAAAGAAAAGCGCGAGTAATAGCTAACGGATCTGAGTAATTTGTTTCTTCCATTTGCTTCGTTACATTTGCCATAATTTTGCGCGCTAACTTGTAGTCACACATAAATGCAATATCCCCGTACAAATGCAGCTCTTCAATGGAAGCATTTTTACTTGATTCATATAGATCATTCAGTAGCTCTTTTGCTTTAGTATGTTCATCCATTTGTATCAAACTGGTCGCTTGGAGCATTGTAAAGAGTTTCTTTAATGATTCATTTACTTCATATTGCGCTTCGAAAGCATGGATATTTTCTATCACTGTTTCAAATTGGCCTTTTTTAAAGTGATCAGCAATGTTTCTTAACTCCTTTTCATTTCCTTCATGTATATGTTCTTGGATACTTTCTTCTATGTTAAAAATATCTACTTTTGACATGATATTACCCTCCATTGTATTTCTAATGATTACCATTTATTTTATCATAGTAAGAGAAATCTATTGTGAGCAAGTTCACTTCATAGTTGATATTGAAACTAAAAATTCTAATCATGCTACAATGAATGTGAAGTGAGATAAATTGACTGAAGAAATAGCTAGAGAGGAGTATACGTATTGCAATTAGTAGATGTATTGAATTTATATGGATTTAGTAATAAGAAATTAAAAGTAATTAGACATACAACGAATCGTAAAGAGATAAAAGCAATAGTAGATGCAGGTGCATTTGAATTATATCAATCCTTTCAGAAGACAGACGTTTTTAATGGTGCGGACTATATACTAACGTTTAGAGCGGCAGAGGGAAGAAATGCTATACTGCAAGGCTTATACAAAGTGAATCAAGTACACATGACTACTGATTTTCCAGACATACTGCAACCAATTAGCAAGCTTGAAAATTGGCGTGATGGACCTTACTACCAATATGAACTTATTAGAGATAATTCTCTAGCCGATTTAGAAGAAAGATTAGTGATTGATTGGGGTGGTTCAACAGTAACGTGGTGTCAAAAAAGGCTAGATAAAGACATTATAGAAATATTACCAAAAGGGTTTGCGAAAACATTTTTAGGCTATGAACATGTACTTCTTGACTTTGATGAATTAGAGAAGATTGTTGCACATCCTGATGTAAATAAACAATGGAAAATGATGTTACAAAACGTGTATGGAGTCTATCTAATCCTTGATACTACTACAGGTCAACAATATATAGGATCAGCTTCTGGTAAAGATGGTTTGTGGGGACGATGGCGTAATTACGTGCAAACAAAGCATGGAGGAAATAAAGTCTTGATAGAATTACTAGAAAATGATCCATTAAGATATAAAAAATTTAGGTTTAGTATACTGAATGTTGTTCCAATCTCATCATTAAGAGAACAAGTGCTTCAAATTGAACAGGTAACAAAAGAAAAGTTAGGAACAAAGGTATTTGGATTAAATTCTAATTAATATGAAAATAGATGTGTTGGATGTAAGTAATACAGATGATTTCGTCAATTAATCTGAATCTGTAATATAGAAGAATAACCATCATGAATTGATTAATTTAGAATATGAAATATCGTTCATATTAACTATTCAAAGTTGTATTGAAATGTACAGTTTACTGGGCAAAGGTTTTCCACAAATCTTTGCTCTATTTTTATACAAAATTTCAAATGAATTTGCGAAGAACCAAAATATATTGTGCGTCACTTTATTCTTTCTTAGCGCGATTATTAATAAATAAACTATCTACAGTTGTGTGCATTTCGGCAGCAATCTTGAATTATATTTGTCAATGTCTTTTTTGATAAATACACTAGTAACTCGTTCTATAATTTGGTAAAATATGTTCAATTTATATTTGTAAGAATTAGGAGGATATAGATGGATATTTTGAAAATTGATGAGGAATTGTCATTAAGACAAATAGAGTTAGCAGATGCAAAAGAGGTGTTTGAATTAACTGATCATTCAAGAGATTATTTGAAGGAATGGCTTCCATGGTTAGATACAACATTACAAGTAAAAGACACAAAAGAATTTATAAAAATATGTGTGAAAGGTGCGGAAGAAAATAAAAGTCTGAACACAGTAATTTTGTTCAAAGGTGAAATAGTTGGGGTCGCGGGATTCAATAGTATTAATAAGGCGAATAATACAGCATATATTGGTTATTGGCTTGGAAAAGATTATCAAGGGAACGGAATTATGACAAGGGTAGTTAAAGCATTAACTAATTATGCATTTGCAGAGTTACATCTGAATAAAGTAGAAATCTGGGCAGCGGTCGAGAATAAAAAAAGTAGGAATATCCCTGAAAGACTTCATTTCGTCGAAGAGGGTTGCATAAGGAGTGCAGAATGGCTATACGATCACTATATTGATTCTGTGGTTTATGGAATGCTTGCCAGTGAATGGAATGGATAAAGAGTTTTAGATAGTGAATGACATGGTATAAAAGAATAGAAGATAAGCCAATTAAATGCAATAGTAGTCTATACTATACGAGGAAAAGAAGGTATAATTGTATGATTATGGAAATAAAATGTAACTGGAAGTGTGTATATGAGACCAGAACTGTCAAAAGAAATTAGTGTGGAAAGCTTCAAAGCGTATTATTGG
The DNA here is from genome assembly GCF_042651725.1 of Gracilibacillus marinus. NCBI lineage: Bacteria > Bacillati > Bacillota > Bacilli > Caryophanales > Bacillaceae > Gracilibacillus > Gracilibacillus marinus. Next base: position 127,466 of record NZ_JBHSDV010000005.1, on the reverse strand, counting down.
TTAAAAGAAGAGCTGCAATCATTTTGTCGAGAGCATGGGATAAGTGCAACAGGTTCTAAAATGGACATTGCTGATAGAATCGAAACATTTCTACTAACAGGTGAAATAAAAAAACCAATAAGAAAAGCTTCAGGAAGTAAGAACAAGAAATCACAAGTAGCATTAAGCTTAGATACAGTCATCGCAGAAAATCATCGTTGTGGACAAGATGTAAGAGCTTTTTTCAAAACAATTATTCCTAATTTTCACTTTTCCACACATATCCAAAACTTCTTTAAAGAGAATAGCGGAAAAACCTATCGTAATGTTGTTGAGGCATGGTATGAGGAAGAGGAACGGAAGAAGGACCCCACATATAAGAAAACAATCGCACCTCAATTTGAATATAATCAATTTATTCATGATTATTTTCAAGATACAAATAACCAAGAGCGAAGTCGTGAAGATGCAATAAAGGCATGGAATGAAATCAAGAAACTTCCTGGTAGTAATAAGTATGTACCAAAAGATGAATAAAAAGGTGGGATAGCATGGCAACAACAAATTGGCAAAGAGAAGATGTGACACAACATTATTTAGAAAAAGTGAGAGGTGGCATCCCATTCGGAGCTGAACAAGCAAAGATGATGCTTCAAGTTATAGATCATTTTACAGATAATCCAACAAAAATAATGGATTTAGGCTGTGGGAATGGATTTCTTGCTGAGATTCTATTAAAAAGATATCCTGAAGCATCTGCTATATTGTTAGACCACTCTCTGCCTATGGTTGAAGCAGCAAGAGAGCATATGAGTGTGTATGAAGAGCGCTGTGAAATTATTCATGGAGATTTTAGCCACTCTATTCAAGATTATGCAGAACCGAATTCGGTAAATTGCATTGTTTCTGGCTTTGCTATTCATCATTTGCCTCATGACAGGAAGAAAAAGTTGTATCAATCGATTCATAACCTCTTGTCAGAAGGTGGTATATTCATCAATATCGAACATGTCGCATCTGTCACTCCTGAAATGGAGAAGTTACATGATGAGCTGTTCATCGATCATCTAGCAACGTATACGAATAGAAACCGAGCGGAAGTAGCGAAAGAGTACTTCAATCGACCAGATAAAGAGGACAATATTCTAGAAAAGGTAGAAGTACAAGTGGAATGGTTAAAGGAAATTGGATTTCATCATGCAGATTGCTATTTTAAATGGATGGAGCTGGCAGTGTTTGGTGGAGTGAAATAAACACATAATCATACGAAGGTAACCAACTGGAATATAAGTCAGTGATTGAAGGTGGTGAGATGATGGATCACACTCAATATGAACAACTGGTAGAGAAGATAGATCATTTACACAGTCAATTAGACAAGAAACAAGCTCAAGCAGTAGAACTTGATTTATTAAAGAGAATAACGATAAGATTGGATTCTTTTGATTGTACAGTTTGTACGGAAGCCCATTCAGATATCGAAGAATATGTTCACTATTTAGAAGATCATAACGATGCTATAGATAAAGAAAGATTGAAAGATTATAGAAAAAGAATCGAGAAAATAAAAACACATTTACTAAAGGAACATGGCTTAATTGAAGAAGGGTATTATTTGAGTATCTATATGTCCATTGGTATGAGTTTTGGGTTGATATTCGGAATGATTATCTCGGACAATCTAGCATTAGGTCTACCAATAGGTTTAGCAATTGGGTTGGCAATTGGTGTAGCGATAGATGCCGATTATAAGAAAAAAGGAAAGACGCTATAAAAACACAATTTGATTAAGAATCGTATCTGTTTAATGTTCTGTATTGGTGGTATATCAATTATAAAACTACCAAAGGAGCGATAGATATGAGTAAACCACTAGCAGGGAAATCTGCAATTATTACTGGAGCAAGCTCAGGGATTGGAAGAAGTACTGCAGAACGTTTTTTACTGGAAGGTGCCAAAGTAGGTTTAATTGATATGGATGCCAAGCAATTAGAGTCCTTTAAGCAAGAACATCCGGATTCAGATTCGATATATTATCGAACTGCTGATGTAAGTGATGCGCAAGGAGTCAAAAGAGCAATAGATGAACTAAGCGAATCATTAGGGACGATAGATATTCTATTTGTGAATGCTGGTATTAATGGACGTGTCGCACCAATTGAAGATTTAGAGCCAAATGATTGGCATGACACAATGGAAACAAACTTTAAGGGGACATTCTTAACAGTGAAATATAGTATTCCATATTTAAAAAAGCAGGGTGGAAGTATTGTAATCACGAGCTCCATCAATGGTAACAGAGAATTCGCCAATATTGGAATGTCACTGTATAGCTCAAGTAAAGCAGCTCAAATGGCATTTGGTAAAATGGCAGCGCTTGAATTATCGAATTATAATATACGTGTCAATATCATTTGCCCAGGCTATGTTAAGACAAATATCGAAGACAATACAGATAGAGAACATCGCTTACTTAAGAAGGTTGACATCCCAGTTGAATATCCAGAAGGTGGCCGTCCAATTGGTGAAGATGGAGCTCATCCTGAAGATGTGAGTGATTTGGTATTCTTTCTTGCCTCTGATTATTCCCGTCACATAACTGGTACAGAAGTGTATATTGATGGCGGATCTACATTGTTGTAACGAGTAAAGAACTAGGGCTTGGCAATTGCTAAGTCCTTTATTTATCCTATTACAAATGGATTTGAATCGAAAGGAAGGTAGTATGATAAGAAAAAGTACAAAAGCAGATATGGACATATTAATGAAGATTTGGTTAGATACGAATATCAAAGCGCACCATTTCATTGAAGAATCCTATTGGCAAAAGAATTACACTAAAGTAAAAGAAATTTTGCCAAGTGCTGAATTATATGTTTATGAATATGATGGAGATGTCATTGCATTTATCGGTATTATGGAAAAATATATTGCAGGTTTGTTTGTTAAAGAAGACTTTCAAACTAACGGATATGGAAAAGCGCTATTAAATTATGTGAAGCAAAGTAAAGAGGAATTATTTTTACAAGTGTATAAAGAGAATAAACAAGCTATTCATTTCTATCAACGAGAAGGATTTGAAATAAACAAAGAACAAATCGATCCAAACACCAATAATATCGAATATGTGATGAGTTGGAATAATAGATTGGCTGATGAGGAAAAATGATGAAAAAAATCATATTTGGAGTGATCGGAACAGGCATCTTTTTATTAGTTGTTATGCTAATTCCCTTTCTATTTGATTCAAAAGAAACGAATCAATTACCACTAGAAATGATTGCTTTTAATAGTTTAACAGATGAGGAACAAAGTCTAATTCCTGTAAGTCCGAAAGATTCCATTATAGAAGAATTAGAGGTAAATGATAAGATAAGAAGAATGCTGAGAGAGTATGAGAAAGATACATTGTATTCTATTACTTTTAACAATACCGAGACGGATACGACTGGTCTAATTGTCGTTTATCTAAGTTTAGATAAGGAAACTGTACTTTGGAAGGGGTTTGTTGATAGCAAGGAGAATAAATGATTTCTTCTCTTTTTAATTGAGAATTATTATCGATTAGTGTATAGTATTGATAAAGAGAGCTATAACGAAGGAGAAGAGAGAATGCAGATTTATTGGACTAAAATTAATAATATTGTTGTTGAAACACCTGAAGTTACTACATTTTTCCTTGATTGTCCCGAAGGATTTACATGGCAAGAAGGATCACACACACATTTTGCTTTGAAAGGGTTTAATGCAGGAGATAAACCAAATCGTAGTTTGATTCGTCATATGTCTATTTCTACATTACCTAATGAAAAGTCGATTGGTATCACAACACGAATAAAGGAAAATTGCTCAGAGTTCAAATCAATCTTAAGAGATATGAGTGTTGGTATGGAAGTTGCCATATTTAAAACACATTCGAATGTACCCCTGAAGAGAGAAGGGAAGAATGTATACCTATTGTCATCAGGTGTTGGTTTAGCTACTTTTAGGCCACTAGTGTTAGATTATTTAAATAATGCAGACAAAGTAAATAAAATCCATTCATTGAATATTGATTCATCTAAGGCCTACTTGTTTACAGATGTTTTCCAATCTGCATCAGATAAGAAATTCACCTCTCAATTCGTCGACAACCGTAATGATTATTATAAAGAAGTAGCGAATCTTTCTGCAGATAAAGACGGTCTTTTCTATGTTGTTGGTAGTGATGAATTTCTCTTACAGAACATTGAAGTGTTAATCAATGAAGGAATTAATCCGGAACAAATTATGTTAGATAAGCATGAACGCCAACTTGCTGAGTTTTTTGTTAAATAGAGATTTGAAAGAAATAACCACAAAATACATGCATCACTGAAGGAATGTCGACAGTGGTGCATGTATTTTTTCTGAAAAGATTAAATCGCTACAACTTATTTCAAGCATCAATTGTTAAAAATTAGTATTTACGTTACAATAAAATCATAAAGAAAAACAACAACATAGAATTAGATTGGATGGGTTATACAATGAGAAAGAAACGAATCGTAATGACTATTATTTTACTTCTAGCAATCACAACTGCATGTAGTGATTCATCTGTTGACAAGGGCACATCTGATAACCAGATATCAGATGATACGACAAAGAAAGAAGAGAATGCACAACAGCCATCAGAAGAAGAAAATGAAATAGTTGAAACAGAATCAATCGAGTTAAAAGAAACATACAGAGACAAATGGAATGCAATGAAGAAAGAGATGGAAGCGTTAGAACCGAAAGATTCTTCTACATATGCTTTGAAGGAAGTAGAGAATATAAGATGGGAAAATTGGGACCAATTATTAAATGAAATATATAGTGTGTTACAGGAACAACTAGCAGTCGATGAAATGGAAACATTAAGAGAACAACAAAGAGAATGGATCGAATATCGTGATAATCAGGCATTAGAAGCATCTTTAGAATATAAAGGTGGCACGCAAGAACATCTAGAATATGTTGCGGTGCTTGCTAGAATAACAATGGAGAGATGTGAAGAATTAATAGAGAATTATCTATAACTTTTCAAAGTGGAGGAACTTTATGGAAGTAACTATTGAAGTAACAGAAGAAGATTATATTCGGTTCAATATGTATCATATAAATCAATCTCCATCACAGAAAAAACTATTTACCATTTTGCGTTATATGATACCAATTGTCTTTTCCATCCCAATCTACATAATAGGTACAGAAGTTTTCCAGCAACCTAGTGCATATTGGTTTGTTATTGCATTCATATTTGTGATTGGATGGATTCTGACATATCCGGTGCAGTACAAACGAAGTATCAAAAGACAAGTAAAGAAGATGCTGCAAGAAGGAGATAATTCGCTATTATTTGGTAAGAAAAAGGTAAGAATTGAAGAGGATACAATGACAATTGTTGGTGCGCACTCGACAGAGACCATTTCCATCAATAATATAGTAAAAATACGCGAATATGAGGACATGTTAATTGTTTATTTGAGTGCGATTAGTGCTCAAATCATTCCTACTCGATATTTAGACGCAGAAACCAAGCATAGTATATTAAACTTGATTAATAGAAAGTAGATGATTGAGAGGAAGTGACGAATTGCGAACAGAAAAGGAAATGTATGATTTAATTTTGTCGATAGCAAAAGAGGACTCTAGGATACGAGCAGTATATATGAATGGTTCAAGAGCGAATCCAAATGTAGATAAAGATATGTTCAGAGATTATGATATTGTTTTTCTAGTGAAAGAGATCAGACCTTTTTTAGAACAAAAGAATTGGATTACACGCTTTGGTGAAATAGCGATTGTACAGGAACCAAATAAAGAAGAACAAGACATCTATTATACGTGGCTCATGCTGTTTACAGATGGAAATAGAATTGATTTACACATTCGGACAATAGAATATGGATTACAAGAATATGTGAAAGATTCTCTAACTGTCCCATTGTTAGATAAAGACAATTGTTTGCCATCCATTCCTTCATCAAATGATTCAGATTATCACATTAGAAAACCAACTGCAATTCAATATAGAAATTGTTGTAATAATTTCTGGTGGTGTTTGCAAAATGTCGCAAAAGGAATAGTAAGAGATCAACTACCGTATACGATGTGGATGTATCATCATGTGGTTAGAGAAGATCTGCATCACATGTTAAATTGGTATATTGGTGCAAAGAATGATTTTAGCGTAACTACAGGAATGGGCGGTAAATATTATAAGAAATACCTTGAAACAGAGTTGTATGAACAATATAGGGATACGTATTCCTCTAGTGAGTATAAAGAAATCTGGAACTCCATTGATAATATGTGTGCATTATTTAGCGATGTCGCACAATTTGTAGGAAAGGAATTGGGTTTTTCTTATTATCATGAGGAAGAGCGTAATATGATTGCATATTTAGAAAAGATGAAACAACTGAAAAAATGACATAATTTTTACAAAATATATACAGTTAGCTTAACAATCTATTAATAATAGCCTTCTATAATTAATAATAGAAATACAATTATAGGAGGTTCTTATGAAGAAGATTAGAAAGAGGAATGCTAGAAAGTTCACTGTATATCTACTGTTGTGCACAATTATTTTTATGCATGTATCATCTATTTTTCCACATACATATTTACATGCAGTTCCAAACAAACCTATAGTTGATCAGCAACAACAGGAAGATGTAGTAATAGAAGATGAAACAATCGTTACGCAAGAAACAGTGGAAAATGAACAGGAGCTAAATGAAATAAAATCAAGTAAGAATGATGAAGAAAAAAGTGACGATACATTGCAAGATCCTACAGAAGAGCAGATGAAAGAAGAGGTAACAGAAGAAAGTGACAATGAGATAGAAGAGACGAAAGAAGAGAATATACAGGAAATACCTACTATCGATGAAGAAAGTCTAGAAGTAACAGAGCAAAGAGAAGAGGAAAAAACAGACACTGTCGAAGAAGAAGCGCCAATAGAAGTACTCAAAGACTTTAATTCATTCCCACATTTACTCATCACAGAAATATCACCTAATTCTAAAGGTGGTGGCACGGACTATTATGAATATTTTGAGCTATATAATAACACAACACAACCACTACATTTAAACCATTACTCATTTTATTATAATTATACAGATTCAGATAAAGAAATTGCATTTCAATTGCCCGCGGTTGTAATGGATTCCAAAGAAAGCCTTGTTATATGGTATAACGCTAATGATAAGACATTAGAAGAGTTTAATAATAATTTCGACACAAATCTTTCAAGCGAGCAAATAGTCGAATTAAAAGACTCTAATTTTCCAGGCTTTGCAAATGGAGGAAATAGAGGCATTATAGTTAGAAATCAGTTAAATGAACAAGTTATATCCGCAGAATATGCGAGTGGTGAAAGTGATAATAATGGTGCTGTCATCGAATTTAAATACCCGCAATCAGAAACAACGATGGAAAAATGGCATACACTAGTAGAACCAACTCCAGGAATAATAAATATTGAACAAGTTCCTAATCAACCAGTAGAAGTTCCTGAAATAGTTGAGGATACGGAGTCACCAATAATAGAACATACACCAGTTACAGAAGTAGACGCATTTAATCCAATTACAATAGAAGCAATTATAAAGGATAATATAGCGATTCCTTCTGCTACTTTATATATCAAGACAGAAGAGGAAGAGACATATCGATCATATGTGATGAGTGGTGACAATCATACATATACAGTAGACGTCCCTGGTGAATATATACATGCAAATATATCATACTTCATCGAAGCAACCGATGGACTAAATACTAGTAAGACAGATTCATTTGAAGTAGAAGTACAAAAAGAAGAAGTCGATTATGATAAAGTACCAGAACTACTTGTGACAGAGCTTGTTCCTGATAGCACAAACGTTGGTTCAGCTGATGGCTATGAATTTATTGAGATATACAATAATACGGATAAGCCAGTTAACTTTAAAGATTATCAAATGCAATATCGATATGGAACAGACCCTGAGAGTGATATTGTCTGGCCTGCTGTACCTAATGATGTCATCATTCAACCAAAGCAAACACTTGTATTTTGGGTTATTAATGGCCAAAACGATCAAAAAACCGTTGCAGATTTTAATGCAATTTATGGATCGAATTTAGTAGAAGGTAAGGATATTGTACGAATATATACTGCTGGTATGGCGAATAGTGGTGTGAGAGGTCTTATTGTTGCAACAAACGCGGGGCGAGAATTATCGATTGCGTATTATAACGAAGTAGAAGGGATAGATGATACACATAAGGATAAAGGTATTGTGTACAAATTCCCTGTTGACGGCTCCAATATAATGAGTAAGTTAAGTGCAGGAACGACAAATGCAACTCCAGGAACTGTTGAAGTATTTCAAGTTCCATCCCAAACGGTTACAAAAGAAGAAGATACGAAGGCACCTGTGATTCAAAATGTAACGGAAGCAACAGAAATAGTACAAACAAGTGATATTCACTTAGAAGCAATAGTGGAAGATGAAACTGAAGTGAAAACAGTAGAAGTATTCTATCGAACGAACAGTCAAGAAGAATACCAATCGAAACTATTAGAACAAGATTATAATGATAGAATGTATCATCATCTTATTTATTCACCTGAGATTATTGCAAAAGAATATGTAGAATATTATTTTGTCGCTTCAGATGGAACGAATGAAACAAAAAGTGAAACATATCGAGTGAAGATTATCAACACATTAGACACATCTAGTTTACGAATGAATGTTAAAAATGGAGATATGATAAGTGGAGAATACGTATTAAAAGGAACATCTGCACAAGATGAGTATAATCAAGTGGACTTGTTCATCGATAATGAGTTAGTAGAAGAAGCTACTTACCAAGCAATTGAACATACTGCTTATTTAGCTTTTGAAGTGAGTGGGGTAAACACGTATTTTCAAAATGGTGTAACAATTGGAGATGAAGTCATCCATATTTTTGATGATTGGATAGCACAATGGGAAACAATAACTGTTCCCGTGTCACCTAATCAATTAATGATTGGTGACAACATTATGACAATTAGAGCAGGTAATAAAGCAAGCCCTTGGGAAGGTGACGAGGGGGAAAATCGAGATGATTATAATTTACGAAATGTCCGACTGGTATTGTCTGATGGAACAATTATTAGAGACTCACAAAAAGATAATCCTGAAACAGTATATGACATGGGAGATGATGGTACAGATAGAATACTAGAAAACTTTACTTTTTCTATTTCTAATGAAATGGCTAGCTCGAAAGCGTTTGTTTGGAATACAACAGCTGTTCCAGATGGAGAGCATACTATTACAGTAACGGATCAAGATGAAACAATCGAGGCAGAGATACTTGTCGATAATACAGCACCAGTGATTACTAGTTCTATTAAGGATGGCGATGAATTTAAAGGGAACTTTACAATTACTAGTGATATTAAGGACGCAATCGCTGGAGTAAAGGAAAGTTCTGTGTGGTTAGATGGCAAAGAGATTGAGGTGCCATACTCCACTTCATCGGGAGCATTAGAATCTGGGACACATGAGCTTACAATTGTTGCTGAAGACAATATAGGTAATAAAAATAGGGAAGTCATCCAATTCATAATTGTAGAAGAAAATCCTAATATGCCTGTAAATACTTCACCTAATCATAGTGTGGGGGATCCAGTTCTTAGAGTAGAAGTATCAGATCCTATGAGCGATGATGTGGATGTTACATTCTATGAAGGATACCAATATACAACTAATAATCGAGAAAATATGAAAGCATATAGTAATGCAACAGATATGGAGCCACCAAATGTACAAATCCCAACAGGTGAAAGTATATTTGAAGCGAAATCGATTGATTTAACATCCGAATTAGATGGAGAATATTTTATTACAGATTCTTCTACTCAATTTCCTTATCATCGTTTTGAAGTCACAGTAAATCCAGAAGTAGACGCAGAAGATAGAGTAGAATTAATTTGGAAAGGTAATTCCTTCCAAGGTAGAAAAGTCACAATGTACGCATGGAATGTACAGACTAGTAAGTGGGAGGCTATTGATGATTACATTGCAGGTGAGGAAGATTTCGAATTAAAAGGATATGTAAAAGTATCAGATTTTGTTGTGGATAATAAAATCAATGTAATCATTCAAGATGAAATTCCAGCATCTAAAGAAGAGTATGATTATACATTTGTATGGATGTCAGATACACAATATTATTCAGAGAGCTATCCACATATTTATGATCAGCAAACGAAATGGATTGTTGATAACCAAGAAAATATGGATATCGAATATGTTATTCATACCGGGGACCTTGTAGATGAAGCTGACCAAGAATATCAATGGATAAATGCAGATAATTATATGAAAACACTTGATGATAACAATATTCCATATGGTGTCTTAGCAGGTAATCATGATGTGAGTCAAAAAACAAATGATTATACAGCATATTATAATTACTTTGGAGCAAATCGTTTTGAGAATAGACCATATTATGGCGGCTCATACTTAAATAATCGTGGTCATTATGATTTGATTTCTATAAATGGAAATGATTTTATTATGGTGTATCTAGGTTGGGGGATTGATGAAGAAGGGATTGCATGGATGAATGATGTATTAAAAGCATATCCAAATAGAATAGCAATACTTAATTTTCATGAATATCTTCAAGCTACTGGCACACGTCATCCTATTGGAGAAAAGTTATATGAAGAAGTCGTAGTACCAAACAAGAATGTAGTAGCAGTACTATCTGGTCATTATCACGAAAGTCAAACATTAATCGATGAAATAGATGATGACGGAGATGGTATTACAGATCGACAAGTTTACCAAATGCTTGCTGATTATCAGGCAGGACCTGAAGGTGGACAAGGGTATATGCGTCTTCTCCATTTTGATCAAGATAATAATCGTGTGATGGTCAATACGTACTCTCCATATCTTGATGATTACAATTACTATGATAATGATGTATATCCAGGTAAAGATGAGTTTGTTATTGATTTAGATTTAACTTTGAAAGAGAAACGAGTTGCTACAGACTACTTTGCTGTAAATATTTTTACAGACAATAAAATTGGCCAAGTGGAAAATGTGCGAAGCGGTGAAACAGCAGAAGTAACGTGGACTGGGTTAGTAGAAGGTCAGACGTATAGTTGGTATACAACAGTGACTGATAAACACACTGGAAGTACAACTTCAGATATTTGGACATTTGTAAAAGGTGAAGATGACCAGATTTCAAATCCGCCAATTGAAGAAGAGGAAGAGGATCCGGAAGTACCAACAAATCCACCAAAACCAACAGAACCAATATTACCAAATCAACCTTCAACAAATGAGGGAGTTACTGATAACGGAGGGGATTCTGAATCAACAACGACGAATCCATCACAAGTAACAAATGATAAAGAAGCAGATAAGGATTCATTGATGGATGAAACGAATCAAGATAATAACCAAATTAAATTACCACATACTGCGACAACTATGTATACTATCATGTTCATAGGTTTTATTCTTATGTGTGGTGGGATGATGTGGTTAGCTTTGTTAAAAAAGCGAAAAATACAATAGATAAAATATGTAGTGAGTGGATTTTTAAGTAATGCAAAACGCTGTTGCACAATCTAACTAATGATTGTGCAACAGTTATTTTTATTTTTTAATACGCAATTCCTACGCGGGTTTGTACGTATTTATCTGAGTGAAGCTGATTGTAAGCAAAATGTGCAGTGTCTTGTACAGAAATGTTTGTTCCACCTTCTGGCAAGAAGGTTTTTTCTGTTCGATACGCACCAGTCAGTGTTCCATCAGGTAAATAGGTTGGACAAACAATCGTCCACTGTAACGTCGTTTCTATGAGAAGTTCGTATACTTTTCTGTGTTCTTCCGCTGCTCTAGTAGATTTTCGTTTAGACTCATTTGATTGATAGCGGTATATTGAGGGATTGTTCCGACTTTGTAAGATACCAGCAGTGCCTATTGTGATAATTCTTTTGATTCCTTCGCTTTCCATTTCGCGAATAATGTGTGGCATACTGTCTGTTAAAGTCGTATTTCCATCTGTATTTAATGCACTTAATACCATATCCATTCCATTAATAGAACGAGAAATATCTTCTTGATTCACGACATTGCCTTCCATAATAGTAAGCTTATCGTCAGTTATTGATATTTTTTCTGGTTTGCGTACAAGTGCAGTAACCTCATGCCCGTCTTGAAGTGCTAGTCTTAACAGATTGCTCCCAACTCGTCCTGTTGCACCTAAAAGTAATAGTTTCAATTAGAATTCCACCCTTATTTTTTGGATATAAATAGTGTAACGAATATTATTTTGTAAAGAAAGTTGTTTGATTACGATGCACGTGAAATGCAAAAACAGATTGTGGTATACTATGTTCGTTCTGCATATGTAATGGCGTATGTAAGAGTCTGTTATTATATGATTGGAGTAACGATAGATGGATTATTCATATCAGCAACTGTTAAATCAACTGAGGAAGTCAGAAGGAGATGGATGGAAAATGATTACGATAGATGGTGTCGTTGGGGTAGGGAAGACGACATTAATGGATATAATGGTGAAGGAATTCGGTTATACACCCTTTATCGAACCTGTTGTGAACAATCCCATACTAGATAAATTTTATCATGATAGAGAAAGATATAGTTTTCCTTTACAAGTGTTCTTCTTAAATGAACGTTTTAAACATATAAAGGATGCGAGTAAGTTAGACAAAGCGGTATTAGATCGGTCGATATATGGTGATGTTATTTTTGCAAAAATGTTAAGGGATAATAATGAAATGTCGGAAGAAGAATTCGCTATTTATGTCGATTTATTTCAAAATATGATTCAACATTGCGAACCACCAGCATTAATGATTTATCTAGAAGTATCGACAGAAGAAGCGATTCGTCGTATTCATAAGCGAGGAAGAACATTTGAGATAGAAACGGAAAACATATATTGGGAACGTCTTAACAAGGAATATCGGAATTATTTTGACGCGTATGATGCTTCTCCAATAGTAAAAGTAAATGTGGACAACCTTGATTTTGAGAATAAATCAAAGGATCGTGCCTATATGATTGCTTTAATAAAAGAAGCACTTCAATCGTTTTAACATAACCTTACTATATTAAAATGATAAGATGCCAGAACTCTTTTAAGAGTCGTTCTGGCATCATTTTTCATTTGAAAATATTTTTTCTTGCTTCTTTTAGTGCTTCTGCGGATTGTTGGAAAAGTGATTTTTCTTTATCAAGTAATTCAAGTTCAATAACTTCTTTTATCCCTTCTCTGTTAACGACTGCTGGCACTGACATGTAGATATCATGTTGTTCATACTTATTATCGAGTAAACAAGAAACTGGGAGAATCGAATTTTCATCATTTAGAATTGCTTTCGTAATTCTTGAAAGCGACATTCCGATTCCGAAGTTTGTCACACCTTTTCGATTAATAATTTCATAGGCTGCATTTTTTACATTAATAAAAATTTGCTCCAAGTTTTCTGCATCAGAAGGATTATTGCGTCGCTTCAGCACTTTGTCAAGATTTTCTGTTCCAATAGAAGCTTGTGACCAAACGGGAAGCTCCGAGTCTCCGTGTTCACCGATGATAACTGCATGGACGTTTCTCGGATCTAACTCAAGGTATTCACCTAATAAAACCTTAAATCTCGCTGTGTCGAGTGTGGTTCCTGAACCAATTACTCTTGAAGGTTCGAAGCCAGATTCTTTTTGACATACATGTGTTAGGATATCAACAGGATTAGAGGCAATTAAGAAAATGCCATCAAATCCATTTTCGACAACCTTTTGCGTAATGGATTGCATGATTTTTGCGTTTTTTTCAACTAATTCTAGACGTGTCTCTCCAGGCTTCTGATTCGCTCCCGCTGTCACACACACAATATCTGCGTTCGAACACTCTTCATATGTTCCATGTTTTACGTCTATATTTGAAGAAGCGAATGCCATCCCATGAATCAAATCCATTGCTTCTCCTCTTGCCTTTTCTTCATTCATATCAATTAAAACTAAATCTGTAATAAATCCTTGATTAATTAAGCTATATGCATATGCTGTTCCTACAGCTCCTGTACCTATTAAAACCACTTTCCTCATATTATGCACTCCTTAGTTTATAATTAAATTAAGTATTCCCACGAACACGAGTAAAATTACGCTATATTTGATGGTAAATTTAAACACCTCATTTTCTCGTCCAACAATTCCAACGGCAGCCGCTGCCACTGCGACAGATTGAGGACTAATCATCTTGGCCATATCACCCCCCACGACATTGGAAGCAACCATTGACGCTGGATCAATTCCAATTTGTGTTGCTGTAATCGTCTGTAATGGTGCAAAGAGCGATCCAGAATTAACCACTGACCCAGTAAGGAAAACACCTATCCACCCAAGTAAAGGGGAGAATAAAGGGAATATGGATCCGGTTGAAGCAAACGCAAGACCGAGTGTTGACGATATCCCTGAATAATTGCAGATGTAAGCGAATGCCAAGACAGAACAGATTGTTAGTATTGGCAGCATTAACTCAGAGAAAGTTTCTTTTGCTGATTCTTTGATTGTCTCCACTTTAATTCGATAAATTAAAATAGTTAAAGTTGCAGCAGTAATGATGGCTGTTGTTGTCGATATCAATGGAACACTGAACATTGCTGTTATTGGTGTTGGTGAGTTTACAACAGGTGGGATTTTCATAACACGTTCATGAATACCCATAATTTGAAGATTAATTGCCGCATTCCACTTAATATAAGTAAATCCAATAACAATCACGGTTAGTAGAATAAATGGGAGCCAAGCCATGAACACTCCTTTTACTTTTGGTTTTTCTACTGGTTTCCAATAACGTAGGAATATAGCAAGAACCGCCAAACTAATCAAGGCTGATAGAATATCAACCAATGCAGCACCAAGTGTCGTAAGTGTAAAGTATTGAACAAGTGAAAATGAGCCTCCGCAAACAAGAATAGCTGGAAGTGTTTCTTTGATTCCCTTCAATCCGTCTACTACAAACACAAGTAAAAATGCCACAAGAAAACTGACTATCGGTACAATTTGTGCCGTTTTGGCAGCTACAAGAAGCGGATCAAGTTCGGTTAATGTTGCAGGTGTAATTACAGGGATTCCCATTGCACCATAGGAACCTCCGGCAATATTTGCGACAAGACAAAGACCAGCTGCCTTGACGGGTTCAAAGCCTAAACCAACAAGGATAACCGCAGTTATTGCTACAGGAGCGCCGAATCCAGCTGCCCCTTCCAAAAATGCACCAAAACAATAAGCAATTAAAAGCACTTGAATTCTTTTGTCAACTGATAGTGAAACAATACTTGACTTGATAATCTCGAATTTCCCGGTTTTGACTGAGAGCTTATAAAGGAAAATCGCACCGACAACTATTGCAGCAACTGGATAAACACCAGTAAAAATTCCATGAACAGAAGAACCTACAACCCTTCCTATCGGCATGGAATAGACCAAAAGTGCAACTAGAGCAGCGAATAAAGTGCTAAGCATAGCCGCAATATGTCCTTTCATTTTGAAAATAGTTAATGCTAAGATAAAGAATACAATTGGTAATGCAGCTACAATTGCCGAAATCCAAATAGTATTAAATGGATCATAAATTTGATTCCACATGAAAACACCCCACATAATTTTATTGTTAGTTTGTGGGATGGGAATTGTTCTTATTCATTGAATACGATGAAAAGTTTTTTTGGAAATTTGTTATAATTACCTTCTTTTTGATTTTATTTTTGTTTAGTCATTCCAACTATTAAGTGACAGTCGGTCTTTTGAAGTGTCATATATGAATTAATCGAGCAATATGGGCTTCTAAAAAAGCTTTCCATAATTGACGCTTCACATAATAAAAAATGAAAGAAACATCTATAACTTATAGGGTTTCCATTTCCTATATATTTGTTATGGTAAAGGATAATAAGAAAGGAAGGTGTGCGAATATGCGTACAAATAGTTCTAATCGAAGTTACTTTCATATTGTATATAATCAAGAAGTAAAGGCAGTAGCAGAAAATGAAATATTATTGGATTCTGATAGAGGACATGTGATACATAGAGCGCGGCTTACTGGTTGTGTATATGATGAAGAAATCATTGCATTACTCCATAATTGTAAGGGTTTTCGTAAATTAGTGCATAGCATTGGCATTGAAATCAACAGAAAGAATCATGTAGAGGATGACACGATTGTTCGATTAGAAGTCTGGAACAAAGCAAATCCACCTGAATCTATTACTAGAGTAGAAGCACAATGTTTAAGTACGGAGAAAGAAACGATTATTCCATTAGAGGATGTGGAATGGTCAGAAGAAGACGACCGTTTAAGTAAGTTTGTTTTTTCTTTTGAGAAAAGTGATGCAGTAACAGAAGTGAGTGTGAAATTGTATTTACATGATGCATATGTTGTTCCAGAGATATCGATGGAACCAGTGGATTTCCATTCAAATAACTATCACCAATTAATAAAGCAATCATTAGTTCGTACTGGAAATAACTATCGTGTAAAAAAAGCAATTGAAAAAGCAAAAAGTGGGGAAGATGTCACCATCGCTTATATAGGTGGGTCTATTACTCAAGGTGCTAGTGCGAATCCAATTCAAGAAAACTGCTATGCATATCAATCTTATGAGCGGTTTAAACAACTATTTGGTTCTGAGAATGGAAATCATATTCATTATGTGAAAGCTGGTGTTGGTGGTACACCTTCCCAACTTGGGGTCATTCGTTATGAACGAGATATATGTAGTGATGGATTAATAGAACCTGATATTGTAATTGTAGAATTTGGAGTAAATGATGGGGACGACGAAACAAAAGGTGTGAGCTATGAAAGTCTTGTATTAAAAATATTAGCACATCAAAAGAAAACAGCAGTTATATTATTATTCAATGTATTTGTGAATGACTGGAATTTACAAGATAGGCTACAAATAATTGGTGAACATTATGACTTACCAATTGTGAGTATAAAAAATGCCGTTGTAGACCAGTTCCGTTTAACAAAAGCAGAAGGAAATGTGATTAACAAGAGACAATTCTTCCATGATATTTATCATCCAACGAATGAGGGACATCAGATAATTGCAGAGTCACTGCATTATTTGTGGACACAAATAGACAAGCAAGAATGGTCAGAAGAGGATTTGGAATTAGATAAAGCTCCAGTATATGGGAATGCCTTTTCAAATATAAGGTTATTAGATCGCAAAGAAATTAGCGATATTGCAGTGATTGAAGAAGGAAGTTTTGTAGAAGTTGATACAGAGCTACAATGTGTGGAGCGTGATACAGACAACGAATTAACCCCACAATTCCCTCACAATTGGATGCGTACAAAAGAAACAGGAAATCATTCGTTTCGTATGACAATAACAAGTCGTAATTTGATGCTTGTATTTAAAGATTCAGATAAACCCATATTTGGGACAGCGGAAGTATATGTAGATGGGGAGCGGTTAAAGACATTAGATCCACACCAAGTGAACTGGACACATTGTCATGCGACACTTTTATATAATAATGAAACAAGTGAGCAGCATGAAATGGAGATCAAAATGCAAGAAGGGGATGAAGATAAACAATTTACTATTTTAGGATTTGGTTATACGCCATAAACAAAGAAAGCATTAGCCATTCATTTGACTAATGCTTTCTTTTTTCTTATTCATCTAATTCGTATCGTCCACGTTCATCGCCAAAATACCTGTTGTAACGGAGTTTGAACTTTTCAAAGACATAACTTACAATCACCTTTACTATTGCATATCCTGGGATTCCTAATACAACCCCAATAATTCCAAATAAGTTACCTGCAATAAGTAAGACTAGAATAATGGTTAATGGGTGAATTTGCATTGTTTTCCCCATAATATTAGGGGAAACAAAATTTCCTTCAAGGAATTGAACTGCAACCCATACAATAGCTAATTTCAGTAGCATAAATGGCGAATCAACAATTGCGATAATTGCTGCAGGAATAATCGCGATGGTCGGACCTAAATATGGAACGACACTTGTCACAGCAGCAACAATAGCTAATGTAAATGCATAGTCTAAACCAATGATGAGATATCCTATGAATAAGAGGATACCAATTACAGAAGCGACAATGATTTGGCCCTGAATATAAGAGCCGACTTGTGTATCCATATTAGAAAGAATAGAACGAATATCTTTTCTAAAAGCAGGAGGAAATAATTTAAGTATGAAGTGTTTGAATTTCTCTCCATCCTTTAATAAGAAAAATAGTACAAATGGGAATGTAATAATTGTCACAACTGTATTCGTTATTGTACTCGCAATATTCTGTATTCCTTTAAATCCACTTGAAATAAATCCACCAATGATTTCAGGTAGTTCACTGAATCGATCCATAAACCACTTATATCCTTCATCGTAATAAGGACCTAAGAAGGAATTTTGAATCCACGTTTTTGTACTGTCACCCAATTGATTCAAATAACTTGGGAAATTCTCGACAAGGCTTTTCACCTGTGATTCAATTGCAGGTGCACTTAGCAAGATAATTCCAGTTAACACACCACTTATACTGAGGATGAGTAAAATAATTCCCCAGATTCTTTTGATTTTTAGTCGCTCTAATAAATCTACAATTGGATTTAATAAATAATAAGCGATAAATGCTAGAATAATTGGTGGTGCTAATGTACCTAAAATAATTTGAATCGGATTGAAGATAAAGGAAACTTTTGTATAAATAAATATGGTTATACCAATCAAGATGAGAAAGACTAGAAAATAAAAGATATTTTTCCCACCTAGAAATTTCAAAAAACGATCTGATGAATCCATTTATACAACTCCTATACATTTAATTGTTGAAAATGTCATTATTTCCCTCAATTATATAATAAATATGTTAGGAATACCAATTTCATAGTATTAAATCAAACTATTCCGTATTAAGAAGCTATAAATTTAACTTCTCGGAAATGCTGTCGTGTATGCATATGGATGTGTTCGATTGTGAAGGAAATCGTTTATAATCATAGCTGCAGCTACAGAATAACATGTACCATTTCCACCGAATCCTAATGCAAAATACTTATTTGGATTTACAGGATCTTGTCCAATGAAAGGCAAACCGTCCTTAGATACACCAAATACCGATTGCCATGTATGATCAATTTCTGCTTTTAAATCAGGATAATAGTTTTTGGCAGATTGTAATAATTTTTCACACGTTTCTTTTATTTCTTGATGTGTGGAAAGATCTGCTCCACTCTCATCCATACCTCCAGCGATTAAGCGATTTTCCTCATTCACACGGAAATATAAATAATCTGTTGCACTATCCCAAATCATTTCTTTATTCCCCCATAATGGCACTTGAAGTGGTTTTGTAACGAAGGAATAGGTGGTATTTCGCTTCGCCATTTCTTCAATTGGTTTGTACATATCTTTGGCATAACCAGTTGCTATAATAAGGTTTTCACATGTAATCTTATGGCCATTTGCTGTATACACACAGAATTGGTCACCTTCCACTATTTTCTCAACAGTACATTCATGATAAATAGGTATACCTTTGTTTAAATTAGATTTATGAATCGCTTGTACCATTTTAAATGGATTGAGGCCTGCGTCATTTCCAGTACGGATGGCGCCATATGCATGTATGTTGTAATCATTTTTCAATTTTTCTTCTGTTAACCATTCACATGGAAAGGAGTGATTGGTTAACATAGCATAATTATCTTTCATACTAGCTAAATCATCTTTTTCTTTTGCTAAGTAAAGACTGTGTGTCCGTGAGTAACCAACGTCATCAGGTAGTTCAGCAACAATTGAATCTAATTGATTCATTGCATCAATACTTAATTGATAGAAATCAACCGCCTTTTTCTTCCCATGTTTCTTGGCCATATCATGTAATAACATATCTGAATTGTATTGAATCATACCAGTATTTCCCCAGCTTGAACCATATCCAGGAATAGCTTTGTCTACTACCATTACTTCTCGACCTGACTTCCCTAGAACATGAGATAATATGGCACCTGTCATCCCGCCACCAATAATTAACGTATCTGTACAAACGTCTTTCTCTAGTGTAAGATATGTGGTGTCTTTCTTTGTTTCATCCCAATATAAATCACCTTTATGTAATTGCATCGTTATCCCTCGTCTCTTAATCATAAATAATTATCTATTTTTTCTATATAGTTCTACCCCTTTATATAATCTTCATAACATAATAAATATTTAGAGTTTGTATGCAATTGTACTTCAATAAGATGACAATCAAGCAAGTGTGATATATTAAGAGTAGCGCATAGATAATAAGAAAAAAAAGAATAGAAAATGAGGGACATTATGACAACAAGTAACTTTTCAACATATCAATTAAGTCCAAAAATCGAAGAAGCATTGACTGCAATGCATTACACTGAGCCAACAGAAGTACAACAGAAAGTCATTCCAAAAGTATTAGATAAAAAAGATGTGATTGTCAAATCTCAGACAGGAAGTGGCAAAACAGCTGCTTTTGTGATACCTACATGCGAAAATATCATCTGGGAAGAAAATAAGCCACAGGCAATCATACTCACACCAACTAGAGAATTGGCTGTTCAAGTATGTGAAGAGGTAACAAGTATTGGTAGATATAAGCGAATAAAGGCAGTACCTGTGTATGGTAAAGAGCCCATTCATGTCCAAATAAATCAATTGAAACAAAAAACACATGTAGTCGTGGGTACACCGGGGAGAATGGTAGATCATTTGGAGAGAGGTACACTAGATGTAAGTCATGTCAAATACGTTATTATTGATGAAGCGGATGAAATGTTGAATATGGGCTTTATTGATACAGTAAATAATATCTTACAGCAACTACCAAGAGAACGCGTTACGATGTTATTTTCAGCAACATTACCAGTTGAAATTGAACAGTTATGCCAACAATATATGAAAACTCCAGAAAAAATTGAAATTTCAACAAAAGTAACAACAGATACGATTTCGCATGCGATTGTTCATGTGGAAAAATGGGACAAATTAGACGTACTTAAAGACATGACGATAGTGGAAAATCCCGATAGTTGCATTATTTTTTGCAATACAAAAGTACAAGTAAATGAAGTATACGAACAATTGCATAAGGCAGATTATGCTTGTCAATTTTTGCATGGGGATTTAGAACAAAAAGAACGATTTTATGTCATGAATGGTTTTAAAGAAGGCAAGTTCAGATATTTAATTGCTACAGATGTAGCCGCTCGTGGATTAGATATTGATTCTATTTCATTAGTAATTAATTATGATATTCCATTTGAGAAAGAAACCTATGTCCATCGAATTGGTAGAACAGGTCGTGCAGGGAAGAACGGTAAAGCCATTACATTTATGGAACAACGTGAAGAGAAGTATCTGGAAGCAATTGAAGCATATATTGGATATGCATTAGAAGAAACAGAAAGACCGAGCAAAAGGTTAGTGCAACAATCCGAAGAAAAGTTTTATCAAAAAATGAACAAAAAGCGTACAGTGAAACAAAGTAAACAAGAAAAAATAAATAAAGATATTATGAAATTGTATTTCAACGGTGGAAAAAAGAAAAAATTAAGAGCAGTTGATTTTGTTGGTACACTATCTAATATAGAAGGAATGACTGCTGATGATATCGGAATTATTTCCATTAGTGATACGATGACATATGTAGATATTTTGAATGGCAAAGGTCCGCTGGTTTTAAAAGAAATGGAACATCGAACAATTAAAGGAAAACAATTAAAAGTTCGAAAAGCAAAAAAATAATTACATTTTCAAAATCTAAAGCATAAGATAGATAGTGATTTTTTTGTGATAGAATTTTGCTTATTCTTATAATGATTGGAGAGATTAGATGAGAAAAACAGTAATAAGCTTTTTTTTAATTGTTACACTAGGGTTAGTGGGGTGTATGCAACAAGAAGACGAACCGGTAATGAATGATGAGGAAACTCCTACAGAAGAAGGAACTATTTCTGAAGGTATAAATAACAGTGGAGTAGGAGATGCTTCAAGACAAATAGAAGATTTAACTTTGCAAATCCAAAAAGTAGATCAAGAGGCAGGAATTACTGTTGAAAATAATGATTTATATAGCCAATTGAATGAAGTGATTAAAGCAGACCCAAAAGCTGGGCTGCCTAATGATTTCAGTGTATATCCACATGATATTGTCTATTTTGATGATAATAGTAGTTCTGTATTATTTATCGGAGTCAATCGTTTAGACGCACCTATTCGAAACATTTCTTTTGATTTAACATTTGGAAATAAGAGTGGGGAGTATATTTTTGATGCAGAACCAGTAGCATTAACAGAGGATTTCATAGGGATATTAGAGAAAGATAGTGCAGTGCCATTTCTAATTGAAATTACTCCTGAGGAAGAAGCATTATTTATGGAATTAACGGAAGATAACGTTGAGTTAAGACTAGATAATGCGAATATAGACTTAGTAGAATAATCACTCGATAGAACAACGAACTTTTGTATGTTAAAAAGTTCGTTGTTTTTCATTTGGAAAAAAATTTATAAATAAAATAAAAAAAGCGTACTAGTTTTGAAAGAAACATCTATACATTGTCAGGTTTTAAATTGTGTGTATTTTGTTATGGTAGTAAGTAGTGAGGATTTACTATCAATTTATAAGTGTAAATGTAAAGGTTTACAAATTTATATTCATCATACAATAAGGAGATGTGTACATAATGAAAACATTTAAAAACCCAATTTTGCCTGGCTTTTATCCAGACCCTTCTATCTGTAGAGTAGAGGAAGATTATTATTTAGTAACATCATCATTTACAAATTATCCCGGTGTACCAATTTTCCATAGTAAGGATTTAGTGAATTGGAAACAAATCGGACATGTACTTGATCGACCATCGCAATTGCCATTAGATGGCCAACGTCAATCTCAAGGAATCTTCGCACCGACGATTCGTTATCATGATGGTGTCTTTTATATGATTACAACAAATGTAGGACATGGTGGGAATTTCTTTGTTACAGCAACAGATCCAGCGGGTCCATGGTCAGATCCATATTATCTAAATGCACCTGGTATTGATCCATCATTATTTTTTGATGATGATGGAAAAGTCTATTATCATGGTACAAGACCTGCGCCAGAAGGTGAGAAGTATAGTGGGAATTGGGAAGTATGGATTCAAGAATTGGATTTAGAAACCAAACAATTAATTGGAGAGCCTGTCGGATTATGGCGTGGGGCACTAAGGGACGTAATTTGGCCGGAGGGACCACATATTTACAAAGTAGATGGGATGTATTATTTACTCATATCTGAAGCAGGTACTGGACATCATCATGCATGTTCTGTTGCTAGAAGTGAGCAGATTAAAGGGCCGTATGTTGGTAATCCAGGTAATCCTATTTTGACACATCGTCATTTAGGAAAAGAATATCCAATTGTAAATGTTGGACATAGTGATTTAGTACAAACACAAAATGGAGAATGGTGGGCAGTAGCTTTAGCATCAAGAATCTACGGTGGTTATTATAGAAACCTTGGTAGAGAAACATATCTTCTTCCAGTAACATGGGAAGATGGTTGGCCAATTTTTAGTCCGGGCAGTGGGAAGTTAGAGATGGAATACAAGATTCCAAATCTCCCACAAGGTGAAATCGTTGTAGAAGATTTATGTGACCATTTTGACGACAAGGAATTAAATATGAAATGGAATCTACTACGTACGCCTAAAGAAGAATCGTATAGTCTTACAGAGCGAGAAGGTTTTGTTTCCTTATATCTTCGACCTGAAGCAATTACTAAATTAGAACATCCAAGTATTCTATTGCGTAAACAACAACATATTCAATTTACCACTTCTACGTGTATGGAATTCTCCCCAGAAACTAAACATGAAGAAGCGGGGGTTGTTCTTCTGCAAAGTAGTGAATATCATTACAGATTTGTTGTAACAAATGCACACAACGAGACGATCATTACATTAATCAAATGTGAAAATGGAGAGGAATCTATCCTACACCAAGCACCAGTACAACATGATAAAATCTATTTAAAGGTTGTAGCATTTGGCCAAGATTTATCCTTTTATTATGGAGAAAGTCAAGCTAACTATCAATTACTTTGTGATCAGATAGATGGGCGAATTTTGAGTACAGATGTAGCGGGGGGCTTTGTTGGTACTCAAATTGGCTTATATGCAAGTAGTAATGGAGAAAAGTCAGACAACAAAGCATATTTTGATTGGTTTGAATATAGTTCTATCTAAGACGTTGTTTGCTTATCTATAACCTTTTTAAAAGATGAAGCCTTACGTGTATTTTCTTAAAATAGGGGAATATATAGATGTAGAGACATAAAAATAATCCACTCATCGAATAATGAGTATGTGAGGATTTTTTTAAGACATCAGAAAGGTTGATTGAAATGAAAAAGGTTATAGGACTTAGCCTACTTTTATTACTACTTGCAGCGTGTAGTGCAGATAATAATGGAAGTGCAGAAGAAGTGAAAGTAGATGCAACGACACAAGAAGATGAGGAAACAGAAGTAGAAAATACAGCAAACGAATCGGAAGAACAGAAAGAATTAGCTATTATTAAAGAACATATTGATGTGGATGCGTACGAAATGAAAATAGAAGAAGATAATCCACATACACGAGTAATGTTCTTTATTGATGAGAATGACGAAAAAGTGTATAAAACCGTATTGGTCAAAGATACGAATAGATTAAAGATCATTCATTTAGGTGAGGAAGGTCTACTTTTTAATGATACTATTCCTTCTTAATGAAAATAGAAAGAGATAGCTTCTGTATATTGCAGGAGCTATTTTTTTGTATGTTAAAAATGGAATTGATTGTGATTCTATTCTTTCGTTTTTCTCTCGCTTTTTGGGGAATATAATACTAAACAGCTAAAAGGAGAGTTATATAAATGGAAAACAACCATCCAATGCCTAAAGAAAAAGGTATCGATCATACGATTCAATTGTTAAAAGAAGGCTATCATTTTATTATGAATCGAAAGGAAAAGTTCGATTCAAGAGTGTTTGAAACACATTTACTTGGTGAAAAAGCGATTTGTTTAGTTGGTAAAGAAGAAGCGGAATTATTTTATGATGAAACAAAATTCACTAGGAAAGATGCTGCTCCAAGCAGAGTGAAAAAAACTTTATTTGGAGAAGGTGGTGTGCAAGGATTAGATGATGCGCCCCATCACCATCGGAAAGCAATGTTTATGTCTCTTATGACAGAAGAAAAATTACAACAACTCAAGCAATTAACGAAAGAAGAATGGGAGAAAGAATTTCGTCAGATACAAGATGAAAATATTGTAGTATATGAGAAGGCAAAATCCGTTTTAACAAGGGTGGCAATGAAGTGGGTAGAGATTCCGGTAGAGGATACAGAAGCGGATAAGTGGTCAGACGAATTAGCAGATATGTTTGAAAAAGCAGCATCGATTGGACCAAAACATTGGAAGTCGCGCTATTCAAGATCAAAGATGGAGGAATGGATGGAAGATTGGATAGAAAAAGTACGGTCAGGAAAAGTAAGTATTTCCGAAAGTGCACCACTATACCAATTTTCTTTTCACAAAGATCTAGATGGAGAATTACTCGATAAACAGATCGTAGCAGTGGAACTATTGAACTTATTACGTCCAATCGTTGCAATTGCTGTCTATATTGATTTATTGATGCTTGCGATGCATGACAATAAAGACGAAGTTGCCCAAATGAATATAGATGATGAGAAACAAGTAACAAATTTCATTCAGGAAGTAAGAAGATTTTATCCTTTCTTCCCATTTGCAGGAGCAAGAGTGAAAGAGACATTTACTTGGAATGGGTATGTATTTGAAGAAGGTACACTTACTTTATTAGATTTATACGGGACAAATCATGATCCTGCTATATGGGAAAATCCAAACCAATTTCAACCATCACGATTCCATGATTGGAGCAGAAGTCCATTTGATTTCATTCCACAAGGTGGTGGCGAATATCTGATTGGTCATCGATGTGCAGGAGAATGGATTACAGTAGATATATTGAAAACAACAATAAAATTTTTCGTACAACAATTAGCATTTACTTATCCTAAACAGAAATTTGAGTATGACAATAATGATATACCACCATTACCTAAATGTGAGATTCGATTGCGTGCATAAGTATTCCTATTTGTCTATAGACTGAGAAACGGGTAAAATGGGTGAGAGAATATAAAGGTAGGTGTCATATGAATGGAATCGAAACAAAATAATTCCTTACCACCAAAAACTTGCTCCATCGACCGTTTGATTACAATTCAATCAGATATAGATAAAGTATTAGAAGGAAAAAAAACAGCTACGAGAAGAAATGGTCGATATGCAGATATCGGTGAGATTATGGTATTAGAAAATCGTTCATTTCAAATTGATCGAGTGTACGAACAAACGCTAGGTGAGCTAACAGACGAGGATGCGTTAAGAGAAGGATATGAGAATTTGGAACAATATAAAGAATCTATTCTTGCAATGCATCCAGGTATGCCATGGGTCCCTAAAATGAGAGTGTGGGTACATGAATTTAGCGAAATGACAGAATAAGAAATTGCAAAAGTTTATATAGGTTAAGTTTAATTGATAAACAAAATGGTGTGGATTATTAATGGAAACAAAAAAATCTACGCCATTTTTCTTTGGATATAAAAACCTAGTATTTCTATATGGATAGCGATTACAAAATAAAAATACTGAAAATTTCCAAAATTTAAATTTAACTAATTGCATTGACAATCAATTATATTTCTAATAGAATTACAACATTCACAAAAAATTTCATACAATCATACATCATGATTCTTATCTAGAGAGGTGGAGGGACTGGCCCTGTGAAACCTCGGCAACGGGTTTTATTCAATATATTGAATAAAAAGAGCGTGCCAATTCCATCAAGTATACAAGAAATGTTACTTGAAAGATAAGAAGAGCTAAAGAGACTATACGTATAACGAATCTCCTCTTCTTATCTTGAAGTGGGGATTTTTTTATTGCATAAAATAAGTAATTTTTATATAAATAATTATTTGACTATTTCCTCAACTAAGAATCCTACAAATTTTCAGAAAGAGTGATAACAATGATTGACTTCCAGCATGTGACAAAAAAGTATACAACTAATGATAAAACAATTACAGCTGTCAACGATGTAAACTTAGTTGTACAACGTGGAGAAATATTCGGTGTAATTGGTTTTAGTGGAGCGGGTAAAAGTACATTAATCAGATGTGTGAATTTACTTGAAAGACCAACAGAAGGAAAGATACTAGTTAACCAAAAAGATTTACTCACATTATCTCAAAAGGAATTACGAGATGTGCGTCGAAAGATTGGAATGATTTTTCAACATTTTAATCTATTAGAATCAAAAACAGTCTTTCATAATGTGGGGTTTCCTTTATCACTAGCAGGTGTACCAAAACAAGAAATCAAAAGAAAAGTAGAATCATTACTAGAATTTGTTGGACTAGCTGACAAAGCAAATCATTACCCAGAGCAATTATCTGGTGGGCAAAAGCAACGTGTCGGTATAGCAAGAGCATTAGCTACAGACCCTGAAATACTGTTGTGTGATGAAGCAACGTCTGCATTAGATCCACAAACAACTAGTTCCATACTAGATTTATTAAGAAAAGTAAGAGAAGAATACCATATTACCATTTTAATGATTACACACGAAATGCAAGTCATTAAAGAAATATGTGACAAAGTTGCTGTGATGGAAAATGGAAAGGTAATTGAAGAAGGGACCATTTTTGATGTATTTTCAAATCCAAAGCAACAGACAACTCGCAATTTTGTAAAAACAGTGATGAATGATGAGCTACCTGCATCTGTCTTAGAGAAGATATATCATCCTAAAGATAATAGTAAAGTATATCGATTAATATTTGTCGAAGATTCTACAGAGATTCCTTTAATTTCTGAAGTTGCTAAGAAGTTCGATGTGCATACAAACATATTATTTGGACAAATCATTGAATTACAACATCAACCTTTTGGAAATTTAATTGTTGAGTTACAAGGTGCGACAGTTGAGATAGAAGCAGCCTATGAATACATGAAACAACGCGTATCAATAGAGGAGGTGAAAGAGAATGGATATTAAATTATCGACATTTTGGCCAAATATATGGGAAGCAACGATACAAACATTACAAATGGTTGGCTTTTCACTATTATTTTCTTTACTTATTGGTATCCCGCTTGGAATTATTTTAGTTATTACAAGACCAGGAAATATAATTGGAAACCAAACTTTCTTTTTCATATTAAATGGAGTGATTAACTTTTTACGATCCATTCCTTTTATTATTTTAATGGTAGCAATTATTCCATTTACTAGAATTATAATTGGTACAACAATAGGAACAGCAGCTGCAGTAGTGCCATTAGTTGTATATGCAGCGCCATATATCGCAAGGTTGGTGGAAAGTAGCTTATTAGAAGTCTCACCAGGAGTCATCGAAGCAGCGGAAGCAATGGGGGCAAAACCTCATCAGATTATATTTCGTGTGTTAGTTCCAGAAGCATTTAGTTCATTAATTCTTAATATAACCATCGCAACAATTGGTTTAATCGGTGCTTCCGCAATGGCAGGTGCTGTAGGTGGTGGTGGCTTAGGTGACTTAGCGATCGCATATGGATATCAACGTTTTGAAACAGATATTATGATTGTCACTGTATTATTATTAGTTGTATTCGTACAACTTGTGCAATCATTTGGAAATAAATTATCAAAAACATCTAGAAGAAGATAGGAGACATACACATGAAAAGAAGAACTTTGATAGTAGCAGTAGCTATATTATCTATTATTGGTATTTTAGTAGGATGTGGAAAAGAAGCGAGTAAAGAAGAGGAAGTAACATTAAAAGTAGGATTAAATGGATCTGGAGTCCCTATTTGGGAATTTGTAAAAGAGAAAGCGAAAGAGGAAGGCATTAACTTAGAACTAATCGAATTCGCTGATTATGTACGACCAAATATGGCTTTAGCAGATGGTGATATTGATTTAAATGCATTTCAAACCGTTTCCTATTTTGATTCATTTATTGAAGAAAGAAATATTGATTTAGTTCCAATCGCAACAACATTAATTGCACCAATGGGTTTCTATTCTGAAAAAATCAAAGATATTAGTGAAGTGCCAAATAATGCGAAAATCGCACTACCACAAGAAGCGACGAACATGGGACGCGCATTGTTATTAGCAGAACAAGCAGGCTTAATTACACTTGAAGAAGGTTTTGATGGAAATGGTGATTTATCATCCATCACAGAAAATCCTAAAAATATTGAATTTGTACCAGTTGTAGCTGCACAAACACCAAGAGTTCTACCAGATGTAACGGCATCTATTATTAACAATGGTGTTGCTGTAGAAGCAGGTTTTATTCCTGTACAAGATGCAATTTTTATTGAGGATGATAATGCTGCACCATATATTAATATTATTGCAGTACGTGGGGATGAGAAAGACAAAGAAGAATTTCAAAAGATTGTAGAAATATTCCAAACAGAAGAAGTTGCGAATCATATTAAAGAAGTATTTAATGATTCACTAATTCCGACATTTGTACCTTTAGAACAAATTGGATGGTAAGAGATAATAAGGGATACGAGACTGATTTGTCAGGATCTATCCCTACTTTTTTATACTTATACTAGACTAGTCTGAATTTAGAATGTTGTCACGTTATATAGAAAGGAAGATATTAAAAATGACAGAACAATTAGAACATCATATTCTCGATTATATTGAAAAAAATAAAGAAAATTATATCTCTATCAGTCATCAAATACATGCAAAACCAGAGATTGGAAATGAAGAGTTTTTTGCATCTGAATTATTACGTCATACACTATCAGAGGAAGGATTTACAGTACAAAAAGGTATTCCTGAGCATGAAACTGCATTTATTGCACGAAAGTCCTCTAACAAACCTGGACCGAAGATTGGTTTTTTAGCAGAGTATGATGCATTACAAGGACTAGGGCATGCTTGTGGACATAACATTATTGGAACATTAAGTGTAGCTGCTGCAATCGCCTTGAGTAAAGTAATTGACGAAATAGGTGGAGAAATTGCTGTATTTGGTACACCAGCAGAAGAAGGTGGGCCGAATGGTAGCGCAAAGGGTACTTTTGTACGTTATGAACTTGTACAAGATATGGATGTTTGTATGATGATACATCCATTTGACAAGACTGCTGGTACTGCGCCAACACTTGCGGTAGATCCCATTGATTATGAATTCTTTGGTAAACCAGCACATGCGGCTGCAAATCCTGAAAAAGGAATTAATGCATTAGATGGTGTCATTCAATTATATAATGGAATCAATGCACTGCGTCAACATGTTACAGATGATGTACGAATTCATGGTATCATCATGAATGGCGGAGATGCAGCGAATATTGTTCCAGAATATGCACGTGCACGTTTCTTTATACGAGCAAATACTAGAGAAGCATGCGATGTAATTACAGAAAAAGTTAATAACATTGCTAATGGAGCTGCACTTGCAACAGGATCAACTGTAAAAATAACTAAGATTCAAAATGGTGTAGATCATTTTAAATTAAATCATGCATTTGATACCGTATATAAAAGGCGTATTATCGAACAGGGCGAAGTATTTGAAGAAAGAGCGGGTGGTATTGGCTCTACAGATGCAGGTAATATCAGTCAAGTTGTCCCAACAATACATCCGTTTATTCAAATTGCAGATGTTAGTGTATCTCCTCATACTGTAGCATTTCGTGAAGCAGCAGTCTCTCCAAAGGGAGATGCAGCATTATTGAAAGGTGCAAAAGCTTTAGCATTAACAGGCTTCGATATCCTTACAAATGATATCTTATTGAAAGAAATAAAGAAGGAATTTGCTGAAGAATAAAAAAGGTAGCTGTGTAGACTTAATATGGAAATGGATATTGAAATCTAAATGAATCACTGTAAACTATTGAAGGATGGGATTCGATTGTAGCGAACAGGATTCCGCCGTGATATGGGGAATCCTTTCGTCGCTCGCAAGCTTTTCTCTTGATGAATCAATCAAAAATCTATTAATTATAAAGTAAGTAAGTTACTTCTAGTTCTGCTTGAACAGAAAGTTGACCCGCAGCAATCGATGTCGCTTGCTCTGCTTGGAATGTTTTGGCTTGGTATGGTGACATGGATGGATTGATTAGCTCTATTATTTTGGCAGGATATAGTGTAGAAAATGGTTGTAATGAGTGGGTAAGCGCATGTGCTTTGTTATATGCGTTTGTTAATGCGAGAATAAGTGCTTGTTGATAATAGTACTCTTGTTGACTAATCGAAAATGTAACTTGATTGAATTGATTCACACCTGCTTTTGTTACTTCATCAATTACGTTACCAAGTATAGATATTTGTGAAATAATGACGCGGAGTTCATGTGTAACTTGATATCCTCTGAAGTGCTGTTTTCCATCTATATAATCATATTGAGGGAAAATACTGTAATTCACTGTTTGAATGTGCTGTTGTGGAATACCAAGTTGTACAATACTCTGAATCACCTGATTGATTGTTTGAGCATTTTGCTGTTGTGCTTCACTTGCATTTCTGTTCATCGTTTGAACGCCTAAAATAACTTCTGCTTGGTTTGGTTCTACCAATACTTCACCAAATCCACGAACGATGATACATGGAGCTTGATTCATACAAACAACTCCTTTTCTTCTTTTTCCTATTTGATGTGAAAATTAGTATACATATGCAAAAAAAGCAAGTATGTACATATGACATACTTGCTTTTATACTAATGATTATTCATATCCTAAACGATACATGCTTAATTTTGAATGTATTTAGTAAATATATCACTAAAGTCTTTTTTTGTATTCTCATTATAGGATTGATTTAGCCATTCGTAAGCAAATCTTGTGGCTTGTTCGAATTGATCTGAAATGGCACTATCATGGAATCGGTTATCGGAAAATAGACTTCGTGCAGTATCTAAGCTATCTTTCGCATAATCTTTTTTTCGTTCATTGGTGTCTTGAATACTTGCAATTGCGACAAGTGATTTATACAAGTCTGCAATGGCTACACCTTCTTTCTTATCGATGTCCACGGAAATAGGATGTCCACCGATTGTGAATTTGATTTCCAAATCTAAATCAATGGTTCCTGCTGTTTCGACAGACACATTCGCAATTGGATAACGATAATAATCATAACGGTAAATATTACGTTTACTACTTGTTGCTTTCTCACCATCTAAATGTATCAATGCAAGGTTTGTGAAGCAATACTCATCTGATTTTGATTTAATTAGAAAGTGAATTTTCTCCCCATCTTCATGTAGAACGTAATCATCAGATTCTGTTTTGTCGAAGTCTTCTTGTCGAATGATTTTTCCGATGTCACTAAGACCTAATGCATCACTAGCAATTTTTTTAAACATAACAATCCCTCCTAAATGTATGATCGACTTCATCATAGCATTAATTTATTGGAATGAGTAGTCTTTACTATGTGGAATAGGAAGTGATACGATGAAGTAAATAAGAAGGAAGTAGAAAGGGTGGAAGAGATATGACAAAGCACAAAATTTACGCAATGAGATTTGCGTCTGTATATCCACACTATATTAATAAGGCAGAACGAAAAGGGCGAACAAAGGAAGAAGTGGATACGATTATCTCTTGGTTGACAGGGTATAGCTCAGAGGAATTAGATGATATTCTAAAAAATGAAATAGATTTTGAAACATTTTTTAATAAAGCACCTGAACTAAATCCTTCTCGTGGCCTGATTAAAGGTGTGATTTGTGGTGTGAGAATTGAAGAAATAGAAGAGGATACAATGAGAGAAATTAGATATTTAGATAAATTAATTGATGAATTAGCCAAAGGAAAAAAGATGGACAAAATTTTGAGAAAATAGGTTATTTTTTTACACAAAACTTGAATAATATCATAAGTATTGTTTGGCAATTCAAGGATGATATGCGACTAGTTATTGTGTGAAATGATTTGTGTGCTAATATCCCGCTCCGGCTTGCCCACTCCCCTTTCCATGGGCTTTTTCCTTCAACTAACTTTTCCAAGCAAAAATCGCTTGAAAAAGTGGATTTTCAGGAAAAAGTATCCCATAGGAGTGGGAGTGTGCGCCTTCGCTTAGTGAAGCTCTACAATGTTTGGAAGTGCAGGCATGATGGGTTTGAACAGACCATATATTTATTAATAAAACAGTTAAAGATTAGATTAGGGCATAACGGATGTTTTGCAATGAAAGAATATTTTGACCTCACTTTAATTGGTGAGTTTGAAACGATTTGTGTGCGTATGACCCGCTCCGGCTTGCCCACTCCCCTTTCCATGGGCTTTTTCCTTCAACTAACTTTTCCAAGCAAAAATCGCTTGAAAAAGTGGATTTTCAGGAAAAAGGTA
>NZ_JBHSDV010000005.1:0-93824 GCF_042651725.1 Gracilibacillus marinus | reverse complement strand
AAGTATCCCATAGGAGTGGGAGTGTGCGCCTTCGCTTAATGAAGCTCTACAATGTTTGGAAGTGCAGGTATTTTGGTTTATAACGAATAAGAGCTTTAATCTAATGACAAAATCATAATCGATATGAACTAAAGTTAACATTTCTATGATTACATTAATTGTAGAGTATCAAAAAGCACATATCGAAGCTCAAAGTTGCCAGATACTATTACATCGCACTTTCCTTCTAAATACACACAAAATCCAAACAATTCGGTAACTAACCACCGAATCGTTTGGATTTTTGTAATGAGAAAATTCTTTTGTCTACATCTCTCTATGCCATCTCAAATGCGCCAGTATATAATTGATAGTACTTTCCTTGATCTTCTATAAGTTTTTCGTGGTTTCCTCGTTCAATAATTTCACCATGATCTAATACAATAATAACATCTGCATTTTGAACTGTAGAGAGACGGTGTGCAATGACAAAGACAGTTCGGCCTTGCATAAGTGCATCCATTCCTTTTTGTACAATGGTTTCTGTACGTGTATCAATACTTGAAGTTGCTTCATCAAGTATCATGACTGGAGGATCTGCAACTGCTGCTCTAGCAATACTTAATAATTGACGTTGACCTTGAGATAAGCCACCACCATCATTAGATAGAATCGTATGATAACCATCTGGAAGTTTACGGATAAATTCATCCGCCTTCGCTAATTTGGCTGCTGCAATAACTTCATCATCTGTTGCGTCTAGTTTTCCATAACGGATATTATCCATGACAGAACCTGTGAATAGATTTGTATCTTGTAAGACAATACCTAATGATTTACGAATATCTTCTTTCTTCATTTGTTTAATATCAATACCATCATATAGAATTTTCCCACTATCAATCTCATAGAATCGATTAATTAAATTGGTTATTGTTGTTTTACCCGCACCAGTTGCACCAACAAAGGCAACTTTTTGTCCTGGTTTTGCATATAGGTTAATATTCTTCAAAATTGGTTTATCGGGATTGTAACTAAAGTGTACTTGTTCAAATTGTACATCCCCTTTTAATGGGACATAGCTTACTTGTGAAGTTTGGTCAAGTACTTTCCATGCCCAACTGTCTTGTGTATGATTGGATCTTACAAACGAATCATTAACAAAGGAACCCTTCACTAATGTAACGGTATCTGTATCTTTTTCTACTTCTTCGTCCATTAACTTGAAGATACGCTTTGCACCAGCTAATGCCATTACGATTGCATTTAACTGCTGAGAGACTTGTGCAATTGGCATATTTAACGTTTTACTTAATTGTAAGAAACTGGCGATTGCTCCTAATGTAATGCCACCAATATTTCCAACAGCTAATAAACCACCAGCAACAGCAATTAACACATATTGCAAATGCCCCATGTTATTTAGAATTGGCATCAGAATATTTGCATACCTGTTTGCATTTGTTGCATGCTCACATAATTGTTCATTTAATTGATCGAATTGTTTTTTTGCTTCTTCTTCATGATTGAATACTTTTACTACTTTTTGCCCATTTATCATTTCGGCAATATAGCCATTTGTTGCACCTAAGGAAGCTTGTTGTTTGCCAAAATAACTACCAGTTTTGTTGGCGACATTTCCTGTAATAAAGAACATCACAGCAATTACAACAAGTACAACAATAGTTAAGTAAATACTTGTAAAAATCATTGCTGAAAATACTGCAATAATTGTAATTACGGATGAAAACATCTGTGGCACACTTTGTGAGAGCATTTGTCTTAATGTATCTGTGTCATTTGTATAATGACTCATAATATCCCCATGAGAATGTGTGTCAAAATAACGAATCGGTAACTTCTGCATATGTTCAAACATATCGTCACGAATCTTCTTTAATACACCTTGGCTAATCACAACCATTAGTATGTTATATAAATACGTGAAGACAATACCTACTAAGTAGATGAGTGCCATAATCAGAATAGCTCGTAATAAACCAGTAAAAACAGGGTTTTCAACACCGACTAATGGAACGATGTAATCATCAATTAGAATTTCTAAAAATAAGGAGCCACTCACATTTGCAATTGCACTTACAACAATTCCGATTAATACAATGATAAAAAGGAGTTTGTAGTCTTTAAAGATATAGCCTAGTAAGCGTTTGATTGTACTACGATCCACTTTTGGTTTTTCCATTTTTTTAGGGTTAGATGGCATCGACTATTCCTCCCACCTGTTGAGATTGATATACTTCCTGGTAAATGGCGTTGCTAGTTAATAAGGAATCATGCGTTCCAATTGCCTGAATGTTGCCATTATCTATTACCATAATTTTATCTGCATCCATGACAGAGGTAACACGCTGGGCAATAATGATTTTCGTTGTTTCAGGAATTTCAGTACGGATTGCCTCACGAATATACGCATCTGTCTTTGTATCAACAGCACTAGTAGAATCATCAAAGATTAGTATTTTTGGTCTCTTTAATAGTGCGCGTGCAATCGTCAAGCGTTGTTTTTGCCCACCAGATACGTTAGAACCACCTTGTTCAATATGTGTGTCATATCCATCAGGCATTTCCATTATAAAATCATGTGCTTGTGCTAATTTACATACGCGAATTAATTCTTCATCTGTTGCGTCTTTATTTCCCCAACGCAAATTCTCTTTAATCGTACCAGAGAATAGAACGTTTTTCTGAAGAACGACTGCGACTTGGTCACGTAATGTGTGTAAGTCATAATTTCTTACATCTACACCTCCAACTTTAACCGTTCCTACAGTCGTGTCATAAAGACGTGGAATCAGCTGTACGAGTGTGGTTTTAGAACTACCAGTACCACCGATTATACCAACAGTTTCGCCTTGTTTAATGGAAAAATTAATATTTTCTAAGACTAAATTGTTTTTGTCATGTTGATAACTAAATCCAACATTTTCAAATGTAATATCTCCACTAGCTACCTCTAGAATCGGATCATCATTATTGTGTAAATCTGTTTGTTCATCTAAAGATTCTACAATTCTTTCTGCAGAAGCACGTGAAATAGTAATCATTACGAAAACCATTGATGCCATCATTAATGACATAAGAATTTGTGCAGCATAAGAGATAAGACTGACTAATTCACCCGTTGTCATCGTGTCAGATACGATAAATTGTGCACCAAACCAAGAAATAAGCAAAATACTCGTATAAATAGCAAATTGCATTAAAGGCGCATTAAATGCTAAGATTTTCTCAGCAGTAGAGAAATCTTTAAAAATAGATTTCGAGACTTGATGGAATTTCTTTGTTTCCTCTTGGTCACGGACAAATGATTTAATCACACGAATGCCTCGTAAATTCTCTTGTACCACACTATTTAATTTGTCATATGTTTTGAATACACGTTTAAATAATGGATGTGCTTTCTTGATAATAAAATATAAGCCTAAACCAAGCACAGGTACAATCGTAAGAAATACTAGTGACAATCTAGCATTAATACTAAATGCCATAATTAACGAGAATAGTAACATGATAGGTGCCCTTATTGCTGCACGGAGAATCATTTGATATGCATTTTGGACATTGGTCACGTCTGTTGTCATCCTTGTGATGAGACTTGCTGTAGAGTACTTATCGATATTGGAAAAAGAGAAATTCTGTACATTATAAAATAATTGCTTTCTCACATTTTTCCCAAAACCACTAGATGCTTTTGCTGCATAATGACCTGCTAATACACCGAATAATAAGGAAATTAATGCAGAGAAAAATAGTGCGCTTCCAATAATCAAAATCATATTCATTTCACCTGGATTAATTCCATAGTCAATTAAGAAAGCCATTAATAATGGAATGATTACTTCCATGATTACTTCTAAGACCATAAATATTGGTGTGATTAAAGAGTCTTTCTTATATTCACCAATTAGGTTAGCTAATTTCTTAATCATTTTGTTTACCCCCTTTATTCTCTGTTGAGATATTCTTTTTTATTTTTTCTATTGTGTGAAAGAATTGTGCTAGTTCTATTTCTGTTAGGTCTTGTTGTAATCGGTCTTCTACTTCGGTAATGGATTGATGAATGATTTTGTTTATTTTTTCGGCTTTATCTGTTAAAACCAGTCGCTTTAATCGTGCATCATGTGAGACAGATTCGCGAACCAATAATTCATTTTTCTCCATTGTCTGTAATATTCCAGTTACAGAAGACCTACGTATATTAAAATTTGTCTCAATATCTCGTTGGTAAATATCTCGCTCCTTAGAATGATGGGAGATATAACCAATAATCATCCCTTGCATACCGGTTAATTCTTGCCCATAGTTTTTAGTGATTTGTTTATTAATTGCTCGTTTTAGTAAGTTAGAAAGTACTTTAATCTCAAATCCAACTACTTTTTTGTCATGCATATCCCTTCTCCTTTTTTGTTAGGATGCTAACAATTATAATTGGAAAAATTTATACTGTCAATAACGAAAACATTAGATTATTTCAGAAATTAACTATAAAAATGAATCGTATTCTTTTAGAGTACGTATAGTAGAATAGGAAGAGTGGATAATTAATCAACAAGTGAGGATTTAGTCATGAATAAATTTGAATACACATATAAACAAAAAGAATCCGAAGCATTAACTTACTATAAAAAGCTAAGAGAAAATTACCAAAGAGAAGATTGTTTGATTGAAATGAGAGATGATTTAATAGAATGGGAAAAACAACAAAAGAAGAGAACTGCATTCACAACTATTGCGAAAGTGATAGATGATAAAAATAAACTAAAATGGCTAAAGAAAACTGGTGAACTAGATCAGTATCTAGATAGAAGTATCTCTTATATTTATTTACGTGATTTAGGGTATTCTCTTATAGACCCTGCTACAAAAGCACGTGTGAAAAATGTTGCGCAAGAACTTGAACAATCACTTCTTAATATGGGGGAGGATACGTTTCATTTTGCCTCATTATTTCGCTGGGCACAAAAAGAAGGGGTGGAACAAACGTATATATGGTTATATGAAAAAATAAAGATGGTTTCTGATCATATGCCAGAACAATTAGATCGAGACAATGCACGAAGAAAATTAATTAAATTAATTGCAGGTGTGTATATGCATGAAGTCGAGAATATGCCAGAGGACATTTCTAGAGTGGATAGAAGAGAGAGGCTAGCACGCGCATTGCGCTTAGGATATTGTTATGGTTTAACATACCCGTTTATTGATGATTTATTAGATAGTGCAATTTTAACAGAAGAAGAAAAAAGTCTATTCTCAGACATCATTCGAACAACAATAAAAACAGGGGTAGTGCCAAAGTTTCCATCATGGAATAACGCGTATCAAGATTTCTTGCAATTTATTCAATGTGAACTAGAAGAAGCATTCCAATATATTCATCAAACATTAGATGAAGAGAAGAAGGAAGACTTTTTTCTGCAAGCATATGTATTTTTTACTGCCCAAGAAGAAGATAGAGTCAAAAGTCTATCGAACAATTATTATACAAATAAAGAAATTTATCTCCCGATTATTTTGAAATCATCTTCTTCTCGTTTAATTGTAAGGTCATTAATTCAAGCAAAGACAGATGTCGAAATAAATCAGCGTATTTTTTACTATGGTATTTACAATCAATTAGCAGATGATTTCACGGATTTATTTCTAGATTTAGAGAATAAGGCTGTCACGCCATATACGTACTATCTTACTTATTATAAAGAAAGAGATGATCTGATTAATCCGTTCAAACTATATTGGATTGTCACACATTTCTTAATTAGGCATGTGTATGATGGGGATGGAAGAACAAAGAAAGTCATATTAGATCGAGCGATGAATGGATTAAAGCGATTAAGAAACCGACTTGGTGAAGAAGGTTTTCGAGAAATTATGGGTATCTATGAAAAAGAAATAGATCAGATGATACCTATTATTGACAGAGTAACAAAGAGAGAATTTAATATAGATTTTTTAGATAAATTTATACGAGATCAGATTTTAACAACAATGAGTGAAGAGAGAGCAGCAAAAAGAAAATTTCAAGCACAAGCAGAACAAATCAAAACACTTCTTACAGAGAATTTGACGATAGCTAAAGAACAATGGACTGGTGTTGTCACAGATGCAGTGAATTATAGTATTGCAAATAACGGAAAAAAGCTACGACCATTGATGACAGCAATGCTTGCAAAAGAAGCATATCAACTCACATATGAGGAAGTGTTGCCGTTATTAAAATCACTAGAGTATATGCATACAGCTTCTCTTATTTTTGATGATTTACCTTCACAGGATAATGCAGCATTTCGTAGAGCAAGTCCAACATTGCATAACGTATATGATCATGCAACAGCTGAATTAGCAGGTGTCTATTTAAGTCAAAAGGCAATCGAAAGTCAGGCGTCACTTAAAGGATTTGATCCATTGGCCATCCTCTCCATGATGCAATATTCTACACGCATGACAGCTCAAATATGTGAAGGGCAAGCATTAGATTTGGCATCAAATAAGGAGAGGCTAACAGAAGAGGCATTAACAAAAATGTGTTATTTAAAAACAGGCTTAGGATTTGAAGTAGCATTATTGTTACCAATGATACTAATGAGTGAAACCGAAACAAATCA
Source organism: Gracilibacillus marinus (assembly GCF_042651725.1). NCBI lineage: Bacteria > Bacillati > Bacillota > Bacilli > Caryophanales > Bacillaceae > Gracilibacillus > Gracilibacillus marinus. Next base: position 87,219 of record NZ_JBHSDV010000005.1, on the reverse strand, counting down.
AGCATATATGAAACAATTTGCTTACCATTTAGGTCTTGCTTTCCAAATCAAAGATGACATATTAGATGAGGAAGGGGCGTTTGAAGAGATAGGTAAGCCAGTCCAACTCGATCAAGACAATGAGCGCTCTACTTTTGTCACTATATTAGGTGTGGAGAATGCGAAAAAGGCAATGTGGGAACATTATGCGTCAGGATATGAGGTGTTAAAAGAGTTTTCATTTAACACGATGTTTCTTCAACAATTACTTGATTATGTGATTCATCGGGTGAAATAAGCAACAATGGCATATTGATTGTTTCGTGTGCGTAAACTCTGCTTCGGCTTGCCCAATTCCCTTTCCATGGGCTTTTTTCTTCAGCTAACTTTTCCAAGCACAAACCGCTTGGAAAAGTGGATTTTCTGGAAAAAAGGTACCATAGGAGTGGGAGATGGGTGCCTTCGCTCAGTGAAGTTCTTCCATGTTTAGAAGTGCGGGTATTTTAGATTTGTTACAGATATTGTTCATCGTGATTCCTTTTCCACTGTGAAGCGTCCGTAATACCCACAACATAATAAGGGGATTATACATTTTGTATGCTAGTTGTGTGTAAACGGTCGCTAACACTCTGATAAGTTTCGCTACCAATCAGTTAGAGTTTACAACTCCAACTGATTGAAGTCTCACTTTATCTCAGTTGGTTCACTCCAGTCACTACGTTTCTAACCGGGCACTTTCGCTTTTGTGTTATCCAGCTCCAGCCCCCAGAAACTAGGTGACTTCGCAAACCGCCCTACGACATAGAAGACTTACCTCATGTGGATACATGAGGTATAGTCACACTTGTACTGGTGAGTATAAGTCATCATCGATTCGCAAGCTCACCGTGATTCCTTTATCTCAGTTGGTTCACTCCAGTCTCTACGTTTCTAACCGGGCACTTTCGCTTTTGTGTTAACTTCTTTTCATTAATAAATAGATAAAATATGGTGCTCCGATTAGGGCTGTGATGATTCCTGCTGCGACGCCTTCTGCGGAATTAAGGTTGCGGCCGATTGTATCTGCGATTAATAGCAACCATCCGCCAATTAAAATGGCGATAGGTAAGTATAGTGCGTTTCTTGGGCCTATTAATGACTTTGCTATGTGTGGTGCCATTAAACCGATAAAGGAAATACCACCAGTAACAGACACGGCAGAGGCAGCTAGTGCGACAGCTGCTAACAATAAGACGATTCGTTCTTTCTCTACTTTCACCCCGACACCAACAGCAACTGGTTCACTAAATGCAAGTAAGTCTAGTTTACTCGCTTTATATAATATAAAAGGAACCAAGATAAGTAACCATGGTAAAATGGCAAGGATAAATGGCCAATCTGTACCCCAAATAGAACCAGCAAGCCATCTTGAGATAAAATCAACTTTTTCCCGTTCGGATGAAGAAATCAACATCACCATTCCACCAGAAGATGCCATAGAAAAGCCGACACCAATAAGGATGATTTTAATTGGTTGCACGCCAATACCTTTTGTATATGAAGAAATATAGATTAAAAAAGCAATGATGATCGCACTAACAAAAGCAACTATTGGGAGCATATAGATAAAAGAGCCAGCTTCTACTGGATAATATAAGAAGAATAATGCAACACCAAGACCTGCTCCTGAATTAATCCCAATAATTCCAGGATCCGCAAGATCATTTCTTGTAATACTTTGCAAAATAGCACCAGATAAAGCTAAAGCCATACCAGCTAATAGAGTAATCACAATACGTGGTAAACGAATCGAAAATAATACGAACTCCTCTTTAAAAGAGCCTTCCCCAAGCATTGTTGGAATAATTCTATTAAAAGAAACAGAAGAATATCCAAATCCTAAACTCAAAATTGCTGTAATTATAATTAGTGAAAGGAATACAAGAAGAATCACTCGTTGTTTCGTATACTTATTTGTCATAGTCCTTTCACTCCTTTACGAACAATGTACAAGAAAAAAGGAAGTCCTAGTACAGACACAATCGCAGTGAGCGATGTTTCATACGGTGCATTTAGTGTACGGCCAAGCATTTCACAAAATACCATAAAAATGGCCCCAATAATGACAGACATCGGGAGAATATACCGATAATCTTGACCTACAATACTTCGTACGATATGTGGAATCATTAAGCCGACAAATGCTAAATTCCCTGCAAGTGCTACACTTGCACCAGCTAATAAACTTATGATTAAAAATAAGACCAATTTCATGAATACTACATTTTGACCTAATCCAATCGCCACGTCTTCATTTAAACTTAGTAGCGAAAGACTTCTTGCTAAGAACAATGCAATAATAATCCCAACAAGAATAGCTGGTCCAATAATTTTTAATTGACTCCAGTTTGCACCAATAAATCCACCTGCTGTCCACATAGAAACATCTTTTGAAATCTTGTAATAAATACTTACACCATCAGCAATAGCAAACAAAAAGGCAGAAACAGCAGAACCTGCAAGGACTATTTTTAATGGCGAAAATTGTGTACTGCTTAATGAACTAATCCCAACAACAATAAATGTACCAATAGATGCACCTAAAAAGCACAATATCATAATAACAAAGTAGTTTGCAGATGGGAGCAACGCCATTGTGAGTGCTAACGCTACACTAGCCCCAGCCGATACTCCTAAAATTCCTGGGTCAGCTAATGGATTACGCGTGACACCCTGCATGATTGCACCAGAGACCGCTAATGCTGCACCAACTAATAATGCACCTACAATTCTTGGTAAGCGTATTTCTCGTAAAATAGTAATCGTATCTGTAGTGGTAGTGGATGTGATTGCAAGCCATACTTCTTTTATACTCGTATCCTTTGCACCTAAAACAAGTGCGAGTACAGCAACGAATAGAAGGAGTATAGTAAACGCAAGTAATTTAACTATAAAAAATTTATTACGTGTCATTAGTTATCAACAGCTTTCATATGTATTCCGAACTCTTATAAGCAAAATAGTACAAACTTTTGAAAAAGTAAAGGATGAAACAATCGTTATGATTATTTCATCCACTTTTAATTACTAGTATATCATGTGTATTCGTTTTTGTATGACTACACGAGTGATGTTTTAGTAGTTATACGATTATTCTGCTAAAAAATGTTCTTTAAAGAACTCTAATTGATATTCTAGTGTTAACGGATCATTAAAGTAGAACTCATCTGCATTTGCTACAAATACATTTCCTTCTTGTACAGCAGGAATGTTTTTGAATGTGTCTGTCTCCATAAAGGAAGATTCTGTTTCTTCTTGTTTACTTACAATTAAATAGTCCCCAACATATTCTGGTAACACTTCTAATGATAATGTGTAGTATCCAGCTTCTAATGCCATTTCCTTCACTTTCTCAGGCATTTTCAATTCCATCTCTTGATATAAGATTTCTGTACCACGAGCCCAATTGTCGCCAAATACATATAATTCTTTTTCAAAATTCTCGATAACGGATACCGTTGCATCTTCACCGATTTTTGCTTTAATTTCTTCTCCGGCAGCTTGTGCACGAGTTTTGAAATCATCAATCCATGCTTGAGCTTCTTCTTCTTTGTTCAACAATTTACCAATTTCTAAATGTTGTTCTAAATAACCGAGGTTACCATAAGTGAATGTTACTGTTGGTGCAATTTCATTTAATTTATCAATATTTTTAATTGTAGAAAGACCAATAATTAAGTCTGGATCTAATTCAATAATTTTTTCTAAATTTTCGTCAGAAACTTCTTCCACACCTTCTAAATCATAACGTGGGTTAGATTTAGCCCATGAATCAACACCTACTAAAGGTACATCTAATGCTAATACGTTTCCAGCGAATGTAGATAATACGATCACACGCTCTGGATTAGCAGGAACTTCTACTGGACCATTCTCAGATTCATACGTAATGGTGTCACCACTTGATGCTTCATCTGTTGTTTCTTCTTGTTGGTTGTCTCCGCTTTCGTTATCTGCTTGTTCTTTATCGCTATCTTGTCCACAAGCAACTAATGTAAATAATAAAAGCAACAACATGCTAAGTAATACTTTTTTCATTTTTCTTATCCCCTTTTGATTGATATTGATTCTCACTTTCGTTTATAATGATAATGGTTATCAATTGAAATTGTCAACTACTTTTTTAGTGATAATTTTAATTTAGGCAATCAGTATAATTACTATATACATCTAATGAAATGAATAGAAATGTAAGAAACACAAATTATTCATCGGTTTCACTATACATATATTATGTGCAAAATTTACCGAAATCTCAAATAATTCGACATTTTTCTTAAAAAATAATAAAAAGGTGGAAAAGAGAATGGATCAGACAGAATGTTATGATGTAACAATTATTGGCGGAGGACCTGCAGGATTATTTGCTTCTTTTTATAGTGGATTACGTAATTTAAAAACAAAAATTATTGAATATCAACCACATTTAGGTGGAAAAATCCATGTATATCCTGAAAAAATGATTTGGGATGTCGGTGGATTGAAACCGCTATCTGGTGCGCAATTAATCGAACAATTAACAGAGCAAGGACTAACATTTAACCCGACAGTCGTACTTAATGAGAAGATCGCAAAAATATCTAAGCGGGAGGATGGAGTATTTGTATTAATGAATAGTAATGAAGAAGTGCACTATTCCAAAACAGTAATTGTAGCAACGGGGAGTGGAATCTTGAATCCACAAAAATTAGAGATAGAAGGCGCAGAAAGATTTGAAATTTCAAATTTACATTATACGATTCCATCATACAAGCAATTTCAAGATAAAGTTGTACTCGTGTCCGGAGGAAGAGATGCAGCGATTGATATTGCATTAGAACTTGAGGAAATTGCAAAAAAGGTATACCTCATTTATAGAAAAGATCAATTGGTAGGTCATGAGGCGCAAGTAGACAAATTATTAAATAGTTCTGTGACATGTTTATTTGATACCGTCATCTCCACATTACGTTCTGTGGACAATCATACGATTTCGCAAGTAGAGCTACAAAATAATATAGACAATACATTCAAAACAATAGATGTGGATGAAGTTGTGATCAATCATGGTTTTGAACGGGATGCTTCTATTATTCAAAATAGTGATATCTCAATTGAATTAATCGATGATTTCTATATTGCTTGTGATAATAAATCCGCCTCTTCTGTAGAAGGGTTATATGCTGCTGGTGATATCTTGTACAATGATAGTAAAGTGCATTTAATCTTAGGTACATTTCAAGATGCAACAAATGCAGTCAATAGTGCGAAAAAATACCTTGAACCAGATGCAGAGGCAACAGCGATGGTTTCTTCACACAATGATGTGTTTAAAGAGCGGAATCAAGCGCTTGTTCATTCGATGTTAAAAAAAGCAGAATGCTAAGTCATTTCACAATACTCTGTTACACTTATGCATAATGATAGGATAGCAACAAATGATAATGAATAACATGCACACGGAAAGGAAGATAGAATGTCGTTATTAGAAGAGGCTGGATTTAACTTTTACAATAGCTATCGTAAATTGCCATCATTTTTCTATTCGAATGTAGATAATGCAGATCCCATTCGACCACAATTACGCATCTTGAATGAAGATTTAGCAAAAGTATTAGAATTAGACATTCAATATTTGAAAAAGCAAGAAATAATCTCAATTTTGTCAGGAAATTATAAAGAAACAAGCCTTACTCCAATTGCGCAAGCATATGCAGGACATCAATTCGGTAATTTTACGATGCTTGGTGATGGACGAGCAATGCTATTAGGAGAGCATGTCACACATAACAATGAAAGATATGATATTCAATTAAAGGGATCAGGTAAAACCACTTTTTCAAGAGGCGGAGACGGGAAAGCAACACTTGGTTCTATGTTACGTGAGTATATAATTAGTGAAGCGATTCATGCATTACACATACCCACAACCCGAAGTCTAGCTGTTGTCACAACAGGTGAAGAAGTAAGGCGAGAAGTAGAGATGGAGGGGGCAGTTTTGACTCGAATCGCATCAAGTCATATTCGAGTTGGAACGTTTCAATATGCTCGTTCGTTTGGAGGTATACAAGAGCTACAAGTATTAGCAGATTATACTATTGAAAGACATTACCCTACACTATTAAAGGAACCAGATCGTTATTTGCAATTGCTTAAGCAGGTTGTAAAAAAACAAGCACAAACAATTGCAAAATGGCAACTTGTTGGATTTATTCATGGCGTGATGAATACAGATAATATGACAATTAGTGGAGAAACAATTGATTATGGACCATGTGCATTTATGGATGAATATAATCCGAAAACCGTATTTAGCTCGATTGATCATACTGGCAGGTACGCGTATGGAAACCAACCAAATATGGGCGGTTGGAATGTCGCACGCTTCGCTGAAACATTATTACCATTAATAGATGAAAACGAAGAGCAAGCACTGGAATTAGCACAAAAAGCGATTAGTGAATTTCCAGACCATTTTCATGAAGAATGGTTAGGTGGCATGCGTAAGAAGCTCGGGTTACAAACAGAAGAGGACGAAGATGCAACATTAATCCGTGAGTTATTAGAACTGATGCACGAGTATCAAGCTGATTATACAAATACATTTGTAGCACTGACTATGGATGATCGAACAAGTATGGTGTTATTTCAAATAGAAGCGTTTCAGCAATGGTACAAAAAATGGCAAGAACGTATGACTCGTCAACAATTACGGGTGGATGCTGTAAAAGAAATGATGAAACAACACAATCCTGCTATAATTCCACGTAATCATCATGTGGAAGATGCAATTACAGCAGCAGTATCTCACCATGATGACAAACCATTACGAGATCTCTTAGCAGTAATCACCAAACCTTTTGCACATACAACAGATCAGAAAGAATATGCATCGCTCCCACCAAAAGCTTTGCGACCTCAGCATACGTATTGCGGGACATAATCAAATAGAAAAAGACAAAAGAATTCTTTCATTACAAAAATCCAAACCATTCGAAAGCTAGTTACCGAATGGTTTGGATTTTGTGCGTATTTAGAAGGAAAGTGAGATGTAATAGTATCTGGTAACTTTGAGCTTCGATATGTGCTTTGTAACCGCTCTGGCTTGTCCGTTTCCCTTTCCGTGGGTTTTTCCCAGTAGTAGTGGAAACAGACATCTTCATTATTTTTACTCTACAATTAACGTGACCATAATAACGTTGGCTTTATTCATATTGATTATAATTTTGTCTTTAGATTACTTATCATGATCAAAAAATAAATGTTTATATGTAACAAATCAAAATATAAGCACTTCCAAACATTGTAGACCTCCACTAAGCGCAGGCGCACACTCCCACTCCTATGGGACCCTTTTTCCTGAAAATCCACTTTTTCAAGCGATTTTTGCTTGGAAAAGTTAGTTGAAGGAAAAAGCCCATGGAAAGGGGAGTGGGCAAGCCGGAGCGAGTCATACGCACACAAATCATTTCACAGAATAATTAGTTATTGTGATATCGTTTTTGTTTCTACATCACATACCATTGCTCAAATATTAATTGTATAGTGAATATTAATTTTTTTAACTGAATATTAGTTTTGTTTCATTAGATTAGAGAATTTGTTTAGCTTTTGTAAATATAAACAAAAGTAATTTTTTTTGTACTAAGATAGGGATGTGAGTGAAATGTGCGTGTCATTTGTTCCATACGTACACATGAGAAGTTGAGTTTTATCGGGGGAGGTTACTATGTTGCAAAGTATTGTTGTAATGGAAAATATAAAAAAAACATATGATCATCAAAAAAATGTATTAGATGGTATTGATTTAGAGATAAAACAAGGCGAGTTTTTTGTTCTAGTTGGTCCATCTGGTTCTGGTAAAAGTACATTATTACGCATGATTGCAGGACTTGAAACAATATCAAGTGGTGTATTACAAATCAATGATAAAATTGTTAATCACTTAAGACCAAAGGACCGTAATCTATCGATGGTATTTCAAAATTATGCATTATACCCACACTTAACTGTTGAGCAAAATATCTTATTCGGATTACGTGCGAAAAAAGTCGACAAAAAAGAACAACAGAAAAGATTAATGGATGCAGCAGAAATGATGGGATTAACAGAATTACTTAAACGAAAACCAAAGCAATTGTCTGGTGGTCAACGTCAACGTGTTGCATTAGCTCGGTCTGTTGTAAGTCATGCACCACTTTGCCTAATGGATGAACCATTATCCAATTTAGATGCAAAATTAAGAGCACATATGCGTATGGAGATAAGAAGATTACAAAAACGCTTAGGACTAACTATGATTTACGTAACACATGACCAAGTAGAAGCAATGACAATGGGTGACAGAATAATGGTTTTAAATGATGGAATAATCCAACAAGTAGGCGATCCAATCACTTTATATAATGAACCAGCAAATTTATTTGTAGCTTCCTTTATTGGGTCACCAAAAATCAATTTAGGTGAAGCAGTGATTGCTGATAAACAACTAATTATCGAAAATACAATCCACATTCCGATTGATGTGACAGCAATGCAAAATATGATTCAAAAAGAACATTTAACTGTAGGGATTCGGGCAGAGCATGTCTTTCATGCTACAGAAGAAACAAAATCACATATGTTAGAAGTGGTTAATGTCGAACACTTAGGAAACGAAACATTACTAACATTTGAAGTTGGCAAACAGTTATGGACAGCGAAGTGGTTAGGACAATGGAAGGTAGAAGTTGGAGATAACATTCCTGTTAAGTTATCCATTGATTATATGAACTTTTTTGATTCTAAATCTACTAAACTAATCAAACCAGCAAATATTGTGAATCAAGAAAAAGAGGTTGTAGCAATATGAGTGAAGTACTCGCACATAAAGAACAAAATTATATGAAAGAATTTGTAAAAGTTAAGAGAATAGAAAGAATGAAATCTTTTGCAAAAGGGATGCTCTTCTTATCCCCATCCATCATTCTGTTTACTGTCTTTCTATTTTATCCAATGTTTAAGACGATGTATTTAAGTTTTTTCCTAACAAATAGTAGTGGGGCGACAACCGTATTTGTCGGATTAGATAATTATAAAGCAATCTTTACTTCACCATTATTTGTTCAAAGTTTAAAAGTTACATTTTTATTTGTATTGTACACAGTACCTGGAACGATTATCGTTAGTTTATTTCTTGCAATACTAGCAAATGAAAAATTAAGAGGTGTGGGAATCTTTCGTACCATTTTCTCTTCGACAATGGGGATTTCTGTTGCAGCAGCTTCAGTATTTTGGATGTTTTTATTTCACCCAACAGTTGGATGGCTCAATCAAATCCTAGATGTATTTGGCATAGAAGCGATTGGATGGTTAACAGATCCAGAATGGGCACTCTTTTCTGTATCGATATCAACAATATGGATGAATATTGGCTTTACTTTCTTGATTTTACTTGGTGGACTGCAATCCATTGATAGTTATTTATATGAGAGTGCAGATATTGATGGAGCAAGTTATGTGTATAAATTGTTTCGAATTACAATTCCAATGCTTTCGCCAACATTATTTTTCGTGATTACTGTTTCATTTATCAATGCATTTCAAACATTTGGCCAAATAGATATGTTAACACGAGGTGGACCACAAAATGAAACAAATGTAATTGTCTATTCTATTTATCAAGAAGCATTCATGAATTATCAGCATGGTGCAGCAAGTGCACAAGCAATCGTTTTGTTTGTCATTATTTTAATCCTTACTTTAATTCAATTTAAATTAGGAGAAAGGAAGGTGCATTATCAATGACAATACCTAAATACCAAAAAATTGTCTTTTACTTATTATTAACGGTTTCTGCATTGTTAATATTTGCACCTGCTCTAATCGCATTTTCGATGAGTTTTATGTCAAATAAAGATATTATGACAGGTCATATTATACCGACATCAATCACATTCGATAACTATGTTAAAGTTTTTGAAAGATTCCCTTTAGTAGATTTCTTACTTAACAGTTTAATTGTCTCTATTGTAATCATGCTTGGACAGTTAGTTTTATGTAGTTTAGCAGCATATGCTTTTGTCTTTTTAGAATTCAAAGGTCGAGATGTTTTATTCTTTGTTTTCATCGCAACAATGATGGTGCCATTTGAAGCATCGATTATTCCTAACTTCCAAACAATTCGAGATATGGGTTGGATTAATACATACACAGGTTTAACACTACCATTTTTTGCAATGGCCTTTGGTACATTTTTATTAAGGCAAAGCTTTAAACAAATTCCGAAAGAGTTGAAGGAAGCAAGTGAAATTGCTGGAATAGGAGATTTTAAGTTCTTCTTAACAATCGTACTTCCAGTAGCACGAACAAGCCTACTTACATTAGGTGTCTATGGATTTTTAACATCATGGAATATGTATTTGTGGCCATTATTAACAACAACAGATGATACAACTAGAACAGTACAGATTGGTTTGCGTCAATTACAATCCCAAGAGCAATTAAATGAGTGGGGGGTAATTATGGCAGGAGCAATTATTGTAGTATTACCTACATTAATCTTGTTATTCCTCGGTCAAAAGAAACTGCAACAAGGATTGGCAGAAGGCGCACTCAAATAAATTTTTTAGTAATACAAAAAAAGGAGATGGAATGATGAAGAAGTGGTTAGTAGCATGTATATTATTAATTTGTAGTATTACAATGATCGCATGTAGTTCAAATGATGCCGATGCAAGTGAAGGGGATCAAGCTACAGAAGGTGAGACGAATCAAGAAAGCAATAATGAAGCTCAAGAATCAGATGAGAAGCAAACAGTCACATTTTGGCATGCAATGGGTGGGGCTGCACAAGAAGCTTTAAATAAAATTGTAGATGACTATAATAGTTCACAAGACAAGATTCAAGTAAATGCAGAATATCAAGGTACATATGATGAAGCACTAACAAAATTTCATACAGTAGCAGGTACAGATAGCGCACCAACAATGATTCAAGTATTTGAAATCGGTACAATGTCTATGATCAATAGTGGCCAAATTGAACCAATCCAGAATTACGTAGATAAAGACGGGTATGATATGTCAGGTTTAGAAGAAAATATTATTAATTATTACAAAATCGATGGCAAATTTTATTCGATGCCATTCAATTCATCGACACCAGTAATGTATTATAATAAAGACGCATTTGAAGCAGCTGGACTAGATCCTGAAAATCCACCAGCAACATATGAAGAGATTCAAGAAGCAAGCAAGAAAATTAAAGAAAACAATCCAGAAATGAAAGGTTTTGCATTACAAGCATATGGTTGGTTATTTGAACAACTATTAGCAAATCAAGGTGCATTGTTAATGAATAATGACAATGGTCGTACAGATACACCGACAGAAATTGGATTTACAGAAGAACAAGGTAAATCAATTTTTAACTGGGTAAATCAAATGATAGAAGATGATACGTTTGCAAATTATGGGACAAATGGCGATAATATGGTATCAGGCTTTTTAGCAGAAGATGTAGCAATGTTTATGCAATCCTCTGCAAGTGCACGTGATGTAATTGATAATGCGTCATTTGATGTAGGTATCGCATTTATTCCACATCCAGAGTCAACAGAACGTGAAGGTGTTGTAATTGGTGGTGCGAGTTTATGGATGGTAGATGGAAAAGAACAAGCAGAAAAAGACGCTGCTTGGGAATTTATGAAGTATTTACAAACGAAAGAAGTGCAAGCAGAATGGCATGTAGGAACTGGATATTTTGCAATCAATCCAGAAGCATATAACGAATCAATTGTACAAGATGCATATGAAACAATGCCACAATTGCGTGTGACAGTTGATCAATTACAATCAACAAAATCGTCATATGCTACACAAGGTGCGATTATGGACATGATTCCAGAAGGTCGCCGTATTATTGAAACAGCGTTAGAAACGGTTTATAATGGTGGAAAAGTAGATGAAGCATATAACACTGCAGTGGAGCAATTAAATCAATCAGTGAAGAACGCAAACGCAGCACGCGGGGAATAATGCAAGAACAAGCCAGTAGAGATGTTGTCTTTACTGGCTTGTTTAACCATAAAATCATGGAGGGATGGTTCTAATGACAAAAATTTATGGACACCGTGGAAGTAAAGGCACATACCCTGAAAATACATTGCTAAGTTTTCAAAAAGCGATTGAATCAGGTGTAGAAGGATTAGAGCTTGATGTACATATGACAAAAGACGGAGAGATTGTTGTCATACATGACGAGACACTAGAGCGAACAACAAATGGGGCGGGTTCGATTAAAGATCTGACATTAGCTGAATTAAAACAATATAGCACAGGAGTGAAATTTAATACTTTCGCAAACTATACCCAATCATGGGATGAAGAGCGAATCCCAACATTGCAAGAAGTATTAGAATTACTTAAACACACAAATATTGAATTGAATATTGAACTGAAAACATATATTCACACATATCCAGGTATCGAACGCAAATTAGTGAATATCGTTCATGAATATGCTGGTGAAAGAAGAGTTGTTTATTCTTCCTTCCATTTGCCAAGTTTAATAAGATTGAAGCAAGAAGATAATGATGCGCAGATTGCTTTATTATTAAATCAACTCATTTCCAATCCATTAGATTACATCGATACATTTGATTTAGAAAGCATTCATATCGATAAAGACTTAATTTTACATGATCCATACCATTTCTTTAAGGAATTGGCACCTAAGCTTCGTGTATGGACAGTGAATGAAGAAGAAGAAATGAAGAAGTTGCTTCAATTAGGTGTAGAAGCAATTATTACAGACTATCCAGAAATGGCCATCTCTCTTGCTACAACGGTTAATCAATAAATGAATAATATATAAAAAAGTAGTTCTGTTAAAAGGGTGATTTTGTACTTTAACAAAACTGCTTTTTTTATATGTTAAATTCTCTTTAGCATATGCTTAAATGGACAAAAAAGATTATGTTATAATTAGGATGTAACACTTATTCCGCATTACTCAATCAATTACGATTCTTCATCATTAAAATTTTCAAAATAATTTAAAAATAAAGTTTACTATATAGAGGGGAATGAATGACATTTGGGCATCATTTGGTCAAAACTCTTAGAGGTGATCATCGCAGTATTACCTATTACCGTAATTGTTGTGTTATTAAACTTTACACTTGTGTCACTAGATACTGTATTAATTGTTCGATTTCTTATTGGTGCGCTGTTCATTATTATCGGTTTATCTATTTTCTTGTTAGGGGTGGATATAGGAATTACACCAATCGGTAATTATATGGGGAAGGCAATTGCAAAGACGAATAAACTTAGTATTGTAATTATTGCAGGAATATTCTTAGGGTTCTTTATTTCCATTGCAGAACCAGACTTACATATACTAGCAGGTCAAGTGGAAACAGTGACAGGTGGAGCCATTCCAAAATTTTTAATTGTTGTTGTTGTATCAATAGGGATTGCGGTTTTGTTAGCAATAGGTCTTGTTAGAATTGTGTATAACATTCCATTATTTAAATTATTAACATTTCTATACCTAGGTGTTTTAGTATTAGCTCTATTTACATCAAAAGAATTCTTAGCTATATCCTTTGATGCATCTGGTGCGACGACTGGTGCTTTAACTGTTCCATTCATCTTAGCATTATCTATTGGTATTTCTGTATTGAAAAAAGATAGTAAAGCATCAGAGAAAGATAGTTTTGGACTTGTAGCAATTGCTTCTATCGGTGCGATTATGACAGTGATGTTATTAAACATCATTTCAGGTGCAAATGAACTTGAAGGATCAATAGAAGAAGGACATCAAGCATCATCATCGATATTTGGTCCATTTTTATATGAAGCGGGTCATATTATTCAAGAAGTATTGATTGCACTAACACCAATTGTACTTATCTTTTTAATTTTTCAAATGATTTCATTCAAACTATCAAGGTCGAATTTCTATAAAATTATCATGGGGATTTTATTTACGTTTATCGGTTTAGTTTTATTTCTTGTCGGAGTGAATGCAGGATTTATGGAACTTGGTACAGAATTAGGATATAGCCTTGCATTGTTAGATAATAAAGCATATATTGTGAGTATTGGATTTATCTTAGGGATTGTTACTATTTTAGCTGAACCAGCAGTGTATGTTTTAACAAATCAGATAGAAGATGTAACAAGTGGATATGTGAAGCGAAAAGTCGTACTATTCGCATTAGCAATAGGTGTAGGAATTGCTATCGCATTATCTATGTTACGTATCCTTATTCCTGATTTGCAATTGTGGCATTATTTATTACCAGGTTATCTTATTGCTATCTTGCTTATGTATATTACACCAAAGTTATTTGTTGGGATTGCATTTGATTCAGGTGGAGTAGCATCAGGACCTATGACTGCTACATTTATATTAGCCTTTACACATGGGGCAGCGGAAGCAATTGAGGGAGCAGATGTGATTGTAGATGGATTTGGAATGATCGCAATGGTAGCTCTGACTCCGCTCATCATGTTACAGTTACTTGGATTGATTTTCAAATGGAAATCGAAAAAGGAGGTTTAAGATTCTGTAATGACACATCAAACACCACATTTTTATTTAATGTATGTCATTGTGAAGTATGGTCTTGGAAGTAAAGTTATGAAATTAGCCAAAAGTGTCGGTGTAACAGGCGGAACGATTATGCTTGGAAAAGGCACTGTTCATCATAAATTGCTAAACTTATTTGCTATTTCAGATGTGAGAAAAGAAATAGTCTTAATGATAGCGAATAAGCAAACAACAGAGAAGGCATTACAACACTTAAATATTAAATTAGAGTTAGATAAGCCGAATCATGGAATAGCATTCACCACACCAATCGTTAATTTAATGGGGACATCAACATGTCAAATAGATGACGGAATAGAAAGAGGTGAAGGAGATACAATGTTTCAAAATATTATGGTTGTAGTAGATAAAGGAAATGCAGAAGAAGTGATAAGTGCCGCAAGAATGGCAGGTTCAAAAGGCGGGACGATTATTAATGCAAGAGGTGCTGGTGTACACGAAACGAGTAAATTATTTTCGATGGATATTGAGCCAGAGAAAGAAATTGTGTTAATATTATCAGATGTGCAGACAACAGATAATATCGTAACAAAAATTAGAGAAAAATTAAAAATCGATGAACCAGGAAATGGTATTATCTTTGTACAAGAAGTAAGTAAAACATATGGGATTTATGAGTAACTTTAGGAGGAAACAATGAAGGATTTATTACAGTTAAAAGACAAAAATATCGTAATTATGGGTGTAGCAAATGAACGTAGTATTGCATGGGGGGTAGCAGAATCCTTATACAATGCAGGAGCAAATTTAATTTTTACCTACAGAAAAGAACGTTCGTATAAAAAACTATCGAAATTATTAGAGAATTCAACAGTAGATGCAAAGGCAGTCTTGCAGTGTGATGTAAATAGTGATGAAAGTATCAAAGAAACATTTGCAACGATTGGAAAGGATTTTGGTGTTGTTCATGGAATCGTACATTCGATTGCATTTGCACATGCGGAGGATTTGAAAGGAAAATTTGTGGAGACATCTAGAGATGGTTTCGCTTTTGCGCAAGATACGAGTGCCTATTCATTGATAGCTGTTGCGAATGCGGCAAAGCCATATATGTCAGAAGGTGGCTCGATTATTGCAATGAGCTATTTAGGAGCTGAGCGTGTAGTAAAAGGATATAACGTAATGGGTGTTGCAAAAGCTTCTCTAGAAGCATCTGTTAAATATTTAGCGACAGAATTAGGAGAAGACAATATTCGTGTGAATGCAATATCTGCAGGTGCAATCCGTACGTTAGCAGCAAAAGGTGTACCATCATTTAATGACGTATTAACTAGAATTGAGCAAGAATCACCATTAAAGAGAAATGTGACAAAAGAGGAAGTAGGAGACATGACAATGGCAATGATGAGTCATTTATCCAGAGGTGTGACAGGTGAAATTATTTATGTCGATTCAGGTTACAATATTTTAGGTATTTAAGAAACAACTCATGTATTCGTAAAATGGAATACATGGGTTGTTTTTCATTTCTTAAAATTAATTAACTTCGATACATGTTGTGTAAATTCATCGAACGTCGCTTCTGTTATTTGATAATGTTGATACCATTTCACAACAGTTTCGACGATGTAAGATGGGACAGATTTGCCACTGATTAGATGGTAGTAGTTATCATATCCCTTTTTTAAATGTTTCCATCTATCATCATTTCCTGGTTCATTATACTCGGATACATCAATCAATTTTGCATGATTATGTTGTAGTAATATATTTTTCAAATGAATATCCCGTGGATTCAGACCTTTTTTACGTGCGTATTCGATTGCTTCATCCACTTCTTCTACTATATGCTTAGGAATAGTAATTCCACGTAATAAACAATCATATAAAGTCACACCTTCTTCGTACGATATGACGATATAATTGTTCCCTCTACCGTAATATGTTGGGTGGTAGGGAGAACCTTTTAATTGCTCATATGTCTTTACTTCTTTTTCTATCTGCTCTAATTTGTTCGGAGCATATAACTTAAAAGCATATTGTGGATAAGGATGGTATTGAAATACTGCTGCATCTGTACCAATACCAATGCATGTTAACATGTCAACATTCCCTTTAATTGTCACTGGTTTATTTTGTGCATGTGAGTAAATCTGAATTTGTTGTAACATCGCTTCTGCTTCTGTCCACAATGGTATCATGCAGTGTTCCCCTTTCTTACGGTTCCAATTATGTTAACTGTTGTTCAGCAAATTGACGATAAAGAGGATGTGTCTGTACTAATTGTTCGTGTGATCCAATGCCAGTTAATTGTCCTTTTTCTATAAAAATAATTTGATCTGCCTCTACAATCGTCGACAATCTGTGTGCAATGACCAATGTTGTGCGTCCATCCATTAAGCGACTTAACGCCTTTTGCACAATGGCTTCTGACTGGCTATCTAAACTCGCTGTTGCCTCATCCATTAATAGAAGTTTTGGATTACGTAAAAAGGCACGAGCGATAGCAATCCTTTGGCGCTGTCCACCAGATAACTTCACACCACGTTCGCCAACCTCTGTATCTAAACCATTCGAAAACTCCCGTATGAATTGGTCCGCATATGCCATTTCCGCAACTTCCCACAAACGCTCATCTGTAATATCCTCGCGTTCTTCTAACCCATAACATAAGTTCTCACGAATACTTCCAGCCATCATCGGACTGTCTTGTGATACATAACCAAGTTGACGACGCCATGATTGTAAAGAAATAGTATGAATCCCTGTATCACCAATCAATATCTGACCTTGATTTGGTTGATAATATTGTTCGATTAAGCCAAAGATAGTTGTTTTTCCACCACCACTTGGACCTGCGAAAGCAACCATAGAACCTGGTTTTACGTCGAATGATATGTTAGATAGGACATCTTCAGAGTCATCATATCGGAATGACACACTGTCAAAATGGATGGTTTGATTACTAATATCCACATCGATGCCTTTCTCTGTTTCTTCAATGTCTAAGTCAAGAATAGAAATAATGCGTTCTGTCGCACCTTGTGCTTTGTGCAATTGTGTAAAAAACATGGCGATTGAAGTGATTGGAAAGATAATCTGAAATAAGTACAATAAGAAAGCGACTAATGATCCTGTTGACATGGATCCTTCTGCTACTCGAATTCCTCCATAACCGATAATTAATGCAAATACTACCATATTGATTAAATACATAAATGGACCAACTAAAGCAAATAGTTTTGCTTCTTTTAATCCGAATTTAAACAAGGAATGGATATTCGAAAATCCTTTCTTTTGTTCAAAATTCTCTGCATTAGATGCTTTCATTAGTCTAATTTCACTTAATGTTTGTTGAATACTTCCTGAAAAAGATGCGGTCTCATCTTGCAGAGATCTAGAAACTTTAGACATCTTACTTCCAAGTGGCATGAGGATAACGACAGCAATTGGCACAGCAATAAGCATGAGTAGAGTCATCTTCCAATCCATTATTAGTAGAATAATAATGGCGCCAATAATGGAAATAATCCCTGTAATAAATTGTGGGAAATGTTGTGTAATTAAGTCTTTTACAATACTCGTATCATTGACAACGCGACTTACAGATTCTCCACTTTTGTGTTTGTCAAAATAAGACACAGGGAGGTAAATAAACTTAAGCCACATTGTCTCTCTTAGATTAGCAACAATTTTTTGGCCAACATATGCTAATGTGTATGTAGAAATCGCATCGAAGACAGCTTGCGCTATAAAGACAACCACAATAATGACAATCATCATTGTACTAATCGAACTTGCATCAAAATCGTCGACAATCTCCTTTGTTAATAAAGGGATAGCAAGACCGACAATTGTTGAGATTAAACTACCAATCAATCCTAAAAATAAAGCGATTTTTGGAATATTTGTTGAAAAGATAAGCGTGAGAAACTTGTTATTCTTCAATACAATCTACCTTTCCTTAGCTATTTTTATTTAAAAAAACCATGACCGTTACTTTATACGATCATGGTGTAAGAGATGTTTCATTGTTTACGAATGTTCTGTTAAATAATCTAGAAAGTCTTTTGCAGGTAATGGACGGCAATAATAGTATCCTTGTAATGCATCACATTTAATTGAGTGTAAAAATTCTGCCTGCTCTTTTGTTTCTACCCCTTCAGCAATTGTCTTCATATTCAAGTTATGTGCAAGCATAATAATTGTCGATACAATATCTCTATCATCTGCATCTGTTGTCATATCACGAATAAAGGACTGATCAATTTTTAAATGATCTATCGGGAATTTCTTTAAATTGTTTAATGAACTATAACCTGTTCCGAAATCATCCATTGCAATGTGCACGCCTATTTTTTTTAGATCATGCAGAATAGTAGACGCAGTATTCGCATCCATTGCCATAGACTCTGTAATTTCTAATTCTAAGTATTGTGGATCTAACTGATATTTTGTAATAACCTGTTCTAATTTTTTTACAAGATCAGATTGGTAAAATTGTCGCAAAGATAGATTAATCGATATACGAAAAGGTTTGTAGCCTTTGTCTTGCCATTCTTTATTTTGGCGACAAGCTTCATCCATTACCCATTCCCCGATTGGTACAATTAAACCAGATTCTTCTGCTAATGGAATGAATTCACCAGGTGAAATCAGTCCGAGTTCTTTATTTTCCCATCGAATTAAAGCTTCAGCACCATAAATATCATTTGTCACCGGATCTATTTGAGGTTGATAATATAGTGAAAATTCATTTTGTTTTATTGCTTTACGTAAAAGTGATTCTAATTCAATGTTACCAGGAATTTTGTTATGCATCGATTCACTGTAAAATTGATAATTACTTTTACCAATTCGTTTTGCATGATACATGGCATTGTCTGCTTTTTTTATTAATATTTTACTTTCTATACCATCATATGGGTACATACTTACACCGATACTTGGCGTAATAACTAATTCCATATCGTCCAAAATATATGCTTGAGACAGTTCTTCTAGTATATTTTCCGCAAGTTCTCTCGTTTCAGGGGCATCTGTATCTTCCACTAAAACAATAAATTCATCTCCGCCGTAACGATAGGCACTTGCATTTGCAGGGAGAATTTCTTTTATTCTATTGGCAACTTTAAGTAACACGATATCCCCAAAGTCATGTCCTAATGAATCATTAATCGCTTTGAATCGATCTAAATCTAGGAAGAAAATAGCGAGCTTAAGATCTAATTGTTTTGCTTTTTCCAAGGCGCTCTTTAACGATGCATGAAAAAAGTGTTGGTTCGGTAATTCTGTTAAATAATCATGGTATGCCATATAATTGAGTTTCTCTTCAAATAATTTGGTTTCTGTAATATCTTTACCAATGCAATGCACACCTGTAATTGCATCATGCACCTTAATAGGTATGACAGTAACATGTAGATAGATGCGTTCTTTCTGTTTATTAAACATTACAGTTTCGTATTGAATAGCATTGCCTTCTAATACTTTACTATATTCGCTAATAGTCCTAGCTTGTTCTTCAGGAACGATATAATCGAGAAAATATTGCCCTCTTAATTCGTCTTCTGTGTATCCCATCATATTCTCAGTAGCTTTATTTACATATGTAAATCGACCATATAAGTCAAAAGACAATACCGCATCAATATTATTCTCTAAGACAGATTTATATCGCTGTTCACTTATTTGCAATCGTTCTGACATTTGTCTTTCTTCTGTGATATCACGCGCGACACCAATCACACCACGTACTTCATTATCAATAATAATTGGTACAGCTGTAATATCTAAGAGCAGTACCATTTTATCTTTATTATAGACTTTTAATACTTCTTGTACAGTTTGGTGTGCTAAGACTTGATCAAAAATATGATTCGTTCTTTCTAAATCATTTGGATGCAGAACATCTTTATAATGCATCTGTAACATTTCCGCAGCCGTATATTTTAAAATTTTATTATTAGCTGGATTCACATTAGTAAAGAAACCTTCTTTATCTAACATAAAAATCAAGTCAGGATTATAATGAAATAAGGAATGCAATTGTTTGTCGATAATCATGAGTTGATCTTCTATATTCCTTTTGTCAGTTATATCCTGAAATGTTGTGAGGATATAGATTGATTGATCAATCTGTTGAAGCTTGAGTGTGACGGATACAGGAATAGGTATCCCACTTTTTGTGATGTGTGTTGTTTCTATATTTGTCACCTCATCAACAGATAACTCCTTCATATTACTAAAATGAATCCACGCTTCTTTGTTTACTAATTTTTGTGGAGGAATCTTTAGTAGTTCTTTTTTTGTATACTCAAAGTGTGACGCGCAAGCATTATTCGCATCAAATATAGAGATGGTAAGATCGCTATGTAATTTCAAAATAAGTATTGGTACAGGAATATTTTCTATTAGTGCATACATTGTTTTGATTGAAGCAGATGGTTGTTGCTTGCTAGACATGTGGAACACACTCCTTAACATATGATGTTTCTAGTCTTTATTACCTATTATACCATAAAAGAATAAATGCATAATATCCTCTGTGAGCGGTATCAATACCTCTTGTAGCTCTTTCTTTTGCATCGCATCTTTAAATAATTGTAAATAAATCATGACAGCATGCTCAGATAAATCCTTCTTAATATACCCTTCGTCTTTTCCTTGCTGGATTAATGTATAGAAGAACTGTAGAGTTTTTTCTTGAAATAGTTGATCTGCATATGATGGCTCTCCAGAAGCACTTGAAGTGAAGTAAGAAATAATTTCTTCGTGTATTGCTGTTGCTAACTTTCCTTTTTGAAAAATCATTTGTTTAATTTTATCAGAAAAAGATATTTTTGCATGTAAAATTTCTTCATATTCTTTAAAAATTTCATCAATATAATAGTCCATTGTTGCCTTTAGCAAATGATCTTTACTTCCAAAATAGTTGTAAATGGATACTTGTGATACATGTGCCTGTTTCGCAATGGTAGCAATAGAAACACTTTTTATACCATGCGTCAAAAAAAGAGGCAATGCTGTAACGATAATTTGCTGTTTTTTTGATGCTGTGCGGCGTTCAAATCCGTCCATATACTCTCACCTCAAGCATATTGTAACGATATTTCTATCATTTCACAATGAAATCATCCTAACTTTTTCTACATTTGTTTGTACTAGTTTTGAAATAATATTAATATAATATTTCAAAACTGTATTGTGTATATGAAATAGAACAGATACAATACATGTAAGGATAAGAATTAATTTTCGATAAATATGAGGGAGGTAAGGACAATGTCAGTAATGGATGTACAACACATAACAAAAAAGTTTGGTTCCTTTGTTGCGTTAAATGGTGTGACTTTTCAATTAGAAAAAGGAGAAGTATACGGTTTTATTGGACCAAATGGTGCAGGGAAATCGACAACATTACGTATTCTTTTAGGAATTGTAAAAGCAACAAGTGGTGAAGCAACCATATTCGGTAAGAATGTATGGAAAGAGGCTGTGAGTATTCATGAGAAAGTCTCTTATGTACCAGGTGATGTTCATTTATGGGATAACTTAACTGGGGGAGAAGTGATTGATTTTTTCTTGAGACTAAAAGGAACGGTTAATAAAGGGAAAAGAGATGCACTTATCGAGAGGTTCCAATTAGATCCGACAAAAAAATGTGGCACATATTCCAAAGGGAACCGCCAAAAGGTTGCACTAATTAGTGCTTTTGCCTCGCCTTCCGAGTTATTCATATTAGATGAGCCTACGTCTGGATTAGATCCTTTAATGGAACAAGTTTTTCAACAATGTGTAATGGAAGCAAAGGAAGAAGGAAAAAGTGTCTTGTTATCGAGCCATATATTATCAGAAGTAGAAAAACTATGTGATACGGTAGGGATTATTCGCAATGGCGAAATTATTGAGAGTGGAACATTACAACAGTTAAGACATTTAACAAGATCAAAAATCATTGTACAAACAAAACGACCAATAGACACGTTGCATACGTTAGCTGGCGTCCATGACATGACAAAAACGAATGAGCAATATGAATTGCAAGTAGATGCAGAGAATCTATCAGAGGTGATGAAACAACTTAGTGAACACCAGATCACATATATCGAAAGCTTGCCACCTACTTTAGAAGAATTATTTATCCAACATTATGAAGTGAAGTAAGAGAGGAGGGAGAAGATGTATTTTCAATCTACGAAACAATTACTCTATTGGAAATGGAAACAGGTACGAATCGCAAGTATTATTTGGATACTTTCACTTGTAGCGATTACGTTACTTACAGTGATTGCATTTGATGGATTATACCAATCACAACAAGAAAGAAATGTCATGGCAGAAACAATGAAAAATCCTGCAATGGTTGCAATGGTAGGACCAATATTTAGTGTGGAAAACTATCATACTGGAGCGATGCTTGCACATCAAATGTTAGTATTTACAATGGTTGTAATTGGTGTGATGAACTGTTTACTCATGTCTACATTGACTAGGAAAGAAGAAGAAGATGGTCGAATGGAATTCATCCGTGCATTACCTGTTGGGAGATTAGCATCTATTTCTGCTTCCGTTATTTATCTAGTAGTCGTGAATCTTTTGATTGGTTTTTTCATTACTGTAGGACTCATTGTATTAAATGAATCGTCTGTTACGATAATTGGGTCTATTGTATATGGTCTGACCATTGCAACTGCGGGTATCTTTTTTGCTATGTTAACAGCATTTTTAGCACAATTACAAGAAACGAGTAAAGGAACGACAGGTATTGCAATTGCGAGTCTATTTGTCTTTTATTTCATTCGTGCAATAGGTGATGTAACAGCAGAACAAGTCAGTTTCTTGTCACCGTTAGGATTGTTAGTGCGTACAAAGAGTTTTGTTGAGAATACATTGTGGCCAATTCCTGTTGTGTTGGGATTTTCGGTTGTTTTCCTATTACTTACGTTTTTCGTTCAAGCGAGGAGAGATATAGGAAGTGGATTAATTCCAAGTAGAAAAGGGAAACGAGATGCTGGGCATTTGCTTGCCTCTCCATTAGGTCTGATCATACGAATCCAATTTAAATCAATGCTGGCATGGTTTTTCGCATTATGGATAGTAGGCGTTTCTTATGGATCTGTATTTGGTGATATAGAAGTATTCATTGCAGATAATGAAATGTTTCAACAACTGATAGGAAATAATTCTGATTATAGTGTGACAGAACAATTTACGACATTGCTTATGCGTGTATTAGCAATATTTGCAACAATTCCAGGTATTCTGTTTTTTATGAGAATAAGAGGAGAAGAAAAAAAGGGACGTGTGGAACACTTGCTTGTTCGAAGTGTAGCAAGAATCAGGGTTGTGTGCATCTATTGGATAATCGGATGGTTCAGTGCGGCACTTAGTCTATTTCTTGGTATATTCGGACTATGGCTTGTATCGAAAGAAGTGATGACAAATCCTATCCCATTTGAAAATATGTTTGTATCAAGTTTCTCCTACTTACCTGCCATGTTTTTTGTTATCTCACTTGCTGTATGGTTATTTGGCTGGGTACCAAAATATACCTCTTTGATTTGGGGTTATCTTGTCTTTTGCTTCATTCATATTTATTTAGGTGGATTATTGGAGATGCCTGAATGGGGGACAATGCTTTCTAGTTTTGCACATATTCCAGAACTTCCTATGGATACATTCACATGGAAGCCACTTATTAGCATCAGTGCACTTGCAATAGTAGTAAGTATTATTGGAATGATAGGGTACAAGAGACGTGATGCATTAGGATAAGAAAGCGGACTGAGGAAATCCGCAATTTATATTATTTTAATCGACCATTCAGTTGGAAGTGGGTGTTGTTCAAGATAGGGATGATTAGGGTAAATAAAGGTCCAAGGCATACTTGTTCTTGGTTGTAAAAGTAACCTTGTATCATGGAATGACTCTTCCGCAATTATGTTGTCATTATGGAATAATTGTAAGGTACTTCCGATAAGTGATAATTTGTCATCGGTAAAATTGTGAATAATGACACTGCATAATAATTCGTTCCGGTGATTTCGTGCATGACGGATAGGAGTGAAAATGACACCTTCTTGATGCTTGCTAGTAGATTGGAAAAGCTTCTCTATCGTTTGTAAATCTTGTGAACTAATTGTTTGTTTCCATTTCTCTTCTAAAACTAATTGTTGCATTTCTTCAACTCCATTATAAGATGTATGAATTGGTATTCGTGTAGTTATTGTAGCATGTAGCAGAGAGAAGGAGAAGCGAGAGAGTGATGGAGTGGTTTGAATAGGTGTAGAAGATGAGATTGGACAAAGGAATTCTTTAGATTTTTATCTTAGATACTTCTATTTGATAACTTTGAGATTTTATATGTGCTTAGCAACCGCTCCGGTTTGTCCGTTTCCCTTTCCGTGGGTTTTTCCTCTAAGCTAACTTTTCTAGCAAAGAACGCTAAAAAAGTGGATCTTAGGGGAAAAAACATCCCACAGGAGTGGAAACGGACACCTACGCTTTTTTATATTCTACAATGGAAGGAATTATAAAAATATTTGCTTTATCCCATATCGCCTCTGATTTATTATCATTATGAGCTAAAAAAGCTGATTTCTCTAACCAACCAAAATGCTAGCATTTGCAAACATTGTAGAACTTCACTGAGCGTAGGCGCCCAATCCCACTCCTATGGGATCCTTTTTTCTGAAGATCCACTTTTCCAAGCGGTTTGTGTTTGGAAAAGTTAGCTGAAGGAAAAAGCCCATGGAAAGGGGATTGGGCAAGCCGGAGCGGGTGCAAAGCACATATCGAATATCACAGAATTCACTTCTATTACACACAAAATCCAAGCGCTTCGGTAATTAGCTTTCGAATCGCTTGGATTTTTGTAATTGAAAAATTCTTTATCTTAATATCTGTTTACAATTATTCTGCTACAGGAACTACTTTTCCTTCATATTTTTCATTGATAAAGTTTTGAATGGCTTCTGAGTGAAGTACTTCAACTAATTTTTGTAATGCTTCTTTGTCTTTATCTTCACTACGAACAGCAATAATATTTACATAAGGAGAGTCTGTACCTTCTAACAATAGTGCATCTTTAGTTGGTGACAATCCAGCTTGCAATGCATAGTTACCGTTAATTGCAACTAATGCTTCTGTTTCACGCTCATAGAATTCAGGTAAGAAACCTGCATCTACATCTGTATCAAATTCTAAATTTAATGGATTCTCTACGATATCTTTTACTTGTGCATCTACTTTTTCAACATTTTCGTCTAATTTAATTAATTCTGCTTCTTCTAGAATGGATAATGCACGACCATGATCTGCTACAGAGTTACTCATGATCACAACAGTACCTTCAGTAATGTCGTCTACACTCTTGATATCTTTAGAATAAAAACCATATGGCTCAATGTGGATTCCACCAAGATTTGCGAAATCATATTCTTTATCTGCTTTTTGAGACTCGAAATAAGGAATGTGTTGGAAGTAGTTCGCATCTAATGTTCCGCTTGCTAAATCTTCATTTGGAAATACATAATCTTGGTATACTTCGATTTCTAATGTAATACCTTCTTCTGCTAAAAGGCTTTTTGCTTCTTCTAATATTTCAGCATGAGGTGTACTTGTTGCACCAACTACAATTGTTTCTGATGCATCATCAGTTGTTGCATCTTCTGATGTATTGCTGTCCCCATTTGTGGAATTATCTGTTTCGTTGTCGTCACTTGTTCCACATGCTGCTAAAACTCCGATGAATAATAATGCTACTAGTGTAAATAAATACTTTTTCAAAATAAATCTTCCCTTCTTATTATCTATTTTATTTTATGAAAGAAGCTTAACAAGTTAGTGTTAAGCATATTACCTTTTGTCAATTGCTTTCGTTAGCATGTCGCCAATTACTTGGAATATAAATACGATAATGATAATTAAAATCGTACATGCAAGAACGACATCAAAATTAAATCGCTGGAATCCTTGTAAATAAGCAAGATTTCCAAGACCGCCTGCACCGATGACTCCAGCCATTGCGGTATATCCAATTAGTGCGATTGCTGTTACGGTAATTCCTGATACTAATGCAGGCATAGATTCTTTTAATAACACTTTGAAAATAATAGTAGATGCATTTGCACCCATCGACTTCGCTGCTTCAATCACGCCTTTGTCGACTTCTTTAAGACCAATTTCCACAAGTCTCGCATAAAATGGCGCTGCACCGATAATTAATGCAGGTAATGCTGCTTTCCATCCGCGAATAGTACCAATCAAGAAATCTGTAAATGGAAAGAGTAATAATATTAAAATGATAAATGGAATCGCACGAAACACATTTACAACTACTGCTGTTATGTTATAAATTAGTTTGTTTTCCCATAAGTTACCCTTATCTGTTAAGAATAATAATAATCCTAAGAAAATCCCCAAAATTAATGTGCCTATTACAGCAATAATTGTCATATACATGGTTTCTTCTGTCGCAACCCATAAATCTTCCATGATGACATTAGGGAATAAATCATTCCACATGTTGTAACACCTCAACTTCCACACTTTGTTCGCGCATAAATTGGATAGATGATGCTAATACATCTTTGGAGCCATTCAATTCGATATATAATGTGCCATAAGCACCTTCACGAGTTGGTGCAATAGAACCTTGTAAGATGTTGATCTCTACATCAAATTGTTTAATCACATCTGTAATTAAAGCACGTTTGGCGTTGTTCCCAATAAAATGTAATTTCACCACTTCACTATCTTCACGGCTTGTGATAAATTCTTTTAAGCTAGCTTGGTCATGTTCTAGTGGATTTAATTGTTGGACAAAGCGTTTCGTTGTTTTAGATTGAGGTCTCACAAACACATCTAGTACATCACCAGATTCTACAACTTTTCCATTTTCCATTACTGCAACACGATGGCATATTTTTTGAATGACATGCATTTCGTGTGTAATTAAAATGATAGTTAACTGAAGTTTCTTATTAATAGAGACAAGTAAGTCTAAGATATCATCCGTTGTTTCAGGATCAAGAGCGGATGTCGCTTCATCACATAATAATACTTCTGGGTCATTAGCTAAAGCTCTTGCAATACCGACGCGTTGCTTTTGACCACCACTTAACTGAGAAGGGTAGCTATTCTCTTTGCCAGCAAGACCGACTAATTGAATGAGTTCATTCACCTTTTCTGCTCGAGTTGCTTTTGGTACGCCAGCAATTTCTAGTGGAAATGCGATATTATCGAAGACTGTTCGTGACCAAAGTAAATTGAAATGTTGGAAGATCATACCGATTTTTTGTCTTTTTAATCTAAGTTCTGTTGCGGACATCTTGGTAATGTCTTTATTGTGAATCGATATAGTACCATTGGACGGCTCTTCAAGTCGATTAATTAGGCGAATAAATGTACTTTTTCCAGCACCACTATATCCGATCACACCAAAAATCTCACCTTGATTAATCGTTAATGATACGTCGTCAACAGCTTGAACTTGTTGTTTTTTTGTTTTGTATATCTTTGACAAGCCTTTTATTTGAATCAATGTGAATTGGCTCCTTTCTTTCTCTTATTCTCTTTATTAGTATAAAAATAAAAAATCCTTTCTGCATGAGAGGACAGAAAGGATTGGCATTCATTACCGTTACGTCCTCTTATCTTTCAAAGTTTAGTATGTCAAACTTTGATGGAATTAGCACCTATCACTAATGACGGTTGCTGGGTTTCATCGGGCCAGTCCCTCCACCTCTCTTGATAAGAGATTCTATTCTATTTTAATAAGTGTAATCAACACATATATCATTTCTAATCATGAATAACAGAAGCTATCTGATAATTTTGATTAATTGTGATGATAGCATGCATTTGATATCAAGTCAATACTCTTTTAAAAAGTTAGAATAGTCATATTATTCTGATAAGTGGTATGTTAATTCGTCAATGCTTGGATTGGTGCAGGGATTCTGCCACCACGTTGAATAAATTTATCTGAATGATAAGGATTGACTCCAATGATTGGTGCGCGCCCGAGTAACCCACCAAATTCCACCACTTCACCTGACTCTTTGCCAACAACAGGAATAATACGAATTGCTGTTGTCTTTTTGTTAATCATTCCGATGGCTGCTTCGTCTGCGATGATAGCAGAAAGTGTATGACTACTAGCATTTCCATCAATTGCGATCATATCTAATCCAACAGAACACACACATGTCATTGCTTCTAATTTAGGAAGTGTTAAGGCCCCTTGTTCAATACCACGAATCATTCCGTTGTCTTCACTAACAGGAATAAAGGCACCACTAAGTCCGCCGACATAAGAACTCGCCATTGCTCCACCTTTTTTAACTGCATCATTCATTAGTGCAAGTGCAGCAATTGTTCCATGTGTACCAACACACTCTAAACCAATTTCTTCTAGTATTTCTGCAACACTATCATTCATCGCATTCGTTGGAGCAAGGGATAGATCCATAATACCAAAAGGCACCTCTAATCGTTCTGCAACAACTCTTCCAATAAATTCTCCTGCACGTGTGATTTTAAATGCAGTCTTTTTAATGACTTCTGCTACTTCGCCAAGATCTGCATCAGGATATCGTTTTAATGCATGTAATACAACTCCAGGTCCACTGACACCGACACTTAACACGACTTCTCCTTCTCCTGCACCATGAAAGGCACCTGCCATAAATGGATTGTCTTCTACAGGATTACAAAACACGACAAGTTTTGCACAACCAATACTATTATTATCTTTTGTTAATTCTGCAGTTGCTTTAATAATTTCACCCATTTGTTTCACTGCGTCCATATTAATACCCGTTCTTGTTGTACCGACAGATATGGAGGCACATACTCGCTCTGTTTCACTTAATGCTTGTGGCAGTGCATCAAGTAAAATTTGATCACCTTTAGAGATTCCTTTATGTACAAGAGCAGAATAGCCACCAATGAAATCAATCTGCACCTTTTTTGCAGCTTCATCTAATGTTTTGGCAAGTTCTACTGCTTGTTCTACAGTAGCATTGCCTAATAGTTCTGCAACAGGGGAGATTGCCACACGTTTATTAATAATTGGTACACCATATTCTTCTGCAACTTGTTCTGCAACAGTCACTAAATTTTTTGCATATGTTGTAACTTTATGGAATACATTTGTTTTTAACGTATCAAAATCACTGTCGATGCAATCTCTTAAGCTTATCCCCATTGTGACTGTTCGAACATCTAAGTGCTCCATTTGTACCATTCGAATCGTTTCTTGTATTTCTGTATATGCAATTGGCACGATTACTTCACTCCTTTATACACGGTGCATTGCTTGGAAGATTTCTTCGCGTTGAATACTGATCTTAAGTCCAAGTTCTTTTTCGACAGGCTCGAATGCTTGTTTTAGCTGTGCAAGTTTCTTTATATCATCAATGTCAATTAACATCATCATCGTAAAAAAATCTTGCAAAATCGTTTGGCTAATATCCGAAATATTCACATGATTCTCTGAAAGAACTGTTGTTACCTTTGCAATAATTCCGACTTGGTCTTTTCCAATAACACTTACAACTGCTCTCATGTTTCATCACCTCATATCTATTGTGTATCATTTCCCGTAAAAATTAATAGTCTTAGTATCGTATTCTTTCTGTACGTCATACATTGTTTTATTTTAGTGGGATTATTTCTTTACTTTAGTATAACTCATTTCAGTATTTTTGCTAAACAATTGCGAATCACTTACAATATAGTAGAAGAGAAAGGAGCGAATTACTATGAAGGATATTCGCCTAATTGCGCTAGATATGGATGGGACATTACTTTCGTCAGACCATACTGTGTCAGAGCAGAATAAAGAAGCAATTAAGAAAGCAAGAGAAAAAGGTGTCGAAGTTATTATTTCGACAGGAAGGCATTTCCGAACAAGTGCGCATATCGCGAAAGAATTAGATATTCATTATATTATTAACGTGAATGGCAGCGAAATATGGACAATGGAGGAAGAATTAATCGCAAGAGAAATAGTAGATGCCTCTATTATAAAAAAATTGATTGAACTGAAAAATAAACATAAGACTTGGGCATGGTCAGCTTCTACTGATCAAATTTGGCGAGATGAATTCCCGGATAATGTCGAGGATTATACATGGCTGAAATTTGGCTTTGATACAGATAATGACGAAACCAAACAATTACTAATGGCAACACTTGAAGAATGGAAAGAGATTGAGTTAAGCAATTCTAGTTTGACTAATATTGAAGTAAATGCTGTTGGTGTCAATAAAGCGAAGGCTGTGGAAGTTGTTTGTGAACGTCTTGGCATTACAATGGATCAAGTAATGGCATGTGGGGACAGTTTGAATGATATCAAAATGATTGAGCAAGCAGGTATTGGTGTGGCAATGGGGAATGCCCAAGACAAAGTGAAAGAAGCGAGTGATTGGATTACAACATCTAATGACGAAGCAGGAGTTGCGCAGGCAATCAACAAATTTGTGTTAAAATAAGCAGAAATTTCAGAAAATAAGGTACAATTACTTGCAGAGAACGACAGGATATAATAAGTTATTAGATGGAATGTTTTTTTCTAATGATGTTACGCATTATTCTATTTCGTGCTAAAATAGTAGTGTAGAATAATACATATGCACATATTTAGTTTAAAAAAGGAGCGAATGAGAGAATGGCAAAACAGCAATTTGGTGTGGTAGGTTTAGCTGTAATGGGGAAAAACCTTGCGTTAAACGTAGAAAGTAGAGGTTATTCTGTAGCAGTATACAATAGAACTTATCAAAAAACAGAAGATTTCTTAAATGAAGAAGCAAAAGGGAAAAATTTCGTTGGTGCAAAAACAATCGAAGAATTTGTTGATTCATTAGAAAAACCAAGAAAAATCATGTTAATGGTCCAAGCAGGTCCAGCAACAGATGCTACGATTGCTTCATTGAAACCATTACTTGATAAAGGTGACATCTTAATTGATGGTGGTAATACATTCTTTAAAGACACAATGCGTCGTAATGCAGAATTGGATGAATCAGGTATTCACTTCATCGGTACAGGTGTATCTGGTGGGGAAGAAGGAGCGCTTAAAGGACCTTCTATTATGCCTGGTGGTCAACAAGAAGCTTACGAATTAGTTGCACCTATTTTTGAAGCAATTTCTGCAAAAGTAGAAGGAGAACCATGTGTGACATACATTGGACCAAATGGTGCAGGACACTATGTGAAAATGGTACACAATGGTATCGAATATGGTGACATGCAATTAATCTGTGAAGCATACTTCATTATGAAGAATGTGCTTGGACTATCAGCAGAAGAATTACATGAAGTATTCGGTGAATGGAACAAAGGGGAATTAGATAGTTACTTAATCGAAATTACTACAGATATCTTTAAGAAGAAAGATAAAGAAACTGGTAAGCCAATGGTTGATGTGATTCTTGATACTGCAGGCCAAAAAGGTACTGGTAAATGGACAAGCCAAAGCTCACTAGACTTAGGTGTACCACTTCCTGTTATTACAGAATCTGTTTTTGCTCGTTTCATTTCTGCTATGAAAGAGGAACGTGTAGAAGCAAGCAAAGTATTAAGCGGGCCTTCAGTAGCTGATAAGCCATATGAAGGGGATAAAGACGAGTTAATCGAAGCAATTCGTAAAGCATTATACATGAGTAAAATTGTTTCTTATGCTCAAGGATTTGCGCAAATGCGCGCAGCATCTGAAGAGAATGATTGGAACTTACGTTATGGTGATATCGCAATGATCTTCCGTGGTGGTTGTATCATCCGTGCGCAGTTCTTACAAAAAATCAAAGAAGCGTATGACAATGAACCAGCACTTAAAAACCTATTGCTTGATCCATACTTCAAAGGTATCGTAGAAAGCTACCAAGATTCATTACGTAAAGTATTAGCAATTGCGATGGAACGTGGTATTCCAGTACCAGGATTCGCAAGTGCATTAGCATACTTTGATAGCTATCGTACAGCTACATTACCTGCTAACTTATTACAAGCACAACGCGATTACTTCGGTGCGCACACATATCAACGTATCGATAAAGAAGGCGTGTTCCACACAGAGTGGTTAGAAGATTAATATTTAAAGATTGGAACAAAAGAATTCTTTCATTACAAAAATCCAAACGATTCGAAGACTGTTTATCGAATCGCTTGGATTTTTTTTGCGTATTAAAAAACTCTATTTGGTATTGTTGAGATTTTAAATATTATACAAATATTGGTCTTATTCCATATCAAATAAGATTACTCTTGCTGGTGCAGCTTCTGTTCCTATTAACTTCAACGGTGCTGCTACCATAAAATATTCACCAGGGACAATCTCTTTTAATCGTAATCCCTCTACTATGACAATATCAGATTGTAGTAATTTCACATGTGTTGGGTAGCCTTCTTGACTCCGTTCTATTCCTAAAGTATCGATACCTACACCTGCAATTTTCTTGTTTATTAAATACTCAGCACCGTCTTCAGTCAAATAAATAAAATTGAAATCAAAGGAATGACTTTCATAAAAGGAGTTTTTTGTTTTAAATAAAATAAAATCGTTCTTATTGATAGTATGCGCTTTCAAATCATTTGACGAAATGCCATCTGTAACATGCATTAAATCAATCACTTTCACTTGTCTAATTAATTTGTTTAATGGTATGTTCTCGAATGTATCTGCATGATTAATCATGTGCAAAGGAGAATCGATATGGGTACCTGTATGTGCGTTTAATTGCATATTGGTATCTGTTACTGTGTCAAAAGTTCGTGTATCGAAAGCTGGTTTTTTGCTATCCATGTTCTCCCATACTTGCATATTTGGATGAATCTCCATCGAAATATCATAAAATTTCATTGTATTTCCTCCTCTTGTTATAGTATAAAAAAGCAATCAAAATAAATTGATTGCTTTTTTAACATTCAAATACTGATTATTCAGGTTTAATGTCCCACCATTTAAAGCCATCTTTTTCTAGTAATTCATCTGCTGCTTTAGGTCCGTTTGATCCTGATTCGTAGTTAGGGAAATCAGCTTTTTTATTAGACCATGCATTTGCGACAACATCCGTAAACTTCCAAGAAAGAGCAACCTCATCCCAGTGAGTGAAGTTTGTGGAGTCACCACGCATACAGTCGTGTAACAATGTTTCGTAAGCTTCAGGTGTATTCATCTTATCACCAGAATTATTATCGTAACTTAATGTGATTGGTGTAGAAGATGTATTGTAATCACCTTTTTTCGCATTCACATGTAATGTAATACCTTCATCTGGTTGCACATGAATAACGAGAAGATTTGATTTTGTCTCATGTTCCTCACCATAATATAAATTCATTGGTAAATCTTTAAATTCCACAACAATCTCTGTTGATTTCTTCTCCATACGCTTACCTGTACGAAGATAGAATGGTACACCAGCCCAACGGAAATTATCAATTAGTAGTTTAGCTGCGACAAACGTATCTGTATTGGATTCTGGATCAACACCATTACCTTCACGATAGGCAGGTAATTCTTCACCATTTACAATACCACGATCATATTGGCCACGTACGAAGTATTTATCTACATTTTCTTCATTCAATACACGAAGTGCGCGCAATACTTTTACTTTTTCGCTACGGATTTCTTCTGGAGTTAAGCGAATTGGTGGATCCATTGCAATAAGTGCAAGCATTTGTAGCATATGATTTTGCATCATGTCTTTTAAAGCACCAGCACTGTCATAATAGCGGCCACGTTCCTCTACTCCGAGTACTTCACTTGAAGTAATTTGGATATTGGAGATATATTTATTGTTCCATAAAGGTTCGAATAGTGCATTTGCAAATCGAATGACTTCAATATTCTGAACCATTTCTTTACCTAAATAGTGATCAATACGATAAATTTGGTCTTCTGTAAATGCTTCACGAATTTGGTTATTTAATTTTTCAGCTGATTCATAATCATGGCCAAATGGTTTTTCAATAACTAAACGTGTCCATCCTTTTGTTTGTGTTAATCTTTCTGATTTTAAGTTAGCAGCTAACGTACCAAAGAAATTCGGTGCCATTGAGAAGTAGAATAAGCGATTGCCTTCTGTTTCGTGCTTCTCATCAAGTTCATTAATTAATTGCTCTAACTTTGTATAATGTTCTAAGTCTTGGATGTCGAATGGGTTATAATGAAAATGACTTGCAAATTCATCAGGATCAATTGTCGGATCATTCAACCCATTGATGGATTTCTTTACATTCTCACGAAAATCTTCATTTGTAAGTGGTCGTCTTGCTACACCAATTACAGCAAAATTATCTGACAGCTTCCCATTACGATATAGTCTGTAAATGGAAGGATACAATTTCCTATTTGCAAGGTCGCCAGTAGCGCCAAAAATAACAATAACAGCTTTCGGGGTATTCGATGTCATATTACTTTAACTACCTTTCTTCATATAAAATTTGTGAACTAGCGGATTCTTCGTACATGTGTCACGATATACTAGAATCATAAATGAAACACATATATGGATGTGTTTCTTTCGTTTATACTACTTTAATTATTATATAGTATAAATTATTTGGCAAAATAAGAGATGTTTTCTTTAATAATTATACATGATAACATATAAATAGTCACAATGACGAAATTGTCATAAATATATACTATCATTTATTCAAAAAATGACAAATAAAATACATAGAATTTTCAAAAAATTTAGGAGGAAAATATGAAAAAATATCGCGGATTCTTAATTGATCTTGATGGAACAATGTATAAAGGAACAGAAAAAATTGAAGAAGCAATTGATTTTGTAAAAGAATTGGATCAGAAAGGTTTACCTTATTTATTTTTGACAAATAATTCGACAAAACATCCGAAAGACGTAGCAAATAAATTAGTAGAAATGGGAGTACCGTGTACGGAAGACCATGTATTTACTACAAGTATGGCTACAGCGAAGTACATACGTGACTTAAAAGCGAATGCGACTGTGTATGCAATAGGAGAAGATGGTCTACATCTTGCGTTAGAAGAAGCAGGATTCTCGTTTGCAGAAGACAACGCAGATTATGTTGTAATGGGATTAGATCGTGACATTACTTACGAAAAACTAACAAAAGGTGCGTTGAATATAAGAAATGGTGCGACATTTATTGCAACAAATGGGGATGTAGCATTACCGACAGAACGAGGCTTTTTACCTGGAGCGGGGTCTTTAATTTCGGTCTTATCTGTTACAACAGGAGTAAAGCCTATATTTATTGGTAAGCCTGAATCTATTATTGTGGAACAAGCTTTAGAAGTATTAGGTACAAATAAAGAAGAGACTGTCATGATTGGCGATAATTATTATACGGATATTTTGGCAGGGATTCATGCAGGAATTGACTCCATACTTGTCCATACTGGTGTGACAACAAAAGAAGAAGTACAAACACTCGAAACAAAACCAACTTTTGCTATTGATAGTTTAGTGGAATGGACGTTTGGGGAATAATTAAAAAATTTAGAATGTAAATATTGTTCTTTAAATAAAAAGCGAATGATACCAATTATTGTGTGCGGATATCCCGCTGCGGCTTGCACACTCCCCTTTCCATGGACTTTTTCCTTCAGCTAACTTTTTCAAGCAAAAATCGCTTGAAAAAGTGGATTTTCAGGAAAAAGGGTCCCATAGGAGTGGGAGTGTGCGCCTTCGCTTAGTGAAGTTCTACCATGTTTGTGAGTATTGGCATTTTGGTTTGTGACGGATAGAAGCTTATTTTGATATATAATCTAGAGACAAAATAATAATCAATATGGGATTTTTATGATTACATTAATTGTAGAGTTTAAACCCACGGAAAGGGAAACGGACAAGCCGGAGCGGGTGCCAAGCACATATAAATGCTCAACATAACCAAGCAGAGTTTATCTCATTTCCCTTCTAATACGCACAAAATCCAAACGATTCGTTAAATAACTTTCGAATCGTTTGGATTTTTTTAGGTGAAAGAATTCTTTTGTCCTAATCTTTTTTACTATTTATTTCACTGCTTTTTGTAATTTTTGAATCATTTTTAATGAACGGCCTGTTCCAATTGCTACAGATTCTAATGGATTAGGTGCCATGTGTACTGGTACTAGAATTTCTTCAGATAACCACTCTTGCATGTTGTGAAGCAATGATCCACCACCCGAAATGGTAATTCCTTGATCCACAATATCCCCACTTAATTCTGGTGGACAATTTTCCAATGTATCATGAATTGCTTGAAGAATGGTTTCTAAGACTTCCTTAATTGCTTGTTGAATTTCTGTTGATTTAACTGTAATGACTTTCGGTAGTCCTGTAACTAAGTCTCGTCCTCTTACTTCCATTGATTGTTCAGTGTGTGGAACAAGTGCGTGTCCAATTTCCATTTTGATTTTTTCGGCAGTACTTTCTCCAATTAATACATTATATTGTTTCTTAATATATTGGATTATTTCCTCATCCATGTGGTCACCACCAACACGGACAGATCTACTTGTTACGACACCACCAAATGAGATAATGCCGACTTCACTTGTACCACCGCCAATGTCTACAATCATACTTGCTTGTGGTTCTGCAACTGGTAAATCAGCACCAATCGCAGCAGCAATAGGCTCTTCAATTAAATGTACTTCTTTCGCACCAAAACTTTTTATTGCATTATCAATTGCTCTTCTTTCAACAGCGGTACTTCCAGATGGTGTACACACAACCACACTCGGTTTACGCATAGAAATCCCTGATTTTTTGCTTACTTTTTTCAAAAAAGCTGTTAACATTTGTGTTGTTGCATCAAAATCAGCAATCACGCCATTTTTTAATGGGCGAACAGGAACAATATTTTGTGGGGTTTTTCCAATCATACTCTTGGCTTCCTCACCAACTGCAATTACATCACCAGTTCTAGTATCTAATGCAACAACTGCTGGTTCATTTAAAATAATTCCTTTTGACTTTGTATATATCAAGATATTTGCTGTTCCTAAATCAATTCCTATTTCGGTATTTGAAAACATAATGTGAGACCTCCAACGTTGCTATTATTATTCCTTATTTACATAAAATAATCCTACTAATGACAGTATTCATACTATAATTATTCAACATTTTTTATCGAATTATGACGGTTGATTATACATCTTATAAACTTTATATGAATATAATGTTAAAAATTCCTTCATAATTAGGTATAATGAAATAGAAAAGTGAGAGGAGCGTATGAATGAAATATGAAATAGCTTCTTTAAATATGGGCAAACCATCTACATATCTTTTTGGAGATAAAGAAGTGCATACAGGTATTATAAAAACGCCAACAAATGAGCCATGCGTCTTAAAATATGATGGCTTTACATTAGACGGGCAAGCAGATTTAAAGAATCATGGTGGAAAAGAAAAAGCCTTATTACTCTATTCTGCTAACCATTATCCATACTGGGAAAATACGTATCATCGAACATTTACGTACCCATCTTTTGGCGAAAATATAACAATCGATACATTGACAGAAAAAGACGTATACATTGGCGATGTTTTTCAATTAGGAACTGCGATTATTCAAGTATCTCAACCTAGACAACCGTGCTACAAAATAGCGGCATATCAGCAATTAAAAGACTTACCTGCACGAGTAACCTTAACTGGGTTTAGTGGAGTTTATTTCCGGGTGTTACAAGAGGGTGTAGTATCCAATACAGATGTATTAGAAAAGATAGAAGAAGCAAAGCATAAAATAACATCATATGATATATTCAACTGTTTATTTCATGATAAAGCGAATATCGAAAGAATGAAAGTATACATACATATTGATTCATTGTCTGAAAATGTAAAACGAACATTCCAAAAAAGAATCATGAAACAAAGTTGATACACATCTTATGATCATTACACCAAGTAAATCTAACGAGTAATACAATACCAATGGAACAAGACATCTCCGACAATATATAGACAGATGAGAGATTGTAGGAGAAATATATGCGACAGGTGAAGAACATGCAGATAAAAAAAGTAGACACAGGTGTAAATGAATCTATTGTTATGGACCGAATAAAAAAACTAATCGCATCAAGTACAGACAATCATGCCATTTCAGAACTAGAAGAAATAAACAAACTAATTGAAGAACATTTTACGAATTGTCGTACATCTCTTCGGCAAATGACGAATATATTATTTAAAATAAAGCGAATGAATGATGAGATTGTATTTACAATGTTAGAAGGTAAGTTAGTGAATCAATTAGGATTGCAATTAGGTGTCAACAAGATGGATTTTGATCAAGAGATTATTACTGATTTGTGTAACAAATTAGAGCTCGCATTCAAAGGATATGATCAATCGTTTCATCATGAATTAAAAGGTGTGCATTTATATACAATGCTATCACCAATTTATGAAGAAGATACGATTGTAGAAGTAATTGGTTCATCTATTGATGTGACAGCATTTGAATTTACAGAGAAACATGTCGAGCATATTGTTACACACGATACCTTAACACATTTACCAAACCGTCATAAACTAATGAAAGATATGGAAGGATATATACATAACAAATATGAAAAGCGCCCGTATGCGGTACTTTTATGCGATTTAGACCGGCTAAAAGCAATTAATGATTCTTTAGGTCAATTGTCAGGAGATACAGTCATTCAAATCATTACAGAGCGAATTACAAGCCTCTTAGATGACGATATGATTCTTTATCGATTAGGTGGCGATGAATTTATTTTAATATTAAAAGAGGAAAGAGATTTACACACATTTGCTGAAGAGATATTGTTTCATATTAGACAACCAATTATTCTTGCTAATCATGATTTTAGTATTACTGCAACAATTGGTGTCAGTTATTTTGATGAGCCTGCAAATAAAGCGGAAGAATATATTAACAGAGCGAGTATTGCACTCCATTATGGGAAAGTAAATGGTGGAGATAAAATATTAGAATACAATAGTGAATTGCGCGAAACATATGACGAACTTTTGTTATTAGAATCAGATATCCGAAAAGCATTTAAATTAAATGAATTTAAATTAGCATATCAACCAAAAGTAGATGTAGAAACAAATGAAATTATAGGTGTAGAAGCGCTTATCAGATGGGAACATGGCAAAAAAGGAAAAATATCTCCAGCTACATTTATTCCTATTGCTGAAGAAATCGGTTTGATCCATCAAATAGGGGAATGGGTGTTACAAGAAGCTTGTATGCAGTTTGTAAGATGGCGAGAGCAAGGGGCAGAACCTGTCATTATTGCAGTGAATGTATCCGCACTTGAAATCCAACAACAAGGCTTTTTGGAAAAGGTCGAGCGAATTGTTGAAGAGACTGGAATGGATCCAAACTATTTAGAAATAGAAATAACAGAGAATAGCGTCATGCAGAACACGAAAGACTGCATCGAGACAATGAGAGCTTTACGAAGAATGGGAATATCTTTATCAATTGATGATTTCGGTACAGGCTATTCATCAATGGGATATTTGCAGAAATTCCCGATAAACTATTTGAAAATTGACCAGTCCTTCTTGAAAGATCTGTTTATCGAGGCAGGAAGTGCTGAAATAATTAAAGCAATGATCCAACTTGGTCATACATTTGGTTTAAAAGTAGTGGCTGAAGGGGTAGAAGGAGAGAACATGCTACAATTCATTCGTGAGGAAGCATGTGATTACTATCAAGGGTACTTATACAGCAAGCCAGTAGCTGCAGAAGAAATAAGTGAAAAATTAACAAAAGTACATTAATGAGCTAATTTATTCAAAAACAGGATTAAGAGAAAAGGTTAGGTGGTATTATATGATTAAAGTATTATTTATTTGTTTAGGAAATATATGTCGTTCACCAATGGCAGAAGCGGTATTTCGTAAGATGGTAAAGGATAATGGACAGGAAGAATTATTCCAGATTGATTCTGCTGGAATGGGAGATTGGCATATTGGCAAACAACCACACCACGGTACAAGAGCTAAATTAGATGAGATGAGCATTTCTTATGAAGGACAAAAAGCACGACAAATTGCGAAAGAAGATTTAGAAACATTTGATTATATTATTGCAATGGATGAGCAAAATATGAATGACTTAGCTAGCTTAGGCAAAAAAGGTGAAAAAACAGTTGTAAAGAAATTAATGGATTTCGTGGAGCAGCCGAGAGAGCAAAATGTACCGGATCCATATTTCACGAAAAACTTTGATTATACGTATGAGTTAGTAACAGAAGGTTGTGAACATCTCTATGCGTATATCAAAGAACAACATCAGATATAACTAGAGAAAGGTGATGGCAAATGGGAAAAAAATTATTAATAAGAGGAATGGTAATCGGAGCATTAGCAGGAGGCGCACTTAGTCTTTTGGATAAAGATACGAGAAACTACGTGAATATTAAGTGTAAACAAACACAAGTAAATGTAAAATATTATGCAAAACATCCTTCGCAATTTGTTCAAATGATTCAATCAAATTATGAGAAATGCTCAGAGCAATTAACAACAGGTCTAGCTCAAACTACTGAAGTGTTAAAACAGTTGGAGAATGTCACAGGGAAAGTTAAAGGAAATGAAAACAACAAGCGTATCTAATCGCCCTGTTGTAACATTCTTTAAAGATCTATTTAAGCGCATCGGTGATGATGATGTGTCAGGCCTTGCTGCTCAATTATCCTATTTCTTCTTGCTTTCGTTATTTCCTTTTATGATTTTTTTAGTTACGTTGGTCGCTTATTTGCCATTTAGTGATTTAGATATGATTAATTTCATTTCTCGCTATGCACCTGAAGAAATTGTGACAATGATAGATGAGAATATAAGCCAAATAATGGATGGACGGAATGGTGGCTTACTTTCAATTGGTATTATCGGTACATTATGGTCTGCGTCAAACGGAATTAATGCATTGATGCGTGCATTTAACCATGCGTACAATATTGATGAAAAACGTTCTTTCGTTGTTGCAAGAGGAATCTCTATTTTATTAACGATTGCAATGGTATTTGTCATTATTATTGCATTATTACTACCTGTATTCGGAAGAGCAATTGGAGAATATCTTTTCTCATTTATCGGATTGTCAGAAGATTTTATTTCTGTGTGGGGTACATTAAGATGGGTGATTTCATCAGTAATATTCTTTATTGTTCTATCAGCACTATATTTATTAGCGCCAAGTAAGCGGGTATATTTCAAACATGTGTATATCGGTGCGATTTTTGCCACAGTGTTTTGGCAATTAACATCACTTGCGTTCTCTTTTTATGTTTCTTCGTTCAGCAATTATTCTGCTACATATGGTAGTTTAGGTGGGGTTATTATTTTAATGTTATGGTTCTACCTTTCTGCGATGATTATCATAATTGGTGGAGAAATTAATGCACTTGTAGAGAAAAGAAGACGAAAAGTTACCTAAATGCATGCAAATAAAATATAACAAACCCAAAGTTGCCTTTTAGAAACGTGGTGGCTCTGGGTTTGTTTTGTTTGTGGGGAAAAATTTATATAGCTGGAATGGGTGTCGTCTAGCTTTAGTCGTACTTATGATGATGAGTATAATCTCATCATCGGTTCGTACCTCACCGTGATTCCTTTATTTCTGTTGATTCACACCAGCCACTACGTTTCTAAACGGGCGTTTCCGCTTTAGATAATAGTCTTAATCCGTTTAAAATAACGAGTATGGTACTGCCTTCGTGTCCGATAACTCCTAATGGTAAATCGAGCATTTGTACAAAGTTTGCTAAAATTAGCGTGAGTATTACTGCAATCGAGAAGATAATGTTTTGTTTGATGATTCGATTCATTTTTTTCGAAAGATGTATTGTTCGAATAATTTTTGAAAGTTCATTTTTTATTAAGATGACATCAGCGGTTTCGATGGCTACTTCACTACCCGTTCCCATTGCGATGCCGACATTTGCAGTGGCTAGAGCGGGTGCATCATTCATACCATCTCCTGTCATCGCAATGTTCTTGTATTTTTGTTTCAGTTTGTTTATTTCATTTACCTTATCTGTCGGTAAGCAATTTGCTTTATAATGATCTATTCCAAGTTGATTAGCAATCGCTCTAGCTGTATTTTCGTTATCTCCTGTTAACATAATTGGTTCAATACCTAACGCTTTTAATTCATGAATGGCGTTACGTGAATCTTCTCTGATGGTGTCTTGTAATGTAAACATTGCTATAATTTGCTCATCCTTAGCGACAAAGACATGAGAGCAAGCTGCTATATTTTGTAAATGTTGACAGAAATCTTCCGCTTTTTCTTTTCCGACAAAAATAGCATTACCAATTCGCCATTCTTCCCCATCTACCATTGTTTTAACACCTAAACCATCCACATGTGTCACGTTGTTAAGGGAAAGAGTCTCTACATTGTATTCTTGTTCACACCAAGTGATTAATGCTTTTGCTAAAGGATGATTAGAATGCTTTTCCATTGTGTATACCATTTGAATGATTCTTGTTTTATTAACATGCTCAGCAAATAATTGATTCGTTACAATAGGTGTCCCATTTGTTAGTGTACCTGTTTTATCAAAAACAATTGCTTGAATGGATGCAAGATTCTCCAAATGGACCCCGCCTTTAGCTAAGATTCCATTTTTTGCACTATTGCTAATAGCTGATAATGTAGCTGGCATAACGGATGCAACTAGTGCACAAGGAGAAGCGACAACTAATAAAATCATTGCTCGATAAAAAGTATCTTGCCATGACCATCCGAATAGAAAAGGTGGTAACACCATCATCATTCCTACAATAAGAAAAACAATTTTTACATAGCTGCTCTCAAATTTCTCGATAAAAGCTTGTGAAGGAGACTTTGACTGTTGTGCTTCTTGTACTAAATGAACAATTTTTTGAAAAAGTGTCTCTGTTGGTAATTTATCTACTACAACTGTTATACTTCCGTTCAAATTGATTGTACTAGCAAATACCGCGTCATCTTTTCCTTTTGTAACAGGAATGGATTCTCCGGTTAAATAACTTTCATCGATTGCTGTGGATCCGTGAATGATGGTTCCATCTACTGGCACTTTTTCTCCTGCTTTGACAAAGATATGGTCACCAACATTCAATGCAGCTATTTCTACAAGCTGTGTACCTTGTTGTGTCACCAAAAGAGCTGTCTCTGGTTGCAAATTCATTAAGCTTTTCAATTCTTTCTTACTTTTATTCTCTGTATATGTTTCTAATGCTCCACTTAAGGAGAAAATAAAAATTAGTATGGCACCTTCTAACCAGTATCCAATAATGCATGCTCCAATTGCTGCAAAGATCATTAATAACTCGACATTTAATTTCTTGTCAGATACAGTTTCTTGAATACCTTCTTTAGCTTTGTGAAACCCTCCGACAACAAAAGCGGAAATCATGAGTGTATAGAAAAGAAAAGTAGGCAAGTGTTCTTTGGACAAAAAAACAACTAAGATAAGTAGACCACTAATCAATGCTGAGATGAGCTCGCTATGCTTTAGTAAAATGGCAACAAATGTGGAATGATGGCGTTCGTGATTTGATGTTACAGTACTGAAAAACGTTTTTATGTGACTACTCATAAAGCAACACCTCCATTTTGTAATTGAGAATAGGTTCATTTGATAATAATAATCATTCTCTTTTATTTATAATTATTTTAAATTAATAATTAATCTAATTATAAAATAATAATTTTGAATGTCAATAGGCCAATATTTAGATTTGAATATATAACAGTTTTATACAATTAAGAGAACAGAATAATAAAACGTTGAATTATCAGAATTAAACTGTTATATTTTATTAAGGGAAAAATATATAACAATACAAAAGGGGTGGCGATTTTGAAAAAAATAGTTACATTATTCATGTTAAGTTTTGTATTATTCTTAGCTGCATGTGGCACAGGGGATAATAATGCCTCATCTGCTGAAGAACAAAATGAAGCGAAAGCGCTTTGGGAGAAGATTGAAGAGCGAGGTACATTAATTGTAGGTACTTCAGGTACATTAATTGGAGCTTCTACATATGAAGAGGGATCAGATCAATTAACAGGATATGATGTAGAAGTAATGCGTGAAGTAGCAAAAAGATTAGGTTTGGAAGTTAAATTCGAGATAATGGGAATTGATAGTATGTTGCCAGCAATAACAAGCGGTAGAATTGATGTGGCAGCAAATGATATAGAAGCAACAGAGAAACGAAAAAAGAAGTTTGCATTTACAGAACCATATAAATATTCATACACAACAATGGTTGTAAGA
Source organism: Gracilibacillus marinus (assembly GCF_042651725.1). Lineage (NCBI taxonomy): Bacteria > Bacillati > Bacillota > Bacilli > Caryophanales > Bacillaceae > Gracilibacillus > Gracilibacillus marinus. Next base: position 42,412 of record NZ_JBHSDV010000005.1, on the reverse strand, counting down.
AAAGATGACTATTCAGGCATTCATAAACTAGAAGATTTAAAAGGGAAAAAAGCAGGTGGAGGAGCAACAACGATTTACAGTCAAATTGCTGAGCATTTTGGTGCGGAAGTAGTTACTTATGGAAATGCACCAAATGAAGCATATTTACGTGACGTCGACAACGGAAATACGGATGTGATTGTGAATGATTATTATTTATCAAAATTTGGAGTGGGAGCATTTCCAGAATTCGATATTATGTTACATCCAGAATTGAAGTTCCATCCGACAGAACAAGCAGCAGCAATGGATATAAAGTCTACAGTATTACAAGAAAAGATGAATACTGTATTAAAAGAAATGCGAGAAGACGGAACATTGTCTGAATTAGCAATTAAATTTTACAAAGAAGATGCCTCTGTGAAACCAGATGAAGAGATTGAAGTACTTGAAGGAATCGAACTTTAAGGTGTGAGATTAATTGTTAGAAAATTTCTTTGATGTATCATTAGCAATCGAAAATTTACCGTTTATATTGAGTGGGTTACCAATGACGATTGCGGTATCGTTTGTCTCAATGGGAATCGGTCTAATGTTAGGGTTATTTATTTCTTTAGCAAGGAGTTCAGACCGTGTCTTATTAAGGTATCCTGCGAGGGTGTATATTTCATTTATGAGAGGAACACCTATCCTAGTATTTTTATTTATTTTGTATTATGGATTACCAATGGTGGAGATTACACTTTCTGCATATTTTGCTGCAATCATAGGTTTTGGTCTTAATAGTGCTGCATATATCGCTGAGGTCATTCGTTCATCCATTAATAGTGTACCAAAAGGGCAATGGGAATCAGCGAAAGCATTAGGCTTTACGTATTGGCATACATTGACGAAAATAATCTTGCCACAGGCTACTCGTATTGCGATGCCGCCATTAACGAACGTGTTCTTAGATTTAGTAAAAGCAACATCTCTTGCGGCTGTTATAACTGTTCCAGAGCTTTTTCAAAAAGCACAAATTGCAGGTGGTAGAGAATTTGATTCTTTAACGATGTATATATTAGTTGCACTCATTTATTGGCCACTATGTATTATAATTGCATTCATTCAAGAAAGAATGGAATTGCGTTTTAGCAGGTATGTCAAAGAATAATCCTATGAATGATAATTTAAACTCCTTATCTAGCCGAGAATGATGGTTAGATAAGGAGTTTTTTTTATCAATGAATGATGCACTAGTATGAAATATTGTAAGGATTTTTGATTGACTTTTTAGCATAGTAAGGCAAAATAAGGGTAACGTTAAACAACAAAAGGAGGCATTCAAATGGATTTTTATTTAAAAGAAGGCGGCGTTAGAACAAAGTTGGCATATGGAGAACTAGATATTTCAGGTAATGAAGACTATGGGTATCGTCCATTTCAATTAATGGTTGCATCCATCGTAGGTTGTAGTGCTTCAGTTTTTCGAAAAATACTAGAGAAGAAACGAATCAAGATTGATGATTTAAAAATTGAAGTAGAGGTAAATAGAAACCCTGATCAAGCAAACAGAATCGAATCCCTACATTTGAACTATATTGTGAAAGGGTATCAGTTAAATAACGAAAGATTAGAAAAAAGCTTAGAAATTGCCAGAAAGAATTGCTCCATGATTCGAACGATAGAAGATTCAGTGAAGATTACAGAATCTTTAGATATTATTCCATTAAATAAGTAATTACGAATAAAATTGATTACTTTTCTCAAACTATAAACAAAAGACTTTATAGGAAGGTTGAATGTGATGAGAAAAGTAATCAGTTTTGCCGTAATTATTTTTTGTATATGCACATTACCGTTATTAGCAAAAGATGAAAGTAAAATTCCGAACCATGTCGTTTCGATTGAGTTACAGAACACGTCAAAACAATTAAAAGAAGAACAAAGTACGATGGAGCCAAGTGAGCAAACAAAGGAATTAATGGAATCAATAGATATGAAGTTAGATAATGAAGAATTGATTAAGATGTTGAATGAAACCACAATCAAACCATCACCTATTGCACTTGGCTATCGTGGAAATATATTTTTGGGACATTGGCCACTACATTACAAGTCAGTTGAATCAAAAGTAAACTGGGAATTTCAATTAATTAATGTGAATGAAGTGAACAATTATGGTGGAGACAAGCCTGTCAGTGTTCACTATGATCAAAAAGAAGAGAAGCATGTAAAAGGTGGACTTACTGTTAAAGCACAGAAAGTAGACCAGATTATGAAGATGATTATTAGTGAAGCTGAGAAAAAACACTCGTTTCCGCTCACCTTCCATGCAACATATGGTAAAGGAACGAAACTAAGCCAAACATATGATGTAGCAGTAAACAAAGTAGGAGCATTAAAGGCATATGCGCCCGTCTTACAAGAAAAAGGTCATGTAACATTTGGTGAAGTTTATTTAGAACTGAAAGGCTCTAAAAAAAACTTAGTAATTAAAAATGTTACAAAACAAGAAGTAGGAGCATTTATACCAATTGAAAATCATGTAGCATTTTCATACAAATCAAGTTAATAATGAAATGGATATTTTTAAATAGAACCTTCTTTATTTATTCTTTCATGAGAATAGATAGAGAAGGTTTGTTTATTGCATTGCTTTATTATGGTAGAGTAGACAATCGAATAAAAATCCATTACTATTGTCAATGGAATAGTAAATAGCATAAAGGGGCCTTTGCATAATGGAAAACAACAAAATCACCGTATTAAGAGAACAATTAGAACGATTTCTAGAGCAATTAGATCAATTGAAACCGGAAGAAACTTCTGTGGAAGATGTAGATAAGTTAATTGAGCTGATTGAAAAAATCGAAAAAAACTTAGATAAAAACTAAAGAGAGAGGATTACATCAAATGGAATGGGTTGTCGTCGTAGCCGTAATTGTCATGCTCGCATTAAGTTTATTAAAAGTACATGTGATTTTTGCGATTATTATTGCAGGAATTATAGCTGGCTTAATGTCAGGGGAAAGTCTGATTAGGTCAGTAGAGTTATTAATTGAAGGTATGGGTGGTCAAGCAAATACAGCACTAAGTTATATTCTATTAGGTGTTTTTGCCGCAATGATTAGCTATACAGGAATTACATCATTATTAGTGAAAAATTTAATCAACAAATTAACTGGAAAAAGAACGATGTTAGTATTATCCATCGCTGTCATCGCATCGCTTTCGCAAAATTTAATTCCAGTTCATATTGCATTTATTCCTATCCTGATTCCGCCATTATTAAAGATATTTGATCAAATGAAATTAGATCGTCGAGCAGTAGCTTCTGCTTTGACATTTGGATTAAAAGCACCATACGTGATGTTGCCAGTCGGATTTGGTTTAATTTTTCACCAAACCATTCAAGAAGGAATGCAGAATAATGGTATTGGCATCACTATAAGTGAAACAACAAAAGCTTTATTACTTCCTGGTATCGGGATGATTGTTGGCCTTTTGATTGCTGTCTTTATTACATATCGTAAAGACCGTGTGGCACCACAATATTTACCGAACAATTATGTGGAAGATAAAATAGAGAACGTTCAATTTAATCGCAAACATCTATTTACCATTATCGCCATTCTTATCGCATTAACATCACAAATTATTACAGAAAGTCTGGTTGTAGGTGCGTTAGCGGGGATTATTAGTATGGTGGCATTATTCTGTACACCATTATCAGAAGGTGATGCATTTGTTCAAAAAGGTGTAACGATGATGGGAACAATTGCATTCGTCATGTTAGTTGCATCAGGATTTGGCCATATTCTTACAGAGACTGGTTCCATCCAAGCACTAGTGGAATCTTCCTCTGCGTTACTTAAGTCAAATCATTTATTGATTGCATTTATCTTATTACTTGTTGGATTATTAATTACAATTGGAATAGGATCGTCCTTTGGTACAATCCCAATCATTGCGGCACTTTATGTACCAATTTGTCTAGAAGCAGGATTTTCTCCAATAGCGACAGCAACACTAATTGGAACTGCAGCAGCATTAGGAGATGCAGGATCTCCAGCTTCTGATAGTACATTAGGGCCTACATCTGGCTTAAGTGTAGATGGAAAGCATCATCATATATGGGATACATGTGTACCGACATTTTTACATTACAATATTCCATTGTTTATCTTTGGTTTAATTGCCAGTATTATTTTTTAAGGAATCAGCATAATATCTTCTTTTTAAGTGAAAATAGAAATAAGACATGTGCGTCTTAAAATACTTAAAAAGGTGATTGTATGAAAAAGCGGCTATTCTTATTTCTAACACTTCTGCTACTAGTATCAAGTCCAATGGAAATCTCAGGCGTAACTTATGGATGGGGATACAAGAAGGCAGAGAATCATGAACAGCCAGATGTAGGGAAGTACAGAACTATTTTAGAAAAATATAATAGTTTTTACTTAGATCCATCTGGAGATAAACACGTCTATCTAACTTTTGATAATGGCTATGAAGCGGGTTATACGGAGCAGATCTTAGCTACGTTAAAAGAAAAGAATGTTCCTGCAACGTTTTTTTTAACAGGACACTACGTGGATGACCAGCCAGATTTAGTAAAGAAAATGATGCGTGAAGGTCATATTATTGGAAATCACTCTGATGGGCATCGCGATTTCACCAAAATTTCCAAAGAGGCTTTTACAAAAGACGTGGAAGATTTAACAAGCAAAATGGAGAAATTAGCTAATAATGTATCTGTCCAATATATCAGACCGCCAAAAGGGACATTTAATGAGCAATCATTACAATGGGCAAATGAATTAGGTTATACACACATCTTTTGGTCATTGGCTTTTGTTGATTGGAATGAAGGACAAGAACAAGGTTGGAAATATGCATATGACCAAGTAATTAATCAAATTCATCCTGGCGCCATTGTCTTAATGCATACAGTATCTAAAGATAACGCAGATGCGCTAGGTCCAATCATTGATGAATTAAAAAAACAAGGCTATCAATTTAAAAGCCTGGATGATTTAATGTTAAAACAATTACTACCTAAAGGTATTATCGGCTTGTAAGATAGAAGTAAAAAAATGTGGAATAACAAAAGTAGTTCAGTTTTGGCTTACAAGATTGCGATTTGTAAGCTTGACTGAACTACTTTTTATATAGTGCAAATACCTAAAGTAAGAATGTTCCATGAAATTAAATGCGATTATTTGTACGATATTTTTGTTTGAAGTAATCAACAAGAATGTATACTTACCTCACTCATTCCTCATCTTCCAATAAGTGATACGCCATATCAAATAGGACGAGTTGAGAGTCGATTAATGGATATTTTGTTTCATTTTTAATATGTCGATACTTTCCATCTGACTGTTGTATGCGAGTTTTCGCAGTATCTTCTAACATGATTTGTAATATGTCCATAATTCTTGCTTTGATTCGGCCTTCAAAGATAGGAAACATTAACTCTACTCGCTTTACCATATTTCTTGTCATCAAATCAGCAGAAGATAAATAGATTTTCTCTTCACCATTATGATGAAAACAATAGATTCGACTATGTTCTAGAAAACGTCCAACAATGCTTCTTACAGTAATATTTTCACTAATTTTCTCGATTCCAGGCTTTAGACAACAAATGCCACGAATAATTAATTCGATTTGTACACCAGCTTGAGAGGCTTCATAAAGCTTTTGGATAAGTGGTTTGTCTGTTAATGAATTCATTTTGGCAATAATTCGACCATTACCAAATCGTTTATGATAATGAATTTCTGTATCAATATAATGAAGAATATCATTACGTATATCAAATGGAGCCATAGATAAATGATGGAAATCTGGTTTTTCTGTATAGCCACTTAAATAATTAAAGAAATTGGTCGCATCAATTCCGAACTTGCGCTTTGTCGTTACATAGGACATATCTGTGTAAAATTTAGCTGTTTGATCATTATAATTGCCTGTTCCTAAATGAACAACTCGTTCAATTTTGCCATGTGTACGTCTAACGATGAGAGTAATTTTGCTATGTGTTTTTAATGAAATCATGCCATATATTACATGACACCCTGCTTTTTCTAACATCTTAGCCCACTGAACATTATTCTCTTCATCAAATCTCGCTTTTAATTCGACTAACACAGTGACTTGCTTGCCGTTCTCTGCTGCTTTCTTAAGTCCTTCTATTATCGGAGAATCACCACTGACACGATATAATGTTTGCTTGATTGCAAGTACATCAGGGTCATCTGCAGCTTCACTGATTAAATCAACAATTGGTTCAAATGATTCGTATGGATGATGGAGAAAGACATCTCTATTTCTGACTGCATCATATATGGTTTCTCCTTCATAAATATCTTGAGCTGGCTGTGGAATTAATGTTTGGTACACTAAGTGCTCGTAATCTTTACGTAATGTACTATAGAAGTCTGATAAGAAAGTTAAATCAAGTGGACCATCAATCATATATACATCTTTATGGTGGATTTCGAGTTCGTGCAACAAATAATCAATCATTTGCTCATTTTGATGATGGCTTTCTACCTCTAGTCGGACAGCGGATCCCCATTTTCTTTTCTTTAATTCTTTTTCAATCTCTTTAAGTAAATCACGAGCACCTTCTTCATGTATTGTCATGTCAGCATTTCTTGTAATTCGAAATGTAATAATGGATGTTACTTTATAGCCTGTAAAAAATTTAGCTATGAAATAACGAATAACATCTTCTAACAAAATATACTGATGATTACTCACACAAATAAATCGGTCAAGTAATGCAGGAACTTGTACAATAGCTGTTTTTAGTTGGTCGGAATCTAAATCATATAAGTCCTCTAACTGCACAGCTAAATTAATCGATTTATTCAATAGCATTGGAAAAGCACGGTATGCATCAATCGCCATTGGTGTAAGCACTGGAAAAATATGCTCATCAAAATAAGTTTCTAATTCATTTAATTGTTGGTTAGATAATTCTTTTACAGATAATAGCTTAATCTTGTTGTCATGAAGTTCTGCTTGCAAAAAATTATAAATCGTATATTGTTCCTCGACTAATTGATGATTGAATACAGAGATTTGTGATAATTGTTCTTTTGGCGTAAGGCCCGATTTATTATCACGACGATTAAACCCTGCTTTTACTTGGTCTTTTAATCCTGCCACTCTTACCATGAAGAACTCGTCCAGGTTCGATGAGAAAATTGCTAAAAAACGTAACCTTTCCAATAATGGATTGCTTTCATCGTCCGCTTCACCTAGCACTCTTCTATTAAAAGACAACCAACTTAATTCACGGTTATTATAATTAGTGGGACGCCCCAATTCTCTTTCTAATTCAACTGTTGTCATGACAAATCATCCTTTACTTGCAATATATGAAAAAAAATTTACGAAATGAAAAAATAATTACTTTATTACTATTACTATCATAACGCTAGAGAAAGGAGTTATTGTTAAGTGTATGTAAATTTATTGTAAAAATAACTAAACAAATTTACATACACTTGTCTGACATTGGATATAAGAAAAAAAGAAAAGCTACTACTTCTTCATTGATACAAAATGAAGATCGACATCCATTTTTATGATTTTTTCTAAATGATTTTTTTGTTTTTCTGCCTGGTATTCTTCAGGGGTATAATCACCACTACAATATAGTGTAATGACAAGCTTACGCTGCTTTTTTGTTATGTCTAACTCTTTAACAATTTGCCTTTTCGTCGCATCCAAACAATAGGTGAACTTAAGCAATGCACCAAGATGCCTTAATTTTTTTCGTTCTTCTTTTAAAAACCAGTCCTTATATGGTCCGATAAATTGTTTGAAGACTGTTTTATTTTTATAAGAAGCAATAAGTGCAAGCATGAGCCTCTCTTTATGCATTAGACCATCAATGGTTCTATTCGCTAATAAATAGAAGGTGTGTTGTGCACTAGATTCTGCATCAATGTATTCACCTAAATGGCATAAGTAACTAGCACGTTTGACTAATTCCCAGTCTGTTTTCATTAGATTCATTACGCCGTTGTCTTTTAAATAGTTAAAGACAATTCTTGTTAAGTATTGGACATGCAATATTTGCTTAGGATTCAAGTTGTAGTCATTCATTAATTCTTGAATACTATCTTCTAACACATTGGGAAAAAGGGTTGTACCGATGTCTTTTGAAAGTTGCTCAAAAAATACGCCATCTCTTAATCCTTTTCTACTTAAAATGAAGCTGTCTGCTTGGATGACTTGATATAATGTATGGAAAACTTGGATTGCTGGGATAATAATATCTGCTCGATCTTTTGATAATCCTTCGACTTTTGGTAAGTCTTCTGTCTTTAAATCTGTTAAATAATTACTAATTGATTGAATATCTGTGTCATACATTTTGTATTGATGAAGCCCTGCGAGTGGATATCTCTTGATATTTTGATCGATTTGGGCAAGATTTCGTGCACTACCCCCAATAGCGACTAAAGGTACATCTTTATTTATTAGCCATGGTAAAGAGCGGAACTGTTCTGTTAAGAATTGTTTTAATTCTACTAATTCTTGTTCTGTAGGAATAGATTCACTTAAGAATTCCTTTAATGTTAACGCACCGAATGGAAAGCTGTGAGAGGCAATTAATTCACGATTTTCGAAATAGGTTACTTCAGTACTGCCACCACCAATATCCACAGTAATACCTGTAGTAATAGAAGTAGAGTTCACAACAGCAAGATAGCCGTAATACGCTTCTTCCTCTTCAGACAATATCCGAATATCTAAACCTGTTTCTATTTCAATTTTTTCTTTTATTTGTTGGTTATTTTTAGCCTGTCTAATTGTTGCTGTTGCGACACAAATGATAGAATTGACATCATATGCAGCTAACACATCTTGAAAACTTTTCAATGTGGAGATTAATTTTGAAATACCTGCATTGGATAATTTTTGATTATTGTCTAGATATGTCCGCAATCTTGCTACTGCTTTTACATTCTCTACTTCTTTTAATCTGCCGCCTTTTTCTTGCATGTAAATAACTAAACGCATTGTATTTGATCCAATATCGATAATTGCATAGAATTGCTTCTCCATTATTTATCACCTATTTTCTAGAAGGATGTATAGTGCTATTATTTATATATATTATTTTCAAAAAGTGTTTGATAAGTCTCGTTTTATTATACCACAGATATGTGCTAAAAATAGTGAATGGAGGGGTTGTATGTTACTTGAAAAGATAAGAATAAAGGATCATTATGCTATTGATTATGTATTAATGCGAATGTCATTTGACCCATTAAATATGGTGAATTTGGAAGAACGAGTGGTAAAGCTTCCTTATAGAAATGAAAAAATTAATAAAGTAGTCACAGTTCAAATCAGTAAAGAAGATGGAGAGCTCATTTTTACTATTGAAGCAGATGTAGAAGAGGATAAGGAGCAAATTGTAGCATTTGTACAAGATATATTTCAATTACAGGAAGACCTGGAAAAAGTACAACTTCATTTTGCGCAAACGAATTTAACTACATTGTTTAAGCAGTATCCTTTTACACCTGTTGTAAAGGAAGTAGGATTATATCCATGTTTAATTAAAACAATCATACATCAACAATTGAATCTCACTTTTTCTCATATATTAACGGAAAGATTTGTGCATACATACGGAAAACAAATAGATGGTGTTTGGTTCTATCCAACGCCCGAGGATGTTGCTGTTTTATCTTATGAAGATTTACGTGCGCTCCAGTTTAGTTCGAGAAAAGCAGAATATATTATCGATACATCTAGAGCGATTGCCGAGGGGGAGTTAGATTTAAATCAATTAAAAGAAGAAAGCGATGAAGCTATTATAAGAGAATTAATAACTTATCGAGGAATTGGAAAATGGACAGCACAAAATTGGTTGTTGTTTGGTCTTGGTCGAAAGAACTTATTTCCTATGGCAGATATAGGGATACAGAATGCATTAAAAAAGTATTTGCAGCTAGAGAAGAAGCCTACAATAGAACAAATGGTTACATTCTCAAAAGATTGGGAGCCGTATTTAACCTATGCGACAATGACATTATGGCGAAGCATTGAGACAAGTTAATGATTAACGTGTCCCAATGCTTACTAATATATCTTGGTAATTTTTAGCGTTCGTTTGGTCATTTAATGCTAGATAACATTTCTCCAAATATTGAATTGCTGCTATGTTATCTGGATATAGCTCCATTTCCCATTCAAAGCATGGAATAGCTTTGTCGTATTGCTTCAAATTATAGTATTTCTCACCAAGCTGGTATTGTTGATCAGGATTATTTTCCATTGTTTGCATATCTTTTAATTGCTGAACAATCGGCAGTTTTAGCTCAATGGATGATGTCAGATCTAGCAATTCGTCTAATGTACAACTTTTTAATAATTTCCATGTAATATGTTCAGTCCATTTAGTTAACTGCTCTTTGTTATTACCATAATGTTGAATTAAGAAAGGAAATACTTTGTCCTTTTCAACAAGTAACACATTTGTGTCTAGCTTAGGCAATATGGTATCTAATATTGCTTGGTTAGCTAGGGATGGGTGTTCCATATAGGCTAGGAATACATTGGAATAAGCATGATAATCATATAGTTTAGCGATGATTGCCTCATGGAAGATGTTGTTATCTAATAAGGATTGCCAAAATTCAACAGCAATCTGTTTTGTTGTGATGTTTTGTAATAAAACATCAATAAGGTCAAATGTATTTCGATTAATAGGAGAGCTATTCGCCTGGATGAGTTGGTATTGTAAGGCAAGTTCATCAAATAGACGTCCTTCATCATGGAATAACTTTGTCATGTATGTGACGACTTTTTTGTTATCGTTATTCCAGGCTCTGGCCTCGATATAGAGGGGATCATTTAATTCATCAAGATGTTGTTCATAATGTGTATATTTATTTTGATACTTTTGGAAATCTAAATGTTGAATCATATCTGAAGCAAAGGAATGCGATGGATCTGCTTGTAATATACTGATGAGTACCTTGTAGGATTTATATAATTGTCCATTTCTACGATAGTGGTAAAATGTTTTTTTACATAGATCATGAAGTAGTTTAGGTTCATAAAAATTATTAAATAATGTGAGTATAAAGAGAGTTTCTGTTTCGTTGTATTTATCTTTAAGATGTTGGAACATTTGTTTAGATGAAGAGCTACGCAAATTGGTCTGTTGTGAAAGAAAAACTTTTGTAAGAGGATGTGTAGATGAATAACTATTCCCTTCTGTAAGTGCATAGTATAAGAAGGAGTTACGCTTAATATCTGTGACTCTTTTGATATTAATAAAATCATTTTTGTAAAAAAGTGCGATATAATATTGACCTTTACGATCTGTTGCTTCAATTAATTTTGCTTGTTTATAGAGTACCATTTTCTCAATGGTCATTGTTATAGTCTTTTTGTTATGGAGAAAAGAAATAGTTGTCATAAAAAATTCATCTCCCTTTTGTCTTAGTATCTTTATCATATCATAATAAAAATTCGTGTGGAAGAAATTGCCCATGTTAAATATATGTAAAGTTTGTCAGGAAGATGTGTGTGGAAACAAGATCATGTGATACACTGCAATAAAAAACCTTAGGGGGATTTTTTTCATGAGAGAATTATTATGGTCCATTCTTGTTGCTATTATTATCTTGTTCATTCCTTTTAGTGTTGTAATATAAATAAGTGCAGCTTATCTTATCGATTCAAATGAAACCAAGCACAATCTGTTGCTTGGTTTTTTTCATACAAAAAAATTTTGAGCATAAGTATTGAAAGTCAAAAAAGGTCAGAGTATAATAAAAACATAAGGTCAAAGATAGTCAAAGTCAAATTGACCAGTACAAATTGAAGGAGGAATAATATATGAAATGTCAACAATGTGGAACACGTCAAGCAACAATCAATGTTAGCCTTCGATTTAATGAACACCAAAAAACGTTACATGTATGTGATACATGTTTTCAAGACATTAAAAATGAAATGAAACAACCAACAAACTTCTTTGGAGAGCATGAGTCTGATGCGTTTTTTGATTCATTTAATCATTCAAGCAATCAACCACATGCAAAAACATATACAAAAAATCGTAAAGGTAAAAATGGTTTGTTAGACCAATTAGGCAAGAATCTAACAGATGCAGCAAGAGCGGGGTTAATTGATCCTGTAATCGGCCGTGATGTCGAAGTGAAGCGAGTGATTGAGACACTAAACAGACGTAACAAAAACAATCCTGTCCTAATTGGAGAACCAGGTGTAGGTAAAACAGCTATTGCAGAAGGCTTAGCATTAAAAATTACAGAAGGAAATGTTCCGACAAAATTAATGAACAAAGAAATCTATTTATTAGATGTTGCATCATTAGTAGCAAATACAGGTGTTAGAGGGCAATTTGAAGAAAGAATGAAGCAACTTGTTCAAGAATTACAAGAACGTCAAAATGTGATTGTATTTGTTGATGAAATTCATTTACTCGTAGGTGCAGGAACAGCAGAAGGTTCACAAATGGATGCAGGTAATATTCTTAAGCCGGCACTTGCAAGAGGAGAATTACAATTAATTGGTGCAACCACATTAAGAGAATATCGCAAAATAGAAAAAGATGCTGCATTAGAGAGAAGATTCCAACCTATTATGGTAAAAGAACCAACACTAGATGAAGCAATTTTAATACTAAAAGGATTAAAAGAGAGATATGAGAAATATCATCAAGTGACATATCCAGATACTGTAATAGAAGCGTGCGTGAATTTGTCTAAACGTTATATCCAAGATAGATTTTTACCAGACAAAGCAATTGATTTAATGGATGAAGCTGGTGCAAGGTTGAATCTAGAAGTATCGGAAACAGATAGCGATATGCTACAGAAGCGATTAGACGAAATTAATAAAGAGAAAATGGAAGCAGCAGAAAAAGAAGATTATGAGCGAGCGGCAAATTTAAGACACGAAGAAATTAAGCTTGAGAAGAAATTAGCTGAAGCCAAAGAAACACCAAAGGCTGAAGTAACAATAGAAGATATCCAATTAATTATGGAAGAAAAAACAGGCATTCCTGTTCGCAAAATGCAATCAGATGAAAGAGCGAAGATGAAAAATCTAAGCCAAAGCTTAGAGAAAAAAGTGATTGGCCAGCAAGTGGCAGTCGAAAAAGTAGCAAAAGCAGTAAGAAGAAAGAGTGCAGGCTTAAAAGCAAAAAATCGACCAATCGGATCATTTCTTTTTGTAGGTCCAACAGGTGTAGGTAAAACAGAATTAACCAAAGCTCTAGCGGAAGAGTTGTTTGGAACAAGAGAAGCAATGATTCGTCTAGATATGAGTGAATACATGGAAAGACACGCTGTATCCAAAATTATCGGTTCACCACCAGGATATGTAGGCCATGAAGAAGCAGGACAATTAACAGAAAAAGTCCGCCGAAATCCATATAGTATACTATTATTAGATGAAATAGAGAAAGCACACCCAGATGTACAGAATATGTTCCTACAAATTATGGAAGATGGGCATTTAACAGATAGTCATGGAAGAACAGTTAGCTTTAAAGATACTGTTATTATTATGACAAGTAATGCAGGTACAGGTGTGAAACAGATTACAGTTGGATTTACGAACGAGAACAATGAAGCAGTCTCCACATTGGAGAATTTGAGTGGTTACTTTAAACCAGAATTCTTAAATCGATTTGATGCGATTATTCCATTTAATGAGCTAACAAAAGAAAATATAGTACAAATTGTTGATCTAATGCTGATGGAGTTAGAAGATCAGTTGAAAGAAGAAGGATTAACAATTAGTATTACAGAAGATGCAAAAGCATTCCTTGCAGAAAAGGGGTATGATCCACGTTTTGGTGCACGTCCACTTCGTCGTGTGATCCAAGACAAAATAGAAGATGGAATTACAGATCTGATTCTTGAAGAAGATGCTGTTGAGGCAATAAGCATTCGTTTTGAAAATGGGGACATCGTAGTCGCAAAAGGATAAGAGAATATGTGAAAGAAAACCTGATTTCATCTGCAAAAAAGTAGATGAAATCAGGTTTTATCATTAGCGATTCTCGAACTAATTAGGGTATTTCGATGTTTCTTTTTGTGCGTAAAAAGGAATAGTATTATTGAAACATAACTTTGAATGTTAAAATAACAAAACTAAAAAAATTAGGGTTTTTCATTTTTTTATGTTTCATTCCCATCGCCTCCAATAATTATTTACAATGTATTGTTTTAACGTATTTTAAGAATAGCATCGATTCTTTTTATGTAAAATAAACTTGTTAGAATATATAACCAAGTTTTTGAACGATTTGTGTGGAGTAGGGGCAATTTAGTAAAAGGAGGGGGTCACTGATGATTAACCAAGAGACAGAATATGGTGTATTGAAAAAGGTAATAGTCTGTCCACCAACATATATGGAGATAAAGAAAGTGATTAATGAAACACAGAAGCATTACGAAAATGAAAATATTGATGTAGCTGTAGCAGTAACAGAACACGAAAATTTTGTTGCAGTTCTAAAATCACACAATGTAGAGGTTATTGAATTAGAACCGAAACCACAACTAAATGAGCAAGTTTTTACAAGAGACATTGGTTTTGTAATTAATAAGCAGGCATTTCTAGCGAAGATGCAAAGAGAAATAAGAAAACCAGAAGTGGAGGAAGTAGAAAAGTATTTTGAACAAAATGATCTTTCTTATAAGAAGGTTACTGTTCCATCAATCGAAGGTGGAGATGTTATTGTTGCACCAGATCACGTTTTTGTCGGATTATCAGAACGAACTACCAAGCAAGCAGTAAAGAGTCTAGAGTTAGAAGTACCAAATAAACAAATCATTCCGTTAACTTTACGAGATGATATTCTACATTTGGATTGTGCGTTCAATATTATTAGTGAAAAAGAAGCTTTGATTTATCGTGAGGCTTTTACCAAAGAGGATATGGATATACTCAAAAAACATTATGAATTAATCGAAGTGACAGAAGAAGAACAATTTACATTAGGTACAAATGTTTTATCAATCGGCAATAAAACCATTCTCTCTTTGCCAGAAAATAAACAGGTAAATACGGAACTGAGAAAGCGAGACTACACCATTATAGAAGTTCCATTTTCAGAAATTATTAAATCAGGTGGATCATTCCGTTGTTGTACAATGCCTATAGAGCGCTTATAAATTCAATATAAGAATCGGAAGAGCTTTCTTACAAAAAGGAAAGCTCTTTTTTTATTAAAAGTAACTATTTTTAATAAAAAAACTTGATTATTATCAAAAATAATAATAATATAATAATTGAGAATATTAGATAAGGAGTCCACATATCAATGAAAAAATGGAAGCAAATTTTACACCCAGTTCGAATGGAAATTATTCAAATACTCGCTGGTGGTAAAAAATACACGCCAGCACAAATTGCCACATACATTCCGACGATTCCAAAAGCTACTTTATACCGGCATATCAAATTTCTACATGACAACGGCATTATTGTGGTGGATGAAGAGATACAGAAAAGGGGGACGGTAGAGAAAGTGTATAAATTAGAAATGGATGCTAGTAGGCTTTCACAAAAAGAAATTGAGAATTTTACTAAAGAAGAACATCTAGACTTATTTACACATTTCATCTCAGGAGTAGTAAATGATTATGGTAATTATTTGAATAAAGACAACATTGACTTATACAGAGATGGTGTAGGCTATAGTCAAGCAATCCTATATTTATCTGATGAAGAATTTCTAGAAATGAGTACGCAATTAAGAGATTTATTTATGAAATATCAAATAAATGAACCAACATCAGAAAGAAAAAAACGCAAATTCACAACAATTATTATGCCAGATGAGCAGAAAGAGTAATGCAACAAATTAAAAAAAAGAGGAGTGAGTGAAAATGGCATTAGAAATAGCAAAATTAACTGAAATGCTACCAATTATTGCACCAATTCTTATTATCCAATTTATACTGATGATTGTCGCTATTATTTCTTTAGTAAAAACAGAAGCAACAAATGGTCCGAAATGGTTATGGGCGATTATTATTGTAGTCGTAAACATTATCGGTCCTGTACTTTACTTTATTATCGGTAGGAGGCAAGAATAAATGACTGTCGTAACTGTTCAACAATTATCTAAAAAATTTAAGACAACAGAAGTCGTGAAAGATATAACTTTCCAATTAGAAAAAAACAGATGTGTTGCACTTTTAGGTCCAAATGGTGCAGGAAAAACAACGACATTACGTATGTTATCTGGTTTATTAAAACAAACAAAAGGGACCATTCAGTTTGAGAATCAAAATGGAAAAGATATGCGCTATTATATTGGTTATTTGCCACAATATCCTGTTTTTCATTCATGGATGACAGGTAAAGAATTTCTCGTATATGTTGGGAAATTAGCTTATTTAACAAGTCAAGAAGCGGCAAAAAGAGCAGATGAATTACTAAAAAAAGTCGATATTTATGAGGCGAGAAATAAAAAAGTAGCAAGTTATTCTGGTGGTATGAAACAACGATTAGGAATCGCCCAAGCAATGATTCATCAACCTAAACTGTTAATATTGGATGAACCTGTTTCTGCGCTTGATCCTATTGGGCGTCGTGAAGTATTAACATTAATGGAAGAACTAAAAAAACAAACAACCATCCTTTTTTCAACACATATCCTAAATGACGCTGAAGAAGTTAGTGATGATTTATTAGTGATGCATAAGGGTGAATTAGTCGAAGCAGGCTCGATAGAAGCACTCCGAAATAAGCACCAAAATGCAAAATTTGAATTAGAAATTGTCGGAGATATACATGACTATATCGATACAATCAGAGAGAGTGAATTTGTGGATACAATTGAACAAATGAAAAATACGCTCCATATCTATGTGCACAATGTAGAAAATGCAAGACAGGATATTTTGTCAAAAGCAGTAGCAAAAAAATGGCCTGTGACAAAGTTTGAATTAAGTAGAACATCCTTGGAAGATATGTTTATGAAGGTGGTGACAAAGTAATGCAATGGATTACTATATTTCAAAAAGAGTTGTTAGAAGATTGGCGTAATTATAAATGGATTTGGGTACCACTTGTTTTTATCATTTTATGTATTATGGATCCACTTAGCACGTATTACTTACCGCAAATTCTTGATGCTGTGGGAGGATTACCTGAAGGCACATTGTTAGAAATTCCTGAAACATTACCCGAAGATGCAATCATGATGAGTCTTGCCCAACTAAGTATGATAGGAGTAACCATTGTTGCAGCGGTTTCTATGGGAGTGATTGCAGGAGAACGCAAAAGTGGTGTTGCCGAAATGATTCTTGTGAAGCCTGTACATTATTTTTCATATATTACAGCAAAATGGGCTGCTAAAGCATTATTAATTCTTGCGAGTTTTTTGATTGGGATGCTTGCAAGCTGGTATTATGTCAATTTACTATTTGGTGAAATTGATTTCCAACAATTTATACAAACAGTGTTCTTTTATTTTATATGGTTACTATTTGTATTAACGTTGACTACCTTCTTTAATACATTAGTGAAGTCACCAGGACTTGTACTTTCATTTACATTAATCACACTACTTTGTATGTCAATATTTAATCAAATTTTTTCACACACATTCACATGGTTTCCGAATACAATCAGTCGATATATCCTTCAAATGCTTCACGAAGGAGCGATTCCAAGTGAACTGTGGGGTGCAACAATTGTTACATTAGTCCTATCATTAGTGATTTTAATTTCTTCCAATTATATTTTTAAAACAAAAGAAATGGCGGATTAATGAATAAAAAGCAACTATCATAGCGGTAGTTGCTTTTTCTCTTCACTCCAGTCACTACGTTTCTAAACGGGCGTTTCCGCTTTTGTTTTACGTTACGCATTGTGTTAAATGGGGAATAGAATAATACAGTTACAACATCACATACTATCATAGAGAGGGTGAGAAGATTGAAAATTGGGATTCCACAAGAAGTGAAAAATAATGAGAATAGAGTTGCGTTAACTCCATCTGGTGTGCTTTCACTAGTCCAAAAAGGTCATGAAGTGTATGTAGAGACAGGTGCTGGTATTGGGAGTGGCATTACGGATGACATGTATAAGGAAAGTGGTGCGCGGATTGTTTCTACTGCTAGTGAAGCATGGAAACAGGAGTTAATTGTTAAGGTAAAAGAACCGCAAAAAGAAGAATTTGCACTTATGCAAGAAGGGCAATTGTTATTTACGTACCTACATTTGGCTGCAGAAAAAGAAGTAACAGAAGCACTGTTAGAGAAAAAAATCACTGGAATTGCTTACGAAACCATTCAAACAAAAAATGACGAATTGCCATTGTTAACACCAATGAGTGAAATAGCTGGTCGTATGTCTGTACAAATCGGTGTACACTTTCTAGAAAAAATAAATGGTGGAAAAGGTGTATTAGTTGGTGGGGTACCAGGTGTAAATAAAGCGAATGTGATGATTATAGGTGGTGGAATTGTAGGGACAAATGCAGCCAAAATAGCGATTGGTATGGGTGCAAATGTGACGCTACTTGATATAAATATTCAACGACTAAGAGAACTAGAAGTGATGTTTGATGGGAAGATCAAGACACTTGCATCAAATGAATATAATATCAGTCAACAAGTAAGAGACGCTGATTTATTAATAGGAGCAGTTCTTATTCCAGGTGCAAAAGCGCCCCGACTTGTGACAGATGAAATGGTACAATCAATGGAAAAAGGATCTGTTATTATTGACGTTGCTGTGGATCAAGGTGGATCGATTGAAACGATTGATCATATTACCACACATGAACACCCCATTTATGAAAAGCATGGTGTGCTTCATTATGCTGTTGCCAATATACCAGGAGCAGTTCCAAAAACAGCAACATATGCTTTAACGAATATGACACTCCCATATATTGAAAGATTAGCAACATACGGTCTTGAAGCATACGCACAACAAAATGTAGCATTTAGCAAAGGAATCAACACATACAATGGTCACATTATACACGAAGCAGTAGCAAAAGAATTCGACAAGCGATTTATAGATGTAGAAGGTTTGTTTGCATGAAGTACAAAAGCACCGTATCCTGAAGTTATTCATCGGATACGGTGCCTTTCTTATTCATATACAGCTAATTCTTCTTCAATTGCCTGACGAATCTTCGCAAGTGTCTCTTCTGGTGTTTTGCCATGAATTCGTTTATTGTTCACCATTGCATATGGCTTTAACCGACATAACCCACAGAAATTCAAACAATCATTAATTAATACAGCAACCTCAGGGTACTCTGACTCAATTAAATGCTCTATATTTGGAATGGAAAGTAACAGGTTACTATCACATATTTCTACAACAACAATACCCATTTTAATCACCTACTATCTGTTCTTGTATGACATTTTTCACAGTATAAATGTTCATTGTCCTATATATTAAAGATATAATGTAGATTTTGTCTAATTAAAAGGATTATACAATGGAGTTATAATGTGAAATTGAACTACTTTTCAAATTTAGAAGTTAAAAAAATAATACGAGAAAAGGTGGTTATCTAAATGATTAAACAATTGTCAACAAGAGACCGAATTTTAGAATTGCTTAAAAAGAATCATACATTATCTGTGAGTGGAATCAAAGAATACATCGACATTACCGAAATGGCAGTAAGAAAGCACTTAGTAAAACTAGAAGCTGAGAAATTAATCAAATCTAAGAGTATCAGACAACCAATGGGTCGACCAGTTATTTATTATCAACTAACAGACAATGGAGAGAACTTATTTCCACGTAGTTATGATACATTAACAATGGACTTTCTTTCAGATATTGAAGAAACAATGGGGATAGAAGCCATTGATACGTTATTTGAAAATAGAGAAAAACGACTACTGAAAAAATATAAACGTCGGATTTTTGCTGATGATACATTACAAGAGAAAGTGAATGCCCTTGTAAAAGTACAGAGAGAAAATGGCTATATGTCTGAATTCCATGAAGAAGACGACAAAACAATGTCATTCTCTCAATATAATTGTCCAATTGCAGCAATTGCCCATAAGTATGATAAGCCATGTGAATGTGAATTACAATTATTTAAATCCGTGTTAGGAACAGATAAAGTAAAAAGAGTAGAATGCATAGCAAAAGGTGGCAATGCTTGCAAATACATTGTTCAAAAGTGAGCAGGTTATTTCACTTATCCTAATACATGTAAGATAGCTGGTGCTAATATTGATACAATGATTGCAGTAATAGTCATAGATAGTGCACTAACAGCGCCAGCTAATTCGCTTTTTTCTAATACTTTTGCTGTACCAATGGCATGAGAAGCAGTACCAATACCGATTCCTTGCGCGACAGGATGTGTAACTTTCGCTAATTTTAGCAAGATTGGACCGAGCATCGCACCAGCTAAACCAGCAATCATAACAAAGACTGCTGCTAAAGAGATATTTCCATCTACTGTTTTAGTAATGCTGAGAGCGACAGGTGTAGTCACAGATTTAGAAGCCATCGTGTGGATAATTGTCGTATCAAATCGCAATAAAATTGTCAATACAACTCCAGATAGAATCCCAACAATGGAGCCGAAACTAATACCGATTATAATTACTTTAGCGTATTTCTTAATTAATGCACGTTGCCTATACAATGGTAATGCTAATGCAACAACCAATGGACCGAGAAAGAAGTTAATCCATTGTCCACCAATCATGTACGTATCATAGGAGATTGGTGTATAGAACAATAACACTACCAATAGAACAGATACAGTTACGATAGGTAATGTGAATGGATTAGGAAACATACTATATAGTTTTTTGCTTAATATATAAAGAATAATTGTTAGGATTAGGAATACAGCACCAATCATAATATCTCTCATTATTCTACTCCTCTTTTCCCATAATTTTTTGTGTTAACAGCCCTGTAGTATAGATAACAATGATTGTACTAATTAATGCAATGCCAAGCATAAGTAATCCTTTTCCAGCGAACACATGTAGTAAATTCACAATGCCAACTGTAACAGGAATAAAAAACAAAGGCATATCTTTCAGAAGTAAATCAAGTCCGTCCTTTATAAACTTCTCAGGTATGATCCCTGTTAGTAAAAGAATTAAAAATAGTAGCATTCCAATAATGCTACCAGGGATGATGAGTGACAGACTTGATTGAATCCATTCGCCAATATAGAAAAAAAGGAAAAGTACACTTATTTGCAATACTATTTTGATGACTTTCTTCATTACTAGTTCCCCCAAAAAAGTTTGTAAAACTATCAAATGTATTACTGAAATAAAAAAACACCTAAGGAAGTAGGCATACTATTAATAGTAGCACTACATCCTATAGGTGACAAATATTACATCGCTTCTTCGCCTTCTTTTGCCGTTTCTTGATGAGTGAAGTAGCTTTCTTTTGTAATGACGTAAATATCATAGATTGGATCATCTGATGATTCATTTACTTTATCAAATATTTCTGGATAGCTTTCATTTGCATACATCACATATGGAACTTTCAAAATGGCTTTAGATGAACGAATATTCGTCCGGCGTATTTTAATAAAAATGGCATCTAATCCATAATCATAAAAAAGTTCACTGAAGAACGCATCTTTTGCAAGTTTGTTATACCCTTTTCCAAAGTATGGTTTGCCAATCCATGTAGCAAGAAATCCTGCATTATTCTCGATGTCAAATAGATTAATAGTACCAATAGGATTACAATATTCATCAAGAATTGTACGCGAAATTAATTCCCCGTTCTCTTCTGCTTCGATTGTCTTCTTTGTTAAGAAGTAAAACTCATCACTTGAATATGCTTTATGTCTAACATACGGAAACACTTCCGGATGCGTCATTAATTCATATAGTAAAGGGGCGTCATGTAATTCTCTTTTTTTAAGCATAAAAAATCCCTCCTAAAATGGGGAGGGTGTTCTGGAAAAAAGGCAAACAAATGCCAGTGTAGTGTCCATCCACCCTCGAATTTTTATCAAAAAGCCACAAAAATTCGGGGTGGGAATCGAACCCACTAGAACCAACAAGTGTACATGCTGGTGGCGCACCATTTGCCTTCCCTATATCTTAACAACGTCACTTGTTGTAACAATTAACACAATGTAACAAGGATTACTGAAAAATCCTATCCTTATATTACACAATACTATATATGTTGTAAATAGATTTTTGTTAAAAAAATCGAAAAAAATCGTCGTATTAATTAGTAATATTAAGAAAAATTTAAATATATTACATTTAGTTAATAATTCATCAGTTTTTGAACGAATTTGACCGAATATAGCGAAAAAATCGAAATTATCTGAAAATTGATCGGAGTGCGTCATGAACATTTGTATAGTTAAATGAATAGTGGTGTTGCATTGCTTTTTCTGGTAATACTTTCTGTCCTTCAGTAATTAATATACTCATCTCCCCGAGTAGTGTTTTAATGGCAAAAGAAGGAACGGGAAGATAATTTGGTCGATGTAAAACATTTGCTAATTGTTCAGATAATTGTCTGTTCGTGACAGGATGTGGTGCAGTCACATTGAGCGGCCCTTTAATTTGTTCTGTTAAAGCAAATTGTATTAAACCGACGACATCATCAATATGCACCCAAGATACCCATTGCTCTCCATTTCCAATTCTTCCTCCAATGTAATATTGAAATGGTTTAGCCATTAATGGGAGTGCTCCATCTTCGCCAAATATGACACCGAAACGTGCAAGTACTGTTCGTATATCCATAGATGTAGCTTCAAGTGCTGTTTTCTCCCATGCTTCTGTTACTTCAGCAAGAAAATCATTCCCTTTGTCAGGACTTCTCTCAGTGAATTCTAGCGATTGTGATGTACCGTAATAGCCAATAGCAGATGCATTAATAAATACGTTCGGCTTTACTGGCATCTGACGCATTAATTCTATCAGCTCATATGTTGCATTGATTCTGCTCTGGTAGATACGGTCTTTTTTACTTTTTGTCCAATAACCGAATAATGTATCACCAGCTAAATTAATGACAGCATCTATTGTGGGAAGATGTGCTAATGGTTGATCCTCGTCATGTAACCATCTAATATAGCGTACCTGATTTGTTTCTTCATATTTATCTGGATTCCTTGTTAAAATATAAATTTGATTATCATTATTCTGTAATCTTGCTATTAAATGTGTACCAACAAATCCAGTACCACCAGCAATTAATATATTCATCTTGTGCCCTCCTAATTTTGTAGAACGAATGTTTGTATGGTAAACTATTGACTAGAGGTGAAGAAAAATGCCAATTATAACTAAGATATCTGTTCAGAAAAAATTAAAGCATCGATATAATATTTTTTTGAAAGAAAATGAAAATGATAAAGAATATTATGGCTTCAGCATAGATGAAGATTTACTTATCTCTTATCATTTGCATAAAGGTCAACAATTAAATCAAGATCAATTGACTCAAATACAAGAAAAAGATACCTCTTATAAAGTATATACCCAATCTTTGAAGTATTTAAGTTATAGAATGCGTTCAAAGCAAGAATTAATCAAATATTTACAAAGTAAAGAGATGGAAATGTCTTATATTGATGAAGTAATAACCAGATTAGAGCGAGAAGGGTTACTTGATGATTTAGCATTTAGCGAAGCATTAGTACGTACTAGAATGGAAACATCGTCTAAAGGTCCACTTCTAATTAAGAAGGAATTAATGGATAAAGGCATTGCACCGAATTATATAGAACAAGCGCTGAGTCACTTTACATATGAGAAACAATTAGATAAATTGCATAAATTATATGAAAAGAAAATGAACCGTACATCTAAGAAATCTTATAAACAACAATTAGATACGGCAGTACAATCTCTTATTCAAAAAGGATACACGATGGAAGTCATTAAAGAAATGCTTTCACAAATCAACACAGATAAAGATATGGATGAGGAAAAAACAGCATTATACCATCAAGGCGAAAAGTTTCTTCATAAATACAAACGAAAAAAGACAGGATTTGAATTGGAACAAGCAATCAAAGCAGCATTATATCGAAAAGGATTCGATCAAGAACTTATTCAACAATTTATAGAAGAATATGTGAAGAATGATGGGTAAGGAAATGTCTTTATACAAAATACCGCTCCACTCCTTATTCCGTTTACACGTATAAGAAGTGGAGCGGTGCAAATAATCCATAGAAATAATGATTTGTATTATTGATGGATAAGTGATGTGATTTGATGAATGGCATCTTTCACATCGTGTACAACATAATTTGCTTTTTGTCTTACTTCAGTTGGTGCATCCTTCATTGCAAAGCTATAATCCGTTAAACCGAACATTGGAACATCATTGAAGGAATCTCCAATTACAGCAATTTCATTTGGCTCGATCTCTAGTTGTTTTGCTAGACGTAACAAACCATCAGCTTTGCTAACCCCTTTAGGAACAATATCAAGGCATGTGGGATCAGAAATATATGTTTCGATATATTGTGAAAATTGTGCCTCTATCTCTATTTGAACAGAGACAAGTTGAGTTGTTTCACCAATAATCATGAATTTACTTACATGAATGTCCTCACCATAACGGTCAGCAAAATCGATTCCTTCCACTAAAGGATAATACAAGAAATTTTCTAAAGATTTGATTTGCTCATTTTTCTTAGAAATATAAAATTCATCAGCTGTTGTTACACAAACAAGGTTAGGTAGTGATGTAATCTGTTCATGAATGAGTTTACTAATCGACCCGTCAAATGTATGTGCATGTAAAGAGGAGTTATTTACATCCACAACGAATGCACCATTTTGACTGACACGGTACGCTTTTTGATTCATTTCTTTACAAATTTCAACAATATCACGGTCCATTCTACCCGTAGCGATTGCAAAGTCTATATCTAATTTCTCTAATGATTTAATTGCATGTATGTCATCATCTTTTATTAAATTTTGTTTCTTTAATAATGTCCCATCTAAATCTGTTGCAAATAATTTTATCATTTCTATGTCCCCCTCTAACAGATATTATACAATACATGTAAATAGAGTCGATAGTTTTTGTTCCATTTCTAATTATGCTAAAATAAAGTCAGATTAAATCAAGTATATAAATTGTAGTGATGAATCGTATAAAATAAGCGGTGGTGAAGCAAATGGAGCGTAGATATAGTACCTACACAGTAGAAGAACTTCGTAAGGAAATTGCTACATTAAAAGAAAAAGTTCAAAAAGCAGAACAATTAGGTAATGTAAGCGAATTTGAAATACTTCAACGAAAAATGCAGATGGCTGCAGCCTATTTAGTGAACCCTAAAGATTTCGAAAAAGGAAAACGATATGAAATGGTAGGCGATCCAGGACAACAATTTGAAATCACATATATTAATGGTGTGTTCGCATGGGGACATCGTGTGAATTTATTAGGTGAGAAATTTGAAGAAGAAGAAGCGGTACCATTATCGATTCTAGGTGAGAAAGTGGAGAAGGTGAAGTAAATGCATGAAGCTATCGAAATGTTAGCAGAAGAATTAAAAGCAAGAAATCCTCAATTATCGACAATTGAAGCAAGAAGTTGGGTGGAATTGCTTTGGGAAGATTTTGAATCAACAAGGGCGAAAGCAGGTAGAAAATACGAAGGTGTGGAAATGACAAAGCGAATCGTTCAATATTGGATTAAACAATATGGATCAAACTTAGAAGAATTTGCTGAGCGTCATCCGAAATATAGTAAAATGATCTATGGCAATCGTGATCAATTGCATTAATAAATGTTTTTAAATAAAAAAGAATAACCATTGTTCTTTATACAAAACACGAATGAGGCCATAACTATTGGTTGGCAATGAAACGATGATACGACATAAATCTAATTAGTAATATTGAAATGAATTGTGTGCGTATAACCCGCTCCGGCTTGTCCGTTTCCCTTTCCGTGGGTTTTTACCCTAAGCTAACTTTTTTAGCAAAGGGCGCTAAAAAAGTGGATCTTAGGGTAAAAACATCCCACAGGAGTGGAAACGGACGCCTATGCTTTTTTAGACTCTACAATTAAAGTACTCATAAAAATTCCATATCGGCAATGATTTGGTCTTTATATTCCGTTATCATTAGGAACAAAATACTCTACTATTTGTAACAAGTCGAAATGCCAGCACATATCGAATTTCAAAATTATATCTCACTTCTAACACACAAAAAATCCAAACGATCGATTCGGTATATAACTTTCGAGTCGTTTGGACTTTTTCAATCAAAGAATTCTTTTGTACTCATCTTTCTAAGACATAATCTGCTTCATTGTATTCAATTTACTCTGTAATTTCTCCTCTGAAAATACCCAACCTGTATAGGAATTCATTATTCGCATATTGTCATCAATTTGCACAACTGCTACAAATGGATAATGTCCATCATTTCGGTAACGTAAATCAATAAATCGAACTTCACTAAAATCATCATATACATTCCATTCATAACGATAAATTGGCGAGAAGGATAAGAATGCTGCAATATTTTTGTCTTTCATTGCATGTTCGAATAATTCATTATTTGGAATTGGAATTTTGTCAAATTGATCGTCGACTTCAATATGACCATCCTCGACTCTTCCAACAAAGAAATAATCCTTAGTCGTAATGGCAACACGCCAAATATTTTGTTTCGTTGTTGGAGAAGTAGCAATTTGCTCAATATGATCAAAATGTTCATGAAGTAATGTCACAATCTCCCGCTTGTCGAGGTATCTTTTAATATAATACAATAGAATAATCGCATATATAATCAACCAAGTATATCCGGGATTTGCTCCGATAATCCATGCGATAATCCCGATAATATGAATACCAAAAATATACGGATCAAATGTACTGATAAATCCATGAGCAATCCACCGCTTAGTAAAAGGTCGATATGCTTGTGTACCATATGCATTGAATATATCTACAAAAACATGTAGGATAACGGCTAGGAATGTCCATAACCATAAATGTAGAAAGTTCACACTAGGAACAAATAAATAAATAACAGAAGAGATTAATATGCCCCAAAAGATAATAGCAGGAACAGAATGTGTAATCCCGCGATGATGTCTTAAATAGGTAGCATTATTTCTCAGTTTTAAAACAGTATCGAAATCGGGAGCGTGTGAACCAACAATTGTTCCAACCATCACAGCAGTAAAAAGGGTAGAATTATCTGCAACAGTAGGATCAAGTGTTGCCAATCCACCTAATGCGATACCCATCGTGATATGTGTAGCTGTATCCATTTTTGCTGCCCCCTTTATCATAATTAAATCATATCAACATTGTACCATGAAGGATGATAGAATTGAAAAAAGATCAATCAACAGATGTGCTAGTCACTATTAATATACCCCAATTTCAACAAGACTTAATCACATGGTTTGAAAAAGAACAAAGAATCTTACCATGGAGGGAAAATACCGATCCATATCGTATTTGGGTATCTGAAATTATGCTACAGCAAACGAAAGTAGACACAGTCATTCCGTATTTTAACCGTTTTATTGAAAAATTCCCTACATTAGAAGATTTAGCGTATGCAAGTGAACAAGAAGTGTTAAAGGCATGGGAAGGGTTAGGATACTATTCTAGAGTTCGTAATTTGCAAGCAGCAGTTAGAGAAGTTGTAGAGAAATATGACGCCAAAGTTCCTACTGATGTCGATGCATTAGCATCATTAAAAGGTGTTGGTCCATATACGAAAGGTGCAATTATGAGTATTGCCTTTAGTAAGCCAGAACCAGCTGTAGACGGAAATGTGATGCGTGTCCTTTCAAGAATTGCAGATATTGAAGAAGATATTGCCAAAGCAAGTACGAGAAAGATATTTGAGAATGTAGTGAGACAAGTCATTAGTCAAACAAACCCAAGTGCATTTAATCAAGGCTTAATGGAACTTGGAGCATTAATCTGTACGCCAAAAAATCCAAGTTGTTTATTATGTCCAGTCCAACAGCATTGCATTGCATTTCAAAAAGGAAAACAAACCGAATTACCGATAAAAAGTAGAAAATTAAAGAAAAAAACGATACATTATTATACATTTGTTATTGAAAATGTATCACAAGAAGTTGTTTTGGAAAAAAGGCCTGATGAAGGTTTACTTGCACAAATGTGGCAATTTCCAATGGTTGAAAAAGATAAGGTAAGTGAGCAATTCATCGAAACATATCTGACTAAAAAATATCAGATATCATCAATAGAATTAATTAAAATGGAACCAATCAAACATGTCTTTTCACATCTCACATGGTTTGTTGATGTCATCTATGTAAAAGTGAAGGACGAAGACATACAAATAGAAAGAAATGAAGAAGTTGTAACAATCGAACAATTCAATCAATACCCATTACCTGTTCCGCATCAAAAGGTATATGATCAATGGCTGAGCGTTTTAGCTGATTAAAAGATATCCACGAATTTTTTTGCATAAAAAAATGATCAAAGGGCAAATTATATTTCGTGGAGGTGATTATAATGGCTAAAAAACAAAACCAAGCGAATGCAAGTAAAACAAACGCTCAAGAAGTAAAGCGTCAAAACCAAGCAGCAGCACAAGGTCAAGGGAAGTATGGCACTGAGTTTGCTAGCGAAACAAATGCTCAAGAAGTAAGAGCACAAAACCAAAAAGCTGAAAACAACAAAAAATAATAAAAAATAAAAAAAACGCGTGAGCATTTTCGTTATGGAAGATGCTTGCGTGTTTTTTTGTCCTTTAATAATAAGTGTGTGTATTCGCTTTTTCCATGTAATATCGTTATAATAGTTACTACTAAAATAATTCAAAAAGGGGAGATACGTATGGATGGCCTAGAACCTGGCAAAACAATTCAAATCCAAAGCTACAAGCATAATGGTCAGCTCCATCGTGTCTGGGATACAACCACTGTTTTAAAAGGATCGAATAATCGAGTGATTGGGGCAAATGATAAGACACTTGTGACAGAAAGTGATGGCAGAACGTGGATTACAAGAGAGCCTGCGATTTGTTTCTTTCATGTTAAGTATTGGTTTAATGTGATAGGTATGCTTCGTGATGATGGAATTTATTATTATTGCAATATAAGTTCCCCATTTGTATTTGAAGATGGTGCTGTGAAGTATATAGATTATGACTTAGACGTGAAGGTATTTCCAGATATGACATTTACGTTATTAGATGAAGATGAATATGAGCTTCACAAGGAACAAATGAATTATCCAAAAGTGCTTGATAAAATATTACGGAATAATTTAGAACATTTAATACATTGGATCAGACAGAGGAAAGGACCTTTTTCGCCTGAATTTGTTGACCAATGGTATGAATATTTCCTAACGTACAGGTCATAAGAGAAGGATTGCGACTAGTAATGCAACATAGAAATGGAGTGAAGGATACTCTTGGATAGTATTAAACGTTATTTGAAATTTGTTTATCCATATAAATGGAAGATATTAATCACTATTTTAATAGGTGTAGTAAAATTCGGAATCCCGTTATTAATTCCATTAATCGTCAAGTATGTAATTGATAATATTATTGGATCAGATACGATGACGAATGCAGAGAAGTTAGAACAATTGTTTTGGTTAATGGGGCTTGCAGGAGTCGTATTTATCGTATTACGACCACCAATTGAATATTACCGCCAATATTTAGCACAATGGACAGGTAATAAAATCTTATATGATATTCGTGAAAAATTATTTGATCATATTCAGAGATTGAGCTTAAAGTTCTATTCCAGAACAAAAACAGGAGAGATTATCTCTCGTGTAATTCACGATGTTGAACAAACAAAGAATTTTGTTATGACAGGATTAATGAATATTTGGCTTGATATGATTACAATATTGATTGCGATTGGTATTATGCTATCAATGGATGTATGGCTTACAATTGTAGCAATTGCTTTATTTCCACTGTATGGTATTTCGGTCAAAATATTTTATGGGAAGCTTCGTGCACTGACTAGACAGAGGTCACAAGCACTTGCGCAAGTACAGGGGCACTTACACGAACGTGTACAAGGTATTCCAGTGACAAGAAGTTTTGCTTTAGAGGACTATGAACAAGAACAATTTGATAGACAGAATAAGAATTTTTTAGATCGAGCAATTGACCACACAGAATGGAATGCTAGAACATTTGCAATTATGAATACTATTACAGATGTGGCACCATTATTAGTAATTGGTTTTGCGGGATATTTTGCCATTACACAAGGCTTATCTGTCGGTACGATTGCCGCATTTATTGGGTATATGGATCTTGTTTATAATCCATTACGTCGTCTAATTAGCTCTTCAACCGTTTTAGTACAGTCCATTGCATCAATGGATCGTGTTTTTGAATTTATTGATGAAAATTATGATATTAAAGATAAAGCAAATGCGATGCCATTAGATCATGTGAAGGGTGACGTCGTACTTGAGAATGTCCAATTCAAATATGAGGATGAGGAAGAACTTGTTCTAAAAAATATTTCATTAAATGTGAATAAAGGTGAAACCATTGCGCTTGTTGGAATGAGTGGTGGTGGTAAATCAACCATTATTAGCTTGATCCCACGTTTTTATGATGTGACACAAGGTCGGATTTTAATTGATGGAAAAGATATTCGTGATGTACAAGTTCGGTCATTACGTGATCAAATTGGAATGGTTTTACAAGATAACATCTTATTTAGTGAATCGATTGCAGCAAATATTCGTATGGGTAATCCAAATGCGACAGATGCAGAAGTAATCGAAGCGGCTAAAGCGGCGAATGCGCATCATTTTATTTCGGAATTATCTAATGGTTATGACACACTTGTCGGTGAACGTGGTGTGAAATTATCAGGTGGCCAAAAGCAAAGAGTAGCAATTGCGAGAGTATTCTTAAAGAATCCGCCATTATTAATTTTAGATGAAGCAACATCTGCGCTAGACTTAGAAAGTGAGAGCTTAATTCAAGAAGCATTGGAAAAATTAGCTTCAGACAGAACAACTTTCATCGTTGCCCACAGGTTATCCACTATTACACATGCGGATAGAATTGTGTTAATCGAGAATGGTCATATCGTAGAAGAAGGTACACATCAACAATTAATGGACAAACACGGAAGTTATTACAAGCTATATCAAATTCAAGAATTAGAAAAAGGAGAGTAATCGTTTAGATTACCCTCCTTTTTTTCGTCCAGCTCCAGTCACTAAGTTTCTACCCGTACGCTTTCGCTTTTGTATCATCTAGTTCAAGCGCCCAGAAACTAGGCGACTTCGCAAATCAACTATCAATAAGTCATCATCGATTCGCAAGCTCATCGTGATTCCTTTATTTCGGTTGATGTGCTCCAGTCGCTACGTTTCTATCCGTGCGCTTTCGCTTTTGTAATTAAAATGTTTTGTCATGGAATTTTTGATAGCTGTACAATAATTTTTGTAAATGGATAATATCGTGGTGATATTCCATTAATCTGGAAGCTAGTGGCAATAAGCTTAAATGGTATTTTTCGTCTCGTTCATACACATGAATTAATGTATCTACAAGATGTGGTATATCTGGTGTTGTTATATCTTGAACAGGTTTTGTTCGGTTCTTTTTTATTCTCCCCATTGCACTTAATAGTAATCGTTCGTGTGAATAAATAATCTTATCTAATTCATTAACTAATACTTGTTGGAACTCATGTGGGATTGTATCGATTCTCTCATTATAATGATGAAATGTTTTTAATGTTTCTAATGACTTTTTGGATGTCGCAATCATTTGTTTAAAAATAATAATTTTGCGCATTTTTGGTATTCTCTTTTTTTTACGATAAATACGTTCTTCGCTATATAAAGAATAGGTAATATCAATATGTGCGATTTCTGCATCTAATCGATCAAGCTCACCCTTTAATGATGGATTATCTGAAAGATGCCTTGTAGAAATTCTTAGCCATTGTAAGATGTCTGAAGTGATATGATCAATATGATTAAATAATCTGAATTCATATCGAGGTGGGAAGAATAACATGTTTACAATAAATGCAGAGATTACACCTAGTGATAATGATGAGAAGCGAAGGCCGGCTAATTCTAATAAACCAGTATCTGATTGTTCCATTACTGCAAGTACTGCGATAATCGCAAGTGAAATGGTATTTTCATTCATTTTTAAATATAGACATAATCCGATAACCATAATTGTTGTAGTACCAATGACAATCGGATCATTACCTAATGTATACACAACGGCTACTGCAATCGCAATACCAAAAATATTTGCATAAATTTGTTCAAAAACGGTTTGGAAAGAACGATAAATATTTGGTTGAATTGCAAATGCGGCGGCAATCCCTGCATATGTTGCAGAAGGTAAGCCGATTAAATTTGCTACATATAATGCTACTGTAACAGCAATTCCTGTCTTAAGCATTCTTGCACCTAACTTCATAAATATGTCACCTACTATATGTAAATTATGATAAGTATACCATGTTATTGGTATAACCGTTATAATAAGAACTAAACTAACAAAAGACATAAGGATGTTACAACATGAAACGCAAATATGCACTTTTATTTCTTCTCATTGTGATGACAATATTATCTGTCCTTTTTCAAGATAAGCATACAATTAAGCAAGCAGAAGTAATGGATGGTACTGTGTCTATTCCAAAATTTGATGAAACGACAACGGTTTATCAATTGAATGGGGATTGGCATTTTTATTGGAAGGAATTACTTAATCCGAATAGTCAATCAGATCAATATCAAACCATACCTGTACCAAGTTCGTGGACAGTGAACGAACAAAATGAACCTAAAGGTTACGGTACCTATCGTATGCAATTTGATATTGCGAATGAAGATATTCACAAAGAACATGCCATCTATTTACGCTATATTAGCTCAGCATACAAGGTATATGTGAATGGTGAACTGCTTGCAACGAATGGAAAGATAGGCATAACGGAAGATACAGAAGTTCCCTATTTACGTCATCATTTCCTATCATTCAAACCAAAAAAAGAAAATGAATTACTTATTCAAGTGTCCAACCATTCTTTCAGAGAATCTGGAGTATTTGAGCATATTATATATGGAGAGTATGATAATGTTTTATCATACATGTTAAAAATACTAGTAGAGAAGCTATTGCTAATGGGTGGATTTCTTTTTACAGGTATTTATTATTTCCTCATGTATATGATTAATCGATATGATCGCACGTTTCTTTATATTAGTTTGATTAGTATTTTAATGATGATTCGCACATTCTTACTTACGGAGAATGTATTTCATCTTTTATTTCCGACAGTAGAGTGGCAGACAATGGTCAAAGTTACATATATCGTGGAAATAGTATGTGCACTGTTATTTATTCAATTAATGTATAACTTGTATCAGAAGCATGTAAAGAAATTTGTGTATTGGCTCGCGATGACCTTATTACTATGTTTACTCTGCTTTGTTCTGCTTACAAAGCCATTCACTTTCACATCTTATTTCTGGTTAATTGTCATTGTTGTGACGGTTGTGATTCTGTACTTTTCTACTATTGTAAGTATTCGAGCAATATTGAATAAGATGGAAGGAAGTTATATGAATGCAACAGGGATTTTGATTGTAGTCATTGCTTCAATAGTAGATAAAGTATTAGATGTAGCTTATATCCCAGCCCTTCTTCCATATAGCGGGTTACTTTTTATCATTTTACAAGGTGTGATTGTTTCGAAAAGATATAACTTATTAGCAGAGCAAAATCAAGAATTAGCATATTCCCTCACACAATTAAACAATACATTAGAGCAAAAGGTATCCGAGCGCACAGAAGAACTGCAAAAAAAGAACAAGCTGCTGATGGATTTACAAAAAAGCCGTGCAGATATGTTAGAGAATATCGCACATGATATTGGGTCACCTATTAATGCATTTGAGAAACAATTCGTGTTGATGAAACAAGGATATATTGAACCATCTACCTCATTGTATGACACGTTAATCCAAAAAACGAATCAAATTAAGCGATTAGCGAATGATTTGTTTGAATTATCTAATTTACAGTCTAAGAAATGGTCCATTCAAAAAGAAATAGTCCAAGTTTCTCATTTTATTGAAGAAGTAGCTACACTATTTCGTTTGGAATTAAATCAATATGGAATGATACTCAGACTTGATTATCATGATATAGATCACATGTTTATACATGTGGATAAAGTAAGGATTATTCAAGTGTTACGTAATTTTGTGGATAATGCAGTAAAACACGGGAAAGAAACAAAGACTATTGAAATAAATGCAGTTCGTACAGAAGCAGATTGTTTACGAATTGAAGTGAGAGATTACGGTATAGGGATAGAAAAAGAAGAGTTAGAGCATATTTTCGAACGGTTTTATCGTATTTCAACAAAAATGAAATCAGGTTCTGGATTAGGGCTCGCCATTGCAAAAGAAATTATTGAACAACATGATGGTGAGATTGGGGTAAGAAGCGAACTTGGTGAAGGCTCGACATTCTATTTCATTTTACCAATTATAAAAGCACACGGCCATTACTGAAGTGGATGATGGTCGTGTGCTTTGTTCAATAATTCAATTGCTTCCATACGTTTTTTTACACCGAGTTTTTGATAAATGAGTGTCAAATAATTCTTAATCGTTCCTTCAGATAAACATAATTCCCCAGCCATTTCTTTTGTTGATAATCGGTTTTTTAGGCAAATTAAAATTTCGCGTTCACGTTCCGTAATGTCCCTGTCGATCCAATCAGGTAGTTCAGATTGGATACGTTTGGATTGACTTTCTAACAGATAGGAAGACAATTGTTTTGCGATAACAGAGGGCAATGTGGTTTGGCCGTCTATCGTATGGCGAAGTGCCTTCATAATTTCTTCTAAATCGTTGTCTTTCAAAAGATATCCATTTGCGCCGTGGGCAAGACCTTCAACGATATAGTTCTGTTCGTTAAATGTAGTAAGTATAAGTGCTTTCAGATTTGGGTGTATTTGTTTTGCACGTCGTATCAATTCAATCCCATTCAATCTAGGCATTTGAATATCTGTAATTACAACATCAAATGTGTGAAGATTCATTTTCTTTAATGCATCAAGCCCGTCATTCGCAGTTGCAACAACCCTCATATCTGGTTGATGGTTAATATAAGTTGTTAAAGCATTAGCAAATAACTCCTCATCTTCAACAATGAGTATTTTGTACATTTTAATTCCTCTCCTGTTGTATATTTTACCAGTCACTTATAGTATAACAAAAAATGTTAATAAATGTTTAGTAATATTGGTAATAATTTTGTCATTTATTTATCAAACTAATGATTACTATACCTAATGTATTGTAAACAAAAAGAAAAAACAATGTCCAAATTGTGAAGATTGAAATCTGATGTCTGACAGTAACTTCGATGTGACAGTACTTAACCATGATTTTAAAAAGTGAAAATAAAAGGAGAAGCGACTAATGGATGGAAGAAAAATGGCTTTATTTGCTCTTGCATCAATTCCGTTAGTGATGACACTCGGAAATTCTATGCTAATACCAATATTACCTTTAATGGAAAAAGAAATTGAGATTACCGCAGTTCAATCGAGTCTCATCATTACGATATACTCGATTGTTGCCATCATTCTTATCCCATTTGCCGGCTATTTATCAGATCGAATCGGTAGAAAAAAAGTAATTATTCCAAGTCTTATTATTACAGCAATTGGTGGAGGAATATGTGCTTTCGCTGCATGGAAGATGGAACAGCCGTATGTGCTTATTTTAGTTGGGAGATTTCTTCAAGGAATAGGTGCTGCTGGGGCATTTCCTGTTGTCTTACCAACAGTTGGTGATATGTTTGAAGATGAACAGGATGTGAGTGCAGGGTTAGGTATTATTGAGACATCTAATACATTTGGTAAAGTATTGAGTCCAATTATTGGTGCATTACTTGCTATTTCTATTTGGTTCTTACCATTTGTATTTATTCCAATCTTCTCGAGTATTGCAATAATATTAATGGTGTTTTTTGTTAAGCCAAAGCCGCATAAGAAAGAAGGACAAACAACCACATCATTTAAGCAATTTTTGAATCAAATCAAAGAGATTTTTCATCATAATGGAAAATGGTTACTCTCTACATTTGCGATTGGCTGTCTGAATATGTTTATCTTGTTTGGCTTTTTATTTCATTTTTCTTCATTATTAGAAGAAACTTATCGGTTAAATGGTGTATGGAAAGGTGTTGTACTTGCAATTCCTTTACTTTTTTTATGTATTGCATCATTTGTCGCTGGAAAGAAAATAGGTAAAAATAAAATTGTGATGAAATGGGTTATTTTTGTTGGTAATTTGACAGCGGCTATTAGTTTATTCTTTGTGAAAACAGATAGTGTGTTATGGTTCTATACATTATTATTATCGATTGCGGGTATCGGAATTGGACTTTCATTACCAGCCCTTGATGCGTTAATTACAGAAGGTGTAGAGAAACAAGTAAGAGGAACCATTACTTCATTGTATAGTAGTATGCGGTTCTTAGGGGTTGCAGCTGGTCCATTACTAATTGCACTAATAATGGATATAGAAGCTTCTTATATCTATTACTTATTGGCAGGAACGAGTGTAGTTGCGTGTATTCTGACATTTGTACTGATTCGTCCAACGAAAGAAGATAATAATACAGCAGTACCGAAGCCGACTTAATAAACAAAAAGGAATTCGAACATATCTAAGGTACATGAGCGACTAAGTTATGCAAGTCATCCCTGTTCCACATAGAATGTCCGAATTCCAATAGTATTTAAATAGATTTTAATTGACTAAAGGCATAGTCCACAGCTTCAATTGTCTGGATAATGTCTTTTTCTGTATGTGCAATGGTTAAAAACCATGCTTCATATTTGGATGGTGCTAAATTAATGCCTTGCTGTAACATTAGTTTAAAGAATTTACCGAATAGTTCTCCATTTGTTGCTTCTGCTTGAGCATAATTCTCTATTCTTTCATTACCAAAGTATACAGTGAGAGCACCTTTTAGTCTATTGACACTAATGGCAATATCGTATTTTTTAGCTGCATCTATTATGCCATCTTCTAGCATCTTCCCTAGCTGATCAAGCCGTTCATATATGCCATCTTCACTAAGTACTTCTAAACAAGCAATACCTGCAGACATCGACAGAGGGTTCCCAGCCATTGTTCCTGCTTGATATGCTGGACCAAGTGGGGCAACTTGTTCCATAATTTCTTTCTTACCACCATATGCACCAATTGGTAATCCACCACCGATTATTTTCCCAAGTGCAGTCATATCTGGTTCGACACCAACCATTTCTTGAGCAGAACCATAATGGAAACGGAATGCTGTAATGACTTCATCAAAAATGAGTAATGCACCATGTTCATGTGTTAATTGTTTTACTTCTTGTAAGAATCCTTCCTTAGGTTCCACAATTCCAAAATTCCCTACAATTGGTTCAACTAATACACATGCGATTTGATCACCCCAATGTTGTAATGCTTCTTTAAATGATTCAATATCATTAAATGGTACAGTGATGACTTCTTTCGCTGTCGCTTCTGTTACACCGGCAGAATCTGGGTTACCTAATGTAGATGGACCAGAGCCAGCTTGGACAAGCACGGCATCGAAATGACCATGGTAACATCCAGCAAATTTGATAATCTTCTCACGCTTCGTGTATGCACGTGCGACTCTTACTGTAGTCATCACCGCTTCTGTCCCTGAATTTACAAAACGGACCTTGTCCATAGATGGAATTGCTTGTTTTAACTTTTGTGCAAATATATTCTCTAATCTTGTAGGTGTCCCGTATAACACACCATTGCTTGCTTTTTTGTTAATTGCTTCTGTAATGTGTGGATGGGCATGTCCTGTAATGATTGGACCATATGCAGCTAAATAATCGATATACTTATTTCCATCGACATCGTAAAAGTACGCGCCTTCTCCTTTTTCCATATAGACAGGTGAGCCGCCTCCGACTCCTTCATATGCTCGAGATGGTGAATTGACACCACCAACGATATGTTCTTGTGCTTCTGTATGTAATTGTTCCGAATTAGTAAATTTCACTTAAAAAACCTCCATTGTTCTAATAATAAGTCGTTGCATTGACTAATAAGTAATTATAGCACTTTCTATACATAATCCTAACTAATAGGCATTTGATCTGTATTTTTTTCGTACACTAGGAATAAAGGGACAAGGGTGTGATGATGTGATAGCAACGATTTCAATTCTAGTCATTACTTTTTTACTTGCAGGTAGTTTGTATGCATTTATTTTTGGCAAAGTTCATAAAAAAAGCTATTTTTCTTATGAAATCTTCTATACATTACTTGTTGTGTATTTTACTGTGCTTACCTCATTTGCTTGTTTATATTTTGTGTTGTCATTTCAAGGTGTATTGTTACTGGATGATGGGAAGCTGCAGCAACTGTCGCCATTTGAAACATTGGCGCATTCTTTTTATTTTAGTGGGGTAACATTAATGACAGTAGGATATGGAGACATAACCCCAGTTGGGTGGGGAAGACTACTTGCTTTAATTGAATCATTGATTGGTTATATCCTTCCACCAGCTTTTTTCTTAAAAGTTTGGCAAGGAAAAGATGGGTCGCGAATGATACGCTAAATAGTTGAGACTTTTTGATATTTCAAGTAACCTTAAAGCAATGAAGAAAAAAAGGAGGGATCAATATGGCAGTAGAAGTAGGAAAAAAAGTGGATGATTTTACATTAGTGAATAATCATGGCGAAAAAGTAAGTCTATCTGATTTTGTTGGGAAGAATGTGGTACTTTATTTCTATCCTAAAGACAATACACCAGGCTGTACGACAGAAGCTTGTGATTTCCGTGATCATCATGAGAGCTTCCAAGATGTAAATGCAGTGATCCTTGGTGTTAGTCCAGATTCAGAAGAGAGCCACAAGAAGTTTATCGCAAAACACGATTTGCCATTTGAACTGCTTGTTGATGAAGAGAAGGAAGTAGCAGAGCAATTCGGTGTTTGGCAATTAAAGAACAAATTCGGGAAAGAATATATGGGAATTGTTCGTTCTACATTTATCATTGATCAAGAAGGCGTATTACGTAAAGAATTTCGTAATGTGCAAGTGAAAGGTCATGTGGAAGAATCGTTGCAATACATTCGTGAAGAATTGAATGGTTAAGAAGAGTCTTGTGTGTGGGTATAGATGCTCACACACCTTTTCTATATATGGAGAAAGTAGGGGTTCGTGTGAGAATATATACGAGAACAGGTGATAGAGGAGAGACATCCTTAATTTACGGAAAGCGTGTAGCGAAGAATGATATGCGAGTAGAAGCATATGGCACGTGTGATGAATTAAATGCGATTATCGGCATGGCGATAAGCCACCTCGAACAGGTAGAGCAAAAAGAGGACATAGACAAAATAATCGTGGAATTCTACCAGATTCAAACCATTTTATTTCATGTTGGTGCAGAGCTAGCGACTCCGAGTGGAAAGGAAGTAACGTGGCAATTAAAAGAATCTCATGTGAAACAAGTGGAAGAACAAATTGACAACTGGCAAGCGACATTGCCAAGCTTAACTAATTTTATCCTTCCTAGTGGGCATATTGCAGCAACGACCGTTCATCACGCAAGAACTGTTGCGAGGAGAGCGGAAAGAATCATTGTTGGAATGAAGGAAGATTTGGATAATGTTCATGTGTTCCAATATATGAATCGCTTGTCTGATTATCTCTTTGTTGCAGCAAGAACAATCAATCATAGACTACGTATAGAGGAAAGACATTTACATATTGAAGCATAAAAATGACGATCCATCGTATACTTTTATTGACAGGACAAGTCTAATGGGAGTACACTAATTATAAGAATTACAATGTAATAATTGTATTAATACTGTTTATATTGTAAACTAGTAGTAAGGGATTATACTATTATGTAGGAGAAAGTGAGGTGCATGGCGGTGTCTGAACATATGTTGCAAGAAGCTGTTGAAAGGCTTAAATCATCTGGCGTTCGTATTACACCACAACGTCATGCGGTGTTGGAATTCTTATTAAATGCAGAGACTCACCCTACTGCAGATGATATCTATAAAGCACTAGAAGGAAAATTTCCTAATATGAGTGTTGCAACCGTATATAATAACTTGCGTGTATTCCGAGAAATTGGGTTGGTACGCGAATTAACTTATGGTGATTCTTCTAGTCGTTTTGACTGTAATACATCTAAACACTATCACATTATTTGTGAAAGTTGCGGCAAGATAGTTGATTTTCACTATCCAAGCCTTGATGAAGTAGAATCATTGGCAGAGCAAATTACTGGATTTGATGTGAGCCATCACCGAATGGAAGTATATGGAGTTTGCCAAGAGTGTAAAAAAGACAAAAAACAAATCGTGTAAAGGTTCATGTGGTCATATCACTAGTTTTTACACTTATTAATCTAAAAAGAAGAAAAGCCTATTTCGGGCTTTTCTTCTTTTTGGAATTATAACTTTCATCAAATTCTTTACCTTCTAGATTTTTATCTAATGTAAGTGGTTGTTTACAATGCATACACGCATCCACTCTTCCCAACATTTTTGTTGGCTTCTCGCATGTAGGACATATGATTGGAATGGCACGCGTAGATAACAAGCCGATCCAAAAATAGACAACCGTACTAAAAATGATTGCTAATGTACCAAAAATCATGAAGAGAATCATTAGCCACTCTGTCGATTTGAATAATAAACCGATATACATAATACCGAATCCGATAAAAACAAGAGATAAAGCAAAGGACCGAATTCGATTAATTTTACTTTTGTAAGTAATATCTGCCATCATTATTCCCCCACCTAGCTTTACATTATCATATCGTAGTATAGCATAAGATATCGTTATTTGTATGGAAATTAGGATAATGCATGCAAAAAAGTATTGTTTCTATCGAAAGAATGAAGTAAGAAATATTTTATTCGATTTGTAAGAAGGGAATTGTTATCTTTTTATCGAATTTAAGTATATAGTATGGAATGTGAGGAGGGCTATTGATGGAAGATTTACTAAGACCTATTTATCAAGAACGTGCAAGTAATAAAAACACGCTAGGAATCTTACTGATGGAGAAGAAGGAAGAAGTCAGCCCAGAAACAGATAATTTTGATAGTATTTTACTTGTAGTAGTAAAAGATAGTGAAGAGCAGTGGACAGTGAAACATTACGAATATGGAAATAAATCGGCGGCATTACATATTATTCATAAAGAATTGTTAGAGGAATGGATTGACACAAGTAAATACAGATTAGTCATGGAATGGATTATGAATGGACGAATTCTATATGATCACAATCAGTATTTATCAAACCTACAAGATACGTTACGTGTCTTCCCAAAAGACAAACGTATGTTGAAATTAATTATTGAGTTTTCTAAGTTGACAAGGAATTATAGTGAAGGAAAGAATTTGTATAATTCAGAAGACTATTTAGATGCATATAGTCGAATGCTTCGTTCCTTGCATTATTTTGGTAGGATTTCAGTGATTGAAAAAGGGTATCATCCAGAACTAATGGTATGGAAGCAAGTAAAGCGTATTGATTTAGAAATCTATAAATTATATGAAGAATTGATTAGAAGTAAAGAAAATATTAAGAAAAGAATCGAACTAATGTTAATAGCGATTGAATTAACATTAAAGAAAAAGATCCCAAGTTGTTCGGAACATTTAATGCGAATTATGTCAGAGAAATCTGAG
The DNA here is from genome assembly GCF_042651725.1 of Gracilibacillus marinus. Classification (NCBI taxonomy): domain Bacteria; kingdom Bacillati; phylum Bacillota; class Bacilli; order Caryophanales; family Bacillaceae; genus Gracilibacillus; species Gracilibacillus marinus. Next base: position 678 of record NZ_JBHSDV010000005.1, on the reverse strand, counting down.
CCATGGGGATATGGAGAGTTAAAAACACATCCAGCAATTGAACCGTATATGTATGATTTAGTTACTGTTCTTGATTATTTAGTTCATGCAAACAAAGTAGAAGTAGTATTAGAAGAAACAAAAGGGAAACAAATTGCACATCGAAAGTATAGATGGAAAGAATAGACTGTCTTTTTAATAGAATAGAGGAGAAGAAACACGTTAGACTTCAGGAAAGTTTTAATGTGTTTTTTATTTGTATTATTATGAAGGCTTGTGTGTGATAAGAAGATGCATTTGTTTATGGATTTTATAAAAGAGTAAAGTATTTAGAGAGAACGCGAAAAGAAAATAAATAAATGAATGATGCACATTATCTGTGTGCCCACATACAATAGCTTTGTGGATAGCGGGCTTCAGCATAGATTTATGAAAGAGAATATTTATTTTTAAAAAAAGCATTGACTTCTATTTTGTTTTCGTGATATATTATTAGACGTCGCTTAAGACAACAACAATTCATAACAAAACAATTTAAAAAAGTTGTTGACATGAAGGATATGAATTGATATAATTTAAAAGCTGTCGCAAAAAAAACAGCGCTTGATCATTGAAAACTGAACAAAACAACCAGTATGATATATAGTAAGAAATGCTAGCTTTTAGAAGCGAGCTTAAAGTCAACTTTATTTGAGAGTT
>NZ_JBHSDV010000004.1:0-254703 GCF_042651725.1 Gracilibacillus marinus | reverse complement strand
AAACTCTCAAATAAAGTTGACTTTAAGCTCGCTTCTAAAAGCTAGCATTTCTTACTATATATCATACTGGTTGTTTTGTTCAGTTTTCAATGATCAAATTAACATAGTGTCAGCGACAAATACATTTTAACAAATAACGAGATATTTTGTCAAGTTCTCGTAAAATGTTTTGTTGCGAACTCTTAATATATTACAAGTTTATTTATTAAAAGTCAATAGTTTTATTCAAAAAACTTTAACGAGTGTTTTATAAAAAGAAGCATTTCGTCTAAGTTAGAAAGAAAGAATTCTCATTCAGTAATATAAATAGCCTTCATTTTATCTTAGTAAAGACAAAAATGAAGGCTATAAATTTAATTAGCTACAATATTTACTAACTTTTGTGGTACGACAATTACTTTACGAATTGTTTTTCCTTCTAACCTTTCTACAATAGAAGGATCATTTAAAGCAATTTGTTCAATCTCTTCCTTCGTTGCAGATTTATTCACCATTAACTTCGCACGTACTTTACCCAAGATCTGTACGACGATTTCCACTTCATCTTCTACTAACTTTGCTTCATCAAATGATGGCCATTCTTGATAAGCAATTGTTTCATTATGACCAAGCAATTGCCAAATTTCTTCAGCCACATGTGGAGCGACTGGAGACAACAACTTAATGAATCCTTCAGCATATTCTTTTGCAATATGTTTCGCTTTATATGCTTCATTTACAAAGACCATCATTTGTGAAATTCCTGTATTAAAGCGTAAATCTTCAAAGTTTTGAGACACTACTTTTACTGTTTCATGATAGACTTTTTCTAATTCAGTCGTATTTTCGTCTACAATTTTGTCAGATAATTGAAGATCATCCGTAACAAATAAACGCCATACTCTATCTAAGAATCTCCGTGCACCGTCTAAACCATTTGTAGACCAAGCGATTGACGCATCTAATGGACCCATAAACATTTCATACAAACGTAAAGTATCCGCACCATGTGATTCGACAATCTCATCAGGGTTTACAACATTCCCTTTAGATTTACTCATTTTTTCATTGTTCTCTCCAAGAATCATTCCTTGATTATATAATTTCTGGAATGGTTCTTTTGTTGGAACAACTCCAATATCATATAAAAATTTATGCCAGAAACGCGCATAGAGCAAATGTAATACAGCATGTTCTGCTCCACCAATATATACATCTATTGGTAGCCATTCTTTTAACAATTCTTCATCAGCTAATTTCTCTTTATTGTTCGGATCAATATAACGTAAGAAGTACCAGCAACTACCAGCCCATTGTGGCATTGTATTTGTTTCTCTGCGGCCTTTTCTTCCAGTAACAGAATCTACAACATTAACCCAATCTTCTATATTAGCAAGTGGCGATTCTCCTGTACCTGATGGTTTAATCTCTTTTGTCTTAGGTAATACAAGAGGTAATTCTTCTTCAGGTACTGCTGAAGTTGTACCATCTTCCCAATGAATAATTGGAATTGGCTCACCCCAATAACGTTGACGACTAAATAACCAATCACGAAGGCGATATGTTATTTTTCTCTCACCTTTTTTATTCTCTTCTAACCAATTGATTGCAGCTTTTATTCCATCTTCTTTATTTAATCCATTTAAAAAGTCAGAGTTTATATGTGGTCCGTCGCCAGTAAATGCTTCTTCTGCGATATTCCCACCCTCTAATACAGGAATAATATCAATACCGAATTTTTTAGCAAATTCATAATCACGCTCATCATGTGCCGGGACAGCCATAATTGCACCAGAACCATATGTCATTAATACATAATCAGCTACCCAAATCGGTAATTTCTTTCCATTAATTGGATTAATTGCATATGCTCCTGTGAATACACCAGATTTATCTTTTGCTAAATCTGTACGTTCTAAATCACTTTTCGTTTTTACTTTATCTAAATATGCAGTAACAACAGCTTTTTGGTCTTCTGTCACAATTTTAGTAACTAATGGATGTTCTGGAGCTAACACTGTATATGTTGCACCATACAATGTATCAGGTCTCGTTGTAAATACACTAAATGTATCTATATTATTCTCTATAGAAAATTCAACTTCCGCACCCTCTGATCTTCCAATCCAATTACGTTGCATATCTTTTATACTTTCAGGCCAATCTAATTCTTCCAAATCTTCTAATAACCTATCCGCATATGCAGTAATTTTTAACATCCATTGTTTCATTGGTTTTCTTTCTACAGGGTGACCACCACGTTCACTTTTGCCATCAATTACTTCTTCATTGGCTAACACTGTACCTAAGGCAGGGCACCAATTAACTGGTACTTCATCTATATATGCTAGTCCTTTTTCATATAATTTCAAGAATATCCATTGTGTCCACTTATAATAATCAGGATTAGTTGTATTCACTTCTCTATCCCAATCATATGAAAATCCTAATTCTTGAATTTGTCTACGGAAAGTATTTATATTTTTCTCTGTAAACTCTGCAGGATCATTACCAGTATCTAATGCATATTGCTCAGCTGGAAGTCCAAATGCATCCCAACCAATTGGGTGTAAAACTTCATACCCTTGCATTCTTTTCGTTCGAGATAATATATCTGTTGCTGTATACCCTTCTGGGTGACCTACATGTAGTCCTGCTCCAGATGGGTATGGAAACATATCTAATGCATAAAATTTTTCTTTCTTTGATTTTGCATCTGTAGCAAATGTTTTATTTGCTATCCAGTATTCTCGCCATTTCTTTTCAATGGAAGTATGATCAAACGACATAACTTTTCCTCCTTATTTATGTAAAACCATTGCACTATATACTAATTTAAAATAACCACCATTACACAAACATATGTTCTTCCCACGCAAAAAATCTCTCTAATCCCAAAATGGGACGAGAGAGATTCCCGCGGTACCACCCAACATTAGTGCTTTATCGCACTCACTTCAAATCCTTAACGCGGATCACGACAAAAGCTTTCTCAACTGAATAAGATCACTCTTGCAACATCTAAGGTGAGTTCACAAAGACTTGTAGTGGCTTGCACCAGTTCGCCACCTCTCTTTAACGAAGTTACTTTGTTACTAATCCTCTTCATCGTCTATTTTCATTTATAATTATCTGAAAGTTCTTTTACTTTCTGATAGTTTAATGAAATGTCTGAATTTTGTCAAGTTATGATTGGATTCGATGGATACTCACCATACATACACTCTAGCTTCATAAGGTTTTAAGATAAACTCACTTGCTTCTATATCAGAACAATCTGCGTAATTGGATAAGACCATACGTTTCTTTTTCGAATCCCATTCACCAGGTAGAGAGACCGTTGTTTCCATAGCAAATAAGTTAGTAACAATGAGGGCATACCTATCTTGATACTTCCTACCATATGCATACACATGCTTATGGTTAGATAATAGTAAATGATAATCACCATAGACAAAAACGTCATATTCTTTTCTCAATGAAATCATTTTTTTATAATAATGGTAAATAGAGTTAGAATCTTCCAATTGGCTTTCGACATTTATTTTTTTATAATTCGGGTTTACTTTTAGCCATGGTTCACCATCAGAAAATCCTGCATTTTTGGAGTCGTTCCATTGCATTGGTGTTCTTGAATTATCGCGACCTGTTTTCCAAATGACTTGCATGATCTCTTCATGTGTCTTTCCTTCTTCCAATTCATTATAATAAAGGTTTTTAATAGCTACATCATTATAATCATCAATCGAGTCATATTGCACATTTGTCATGCCAATCTCTTGACCTTGATAAATAAATGGTGTTCCTTGCATAAAGAAGAACATTGTAGCAAGACACTTTGCTGATTCACTCCAATATGTTTCGTCATTACCCCATGTCGAAACAGATCTTGGTTGATCGTGATTTTCTAAAAACAATGCATTCCAGCCTTTACCATGCAATCCATTCTGCCATTTTGTTAATGTTTGTCTTAAGGAATCTAAATCTAAACCACCATCCGCACTTCTTGACCATAATCCTAAATGTTCAAATTGAAAAATCATATCAAAGTAGCCATCACGTTCTCCAACCCATTGATCTGCATCTTCAATCTTCACACCATTCGCTTCTCCAACCGTCATAATGTCGTAACGGTTAAACGTCTGATCCGCTAATTCTCTTAGAAATTTGTCAATACCTGGTCTATTCATATGGCCATCAAATGAAGGTACATACTTCTTATTTGTTGGATTAGGTAAATCTGGATAACCTGCGACTTTCTTTATATGTGAAATCGCATCCACTCGAAAACCATCAATTCCTTTATCTAACCACCAATTAATCATTTTATATAACTCATTGCGAACAACTTCATTCTCCCAATTTAAATCTGGTTGTTTTGTTGAGAACACATGCATATAATATTCTTTTGTTTCTGCATCGAACTGCCAAGCGGAGCCACCAAAAATAGATTCCCAATTATTCGGTTCTTTCCCTTCCTTACCTTCATGCCAAATATAATAGTCACGATAAGGATTATCTTTTGATGACCTTGATTCAATAAACCATGGGTGCTCATCTGATGTGTGATTAATAACTAAATCCATAATGATTTTCATCTCTTTTTCGTGTACCGCTTCAAGCAATCGATCAAAGTCTTCCATTGTACCGAAATCTTCCATTATCGCTTGATAATCACTAATATCATATCCATTATCGTCATTAGGTGATTGATAAATTGGACTCATCCAAATGACATCAATACCTAATTCTTTAATATAATCTAATTTATCTATCACTCCATTGATATCTCCAATACCGTCACCGTTTGAATCGTTAAAACTGCGAGGATACACTTGATACGCAACTGCTTCTTTCCACCATTTTTTTTGCATTATACAAAACCTCCAAGTATCACTACATGTTTTTAAATTGCGCAAACGATTGCACTTATATTGATAGTATCATTTTTTTTGATAATGTCAATTAAATTTTAATACTAAGATCATCATTACTTGTTTATAAAAAATCGTCCTATAAGTATGGTTACTTATAGGACGATACACTATATTATTCAACTTGTTTCATTATGTGTTTGTTTATATCTTTACAAAAAAGTTAGTAGAAAAAATGTTAGTTCGCTTTTTGCTTTTCTTTCTTTAATTGTTTACTTCGTAATTGCCCACAGGCTGCATCAATATCTGTCCCATGTTCTACACGAACACCACAGTTAATTCCATTTTCGAGTAACACTTGATAAAAGTCTAATATTGCTTGTTTTTCACTTCGGCTATATTGATTATGTTCATCAACTGGATTATATGGAATTAAATTAACATAAGATAAATGACGCTTATCTTTTAATAATTGGACTAATTGCTTTGCTTCCTCCTTATGATCATTAACGTCTTTTAATAGAATATATTCAAATGTAATTCTGCGATTCGTCTTTTTCAAATAGTAATCGATTGCTGGCATTAATTTTTCTAAAGGAAATGCTTTATTTATTTTCATTATTTTCGTTCTTAACTCATTATTTGGCGCATGTAAAGATACAGCTAAATTCACTTGTATGTTTTCATCCGCAAAATCATATATCTTTTTAGCTAACCCACTTGTTGATACAGTAATATGTCTTGCTCCAATAGATAGACCTTTTTGGCTGTTTACAATTCGTAAAAAACGCATCGTATTTGCATAATTATCAAATGGTTCACCAATTCCCATTACTACTATATGACTAACACGCTCGTCTTTCTCTTTACTATCTAAATGTTGTTGTACTTTCATGATCTGCTCCACAATTTCACCTGTTTGCAAATCTCGATCTTTTGTCAAAAGCCCACTCGCACAGAAAGAACACCCAATATTACAACCAACTTGTGTTGTAACACAGACAGAGTAGCCATAATTAAATTTCATTAGTACTGTTTCTATTAAATTGCCATCCTCCATCTTGAACAGAAATTTTATAGTACCATCTTGTGACTCTTGCTTAATTTCTTCTTGTAAAGTACCTAATGTGAAGTGCTCTTCTAATAACTCCACACATGCATGATTCAAGTTCTTCATTTGTGAAAATGTGCGGACACGTTTTTTGTATAACCAGTCCCACACTTGTGATGCACGAAATTTCTTTTGTCCATTATCTATAAACCATTGCGCCAACTCTTCCTCTGTATAAGAGTAAATGGATTGTTTATTCATTTATATGTTACCTCATTTCAATTCACCAGTTTTTCAATCATTTTATCTTAACGTTTCTATTCCAATTTTGCAAGGTAGTTCAGTGAATTACTTTATAACTTTGAATATATCACTCATTAAATGAACAAATAATAGAACGATTCCTAAAACCCAAGTAATAGCAGCTGGTATAATAAATACTTGTGAAATTTTTTCTAAGAATGCAATGTGTAAAGAATGACTCAATTGATATGTTGCAGTAGTGTACATTGATAGTGGAAAGACCATGCCCCACATTTGTTGGTCATAATTAATTGGAAATCGATGCACAATATAACGCCAACACATTAAAATAACTAATAACGGAATCCACCATGTACCAGTTACCCAAAAGAATAATGTGAACCCTTTTATAAATGGAATAAACTGTTCAATTAGAAGAGTATCAGCTCCATGCATAATAATCATGGACCCTGCTAAAGTTGTAATGGCAACAGCTCCCATATTAATCCAATAAGGCGGTGTGAGTGCAGCATGTTCAAAATGTAAAAATGTAAATCGGTAAAAAATTAATGTAATAATACTCAGATAAAGCATCCCACCTAGTAAATACATAGAAATTGCAATAAAGAAAATAAATTCCATAGTAGAATTATCTGTCAAATGTGATGCAATTAATGTTCCTAAAACAGAGATTGATTGTGTTGCGACAGCTGCAATTAACCAAGCTCCATTAATTCCTTCCACTAAATCTGGCTTGCTCTTTCGAATCGTTACGGCAGTAAAGAATACATACATAATCACGATCCATAATATGATTGCTATTAACCACAATTTTAATGCAATAGAATACTCTCCTAAAATAATGACTAACTGTGAACCATATACATTTGTCCCTGCAACTAATGTAAAGAAACCAGGTCCTTGTAAGTGACTTGTAATATCTTTTTTAACATTAGGAAAGAAAAACAAGACGCGTGATAACACCAAAGCTGCAAGTATAATTATAAACACTGTATTTATGTACAACAATCCCATACTTACTCGTGTAAAACCTAATAAATGCGAAGCAATAGATAACGCTCCTGTCGCCATCACCAAGGCGAAATAACCTGTGAATAGATATTTAATTTTTTTTATCCATAATTTCATAAAAATCCCTCCACTCTGTAAAGTTTTTGGTTTAACGTGATATACCTCACTGATAAAGTTTTCTGAAAATTTTATGATTAGAAAAAAGTTAAAGGAGTTATCCAAATGAAAATTCGCAGGCAAGCAATGTATAACTCATATGAAAACGTGATGGTCGAAGCATTAAAAAAACAAAACGCAGAAGTACTTTTCGGTTCTGCATTTTATCCTTATTTATTCCAGTCATCCAAAGATATTCAATTCTCCCCACTGACACATGAACAATCTGTCATTCATGCTGCAGATGGATATGCAAGAGCTACAGGAAAACCTGGGATTGCATTTATTACTACGGACTATGGGTTAACAAATGCTGTGACAGGAATTGCGACAGCTCAAATTGATAGTGTACCTCTTATTGTCTTTGTAAAACAATGTAAACAATTTGATACGTATTTAGATATAGAAGCAATTACAAAACCAATTTCTAAATATTATTTCCAAATTCGAAAAAGAAAACATATCCCTTCTATTATAGCAGAAGCTTATCAACTCGCATTAGCTGGTAGAAATGGTGTGATTATTATTGAATATAATCCGACTGAGAATGATGAAAGTGAGCAGTACAATGATATAGATAGTCCTATCCTAACAACAATTCAAAAAAAACATCCAAATGTTAATATGAATCAATTAAACCATATCGTATCATTAATTAAAAATGCAAAAAAGCCTGTCTTACTTATTGGCGGTGGAGTGATTGCTAGTGGTGCTAGTGATGTGCTTCGGAAGTTCCTTGATCAAACAAACATCCCTTTTGTTAGTACTTTAATGGGACTAGGTGCAATAGAAGCAGATCATCCGTTACATTTAGGAATGGTTGGTATGCATGGTACATTTGCAGCTAATCGAGCTGTTCATAGAGCAGATTTATTAGTTTGTTTAGGTGTGAGATTTAGTGACAGAATTACTGGTAAAACAAAAGGTTTTTCTCCACATTCTACAAAAATACAAATTGAAATAGATCCAGCTGAAGTAAATAAGAATATTGTAGTGGACTTTCCAATCATAATGGATATTTTACAATTCTTACAGACAATCAATCCATTGCTTCAAGATTTCACATTAGATCATTGGGTTGAAGAAGTTCTTACATGGAGAAAAACTTCTCCACAATTTAGTAATGCAACAAGTGAGTTAAAACCAGACAAAATAATCAAATTGCTCTATTCTCATGCTCATAAAGATGTGATTGTTGCTACAGATGTTGGTCAACATCAAATGTGGACAGCACTTCATTATCCATTCCAACAACCAAGACACCTACTTACATCAGGCGGATTTGGTACAATGGGGTACGGCTTACCTGCAAGTATCGGTGGTGCATTAGCCAATCAGAATCAACAAGTGATATGTGTAACTGGTGATGGTAGTATCCAAATGAATATACAAGAATTATTTCATGTTGCGAATAATAAGTTGAATATCAAAATTGTTATTTTGCGTAATGGTTATTTAGGTATGGTTCGACAATGGCAACAATTATTTTATAAAAACAAATATTCACAAGTGAAAATTAGCTCGCCTGACTTTATTGGTTTTGCAACTAGCATTGGCATTACAGGTTACCAAGCTAAAACAGAAAAAGAAGCAGAAGAAATGATAAAAAAAGCATTTCAAATAGATGGCCCTGTATTGTTAGATTTTATTATAGAAGAAGAAGTAAATGTATACCCAATAGTTCCTCCAGGTGGAAATAACACAGATGCTATTCTAGGTGAAGACAATAAATAAATTTTGGCATCCGCTTGCAATATAGTAATTTACTTGTTATAATGAATTTAGCTATTTTGTTCGATGACACCTTCAAGTATCGTAACGTAAAGTTTTCGTTTTGGGGCAAGAGCAAGAATAGTAATACATTTGTGTGAATGATTCACACTAGGAGGAAAAGAAATATGGTACAAGGTACAGTAAAATGGTTTAACGCAGACAAAGGTTTTGGATTCATCGAAGTTGAAGGTCAAGATGACGTATTCGTACACTTCTCTGCTATCCAAGGCGACGGCTTTAAAACACTTGAAGAAGGTCAAAGCGTTTCTTTCGATATCGAAGAAGGTAACCGTGGACCACAAGCAGCTAACGTAGTAAAAAACTAATTTAGCGCTTATATAAAAAAGCACTTCTTATCTTTAAGAAGTGCTTTTTTTTGCTTTATATTTTTTTATTTGCAGTATTTACTTGATTTCATTTTTTGATCTTTATTTGTTTTTTTCAATTAGTTCTTTTACGATTACTGCATGGTTATATTTTGTATCTTTAGCGCCGTAGAGAATTGTAATATCTCCATTATTCTCTTCATTGTATTTCTTCAACTGCTCAAATGCTTCTCGCTTTTCATGATCTTGATCCAATTCTTTTCTATATCGCTTTTTAAATTCAGAAAAACGTTCTGGATCATGATTAAACCATTTTCTCAATTCTGTAGAAGGTCCAATTTCTTTTAACCAATCATCTAAATTTGCTTTTTCCTTTGAAATACCTCGAGGCCAAACTCGATCAATTAATATCCTTATATTGTCTTTTTCTTCTTGATCATCATATATTCTTTTTATTTTCATATTATGTTCTTTTACACCTCACTATGATTGTATTCTATAAAGAGCCATACACTATATTTCTAATTCGAGGTTGATAAATCGTTTCATTGTGCGGGAACATTTGTTGCATATATACGATGGAAAGGTTTGTTTTCGGATCAATCAAACAATATGTACCCGCAAGACCTGACCAACCAAATTCTCCTATATTACTAATACTTCCACCTTTTACTTGATCAATCATTACTTTCACACCTAATCCATATCCATAACCATTATCATCATTCCATCCAAGTTGATGGAACAAAGATGGATGTAAATGATTTTGAGCCATTAATTGAATTGTATGCTTATTTAGAATCGTCTTACCATCTAATGTCCCATTTTGTGCTAAGCATTGTGCAAATTTTTGGTAATCACCGAGTGTAGAATGCAGTCCTGCACCACCACTCTCAAACAAAGGCACAGGTTCACTTGCATGATCTATCACTGTATTTTTAATTAAATGTCCTTGTTCATTCATATTGTATAATGTTGCTAAGCGTTCTTTCTTCTCCTCTGGTAATTGGAAATGAGTATCATGCATGCCAAGTTGGTCAAATATATTTTTTTGTAAATATTCAGAGAATGTCATTCCACTTACCACTTCTATTAAGGCACCTAGAATGTCGTGACTTATGCCATATCTCCAATCCGTACCAGGCTCAAATGCTAATGGAATTTCTGCTATTTTCCGTGAGAAGATTCGAAGTTTTGTTGTATGTAAGTCACCTGATAAGTTACGAACTTCTTCCATTGCTTTACTTGTTAGACGTTCTACTTCTGTTTGGTTGCCGCCATATGTAAGACCTGAAGTCATTTTAAATAAGTCTTTTATACGTATTGGTTGTGTTGCTTTTATTACATTTAATGAATCACGATTACCACCTATATCTACACTCATCTCTTTAAATTCAGGCAAATAGTCACTTAAAGGATCATTCAATAATATTTTCCCTTCTTCTACCAATTGCAATGCAGCAACACAAGTGACAATTTTTGTCATGGAGTAAATTCGATAAATTGTATCCTTCTCGATTTTTGTTTTTGTATCGATATCTGCATAACCAAAATAATTCTCATAAAGTAATCTGTTATCTTTTATGACAGATAGTGCAACACCTGCTGGTCCATCTTTAATAATACTTTCTAAAAAATGATTTAATCTTTTTACTAGCATATCGATCCCTCCTCCAAATTGAATTCGCTTTCTATTCTAGTATAATATATTTAACAATCTAATGTAATCTATTACATAATTATGTATAATAAAGAAAGAACAATTAAGTACATACAATGGATTACAGACGAAAAAATGATAATGAGGTGATATCGTGAAAAAAATTGCTTTACTGTTTATTCTAGCAGGGGTTGTATTTTTGAGTATTGGTGGGTATCAATACTTCAAAATACAGGCAGCTGAAAACCAAGCAGCACAAGAAGCACAACAATTACTTACTCAATCAAAAGCGGATGGAAAGCAATCACCAGAATCTTTTCTTCCAGAGACAGGTGATGCTGTAGGATTTCTTCATATTCCAGTATTAGATGCGGCACTTCCAATCGTTGAAGGTACAGATCCCGACGACTTAGAGAAAGGTGTCGGACATTACAAAACATCTGCATATCCAGAGCAAAATGACCAAATTGTATTGTCTGGTCATCGAGACACAGTATTTCGTAGTCTTGGAGAAGTCAAAATTGGTGATCGCTTTATCGTCGAGCTTCCATACGGAGAATTCGAATACGAGATGGTCGATTCCAAAATTGTACCAGCAGATGACACCACAGTTATCAAAAGTACCGCACCTAATGAAGAATTAGTTATTACAACATGTTATCCATTTTCATTTATCGGTGATGCACCAGATCGTTATATCATTTACGCAAAACCAGTTGAAAAATAAGAAAGGGCTTCTTCATAATGTATCTACAATTATGAAGAAGCCTTTTCTTTATTAATCTACAATCACAACATTATTTGATTCACTACTACGATATACAGCCTCAACGATTTTCATTTGGTTTAACGCCATATCTATCGTATAAGATAGTGCTCTGTTTTTAGTAATTGCATCTGCAAAATCCTCAACCATTAATGTATATTGATCACCATCTATCGAAAATTCTTCTGGTTCTTTTCCATCTACGCATAGAATTACTTTTCCTTTACCGTCCTTGCTTGTATCAGGTCTAAATGCGGCACTTACTCGAATCGTACCTTTAGATCCAATCACTTCATATTCTTGACGATGCGTGGAATCAAAACTCGAATCGAAAAGTCCAACAATCCCATTCTCAAATGACAATACTCCTGTCATTGTCGTATCCACACCTAAATTGTCACGCTCTACACTTTTTGCATAAACAGTTATAGGCTCTTGGTTAAGTATATTGCGAATTGCATGTATACTGTAACATCCTACATCATACATAGACCCCCCACCTAGTTCATTGTTTAAACGAATATTTGTGCGATCATCTAAATAAAAGGAAAAACTTGCACGCATCATTGTCACATTACCAATTGCACCACTATTCAATAACTCTTTAACTTTTTGATGTTGTGGATGGAATTGGTACATAAACGCTTCCATTACGTAGACATTATTTTCTTCAGCTACTTTTTTTATCTCTTCTAATTCTGCAGCATCTAAAGTAATCGGTTTCTCACATAGAACATGCTTTTTATGCTCACAAGCTTTCATGACCCATTCTTTGTGCATAGCATTAGGCAATGGAATATAGACAGCATCAATTGACTGGTCATTTAACAAATCTAAATAACTACTATATGTATTTGGTATAGATAGCTCTTCTGCTACTTTTTTTGCATTTTCAATATTTCGACTCGCTATTGCAACTACTTCTGCATTTTGCGAACGTTGAATTGCTGGAATCACTTGTTCTCGTCCAATTTTTGCTGTACTTAACACACCTATCTTTAATTTAACCATTGTACGATTCCTCCCTTAATTAAAACTTTCTATGCTTATATTATAACAAGAAAAGACTAAGTTCTCCAAAAATCCCAAAAATAATTAAAAAGAAGTTGGAAAATAAATATTGTTCTTCACAAAAAAAACCAAACGATTCGTAAAATAGCTTTTGAATCGTTTAGATTTTTGTAATTAAAGAATTCTTTTATTCGAAGTTTTTATCTGTTATTGAATTTCTAATAACTTTTCTGTATATAGATTAAATTTTATTTGATCTTTTTCATCTAAAGCAAGATCAATTAATCGCAATAAATTAATTTTCTCTAATTCCATAATGACATAATCTATTTCATCACGCTTTTCTTTTGGTTGTGTGAGAATCATATATGGACTTAATATTTTTGATAAATGATCTTGAAAATCTTTCACACACATTAAATCTCGAAGTGTTATTCTGTTATACTTTTTGCCTTTTTGAAAAACAAATACTGCATCTTTATTTTCAATTGCTTGTGTTTCGCGATTGATTCGGATTTCCCTTGATTCAAGTGGTACAAATTGATACACTTTATCATCCATTAACAATGAAAAATATTGAAATGCTAACACCACTCGAATATAGTTGCCTTCTTCTTTCACATAATATGGTTTAAACGTTTTTATCGAAAGCAATGTAGACACCTCCTCAAATTTTCGCTACATTATTAATGATTATTCTTATTTTACATTATATGCGCCAAATAAGAAAGCGTTTACAATTATATTAAATAAATTTTTTTGATTTTGCCTTTATTCTAATTTACAAACTTTTTTTACGCAATCACATAGAATTACCAGATAAAATGCGGTATACTAACCGATAGTGAAAAATTTCCCATCTTAATAAAAGCTAGAAATCAGCTATTACAACGAACAATTACAAACAACTTCCTAAATACCAATATAGTTCGTTTCATTTAGCTTATGGAAATTATCGAAGGAGCGTTTCTTTATGTTAAAGCATTTACGTATAAAAATTATTGGAAGAAGAGCAATAAAGACAGCACTTGCAGTTTTTCTAACATCATGGATATGTCAGTTGCTTGGGTGGCCACCAGTATTTGCTGTGATAACTGCAATTGTAACAATTGAACCGACTGTCGCTTCCTCTATTAAGAAAGGTATTGTGCGTTTTCCCGCATCTGCTATTGGTTCGTTGTATGCTGTTCTATTCATTTACCTTTTTGGAAATTCTCCTATTACATATACACTTGCTGCATTTTTTACGATATTGACGTGTTTTCGACTTCATTTACATGCAGGATTATTAGTAGCAACATTAACATCTGTTGCAATGATTGAAGTGATTCATGACAATCTCTTCTATTCTTTTTTAATACGTCTAGGTACTACGACTATCGGTATCCTTGTCTCTACAATTGTAAATATGTTCATACTACCTCCTAATTACACGAAACAAATTTCTTCTGATTTCAATCAAATGCTAAAGAAAACAGGGGATGCAGTAGAACTCATCACAACAGTATTAATGAAAGCAGATAAAGTCCAGTCAGCAAAAATTAAAGATGTCGATGAGAAATTTTTTCAATTAAAGCGTGCTCTAGATAAAACAGAACAATTACTACAATTTCAAGAGGATGAAGCGAAATATCATAGATTGCAAGATGACACTAGAAAATTATTTGAGATGGAGCAGAAGAATGTCGCAAAATTAAGGCTTGTGCATTATCATATCGGTAATCTAATGAATATTCCAAATCGAACTATTTGTTGGTCACCAAAAGAATGCGAAGATATCATTAATATGGTTCATTCATTAGCTGATTTTATGAAATTTCCTGATCATTATAAAGCCAAAGCATATCGAAATCAGGTAAAAAGACTAAGAGATGAATTCTGGGACATTAAGCCCAATGAAGCAAATGAACATACCATCTTCTCTACAGAATTAATCATTCTATATGAATTGCTTTCTATTTATAACTTAGTTGAAGAAATCATACAGACAACAAACGAAATGGAGAAAAACTAGTAATTAGATATATGTTATGCGAAAAACCAGCTTATCCAAAAAGACAAGCTGGTTTTGTATCTTTAAAAACAAATTATAATTTGAACTGTCTAACTAATCCATTTAATTCATCAGCAAGTTTCGCTAATTGTTCTGAACTAGAAGAAATCTCTTCCATTGAACTACTAGCTTCTTCAGCAGATGCAGAAGTTTGTTGTACACCTGCAGCTGACTGTTCAGATATGGATGCAATCTCTTCAATAGCAGTATGGATACTTACACTGTTTTGATTAATCATCGTTAAACTGCTCGTCATTTCTTGTATGTGATCTACCATGCCTTCAACTGAATGAGTAATTTTGTTGAAAGCTTCTCCTGTTTGTTCAATTTGATTTGTACCTTTTTCGACTTCTTCATAACCTAATTCTAATGAGCCTGTCACTTCTGTTGTTTCTTTTTGGATATTTCCAACAATGCTCGTGATATCTGTCACAGATACAGCTACTTGCTCTGCCAATTTCCTTACTTCGTCTGCTACGACGGCAAAACCCTTACCATGTTCCCCGGCACGTGCAGATTCAATTGCTGCATTAAGTGCTAGTAAGTTCGTTTGTTCTGCAATATCCTTAATGACAGATACTAATTTAGAAATTTCTTTTGATTGTACGTCAAGCCCTCTCACTTTAGAAACTGTATTCTTTACTAAATTGTTCACTTTGTTCATTTGCTCTACAGATTCGATCATTAATTTGCTACCATCATTTGTGACTAACAATATATCCTCAGAAGATTCTTTCACTTGGTCACCTAATTGTGTCGCACCATCGATGTTTTTTGCAAAAACATTCATATTTGACGCTACTTCACTCGCATGATTTGCTTGTGTTTCTGAACCTGAAGCTAATTCTTCCATTGTTGTTGCAATTTGTTCTGTTCCTTGTCTCACTTCATTTGCCGACTGATTCAATTCTTCACTTTGTGCTGTAACAGTGTCAGATACATCAGCTATTTTCTTAATCATCGTACTCAAATTACTATACATCGTATTTATTGATAATGCTAACTGACCAATTTCGTCTTTCCCACTATAATTAATTGGCTCAACTTGTAGATTGTTATTAGCAATCTGATCACTTACATACACCACTTCTTGAATATGTGAAGAAAGCCTTCTACTCACTACCACAATAAGTCCGATACTAATAATAATAGAGATAACTACTGCAATATAAAGGACATACATTGATACTTGTTGACTATTTTTTGCAATAATCGTTGCATCTTCTCTTTGCTTTCCTACAAGTTCTGTTAATTGATCTAGTAAGCCTACTGCTTGTGATTGTAATTCTGTAGCTTCAATAGATTTCAGTCCTGCGATTCCCATTTCACCTTGTTTAACATAATTGATGATTTGTTCAAAACTTTCATTTACTTGATCATCTAATGCCGTAATTTGATTCATTAATTCTCTTTCTTCTTTAGTATCGATTGTCGGCTCAAGTTTTGCTTCTAACTTATCAAATGCCTCTTGTCGTTCCGCATATTCTTCCTCTACCTTAGTTTCTTGAGTCTCCATATATTTATAGATACGAATACCTTTTGCTCTTAGCAATGAACCCATTTCCGTTACATCTACAGCTCTGTCACTCCGACGATCTAAAGCATCAATTTGATCGCCTGTTTCCTTTAAAAAAATAGAGACGATTATTGTTGATACTAAAAATAATAAAAGAACGATACTTAGAATAATTCCGTATTTTGTTCCTATCTTTAAATTGTTTAATTTACTTTGGGATTTTCGCTTTTTCATCATACTTTCCTCTCATCTCTGATTTATAGTCATGTTCAGCAGTACCATTCTATCATTACTTTCGAATCATTACTAGTTTTTTCGCTTTATTCGACAAGTGATTTACTTATTTATTTTTAGCAACTTTTTCGTTAGAATAAATAGAAAAGGAGCGAGATGTATGAGTATACGTTTAATTGCTGAGAATGCGATTATGATACATTTTAATGAAGAAATATCTGTAGCTTTGTTAGAAAAAATACTAATAGTAAAAAAAGTAATAGAAAAGAACTTACAATCTTCTATAACTGAAATCGTTATCGGGTATAATTCTCTAGTTATCTATTTTGACCCAATTACAACTCATCCGTATAATCTCTTAGAAAAATTAAAGAAGATGAGATATCCAGATGAATTATTGCTATTCTCTCCTTCTACACACCATATTCCCGTTTGTTATGAGGAGTCGTTTAACAAAGACCTTTCATTTGTTGCAACATACCATAACATAACAATGGAAGAAGTGGTTCATTTACATACTTCCAATCAATATACCGTTCATTTTTTAGGTTTTTCACCTGGTTTTCCTTTCTTGGGTGGAATAGATGATCGTATTGCTACACCAAGAAAAGGAATACCAGACATATCTGTTCCAGAAGGTTCTGTTGGCATTGCCGGGTCACAAACAGGTATTTATCCAAGTATGTCACCAGGTGGTTGGCAAATTATTGGACGCACACCTATTCCCTTAGTAAATGTAGATGAAGAAAAGCCCACATTATTTCAACCCGGAGACAACGTACATTTCTACCCTATTACTAGTAAAGAATTTGAAGATATACGAAAGCGACTGATCACTTATGAAGATAATTGAAAAAGGCTTAGCTACAACAATTCAAGATCTTGGGAGATTCTCTTATCGTTCTTTAGGATTTCCAACAAGTGGACCTATGGATAGCTTTGCAATGAAAATTGCAAATTTTCTGGTTGGTAATCACGAAAATGCTGCAGTATTAGAAATGTGTCAAATTGGAGTTACGGTCGAATTTCTTCATGATACTGTTATCGCTTGTACTGGAGCTCCAATGGATATATATTTGAATAATCAAAAAATTGAATTGTATCGTCCTATACAAGTTAAAAAAGGAGATTCCCTACGTTGTTTATCATGCAAAGCGGGTATGTATACATATCTTGCATGTAAATATGGAATTGCCTATCCTACTATTTTAAAAAGTCGTTCATCACTTCCAAGAATAAAGGATGTCCGCAACACGATTACAGAAAATTGTGAGCTTCCTATTCAAGCATACACACATAAGGGTATGTTTAATTGGAAAATAGATAAAAAACTATTTGACTACATGACATCAAAATACATTACGATTAGATATATAGAAGGGATACAAAGCGATTGGTTTGCATCGTCACTTGAAAATCATACATGGAAGATTACTTCCCAATCTAATCGTATGGGCTATCGATTAAATGGGCCTCCAATTAGATTAAAAAACGAAAAACAACTTTTTTCAGAGCCAGTTCAATTTGGCGCGATTCAGGTTCCACCGAATGGACAACCAATTGTGATTATGGCAGACGGACAACCAACTGGTGGGTATCCTAAAATTGGTCAAGTGATTCAAGCAGATTTAGCTAAATTGGCTCAAGCAACCATATTTACATCCATTACATTTCAAAAGGTTTCTATTGAATATGCACTTGAAACATGGAAGCATACTCATCATGATTTACTTCAATTAAAATATGTTTTATTAGAGAAATGGAGGGAATTCTAATTGGAATTAAACTGTGATATCGGAGAAGATTATGGTCAATATACGTTTCATAATGATGAACAATTACTACCATATGTGAATGCAGTGAATATTGCTTGTGGATTTCATGCAGGTGATTTTCAATCTATTGCTAAAACAGTAACACTTGCAAAAAATCATCATGTCCATATTGGTGCCCATCCTGGTTATCCTGATATTCAGGGGTTTGGGAGACGTGCGATTCACTTTTCTGCTGACGAGATTTATCATATGATGCTTTATCAATTAGGTGCAATTGATGCTTTTGTCAAAGTAAAAGGTGCCACATTACATCATGTCAAACCGCATGGAGCATTATATAATAGTGCCTCAACAAATGAACTCGTTGCAACTGCAATAGTAAATGCGATTTATGACTATAATCCAGAGTTATTACTATATGGTCTGTCAGGAAGTGTACTTGCTACTATTGGAGAAGAAAAAGGATTAGTTGTGAAGCATGAAGTATTTGCAGATAGAACCTATCAAGCCAATGGTACACTAACAGATAGAAAAGAGACAAATGCTTTAATAGAAGATGAAGAACTAGCACTCGAGCAAGTGAAAACTATGCTTTACCATCAAAAAGTAAAAACAATAAAAGGACATTATATCCCTATTAAAGCAGATACGATTTGTGTACATGGTGACACCCAAAAGGCTATTGTTCTGATCAAGAAAATTCATCCATTATTACAGAATTAATTTTCAATTAACTTAGCCATATAAGAGCCAGTCTGATATTACATTATCCATCACACAATACCAGACTGCCTTTTTTAATACGTTATTTCTTTCTTTTCTTATTAATAAAAACGAGAGAAAGGAATACAACCAATAATAAACTTACTAGTCCGATTACAATATAAGTAGTATTATTCGCTTCGTCCGTCTCTTCTTTCGTGTTTACTTCTTCAACTTGACTCTCTTCCTGTACTTGGTTCTCTTCTACTTCTGGTTGATTTACTGCCTCTTTTTCCATTTGTTCTGGAATAATATCTTCTAATGCAGTGATTAAAAATGTAGCATCCGTATCATTCGTTAACTGTTCCTTCGATTGAAAAGAAACGCCGTTATTCTCAGACTTCGCTAAAACTACTGTATCATCATTTACTGGTTGAATGGAGTATGCTTTTTCATCAGACATTCCTGGAACTAAGCGAAAACTAGCAGCATCTTTAAATGCATCAGTACCATCATTCTTTTTTAACCTTATGTAGTCACCTTCTTTAACTAAATAGAAGCCAGGATTATTTTCTGATTGAAATGATACTACATTAACATGATTTGATTGATTCAATGCTGGTGTCTGATACCAACGATAATTATAATTCACTTCTTCTTTCTCTTCTAATGATAAAAATAATGTTTGTTCTTTTAATGCGAGATTCGTATCAATCAATTGTAGCATGTAACTTGGTCCCGATACTCCAGATGCAGTAGGAGTAATAGGCGCTATCGTTCCATCTTCAAAATAATGCAAATCTTCTATTGACACAGATCTTCTAAACTCACCACCATTAGGTAAAGAAGCGGTATGATAAACGAAATAGTTTTGCTCTTGGAAATGTAAAATAGCTGGGTGACTCGTCGCACTATTTGATAATCGATTCATTATTTTTCCTTTAAATGTCCATGGCCCTTCAGGACTTGTTGCCATTGCATAACCAATTTCCTCGGGGTAATTCATTGCAAACGTTAGATAATAATTACCTTCATATTTATCTAACCAAGGACCTTCTGTAAAGCTACCATCTAAGTTGTTTATCTCTATCCTCTTAATATCTCCGTCTATTTCAATCATATTATCTTTCAACTTTGCATAATATAAATGCGTATTCCCCCAATACATATAAGCCTCTCCATCATCATCAACATACACTGTTGGATCAATATCGTCCCACGGGTCTGTTCCCATATGTTCAGGGTCTTCTGTCATACTTGGACTGATTAAAGGGCCCCCAATTGCGTCTTTCCATCCTGTTACAGGATTATCTGATGTCGCAACACCAATTGCATAACCTGGTTCTGTTGCATCATTATTTCTTACTGTTACATACCAATAAAATACACCATTTTTTTCGACTACTTGAGATGCCCAAGCCGAATCATGTTTTGCCCAATCAAAGGCTTGTCTATCAAGAGAACCTTCTAATTTCCAATTTTCTAAATCAATGGATGAGTATATATTCCATTTTTTCAGCACAAAGAAAGAATCATTCGTTGTTGCTTCATCATGTCCAGTATACAAATAAACCTTGCCATCATGAACTAATGTCGCCGGATCTGCAGTATACGTATCTTTAATAACTGGGTTGTCTGCATATATGTAAATAGGAAATAAAAAAAGCAATAGACTAATAAAAACAATTTTCTTCATGTTCTTCCCCCCTTTTTCATTATATATACGCTTACATTATATCGAACTGATGCGTATAACTCAATTTTTCTATAGTAAGAGTTGCATACAAAAGAGAAAGCGTCCGGATAGAATGGAACGATGAAAAAAGGCTTGATAATAAGCCTTTTTTCAAATTATATATATTCATATAAGTACAATCGTTTACTATTTTTTGATTATATGACTAACGATAATGATATTTTAATAAACATTTATCAAGAAAATCAGTTGGTAATGTCTTTACAGCATATTGCCAAATGCGGATATGAATAAACGCGAATATAGAGAAGAATAAACTAATTGTGTATGGAAAGAGATAAACAATGATTCCAAATCCAATACTGATGCAAACTAAAAATATCATTTGTGGTAACAAACGAAATGTCACAACAACACCATTTTGCAATAAATGCACACCCTTTAAATGTGTAGACACTGTGAGTGGTATGATAGCAATTAATGTACACACAAACAGTCCTAAAAGAAAAAATACTATATTTCTAAAAATAAAATCAATTTTCACTAATGTCAAGAACTCGTTTGTATATCCACTAACTGATAAAAGAATAATCGACACTACTATATATGTCATAAAATAACGATATTTTTTGAGATAATACTTAAATGAATAGAGAAAGGATTCTCCAAAAGCTATTGTTATTCCATTACGATACCAATCTAATATAACGGTATACATTGCTAAAGTAGCAGGAATAATTGTAATAATACCTAATGAAAAAAAGAACCATACGAATTGTAATGCAATAAATGAGGCTATGATGTGTAATACTTTCAATAGTAATGACTGTTCTTCCATTGTTCCATCACCCATTCCATCATATGTCGTTATTATTAATTATTATTTCCTTTCTTACAAAGATTAAACCAACTTATGTGTAAAAGTTACTTGCTAAAATAATAGTAAATGATGTAAGAACACTATTTTACATAATAAAAAGAGTCCTTCCATTAATAGGAAAGGACTCTTTTTATTATTTCATTTCTGGAATGACTCTGACTTCTTTTTTCATCTCTGATTGACATATAGGACACGCAGGTTCTTTATCAAATGAATAATTCTCACGCATCCAGCCTTGACAATCATCACTCACACAAGACCATACATTTGTTTCTACATTATTAACCGGTTCTTTCTGATTATTAAAATAAGCCATAAGGCACTCCCTTTCATGGGTACTACTTCTATTATACGCCTAATTACAAATAAATACAAAGTTATCTACAAAAGAGTAAGTGCCCGTTTAGAAACGTAGTGACTGGAGAAAATCAAACAAAATAAAGATATTTTAATCCTTTAATAACGTATCAAAAACTTCTTTCGTCATATCATCATTTTTAGAAGTAGCTGGTATAAGAATGATTTGATTTCTAAATACATCTGAACCACTAAACACATCTAGCTTAGATGCTCTTATGCCATAAATTGTACCCGTACCAAAATCTAACAATTCTACCCCTTTACTTTCTAATTTACTAATCGTATAGACATCTTCAATAGGCTTTAATCCTTCTTGTTCAATTAAATCTAATGCCATTGCCTCATCTGTAATCATAAAGTCCACCATACCTGTCGCAGTTCTAGCAATAAACTTTTGCACTTGTTCATAAGACTGCTCAGATAATCCGCCACCTTGATATGCAATATTATCAATAGAAAATGTAAATTCATCAAAATGTTCTTGATTGATTTGTACAGATAATTCATTGACTTGATCATACGTAACAGGTGCAACGACCATCGCATTATAATATACTTCATCTTCCTTAACTATATTCGTAATGATAGAAACTATTACAAATATGAGGACAGCAATGCCGATAATATGTAATTTATAGTATTCCCATATATAGTCTACTGCTTCTTTAAAAGACATCGTTTTCAATGTTTCTATCAATTTTTTCATTTCTATCTTTCCCCCTATGACTCTCTTTGCATCTACTACAAAAGTATATCACAAAAGTAAGGGGTTTCGCCTATATCAGTAGTTTTTCCATAAACTTTACTAAATTATACTAATTGATTTTTCAACCATTGATAGGAATTCTCACCATTAATTTGATGTCCACCCTCAAAGATATGGTAATCAAATTTTTCTGGTCGATGATCATAAGCTTCTTTAATTTCTTGAATAGCTGCCATTACTGTCTTATTCGGAAAAATAGGGTCGTGTATGCCCGCCTCAATAAATAGTCCTCTAGGAGCAATTAATGATATCCATTCAGGTAATTCCGCGTAATTTAATATACCTGGAATGTAATTATCTATGCAATGACGCATTGCCATGATACTGCCTTGAAAAGTATTCGTAAAGCCTGTTAAGACCGTTGCTTTTACACGTAAATCAATTGCTGCTGTATAACTAGTAACTAATGCACCTCCTGAGAAGCCCATCATACCAATTCGATCTGGATTCACATCTTGACATGTCTCGATATAGTTTAATATTTGCCTTGCTTCCCAAATTCTCAATCCTGCCAATGTTTTTCCTTCCATTAACAAACTTGTCGCCATAGATTCACATGAATTTGGCTTTCCTTGTTCTTTATCACGCGTTAACATTCTATCACCAAAACCTATGACTTCAGGTGCGAAAACTTTTAAACCTTTTTTTACTAATTGTACAGCAAAATGTTGGTGAATACCGTCATTTGATAGATCTTCTTCTCCATTTGGTAATAGACCAACAATTTCTTTTACACCATAACCGTGTCCATGTAACGCTAGCACAGCAGAATAATTGTCTTTGGATTCTTTTGGTGTTAAAACATACATTTTTATTTCTAATATATTTGTAATCGGTATACTTATAAGTTCTCTTGTGTACGATTCAAAATGCTTTGTTTCTATTATACATCCTTCTTTATATACTCTTTCTTCTTCAAGCTTAGAAAAATCACCCAATAATTTAAGTAAACTCATTTTCAAAGTCAATTTACGTTCTACTGGACCTACCGCTTTAACTGTTTCATTTAGTGCTTGTATATAGAATTGTTCAAAAAGTTGATCTAATTGATTACTCATCTTTACAACTCTCCTTAAATTTAGATTCATCCTCAAATGAAAGCGTTTAACAATTAATAACATTATAACGAACTTTTATTTTATAGAAAAGCAATCCAAGCATAAATTTTTAGGTTTTTTAATTTAAAGCTCTAAAAAAGCCAGAGAACACCCACTTACGTAGATAAAATCTCTGGCATTTGGTATTAAAGATTTTTTTTCATTTGATTTAAAAATGACTTAGGGAAATTTGCTTCAAAGCGAACGATTTTTTTTGTATCTGGATGTTTAAATGCCAAAATTTGTGCATGCAAACCTAGTCGCTTGATAGGATTTGTTTTGGCTCCATACTTCTTATCTCCTACAATAGGATTACCTAAATCGTGCATATGAACCCTTATTTGATTTTTGCGTCCTGTATCCAATTTAACTGTTAATAATGTATTGTGATTACTTCTTTTCTTAACATGATAATGTGTAATGGCTAACTTTCCATCTTGAGGTGTATCACTAGAATACATTTTATATGTCTTCGTTTCTTTTAACCAAGACTTAATTGTACCATCTTCTTTTGCTACTTTCCCTTCCACTAATGCAATATATGTTCTCTCTTCTACTATGTGTTTCCAATTATTTTGTAAGTATTGTTTCGCTTTCTCTGTTTTTGCTAAGACCATTACTCCTGATGTTTCTTGATCTAATCTGTGTACAATAAAGACACGATTTTTCGGATGAAGTTTCTTTACATATGTTGTCAATTGTTTATATGCGGTCAACTCATTATCTTTACCTGAAGCCATAGACAATAATCCTGCCCCTTTATTAATTACAATGATACTATCATCTTCATACAATATACTCATATTTTGAAACACTGCAGCTTTTGCTACTTTGTTTGTTGTAATTTCTATCTTGTCACCAATTTTTAATTCATAATTATGTTTGGTCACTTGTATGCCATTTACATACACTTGCCCTCTTGTAAGTATCGATTTAATTGCATTACGACTTTTATTCTCTAGTGTCTTTAATAAATATTCCAATAATAGTTCATTTGTCTTTACTGTATCAATCATTGAACGCTGCGTTTTTTCCATAATGAACTCCTTTACGTGTGCATTTCGATCTTTTTTAATTATCTATGAAAGAAAGTGAAGAATGTCTTATACGATTCTTCACTTTCTAACTGATTTTTAATGGAAAAGATCCGACTCTTTGGCTTTTTTCCTCAATTGGTTTGTATATTTGTTTATCGGTGCTTTTAATACTGTCCCTATAATTAATGCTACTACACCGAATAGCACTAACGGAATAAATGAACTTGTTACTTTTTGCCATACAATGCCACCAACTGCTTCTCTCATTAGATCAATAGCGTAAGTGAAAGGTAACATCGGATTAATAAATTGGAAGAAATCCGGTAATAAATCAACTGGATATGTTCCCCCTGCTCCAGCAATTTGTAATACTAATAAGACAATAGCTAATGCCTTTCCTACATCACCAAATACAGAAACTAATGTGTAGACAATGGTGATGAAAACAACACTAGATATCAGTCCAAATACAACAAAAAGAAACGGCTCCGCTACATCGACTTTCAATAAGAACAAATCACCTAGCGTTACAATTAATGTTTGTAAAATACCAATCGTATAAAATGTCATCAATCTACCAAAGTACATTTGTCTTTCTGTGTATGTTGTCACTAAATGTGGTTCTGTTGATAATAGCGAAATTAATAGCAATCCACCAACCCAAATTGCCAAAATTGTATAAAATGGTGTCATTCCAGTACCATAATTAGCAATTGGGAACACTTTATTCGTTTCTAATAATACAGGTTCTTCAAAAAAGCTTTTCTCTGCATCTGGATCGTTTTTAAGTAGTTCAATAATCTCTTTTAAATCCGTTTCGCCTTGAATTTCTCTAATTTTGTCTGCAAGTTCATTTACCTTTGTACTAACATAAGGAAATTGGTCATTTACATATTGAAGCATATCTGTTCCTTCATTCAAATTTCCTTTTGTTCTATTTAGCATATCATACAATTCAGGAATTGTTTCTTTTATTTCCTCTAATATACTTTGTGCACTAGTAAGTGTATTTTCTGCCTGCTCAATCTGTTCTTCTATCTTCGGTACTACTGTTGTAACAAAATCATTCAAGAAACTATCTACTTGTTTGTTAGCAGATTCCGCTAATTTCTGTAATTCATCCCATTTCGCTTGGATATCTTTTTCTTTATCTTGTATTAATTGATTTACTTCTTGTATTGTTGTTAAAGTTTGTTGTAAATTATTTTCTATGTTTGTTAATGTTTCAATAGCTTGGTCGATTGTTTCATTGCTCACACTTTGTGATGGATTTCCTTCTTCATCTGTATTCTCTTCGTTATTTTGCCCTTTTATTAATTCAAGTAATTCTTTTACATTTTGAATGTTCTCAATAGATGTTTGAAGATTACCTTCTATTTGCGCTATTTGCTCAGATGCATCAATGGATGGATTATTATCATTCATAAGCTCATCTATAAATTGATGTGCTTCATCTATTGCATTCTCCATTGATTCTAATTCTTTTTCCATCGTTGGTTTTGCATCTTGAAATCTTTGTTTTGCTGTATTAATTGTAGCAATCGTATCATTAATTGTAGCTAAACCTGTATCTGTTCCATTTTCTACTTCTGGTAATAAATTATTTGCTTTGTTTAATATATCTCCTGCACTGCCAGCATCTTGCAATGACTCTGTAATGATTTGAGATATTTCTGGTAAATTCTCTTCTAGTGTAAAGATATAATCCTCAAATTTTTGAATATCTGGTGTTGCATTTTCAATTTCTATTCCAATGTCATTAAAAATGGTAAAAATAACACCATTTACTGTAGAGATAAATTGGCTTGTCATTTGTTCTACAATGACACCTGCTCCTTTGTCTGTAATCTTTGGAGCAATTGCATTGATTTTTTCGTTCACAAAGTATTCTACATTTGCTTTTTTAGGTTGATCGGATATTACTGTACCTAAATTCTCTGAAAAATGTTCTGGTATAACGATATAGGCATAATAATTTCCCAACTCTAATTCATCTTTTGCTTTTTGTCTTGAAACAAATTGCCAATCCATCGTTTCATTCTTTTTTAATTCTGTTACTAAATCGTCACCGACATGAATCGCTTCATCTCTTACGGTTGCTCCTGTATCTTCATTGACAATACCTATCTTAATATTTTCCGTTTTCCCATACGGGTCCCATGATGCTTGAATATTCATCCATGCATATAATGATGGTAATAAGATTAATCCACCAATTAGTATTGCAGCAACCCAATTCGTAGAAATATTCTTCAAATCCGAAAAAAACAATTTTATACTTTCCTTCAAGTTAATCGCCTCTTATTACAGTATTTTTTCCATTTGGATATTATACCACCAAACAAGAATAGATTACTAATAATATAAAAAAACTCATATACCCTTAACAATAAGGTGGATGTGAGCACAATATAATTCACAATGTATTTATTTTTTTGTCCAATCAAAATCTATTGCACGAAGAAATGCTTTAGCAAGTATCGTATGTCCTGTTGCATTAGGGTGAATTCGATCCCACGCAATAGCTGCAGGATAAAGCTCTGTAAATACAGATTGAAATGCTTGTTGTGTATCAATTAATATTGCATCATATTCTTTCGCTAAACGCTTAATCACATCGCCATATTGATCCATCTTTATTCTCATTGGGTCTTGAGAATTCGGTTCGATATAAAATGGTGTTAAAAATACAAGCTGCTTTGTTACTTTTCTAGCACTTTCGATGATTTCTCTTAATGTATTTTCATATTCATCTATGTATACATGATGATCTTTAATAAATGGTGAATCAAATTGTCTCCACACATCATTGATTCCTATCATAATAGATAACCAATCAGGTTGTTGACAAATTACATCTTCTTCCCAGCGCTTCTTTAAGTCTCTTACTGTATTGCCAGATACCCCTTTGTTGACAACTCTAATTTGAAGTTCTGGATATGTAGATTGTAAAAACGCATCCACAATCGATACATAGCCATTACCTAATGCTTGGAAGAGACCTTCTCCATCAGGCTTTGCTCTGTCACAATCTGTTACGGAATCACCTATAAATAACAACTTTTGTCCTTTGTCTAATTTCATCATTTCCCCTCATTTCTTCATAATCGTTTTTCTTTATTATAAAATAGTATAAGCGATTTGAGAACATACTGTTTGTTCTACATTTTACCTAGTAACATAACAAACCGAATTTCTACTTGTTTCTTGTAGAAATTCGGTTTTGTTGATCTGATTAATTATCTTGTTATGAGATTCAAATCGATAATGTTACTTCTGTTTTACCTGCTTCTACTTCTATTTTCTTCTCACCAACAACTTCGATAGTATATGCCTTTTTAATTCCAGTTGTCTTCACATAAATATCTTTAGCCTTGCGAGTCACTGAAATACTAGCTTCTTTTTTGCCTTTATCATTAACTACAGTACGTTCTATATGCACACCATCTTCTAAACTAAATATTTTGATTGTAAGTCCATCTAAATAATCGTAAACAGGATTTTCTTCACTTTGTCCGACAGGCAAAATAGTATTGTTCTTAACAAACAAAGGTAAGCTGAAGTAATCATATTTTTGTTTTATCCATGTTCCACCACTAGATTTCTCACCTGTTAACAAATGTGTCCAACTTCCTTTTGGTAAATAAAACGATCCGATACCTTCTTCGTTAAATATTGGAGCAACTAAGATGGCATCACCTAGCATATATTGACGATCTAATGTTTCACATAAAGGATCATCAGGAAACTCTAAATGCATGGATCTCATTACAGGGACCCCTGTTTCACTATTCTCTACTGCTTGACTATATAAATATGGCATTAAGCTATTCTTTAATTTAGTAAAATGTCTCGCTACATCTACTGCTTCATCATCAAAGTTCCATGGGACTCTATAAGAAGAACTACCATGAAAACGACTATGGCTAGATAGCAAACCAAATGCTGTCCAACGTTTAAAAACATCAGGTGTCGCAGTATTTTCAAATCCACCTATATCGTGTGACCAGTAGCCAAATCCAGATGTGGTTAAAGATAATCCGCCTCTTAAACTCTCTGCCATTGCGTCATATGTAGAGTCACAATCTCCTCCCCAATGAACAGGGAATTTCTGGCCCCCTGTTGTAGCAGAACGAGCGAATAAAATGGCTTCTGATTCGCCTTTTTCGTTTTTTAATAAATCAAATACCACTTCATTATACATATATGCGTAATAATTATGCATTTTTTGTGGATCTGATCCATCATAGTAAACCACATCTGTCGGAATTCTCTCACCAAAATCTGTTTTAAAAGAATCTACGCCCATATCGAGTAATGCTTTCAGTTTGGCTTGGAACCATTTCACTGCATCAGGATTAGTGAAGTCTACAAGCCCCATACCTGCTTGCCATAAATCCCATTGCCACACATCCCCATTAGGTTTTTTTACTAAATATCCTTTTTCCATTCCTTCATCAAACAAATAGGATTTTTGAGCAATATATGGATTAATCCAAACACAGATTTTTAATCCTTTATCCTTCAAGCGTTTCAACATTCCCTCAGGATCTGGAAAATTACGTGTGTCCCATAAGAAATTACTCCACTCAAATTCTTTCATCCAGAAACAATCAAAATGAAATACACTTAATGGAATGCCACGCTCTGCCATTCCATCAACAAAGTGATTCACGGTCTCTTCATTATAATCTGTCGTAAAGGACGTCGATAACCACAATCCAAATGACCATGCTGGTGGTAGCGCTGGACGACCAGTTAACGCTGTATATCTACTAATTACTTCTTTAGGTGTCGGTCCATTAATAAAATAATAATCCAAATATTCCCCTTCTACACTAAATTGAGAACGTGATACTGTTTCAGAACCTAGTTCAAAACTAACCAATTCTGGATGAGTTACAAAAACACCATATCCTTTACTACTTAAGAAAAATGGAATATTCTTATAAGATTGCTCTGAACTTGTGCCACCATCTTCATTCCAAATGTCAACGGTCTGGCCATTTTTTACAAATGGAGTAAAGCGTTCACCCAGGCCATAAATATGCTCACCAACTCCTAGTCGTAGTTGACCTCGCATGTATGTTTTCTCTTCAGGACCTTCAATCCATGCCAATCCTTTTCCTTTGCTATCTGTTAAAAGTCCATCATTATTAGTAAAAGATAAAGAAAAGTCTTGTTTTTGAATGGTTAAAGTTAACTGACCAGTTGTAAACGATACCTCTTTCCCATCATCTTTTACTTCAATTGTATTCACTTGTTCTTCTATAGAAAACTTAGGTAATCTTTCTTTTTCACCTTTAAAATGCCATGTTTCCACACGGATTACATCGTCTATTGGGGAAGATACCTTCATTGTTAATAATGGCCCATCAAGTGTATCACCACGATGATTCAAATACTTACAAGGAGCATATAATGTAATAGAACCATCACCTTCTTCTACTTCATGAATTAATTTTGGAAAATGTATTGTGTATCCTTTTCGAACCATCCAGTTACCATCTGTAAATTTCATCTTATTTCTCCTCTCTTAATATGCATACATCTCTTGCTTTAATGCTTGTTTTTCCTTTTACTAATTGGTTTGTGAGTATATTAATATATGATTTACCAGCAGTATCAAAGGATGCATCTTTTGCTTGATGATTCAATACAAAGATATAATGTTCCCCATCCTTGATTCTTTCTACTACTTCTACTTGGTCTTCTGACTGCATAATACCATTGATGCCATGCTCTTCTACTATTGTGGATATAAAGTCATCCATAAATGATTCATCAGGACTTGAAGCGATGTAATATGCATTCCCATTCCCATATTTATTCTTTGTAACAACAGGCATTCCTTTATAAAATTCATTCCCATATGTTGCTAGAACATCTGCACCTTCTGTATGAATGAGATCAAATAGAATATTGCATGTATACGTTCCTGAAAGTTTGCCTATCGGCGATTCCAATACAATTTCATTATAAACTGAAGGATCTAATGCATCGATTTCTTCTGCCCAAATACCTAAAAGTTCTCTTAATTCTCCTGGGTAACCACCTAGTGTAACAAGATCATTTTCATTCACAATGCCGCTAAAGAATGTAGTTATAAACGTACCACCACTTTTTGCAAATTGCTTTAGTCTTTCAGCATGCCCTTCTTTTACCATATACAACACTGGTGCAATGACAATATCATACTTACTTATATCTTCATAGACACTAATCATATCTACAGGAATATTCTTTTTATAAAAAGCATCATAATATTTATGAACTTCTTTCACGTAATCTAGTGCAACAGATGGACCACTAGACAACTCAATTGCCCAACGATTTTCCCAATCAAAAACAATTCCTACTTTTGCTTGTGCTCGTGCTCCAATAATTTGATCACCAAGCCGCTGTAATTCTTCCCCTAATTCAGCAACTTCCCTAAATACTCGTGTTTTCTCATGCCCTACATGTTCAATTACTGCTCCATGATATTTTTCAGTCGCACCTCGAGAGCGTCTTAATTGGAAGAACATCACTGTGTCTGCACCATGTGCAACAGCCTGATAACTCCATAAACGCATGACTCCTGGGCGTTTTAATGCATTGTATGCTTGCCAATTTTGTTGACTTGGCGTTTGTTCCATAAGCATAAATGGTTGTCCACTCTTTAATCCACGCATTAAATCATGTGTCATTGCTGTCATACTTACAGGTGTATCAATAGAAGGATAATTGTCCCATGAGACAACATCCATTTCTTTTGCCCATTTAAAATAATCTAGTTCTGGATACAGACCCATTAAATTAGTCGTTACCGGAATATTTGGTGTATGTTTTTTTAATGCATCTCTTTCTAACTTAAAGGTTTCTAATAAACTATCTGATTGAAATCTACGATAATCTAATGAAATACCTTGAAAGTTTGTATTTTGACCTCCAAACCATTCTTCAGTTCTGATATTTGGTACAACAATTTCATCCCATTGATAAAACGTATGTCCCCAAAATCTTGTACACCATTGTTCATTTAGTGCATCTAATGTATGATATTTATTTTTTAACCAGACTCTAAATTGTTTTTCACAATTGTCACAATAACAATATCCACCATATTCATTAGATACATGCCACACCAATATACCTGGGTGGTCTTTGTATCGTTCACCAAGTTTATCCGCTATTTCACTTGCATAATGACGATATGTTGGACTATTTGGACACGAATTATGTCTTCCCCCAAACTTTCTTTTTCTTCCATCAAAGTCAACTCGACAAACATCTGGGTATTTCTTTGCCATCCACGCAGGATGAGCGGCAGTGCTAGTTGCAAGACAAATATGTACCCCTTCAGTGTACAAACGATCGATTGTTCCATCTAACCATGTGAAATCATATGTAGTCTCATCAGGTTGATTAAGTGCCCATGAAAATACATTTATTGTTACAACATCTATTCCTGCCAATTGAAACATGCGTTGATCTTCTTGCCAAGTCTCCTCATTCCACTGTTCAGGATTATAATCACCACCATACCAAATCTTAGGTAACTTCTCATGTATCATTGATTTTCCTCCTCTATACATTTGTATAATGCGCCAATCATTCCAGCTTCATTATGATGCTTACATGGTTCAATCGTACAACGAATATCTTGCCATGAAGGAATAGCAAGTAACGCTTCTTCTAACATTTCGTACAAATCTTCACGCACACTAATGCCTCCACCTATCAATATCTTCTCAGGATTAAGTGTTGCTGCTAAATTGAAAATGCCAAAACTAACATAAGAGAACCATTGATCCAATAACCTCTTCACTTGTCTGTCTTCCAACGCTTCACGAAAAACTTGGTCTCCTTCCACTTTTTCACTCTCATTTAAGCCTTTTGCTTCTTTATATGTATGAATCAATGCACTTGTTGACGCTATTTCATGCATATTTTTATAACCGTTAACCATTCCATCTATAATCATTAAACCAAATTCGCCTGCTTTAAACGTGTGACCATTTACTAATTTTCCATTAATAAATATTCCCCCACCAATACCTGTTCCTATTGTCATACATATAAAATCATCACAATCTTTTGCATTACCTGTTAGTTTTTCTGCTAAAGTTGCACAATTGGCATCATTCTCAATCACAATTGGTAGGGTAATATTTTCGTATAATAGTGCTAAAATATTCTCCCCATGCAACACATCGATTGCACCAGCAAATTCTGCATAGCCTGTATCCACATTAATAAATCCTGGAAAACTAATGCCAATTCGTTTAATTGCATATGTTGATGTGATTTCATTTACTTTATTCGTTATATCTTGAATAAATGTCTTTTTAGATGATTTATTCGTACTATAATGACCTTGAGTCACAAAACTTCCCAACGCATTTAATACGCCATACTTTACATTTGTACCACCAATATCAAAACATAAATAATATGACTCGGTCATGTTCGTCACTTCTTTCCATTATTATGTATACAGAGCCTGAATTCCTTTAAGGAATCAGGCTCATTAAAACTTATTTCGTGCCCCAAAGCTCCATAATATCTAAAGTTTTTTGTGTCATTTCTTCATTTGCTTGCTCTATATTCATATCTTCTAATTGCTTAACCATATCTTCCCATGTTTGATCAAAATCTGCTGGATCACCTAAAATAGCTTGTGTAATCATTTGTTCTGTTAAATCATCTGCTTTTTGTTGAATGATTTGAATATCACTACCTGCAGCAATACTATAGTTAGCTACAGTACCATGATTAGAAATTCCTAATTCTTCTGTAGGTGGGAACCACTCAATCCAATTCGTCATTCCATATTCTTTTATAGCTTCTTTTTCAGCACTATTGAAGTTATCAATGATATCTTGTTCAGAGTTTGGTGTAATCGATTGACCAGTAGAGTCAACAGCACCATTACCCCACTGCGGGAATGGATAGACATAGAAACCAACACCTGTTTCTTTTCCATAATCAGCATCTGTGTTCATACGTTCACGGTCATCTTCTTGCATTACACGTTTACCATCTACAATATCGTAGTTTTCACCTTCTACACCCCAATTAACTAATATCTGCGCTTCTTCGGATGCCATCCAATCTAAGAATTCAAATGCTTCTTCTTGGTGCTCACTAGTTGATGAAATAGCGATACCCCAGCCACCAGCAAAACCATAGTCTTTTAATCCTTGATGTACTTTATCTTCACCTAAAGTCACAGGTAGTGGCGCCCATGTTCTCCACTCTTTACCGTCTGCTACTAATGCTTTGTCTGCATCTCCAATATCCCAATCTTGATCTGCTACGGATAATACTCTACCAGATGATAATTTTGAAATGTACGTATCATACGTGTGCGTAAATGATTCTGGATCTAATAAACCTTTCGCATTCATTCCATTCAACCATTTAAAGTATTCTTTAAATTCTGGTAATAAGAATTTATATGTTGTTTCACCTGTTTCATCATTTACAGCCCATTGTCCATCATCAGGTAAACCTGCTGCAAATCCTGCAGGGTTGCCAACAGTAATCAACCAACGCCAGTCACTGCCTAACAGAGATAATGGAATTGTTTTTTGACCATCGATTTCAGGATACATTTCATAGTATTCTGTTAATGCAGCTTCAAATTCATCTAATGTATTAATTTCTGGATAGCCTAGTTCACGTAATACATCTAATTGAATTTGGAAAGTTCCACTTGTTTGCCAATATGCATTCTCCACTCCATAAGTACCAACAGTATAAATACTTGGATCATCAATAGAATTACGTAAGCGATCGATTTGATCACCATACATTGCTTTTAAATTGTCTCCTTTTTCTTCAATTAGATCATCTAATTTTATTACTCCACCAGCTTCAATTAACTTACCAATATCCCCTTTTGCATAAATAAGATCTGGGTAATCTCCACTAGCAATCATTAATGGTATCGCTTCATCATTGCCACCAACAGGATAATCTAACTCCAATTTAATTCCTGTCTTTTCAGTGATTTCTTGAGCGACAGGATCATCAAACTCTTTTTCAACACCATCTGCACTAAAGAATGTTAATGTTAATGGATTTTCTGCAGAAGGCTTTTCCTCCTCTGATTCGGATGAGTTAGAATTCTTCTCCTCTTCACTTTCTTTGGAAGTTTCGCCATTGTTACAAGCGACTAAAACAAATGCTCCAATAAGTAAAAAGAATAATAATGTAAGACGAGACAACTTACTTTTCATGCATGAACCCCTCCATTTTTAATTTTTTTGTATATTAATATAAAATTAATACCTTAGCTCTTCACTGCACCAATGGTAAGACCCGTTACAAAATATTTTTGTAAAAACGGATAAACGAGTAGTATTGGAACAGTTGCAATGATTGTGATTGCCATTTTAATAGATTGTGGGTTAGTTTGACCTGCAATCACTTCTGCATTTTGTGAATTAATATCACTACTAGACAAATTTGCATTATCAATGATTTTCATTAATTCAAATTGTAATGTCGTTAATGCTTCATTTCCTCTTGCATATAAATATGTGTCAAACCAACTATTCCATTGTCCAACAGCTAAGAATAATGCAATTGTAGCAATTACTGGTAAACATAATGGAATAATTATTTTACTAAAAATAACAAAGTCATTCGCACCATCTATTTTTGCAGATTCTTCTAACGCCTTTGGTAAATTATCCATAAATGAGCGAATAATGATTACATTAAACGCAGATAACAACATTGGCAAAATGTATACAGAAAAATCATTAATCAAACCAAGATTACGGATTAACATATATTCTGGAATTAATCCTCCACTGATAAACATTGTAAGTACTAGAATAAATCCAACAAACCCGTTTAACACGAAGTCCTTTCGACTAAGTGTATATGCAAGCATCGTACTTGCAATAATACCTGTAACAGTTCCTACTACAGTTCGTAATATCGACATGAAAAACGCTTGAAAAAGTCGATCGTTACTACCAAAGATTTGTTCATAATTAGCAAATGTAAATTCTCTTGGCCATATGTGAATGCCACCCTTAGCTGTATCCACAGCATCATTTAATGAGATTGCTAGAATATTTAGAAAAGGATACAACGTAATGATTACAACAAATATCATAAATAATGTTAAAACGATATCAAATGTGGTCCATTTACTTTTCATTTCTTGTTCTCCTCTCTATTTGGTATGTTAGAATACCCTTCCTTCACCAATACGTTTCGCAATACTATTACAAATAAGTATTAATATTACACTTATAACAGATTTAAATATTCCAATTGCCGTACCGAATGAATAACGGAACATTCCTATACCATAATCGAGCGCATAGAGATCAATAACTAATGCTTTATCTGCAACAATATTGTTTCCGAGTAACATTTGTTTTTCAAAACCAATATTAATGAGATTACCAATACTTAAAATCAATAACACAATAATTACTGGTCTAATACTTGGTAATGTAATATGCCACATTTGATGCATTCTGCTTGCTCCATCCACTTTTGCTGCTTCATACAATTGTGGATCAACACCTGCCATTGCAGCTAAGTAAATAATGGCATTCCACCCTGTTTCTTTCCAAACATCAGCAAATGTAACAATTCCCCAGAACATATCTGGTTTAGCCATAAAATTGATTGGTTGATCAATTAAACCAATTCCGACTAACATATTGTTAATGACACCTTCTTGCGAAAGCATTGTAATAACAATATTGGCTACAATTACCCATGAGACAAAGTGTGGTAAATAAGAAATAGTTTGTGTCCATTTCTTTAAATGCATAAACCTTAGCTCATTTAATAACAATGCAAACATAATTGCGGATAGCGTTCCAAATATAAGTCCTAAAATACCCATACCCAAAGTATTTTCAAGCGCTGTATAAAACATTGGTTCATTAAATAAGTCGCGGAAATGCTTTAATCCTGCCCATTCTTGTTCCAGAAAACCAAATTGTGGTTTGTAGTTTTGGAATGCCATAAGCCATCCACCTATAGGTATATATTTAAAGATTAATAACCAGACGACAAATGGTAATGACATAAGCAAGAGTGCTTTTTGTTTGCTTGCACGTTGAAAGAAATTTTTATTAGTTGGTCCTTTTTTCTTTTTATTCCCTACTCCAACCATAATCGGCTTCTTAACTGGTGACGTATCTTGTTGATGATACATATTATTCTCGCTATTCATACTCCTTCTCTCCTAACCTAACAGCCCTTTTTTGTAAGCGTTCACCTTATGTCATATTATATTAGAAAACGCTTTCCTAAAAAACCTCACTAACAAGACATAAAATCATGTAAAATGAAGAGGTTTGTAAATCCAAAAGAGAAAGCGCCCGTTTAGAAACGTAGAGACTGGAGTGAACCAACTGAGATAAAGGAATCACGGTGAGGTACGAACCGATGATGACTTATCGTAGGGCGGTTTACGAAGTCTCCTAGTTTCTGGGCGCTTTCGCTAGCCGATCCAAAAGAGAAAGCGCCCGTTTAGAAACGTAGAGACTGGAGTGAACCAACTGAGATAAAGTGAGACTTCAATCAGTTGGAGTTGTAAACTCTGACTGATTGGTAACGAAACTTATCAGGGTGCTAGCGACCGTTTACCCACAACTAGCATTCTATAAGTATAATCTCTTTAGTATGTTGTGGGTGATTCGTAAGAAACAGAAAAGAATTCGATCTAAATCAATTGATCGAATTCCTCCCTATTTCTATGCAATTTATTTTGTCAATTTATTCATACTTTCAAGAGCCTGTGCTAATTTTGCTTTCTTCACTATAAAATCTACACCATTTTTATTTTTTTCAAATGCTAAGTATGTATCATCATACTCATAAAATGTAAGAATGGTGTCCTCATCTGCATTTGTAGAATACGTAATTGTGTAAAGAGCATCTTTGCCTTCCTTGTCAAAATTCTCTACTTGTTTGTCAAATGTTAAACCAGCGAAATGTTTATAAGACTCTTGTAATGCTTCTGTGTCCATTTCTTTACCATTTATCGCAAAAGAGTAACTAGATAATTCCTTATCATCCGCATCAACGTTTGTTTTTTCTCCTGTAAGTGTCCAATTAACTTGATTAGATTCTACTTGTAACGACTGAATCGCCTGTAATGGCACAATATGAACAAAGTGATCAATCATATCAAAAGCTGGATAACTAAAAGGCACTAACGATTCATTAGTCAAAGTAAAAATTTGGTCATTTCCTTCTAATTTAGCATAATAATGTTGATTTGCTGCTGGATTTCCAATTTGAAGCGTTTGCTCTTTCTCTTTTGATTTAAATGTGATGGTAAAATCAACTTCTCCTATCTCACTTTGTTCCTCTATAACTTCTACTTTTTGTAATGGTTCGATTCCATTTAATAATTGTTCTGTTTGTGAGTATGACATGCTATACGTACTATGGAATGGCTTATGAACATACCAACCACTTATATGTGCAAGGGATTCTAGTTCTGTATAGAAAGAAGATTTATTTAATACGATTTGTTCTGTTCCATTATCAATTACTACTTCTTCCAATTCATTAGATTTTAATGTGATAATGCTGTTGTCTAACAAACTTGTTGGCTTTAGTGGGATGGATTCAATAGCATTTCTATCTACAAGATAAATTTGGTCTTTTTCCATATGATTCACGTAGTATTTGCTAGCTGTTGCATCCATTTGTCCAACAGATACACGCTGCATTTTGTTCTCATTATCAGTAAATACAACCGTCACTTTAGGAAAATCTAAGTTTACTAATTTTTTGTCAATGGTTGTTTTTTCGCCTGTTAGATACTGCATTGCTTCTATAAAATATTGTACTTTCTCATCATCTTGCTCTCGTTCCACTTCTTTTACTTTCCACGTATTTTCTTTCTTCTCTAATTGGACATTTTCATTTGCTCTTACTTGAATGTTCGTAAGTTGATTAAAATCTTCTACAATTTGCTCTGTTGTTACTTCTTCATCTGATTCTTTATTGTTTGTAATAATAAAGAAGATTACACTAAGTACAACAATAAAGAGAACTATAAGAATAATTGGTTTTAATTTCATAATTAAGAACCCCTTTTTCCATCTGTAGATAACTCTTGCTCTAAATGTTCAAATGGTTTTTTCATATTAAACATGATAAAAAAGGATGCAATACTTATGCAGAACCACATCGTAATGCTTGGTGCGAATAAGTAAATGATAAATAAAGAAATAAATGTAGATATATTAAGAATCGTCGTTTTGAAAAATTTAACATTTGCATAAATCGAAACAATCCACAAGTTTTTAATTTTCACTTCAAAACGAGTTAGTATCGGAAAAGCGTACAACATAATTAGTAAAAATAAAGCGAGTAGAATGATTAGTATCGGCGTTAACCAATCCATATGAATCGACGTATACTGCATGTCAATGAGTAGTAATGCAAGAATTGTCCATTTAACTAGCCAATACTTCATTGAGATAACAAAATTCTTCCTGTAATAACGCCAAAAATCTCTTGTTGGTTGGATTTCCTTTTCTCTTGTTAACTTCCCCATTGTTGCCAGAGCAGCAGCTAGTGATGGTCCACATGGAATAAGGGCAAAATAGAATACAAGCATATTGGCAAGTGTTAATTCAAATAAGACAAATGCAAGTAAAAATAAACTATTTGCTAACATAAAATAAATATTTGTCATCATAAAATAATACACATACTGAATCGCAATATAAAGTGGTCTATCTGTTAATCCTTTTGACATCGAACATTCCCCCGTTGCTTGTCATTACTTTAACGTTGTTTGTTTTTGGAATTCTTTTGGGCTTATACCGACATACTTTTTAAATTTCCGGTAGAAATAATCAATATTGGAATACCCTACTTTTTCGCTTACTTGATATACTTTGATGTGTGGTTGCTTTAATAGCTTTTTTGCATGGGATAGTCTAACTTTATCAAGATAGACATGAAAATAATCCCCAGTATATGCTTTAAACTTTTTCCCTAAGTAAGAACTGTTGTAATTAAACAATTCCGCAATGACTTTTAAACTCAAATCTTTGAAATAATATTGATTAATATATTTAGTAATTTGTTCAATAGAGTTTTCTGCATTACTCATAAAACCATTTATTTCTTTTGTAAATTTGATCATCATTGAGTTGGACTCAGCTAACATAGCTTCCAGTTTAACCGCTTTATATATCATGTCAACCAATTGATCATTTGAAGGAAGCGGAATACTTGGATGATTATGTTGTAATTTATACAAAACGATTTTCACGAAATCTAACCAATCTGCTTTCAACCTTTCTTCTTTGTATAAATTATTTTCATAATACATTTGAATATCATTCATATAGACAGATATCTGATCTATATTATTGAATTCCATTGCACTAACCAATTGAGTTGCAAATGTATCTGTTAATATTTTTGTATCCTTTCTTCCTTTGCATACTTTTGGCGTAATAATCGTATTATACGAAAATGTAAAACTATATTTCTGTAATTCTAATAATTGTTGAAATACATTACTAAGCATGTCCATGGATACGAGTTCATCAATTAATTGAATATTGCACGAAATCTTATGTAGTGTGTAAAAATATTTTTTTATTTCTTCTACTGTACAATAGACATCCTCTATTTCTGTGAATGTGCATACACAAATGACAAATTGCTCCATCCACAATGGTGTCACATTCGCATGAAAGTATTTATTAATATATAATTGTATGTTTTCCCAATCTATTGGTTGTTCGCATGTAATGCTACAAACAAAATAATTAGACATACTGTTTTGGTCATATAACGCATTTCTTTTACCGTGTAAAATTTCTATCCATTCTTGTTGTTCTTTTAACTGTTCATATTGATGGAGTTGCGTAGACAATCTTTTTTCTTTTAATAAATTACTTTTAATGGATTGTAGGAGTGGGATTAATTCATCCTCATCTACTGGCTTTAATAAATATGACTCTATCCCAAGTCGAATCGATTGTTGTGCATATGTAAAATTAGAATAACCAGATAAAACAACAAATTTTGTATTGTATTTCCATTCCTTCACTTTTTTCACCATATCAATACCATTTAATCCAGGCATTTGGATATCGACAAAAACAAGATCTGGATGGTATTCCAATATTCTTTCCAATCCTTCTTTACCGTTTTTCGCTATTCCTACAACTTGATAACCGTAATCTTCCCAATTGATTATGGAACAAAGTCCTTCGCGAATAATTGGTTCATCATCGACAAACATTACTTTCAACATAATATTCCTCCTAATCTATCTCTACATTGTATTTTTTGGAATATTTATTGTCATCGTTGTTCCAAGTCCTTGAATACTTTCAATATGAATATAATATTCTTCTCCATATAGAAGCCGTAATCTCTGTTGAACATTGTGTAACCCGATTCTATTCCCATTTGATTGATAGTCTACATCATTTATTTTCTGATTCACTTCTTGTAATGTCTCTTTGGACATCCCTATTCCATTATCTTTGACCTCTATAACTATTTGTCTGTCTTCTTCTATCATTGACACAATGATATATCCAGGCTCTTCTTTTTGTTCAAGTCCGTGAATAATCGCATTTTCAACAATTGGTTGGATTAATAATGGATATATTCGATAACTGCAGACACTTTCTTCTACATTTAACCTATATTCTATTTGATCACCAAATCTAAGTTTTTGTATCTCTAGATAGTGTTCAATTAATTGAATCTCTTCTTTAATTGACACAGGCTTATCTGTTCTTTCTAATGCAGATCGCATCATTTTACTAAGAATTTTGATAATTTTAGCGACTTCTGGGTCTTTATTTATTAACGCTTTCATTCTAATCATTTCTAACGTATTATATAGAAAATGTGGATTAATCTGACTAGCTAACATTTTAAAATCAATTTCTTTTTGTTTAC
Source organism: Gracilibacillus marinus (assembly GCF_042651725.1). NCBI lineage: Bacteria > Bacillati > Bacillota > Bacilli > Caryophanales > Bacillaceae > Gracilibacillus > Gracilibacillus marinus. Next base: position 212,796 of record NZ_JBHSDV010000004.1, on the reverse strand, counting down.
GTTTCCATGTTTCTTCTTTAATCTTGTGAATGTAGACTTCATCAATGATTTTTTGAACACTTTTAGATGTTGTCTCTAAATCTTCAAACACTTGACTAATCTCATCTGTACCCTTCACCTTTGTTTTAATTTGAAAATTCCCTTTTGCAACTTGAAACATCGTTTGTCGTAATTGCTGAATACGACTAGAGAAACTGCGAATAAATATGCCTATTAATAGTACAGATACAATTAACACAAAACTAATAATAACTAAGCCTTGTTGAAATACTTTATTTGGCTCTTGCATGATTTCCTCTGTTGGAATAATGGTAGTTATTTGAATCGTATTATCTAATGATTTATCTGGAACCATTTCATGTATATTTAGTGTTACTTCTTCCTCGTTATATACAGTGTCAATTAAAAAACTATCCTCTTTGCTACTTTCTAATATGGACTGAAAACTTGGCTCATATCCAATATATTGTCGATTTTCATGGTGAATAATCAACTTCTTATCTAATGTAATGAAGGTATTATACGACTCTCCCTCAATCACAGATTGCAAGCTATCTGGTGCAATATAAATGGCTAACACACCTAATAGTTCATTTGTATTTCCATATACTGCTCTTGTTAAGGCCAAATAATTTCTTTTTGTCCATTGTTCTTCCATATATACCCATGAAATTTTCCCTCTTTTTGATACTGCTTCTTTATACCAATCATTATTTCTAATGACATTGTCTGCATGAATAAAATAGGAATCTGTAATCATGTTCTTATTCATAAAAAATTGAATATTCTCAATTTCGTCATAATGCTTTATCATCTCTTTAAAAATAGTATATTGATTGTAGGTGTTATAAATATCAATAATTTCATTATAGTCAGTAGATAGAATTGTTTTTAATTCTTCATTTAAATAGATTAAATCAGAAGTGTTTGTTACCCGATCAAAAATATTGTGTAAACTCATCTCCATTTTATCGACACTTGTTTCCACTTCATTCCTGACATTCTTTAACACAATCTCTCTTGTACTATAATTTAAATAAGCACCTACAAGCAATATAGGGATAGCGGTAACTAATATATAAATTGCTAATAATTTGTGACTGACTTTAATTTTTATATTTTTCACCACTATCCCACTTTCGTTCACAATATTACTTTTATTCTACAATTTCTCACCATTTGATTCGATTACTTCTTTATACCAATAATAACTCTTCTTTGGAATTCTTTCCAATTGTTTTTCGTCTTTCTCATCACGGTCGATATAAACAAAGCCATATCGTTTCTTATACCCATTTAACCAACTAAGCAAATCCGTAAATGACCACGCACAATAACCGATTAAATCTACTCCATCTGTTATTGCTTTTTGCATTTCTACAATATGGTCTTTTAAATACTCAATTCGATAATCATCCTCTACATGCCCATCTTCTGTTAAATCGTCATACGCACCTAATCCATTTTCTGTCACCATCATTGGTAAATCATATCGATTTTGTAATCGGCGTAAAGCAATACGAATCCCAATTGGGTCAATCTCCCATCCCCAATTTGTTGTCTCCAAATGAGGATTCTTTACATTTGTAAACATTCTTTTTTCTGGACTTTGTGCTTGCTCGTCTTTCGGTTGCATTAAATATGGATCTGTTGCTACGAAATCTTTATCTAAATTTTCATTTCCTTTTTGTTCTGGGAATTCAATTTCATTTGCACGTACGGTGCCACCATGGTAATAATTTACACCTAGAAAATCTGGCTTGACTGATTGTAATAAAGTCATATCTCCATCTTCCAGAGATGGCGCTACATTTAATCTTTCTAGCTGCTTCCATGTCACTTTAGGATATTTACCATTTACATATACATCTAGCCACCAATGATTTTGGAATTCCTCTCCATTTAATGCTGCAAGCACATTATTTGGTTCACAATCAAAACTATACATTGGCCCATATCCAAAACTTGGACCAATCATCCCTTTAGGCACGATTTCTCTAAAACTTTGAATTGCCTTCGCATTAGCTAGATTAATAATATGATTCGCTTGAAACATTCTTTTCACATCAGAAATATTAGGTGGATGTGCTTCCCATCTGTATCCTAACGCTGTAAAGACATTTTGTTCATTAAAGCTAACCCAATATTTCACTTTGTCTTTAAAACGTTCAAATAAAACAGAAGCATATCGATTAAAATCTTCAATCACTTTTCTAGATTCCCAACCATTGTATTCATCCTGCAATGCTTGTGGAATATCCCAATGATATAATGTTAAGACAGGTTCAATCTCATGTTTTTTTAATTCGTCAATTAAATTTTCATAAAATTGAAGACCTTTTTCATTCACTTCTCCATTTCCATCTGGTATTACTCTACTCCAGGCAACGGAAAAGCGATATGCTTTCAATCCCATTTTTGCCATTAATTGAATATCTTCTTGATAGCGATTATAATGATCTACTGCAATATCACCATTCGTACCTTCGAATGTTTTTCCAGGTATTTTTGAGAATGTATCCCAGATAGAAGGTCCTTTTCCATCACTATTCCATCCACCTTCAATTTGGTAGGCCGCACTTGCTGCTCCCCAAAGGAAATCTTTTGGGAAAGCATCTAATTTATCATGATACATACAATAACATCCCCCTAATTATTTAATTAAATTAAATTGATATCGAAACATCTTGTTCTGTTCAAAAGAAATACATAGATTATTTTCTTTTGTTTGAGTGAATAATGGAAAATATAATTCTAATTGTTGTGCTTTTGTACATTCTATTTCTACTGAAAGGATGTTCTCTGATAGATTCCAATAAAGTGTGCGCATAATCATTCCATCAGGTAAACGGAAGCCTTTAATTTCACCTTTTTCCATCGTTTTAGGAATGGAGCCTAACAATGTTAATCTACCATTGCTTACATCTGCCAACATCTCATGAATAACCTGTGGGAAAGCGCCATTTCCATCTACATTAAAAACTTCTTGTTGATTATAATGTGACATCATTAAAGACGAATAGAAGCAATCATTTTTTACAAGTAACCAAAAAATGTCTTCAATTAGTTCTGGCATATGAAATTGTGTTGCGCACAATGCAGAGTGCATTCTGCCATGTGTAGACGATGTGTTTCCTTCTTCATTTAATAACCATGCTTCTAATCGCTTATCAAATGCTTTTCTTGCTGCTTTCCACATTGTAGGATTTGTAATTTCATTGAACTCCCTACTTTGAAAAATAGGATATAAATGAGAAAAGTGTCTATGATTATAATTTTCTTCCTTATTTGGATCAATCCACTCTTTCAATACCCCATCGTCATTTATAGCGTATGAAGGCATTTTTTCAAGCATCTTATGACATTGAACTGGTTTTTCTGACTTTTCACCTAGTATGTCATATGCTCTAATCAGATTCATCAAGACTTCTTTCGCAACAGCTACATCTTGGGTCGCATTATCTGCCGACCCATTCTCTGCAGAATAAGATGGTGTAAATTGATATATTCCATCATCATCTTCTGTTAAGAAATCTTGATAAAACGCTACTACTTCTTCTAAAAATGGAATTGCTTCCTCTTCCAAAAACAATCGATCATCAGTAAATCTGTAGTATTCAAAATACCAGTGAGCTAACCATCCAGCACCACATGTCCAGATGTGTAGTGGCCAATCTGGATTCCAGTGCACATGCCTTCCGCTATTGCTTGAATGCGCGGATGATAAGATACCATTCGCACCATAGTATTTGCGTGCATTTTCTTTGAAACCTGGTTTCAATTCTTTTAATAGTCGAAAATATCCCAATAATCCTTCCTCTACATGACTCGATAACGCAGATGCAATCGATAGTTGAACATTTGTATCAAAAGTAAAATCACCACTCCATGCTGGCTCAAATGTTCCTGTCCAAATCCCTTGTAAATTAGGTGTTAATTCCCCTGCACTACATATATACATATACCTACCTGCATCATACATTTTCTCAATTAAAGTTGGTGTCATCATTTGTTTTAACTTAGCTTCTTTCACTATATTTGTAATAGACTGCTTTCTACTATCGTTATTGGTTAAAGATAAAGTTACTCGATTAAACAACTGACGATGCACAGAAGTATGTTCTTCTAATAACGTGTGATATGTTTTTTCCTCTGGGTGCTTTTGATGCAGAACCATTCGCTTTGTTTCATTCTCATATGGTACTACTTTCATTCGTAATAAGATCATGTCGTCACTAGTTACTTCAAACACGCTTGCTTTTTTTATCATCACATTCGTACTATGATTGATGTAGACAAAACCATCATACCCACCATCACTATGACAATATTTACCGTTCATGTGAATCATGTTATTAGAATAAGTATATTTCTGTTTTAACTTATCGTTGTAATAATTAGAAATTTCAATCGTATATTGACCTGGACTTATTGCATAGACAATTTCATTAGTCACTCTAGAAGTAAACGCTTTCGAAATTCTTTCTTTTTTATTAGAAAAACTACAAATCTGTATCTCACCTGTCTCATAATTAAGAGTTCTACGATAATTCTTATATTCACTATCATTGGATATGATTTGAACATGCATTCCTGGATGTGATGAATCACTGAAAGTTAAACCCTCGTATCCTCTTATTTGTGCTTCCTCGTAATACATTTCCAGAGCTTTACGATAACCTCTGTTTTTGATTTGTTTTCGGAATTCCGTTAAATAATCAGCCATATCTGGAACTGTATAAGAATTACCTTGCGGGAGGTATAATCGACAATGATTTACTATAATTGTTTCCTGTGTCGGCTCTCCATAAATCATCACTCCATGACTCCCATTTCCGCTTACAAATGCATCTTCCCACTTGAATGCAACTTCTTCTGTCCAGACACCTTTAGTTGGTACAGAAATACTCATATCATCACCCTCACATTAGGAAATCGGTTTCTGTTTTACTCAAAAAAAATAAGTGAACGCTTACTAAGAAAGTTTATCCGTTAGACTAAGGTCAGTATAAAACATTCCATTTTAAAAATCAACACCAGATTGGAACAGAAGAATTCTTTAACATAGAAAAATCCAAACGACTCGAAATCTATATACCGAATCGTTTGGATTGTATGCATATTAGAAGGTTGCTCTAGTTGTTAATTTTGATATTATATAGGAGCTTGCGAGTAGAATCGCTATATACGCACTTCATTCATATCGCATTTAATAATTGAAAAGGTGTCGTATCATCCTTTTATTGCGAAACACTAAATAAGAAATCGTTCATGTTTAGTGTGAAAAACACTATTTATGTTCCGGCCTCATCAAACGTGAACCAATACAAGTCAAATTGTGAGCCAGGCAAAAAGATAAATGATATTTTACACTCATTGTACATTGGACTAATATTGAAGCTATATAATGTGGGTTCACTTGATGGTTCCATTTCTAATATTTCTTTTCTTGCTTCTTTTTCATTTTCAAGCAATATATGAACCGTATTGTGAATTGAACAACTTCCATATAGAGATAATTGATTTATTTCGCATCCATCAAAACTAATGGCATCATATGTTATCGTAACATTATTACCAATTCTTTCTATCCCCTTTTCTGTTACTTCATAAGAATCGCCATATATTGTAGCATACGATTTTGCATCCAATTGATCTGTAGCATGATTCATTTGTTTACAATAGAATCCCTTCATATGCACCTTATCACGAAAAACAAAGTAAATATCCGTTATACCAGTTACTTTTTCATGAAACGTGAATGTTTCTTCTTGGTAAACATTCCAAATGGATTGTTTTTGGTAAATACCATTTACTAGTCGTTTACTATTTTCCTTATTAGGATATCCATCCCATATATCAATTTCATATTGATTATTAGTCAATGCGAAAATTGGAATAGTTATTTGTTCTGCACCAAATAGACCAAAATCTAATTGTTTATAACCTACAATAGTCTGTCCATCTCTACTTGTTGCGATTCCTTTTTCATTGCCATTTCCAATTTCTCCAATTCCAGCATCATATAATCCAGCATAAACAAATGAATATGGATTTTTACTTTGACTTCCAAATCCTTCAACTTGAAATTCTAATTCAGATATTAACTTTATTTTGTCTGTTCCGTTTCTAGTCACACATCGTACACGAAATGCTCCATCACCTTTGGCTATTATAGTCGCTTCAGTTCCTAATTGTTCTATTGTTGCAAGTGTAGAAGGAATACCTACATCATTTACAATCGCCCATTCTATCTCTTCGTAAGTGGCATTCAGTGGATAGATGCTCGCTTGAACAGATATTTGTGGTACATTAGGTGTAAGTGTACGTGTTTCATAACAACTAAGTTCTATTTTTCGAACTGGTACCTCATTTTTTCTTCCTGTTACGACATCTAATGATTGATTTCTCTCTATTGCCGAAACACCCGTTTTATCTTGTTTACTTTCTATTGATTGTAATGTAACAGATGCTTGTGATAATCCATTGCTAGAGACATTGACAATAATATCCCCAGCTTTTTTGGTTGTTGCGATAATTGCCATGAGCTTTCCACTAAATAATCTTTTGCTTGTCCCTTTGTAATGGTCATAGTCTGTTGCATCACCGTTATCCAGACCAATCAATCGCCCTTCACCAACCACTGACACTTCTACTCTGTTTGTAGCATTTTCCACTTGATTACCATATGCATCTTTCATTGTAATTGTTAGAAAAGCAAGGTCTTGTCCATTTGCTTCTAAATAAAATTTATCTGTTTGTAGATGAATTGTACTCGAATCACCGAAAGACTTTCTTAATTGTTTTGCTATCAATTCATTATTTTCATCATAAGCAATTGCTTTAATCTCTCCTTTAACGTATGGTACGGTCCACCATCCAGTTAATCCATCGCCTTCTTTTAAATCAGGATAAAATGTATCTAGTAGTTGATTATTAATATATACTTCTACTTTTGGTGCGTTCGAGCATACACGAATATCAATTGCTTGCCCTTCATTGAAGTCCCAATAAGGAAAGATGTGTACCATTGGTGATTTTTTATAATCTGTCCATGCAGCTTGATAAATATAATAAGCATCTTTTGGAAATGTTGCCGTATCGATTTGGCCCAAGTAAGCATTTTTTGTATGATAGGGTGTTGGCTCTCCGATATAGTCAAAACCAGTCCAAATAAATGTTCCTATTGAAAATGGTGTGTCCCTATCAGCAATAATACATGATTCTGTAGACTCTGCGCCCCAACTTGTAGAACTATTGCCTAATGAAGAGCATTGTTCATCATCATCGACTAATATTGGTTGGTTATATGGAAAATGATAAATTCCTCTACTTTGCACAGTTGACGCTGTTTCACTTCCATATATTATCCAATCCGGATACTTCTTGTGGTGTTCTTGATAGTATTTTTCAGCATAATTGTATCCTGCAACTTTTACAATATCTGCACACTTTTGAGCATTTTCCCATGGCATATAATTGGAGCCTATCGTGATATGCGCATTTCCTTTAGGATCAAATTCCCTCACATACTGAACTAATTGTCTCGTTATCTCCTGCCCCCTCTCGTCAACATGTGTATCATATATCTCATTTCCAATACTCCATAACAATAAAGAAGGATGGTTCCGATCTCGCTTCACCCAACTTCTTACATCTTGATATGCCCAAACTTTGAAAAATCTTGCATAATCATATGGTGTTTTGGAACGTTCCCACATATCAAATGCTTCGGATATTATTAAAAAACCTTCACTATCTGCAAGTTCCATAACTTCTTTACTTGGCATATTATGAGCTGTTCTGATTGCATTCACGCCCATATCTTTTAAAATCTTCAATCTTCTTTTCCATGCATATGGATTAAATGCAGAACCTAGCGCACCTAAATCATGATGTTCGCATACCCCATTTAATTTCATACTTTTACCATTTAATATGAATCCTTTATTTGGATCCAATACTATTTCTCTGAATCCAATATGTTGAGATACTTTATCTATACACTGATTATCATTATATAGTGTCGTTACTAACGTATATAAATTCGGGTCATCAGGACTCCACAAAAATGGGTCTATTACCTGCATCTTTTGTTCACTATATTCTTGATGTACCTCATCGATTGTACTATTAATTTGTTCACCATTATAAAAAATTTGATGTTTCAAATTCAGTTTGTTCTCTAATTGCATCGTTGTCTCAACAGTCACTTCCCACATATGATTATCTCTTTCAATATGTATATAGACACCATCTGTAGTTATGTAGTTATTTGACCTCTCTTTCAAGTATACATTTCGATAAATACCAGCCCCAGAATACCATCTACTATTCGGACTTTGATGTATAACTTTTACGACAATCTCGTTCTCGCCTAACGAGAGCGCTTTCGTAATATTGTGTTCAAAAAAAGAATAGCCATACTTCCATTCACCAATAAAGTAGCCATTGACGTAAACAGTTGAATCCATATACACACCATCAAATGCTAATATATAATCCATCTCCAACGTATGAACTGTAAAATTCTTCCGATACCAACCAATACTGTTCTCATATAAATCAGTTGTTTGATAGATTAACCAATCATGTGGGATATCTACATTCTGAAATGACAATCCATCATAATGATCCACATCAAGTGATGATTTCGCAAATTGCCAATGGTCATTAAATCGTATTTGTTTATTTATCATTCTACATTTCCTTTCCAGCGCAGTATGTCTGAATAATATTATTAGAGGCAATATGGGTAATAGAAAGTGTAGGGAATTTATTTTGTAAAAGCATAGTGATATATTCCATACCAGGCTCTTCGCTTTCTATGTGCCCAAGAATAATTCCTGCTTTTCCTGCTCCAATTTCATTCCTATCACGAATCCATTCAGGAGTTTCCCATTCTGGACCCTCTCCATATAACACAACATCTACATCTTCCTGAACAAACTGAGGAATAGCAGTTTGACCACCACCTCTGTATCCTACTAAGCACGCAACCTTAGAAACTTCTAAATTTAAATTTCCAATATATCTACTTGTATGGATATGTAACTGTGTTTGTACATATTTTATGAGTTCCTGTAAGGTTTGCTTAGGAAGCTGTACAATTGAGGCAACAGGTGTTTGATGAGTAACTAGTTTGTTCCATTTTAAAGTGTGAAGCAATCCTTCTGTAATAAAGTCTTGTTTTCCACGATGGGCATAATCATGATAACGATAAATAGCTATTGGAGAGTGTGCGATGATTTTTTTCTTTTCATGAGACAACCAGTCATCTTTGTAAACATTTTGTTGTTGATGACTATAAAATAAACCTTCATGACATACAAGAAGGTCAATTTGTAAATCTAATGCTCTCTTTATTACATGTATGGTAGGCATGAAGCAAACTCCGATTCGCTGCACAGGACTAGCTAAATTTCCGTTATACAATTGATCAACAGTCTGGGGTATTGTATCTGTATCCTGTTTTAAAAATGTAATCACATCACTGATTGTATACATAATTTATTCATCATCCCCTCAACACTTAGTATATTGATTAAACTAATTGTATTGACTATCATTAATTCTGTCAATATACTAGTATGTTAGATAATGAATACTTTCAGATACTCATTGTTTGTATAAGTCATACTGTGCTATAATGAACTTTATTGAAAGTGCTTTCATACAACTATTTTTATCATAAAAATTAAAGAGAGTTAATAAAGATAAAGGAGACTAATACATTGTTACAATCCAAATGGTATCAAATTCTTGAAAAAGTGACAAATTATATTCTATTAAGTGTACTATGGGCAATCATTTCCTTGCCACTGGTAACATTATTCCCTGCTACTACAGCAATGTTCGGTGTTATTAAAGATTGGCATGAACAGAAGGAAAAAGGTGTACTAAAACATTTTTTTAAACATTTCTCGAATCATTTCAAAAAAAGTCTACTACTTGGAATTATTTTTTGGATTGTTTGTATTATATTTATTTTAGACATATTAATTATGAACGAAGTAAAATCTACAGCAAGTACACTCATTTTCTCTCTATTAATTATGATGGCAGTTGTCGTTAGTTTTATATGTGTATATCTATTTCCAATCATGGTATCTTATAAGCTTTCTATAAAAAACATTATAAAAAATGCTTTTCTCTTTTCTATCATGTATTTTCCGACGTCATTAATTTCTTTTTCTTTACTTGCAGTATCTGTTTATATTATTATACTCGTACCAATTATGGTGTTTATAGTAGTGAGTCCTGTAGCATATATTATTTATCGATTATGCAATCGTTCCTTTAGCAAAGTTTCTGTGATGTTAAATACCAAAATAGATGCATCCTCTTGAGATAGTTCAATAATGCTTATTATTAACGCGGTTATATACAACAAACAATCCGAACACAAATAATGTTCGGATTGTTTTATGAGTAAATACAATTATTAATGTATATATAAAGAATCACGGTATTCTTTTGGTGTTTTTCCTGTAACCTTCTTAAAAAAACGTGTGAAAGAGTGTGCAGATACATATCCTACAGCTACACACACATCTTTTATTCTTAAATCTCTTCTTTCTAATAATTCTTTTGCTTTTTTTATTCGACATCTTTCGATATACTCAGATAAATTAATACCTTTTTCTTGTTTAAAAAAATGTGATAAATAGGACGGATTAAAGTAATGAATTTCAGCTAGCTTGACTAATGATAAATCCTCACTTAAATGTTGTTGAATATACTGACAAATTGTTTCAATAACATGTGTGGCACGATCGCGATCATCTTTTTGATTATAATCAAACAACTGTTTTGCAACTTCTCTTAAAAAATCAAAACCTTCTTCAATAGATATATGTTCATCCAAATCTAAAAGCAACTCGTGTTGAGTAATTACATGCTGCCACCCTCGTTGATTAATATAAGAATATAATAATAAACCAATTCTATAATATGTCTCTTTCATTTCATAAATATTTCCATTAGTGCGTTCTGTATCTATTAGTAAATTTAATTCTTGTAAAAACGCTTGTTTACGATTTGCTTCTGCATGTGCCAACATTATTTCTAATTTATAATTGATAGATGAATAATCATAATTTATAGAGCTTCTCTTAGTTTCTTGATTATCTCTTAAAATAGTAGGAACATTATTATTTATTTTCATTTGCTGTATTTGACGTAATTGTTCATATTGTTCTGGTACATCCAACCAACTACAGAAATTAGAACTAATAATAAATGACAAGACTACATCAAGTGAATCTATACACTCTTGTTGAAGTAGCTCAAGTGTCCCTTCAATATATGTAGGTACATGTTCACTGGATGGATTACCTCTCATCTCTGTATCTTGAATAAACCAAATTAAATCACTATAACGATCAACAATTTCCATACTTAATAATATTCCAGACATATAATCATTCCATTTTTTTCTTACGAATGTCTGTATTTCATTTTTCATGGTATATGTTGATCCTTTTGGATATGTTATTCTACCATGTACAAGGAAAATCTTTTTTGATGGATTTAATTTGATATTAAAACTTTTGAACTCTTCCAATATTTCTTGAAGATTGAATGGGTTGTCGAGCCTTTTTTGTAACATATGTCTAAGGTATTCAGATTGTTCCATAAATTGATATGCATTTATTTGTTCACGTGATTTTTCTACTAATTTAATTTGTTCAGTTTGATGTTGTATCTTTAGAATCATTTCATCCATTACTTCTATTACTTTGTCATAGCCTTCTGTTTTTAGTATATACTTCACACCGTCCATTTGCATAGCTTGATATGTGTAGTCAAAATTGCTATGGCCTGTTAAAAATACTACTTTACACTTAGGCCAGTAACTATGGACTTGTTCAATAAGTTCAATACCATTCATTCCTGGCATTGCGATATCAGATAAAATTATATCTATCCTCGTTCGTTTCATCCACTGTAAAGCTTCTGTACCAGAATAAGCTTTATACACATCTAATTGTTCGGGCATATAATTTCTAAACACTTCATATAATCCGTCGGTAATGATTTCTTCATCGTCTACAATTAGTAGTCTATACATTCGAATCATTCCCTTCTATATGTATTCGAACTATGACTTTTAATCCATTCCATTCGCTATTTTCAAATTGCAATCCACTTTTGTTTCCAAATGTTAAAGCAATTCTTCTATGAATATTAATCAAACCTGTTGTCTCTTGTTGATTATCTATATTGTTTACATAATCATTCAATACTTTCAGACTATTTTCATTTAGTACATTACCATTATCTTCAATGAAGATATACATACAATTTTTTTCTTTCTTGAAAGAAACTCGTAAAAAACCGACATCTGTCATCTTTTCCAAGCAATGTTCGAATGCATTTTCAATAATTGGTTGAATGATTAGTTTTGGTACTTTGATTTCTTCCATCTCTTTAGGCAATTCATCAAATTGAACCTGAATTCTTCTCGAAAATCGTAATGATTGTATCTCTGTATACATTCTAGCGTGTTTTATTTCATCTTTTAAAGTTACATTACTTTCACCATTCCGGGTAATGTATCTAAAGTATTCACCTAACATTTTGGTAAACATTTCGATACGATGTATATCTTCTGTTTTTGCTAATGAGTGGAGTATAAAAAAGCTATTATATAAGAAATGTGGATTGATTTGTGACTGTAATTGTTTTAATTCTGCTTTTTGCATCATTAATTTTTGTTTGTAATCCTGATTTATTAATCTTTGTAACTTATATAACATTTTGTTGTATCGTTCGTACAAAAATCCAAATTCATCTTCTTTTTTATGGACAATTGTCTCATCCAATATTCCTTTTTCCATACGTTTGAATCCTTCAACAAGTTGAAGCAATGGTTTATGAACGAATGTAAATATAGCATAGCAATAAATGGAGATAGCAACAAACAATGTAATTGCAAATAACCATGCCCATGTACTGAATTTCTTTAAGGGTTTTCTCACAATTTCCTTGGGTATAAAAGAGATAACATATAATTCTAAAGCTTCAGAATAAGATTGGTTCATTTGATAGGCCGAGTTTCTCTCATTAGTGTATTCTATCGAACGACTTAAATTCGGAAGAATCTCTTTTTCAAGCGATTCTCCATCTTCTCCTGAAGATAACAATACTCCTTCTTGATTAGAATATAGAAATGTTGCACTTTTGGGGTACAAATTAAGAGTGTTCAACTCATCGGTCATTTTTTGTTTATCAAGTTCGATTTGTACGACAATATCCGGTTGATTGCTTTGATTAATACTTATTGATGCAGCGCTTATTGCTAATTGGTTACTAATTACACTCATCCTATTTCCATCATATGTCATAGAACTCATTACATTTTGAAATGTAGTTTCGTCCAACTCCTGTACAGCATTAACTGCTGAAATCGATTTATTTATAGTAGGTAAATGAATGTAAATATCTTTAATATATGCATTCGTATTTTTTATAGATGTCAACCGGTGAAGAATATCATTGACATGAGATTTTTTTTCTATATTCGTCATCGATTCCCATGTAAACGCAATTTTGTTTAATTTATTCTCTTGTAATATGTCATATTGCTGTATTTCCAACCATTCAATTTCACGATTTAGATCATCTATATAAGATGTTAATTGGACAATGGCGTTTCTTGAGATATCTTTGGTTGCATTTTCATAACTCCAATTATATAAATAAATTCCTAATATTATTATTGGTAAAATTATCATACCAAACAATACAAGCAATCTAACAAAAATTGTTTTGTGTAACGATTTTACTGGGATGCTAAACAATTCACCCCCTCCTCTGTAGTACAAACTAGTAAACCTGCAATAATCTATTAGAATTATTTATATGTACGATACCATTCGTTCACTTCCTCAGTTATTTTTTTCCCACCCATTTGATGCCATTTGTCTACAAAATCATCAAATTCATCTAATGGACTACCTAAAATAATATTCATAAATGTATCGTGCATATAATTATCAAGAATCACACCTTTCTCTATCATTGTATTTGTTGGTGGACCAGTAAACTGATTGCTTAATAGTTGATTTTTCTCAATATAGGCATCCAAAATAGCATAAGCTCCATTCGATCCATAGCTAAGTTCCCAGCCCCATCCAGATAAATCACCATTTTCCATATAATTCTGAATTGTCGTATAGATAGATTTTGCTTCGTCTTTCAGTAAATCCACATCACCTGATAATCTAGCTGCTCTTAACTGTTTGAATGCATCTAGGTTTTTTAATGATGGATATGGTGTAACAGGAGATAGCTGCCATACTGCAAGTGGAGTGCTATAATATTTAGTATATTCAGCTGAATCACCCCAATTTTTTTCTAAGTGTAAATTAATCATTTTAATAATTGCTTCTGGATACGCATAATCTTTTCTTACTACAAAAAATTGGTCGAGACCAAATTTAAGTGGAACTTTTACTTCTTTATCGCTTGAACTAACAATCGGAAATGCTTTCCACTTCGCACTCGGATTTTCTTCAAGACTTGAACCAACTAAAAAAGAACTCCATTGTTCACCATAAAGCATTCCAATTTTGCCGTTAGCTATATCTTTTTTTACACGATCTCCATTTTTCAGAAAAAATTCTGCATCTAATTGACCTTCACTATACATTTTTTGAAGTGATTTTAATGCAATTTTCACTTCTGATTGAATAGCTCCATACTCTAGCTCTCCTTGATTATTTTCGATCCATAGTTTCGGATATGCATCATATCCTGCAAAAAAACTCGTAATACCCATAGAAGGATCCCAAAAGTGCTTAGTAATAGCTAATCCATATGTATCATTTATTCCATTATCATCAGGATCCTCGTTTGCAAACGCTTTCGAAATTGCCAATACTTCTTTCATAGTTTTAGGAGAAGCTAGATTTAACTTTTTTAACCAATCTGTTCGAATCCACAAAAATTCTGCTGTATCAACAGATGATGCGACAATCGGAATTGCCATTAATTTACCTTCTAACATCGCACTTTCAATTGGGGCTCGGCCTTCTTGATTCATGATTTCTTTAGTAAATGGCGTTGCATAATTTTCATACGTATCTGTTAAATCGTGGATTAAATTTGCATTGCTCAATTGCCTTAACTGTTGAGCGTTCACTTTTAATACATCAGGTAAATTTCCAGAAGCTAACACACTTCCTAGTTTTCTGAAGTATACATCACCCTCTGCTATCCAATCATATTCAACATCTATACCTAATTCACTCATGTATAAATCGTTCCAACGATTATCTTCTAACGTTTCATTTGGTAAATTATCGATAAGGTCTCGCAGCCCTTGCCCTGTTTCTCTAACAAAATGCACGTCAATTGGTGGATTAAATTCTTTGAGGCCAATATGCAAATTCTCTTCTTTAGGTATGTTGTTTTGTTCTTTTGGGCTATTGCTTTCTTCAGTTGTTTGATGACTACATCCATTTAATAAGTAAATTAAAACGATAATCCATATACAAAAAGTAACACGATTAAATTTTAATTCGAACAATTGAAAAACCTCATTTCAAGCAAAGTGATTACACATAATTATCCTATTAGATTGGATATTTTTCAATATATTTTCAGAATAATAATTGTAAACACTCATTGAACTGTGTATCTCTATAAAATTATTCACTTGTTTGCAATGGATTTTGACATTCAATTAGCTTCTTTAAGATTAGACAGGTTAGAAAAAGTCTTGTGGGGATTCACAAGACTTTTTCTTATAATTATTTTCTATTATCCAACAATACCTGAACGTTCGATACTTTCAACAAAATATCGTTGCACAAATAAGTAAATAATAATAAGTGGCAATATTGCGAGTAATATTCCTGTATCTTGGACCATACTCATATAGAATGGATCCTTATTTGTTGTAACCCCACCTTCTAATTGAATGGATAAGTTATATGGTAAGGAAGATAATTGAGTTGCCATCACATTACTTGATGTTAAATAAGTAGTCGTATAGAAACTATCATTCCATTGCCAAACAAATGAAAATAACATTACAGTAATCATAGCAGGAAGAGCATTTGGTAACATAATACGTAAGAATGTTGTACCTACTCCTGCTCCATCTATATATGCCGCTTCCTCCATTACTTTAGGTATTCCTCTAAAGAATTGTCTAAAAATAAAGATGTATAATCCTGCTTTCAGAGAATTCGCGGTAATTGCTGTTAAGATAAATGGCCAATAAGAATTTAGTAAATTTACAGATTCTCCTGTAAGAAGTGGAATAATCCCCATTAGAGTAAAGTCTTTTAAATTCATATATATTGGTATAAGGATGGTTGTCGGTGGAACTAAAATGGTTAGAATTACACCGGCAAATAGTAATTTACTTCCTTTAAAACTTAACCTTGCAAAAGCATAACCTGCTAGTGCACAAGAAGCCGTTGTTAAAATTGTCGTTACACCTGACAATAGAAATGTGTTTAATAACGTATTCCAATAATCCATTATGGATATAGCAATTTTAAAATTTTCTAAGGTGAAAGTTTCTGGAATCCATACAACAATTGGTGAATATAAATCATTTTTATGTTTGATTGCAGTTGCTATTTTTTGTAAAATAGGATACAAAATCACAAATGACAATCCAGCAATTAGCACAAATCGCACTACAGACCATAACCAACGCTTCCAATTTTCAAATGATAGTAATCTTGCTATAGACATATAGGCCACCTCCTCTATTCTTGATAGAATACTTTTCTTGAAACTAAATATGTGCTAACTAATAAAATAATCATGATCGCTAAGAAATATAACCACGCCATTGCTGAGCTAAGACCAAAGTTACTATTATTAAAACCAGTTGTCATAATTAATTCTGTAATTGGACTTCTTGAAAAAGAGTCAATAATTGTATAAATCATATTTACTAGAATTAGTGGGCTAACTAATGGAAAAGTTATCTTCCAAAATGCTTCATAGCCTGTAGCCCCTTCTATCTTTGCAGCTTCATATAGCTGTGGAGCAATAGTCTGAATTCCTGCTAAAAATATTAATATTTGGACACCTGATTGACTCACAATTTGGTAAATACGGTCAACCGCTCCAGTTAAATATGCTACTATTGTTTCGTTTACACCTGACATTAACATAATTCTTTCTAATTCGAATGCTCCAAATCCACTCATTACTCCACCAGAAGTGGCATTTTGTTCATTGATTGCTTGAACTAGACTCGTAGATTCTAAATTTAATATGACACCTGATGCTAAAATTACTGGTAGAAAGAAGATACCTCTTGCAAAAGTTCTTCCAAAAAATTTCTGATTTAATAATACTGCCAAGAACAAACTGAATATAACAATTAACGGGATATTTACAACCATATTGATAATCGATTCCACTAATGTTCGATTAAAATTAGTATTCACTGTTAATGCCTCAATATAGTTCTTAAATCCAATGAAGGTAATCTGCATTCCTTCAGAACTTGCTTGAATCGTACTTAAACTAAACCGCAATGATGTCAATAACGGAATGAAAAAGAAGAATACAAAGCCCAGTAACCATGGTAATACGAAGATTACACCCCAAAATGCCTTTTGCCCTTCGTAAGATTTAGGGACTATGTTGAATTGTGATAGTGATTTCATCATTCCACGCCTCCTATTATGTAACCCATAGGCTCGATTGTATTACCATTTACTGTAGTTGTTACGTTATTATAGTTTACGATTACTGAAAGATTATTTTCGTA
Organism: Gracilibacillus marinus; assembly: GCF_042651725.1. Lineage (NCBI taxonomy): Bacteria > Bacillati > Bacillota > Bacilli > Caryophanales > Bacillaceae > Gracilibacillus > Gracilibacillus marinus. The sequence goes on along the minus strand of NZ_JBHSDV010000004.1, from coordinate 195,047 downwards.
TATTGTTTGGTAGACTCCTTCAGCTAACTTTTCATGTGACTTTATTTTTTCATTTTGTACTTTTTTTAGTACAGAATTAATATCGCTATACATATCTACAGCTTTGTCTAACCAAGATTGATAATGTATAGAATATAAATAATCAAATTCGGTGTCTTTAACAGAATGATTCGGTGCATGTATCCATTTAAAATGTACACCTGCTCCATATTCCAAACATTTTAGCACGTATTCTTGTATATCTGTATATGTGGATAAATTAAACGGTTCTCCTGTATAATTTATAAATCCACGAACGACCATTTGATAAAATGGAATTTCTTCATCTTCTAATTTATAGTTACTATTTCCAATTGGAGCATTAATAATATCCGTTACGTACGGTAAAGCGTATGCGTTTCCGCCTTCTGCAATCATTTTCAATCCACTTTCATTTAAATACTTCAATACATTTTTAGATATTTCTTCTGCCTGCGCTCGGTCAATTTGTTTATCTTCTCGATAGTCACTATTTAGTTGATCCGCTAAATCGCGTAAAGTTATTTGTTCTATCTCCAATCGATCCAATTCTTTCACTATTTCCTTAGCATAATCTTCCATAACCTTTGGAGAAAGAATATACGCTGGTGATTTTGTGCGGTCCCTTCTATCTAATGTAATATCAATTGGATAAACAGCTGCAGAAGTACCTTTAAGTGTACGTGAAGCTTCTTTTTCCACATTCAGACCATTTCCTTCATATGCTTGTAATAATGCTACATCAGGAAAAACACTAATATCACTTTGTTCTTGAAGTCCTAGGAATTTTTCAAGTCCTTTTTCTCCACCAATTGCTTTCTCTACAGTTATATCTTCTGGTATCTTTTGATTTACACCACCATTAAACCAACCGGAATATTTCAATTTAATATGATTAATTTCGTTTGATTTTAATTGATTAACGATTTCTGCAGTTTCGTCAAATGTTGTTAAAGCTACCATAGACTTATATGGTACACCCAACACATGCTTCTTTTTTGATATACTACCAATCACATCTAAGTAAAATGGCATATCTTCCATATCTTGTGAACTATTGTCTTGAGGTAAACCATTTCTGTCTAATAAATAGCTTTGATAAGATTTAGCCATTCCGACATAAGATGCTTCCTCGTCATTCAAAAATAGATATCTTACAGTATAATCTGTTTCTGTGGGGTCATCTTGAAATTTCGGTAACGTACGTTCTTGTTCATTTGCTTTTAGTGTCACTTCATCTTTATTTACAACGTAAAAACTTGGATAAACATAATTATAACTATTCAACCTACCACTTATATCTGCATTTATATTCGCAACAGATGCACCTTTCTCAATCACACCTAAGATTGCATCATTTTCATAAATCATTCCAAATACAGGTAATCTAACTTTTTGCTCCATTGTGTTATTTTCTGCTATTTTTAATGCTAAATCTTTCCCGTAGACAGATTGTTGATAGGAAGGATATGTTGTCTTTCCATTATTAAAATGAATTAAAGCGCCTGAACCGTCAGGAACGAACAACGAACCTTTTTCACTAGTTCCAGCAGCACCAAAGAAATTCATAAATGAAATCAAATTCACTGGATAATCTTCAGGATACTTTATACTAGAAACTGGAACATTTACAACAAGAGCTTCCTCATCCAATGTGTACTCTATTGCTGCTTGGAAAATTCTTGCGGAAGCCTTCTCTTGTGTGAAATTTAATTCCTGCATATCTTGTTGTAAATCTTCTTCTGTATATCCAGCATCTTCAAATGCTTGAATTGCTTTTTCTAATTGGAGTCCATTTAACGCACTATCATTACGATCATAAACAGATGTTTCTTTATTTTCTTTGTATGCAATTAACAATGCACGTTGTCCAGCTTTATCTAATTTATTGGATAATGCTTCAAAGCGTTCCATACTTAACATTAAAGGTAAATCATCAACAGATTTGCCAGCAGTCCCGAATTGATAAGATACACTTACACCATTCGGTATTATGTCAAATCTAAATTGTTTGTGTGCTACACTATCTGCAAATGTATTAATAGAATTTGCCTGGTTAAATTTGTTAAAGAAATCAATTTGCATTTGTGCAGATAACAATGACTTATTTACACCCGAAGCAATTGTATCTGTATCTCTATCTGGTGGATTACTGTACCATATTTTCCCGCTTTCTTTATTTACAATTGCAATACTGCCTGATTCTTCATCAACAAATAATTGTAGCTTCTCATTTTCTTCTATTCCTTTCATACCAGGTAAACGAGAATCAGAAAAAGAAGATGGTAAAGCATCACCTTGTGTGATTGGTTCAATAATTTGTTCACTTTCGTCTGCGGTAGTTGAAGATGCTTGATTAGCACACCCAACAACAATGACGGTGAACATACAACATAACAGTGCAAGATATCTATAGCTTATATTCAATGATATCCCTCCTTTCTCAATACCTAATGACAATTTCTTGATAAATCACATAGAAAAATGAAATAATCTGTTGAATTAAACTAAAAAATAATAAACATAGAAATGCCATAAAGCCCATGGCTACTAATGTTAACAACAATGTCCCGATTGATTTCATCGGAGTAAATTGGTGTACCGTCATATTTCCTATAAAAAGTAGAAAGATAAACCAAATTAAGGCAAAGCTAGTTGAAAAATAATAAAAAGCTGTTTCTTCCATTGAAACTAAATTACTGATCCAAATCCATGGGAATTGAATGATAACTAATGGTGTTAATGAGAAACACGTTGATGTAAAAATATCTTCAAATTTCCCTTCTCCATCCATAAGTGTCGTAAGTGACCAATTAGCAATGCAAAAGAACATAACTGGCACAATCACATAAAGAATTTCTAAAAAGCTGTTCATTTCATTAGGATTATAGATATTTACTAAGAATCCGCTATACTGAGTACTTAAGATATTTGTCACAATCATCATTAACAAAATGAAGAAAGAAATAATAAGATTTATTCTCTTATTCATCTCATATTTCAAATCCCAAAAACCATTGAATGGGTGTACGATGAGATAAAAAGGATATTTAACTGTCTCCCTATTCAATTGCAACACCCTCCCTTTTCTTTCTTGACTTCCTAATCATTCTAAATCCAGTAATCCCAATTGCAGAAACTAAAAGTAGTGTCATTAATGTTGGGAAATAGTCTTTTAATTGTTCTTTACGATACAACAAAAACGCTTTTGAATAATTCTTTTGATCTAAACTTTGTTTAAAGTTTTCCATTGCACCTTTATAGTCTCCTTGCCTCAATAAAGCTTTACCTATACCTGTGTAGGCAAATTCTAAATTTGCATTCATTTCGATTGCTTTTTGATAAAGTTCGAATGCTTGATCTTCTTTACCTTGATAATAGCTTCTGTTTGCTTCAATAATTGTCTGCCCATACTCTGTTTCATTAAATACAGTAATTTCTCCTAGTGCTTTATCTAATACGATAAAACGATCGTCAATTCTTTCTATAGCAACAGGTGTATGAAACAAGCCTTTTTGATTACCAAGTCCTCCAAATACAAACATTAAATGACCATCACCATTGTAAGTGAAAATACGCCCTTGTTTTGCATCCAATACGGAGTAAACTTCACTATCAGTAATATCAATATCAATTAACCTTGATGGACCAACATCTAGTGGATATCTAATGTCACCAATTGGACTATAATAGCCTTCCCTCCTTAAGATATCTGTTCCTCTAGCATTTAATTTTTTTATTACATCATTGCCACCATCTGCATTTGTCGCATAAATAAAACCTTCATTATTAATATCAAAACTAGTGAACTCTGTTGGAATGAACATAACCATTCTACTTCGTTGTGCTTTAGTAGATAAGCGTTTCCATAAGAGATCAATTGGATCAACTTGCACACGGTTTGCTCCGATAAATGTATTAAACTCTCCATTCACATTAAATTCCATAAAACCATCAAATACACCTGCAGCCATTACATACACTCTATCTGCATTATCTACAACAACTTTCACAGGTTGAAATACAAAATCTTCCTTTAATAATTCAGATGAAGGTTTTTCGATATAATCTACTAATCGATAGTCTTCATCAAGATGTACGACCCTGTTATTTCCTGTATCTGCAATATAAATATGTTTCTCTTCTGTGACAAAGATCCCTTGCGGATTGGCAAAAGTACCTGTTGTTTCATCATTTTCAAATGTGTCGATTGTATCAACTAACTGAAAGTCTTGATTGATTATAACAATCCGATTATTACCGGAATCTAATATATATATAGTTTCATCTGATGTAACAAATAGGTCATTTGGTTCGACAAGTCCACCAATATTCCATTGATCACCTGTCATTAGCATATCTTCACTAAATGCATCTGGTGCTGCAACAGAGTTACCCCAATAGGAATAATTATAAGAAGGTGCTTTAACAGATGCCTCTACTTGAATTGGACTAAAATTAATTATTAAAGTTAGTAAGATTGATCCAATAAGTAGTTTTTTCATCAGCTTTAATCCATTCACTACGTTTGTCACTCCCTTCTAATCTTTAATTCCTGAATTTGCCATTGTTTGCATGACACTACTCTGCGATATAATAAATAAAGTAATTGGTACAACCATTAAAAATAGTGCTACTGCTGCACCTACTCCCGCACGAGCAATTCCCCCCTGTATAATCTGTCCTAATGCATAATGGAGTGTTTTCAAGTTCTCGCTATAAATAAAATTACCACCATCCGTTCCCCATAACATTGGAAATTGTAAAATCATCAAGGTTAACCATGCTGGCTTTACATTTGGCATAACAACACTCCAAAAAATACGATATTCATTAGCCCCATCAATTTTTGCTGCTTCAAGTAGCGCATTAGGAATCTGCTCCATAAACTGCTTCATTAAGAATAGACCTAATGGGAAGGCTAACGACGGTACAATAATCGAAGCATGTGTATTTATCCATCCTAACCATGACATCACCATATAATTCGGTATTGCAGTTACATGTGGAGAGAACATCAATGACAATACAACAACAGAAAAAATCATTTTTGAACCAAAAAAGCGATATTTAGCAAGTGGATATGCTGCAGCTGATGCCAGCAATATATGTCCCACTGTGCCAATAATGGTGATTAATAATGTATTTGTAATATATCTTGATAGAGGTACCCAAGAGTTCCCCATTAAAGCAACAAGATCAAAGAAATTATCGAATGTTGGATTACGTACAAAAAATCTAGGCGGAAAGATGAACAATTCATCTAACGGTTTGAATGCATTATTCACTGCGTATACTAATGGTAGGGCCATGAATGCACCGAATAATGCTAAAAATACAAACATTAAAAAGGTAACAGTAAATGATCGATTCAATTTCTTGTTTACTTTAAATAGTTTTAATGCACTAGATGCCATGTCATGCACCTACCTTTCTTAGTAACTTTTGTACAACCATATTTGTTCCTACCATAATTATAAATAATACTGTCGCGATAGCAGAAGCATATCCCATTTCAAATCGAATCGTACCATAATCCATCAAGTGCGTTACAACAGTATGTGCCGCATAATTCACACTTGGGAAGCCTGCTAACGCAATCGATATTTCTGCTACTGCAAAGGATTGAGTAATCTGCATTACTGCTCCAAACATTAACATTGGTCTCATCGACGGAAGTGTAATAAACCATAACTCTTGCCATCTATTTTTTATACCATCAATAGCACCTGCTTCAATTAATGATTTATCAATTGTTTGTAGACCAGCGATAAATGCTAAAAATCCTGCACCTAAACTCAACCATAATTGAACAATAATTACGACAAGTAGGATGTATTGTTCATCTTTTAACCATTGAATTGGTTCTAATATGAGTCCTATTTCCATTAGGATTCCATTTAAATAGCCATAACTATCACCAGAGAAGATAATTAGCCAAATGAAGAAAACATTTCCTGAAATAGATGGTGCGTAAAATATTAATGTCATAAATGCACGAACTTTTGGTGACAATTCGTTTATAATCCACGCAAATATAAAACAGGCAATGTAACTTATTGGACCAGTAATAATGGCAAACATAAATGTATTCTTTAATGCTATACTAAAAATATCATCACTTAGAAAAAGTCGAGAGTAGTTGGACCAACCTATAAAACGAGGAAATTCCAACATATTAAAATAACTAAAGCTAAGTCCGAATGATATCACTACAGGGATCACTGTAAATAAAAGAAAAATAATCATATATGGTGCCATTAATACATAGTAATGCTTACTTTTACTTAATTCTTTGAAAAAAGTTGCAGATTTAGATTCTTTTTTGGGATAGTCGGTATCCTCTATTGAATGTTCGATTGGTTTTGATTCCATTTGCCTCCACCTCCTATCCTAATTAGGCAAATTAAATTCTTCCCGTTTTACTTGTATTTCATCATTGATATACAAAATATAATCAGACAATGCTTCTCGTGGATTTTCATTTGCATTCACTACTTTTCTGAACGCATTATCCAAGTGTCTTCCAGTAAAATATCCACCTGGAACTTGAGGGATACCACGTACCCATCCCCATTGACTTTCCAAATTATTGTAATCGTCTACAGGCCAAGGTAATTCTTCCAGTGCTTCAATGTTTGCCGTTGGATATCTTGCTGCTTCACCCATTAATCCTTCCATCTCACGCCCAAAGGCAATTTGGGTCTCTTTCTTAGTCCACCATTTCATAAATTCCCAAGAAGCGTCTTTATCAGCTGCATTCTCAAGCATCATAACTGCTGTCGTATGACTTGCTACTTCGTGATTAATACTTCCATCTTCTTTCATTGTTCCAGGAACGACAGTAAAATCCCATAATCCTTTAATCTCTGGAGCTAACACTGTTAACATGTTATATGTTGTATAATCTGCAATCCCTATAGGCATCTCTCCAACACGGAATCGGTTAGGAAAATCAGCCATTAATGGGAATTTGTAATTTGTATAAAATTGTGTCCACTTTTTAAATTGTTCCATCGAAATTTCTGAATCTAGTGCACTTGCTTTTTGATCGGTTTGATAGAATTCTCCACCATTTTGATATAATAACATCGAGAATGCTGCATTTGGTACCATATTCGTTTGTTGTTGTGCTTGTGGATCATCAATTGGTAAAAAGAATTCTAAATTATGTTTTTGTAAGACGGAAATCATATTATAGACTTCTTCCCATGTCTTTGGTGGTGTTAAATTTAATTCTTCTAAAATATCTTTTCGATAAAAAAGCATTGGAAATACTTGTTGTTCAGGTAAAGCAAATGTTCCGCCATTAAACTCGTATGGGAGTAGAGCACTATCTCTAAATCGTTCGGAAATTTCAGCAAAATCAGCAAATTGTGTTAAATCAGCAGCAGCATTTCGCATGGCATAGTTAACTGGGATATCTTCACCAATTTGCATTGCTACATCTGGACCTTCTCCTGCTAATGTCGCTGGTAATAAAATAGTTGGTGGTACTAATCTAAGGTTTACCGAAATATTAGATTCAGGAGTAAACGTATCATCAATTAATGCTTTTAATACTTGTGCTTGGTCACGTCCTGTTGTGATCCATACAGTAATTGCACGATCATTCTTACCAATGTTACCAATGCTGTCATAATCTTCTGTATAAGAAGCAACGAGGGCTCCTGTCTCATGTGAAACAGTTTTTAAGATAGAAGCATCCACATCTTCTATTTCTTTGTCGGGAGATGCCACAACTAAATAATCTAATGTGAGTGGTTGCTCTCTCACTGTTAACATCCATGTTCCCAAACCACCGACATTTATTTTAAAATTATCTAATCTCCTCGCAATTGTATCTGGATTTTCAACCATTTCATTTAATTGTCTTACTAATGAATGCAGTACAGCTACTTTGTCACTTTTTTCTCCTGTTGATGCTTCTAAATAATCCGCAACGCTTTTGATTGTTTTTGCTTGTTCTGTAAATACATCTAACATATCTGGTATTCTTGTATCTAATTGATAATCACGATATGGATCAGGTGTATTTGAAGTAATCATTAATATCTTCCTGTACATTTCATTTAGCTCTAGAACACTTGACTCAATTGTTCGTAACAATGGCGCAATATCTCCAAGTGATACCATCATTCTGATTGTGTGACTACCTTCTGTTAAATGAAATAAATATGGTTCTTCCTCACCAAGAATATCCATCTGCCAATTCATGTTATGATTAAACTGAATTCTTTGCATTTCGCTAAATGGTGATTCTCCATCAATCGATAAACTTCTAGTTGCATAGACTCCTTGAAGTTGATCTTGCTTTCTTTTCAATCCTATTTGATACAGGCCTTCTTCTTCCACTTCAAATTCCCATTCAATCCATTGCCCTGGTAACTTCCAATTAAGACCACCAATAGTATTCATGCGTATTTTTGAGACATGATATGGTTCTACTGTTGGACTAGAACGATCTGATAATGGATATAATGTTGGTGAGGATTTACTCGTTGCATCCTCTCCTTGTAACACAATATATTGATTCTTTGCTTCTTTAATATTATTAGCCTCATATTCTTTCTTTACTTCTTCATATGACTTTGAAGGAATATCTTGGTATAATTCAATATAATCTATTGCCATTGGCTCCCTTAAAGAAGTTAATGATAACTCTTGTACACCTTTATCCAAATAAAAGGCATATGGTTCTTCATAATATCCATTACTGTCCATGAATGATTTTACTATCCACCTTGGATTTTCTATCTGCCTTGCACGTAACTCATTTCCTCTATCATCCTTTTTTACCTCATCGTATCTGTTATCCCAGATGCGGTGAAATATTAACAAATCAGCACCATCAAATGGAGTGTAATCATTGATAGCAAATGACCTTTCAATTGCTGAACTTTTTCCTTCCATTGGATAATAATGAATTCTTATATTGTATAATCCCTCAGTTTCAATTTGCGTTTCCCATTTTATTGTTCCTTCTTCTGGTGTAACTACAGCCTTCCCATCTAAACCTTCTATATTATCTACAACGGAAAAACCTTCTCCTTCTACTTCAAGAAAGTCTTCTCCTTCAATCCGAATACTCTCTTCCGGATGTGCTTCTGTAGAGTATCTTTCTAAATAAGAATCATAATTATTTTTCTCTTCATCATTAGTAATTGCTTCAAAATCGTCCATTGCTTTTATTTGATTTTGTTTCATAGAATCGGAAAGAGAAAGCACCCAAATAAAAGCTAATATCACCACGATGACCACGAGTATCTTTATCTTTTTACTTTTTAATATTTCCAATCTTCTCTCCCCTTTAGCAAGAGTCCAGTTCTTCTATCAAGAAAAATCCTCATCTTTTCTATACTAAATGATTCATATAATTGCATATAAGGTACTTGACAATATACAAGTACCTTATTTACATTTAATTATTTGTTATCCATTTAATTTCCCCATACTTCATCAATTGCCGATTGGAATAGTGGCTTGTATTTTTCTACAACTGTTGAAACAGATGTTCCACTAGCAATTTCGCCTACAAAATCATAATATCCTAAATTTGGATACGTATTGTAATCGAGAACTAATAGATTCTCTGAAACCATTTGTAGATTGTTAATATCTTCTTCGTTTGTATAGTTTGTTTCATAACCTGCTTGGCCTGGATAATCATAGATAGATTCAATATCATTTATTTTTTCCCAAATATACATAAGTTGTTCTGGATTCTCTACTGTTTTTGGAATGGTTAATGCTTGTAATAACGCCTCTGCTGAGTAGTATTCTGAAACACTAGGTCCTTTAGGGAAAGGTATAAACCCAATATCATAATCAGGCATATCTGTTCTAAAACCACCAATTTCATGATCTGCACCTGCATACATTAACGTATTTCCTTGTCGGAAGAACTGTCCAGGTTCTGTCCAATCGCCGCCTTCTGTCGGGCGTGGAATTTGCTCTGTAACAATACGGGACTCGAATTCTAATGCTTCTAATGTTTTTGGATCATCTAGATTTTGTTGATCTCCTTTCACTAGGTCTGTATTATTCGATAATAGTGCATATAACATAAGTGAGGAGTTTGCTAATCCCCATGTATCTAATTTCCCATCATTATTTGTATCTTTATTTGCTTCTTTTGCTACTTCAATAAATGTATCCCAATTCCAGTTATCTTCATCTACATATTCTTGTAATGGTTTCATACCTAATTGATTCATTAATGTACGGTTATAAAAAATTCCTTGAGCTAGATTCTTTTTATCCTCCGTGAATCCGTAACCGCGTCCTTCATATGTGTACAAATCATTTGTCATCGTCTGATTGAATACATTTGTATTCTTCGTATATTCATCTATTGGCCATAAAAGATCTTGTTTAACTAATGCTGGGACAGTGTATGTTTTTCCCAGACGTACGATATCTCCGATTGGCTCTCCTGCAATTAATGAGGCAGTTACCTTCTCTTGATATTCACCGTAATCAATTTCTACGTATTCTATATTAAAATTATGTTTTTCCATAAGTGCTTTTAAATTTTCCGCTTTCTGAATATTGTCTGGGTTGTCTTCTGCTATCTCCATGTTCCACCATGCAACAACTTTTATTGTTTTTCCACCAAGATCAAAATCCATCTCAGGTGTTTGATAGTAATCTGCACCACTATCTTCTTCATTGCCTTCTTCTGCATTGTCTGTTCCTTCTGTTTCTGAATCCGTATTATCTGCTACCACATTTTCTTCTGGTTCCTCTTTGTTATCGCTTACATTATCATCATTACAAGCAACAACAAATAACAATAAGAAAGTAAATAAACAAAGAATTACCGTTTTTTGAAACTTCATTTTTGTATCCTCCCTTTTCAAATAAAATAAGTACATCCAAAATATAGCATTGCAAAATATACTCATCAACCTGTGACATACTAGTATTCCACCTGCCAAATTCTAGATTATACATGTATTCTGTTATCTTAATTCCATTAGGTTGATCCTTTTCCATCAAGTTATAAATATCTGTGTGCAATATAAAGAAATGCACATTTTAAATTGTTCAAATATTTCATATAATGAAAACGCATACATTAATATATTTATATAAAGGGGGGTATTAACGTGTGCAATGGACTCATTGTCGGATCTAATTCTTCATCTGTACAGGATATTTTTCAAATGATTAACTGGAAATCTCTACACATATCTGTACAATGTACAACAGAAAATGGAAAGCATATTGTTAGAATACTAAAACAAAAGAATATTTCATTTGTTTTGATTAATCTATCTAGTTATGAAGAGGAAGGTTTCGAAATATGCAAAATACTTCGAAACAATAGTACTATTCCAATTTTGTTGTTATGTGGTAATAATGATTTTTCTAATTATAGAAAAGCATTATCTCTTCAAGTTAATGATTACTTACCAGAACCTTTACAACCAAATGAATTAAAAACAAGTATTCAACAAATTAAAAATAAATGGATACAAGACACGATTCCAATTCGCAAAAATACATTTATATCTATAAATAAATCATCCTCTGACATTATTCAAGAAGTTAAAAATTATGTTGACAGTATTTTAGAAGAATCAATAAACAAACGCATTACTTTAAAAGAAATTGCAGCAATAATGAATTACAATTGCTCTTATTTGGGGCAAAAATTTAAAGAACATGAAAAAATAACTTTTAATGAGTATCTATTAAAAAAACGAATGGAAAAAGCAAAACATTTACTTGAGAATACAGATATGAAGGTATATGAAGTAGCAAATGAAGTTGGATATATGGAATTAGATTGGTTTTATAAAAAATTCAAATTGTATACTGGTGTAAATGCAAATAAATATAGGGAACTTGCAATGTCTAAATAAAATTATGTATTTTTCAAAGTAAATCATTTATTATACTGGGTAGATTAATTACTATAACAATATATACTTAAGTCAATACATGTAAAGGTGGGACACTCTTATGAATCATTTAGGTGCATTTTACACAAATAATTTTCGTAACGCTTTAATTGAATACGGTTACAATAAGACTGAAGTAGATGAAAAAGTACAGCAAGCCTGGGAAGACTTATTTGGTAATCAGTCACCAGATAAGAAAATTTATTTTGACGTGGAACCTGATATGGGTTATATGCTCGACACTGGAAATAATGATGTTAGAACTGAAGGTATGTCATATGGAATGATGATGGCAGTACAAATGAACAAAAAAGATGTATTTAATCGATTATGGAAATGGACAAAAACATATATGTATATGGAATATGGCGACAATGCTGGTTATTTTGCCTGGTCGTGTAGAACAGATGGAGAAAAAAATGCATATGGTCCTGCACCAGATGGAGAAGAATATTTTGCATTAGCACTCTTTTTTGCATCGCATCGTTGGGGTGATGGACAAGTTCCATTTAACTACAGTGAACAAGCTAGAGATTTGCTACATATGTGTATACATAAAGGTGAAAATAATGATGGTTATCCAATGTGGAATAGAGACAACAAATTAATCAAATTCATTCCCAATGTTGAATTTTCAGATCCGTCTTATCATTTGCCTCATTTTTATGAACTTTTTGCATTATGGGCAAATGAAATAGATCGGCCTTTTTGGAAAGATGCTGCAAATGCAAGTAGAGAATATATCGCTAAATCGGCACACCCTATAACGGGATTATCTCCCGAGTACGCATTTTATAATGGCAGCCCGAATCATATAAGAGGATTTGGACATTTCTTTAGTGATTCTTATAGAGTGGCATGTAACATCGCACTTGATTATGAATGGTTCCGTGATAATGCTTGTCCGACGGTTGTTAATGAGAAGATACAAGCATTTTTTTCAGATAAAGACCCGGATGATTATAGGAGGTATAAAATAGATGGGACACCGTTTGAAGAAAAATCCCTTCATCCTGTTGGACTTATTGCTGCTAATGCTATGGCATCACTTTCTACACATGGAGAAAACAGCAAAAAATGTGTGGATATGTTTTGGAATACACCTCTTAGAACCGGTGAAAGAAGATATTACGATAATTGCTTATATCTCTTCAGCTTACTCGCATTAAGTGGAAACTTTAAAATTTATAAGCCAACGGAAAGATAACAAAACAAAACAAGCTATAGTGACAATTAAGCATATCTAAAATCTCATAATGAGCCAATAGATTTTTCTATCACGTTTCTTTTTATACGTACAAAAATTCAAACGATTCGGTAAATAGCATTCGAATCGTTTGAATTTATTAAATGAATGAATTCTTTTGCGCTGATCTTATCACATTATTCGCTCGCTAATCAACTTTCAATAAGTCATCATCGACTCGTTTCTCATCGTGATTCCTTTATTTCTGTTGATCTACTCCAGTCGCTACGTTTCTTAACGGGCGTTTTTGCTTTTGTTTCATCCAGCTACAACGCCCAGAAACTAGGCGACTTCGCTAATCAACTTTCAATAAGTCATCATCGATTCGTTCCTCATCGTGATTCCTTTATTTCTGTTGATCTACTCCAGTCGCTACGTTTCTTAACGGGCGTTTTTGCTTTTGTTTCTACTTCACTACATTCCAAAAGGCTTGCTTTGGTTGGTGTTTTTCGTCTAATAGAAATGGCCAGTTCTTTCTTTCTCGAACAGGGAAATTATTTAACCATGTATAATCATCTGCTACTCCCCAAAATGTGACAGCTGTGATGTGCTCTTTATATTGTCTTAATAGGTCAAAGACATGTTCATATCTAGTAGCTTGTAATGCTAACATTTCTTCTGTCGGATGTGCTAAATCTGTTCGCTTGTCATCAAAAGCAAACATGGATACATCTAATTCTGTTAATTGGATTTCCATACCTAATGATGCGTATTTTTCAATTGCTGCTTTGATTTTATCTAATGAAGGATCATAGATATTCCAATGTGCTTGCATACCAACACCATGGATTGGAACATCATTTTCTTTTAATCTCTTTACTAATTGATAAATTTTTTCGCTTTTAATTGGGTCTGACTCATTATAGTCATTATAAAATAACTTTGCAGTTGGATCTGCATGGTGTGCAAATTGAAATGCTTTATCGATAAATGTCTCTCCTAGTATTTCGTACCACTTTGAATCTCTATAGAAAGTATTTTTCTCGTCTGCTATTACTTCATTTACTACATCCCAACTATATATCTTCCCTTTATATCTACCTACAACTGTTGCAATATGTTCTTCCATACGTGAAATAAGCGTTTCTTTATCTACCTGTCTCCCATTATGTTCGAATAACCAATTAGATGTTTGATTATGCCATACTAATGTATGACCTCTCATAGCAATTTGATTGTTTTGAGCAAATTGAATCATTTGATCACTAATTTCAAAATTATAGACATCTTCTTTTGGGTGTAAATTTTCAAATTTCATTTCATTTTCAGCTGTGATACTATTATAATGTTTTTTGATTGTTTCTTGTGAAGTTTGTAATGTATATTTGTTAATTGCTGCTCCTATTTTAAATGCATCTTCAAATTGTTTGTATAAACTTGGAATTTCTTTCGACATCCTATCTATCCTCTCTCTCATTCATTTCAATTATACACAAATATAAAAGTTGGCTATTTATGTTTTTCCATAAATAGCCTCACTTCTATTATTTTACTGCACCTAATGTCATCCCTTTTACAAAGTATTTTTGGAGGAATGGGTAAACCATGATGATTGGCACACTTGCTACAATTGTCATGGTTGCTTGAATCGACTTCGGTGTCACAATATTATTGCTTCCATCCGAAGAGTTTGCAAAAGCAGATGCCATGTCACCACTAGCAGTTGTACTAGAGTTCTGTAATATCTTCATTAATTCGTATTGTAAAGTCGTTAAGTTCGCATTACTTGAGTTATACAAGAACACATCAAACCATTGATTCCATTGAAATACAGCTACGAATAGTGCAACTGTTGCTAGAACTGGTAAAGACAATGGTAGAACAATTTTGAAAAAGATTCTGAAATCACCCGCACCATCAATTTTTGCTGACTCAAAAATACTACTAGGTAGACCTTCAATAAATGAACGCATAATAATTAAATTAAATGCACTAATTAATGTTGGTAAGATGTAAACCCAAAATGATCCAATTAAATTTAAATCTCTCATTAAAAGGAAAGTTGGAATTAACCCACCATTAAAATACATTGTCATAATGAAAATAATTGTAACAGATTTTTTGAACATGAATTTCGGTTGTGCAATTGCATACGCTACCATTGCCGTACACAATAATCCAACACCTGCACCAACTACTGTTCTAAGTACAGAAATAAAAATTGCTTGCCAAATCGACGCTTTTTCAAATACATGCTCGTAATTATTCCATGTGAATTCGCGTGGCCATAAATAAATACCGCCTCTTACAGAATCTGTTGCATCATTTAGAGATATAGCAATTTGATTTAAAAATGGATAGAGCATAAACACACATAAAATCACCATAAAAACTATATTAAATATATCAAACATTTTATCTTCATTTGTTCTCAAAAAACTTTTCTTTGCTTTTGCCACTGTTCGCACCTCCTAGTATAATCCGCCTTGTCCTAATCTCTTAGATAATGAATTTGCTACAACCAAGAATACAATACTAATTACGGTTTTAAACATCCCAGCAGCCGTTGCTAGTGAGAAGTTAAACATAGAAATACCATATTTAATTACAAATACATCGATGTTCTCAGAGTATTCTACGTTTTGTCCATTTCCTAATAAGTACTGCGCTTCAAACCCTGCTTCTAAAATGTAACCAATATTCATAATAAGAAGAACAACAATAACAGATTTCATACCAGGAATCGTAATATGAATGATACGTTGGATTCTTGATGCACCATCAATTTTTGCAGCTTCATATTGCTCTTGATCAATCATGGAAATAGCAGCTAAGTAAATAATGGCATTCCAACCAACGTTTTTCCACACTTCTGATGCCCCTAATATTCCCCAGAAATATTCTCCAACACCTAACCAAAGAATTTCTTCATCAATAAGTC
Source organism: Gracilibacillus marinus (assembly GCF_042651725.1). Lineage (NCBI taxonomy): Bacteria > Bacillati > Bacillota > Bacilli > Caryophanales > Bacillaceae > Gracilibacillus > Gracilibacillus marinus. The sequence continues at coordinate 178,993 of NZ_JBHSDV010000004.1, read as the reverse complement.
CTAATCCCATTAATATATCGTTTACAATTCCATCAATAGATAATACAGATGACACAAGTGCTGCTGCAACTACCCATGATAAGAAGTGTGGTAAATAACTAATTGTTTGTACGGTTCTTTTAAACTTCATATTAGAGAGTTCATTGATTAATACTGCTAATGCGATAGCAGTAATAAATCCAAGTACTAAATTAATCACACTTTGTGCAAGTGTATTTCGTAATACATTCAAAAATCGTTCATCTGTAAACAAAAATTGGAAATGTTCAAACCCTACCCATTCTTGTTCAGAGAAACTTAGTGCAGGTTTGAAATTTTGAAAAGCCATTGTCCATCCCCATACTGGTAAATACTTAAATATGATTACCCATATTACGAACGGAATGGTCATCCATAATAATGCATGTTGTTCTCTACATTTTTTTAAAAATACCTTTATACCTTTTTCTTGCTTCTCTTTTTTTAGTGTACTTGATACAGTATTAGATTCAGGTGCCATTTATAATCCCCCTTTTGCTCTCATTGCTCTTTACTTTCGGACCATTTGACAAAAAAGTAAATGGTCCGAAAGTAAAACAATGGTTTATTACATATAGGAAAGGGAAGGTTGCCTCATACAACACTTCCACTTTCCCTTATTCAACTATTACTCTACAGCTTCTTGTGCTTTTTCATAAATCTCTACTTTTCGTTTTACTGATTCAGTAATAATATCTTCATACTCTTTGTAAGGTAACTTTTCAAAACTTGCCTTATAATCATTCCATTGTGCTTCAAATTCATCTGGACTTGCGTAAATGATTTCTGGATATTTACGTTTCATCAGATCATCTAGTTGTTGCTCGTATAATTGAGCAGGTGATCCTGTCTCAATTGGTGTATCCCATGCAGGGTACCATGGACGTAATTCTGGTTCAGAGAACAATTCTGTAAATGTTTCCGCATCATATGCTTCTAGGAACTCTTTATCCCCATCATCATACATTAATGATGCCACTTCAGGTTGTTTCGGTGGTTCTACTGCATTTCCATCTTCATATAGTCCATTCATACGTGGCCAGCCCCACTCAAAATAAGTGAAACCAAATTCTTTTCTAAAATCTTCATCTTTCGTTGATTCAATTTGTTCTTCTGTACGGTAATAACGGCCATCATCACCAATTTCGTATGTTTCGCCTTCAATACCCCACGTAACTAATTTTTGCGTTTCTTCTTTCGCAAGATGATCTAAGAATTTAATAATACGAATTTGATCTTCTTCAGAAGTACCTGTTGTAATACCAATACCTGGTGATGCAACAAATGCTGCTGGATCTAAATATTGATCTGTAATTCCTTCATCAAATACAACTGGGAAGCCCATATAATCATTGTATGGATCATCATCTAAATCTAACGTATTGAACGCTTGCCCTACTTGCCAGCGGTAGTCAAAGAATCCTACTACACGTCCTGATGTAATTTTTGCTAAATATTCATCGTAGTTTTGTGTAAATGCTTCGCGGTCAAATAAACCTTTATCATTAACATCATTTAATTTCTTTAACCAACGTTGAGTTTCTTCATTATCTGGATATGCGTCTGCTTCATAAGTTTCCATATCAATCTGGATACCACCATCATTTGGATAACCTGCTAAATGATTGGGTTGATTAGATAATGCAAAGAATCTCCAATCATAAGTTAATGCTGTAAAACCAATTGTATCTGCACCATCTATTTGTGGATTCGCTGCAACATATTCTTCAATAATTGCAAAATACTCATCTAATGTTTTCGGTTGTGGATACCCTAATTCTTTAAGTACATCTCGCTTAATCCACCATGCACCTTGTTCCACATTTGCTGGTTTTACATATCCGTGATCTGCGCCTGATGGAATCACATAAATATTTCCATCTTGTCGTTTCATATATTCAATATAAGGCCCATACATTTCCATTAAATTTGGAGCATGTTCTTCCATTAAATCATTTAATGGTACGAATCCTCCTGCATCAATCACAGCATCTGTCGATTGTTCTGCATTCAGTAATTCTGGATATTCTCCACTTGCAATCATTGTACCGATTTTTTGATTTACATCTCCTACAATATGTTCAATGTTAAAATTAACCCCTGTTTCATCTTCAAACATTTTTCCTAATTTTGTATCAGCTGAATTAACATCTTCACCTGGTCCTGATGCATCAAAGAATTGATATGTTACTACTTCTTCACTTGATTCTCCTTCACCACCAGTGTCTTCTCCACCATCATTTGATGAAGTTTTGTCACTATCATCACTACATGCTGTAATGACAAATAGCATAGCTACTAAAAAACTAACTAACCAAAAAGACTTCTTTTTCATTGAACTAACTCCCCTTTCTTTTTATCAAAATGTTACAGTAATCTGTAAGCACTTTCATTCTAACCCGATTTTTTAAAAAATGTTACCCATTAAAGTTTAGGTGATACTTGTAAAAGTTAACTCGTTTTTCAAACTTTAATGTAAACGATTACAAATTAAATATGATAATTTTAAATAAATTTAAATTATCAAAAAAATATCTATACTTTTTAATGGAATCCTTTATTTTTTAAAGAAACGTTTTTCTTTCATACATTTTAGCTGATAATCAGAGATGCATGAAAAAGAGATGTAATGCTTCGATACATTACATCTCTGCTCGCCTTTCATTCGGTAAAACTAGTGTAATAGTTGTACCATATTCTTTCTTAGATACTATAGTTAACTCGTATTGATCTCCATAATACATTCGTAATCGTTGAGCAACATTTCGAATACCAATGTTCTTTCCAATTACTTCTTCTTCCTCTAATGATCGAGAAATTTTTTGATACTTCTCTTCTTCCATACCCATTCCATTGTCTGAAATAATACATGTTATTTTTTCTTCAGTACTAGAAATGCTAATAGTGATTTTCCCCTTACCTTTTAATGGCTCAATTCCATGAATACTTGCATTTTCGACAAATGGAATAATGACCATTTTAGGTATATACTTATTTTCGATTGTTTTGTCTATCTGAATATCATATTCCATCTTATCACCAAATCGATATTGTTGAATTTCAAGAAATGCAGCACTAAGTTGTAATTCTTTTTTTATCGTGACCCAATCTTCTTCCCATGATATCGACGTGCGTAAAAGTTGTGCTAAATATTTAATAATTTCTGCTGTTTCTATCTCATCTTTTAGAACACTTCGCATTCGAATTGTTTCTAATACATTAAATAAGAAATGTGGGTTAATTTGGCTTTGTAATGCTTTTAATTGTGCATCTTTCTTTTCTAACTCTAACTCTTGTTTTTGAATACGAACAATGTACACATCATTTATCAAATCTTTGATCTTCCTTGTCATACGATTGAACTCAGATGTAAGTACACCAATTTCATCTTTATATGACTTACCTTCGATTACTTCAAAATGTTGATTTTTTACTTTTCTCATTTGCTTAACTATCGTATTTAAACGTAAATGAATATTCCCAGCTATATACAAAATAAATAATGTTGGGATAACAAAATTCCATAATGCTAAATAAATCATTGAATGAAATGAATTGCGTACTTCTGTTACTAAATTTTCTTTTGGAATCACACCAATCAATTTCCAATCATCCAAATATTGTAATTGATATTCCTCCTCTAACACTTGACTGTCTCCATCTATTTTTACATCTTCAAATTTGGTTAATTCATTTGCTACATTTAATATTGGATTTGTAGTGTATTGAATCACCCCTAAATTATCAATTAAGTACACATCTCCTTCAAATGTAACGTTTTCAAATGCTTGTCTGACAAATCGATTATTCAAATGAATCATCATTATTTTTTCAAATGTAACTGAATCACTGCTATCTAGTTCTCTTACAATAACAAACTCATCTAGCAATCCCTCATCAGATTTGTTTCTTGTTAATACAGGGAAATTCTTACGGTAAGTGGAAGACATACTATACCAGTAACTATTCTTTATGTCTTTATCAATATAGTGAATGCCACCTGCCGTAATAACAGTCGGATTATCGGTATACAATTGAATGGAATCTACAGACGAATAAATCGGTGTGTACTTATTAATATCTCTAAAGTTATTGTTATATGCCAAAATAAAATCAACAGTCTTATCATAGTATTTGTTTAATAATTGATAGATATAAGCATCCGAATATAATACAGATGCAATCCCAGCAGCATCTTCCACACCTTGCCTGAATCCTGTCGCCATTTGCTCTAATGCTAATTCATAATCTTTCATTTTTTGTTCACGCACATTATTTGTTGTATCTATATAAAAGATGATATTTGTTAAAATAATCGGTAAAAATACAGAAAACATATAGATTAATAGTAATTTATTTCGTATTTGAATATCATTAAAATGTATTTTTTTCATTTGTTTTTATCCAATTTGATTTAATAATTGCTTTCGATATTGTGATGGCGTTGTACCTACTGTTTTTTCAAATTGTGTCACAAAATAATCTGGATTATTAAATCCAACTTTTTGTGCAACTTCATATACTCTGAAATCCGTTGTTCGCAACAATTTCTTTGCCTCTGTTATCCTTACATTTAAAATGTAATCTTTAAAATATACACCGTATGTCTTTTTAAATAGCTGTCCCATATAAACTGGATTCATATAGAATTCATTTGCGATGGATTTCATCGTAATTGGTTGATTATAATTGGAGTGGATGAATTTTTTTATTTGATGAATGGTGCCCTTCATTTGTGTATGATTCCATTCTTTAAGTAAAGAGGCACATTCTAATAAAAAGGAACTCCATAACTCTACTATTTGGTCTAATGTTAACGGATATTGATCCCATTCTATCATTTGCTTAAAATGATCCATTGTCGGATCATATTTATTTGCATCTTTAATTTGTTTTAATACTTCATGGTTTAATCTGTTTACAATTGTACGAATGGCATCTTTTGCTAAATTTTTATTTACTGCACTTTGAAGCATGCTATGCACTTGTTTCTTTATTGCTTTTTTATTGTTTTCTTCTACATACTCCATCATCTGATCATATTCCATTTTTTCAATATCAATATAATATGCTTGTTTATTCGTTATATTGTAATCAATGACACTACCTTCATTACTAATATATTTATATTGGATGAGGTCTTTTGCAGTGGAATAAGAATGTTTTAATTCTAGTAATGTACTTACAGTTTTACCTATATATATACATATAGGAGAATCTAGTTGTTTATTAAACTCTTTATCTACTTCCATAAAATATCTCTCGAGTGTATATTCATTCTTCGATAAAAAAAGATCTGTAATAACAACACAATAACATCCGATTCCATTTTCATAAAATGTAATGTAGTCTCTTTCTCCTTGTGTCAAAATCTCATCCATAACCTGTTCCATTGTCGGATAATCTAAATACATGCCGTTTGCTTCAATCTTCACAAAAGTATACTTATTCGCATGCAAAATAGGATGTTCCATATTCTTTATTTTTGACATTTCTATATCGTCAGCTAGTAATGATTTAATGATTGTTTCTGTGGATAGTTCATTTTTGGATACATTTTTTTCATTTCTTTGTACAATCGTTTCAGATACACGTTCTAATGTCGCATGTATTTCGTCTTGATCCACTGGTTTTAACAAAAAATCTTCTACACCAAAACGTAATGCTTTTTGTGCATACTTGAAATCATTGTATCCACTTATAACAATGAAAGAAGGTGCTTGATTCATTTCTGAAATTACACGTTCAATAAGTTCTAATCCATCTAAAACTGGCATCCTAATATCCGTAAGTACTAAATCTGGTTTTAATTGATGAATTTGCTCTAGTGCATCTTCTCCATTATCCGCTTCACCACATACTTCAAACCCATATTCCTTCCAATTGATTAAAGTTTGAATGCCTTTTCGAACAAATATATCATCATCAACTAAAAATACTTTAAGCATGCGTATGTTCTCCTTTCTTCAGTGTTTGCTCATTTTTATCCCGTAGATATTGTTGCTTATTGTCAAAATGACTAAATGCAAATAAAGCAAGTTTGGTTACTGTGAACAATACAACACTCACACTAATCACAGGTATTAAACCTGGAATCAAGCTGTATAGATAGTATAGAAATAGTAACAATACTCCCATTAATATAGTAATAAATGGACTAAAAACACCTACAATCGTTGCATTTTTTAATGTTTTCAATATTTTTGTATCAAAATGTGCATAGGCTGGAAAGACGTATAATGCGGAAATGAGAAACATAATAGTAAAAACAAAAAAGAACACAACGAATACATTTCTAAAATCACTTTGTAAATCTACAATCCAATAGAAATCTACATATAGAATATAACCAATCAACAAATAAAGGATTCCAATCCCATTTGCTGCAAAAAAATGTTTTCTCCAAGCTCGGAAAAAGGTTTGTGTCATTTTTATTTGATCATCTTTCATGTGCCATTCTCGTACAGTAACAACTATTGCTAATGTAGCTGGGAATATTCCTACAATCGCTAATCCCATTAATGTCCCCGCAATCCACAGGAGATTCAGATACATCATCCACATCATCCATTCTAAAAATTTATAGAATCGATTAGAATTTGAACTTTTCATTTTCCATTCCCTCCTATTTATCGATAATTGTTCTACTAAGTATAAAAAATAGAATTTTATGCAATTAATACTATTTCAACACAGTAAGTATACCTACATTTACACATTTTACTTTTGTAAGCGTTTTAAAAATTATAAGTACTTTGTTTATTGGTTATACATACTTATTATATTATACTTATAACTATTTTGAAAGCGCATTATTATTTAAGCTATGTATAAAAAACCCGAATGATTTTCTCGAATATTAATAATTCCAGATTCATTCGGATTTTTATTATCATACTAATAAGAAACCATTATTTCCTAAATGCCATTAATGCATCATTTAATGCTTTTGTATCACCATACACTTTCTTATAAAGTATAAATAATTGTTCATATGCTTTCACATTTTCCTCAATTGGTTCAAAAGTTTCTGCATCTTCCAGAAAAACTTCTGCACATTCTTTTAATGAATGAAACCATCCAGATCCATATGCTGCTAACATTGCAGCACCCATCCCTGGCCCTTGTTCACTTTTTAGTTTTACGATTTTCGCATTAAAAATATCTGCTTGCATTTGCAACCAATCATGATTTTTAGCGCCACCACCAATCGAATATACTGTATCTATTTGTTTTCCATTTTCTCTAAAAATTGCAATAGATTCATTTAATGAAAATGTGATTCCTTCTAATACAGCACGCGCAAATTCCTTCAATGTATGAGAACTATCCATTCCAACAAAGCTACCTCTAATTTGTGAATCAGCGTGTGGTGTTCTTTCTCCAACAATGTATGGAGTGAACAATAAACCGTTAGATCCTACCGGCACTTCCCCGACACCGTCAAGTAATTGTTCAAAAGATAATTCATTTGCAAATGTTTTCTTAAACCAATTTAAACTATGTCCTGCAGCGAGAGTAACGCCCATTGCATAATAGCTATCTTCTTCGCCATGATTAAAATAATGAACTTTACCTTCATAATCTTTCGTACCTGTAGGTTCATAAGAAAGCACTACACCAGATGTCCCAATACTTGCAAATGTTTTACCTTCAGATAAAATACCTGAACCAATTGCTCCACATGCATTGTCCGCACCTCCAGCAAATACTTCTGTATCAACAGATAAGCCGGTTTGATTTGCTATTTCTAAAGAAATTTTACCTACATTTTGATGTGATTCAATTAGCTGTGGACAAATAGAAATAGAAATTTCCAATTGTTCACAAATTTCTTTAGACCATTCTTTTGCAGCTACATCTAATAAACTAGTACCTGCAGCATCTGAATAATCCATATGAATTTGACCTGTTAGTCTATATCTCACATAATCCTTTGGTAATACAAATGTCTTAACTTTTGCATAAATATCTGGTTCATGCTCTTTTACCCATAACAACTTTGGTAAAGTAAAACCTTCTAATGCTAGATTTTTTGTAATCGAAATAAAGCGTTCTTTTCCGACACTTTGATAGATTTCCTTACACTGTGCGGTTGTACGCGTATCATTCCATAAAATTGCGTTTCTTAATACTTTATTTTGGTCGTCCAATAACACAAGTCCATGCATCTGCCCTGAGAAACTAAGTCCTTCGATTTCTGATGTATCTCCAGGAAACGTTGTCGTTAATTCTTTAATTCCGTCAATGGTTTGCGTTACCCAGTCTTCTGGATTTTGTTCAGAGTATCCTGTTTTTTCTTGAATAAGTGGATACTCTCTTGATACTTCATGGACTACTTCTCCTTTTTTATTAACTAACAATAGCTTTACTGCACTTGTACCTAAATCAACTCCAATAACAAAGCTCATCGACTCACCTCTTGATATAATTATATAGAGAGAAGACCTAGTATTCACTAAGTCTTCTAATCATTTTCTTATAGTTCACCAGCATATGCAGTTAATAAATATTGATTAATAGTCGCCTTAATCACTTCTAAACGACCAGATTTATTTTTAATTTCTTTTAAGCCTAATGCATATTCTTCTAATGATTTGAAGTCTGCTTTTCCTTCAACGATATCTTTTCCAATACCTTCTTTGTAACTTGCATAACGCTCATCAATGATATTTTCAAAAACATTATCTTCTACAAGTTTACTAGCTACTTTATATCCAATTGCGAAATGGTCCATACCTGCAATATGTGCATGGAATAAATCTTCAGGGTCAAAAGAACCACGTCGAACTTTAGCATCAAAGTTCAACCCGCCTGAACCTAATCCACCATTTTTAATAATTTCATACATTGCTAATGTAGTAGAATAGATATCTGCAGGGAATTCATCTGTATCCCAGCCTAATAATGGATCACCTTGATTTGCATCAACAGAACCTAATAATCCATTGACACGTGCGTAGCGTAATTCATGTTCAAATGTATGTCCTGCAAGTGTTGCATGATTCGCTTCAATATTTAATTTAAAATGATCAACTAAGCCATATTTTAATAAGAAAGCATGTGTAGATTGTGAATCAAAATCATATTGATGTGTAGATGGCTCTTTTGGTTTTGGTTCTATTAAGAATTGTGCATCAAAGCCAATCTCTTTCGCATAATCCACAGCCATTTGGAAGAAGCGTGCTAAATTATCTTGTTCTAAACCTAAATCCGTATTTAGGAGTGTCTCGTAGCCTTCACGACCACCCCAGAATACGTAGTTTTCTCCACCTAATTCTTTCCCGATTTCTAATTGTTTCTTTACTTTCGCAGCAGAATATGCGAATACATCTGCATTACTTGAAGATGCTGCACCATGAACAAATCGAGGATTCGTGAAATTATTTGCAGTATTCCATAATAATTTTACATCACTATCTTTCATGTATTCTTTAATCATTGCAACAATGACATCTTGATTTTTATTACTTTCACTTAAAGTCTCACCTTCTGGAGCAATATCTACATCATGAAAACAGAAGTATTTAGCTCCGATTTTTTCAAAAAACTCAAATGCAGCTTCTACTCTTGCTTTCGCACGGTCCATACCATCGAATTTGTCCCATCCACGAATAGCTGTACCTGAACCAAATGGATCTGATAAATCTGCTGTAAATGTGTGCCAATATGCCACCCCATAGCGCAAATACTCTTCCATTGTCTTACCGTTAATCACTTCTTCAGGATTATAAAATTTAAATGCTAGATTATTTTTAGATTGAGGACCTTCATACTTAATCTTGTTAACGTTTTCAAACCATGTCATTTTTACATACCTCCAAAAATTATATTGTATTGGTTAATCCAAAGTTATTATAGCAACCCAAACTAAGTTTGTCTAGTGAATAAACAAAGATGATAGAATATTTTTTTTCAGTATGGTAAAATTGGCTTAATCATTGAATACTTAAGAGAGCGAGTGAAAAATGTGAGTCAAACATGGAATCAACATGTCGTGAAAAAGGAAAATAAAGCGCTTGTTTTAGATACTATTATTAAGAGAGCTCCCATTTCTAGAGCTACAATTGCCCAAATCACTGGATTAAATAAAGGAACTGTCTCTTCTTTAGTAAGTGAATTGCTGGATGAGAAATTAATTAACGAATCAGGTACGGGTGAATCTAGCGGTGGAAGAAGACCTGTAATGCTTCTATTAAATGAAAAAGCTGGCTACACAATTTCTATCGATTTAGGTGTAACACAGATTCTAGCAGTACTGACAGATTTACGAGGAACCATTATAATAGAAAAAGTCCAACAATTCGAAAATGACAATTTGGATGTAGTACAAACACACTTATATAACCTAATAGATTATATGATAACACATGCACCCACGTCCGAGTATGGCATTGTAGGAATTGGTGTTGGTGTACCTGGTGTCATTACAACAGAAGGTGAAATACTATTAGCACCTAATCTAGGTTGGAAAAAAGTTCCTTTAAAGCAAATGCTCGTGGATAGATATAAGTTACCAATCATTATTGAGAATGAAGCAAATGCTGGAGCATATGGTGAGAAAATGTACGGCGTTGGACAACTTTCCAATGAACTTATTTACGCAAGTGTAAGTATTGGGATCGGTGTTGGATTAATATTGGACGGAAACTTATATAAAGGTTTAAGAGGCTTTTCAGGTGAAATTGGACATATGACTATTGAAAAAGATGGAAGAGTATGCCGCTGTGGAAATAAAGGATGTTGGGAGCTATATGCCTCTGAAAAAGCATTACTTGAACAAGCAAAAGAATTAGGTTTTACACACCCTACAATTACATCACTTATAGAAGCATGTGAAAACGGCAACGAAAAAGCAATCAGATTGTTCGAAAAAATTGGGGATTATTTAGGTGTAGGTATTACGAATATCATTCATATTTTTAACCCTGAACAAGTCATCATAGGCAATTCAATGCAAATTGCAGATGCATATATCATCCCTGCAATTAAAAAACGTATTGAGCAAAATGCAATTGGTTTTAATAAAGACGATGTACACATACATGTAGCTAAATTAAAACACCATTCTACCGTATTAGGTATTGCAGCTTTTACTATTGAGAATTTCTATTTAACAAATCGCGAATCTATTATAGCAACAACGGAATAGTAATAATTTTAATAAAAAACCGAATCTTCACATGTTTATGTAAAGGTTCGGTATATAATATTATTAGAAGCTCACTTATCACTATTTTTTTAAACTATCAAATCACATGCCTTATCGAAACTTCACACCCCACTATATGCCATAAATCCACCATCTACATGGATGCATGTACCTGTGACAAAGCCACTCGCTTCTTCATCTACTAACCACAATAAAGTACCTAACAAATCATCTGGTTTTCCTAAACGTCGCATTGGAGTATGGTCGAGAATTTTTTGCATTCTTGGAGTAGGATTTCCATCTTGTTGTAGTAATAAAGATTGATTTTGTTCTGTTATGAAAAATCCCGGAGCTATTGCATTTACACGAACATTTGCTTCAGCCATATGCACTGCTAACCATTGTGTAAAATTGTTCACTGCCGCTTTTGCAGCACTATAGGCAGGTACTTTTGTCATTGGACTATATGCACTCATAGATGAAATATTAATAACGTTTGTTCTTCTATTCACCATTCGTTTGCCAAATACTTGTGTTGGAATGAATGTACCTAGAAAATTCAAATTAAATACAGATCCAAATCCTTCTGTCGTCATGTCAAAAAAGGATCTTAAACTCGGATTATTCATATCTTCTTGATTAAATTGTTCATTTGTTGTCGTTCCTTCAGGATGGTTACCACCCGCTCCGTTAATCAACACATCACAACATCCAAACCGTTGATATACGACTTCTTCTGCTTTTATAACTGCATCGTGGTCTAGAACATTACATTCTATAGCGATTGCTTGACCGCCATTTTCTTCAATTTTTTTTACAATGGCGACAGCTTTTTCATATGTTCGATTAAGAATGGCCACTTTCATTCCTTGACGTGCTAGTTCTTCAGCCATTCTGCCACATAACACTCCACCTCCACCTGTTACAACACATACTTTATTTTCTAAATTTTTATGAATTGGTAACATAGGATGCTTCCTCCTTTTTCTTTAATTGATACCCATCCCAAAGTCCATGTAAATACATAATCCCAAGTGCTCTATCATATAATCCATAGCCAGGCCGACACTCCTCGCCCCAGATATGTCTGCCATGGTCTGGTCTCATATATCCAGTAAAATTACAATCACTTAGAGCCTTCATTACTTCATCAATAGGTAAGGACCCATCCCTAGTGAGATGAGAAGTTTCAATAAAATCACCATTTTCAAACAACAAAACATTTCGTATATGTGCAAAATGAATACGTTCTTTACACTTATGAATAATATCTATTAAATCATTCTTTGGGTTGACACCTAACGCGCCACTACAAAAAGTAATCCCATTATAAGGACTATCTACTAACTTAGTAATCTTCTCTAAATTCTCTCCTGTTGTAACAATGCGAGGTAACCCAAAAATAGACCATGGCGGATCATCTGGATGAATGGCTAACTTGATATCTAAACTTTCACAAACGGGAATGACCCTTTCTAAGAAATAATGTAGATTATCCCGCAGATCATTTTCTGAGACATATTTGTATGCTAGGAATAATTCCTTCAATGTTTCTAAACGATCTAATTCCCATCCTGGCATCGTGAACGTCTTATTACTAGCAATTCTATTGACTAATTCAATTGGATTCATTTGATCGACTTTTGCTTTTTCATAAAACATCGCTGTAGATTGATCTGGATGAGAACGAAATAATTCTGTTCTTACCCAATCAAATACTGGCATGAAATTATAGCAGACTACTTTGACACCTATTTTAGCTAGATTTTTTAATGTTTCTATATAGTTATCAATATACATGTCTCGAGTATCTAATCCTAATTTAATCGATTCATGAATATTGACACTTTCTACTACATCTAAATGTAAGTGATACGTATCCGCTTGTTCTTTCATCATTTGTATTCTTTCTAATGGCCATACTTCTCCTACTTTTATATCATGAAGTGCCCATACAATTCCCTCTACAGCAGGTATTTGTTTGATATGTTGTAATGATACACTATCATTTCCTTCTCCAAACCATCTAAATACCATTTTCATATTGGCATTCCTCCTACTATTCCATCAATAAATGGTTCTCTTTTGTTGATCAGGAATACCTGATTTTCTGTAGAAATAGGTATTTATTTGATCACGCCACTCTTTTGCATTCGCTCGCTGTAATTGTAATCTTTCTTCCACATTCCTAAATGTATCTACATCGATAACATTCTCCAACATAGCCCATTTTTTTATAAGTTGTTCTACTTGTTTATATCCTAAAAAGTGCGTGTCATAAATATGTTGAATAATTGTTTTTCCACTATGAAGAACATAGTCGTATGGAACATGATGGAAAAATAAAATCAGCTCGTCAGGACATGTATCTAATTGTTCATATATAGAAGCATTTGGTTCATTGTATTGTGATGTATAGCTTGTACCAGTTGCTTGCGTGCGATCTACACCTATTCCATTACGGTCAGCAAAATGATACGTTCCCCACCGTGAATATTCATATCCATCAATATTCGGACCATAATGATAATGTGGAGTAACCATCCACCCAACGCCAAGTGGTGCAGTATAATTCTCATAAATTGACAATGAATCCATCAACATAGAACTAACCGTATTCTTTATTTCTTTACTGCTATCGAATGTTAAAGCAATCCACTCACATGCAATCTCTTCTGCTTCTAATGAAGGATCCCATATTAATCTTCCATATCCATATAAATTCGCTTGCGCTAAAGTATTTCCTGTCCAATTCTCATCATTCCCAATATTCGAAACAGCAGCAATACCGCTATATCGATATGGGTGAATTTGACCTGCTACAATTTTTTCAATTGTGCTCCCTTCTCCTTTCACGTAAGTATCAAAAGACAATACGTCTTTCCACTGTGGAATAAGGTAACACAAGTCTATTTGTTGACCGGTATATTCTTGTGCAATTTGAAACTCAACCATCTGATTTGTTTGATGCATTGCACCAAGTAATGGTGAGACTGGTTCTCTTACTTGAAAATCCATAGGTCCATTTTTAATTTGTAATATAACATTTTCATGAAATAGCCCGTCCAATGGTTTAAAGTGATCATATGCTGCTCGCGCTCTATCTGTAGAACGATCACGCCAATCTTGCACACAATTATATACAAAGCATCTCCAAATAACTTTTCCACCAAATGGCGCTAACGCTTCAGCCAACATATTTGCACCATCTTTATGATCACGATTATATGTAAATGGTCCCGGTCTATGTTCCGAATCCGCTTTCACCAAAAAGCCACCAAAATTAGGTATATAATCATAAATTTCTTTAACACATTTTTTCCACCATTCTTTTACTTGTTCATCCATTGGGTCTGCTGTATGTAATCCGCCAATTGCTATTGGACTAGCAAAATTTATACTTATATATGTTTTCAACCCATATGAAGTAAAAATTTGTGCAATTTCTTTTATTTCAGGTAAATATTTCTTTGTAATAAAAAATGTTTCTTCTTCCCATACATTCACATTATTAATTGCAATAGCATTGATACCAACAGATGCTAGATATCTTGCATAGTCTTTTATTCGCGACTTATCTTTAACAATTTTTCCATTTTCGTAAAATATAGAATTACCTGAATATCCTCGCTCTATTGTTCCATCAAGGTTATCCCACTGATTGATCATTCGAAGGCTATTTTTTGGTTGATTCGTAATATTTAGTGTATGTATATCCTTCCCTATTTGTAAATCTTTCAAAAAATGAAATACGCCATATAATAATGCCACAGATGATTTTCCCGTAATGATTACTTGATTATTTTCAGAAGCAATTATATATCCTTCGTCTAATAAATGTTCTACTTGATCTTTGTGATTTTTCGACAATAGGTCATTCAATTTATCATTGATAGCGATTACAATTTGTGCATTAAGATTTTCGGTAAATACTGGTGTCCATTGATACATTTGTTCAAATGCTCTAGTCAATTCTTCTTTTATTGATTCTTGAATCGGAGAATTACCTATAACCGCAATTTCTCCGTACGTTTCTTTGTTTATTTTGTTAGGCATTTCACGATATTGTAACCACATTTTATACATATTTGATTGTGTATTCATAAAACTCCTACCTTTCTGTTATGCGAAATATGATGGATTATCATTTAGTAATGCTTTTTTCTCAATATTCACTAATCGTAGATGTTCCTCGATTAATTTTTCAGCTAAATCTGGATCATTATTTGTAATTGCATGAAATATTTCTTTATGTTGAGCGACAATAATGTCCCATTGATGGTTCACTGCAAGTCTGAAGATTCTTAATCGATCAAACTGCACATTCATTTGCTTTACCAATTCCCATGTACGATACTTATCACATCCATGATACATAATCCGATGAAATTCATCATCCAACTCATACAATTTTTGAAACGACCCTTTTCCTAAAGAAAATTCTTGCAATGTTACATTTGTCTCAAGCTGTAACAATGACTCTGCATCTAACTTCATTGCAGCCTCACGAACAATTGCTCTTTCGATATTCTCTCTTACAAATCTTCCTTCCTCCACAACCTTCAAATCAATCTTAGTAACAATCGTTCCTACTTGCGGAAAAACTCCTAATAGACCTTCTTGGTTCAATTGTAAAAATGCTTCTCTAACAGGTGTACGACTAACATCTAACTGTTCAGACATTTCTTTTTCCGATAATTTCGTACCAGGAGGAATATCTCCATTCATAATATTATTTTTGATAATCTTGTACACTTTCTCTCTTGAGGATTCTTTAGTGCGATTATTTTGAGTAATCATGATCAACACTCCATTATATACTAGTATGGTAGATACAAGTATACAAGTTTATACTACATAAATCAATCATATACTTGCTTAATCAGAAGTTGTAATCCCACAGAATAACCCATTTTTCATTTTCTAATGTTAGATACACGTTTTGTCTCATTTCTATATTCCCGTATTTACTTTTGTATGTTGTTATAACTAAATACTCATAGACACCTGTTAAAGTTTCTCTAGAATCATCCATTTTCCATGATGCTAATTCATTTAATTTCGTGTAAGTAAAAGAAAATGTATCCACACCAAAATGATTAAAAAAAACATGTGATCTGTCTTGAATATATGTAGACTTATCAAATTTCTCTTTCATACTAGAATGAAATAACTCCCATGAACTAGAAAAATCCTGTGTTTGCTCAAGTGTGTAAAATTGATTAATCACATCTTCCACTTTTCGTTCTGGATGAAAGAGATATGTTGTGCATTTATATAATACAACTAATAGAATAAACGATAATAAGACATAGATAATTTTAGTAACATTTGAACGACTTCTGTATTGTCTTCTCATTTTGTTTTTTCTCATTTGTTTTCACTCCATAAGTTGTCTTTTATATTAAAGATATTCACTCTTAAAGCAATTATTGCAATAGATTAGAAAAATACGTTTATGTTTTAATATATAATTGTTATTTTATACACTACAAAAAATGAGTCTAATTACCTATTGAAAACACTTTCTAAATTTTATATACTGTAAACGGTTACAATAATAGTTGTTGTGTACATATACTGTTCATTCTTCAGTTGAGTTGAGTGGATACATGTACAGTATTTTGATTCAAAATAGATTGTCCCCCTTTGCATCCTTATGAAGATAAGGATGCCTTTTTTTATACATTGCGAAAACGCCCACGAAAAAAACGTAGACAAGCCGAAGCAGTTACAAAGCAAATATAGAATTTCAAAATTATCAATTGAAATTATCTTTTAATACACAAAAAATCCAAACGATTCGGTAAATAGCTTTCGAATCATTTGGATTTTATCAGATTAAAGAATTCTTTCGTTTGATTTGATTAATTAGCATGCAATGGTGTTGGCGTAAATTCTTTTTCTTTGTATATTTTTTTTCTCATGAATGGAATGACATATCGATCTAAACCAAATCTTCCTGCATTGTAACCTGCAACTAAGATAAATAATGTTAATAGAATCATTTGACCATTTGTGCTGACAGTACCACTAAATAGAAAGGCAAAGTTCATAATTATTCCCATCAATGCAGCAAAATTAGTGAATACACCTAAGATTAACGCAATTCCAACTAACAACTCGCCCCACATTACTAAGTAGGTAAATAAATCTGCTCCAGGTAACGCAACAGCTTCTAAGAATGTTGCCCACCATCCTTGTACTGCTGGATGATCGCCTGTCGCTTTACCAATTGCCCCTTGAATAAATCCACCTGCATCAAATCCACCTGTAATTTTGCCCCAACCTGCTGTCATCCATTGATAACCTAAATATACTCGTATGACTGCTAAAAATATTGCAACACCTTTATTTTCACGTAATAATTGAATAAACATTTGAAATCTCCCCTTTTTTAATTAATGTGCTTGTGCCATTTTATTCTCATTTTGTACTTTTTCATTGAACATTTGTTTGATATACGGTAAAACATATCGATCAAGACCAAATCTTCCTGCATTATAACCAGCTACAAGTAAAAATGCTGTAAGTAAAATCATTTGACCATTTGTACTTACTGTTCCACTAAAGACAAACGCGAAATTCATTGTAATACCCATTAATGCTGCAAAATTTGTAAATAACCCAAGTATCAATGCGATACCTACTAGGAACTCTCCCCACATCACTAAAATTGAGAAGATATCTGCTCCAGGTATAGCTACATTTTCTAAGAATGTTGCCCACCATCCTTGAACTGCCGGATGATCACCTGTCGCATTTGCGACCGCTCCATGTAAATATCCACTAGCGTCAAATCCACCTGTAATCTTACCCCATCCAGCTGTTAGCCATTGATAACCTAAGTAAACACGTATAATTGCAAGAACACCAGCTACAACCTTATTATTTCTAAAAAATTCTACTAACATTTTTCCCATCTCCTTCTTGTTCAATATTTCACATATGAGTTTGTGTTTTTGTATCTCTTTCACATTTACATAATATCATGTTAAAATACTTAATTGTATAGTTTGTTCAGTATTTCACATTTTATTCAAACTTTTTTGTCTAATTTGTGACATCACAGATCATATCGTTTATTCTAGAGGGGAAGGTCTACTAAGTAACAAAACAATGAGTAATTAGATGAAGTCTTTCTTATAATATATACTAAAGAAAATGAGGTGTAATTCATGAAGTATCGAAAACTTGGAAGTACAAATTTAGATGTATCTGTTGTAGGGATTGGCACATGGCAATATGGTGGTGAATGGGGTAAAGAATTTACACAACTAGAAGTTGACACTATATTGCACCAAGCAAAAGAAGAAGGTATTAATTTAATTGACACTGCGGAATGCTATGGTGACCATTTATCAGAAAAATTGATTGGGGAATACTTACATCACGATAGAAGAGAAGATTGGATCGTTGCAACGAAATTTGGACATCACTTTCATGATAATTTTGACAGATCTAGACATTGGGATGCACAAGATGTATTAAAACAATTAGATCGATCATTGAAAGCTTTAAAAACAGAATATATTGATATTTATCAAGCACATTCATGTACAAATGAAGAGTTTGATAATGATGAACTTTGGACAATGCTTGATAAACAAAAACAAGCGGGAAAAATTCGTCATCTAGCTGTTTCATTAGCAGGAAATGACGATCCGTACCAAACAAATAAAGCTTCACAAATCGGAGTAGAAGCAATCCAAGTTGTGTATAATAGACTTGATCGTAATCCCGAGAAGGATATTTTCCCTAGTGTAATAAACCAGAACTTAGGAGTGCTCGCTCGAGTTCCATTAGCAAGTGGGTATTTGACTGGTAAATACAAACCAGGGGTAATTTTTGACCAAAATGATGTAAGATCCAGACATGACAAAGAGGAAACCAATCGTTTATTAGCATTGGTAGAAGAAATTGCTTATCACGAGGTACCAAATGATACAGATATGGCATCATGGGCACTTGCATGGTGTTTGAAACATGATGCTGTAACGACAGTAATACCAGGCTGTAAATCAAAAGAACAAGTGATACGAAATGCAAAAGCTTGTGAGTTAGAAATCGTTTCAGATACACATCGATTACATGTTCATAAATAATTGTAATATGAATGTGATACGCTTAATTACTAAGAAAGCTTCCACTTGTTTTATCATCAAATGGAAGCTTTTTTAAAACTATCATCATATATTTAATAAAGTGAGGGGAAAAGTATGTCTGATAAAGTTTCAGTTGTGTTAGTAGGCATTTCTGGATATGGCAGTGTGTATTTGCGTGAAATATTAAGCAATAATGAAAGCGCATACCTTAAAGGTGTAGTAGATATTTCACCGACTAAATCTATTTTCTATTCTCAAATAATTGCGAATCACATTCCCATTTATACTAATTTAGAAGAATTTTATAATAAAGACAAGGCTGATTTAGCCATTATTTCTACTCCAATTCATATACATGCACAACAAGCATGTATAGCAATGGAAAATGGAAGTCATGTATTATGCGAAAAACCTGCTGCTTCTTCACCAATAGATTTAGACAAAATGATATTAATACGCAATAGCACAAACAGATTATTAGCAATCGGATATAATTGGTCATTTGCAGAGTCTGTCCAACAATTAAAGCAAGATATCCTATCAAATAAATTTGGTCGTCTACTTAGAATGCGAAGTCTTGTGCTATGGCCGAGAAATGCAGATTACTTTCATCGATCTGATTGGGCAGGTAAAAAATATCATATGAATGGAGAATTAGTATTAGATAGTGTAGCAAATAATGCTGCATCACATTTCTTACATCATCTATTTTATTTGGCTGGTGAAACAATAAGTACAAGTGCATCCATCCACCAAGTATGCGCGGAATTATACAAAGCAAATCCTATCGAAACATTCGACACATGTGCAGTACATATACTTACATCGACTAATGTAGAAATACTATTTCTCGCATCACACGCTGTAGAGAAAGATCATGGTCCAAAATATAAGTTAGAATTTGAGAATGCAACAATTGATTATCATCCTAATAAGAATGGTGGAAACATTACAGCAACTTTTGTTGATGGTAGTATTGTAGAATATGAGGATCCAGAGAAAGAACACTTAGCCAAGTTCTATCATATGATTGAAGCTATTCAACAGAACTATACCGATGTAGTATGTGGACCAGAAGCTGCTAGTTCACAAGTTGTTGCAATTCAAGCAATGCATCAATCTGTCGAACAAATACCACAGTTTCCAAAACATTGGCTTGCAATAGATTCATCACGTAAATTAACAATTGTACAAGGACTACAAGAAGTATTTCAACAATGTTATACACAATTTTGCTTACCTAACGATATTGGCACTGCATGGAGTGAACAAGGAAAAATGATTCAACTATAATTTTTGTCAGTTAAACAACTTATCCTGAGCAAAATTGAATGATGATTTCATTTTGCTCAGGATATATTAAGTGATGCTCTATTCTTACATACCTTCCATTTTTAACTTTTGTAAACTATGGAGAATATCTTCTTTCGTGCCTCCCATATTTGACTCAACTGCTGCAATATAACTACCTTCCACTAATGGAATACTATCCGCTACCATAATATTATCCATACCAGTAAGTTCGATAGCCATCTCCGCATTCATTTTTGCACTACCTAAATCATAAAACAAAATACCACCGCTATCCTTTGATACGTTGGCTAATTGTTGATTAATCTTTTCGATAGATGTACCTACGTCATTGTCATCTGTACCACACGCTAACAATACAGGTACATCTGAAATCACTTGACTGATTAGCCTTTTTACACCTATACCAATTTCAACACTATGTGATACGATAATGATTGCGACTTTATTTGACATAATTATCCCTCACTTTTTCTTACTTCAGCCAATGCCTCAAAAATATAATAGGATGACATAGAACCTGGATCTACATGCCCTTTAGATCTTTCTTTTAAATAAGATGCTCTTCCCTTAGTTGCCATCATTTCTCTAGTATCTTCCATTGTAGCTTGACACACTTCTGGTAATGCACCCCAATCTTCAACAGGTTCTTCTTTAAGAAAGTTTGCGACTTGTTCCCATACATCTACTAGTGTTTTTTCTCCAAATGCGGCTTTTCCTCTTTGCTTAATGCCTTCTACTGCTTTATTTACTGCTTCTTTAAATACAACTTCATCCACTTCTTTTCCTTGCATAGTTGTTGCCATTTTCAGAAATGCTGTACCATATAATGGGCCAGATGCGCCTCCGACTTTTGCCATTAGTGTCATCGCAACACTTTTGAGTACATCTGCAACAGAATCGTAAGTCACATCATCAATTTTTGCAACAACTTCACGAAACCCTCTATCCAAATTGATTCCATGATCCCCATCACCAATTGCTTGATCTAATTCTGTTAGTAAATCTTTATTAGCTGAAACTTTTTGCTGCGTTACTTTCATCCATTCTACCGCTTGTTCCACAGTCAAAATAATCATTTCTATCTCCTTTATACATGAAATTTTAGTGTAGCTACATCTTGTTTCAACAAATCTTTCCACTCATTATTTAATTTGAAAAATGTAATTGAGAATCCTGCCATTTCTAGTGATGTCATATATTCTCCAACCCAACTTTGAATAATATGGATATTGTGAGATTTTGCCCATTCATGTACTTTTTTGCTGACTATATACAATTCCATTTCAGGTGTGGCACCAAGGCCGTTGATCATGACAGCAATCTCACTATTCGTAAAATCTAAGTCTTCTTGGATTTTCGATATTAATGTTGTCACAATATCATCTGCTTGTTGAATAGCCACACGTTCAATCCCTGGTTCCCCATGTATCCCTATCCCTATCTCTATTTCACTTTCTTCTAATTGAAAACTAGGCTTTTTAGCTGCAGGAACAGTGCATGATGACAATGCAACACCCATTGAACGAATATTTGCAATAACGTTGTCACATGTTTCTTTTATTTCTGTAAGACTGACACCATTTTCAGCTAAAGCTCCGGCAATTTTATGCACAAACACTGTACCGGCAATACCTCGACGACCAGTTGTAAATGTACTATCTTCTACTGCTACATCATCATTTACAATTACTTCTGCCACTTCTATTCCTTCTAATTCTGCTAATTCTTTTGCCATCTCAAAATTTAGCACATCACCAGTGTAGTTTTTAATAATTAAAAGTACACCTGCTCCACCATTTGCTGCTTTAATTGCTTCTAATATTTGATCAGGTGTTGGAGATGTAAATACTTCTCCAATGACAGCTGCATCTAACATGCCTTTTCCGACATATCCAGCATGTGCAGGTTCATGTCCACTTCCACCACCACTAACTAATCCAACTTTTCCTTGAACAGGGGCATCCACTCTTGTAATAACAGTTGTGTTTGGTAGCCTTTTCAAAATAGTTGGATGTGACTTCACAATCCCCTCAATCATTTCATCTACAATTGCATCTACATCATTTATTATCTTTTTCAATGAGATCACCTCACCTATTCTTATATATTTTATAGTAAACGATACATGTATAATTTACCAGAAGAAAAGCTAGATGTGGACGATTATCAATAGTTTTACTCATACGTTTAGCTTGATGGCTATGGAATCAATATAAAGAAATCGCAAAGCATTTCTACTCTACGATCTCTTTACATACATATCTACTTCACTCTACTGGATGTACCGCTTCATATAACAATTGATCTAATTCTTTGGTATAGCTTTCTTTCTGTTCATTAGACCATGAGAATATTTCTTGCATTCTCGCTATCACATGCTCTTTTTCTTCCTTTACCCAGTTAATATTGAAGAATAACGCACCAGTTCTTCTTACAAAGAAATCCACTGGTTTCACTGTTGCCTCATATTTAATACTGTATAAAAGTATAGCTTCTGTTAACTTAGAAAGTTCACTTGATTGCATATCTAATTCTTCATAAATTTCATACACTTTCTTAACGTTTGAACCATATCGTTGAACAAGTCCACTCGCTTCTTTTTCAGTAAGACCTAAAGCCACACCTTTTTCTATTTGCTCTTGTTTAAACACTGCAAATCCTTTGGAGCCACCGACATCTCCACCGGAAACCGGTAAATGTTTCGTATCACTAGGATAAAATACTTTTTGTTCTTCTTTAATCATTTTATCAGCAACATAATTCACCACATCTTCTGCCATCTTACGGTAACCTGTTAATTTACCACCAGCAATAGAAATAAGTCCGGAATCCGATTCAAAAATTTCATCTTTTCTTGATATTTCTGAAGGGTCTTTACCTTCTTCATGAATTAATGGTCTTAAACCAGCCCAACTTGATTCAATATCATCAATGGTAATATTTAGGTTTGGAAACATGAAATCAATTGCTTTAAGCACATAATCGCGATCTTGTACTGTCATTGTCGGGTGAGCAATATCCCCTTTATATACTGTATCTGTTGTACCTACATATGTCTTACCTTCTCGAGGAATAGCAAAGACCATACGTCCGTCTGGTGTATCAAAGTATATTGCTTGTTGTAATGGAAATGTTGACTGATCAAATACTAAATGAATTCCTTTTGTCAGTTGTAATGTTTTACCTTTTTTTGAATTGTCTTTTTCACGCAATGTATCTACCCATGGACCACTGGCATTTATAATATGTTTTGCTTTGAGGACGTGCTCCTCATTTGTTATTTGATCTTCTACTTTTACACCGACAACATGATTATTGTCATAAACTAAATCAGTAACCTTCGCATAGTTTAATGCTAAAGCACCTTTTTCAATTGCCTTCTTCATTACTTCCATCGTCAGGCGCGCATCATCTGTTTTGTATTCTACATAATATCCTGCACCTTTTAATCCGTCACTTTTGAGAAGTGGTTCTCTTCTAACTGCTTCTTCATTATTAAACATTTTTCTTCTTTCAGATTTTTTCACACCTGCAAGAAAATCATATACACGTAAACCAATATTTGTGGAGAATGGACCAAATGTTCCTCCTTTATAGAAAGGTAACATCATCCATTCAGGTGTTGTCACGTGTGGACCATTTTCATATACAATTTCTCGTTCTTTTCCAACTTCAGCTACCATTTTCACTTCGAATTGTTTTAAATAACGTAATCCACCATGCACGAGCTTCGTTGATCGACTAGATGTCCCTGCAGCGAAATCTTGCATTTCCACAAGAGCAACATTCAATCCTCTTAAAACAGCATCTAGTGCGATTCCTGCTCCTGTAATACCTCCACCAATAATAATTAAATCAAGTGGTGCTTGCTTCATTTGTTGGTATGTTTCTTGTCTAGTTAAACTTGAGAATGTCATAGATTTCGTCCTTTCTTTTGTTGGTTACAATATGTTGTTTTCTCTATTTACTTATTTAAATACACGTGTAGCTTCTACAGCTTTTTTCCAGCCTTTATATAATATAGTTCTCGTCTCTTCGTTCATTTCACTAGTGAATTGTTTATCTACTTTCCATCTGTTAGTAATTTCATCTCTACTTTCCCAATATCCTACAGCCAACCCTGCTAAATATGCTGCACCTAATGCTGTTGTTTCAATCACTTCAGGTCTCTCTACTGGTACATCTAAAATATCACTCTGAAATTGCATTAAGAAGTTATTCGCCACAGCTCCACCATCTACACGCAATGACTTCACATCGATATTTGAATCTTCTACCATTGCACCAAGTACATCTTTTGTTTGATATGCAATAGATTCTAGTGTTGCACGAATAAAGTGTTCTTTTGTTGTAGCACGTGTTAAGCCAAACATCGCACCTCTTGCATCACTGTCCCAGTATGGTGTACCTAATCCAACAAATGCTGGAACAAGGTAAACACCATCAGCAGATTCGACTCTATCAGCATATCTTTCCGTTTCATTTGCATTTCTAAACATTCTTAATCCATCTCTTAACCACTGTACAGCAGAACCTGCTACAAAAATGCTTCCTTCAAGCGCATATTCTACTTTACCGTCCACACCACACGCTAAAGTAGTTAATAATCCATGATCTGATTTTACCGGTTCTTCACCTGTATGCATTAACATAAAGCAACCAGTTCCATACGTATTCTTCACCATACCTTTTTCGAAACACGCTTGCCCGAACAATGCTGCTTGTTGATCTCCTGCTGCACCGGCAATTGGTACACGTTGACCAAAGAAATGATAATCGACTGTTTCACCATAAATTTCTGAAGAGGACTTTACTTCAGGTAACATACTTTTCGGTACATCTAATATTTCTAATAACTCCTCATCCCAATGTAAATCGTAAATGTTATACATTAAAGTACGTGAAGCATTAGAATAATCTGTCACATGTACTTTCCCACCAGAAAGCTTATAAATTAACCATGTATCTATTGTTCCAAATAATAGTTCATCATTATTAGCTTTCTCTCTTGCGCCCTCTACATTATCAAGAATCCACTTTACTTTCGTTCCAGAGAAGTAAGCATCAATTAATAATCCTGTTTTGTTTCGGAATGTATCTGTATATCCTTGTTCTCTAAGCTCGCGACAAATTCCTTCTGTTTGTCGTGATTGCCATACAATTGCTTTATAAATCGGCTTTTGGGTATTTTTATCCCAGACCACTGCCGTTTCGCGTTGATTCGTTATACCGATACCTGCAATTTGTTTTGGAGAAATATCCGCTTTACGAAACACTTCAGAAATACATGCTAAAACAGATGTCCAAATTTCATTCGCGTCATGTTCCACCCATCCTGATTTCGGAAAGAATTGTTCAAATTCTTTTTGTGCAACATTGACAATATCTCCTTTATGATTAAAAATAATTGCTCTTGAACTTGTTGTCCCCTGATCAATTGATAAAATGTATTTTTCCATAAACTTATTCCTCCCATAATATAAAATAGATATTGTTGACTTATGATTTAATCCCATATTAAACGTTTCTAGTTAATAGTTTGATTACAGGCTAATTTCCTTTTGAAAACCAAGAATCAATAACCTTTTCTTATATATACCACTTTGTTATATATTTTTAACATTAATGTTTCTTTAATTCTTTACTTGTTGCCATGATGATAATCAGTAATACGATTGCACTCATCACCCAAAAAGCGATAGATATATTTGAAGTAAAAATAGCATCGTAAAAGACAGCACCGTATATCCCCCCAATAATTGGGCCTAACACAGGAATAATTGCATATCCCCAATTAGACTCCCCCTTTCCAATTATAGGTAATATTGCATGTGCAATTCTTGGACCTAAATCACGTGCAGGGTTAATCGCGTATCCCGTTGTACCACCTAGCGACATACCTATCGCAACGATTAATAAACCTACAATGGCTGGATTTAATCCATCCGTGAAGTCATTTGCACCAATAAATAACAAGCCCATTATTAAAACAAATGTACCAATCATTTCACTTAATAAGTTAGAAAACGGACTTTTTATTGCTGGATCTGTTGAAAAAACAGCTAATTTAGCGCCTTTATCTTCTGTTTCTCTCCAATGAGGTAAATATTGCAAAAATACAATCACAGCTCCAATGAAAGCACCTAACATTTGTGCACTAATGTACATCGGTACTTTACTCCATGAGAATTCACCGATCATAGCAAAAGAAAGAGTAACTGCGGGATTAATATGCGCACCTGAAATACTTCCAACCGCATAAATCCCCATCGTTACCGCTAGTCCCCATCCAATTGTAATAACAACCCATCCAGCGCCTTCAGATTTTGTCTTTTTTAATACAACACCACCAACGACGCCACCACCAAAAATAATAAGAATCATTGTACCTATAAGTTCAGCAATAAACTCTGACACATTCATCCACCCCTTAATTAGTATTGACCTAACAGTAACAAGAGATGCACGTGCAATGTCAAAACAAAAAAGTCCACACTGACAATAGACATACTTTTTCCTAGGAAAGTACGAAAATTGCAGTGTGGACTCCTTGGCTCCGACACATTAGTTAACTTGTTACATTTAACATATCGCAAATGTAAAGCGCTGTCAATTACTAAATAAATATTTTATACAAAAAGTATTTCAATTTTTGTTCTATTTATTCTTTATGAAACATATCACACTTGCCAAAGTTCATTATTAGATGTCGTAATCGCTACCGCCCCACTCGCTAGTGCTTCATCTATTTGATCTCTATTTCTTATTAACCCTCCAGCAATAATTGGTACTTCTGTTGCAACAGCTACTTCATTAATTACAGACGGAATGATTCCTGGCAATACTTCAATATAATCTGGCTTAGATTGTTTCACAAGTTTTATGTTATTTTGTAATGCTAAACTATCTAGTGCAAATAATCGTTGGATAGCAATAATGTTATTTTTTTTCGCTAAAGAAACAACACTATTCCTTGTAGAAATGACGCCATCTACTTTCACTTCTCTTATTAAATATTCCATTCCATATTGATCTACTTTTAATCCACTAATTAGATCTGCATGTATTAAAATTTGCTTATTCGCTTGTTTAGCTAATCTAACTAAGCGATAAAGTTGTGAAATTCTCGTATCTAGAAAAATCACATGTTTCAAATCACTTTCTAATACTTTTTCGAAGTCTTTCATTTTCCTTATTGCTGGTAAAACACCTTTAAGCTCCATTTTTTATCCCCTTTACTTAAATTGTAATTAGGTTTATATTGCTTTTATTTTATACAAAAAACAAATAAAAAAGTCAGTTTAATATATTATTATATACCAATTAACTAGTGTTTCAAAAAAATGTGGAATTCAGACAATTCCGAAAAAATAAGTTAAAATATTATTCATTTCGACAAAAACGTGTTAATATAGTGTATGTGTCCTTTTTTTACTAACTTCTTCTCATTTTTTGAGTGAGGCATAATCCTCTTTCCAACTCCAACCATTATGTGCATAACTTCTTTGATTTTATGCTAGACCTTATTTTATTTTTTATATGGATTCATCCATAACAATCAAAAAAATTATTTTCGAAAGGAAGTGGAATGAATGGGAGCAATTTCTGACGAAAAATCAAAAGTTTCCTTATTGCAAGACGTGAATTATCTTACAAAAATATTAGATGACGTATTACTTCATGAAGGTGGAGAACCTTTGTTAAGTATCGTGAAAGAAATCCGTGAATTAACAAAAGATGTGAGAGAAAAAGAAAATGATGAGACACAAAAGCAAATTAAAGAACTTATTAATAAATTAGAGCCAAGTATTCGCCAAAATGTGATTCGTGCATTTTCAATTCATTTACATTTACTAAATATTGCAGAGCAAAATTATCGTACAAGAAGACGCCGTGAATACCAAGCACAAGGTGCAGATATTATCCAACCAGGTTCACTTGAAGATGGTGTGAAAAAACTAGTAGATAATAATGTATCACCAGAGCAAATCACAGAATTACTTGGAAAACTGTCTTTAGAATTAATTATGACAGCACACCCAACCGAAGCGACAAGACGTACTATCTTGCAAATACATAAACGTATTGCAAATTTATTAACATCATGGGATTACGCTGTGACACGTTATTCTAAAAAAATGATTAAAGAGCGAATCGCAAATGAAATTACAATATTATGGCAAACACAAGAAATTAGACAAAATAAACCTTCTGTAATGAAAGAAGTTTCAAATGGTCTTTATTATTTTGATCGTGTACTATTTGATGTATTGCCACGAATTCATGATGATTTAGAAGACTTATTATACGAAAAATATAACCAAAGATGGAATATTCCTTCATTCTTGAGATTTGGATCATGGATTGGTGGAGACCGTGATGGAAATCCAAATGTAAAAGCAACAACTACATTTGAAACATTACAACGTCACCGTGAACTTGTATTGAAAAAATACAATGAATCATTAGATACATTAAAAGATAGACTTAGCCATTCTGATAAAATTGTAAATGTAAGTGAGCAATTACGTCAGTCTATTGAAAAAGACCGTAAGCAATTAAACGAAAATGGTTGGCATAAAGAAGATGAAGTGTATAGAGTAAAACTTTCCTTAATGTTAAAGAAATTAGAATTAACTGCACAAGATGATGAAAGAGGATACAGTAAATCAGAAGAATTACTTGAAGATTTGAATATCATTCGTGAAAGCATGCAAGAACATCATCCACATAGTAATCCAGTTAAATTACTACGTAAAGTAATTAGACAAGTAGACTTATTTGGATTCCATTTAGCTTCACTTGATGTAAGAAATCATAGTGGTGAGCATGAATCTGCATTAACTGAAGTACTGAAAAAAGTAAATATAAATGACGATTATGCATCTTTATCAGAAGAAGAAAAAGTGAAAACGTTAATTCAAATACTAGAAAATCCACGTCCAATGATTTCTATTTATGATGAATTTACACCTGAAACACTTGAAATCATTGATACATTCCGAATGATTAAACGTGCGCAAGATACATTCGGATTAAGAGCAATTGAAGTGTACTTAATTAGTATGACTAATGCTGTAAGTGATTTATTAGAAGTATTAGTTCTTGCAAAAGAAGCTGGACTTTATCGTGTATATCCTGATGGTAAAGTAGTAAGCCGTATCCATGTGGCACCTTTATTAGAAACAATTGACGATCTAAAAAATGGCCCAGAAATGATTAAACAATTATTTGATATTCCTTTATATCGTAAACATTTAGAAGCTCGTGGCGATTTACAGGAAGTCATGCTTGGTTACTCTGATAGTAGTAAAGACGGCGGTAATATTACTGCAAACTGGGAGTTATACAAAGCTCAACAAAAAATTCATGATATCGCGTCAAGTTACAGTGTGAAATTAAAATATTTCCATGGTCGTGGTGGTTCATTAGGCCGTGGTGGTGGCCCGCTTTATTCAAGCTTATTGTCACAACCACCTATCACACTAGGTGACGGTGTAAAAATTACAGAACAAGGAGAAGTATTATCTTCTCGCTATTTAGTTGATGATATTGCTTATCGTAGTCTAGAACAAGCAACTTCTACGCTAATGACCGCAATTGTTGGTATTAATGATCGTGAGGGTCAAGGAATTGAACCAACAACAGAAGAAGAAGATATTATGTCCGTAATTTCTGAATATGCATTGAAGAAATACCAATCATTAGTATTTGAAGATCCTGGTTTTATTAAGTACTTTAATGAAGCTACACCATTACATGAATTAGGTGACTTAAATATCGGTTCACGTCCAATGAAGCGTAAAGGAAGTAACCGATTTGAAGACTTACGTGCTATCCCATGGGTATTTGCATGGACACAATCACGTCAATTATTACCTGCTTGGTTTGCTGCTGGAACAGGTTTCAAACAATATATCGATGAAACTGGTAATTTAGAAGTATTCCAAAACATGTACAAACACTGGCCATTCTTTGAAGCAACAATTAACAATCTGCAAATGGCATTAACAAAAGCAGATTTAAAAACTGCTAGAGAGTATGCGAATATGGCTGAAGATAAAGAAGTTGCAGAGCGTATCTTTAAACAAATGGAAGAAGAATATCATTTAACAAAAGAAATTGTGCTTAACATTACAGGTCAAGAAGAATTATTAGATCATAAACCAAATATTAAAGAATCTGTTCGTTTACGTAATCCATTAGTAGACCCATTAAATCACTTGCAAGTATTATTAATTTCTCAGTTACGTAATGAAGAAGAAGGAAGTCCAAAACACGAGGAATTATTAATGGAAGCATTGCTTACGATTAATGGTGTTGCTGCAGGACTACGTAATACAGGTTGATTTCATAATCAAAAGTGAACAAGTAAAATTGACTTACCTTAATGAGGCAAGTCTTCTATGTTGATAGATGATTTTAACGTACTAAGTTTTATTCATTTATACTACAAAAACCCATTACATCAATTGTAATGGGTTTTTACTATGCACTTTTGTCTGTTTCCTTACAAACGCAAAACAATCTCAATCTCGCTTCATTTTTTTGTGTCTTTTTTTTGAACAAATTGTTACAAATTTATGAACAATATGTTATACTAAATGTAACCACTTACAAACAACCAAACTTATGAGGTGATTTTAATGAGTATTTTATTGATCTTTTTACTTATATTTAGTTTTACTCCATTCATTCTTTGGGGTGATAAATGGAAGAAAACTGCGTTAATTCAAATTCCTTTCGTTATTGGCGCATGGTTTGTATTTACTAAGCATATGATGGTTGGTATCTCCCCATCAGAGAATTATTTATGGTTACTATTCATTGCTAATTTAGTATATGGGCATATAGCATTTACAATTATCTTATTGGAATTAAGAAAATCTGTTAAATATAATCAAGGATATGTACGTACACTTTCAGAAGCTTAAACATCAATTTTCTCTAAAGCTAATGTTAGAAAACGAAATCACTATAATATAACGAACTATTTCTCTGTTACATGGAAATAGTTCGTTTTCTATTTGTACAAAATTCTCTACAAATTTGTACAAAATTCTCTACAAAGCAAAACCGCACATAATATTTTGTCAAAGCTTGTCTCCTCCTATTATTTTTGCGATAATATAGAGGAGAAAATGGATTACGGTAACATTTAAAATTATTTTTTTATGAGTAAAATTTGTACAAATCTATATTTACACATTAAAAATTTAGGAGGGCTTCTGCTTGAGTGATACATATCAAAATACGAAACTTAAGGTTTTTTCTCTTAGCTCTAATCTGCCATTAGCTGAGGAAATTGTTCAACATATTGGTATTGAATTAGGGAGAACTACTGTCAGAAGGTTTAGTGATGGTGAGATTCAAATAAATATTGAAGAAAGTATTCGAGGTTGCGACGTGTATGTGATCCAATCAACATGTGATTCTGTGGAAGACAATTTAATGGAATTACTCATTATGACAGATGCTTTAAAAAGAGCTTCTGCTCAATCTGTTAACTTAGTCATTCCGTATTATGGCTATGCTAGACAAGATCGTAAATCAAGAGCTCGTGAACCAATCACTGCGAAGTTAATTGCAGATTTACTAGAAAAAGCTGGTGCAGATCGTGTGATTTCTATCGATCTTCATGCACCACAGGCACAAGGCTTTTTTGACATTCCAGTAGATCCAATTACCGCAGTACCATTAATCGGAAATTATTTACTTGATAAACAATTTGAAAATATTGTAGTCGTTGCACCTGATCATAGTAGTGTATCTAGAGCACGACAACTTGCAGATCAATTAAAAGCACCTATCGCTATTATTGATCGAAGAGGTCCTCGTGATAATGCCTCCCAAATTAATATTGTTGGTGATGTAAATGACAAAACAGCTATCATTATTGATGACATTATTGATACAGGTAGAAGAATCACTACAAGTGCAGAAGTGTTATTATTACATGGTGCGAAAGAAATTTATGCTTGTACTACACACCCTGTACTTTCAGGAAATGCGATAGAAAAAATACAAGAGTCAAACTTAAAAGAATTAATTGTGACAAATACGATTCCATTATCTGAAAACAAACAACTAGATATCATTACTCAATTAACTGTTGCACCAGTTGTCGCAGATGCCATTGTACGCTTATATGAGCAACAATCGATCAGCTCTTTATATTAAATTGACAGAAAAAGAAAGACTATTCCTAATAATTTTCTTAGGAACGAGTCTTTCTTTTATACACATAAAGTAAAACTTCTACTTTATTATTCTAAGCTAAATGATTGAAAACTTGCTCTCCCACTCCCTACATATGTGAAGTAAAGTGCATGAACCCCATTTGGCAATATAATGTTCTCGCTATATTCTGTCCAAACTGTAGAAAAGTCGACAGGTATTTCACCAAGTATCTCTCCATCCCAACTCGTCTTTACTTGAAAAGCGCCTTTACAATACCCCCTTACTTTGATTGATATATGGTGAATATCTTTAAAAGTAAAGTATTTAAATCCAACAGTTGCACTATTAGTCATATTCATGATATAGCCTTCTTCATGATCACCATCTTTTCCATCTTGCGTAATTTTAGGAAATTGACTATCCATCCATAAATCTCCTGTATACATCGCTTCATCTTGATGAAATAAATGACATGCAATATATGTAGGGTACTCTCCATAACCAATTAATGGTCCATTATTTGCACCAGAGGATGTAATCTCAACTTGTGGAATAAATCCATTCTCCTCTATGTTTATTTTCTCTATACATCCTTGTCTACTAAAATTCGAACCATTTGTATGACGATGATAGAATATATAATACTTATGATTGATTTGTACGATGCTTCCATGATTGTTTCCACCATAATACATCGGTTTATTTTTCGGTTTGTATGTATCCACATGCAAGTCATTATTGCTCACAATCACACCTTGATACTCAAAACCTTTTGTTGGATATTTACTCGTAGCATAACATAATTCATGCATCACAATAGACGAATAGATTAAATAGTACATGTCTCCTACTTTTCTAATGGATGGTGCTTCAAAAAATTCATGTCCTTCAAACCCTGTACCTTCACTATAAGGCTCACTCGGTAAAACAGTGACTGTATCCTCTATAATTGTTAACATATCAGAACCAAGGACTGTTACCATCGCACCACTTCTTGTCTTATCTCCTCTCGCACAAAATCCTGTATATAAGTATGTTTTCTCTCCTTCTGTTAAGACACCTGGATCAAATTGAGGCTCATCACCTTTTCTTTCCCCTAATCGATTTCCATGCATATCTTTTACATATCCGTAAAATTCATATCTCCCTGCAGGTGTATCACATACTGCTACGGAAACGATTGGTACTTTATCCAATACATAATATAAATAATATCTACCATCAGGACCAATCGTGACATCTGGAGCATATAAACACATCGCTTCATCTGGATTGATGGGATCATCTGCTTTTTTATAAATGACTCCTTCATATCGCCATTCGCTTAAATCATTAATGTTTGCTGACCAACACACATAATCATTTAAACAATACCCATGTCCATTAAATCGATCATGTGAACCATACACATAGACTCTATCTCCGAATACATATGGTTCACCATCAGGAATGTATTCCCATGATGGTAAATAAGGGTTATACGCTTGATTTCTCATTCAAAAATCTTCTCCTCTCTAACTAAAATAATGTAAGCGATTTCTTACATTTTAATATATCGTTAAATAATCGCAATAATTTTTCACATTAGCTAAGATTTCTAAAGAATTTACCATACTTTTTAGAACAAAAAAAGATAATATCTTCTAAGTTTATCTTTAAAAAAATCAAGATATGTTACAAGCTATTGATTCATCCAATCGATCAAAGTTCTAACGCACACATCTTTGGGCGAAATCATAAAATGTTATGGAAGAAAGGAAGAAGAACTATGCATAAAATAAGTTTATTTAAAAAGGTAAAATTCCCTAATCTCATCACAATATCTTCTCCTTTATTATTGCTAATAATATGGGAATTTTGTTCTCAATCAGGCATTCTTGATAGCAGATTTTTTCCACCACCTACACTCATTATTCAAACAATGTTCCATCTTGGGGAAACAGGAGAATTGTTCTCACATGTGTTCATAAGTCTATTGCGTATTTTATTTGGGTTTTTACTAGGGGTAATTCCTGCAATATGTATCGGTCTTATCATGGGGATGTATAAACAATTCAGGCAATTTTTCTCGCCAATCATTATGATTTTTATGCCCATTCCTACATTAGCAATGCTTCCAATTATTTTAATTCTATTCGGCATTGGTGAATTCTCTAAAATGGTTACAATTGCAATTAGTGTCTTTTTTCCTGTTGTGATTAATACTGCCGCAGGTGTTGCTAATATTGACAAGATTTATATTGATGTTGCTAAGAATTATCAAGCAAACGCCAAAGATTTCTTTATGAAAATCGCCTTACCTGGTGCTCTACCTGTCATGCTAGAAGGGATACAAATGGGGCAAGCGATTGCTTTATTAACCATTGTTGCAGCAGAAATGATTGGTGCTACTTCAGGAATTGGTTACCTAATTTGGATGAATTATAAAGCATTTTTATTACCACAAATGTATGTTGGATTAATACTTATTTCGTTCTTTGGTTACTTCTTTTCGCTATTACTGCGTTCATTAGAAAAGAAATTATTACCCTGGAAATAATGTAGAAATGAGGGATTACATTGTCAACAATTGTTATAGAAAATCTATCAAAACAATTTTCAAAGCGAAATAAGTCGATTGAAGCATTAAAGGATATCAATTTAACTATTCAAAAAGGAGAATTTGTTTGTTTATTAGGTCCTAGTGGTTGTGGAAAAACTACATTGTTACGTATTTTAGCCGATCTAGACACACCTTCATCAGGCCATGTTTCCCTACCAAATACAAATGGTGACAAGCCGATACAATCTATGGTATTTCAAGAGAACGGTATTTTTCCATGGCTTACAGTGGAAGAAAATGTAGCTTTTGGATTAAAAATGAGAAATATTCAATCTGCAATTGTAAAAGAACGAACAGCTTATTATTTAGATAAAGTTGGGTTAACTAAGTTTAAGTATTTATATCCTAAGGAATTATCTGGTGGAATGAAACAACGTGTAAGTATTGCACGCGCTTTTGCCAATGATCCAGAGATATTATTAATGGATGAACCATTTGCTGCATTAGATGAACAAAATAAGTTTATCTTACAAGAAGAATTACTCCAAATCTGGCAAGAAACAAATAAAACAGTACTATTTATTACACATAGTATTGATGAAGCATTATTACTAAGCGATCGCATTCTTCTAATGAGCTCACAACCAGGAACGATTGCAAAAGATATACCAATAGAAATAACTAGGCCTCGAACTATTGAAAAAGTAAGATCAGATCCAAATATGACAAGAACATTTTTAGATGTATGGGAACATTTACAAAGTGAAGTAAATCATTCGAAATTATTGGAGGATTAATGATGAAAAAAAGAATTATCCTGTTCTTAAGTATTGGTTTCATTCTATTGTTAGTTGCCTGTAACAAATCTACAAATACGGAGACAAATAGTGAAGACCCACTTGCTCCTTTACCCGAAAAAGCCAAAGTAGTCATTGCAGAAGATGGTTCTGCATCAGGTGCTGGTTTTTATATCGCTAAAGATAAAGGTTATTTTGAAAAATATAATATCGAAGTGGAATTTGCAACTTTTGGAAATAGCGATGAAATGCTTCCAGCAGTAGCTTCAGGAGAAGTAGATGTGGCTGGTGGAATCTCTTCTGCATCTTTTTTTAACTCGATTGCACAAGGAATTGATGTGCGATTTATTGCAGATAAAGGCCATAACAATGTTGGTAGCTCCTATTTCACATTTGTGGTGAGAGAAGATTTACAAGATACGATTGTTAATTATGAAGATATTAAAGGTAAAAAAATTGCAGTTTCAACTGAAAATGCTGTTGATCATTATATTTATAATGAAATGTTAAAACATGCCGGTATTTCTACAGATGAGGTAGAATTTGTATTGATGAGTGATTTTGGTAATATGATGGCAGCAATGGGCAATAAACAAATTGATCTTGCATTACAAATTGAACCATTAATTACACAAGGTGAAAATCAATCGATTCATCAACGTTTTTTAGATGCAACAGATTATGCACCAGA
This sequence comes from Gracilibacillus marinus, assembly GCF_042651725.1. Taxonomy (NCBI): domain Bacteria; kingdom Bacillati; phylum Bacillota; class Bacilli; order Caryophanales; family Bacillaceae; genus Gracilibacillus; species Gracilibacillus marinus. The sequence continues at coordinate 142,194 of NZ_JBHSDV010000004.1, read as the reverse complement.
AGCACAAATAGCAATGGTACTCGGTTCACCTAAATTTTTAACAGAGAGACGAGATGTCGCATTACGCTTTATGGCTGCTTATTTACAAGGTGTACGAGACTATCATGATGTATTTATTAAAGGAATCGATGATGATGGAGAAGTGATTTCAATAATGGCAAATCATACCGCATTAAAAGATACCGAACTATGGAAAGAAGTTGGAGTAACAGGACTTAATCCTAATGGTCATATTTTTGAAGAGGATGTCGAAAAGCAATATCAATTCTATAAAGACAACGGTGCAATTGTAGGAGAATTAGATTTTGATCAAATTATTGACATGTCCTTAGTAGAAGAAGCTATTGAAATTATTGGAACATATGAAGAATAGCATGAATAAAAAAAGTAAAAATTATTCATATCCCTACTAATACAGTTGGATTTAATCCCTATATTTGGTATACTAATCTTATACAGATAAGCATTTGTTTTCATATAAATGGTATCGTCACTCACTTGTTTAGAAAACGTATGCTTTATTGTGGCAAAACACATACCAGAATATATATGGAAAGGGGTTAAAGGAGAAATGAATGTATTAGATGCAATTAAACAAAGACGTGAAATTTCAAAATTCGAAGACAAAGCGATTGAAACAGAAGTACTCAAAAAAGTGATTGATGCAACTTACTATGCTCCTACAGGAAATAACTTACCATCTAAAGATATTATTGCTGTTACAACGAAGGAAACACTTGTTACTTTAGAAGCTACCACACCATTTATGAAATGGATGAAGGAAGCAAAAGCTGCCATTGTCATTACAGGTAGACCAGATATAAGTAAATATTGGTTACAAGATGCTTCCATAGCTGCTGGTTATTGTTGGTTAGAAGCAGTTGAGCAAGGTCTAGGTGCAGCATTTGGAGCGGTTTACCATGCAGAAGATCAACAAGAATCCGAGAAAAGAGAATCGCATGTTAGAAAGACATTAAATATTCCAGAGAACAGACGAATTGTCGCAATTATTGGTATGGGATATCCTGCAGAAGTCAAACCACCTAAAAAGTTATTGCCGAAAGATGAAATGGTGCATTACGAGAAATTTCAATAACATATAGATTTTATTATACAAAAGAAGACGAGCAAGTTATATCGCTCGTCTTCTTTTCTTCATTCAACCATTCGTTTATCTAAATCAATTAGTAATTACCGTTATTTGTTTTCAAACCAATTATTAGCTATTGTTTGTTTAAACCAATAATAACTATCTTTTTTCGTTCTTTCTAATGTTCGATAATTGACATGTACGATACCAAAACGCATCGTATATCCTTCGGCCCATTCAAAGTTATCCATTAATGACCATGTTAGATATCCTTTAATATTCACTCCAGATGAAATTGCACGATGTAATGCAGTTAAATGTTGTTCTAAATAACTAATGCGACCAACATCTTTCACCCTACCATTCTCTACTTCATTGTTGTAACAAGATCCATTTTCCGTAATATATATAGGAACATCACCATAGTTATCTTTGATTCTACATAACACTTTATAAAAACCTTCAGGGAAAATTGGCCAACCTATATCTGTTCGTTCATAATTCAATTCAACTAATTCCCAGTCTAGTAAACTTTCATTTTCCTTATATCTCGCTACATGACCTGTATAATAATTAATTCCTATGAAATCGATTGGTTGGTGGATAACTTCCATGTCACCATCTTCAATCTCTAAATGTACACCTTTATTGGCAAACCAATCTAGCATAAATTGTGGATAAGAACCTTTAAATACAGGATCCATAAACCATTCTAAGTACCAAGCAATTTCACGATTACATGCATCAATATCTTGTTGACGATTGCTATATGGTTCTAACCATGTTGTATTCGGTGCAATTCCTATTTCACCATCTACATTCAAATCGCGAAACTTTTGCACTGTTTTACCATGTGCGACAAGTAAATGGTGAGAAATCTGAGTAGCTAATTGTAAATCTTTATTTCCTGGTGCATGCACTCCGATATAATTAGATAAAAATGAGATACACCATGGCTCATTTAATGTAATCCATTGTTTAATTTTTCCTGAAAATTCTTTAAACATAACCTCTGCATAGGCAACAAAAGCATCAATTGTCTCTCGGTTTCCCCAACCACCTTTGTCTTGTAGTATTTGAGGTAAATCCCAATGATATAAAGTACACATCGGTTCAATATCATTTGCAAGTAATTCATCAATTAGATTGTGATAATATTCCAAGCCTTCTTTATTCACTTCACCAGTGCCATTAGGAAAAATTCTTGGCCACGCAACAGAGAAACGGTATACCTTAATTCCTAATTCTTTCATTATTTGCACATCTTCCTTATAACGGTGGTAGCTGTCACATGCCACATCTCCATTATCACCATTTACTACATTACCAGGAGTTTTTGAGAATGTATCCCATATTGATACACCTCTTCCCCCTTCATTTACTGCACCTTCAATTTGATAAGAAGCAGTAGCCGCTCCCCATTTCATATCTTTTGGAAATTCAATAATTGTCATTTGCTTTCCTCCATCATTATTATTTTATTTGCCAAATTCAAGGAAATCGGTTTCCTTTATGTGAAATAAAAAAAGTATGAAGTAAAAGCAAAACGAACATAGACATTTTAAAAATAGATACGAACGTTTTGCTATTGTATATCAAACTTTTCCAATCACATAAAAACCTTTTATTAATATTACTCTCATTACTATTATCATATATATTCACGCATATTGCAAACGTTTTTACAAATAAATTGTTCACTATTTTCCTATTCACAAACGATTATTCGCAATAATTTTTATAGTACTGCTGTAATCCATGTCTTTGCCATTAACATATTGCCAATACTATTCATATGTACACCATCAATTGTAACAGGTTGTTTATGCGTACTTTGTAAATATGCGATAAATTGTTCATGTGTATGTACGACCGTTGCTTCAAATTCTTCAGCTAATTTGTGGATGACAGCTACATATTTCTTTAACTTTACATTACCTTCTGCTTGCATGTCTTCTTCAATGATTGTAGGTTCCATTAGAACAATTTGCTTATCTTTTATTGTTTCCAGAAGTTCACGATAGATTTGTTCAAACAATTGCGGATCTACTTGCTCTAATTCAGGATGATCAAGTTGTCTCCACACATCATTAATACCAATAGAAACAGATATGATATCTGGATCTAATTCCACTACATCTTCATTCCAGCGCTTCTTCAAATCAATAATACGATCTCCACCAACTCCACGATTATATATATCCCATTCTTTATTTGGATAGGATACTTTCAAATAATCATGTACAATTCTAACATAACCTGTACCGATATCTTCCTGATCTTCATGACGACCCCACTCTGTAATGCTGTCACCAATAAATAGAAGTTTATTTTTGTCTTTAAACAATTTTTTCACCTTCATTTTTTAAGTATGGATAGTAAACTAGTGAATCTGTTCCACTAGTTTACTTTTTTCACATATAGAATTATTTATCTTTAGCATACCATTCTCGAACAATTTGTTCAGCCTTTTTACCATAAATATCAAAGTCTAAGTCTTGTTTTGCTTCTTCTAATGGATAAAGAGTTGCCTTCCAGTCCCACCAAAAGAACCCACTAAACCATTCTTTATTCCAGAACACTTCAAAAACAGATTGATAGAAATTTGCTTGTTCTTCTTCATCAAATGGTAGTTCTGTATGAAGGAAATCCCACGGCATTGTTGCACATCCTCTCGCACTGCGGCAACCGATTTCCATAAAGATAATTTGTTTATTGTACTTATTTGCTAACTTCTCTAATTTTTCGCTGACTTTTACCCATTCTTTCTTCATATTTTCTACGGAATCACCTGGTTGTTTTGCAACTGGATAATAGGCGCTAGTACCAATATAATCTACTGCATCAAACCACTCTACCCCTTCTTCTTTACCGTGATTAGCATTATAAATAATCGGTCCATTATAAATATTTCTAACATTTGCAATTACTTCGCGCCATTTAGTTATTTGAGACTCTGTATTAATCATTTCACAACCAATACAGAACATTTCACATTCCAATTCCTCCGCTAACTCTGCATAATGAAGTAAAAAATGATTATATGATTGGAACCATTTATCCCATTTTTCTGTTGCTTCTTCGGGAAAGCCAATCCTTGCACGCCAAATACCATCACGACAATTTACTACAGGTTTTAAGCATACCTTTAACCCTAACTTTTTCGCTTCATGTACTGCAAATATAATATCTCTGTCAGTCATTGTATGACCATAGTCAAAGTGAATGTCGGTATCTGAATACGTATCTTGTAATGCAAAGAAAGATAATGCAATCCATTCACTTCCTGTTTCTCTTAACTTTTTCAATGATTCTACTGCTTCATTCGTTCGATATACTCCTCTAACAGTATTCCATCCATAAGTCATCCCTTTTACAAATACTGTATCCATTTAGATCACCCTTCATTTGTAATGTGATATATACTACGTACCTTTAATTGTTCCTCTAATTGTTGTTTTGTCAGACTACTTTTCTCAACAGTAATTTCTTTTGTTTTTCCTTTTGATAAGTCAAAATAATTATCACTGAAAACAGCATCCGTATCTAAATCAAGTTCGATATATTTTGTGAATGCTTCCGTTTTTACATGAATAACAAATGAATCCTCTAATTCCTCTATTTCTGTTTGAATAAATGGATTATTGAATTGAAAGTGTTTAGCCTTTACAAAAATGACAGACGTCTCACTGTGTAATTGGTCATTTAGATATAATTCTGCTTCCAAATATGTGTGATATTTATTATCTCCTTGTAATTCTTCTATTACGTCTATTGTTTCAAAAGATTTAGCTGTTAATGCAGATAGCACGACATCTGTTGTACCTTCTTTTAAGACTGTGTTGTCATTGTTTTTCAGACGCCAAACAATTTTCCCTCTCACTTCTGATAACGTATCGTTTGTTACATAGATAGATGCATTTGTTTCGCTCTCTTCAATAGATAACAATATTGGCTCATAGAATTTCTTCGCAAAATAGTGAAGAGCTTTCCAACGGCCGTAATAATCGACACTTGACCAAGAGGCAACAGGCCAACAATCATTTAATTGCCAGTATAATGAACCCATACATCTACCTAAATTACGACGCCAATGTTCTACACCATATTTAATTGCTTCAGCTTGAAGTAATTGAGATGTATAAATTAATGCGTCAAAATCTTTAGGATAAAGGAAATTTTCTGATAAGTAATATAATATTTTTCCATTTGCCGCATCATTTTTTTGATGATTTTCCATGACTCTTGAAAAGATATTTTTATCCTCTTCTAAAGTAAAACTATCAATTGTTTTCATTGATGGAAACGATTGAAATCCGAATTCCGAACAAAAACGAAAATGATAATTGCGATATTCTGTAAATGGTTTTTCACCATGCCACACTTCCCAGTAATGCACATCACCTACATCAGGATCACGCGGTTGGTCAAAGCCACCACCTGATGACGGTGAACTAGACCAATAGAATGTTTGTGGACTATATTTAGCAACTAAATCTGGCAAAATGATTTCGAATAACTTGATATAATCACGACGCCAATCTGCCTTTTTAGGCCAACCCCAATATTCCATTGCTTCTTCTACTTCATTATTTCCACACCACATACCGATACATGCATGGTGTCTTAATCTTGTAATTTGGTCTATTGCTTCTTTTATTGCATTGTCTTCAAATTCTTTTGTTAAGCGATACACACTACATGCATACATAAAATCTTGCCACACGATAATTCCATATTGATCACACAAGTCATAGAAATAATCTTCAGGGTAATGCCCACCACCCCATACACGAATCATGTTGAAATTAGCTTTAACAGAATCGATAATTAATCTCTCTGTTTTATCTTTTGTTGTTCTTGGTAAAAGATTATCTTCTGGAATGTAGTTTGCACCTTTCATGAAAATCGGATAACCATTGACAACAAATGTGAATGATTTCCCCCATTCATCTCGTTCGTGCTTTACTTCAATTGTGCGTAACCCAATTTGTTTTACTATCCGATCAAGCGTATTGCCATCTTCTGTTAACACTACTTCTACTTTATATAAAGCTTGCTCACCATATCCATTTGGCCACCATAATATTGGATTAGTAATTGTAAAATTCACTGTTTGATGATTGTCTAATGATTGAACTAACTTTTCCCCATTAGGACTTGTAATAATTACTTTTCCTTCTACATGAGGTTGAGAAGCATAATTAACTTGCACCTTCAGATCCACACTATCTTCTTGATGATATTGTTCCATATAAACATCTGCTATCCTTGTTGTATTCCAACATACTAGTTCTACATCTCTCCAAATGCCTTGATCAGGTAGGCGTGGGCCCCAATCCCATCCAAACATACTATGTGACTTTCTTATGTGTGGATAACCTTCTACTGCATGTTCTACTCCAATTAATGGATCATTTATTTGCTTTTCTTGTATATCGTTTATCGGAGAGTGAATAGTCACTTCCAGTTGATTACTTTCTTTTTGAACAAATTGTTTTACATCAAATTCATATATTCGATGCATATTATTTGTATGTCCAATTACATTACCATTAAGTACGATTGTTGTGATTGTATCTAACCCATGAAATTTAATATACACATGCTCTGCATCCAATTGCGCTTGAGTTAAATCAAATTGTTTTTTGTATAGATACTCTTTTTTTGCGAGTTCAACACCAATCGGTTCATTCAGACGATAAAACGGATCTTCAATTTCGTTTGCTAGAAGTAATGTATGCAAGACAGAACTTGGTACATTTGTTGGATATTGTTTCTTTGTAGATGGATCAATTAAGGTCCAGTCATTATTAAGTAGTATTTTTTCCATCATTTCACCTCATAACTATTAGTTAGAAAGTAAGTCGTATTATCTGATTTAGATAACACGACTTATCTCTAGTCATTATTTTGTTTGATAATATTCTTTAATTACTTTTTCTGCCTCTTTACCGAACACTGCATAATCCATATCGTTTGTTGCTTTTGATTCAGGATATAGGATTGCTTTCCAATCCCATAATCCAAACCCTTTCACCCAATCACGCTTACTTGTTACTTCAAACATTTCTTTATAAAACTCTCTTTGTTCCTCTTGATTACATTCACCTTCTAAATTCCAATCATTCGGTACTTGAGAAGAACCTGTTCGACTAGGACACCCAGCTTCTGCAAAGAAGAATGGTTTATTGAATGGTTTGATAATTTTTTCAATACGATTTAATTGGTTTTCCCAATCACCCATTGGATAATAGCCACTTGATGATATGACATCGACCTCATCCCACCAAGATACATTTCCTTCTTGATATTTATCCGTGTTATACGTAATTAGTCCACTATACTCATTACGCACGTCTCTGATTAATTGACGCCATTCTTTTTCTTTGCGTTCTGTTTGAACCATTTCACACCCAACAATCAACATTTCTGCATTTGTTTGTTCAGCGATTTTGGCATAGTGAAGTTGGTAATCTGTATAACTCTTAAACCAATCTTTCCATTTCGGTTCACACGGCACATCTATATCAAAGAAATTAATATGCGCTCGCCAAATTCCATCTGCAGGATTCACTGTTGGTTTAATCATTACCTTTAAATGTAGAGAACGCGCATACTCAATCATTTCTAGTAACTCATCGTCTGATACCATATGTGTACCTGTATAGTCAACTTCTGTAGAGAAAGCTGTCTCTTGTGATGCTGCTAATGCAAATATTACATACTCACTTGCTGTTCTTTCTTTCATCAATTTTAATGATTCTTTTGCTTCTGGTTTGAGAAAATCACCTTTTTTTGCTCCCCAACCATACGTAAAACCTTTAATAAATTCCATAAATATACTCCTTATTTGACTGATCCTGATGTAAGGCCATTATATATATATTTTTGTAATGCGATAAAAGCAATTAATGTTGGAATAATCGCTAACATAATTCCAGCACAAATGACTTCCCATTCTGATCCATATGGCCCTTTAAATTTAAATAGTGCAGTAGAAATTACGTGTAAATCACTTTTTGGCATATAAAGGAATGGTGTATAGAAATCGTTATATACGTTAATACCTTTTACAATTATGACTGTAACAATTGCTGGCTTTAATAAAGGTAGTATGATTTTACGATAAATCGTAAAATATGACGCACCATCAAGCATTGCTGATTCATCAAGGGATACCGAGATTGAATTCATAAATTGTAAGAAAATATAGATCGCAATGATATCTGTACCAAGATACAACACAATTGCTGCCCACATTGTATTAAATAAACCTAATCCATTCACAATTTGAAATGTTGCTACCTGTGTGGTTACACCAGGAATTAATGTAGCTAATAGAAAAGCACCAAGAATAATCTTACTTCCTTTGAAGTTAAATCGATTCAAGACAAATGCTACCATTGATCCAATAATTGTCGTTCCAAAAATAGAAATTAACAAAATGATAATCGTATTTTTAAAACCCGTTAACATATTTCCTTCCACAAACGCTCGTTTGAAGTTTTCAAAATTTGTCCAATCGGATGGAGGAGTTAACGGTCCTGTTGTTGTATACTCCGTGCCTGTTTTGAATGCTGCAAAAAATACAATTAAGATTGGTAAAATTGCAGCAATCGCCCCTAGAATTAATGATGCATATTTTAATACACTACCTGTAAGATATTTTGCTTTCATCTTAATTCTCCTCCCCGAAGAATTTTCGCTGAATTGCTGTAACAATGATTACAATAAATAGTAAGATAACTGCCATTGCAGAAGCTAATCCGATTTTTCCGTATTTAAATGCTGTGTCTACTGTTTGAATAACGAATGTTGCACTACCATTTGAACCACCAGTCATAATATATGGAATTTCAAATGCACTTAATGCACCACTTATTGCCAAAATCAAGTTAAGAGACACAATAATTTTAATACTTGGTAAGATGATATAGATAAATTGATGCCACTTATTTGCTCCATCAATCTCTGATGCTTCATAAATATCATTAGGTATAGATGAAATAGCACCAAGGAAAATAATGAAGTTAAAGCCCATATATCTCCATACTGAAGTTCCTGCAAGCGAGATATTAATCATATCTGGATTACCTAACCAATGTGTAATAATGGCATCTAATCCAATTGCTTTAAGTACTGTATCCAATCCACCGTCTGGTTGGAAGAATAACAAGAACATAAAACCAATTGCCACACCATTTAATAAGTATGGGAAGAAGATAACTCCTTTAAAGAAATTCTTCATTCGAACTTTGAAACTTAGGATTGTTGCAAAATATAACGCAATCCCCATTTGTGCAAATGTAGCAAAGAAATAGTACAAACTGACTGCAAAAACTCTAAAATACTCTGGATCTGTAAAGACAGTTACGTAATTTTCGAAACCTACAATTTCTTTTTCACTAAATCCATTCCAATCTGTAAAACTGTACCAAAACATATTTGCTACAGGCAAAAATGAGAATGTCGCAAGCAATCCTAACGGTACAATTAAAAACCCTACAATAATAATGATTCGTTGTTGTTTATATGATAACTTCGAAAACATAATAGTTGTCGCACCTCCTGGTAAAAACTAAATGAAATTTAAAATGTTACAAACACTTCTAACATTTCATTTAATTTTCACTTTTCTCTGTTTTTAACTTAATAAAGGACACTATTCACCATTTCTAGTGAATAGTGTCAATATTAATTATTCACCCATTACTTTTTCGTATGCAGCTTTCCAATCTTCATTCCAACTGTTCATTACATCATCAAATGACATATCGCGATTACCAATAGCTGCTTCAATTAATATCTTCTTATTAGGTTCTAACCATAGACCTACTTCAGATTCTTTATCAATTTCGTCTAATTTTCCTTCTTTTCCTTCAGGAGCAGGAGTTAACATAGAGAATTGTGCACCTGCAGCTTCTGCTTCAGCTAACGCTTCAGGTAATGGTACATCTTTAGAAGCACTAATTCCACCAGCTTGTTCAACTGAATATCCTGATTCGTGAATAAACCAGTCTACCCAAGCAAATGCTGCTTCTTTTTGATCACTATTTTTGTTAATAGAGATATTTAAGTCCGCACCTAATGAGAAAATTGTATCCTCTGCGTCAGTAGGGAATGCCATAATTGCAATATCATCACCATTCTCACCAGCACCCTGAACTTGCTCAAGCGCCCATGAACCTAATACCATTGTAGCGATTTCACCATTGTTCATACGTACTTTAGAAGCTTCCCAATCTGTTGTAAGTGGATCTGCTTCAATTAATCCTTTCTCTGCTACATCATACATTAGTTTATAATGTTCATAATGTGGATCACCTTCATCAAATGGTGTAGGGTCTTCCAACATATCTACATTATAATAATCTACATTTCCTGCCGTTGTTGAAATAGCACCTTCCCATTGTGTTAATGGCCAACCTGCAGCGTAGTTTGTATACAATGGAATTGCATCTGTGTTATCTTTCACTTTTTGTAATGCATCAATAAATTCAGCTTGTGTTTTCGGTAATTCTGTTACACCCGCTTCTTCAAATACTGCTTTGTTGTAGATGATTCCTGTATATGTTACAGCAATAGGAATACCGTACACTGTACCATCCACTTCACGCTCTTCCACACCTAAGTATTTCTCTTCCATCTCATCCAATGTACCTAATGGCTCAAAGAAATTCGGAATATCTTCGATCGGAACCTGTACAGGAAGATATTGCACATCTCCATAATCTTCTGTGTTCATACGTGGCATAATTTCTCCACCGTAATCTGTCAACGCTTCAAAACTTACATTTACATTCGGATATTTCTCATTGAATTTGTCTTTATACTCTTGATACACTGTATCCACGATATCTGTTCTGTGTGTGATGACAGTAATATCTCCTTCAATTTCTGACGGGTCTTTATCTTTCCATGCTTCATACAGTGGTTTGTCATCTCCTGTTGTTTCCCCACCATTTCCGTTACTATCTGATGAAGTATCCTCACCATCAGATGAACAACCTACAATAATTCCAACTAATAACAACATACTTACAAGTAACAGCATAAGTCTCTTGTTCATAATTTTACCCCTCTCTTTTTCGTTAAGTTAACGTTAAAGTAACTTATAAATAAATAATAACCTGTAACCGTTTTCTAGTCAAGTGCTTTTTTAAAAAAATTACTCAAATTTACTTTATCGTTGTCTTTACTTGTATATATTCATCATTAAGTATTTTATACTTGTTTTTTAGTTATAAGTTTATGAACAATCGCAAAAAAAAGAGTAGCATATAAGCATTGCTACTCTCTCACGGTATTATTATAGATATAAATGGAACTTATACCATATAACGCTGGGACAAATGCTAAAAAAGCAACTAAATTCCAGATGCCAATCCCTATACATATTGTAAAGACAGCCAGTAAATACAGTGTTTGCTGCGGTTTTTTAATAATATCTAAAAAACCAACTATAAAAGCATGCTTCATATCACTATACACCAATCGTCTTTGGTGAGATGCATTACTTGTGACTAACAATAACAAAATAACCATATACAGCAAAACAATATATAAAATAAGTTGAAGTGATCCAACCATCCCATTTACAAAGTATAGGGAAGTCGCCAATATTATAAGTAGAAAAGAAACCACAAATGAACTTCCTTTATGTTGCTTATACAATTGGAACTTACTTTGATACAATCGCCTAATTTCTTCATCACTTTTCAAATGATATATCAAACGAGACACTTCCATCAACGTCACAATTGCAGGTATGAAACTATAAATAAACATCCCCCTAATTATATATAGCCAAAAGTAAAAACTAATGATAATTAGATTATATACAGTTGTTAATATTTTTTGTAACGTAATGACCGCCCCCCTTTCATTTAATTGTGGTGCATTACATTTTTTCGCAAGCAAAAACGAACCTTCCTTTAAATCTCTATAGAAAAGTTCGTCACCTTCACTCATTTAGGCAATTTTGCAACAGATTCTCGATAAATAATACTTCCCTTTACAGATACTCTTCCATTTCTTGTGCTATCATCTTCCATTTTGTCACAAATGAATTTCACTGCATTTCTAGCCATTTCTTCCACATCTACTTCAACTGTTGTTAGATTAGGTGTAGTTAAAGTTGCGTAAATATCGTTATCAAATCCAACTACAGAGCAATCTTCTGGAATACGAAATCCATTTTTTTGTAGGTGTTCAATTAATAAATTAGCAACTTGGTCACAATTACAAACAAACGCTGTTGGCATTTGTTCTGGTAAGTCAAATGTGATAAATGTGCCTAATTCATCACGATCTTTAATCACATAATCATTCTTTAATTCAATTTTATGTTCAAGTAATGATTTATAATATCCGAGGAAACGGTCTTGTATACTGCTAGTAGCAAACAAATTCCCTACATAAGCAATGTCTCTATGACCTACGCTAATTAAGTAATTGGTAATGTCATATGCACCATAGAAGTTATCTGTAATCACTGCATCAATGTCATCATTTTCATCATAAAAGTCCAAAAACACAATAGGCATTTCAATCTTTTTCATTTCAGCTATATATTCTTTGGATAATTGCCCTAACAAGATAAAACCATCTACTCTTCGTTCATGATAAATTCTAGGTAATTTTAACCCTTCTTCATCTTCCACAGATAAAATATGAATAATGCCGTAATAGCCACGTTCCTCTAATATCTTGACAATCGATTGATACATTTTTAAATAAAATGATTGAACCGCTCCAGTGAAGCGTTCAGGAATAATTACACAAACATTATATGACTTCCCATCCTTCATCGATTTTGCCATTGTATTATATCGATATCCCATCTTATCTGCTAATGCTTTTATCTTCTCTTTTAACTCGTCACTGACGCCTTCTTTGTCATTAAGCGCTTTAGATACTGTGACACTACTTACGTTTAATTTCTCCGCTATATCTTTCATTGTTACATTCGATTTCATCCAGTTCACCCCACACTATAGACCTCAACTACTTTACTATACCATTAAAAAGAGTAAATTACTTAACTTTTTACTTTATTTTTATTGATTTCAAACTAATTTTGTTTCACTCCTATACATAGATAGTTTTTCGACCTATTGTATGTATTTACAATAGGTCGAAAATGGATGAACTAAATTATTTTTATTTGTTTAATAACTGATTATTTTTCTCGACTAGCTCTTTACGTTGCTTTGCACTATCCAATGAACGATAAGGATCTTCTGGCGTACGGAATGTATAATCAATTAATTGATCAATGGTTGTTGTCGCTACGTGCATTCTTGTATCACTTGATGCATAGTAAATAAATACTTCATTATTTTCATTTACAATCGCTCCATTACAGAAGATAACATTAGACACATCTCCCACTCGCTCATTTTCGTATGGCGCTATGAAATGTCCTCCTGGTAATGCGATTAACTTAGTTGGGTCTTCTAAACTTGTCGCAAATGTATATAGCACATAGCGTAAGCCAGCAGCTGTATTTCTAACACCATGCGCAATATGAATCCAACCTTTGTCTGTTTTAATTGGTGCAGGTCCTTGACCATTTTTCACCTCATAAACAGTATGATATTTCTTACCATGAATTACTTTTTCTTCTGTAATTACTGGATTTAAAATATCTTCAGTTAAACCAAATGCGATTCCTCCACCAGATCCAGTCGAAATAAATCCATCTTGAGGTCTTGTATAGAATGCATACTTTCCATCAACAAACTCAGGATGTAATACCACATTTCTTTGTTGTGGTGATGGTGTCTTAATATTAGGTAGTCTTTCCCATTCTTTTAAATCTTTTGTTCGTACAAGTCCTGCTTGCGCTACTGCACTAGATGTGTCAAATTCAGGCGCATCTGGATCTTTACTTTCAGAACAATAGATACCATAAATCCAACCATCTTCATGCTTTACTAAACGCATATCATAAATATTGGTCTCATCATTATCTATATCTTCCCAAACTAATGGTGTATCTATAAATTGGAATTGATCTACACCGTTATCACTAACCGCTAATGCGAAAATAGATTTACGATCCACACCTTCAAGTCTTACTACCATATAATATTTTCCTTCGTGGTAGATTGCTCCGGCATTAAACGTCGCATTCACTCCAAGACGCTCCATAAAGAATGGATTCGATTCTTTATCTAAATCAAAACGCCAATGCAATGGTACATGGTGTCTTGTTAATGCAGGATACTTATATTTTGTATACACACCATTATAAAAACTCGTGTCTATTTCATTCTTTATATTAAGTAATTCCTCTTGTTTTTTTAATAACTCATAATATTTTTCATGTATCATATTCTAGTCATCCTCTCGATAAATTCTAAACAAAATCTTCCATTATGGTAAGAAGTTTTCCATGGTTCACCAACTGATTTTTCCGTTGGTTTGCCGTCTTTCTCAATGGACCAATACCATTCTCCATTAGCTCGTTCATCCACTATATTTTCTTTAATATAGTCCCAAAGTTTCTCTATAATCACTTCAAATTTCGGGTCTTTTGTATGCTCCCATGCATTCAAGTAACCTACCATTGCTTCTGCCTGAACCCACCAAATTCTTGTGTAATCATATGCATCTTCAACTTGTTCATTAATTAAAGAACCATCTTCTTGCATTGCATAATCCGCAATATTGTAAGCAATATCAAGTACCATTTCATCGTATTTCTCATTTTTCAAACCGATTGTCTTTATTGCTTCATCCAACAACCAACTCGCTTCAATATCATGACCAAATGACTTCATATTAACTAGTTCATTCCAATTCTTATCAAAAAATACGCCTAAAAATTTTGTTTCTTCGTTATAAATTTTGGTGTAATGAATCTCAATCAAATCTGTTAAGCGTTGTTTAAGTACATCTGTTGGATATGCTTTGTAGAAATTGGTATATGCTTCAAGGATATGAATATGTGTATTCATTGTAATTTCAGCAATTACACCGTTTTCACTTAACATCTCATTCGACTGTTCATTCCAATTACGATCAAATTCTTCGCGATATGCACCATTAGATGCGTCATACCCTTTTTCTTCAATTAATTGAAAAATATCAAATGCTAATGTTAATGCCTCTTCATTCTTAGTAATTCTGTAGTACTCACTTAATGCATACAATGCAAATGATTGTGCATAAATGTGTTTTCTCGTATCTTTCGGCTGTCCTTTGTAATCAACTAACCAATACATTCCTTTGTAATCTGGATCTATTAAATAATCTCGCATAAATACATATAAGTGTTCTGCACATTCTAAATATTTCTTATCTTTCGTCACACGATATGCGGATGAGAATGTCCAAAGAAATCTAGCAGTTGCGATGCCACCTTTATCAGCAACTTTATTCACTTCTAAATCATAGCCCACTTCACCATAAAATCCACCATTTTCTTCATCCTTTAACTTCATCCAAAATGGCAATATTTTATTCGCTAGATGTTGCTTTATTTCTAAGAATAATTTGTCCATTAAAATATAGCTCCCTTTATGTTTATCGATAACTTAATAATTAAATAATAATTAACCTAATTCCATTTGTCAATCTATTTAAAGGATTTTTACTTATTGGCAAAAAGTATTTTTTCACCTTAGAAAAAAGGTCATCGTTTTCATCACAAGACGATAACCCTTTTGATTAATTAATTTTTACTATTTTCTACTACTTTAAATTTCTCAAAATTTTGGTCTAATATTGTTGCCATTGATGTTAATTCTTCAGAAGTTGCAAGTAGTTGTTGCATTGCTGCATTTTGTTTTTCGACCATTGTCACAACATCCACTACACTCTGTGAGGACATTGTCGAAATAGATTCTATATTATCTGTCGCTTGGATGACAGCATTCATTTTCTGATCCGTTTTACTTATCGTTTTACGAATGTTCTCATTATAATTTTTTAATGCTTGAAATGATTGAAAGATAGTTTGAAATGATTGTTCTACATTCCCCACTTTATTTGCAGCGAGGTGTACAGCATCTGCACTTATTCCCATTTCAGTTACTGCTTTTTCGGTATCTTCAATCGACGTAGATATTAATGCTTGAATATTTTTCGTAGCTCCGGCTGTTTGTTCTGCTAATTTTCTTACTTCATCTGCAACAACAGCAAATCCAAGCCCGTGCTCACCTGCTCTTGCAGCCTCGATTGTTGCATTTAATGCTAACAGATTCGTTTTTGAAGAAATATCATGAATCATTTCTACAATTTTTTTAATTGCTACAGAATGCTCACTTAATTTTAGAACAACAGAAGATGTTTGTTGAACCGTTTCTTTTACAGTATGCATTTGTTCCATCGTTTCATTGACACGTACAGAACCTGTTTCTACTAATTGATTGACATCATTACTTAATGTTGTAATATTTTCCAGGTTATCTTGCACCCCATTCCATGATTGTTTCATCTCCACAATCACGTTATTCGCACTTTGTACAGATTCAACTTGTTGCTCACTTCCATCAGCTATTTTCTTCATTGTTGTTGATACGTCTTCATTTACTTCTGTCGTTTCTTCTGCATTTTCCCTTAATGTAATAGACATATTTGTAACAGTCTCTGTCATTTCTTGCAATTGTTTCATTGAGTCTTGTAGTTGATCTGCCATTTGATTCATCGCTTGTTGAATAATAGCAATTTCATCAGATCCGTTTGAAACTTCTCGCCTTACTGTTAAATCTCCACTTCCTAATTTAATAGAGAAATCAACTAGTTTTTTGAACTTTTTAGATAATCTTTTATTAACAATAAATAGTACGACAGATGATAAAATAATCGAGACAATATTTATTATTATAATCGTCAATATCGTGCTGCGAGATTGATTCGCTATTTCTTTCTGCAAAAGTGTCCTTTCTTCCATCATCATCTCATTTAAATTCTTTAATTCATTTATCGTATAGTTTCTAATTGTCGTTACTTTTTTATATAAGTCTGTTTGGACATATATATCGACACGTTCACCATTTTCTCTAAACGCCTCTGTATCTGGAATAATCTCATCATAGAATAAATCATCCATCTGTTCATTGTATGTAATAATTTTTTCATGTAATTTCTTTGTCTCTTCTGTATGCAATACATCTTCCAATTGCTTGATGTATGATACAAAAGTATCACTTTCCAAATCATAATCCTCAATCGTTGCGGTTGGATATTGTTCTGTCAAAATATCAGAAATAATAATCGATTTTTGCTTAAAAACAGAACCCATTTCTGAAATGACTATAGATGCATCACTTTTTTTATCTACATTGTTTGACTCATGTAACAAATTTTGAATAGATACAATTGTCATCACAGTAGAACAAACAAAAATTACAAGTACTACACTAAATAAAAATGCGTATTTTTTTGCTATAGTCATTGAAGATGTGCGCCACGTTATCTTCAACTTTAATTTTTTTCTCTTTCCCTTTTTCCATTTCTTCATCATTTTGAATCCCCTTTCATTACTAACTAAAAAAATAAATTTCCAATTTAATCATGAAATTTCACTAAAACCCATTCTATTTACCTAATCGATTAAGTAATATAATAATACTTTTGTCACATATTTGTCTAGTCTTTTTTTAAATAATTTAATATTCCTTTGACATATATTATATTTTTCAATATAGTAGTTTTAAGTTATCGTTAAACACATACAAAAGGAGGCTACAAAATGCCAATTACAGTAAATAAAAAGGAGTTATCTTTCCATCTACACAATGACCACATTAGTTATGTTTTTCGAGTCTTAGAGAAAAGTAAGCAACTAGAACATTTATATTTTGGTAAACGAATACATCAGCGTAATTCGTTTGCTCACTTAATTGAACGCGAGATTAGACCATCTACTAATCTATTTGAGGGTGACCATACATCTTCTCTTGAACATATAAAACAGGAATATCCTAGTTTTGGGTCAACTGATTTTCGTTATCCTGCACACTCAATTACGCGAGAAAACGGTGCACATATTACGAACTTCGTCTTTTCTGATTATCGCATTTTTAAAGGGAAGAGAACGCTAGATGGTTTACCGGCCACTTATGTAGAAAAAGAGGAAGAAGCAGAAACATTAGAAGTAGAACTATTTGATGAAGTATTACAATGCAAACTAATTTTATCCTATACGATTTTCGATAACCGTAAAGTAATAACTCGTCATGCAACATTCATCAATACAGGGACAGAAACCTATTATTTAGACAAAGCAATGAGCATGAATATCGATTTTCCAGATGATCAATATGACATGGTTCACTTACATGGTGCATGGGCTAGAGAAGGACATGTTGAGACTAAAAGATTGTCAAAAGGGATTCAATCTATTTATTCAAACCGCGGCGCAAGTAGTCATGTGTTTAATCCTTTTATTGCTTTGAAACGTTTTGATACAAATGAAAATAGTGGTGACGTGTACGGTTTTAGCCTTGTATATAGCGGAAATTTCTTAGCTCAAGTAGAAGTGGACACATATAATGTAAGTCGTGTCTCACTTGGTATAAATCCATTACAATTTAAATGGAAATTGTCAGCAGGTTCTAGTTTCCAAACACCAGAATGTGTGATGGTTTATTCAGATAGAGGCCTTAATGGCATGAGTCAAGCATTCCATACACTATATCGTGATCGTTTAGCACGAGGAGTATGGCGTGATACTGTTCGACCTATTTTAATTAACAATTGGGAAGCAACATACTTTGATTTCAATGAAGAAAAGGTTGTAGAAATCGCTCAAACCGCTCAACAATTGGGTATTGAATTATTTGTACTCGATGACGGTTGGTTCGGTAAAAGAGATGATGACACAAGTTCATTGGGTGATTGGTTCGAATATGAAGAGAAGTTACCAAACGGAATCAATGGTTTAAGCGAGAAAATTGAAGAACTAGGTATGCGCTTTGGTCTATGGTTTGAACCAGAAATGGTCTGTAAAGATACAAAATTGTTTGAAGAACATCCTGATTGGATTATTTCTACACCAAATTACAGCGCATCACATGGTAGAAATCAATTTGTCTTAGACTTCTCAAGAGATGATGTAGTCGATTATATTTTTGACTTAATGGATAAGATTATTGCTAAGTCTAAAATTTCTTATATTAAGTGGGATATGAATCGTCATATTACAGAAGCATATTCGAACAAATTAGCAAGCGATCAACAAGGTGAAGTATACCACCGATATATTTTAGGAGTATATAAATTATATGAACGTTTAATTGAGAAATATCCTAATATTTTATTTGAATCATGCGCTGGAGGCGGTGCTAGATTTGATCCTGGTATGTTATACTACGCACCACAAACTTGGACAAGTGACGATACAGATGCTGTTGAGCGATTGAAGATTCAATATGGTACTTCCATGGTATATCCATTAAGCGCTATTGGTAGCCATGTTTCTGACATTCCTAATCATCAAGTAGGTAGAAAGACGCCAATTGATACAAGAGCTGCTGTCGCTTACTTCGGCACATTCGGATATGAATTAGATATTACAAAACTATCTGATGAAGAAAAAGAAAAAGTAAAAGAACAAGTGGCATTTTTTAAACAACATCGTCATTTAATAAGAAGTGGTGCATTTTTCCGCTTAACTAGTCCATTTGAACAAAATGAAACAACATGGATGGTTGTGGATCAAGAGAAAGAGGAAGCACTTGTTGGATATTACAAAGTGTTAGCCAAACCAAATGAAGCATACGAGCGTATTAAATTAGTAGGGCTTGATTCAAACAAACTATATAGCATTAATAATCAAACAACGTATTATGGTAGTGAGTTAATGAATATCGGAATCATCCTTGCAGGTAATTATATTGATAGAGCAAATGAATATTGGGGTAGAGAACATCCTGGTGATTATCAAGCGAAATTATTCTATATCAAAGCAATAGGATAATTGATAAACAAAAGCGGATACACCCGGTTAGAAACGTAGCGACTGGAGTAAACCAACTGAGATAAAGGAATCACGGCGAGGTACGAACCGATGATGACTTATCGTAGGGTGGTTTACGAAGTCTAATAGTTTCTGGGTGCTATCGCTGGATAAACAAAAGCAGATACACCCGGTTAGAAACGTAGCGACTGGAGTAAACCAACTGAGATAAAGGAATCACGGCGAGGTACGAACCGATGATGACTTATCGTAGGGTGGTTTGCGAAGTCGCATAGTTTCTGGGTGCTATCGCTGGATAAACAAAAGCGGATACACCCGGTTAGAAACGTAGCGGCAAGAGAATTCTGTTAATACAAAAATCCAAACGATTCGCAAGCTATTTAACGAGTCGTTTGGGTTTTATGTGTATTATAAGGAAAGTGAGATATCACTCTATTTGGTAATCTTGAGATTTGATATGCGCTCGGCAACCGCTCTGGCATGTCCGTTTCTCTTTCCGTAGGTTTTTCCTCTAAGTCCCTAAAAAACAGATTTTGAAAAACTTAATAACTTCCATCGCTAATTTCATATGTGAAGAAAATATTTATGCCTTAACCTCTTTTATTCATCTTCATAAGGAATTCCCTTTATCACTCATCCCATGGTTTGGATATCGATAGATTCTGAATTAAATGTTTGTTTTGCTTTCGTTTTGCATTCCGCATTTCCACTCTCTCACTAGCAGTTTCATACAAAAACTTCTCTTCTTCTGTTTCTGGTATTACTTTCGGCACACGAACAGGCTTCTTATCATCTCCTAGTGCAACAAATGTAAGAAATGCAGTTGCCGCAAACCGTCTCTCACCAGTATCTAAATCTTCCGCAATGACTTTACAAAAAATCTCCATCGAACTCTTGCCGGTATATGTAACAAATGCTTCTAGGCATACAGAATCTGTTTGTAAAATTGGTGCAATAAAATGAACGGAATCAATAGATGCAGTCACACATTCTCTAACTCTTGCATGTCTTCTTGCCGCTAGAGCTGCACATGCATCCATCTTCTTCATCAATACACCACCAAATAAAGAATGATAATTATTTAAATCATTAATTAATACCAAATCTGTCTGTACGACACGTGTCTCTTTCATACGTTTTGTTTCCACTTTTTTTACATCTCCTAATTTATGCAATAGTACCTACACTCTATTATACCTTTTAGTCTAACAAATTAAACAAAGTGTTCGTATTACGTTAATCAAAAAAACTATTCGATTGTTACTCGAATAGTTTTTTGATATAAAACGAATGTTATTTCTTGTTAATTTGAAACAATTGGTCATTTCCTGCCGTTACATGTTTTTCAGTTGTTCGATTACTTATTTTATACTCGTCACCATTTAACAAGATAATTGGGGTTACTGTTTGACATCCTTTTTCAATAATCGTGTGGATATTCATTTTTGCTAACGGCTCACCAGCTTTTACTTTTTGGCCATTCGACACAAGAATATCGAAACCTTCTCCTTGTAATTGAACCGTTTCAAGTCCCATATGAATAAGGATCTCTGCTCCATTATCTGCACGCATATTAATCGCATGCTTTGTTTTAAATACATCTACTACTTCTCCATCAATTGGAGATAGGACAGTCTCATCTGTTGGTTCTATCGCAATACCATCACCCATCATCTTCTGTGAAAAGACTTGATCTGGCACTTCTTCTAACGGAACCACACTTCCAGACATTGGTGAAACAAATGCATTATTTATCTCTTTTTTCTTAAAAATATTCTTTAACATGTGATAACCCCTTTCTACTTCATCATATAGTTATCTCTACCCCATAATGATCTGATATAACCATATGGTTCTCTTCATTAAAAATAACTTTAGATGACTGAACTTTTATTGGTTGATTGGTAAAAATATAATCAATTCGTTTTGATTTTTTACTTGCTTCCCAACCCGCGATACTTCCTGGCACAGTAATTCCACTATCTTTTTCCACAGCTAACTCAAATGTATCATAAATATCATTAGCTAACAAATAGTCATACCCTTCTTCACGTACGCTTGCTTCACTATTGAAATCTCCCATTAAAAACACTGGATGCTTTCTTGAGGTAATTGGCAAGAGATTATCTATTTGGAATTGACTCGGTTCTTCCTCATCTTTCCACCAACCAATATGACAGGAGACAAATGTTATTCTCTCATTATCTATCAGAATATCAACAACTAAAGATGCTCTTGTCTTCCAAAAGTCAAAGTTATCTGATTTAGACAGAATCGTTGTCTCTACATCTTCAATCTGATGCTTTGTTAAAATAGCCACACCTTCTTCATACACATCATATGCACGATGAGATGGCGTCCATTTCAACACATACTTTTCCTTACTTAAATGATTTACTCTCTCCACTAACACGTGTCCATAATTATCTTGTTTCACATTATCATACACAATAGGTGACATTTCCGTTTGACTTACCTCTTGCAATGCAATGACATCATATTGATGATCTGCAATTACTTTTGCTAAATACTCGATTTTTTCTAACTGATTCTCTTCTTGCCAAGAATGACAATTAAGCGTAAGTAGACGCATATTAATCCTCCAAATAATCTTGTACTTCTGATTTCATGACATCTGCTTTCGGTCCGTATATTGCTTGTACACCTCGATCTTTTAAAACTAATCCAAGCGCACCTGTTTTCTTCCATTCCGCTTCGCTTTTCACTTTTTCTATATTATTTACAGTTACACGCAACCTTGTCATACATGCATCAACATCTTCTATATTTTCTTTTCCACCTAATAAATCAACAATTTTTGCAGCTATACTATTTGTATCTTTCGCTTCTTTTGTTCCCTCATTCACAGTATCGTCATGAACTGATTCGTCATCTGTATAATTACCTTTACGACCTGGTGTTGGTAAGTTCATTTTCTTTATCATAAAGTTAAAGACAACATAATTCAAGCCAAAGAAAATGACACAGACAATCACATAATTAATCACATCTTGTAACAACCCTGCATTAATCGTCATCGGTAATCTAGTCAAAAATTCAATGTTACCAAATGAGTGAATACGTAAATGGACTAAATCTGCTACAGCAAAGCTTAGACCTGCCAAAATAGCATAAACAACATACAATAATGGTGCAGCAAACATAAACATAAATTCAATCGGTTCTGTTACCCCTGTTAAAAAGACAGCTAATCCTGCAGATAAGAACATCGATTTATACTTTGTCTTTTTGTCTTTGTCTACATTACGATACATTGCTAATGCAGCACCAATTAAACCTGCTGACCCTAAAATCATCTGTCCCATTTTGAAACGTGCAGGTGTCACATCGCTTAATAATTGATTATACGCATTCATGTCTCCTGCAGCTAATAAATTATTTAAATCTGATATCCACGCTAACCATAATGGATCTTGTCCTGCAACAATATCACCAGCATTACTTCCAGTTAAAATTTGATAGGTGCCACCTAATTCTGTATAGTTAATCGGCACTGTTAACATATGATGCAATCCGAAAGGTAACATTAAACGTTCTAAAGTACCAAATACAAATGGTGCAATAAATGGCGCAGAATCCTTAGAAGTAGCAATCCATTTACCAAAATCATTTAATAATCCTTGAATGAAAGGCCATACAAATGATAGCACCAAAGCAATAATAACAGACCACAGAATAACAACAAATGGAACAAAGCGCTTCCCATTAAAGAATGCGAGTGCTTGTGGTAACTTTGAATAATTATAATATTTATTAAATACATTTGCTCCAACGAAACCAGAGATGATTCCAACAAACACACCCATATTAAGTGCAGGTGCACCTAATATCATTGTAAAATAATCTGCAACAATTAATTCACTACCTAATAAAGATTGTGTTGTTGCACTTGCATCACTGACCATATCTCCAGTGACACCAAAAATAGCTCCAGTGACACGGTTAATTAAAATAAACGCTAACAATGCAGCGAATGCACCGCCAGCACGTTCTTTTGCCCAAGAACCACCTATCGCTACAGCAAATAATACATGGAGATTCCCGATAATTGCCCATCCAAGCTCTTCCATCACTCTACCGATACTAAGTAATAAAGTGATATCATCACCTGACATTGCTACAAGTTTACCTAATGAAATCATAATACCCGCAGCAGGCATAACCGCTACAACTACTAAGAGCGCTTTCCCTAACTTCTGCCAGAAGTCAAAAGACATAAATTTCTTCATATTTACCCCTCACTTTATAATTAACATTTATTTATACAATCGTTTGCGCAAATTCAATTTTAGAACATTTAAAAATATTAATCAACTATAAAATTTAACATATTTGTCTTTGGGCAATCGTTTGCATTGTTATAATGGTATTTCCCTTGATTTTTTTCTTCTTTTCTATCCTACACTAAACTATTATACAAAAAAATGATCAGAAGCAAATGCCTCTAATCATATTTTTGTCATCTATTATTTAATTATGAATTAGTTGTTTTAATTTCACTACATTTTCTTTTGCACTAACTAATGGATCTCCATCAAATTGTTCTTGTTCGATTACATACCATTTCACACCGCTTTTTTCGCCTTGGTTCCACAAACTGTGAATATCTAACGTACCTTTACCTATTTCAATACTTCTTTTCTGACCGTTTTCTACTGTCATATCCTTCATGTGTAACGAAACAATGATATCTTCATGTGATTGAATCGTCTGCAATGGATCTATTCCTGCATGTGTCGCCCAGTAGCAATCTAACTCCATCTTCACATATGTTTTATCTGTTTCTTCAAATAAAATATCAAATCCACATTTCCCATTACCTAAATCAAAAAATTCCATATCATGATTGTGATAAGCAAATGTAAAACCAGCGTCATGACACTTGCGTCCAATTTCATTTAATTCTTCCGCAGCTTTATAATATGCCTCTTCACTAGTACGATACGCTTCTGGTAAGATTGGACAAATAATGAGGTCATTTCCAATCACTTTATTATATGCTAATGATTCTTCCAATTGATCTCCTAATAGTGATTCAAATGGCATATGACTTCCTGCAGCAACTAAACCTGATTCTTCTAAGACACCTTTTAGTTCTTGGCTATCCGCATCAAAAAACCCTGCAAATTGCACTGCTTCATACCCCATATCTCCTAACTTTCTCAACGTACCAAAAAAATCTTTTTGTGTATGTTCTCTAACTGAATATAATTGAATGGCTATTTTCCCCATTTGTTTTTCCTCCTGTTATTGCTATCTCACTTAATATGAACAGCTAGACCAGTTTCTGCTGATTCATATAAAGCATCAATGATTTTTTGAATACTTGTGCCTTGTTTCGCAAATTCACTAGTTATATTGCCAGTAACACAATGGTCCACAAATGTTAATATTTCTTTTTCATGTGCATGAATCTGCGGAACATATGCTGGTGTAATGTCAATCAGTGTCTCGTGTTTTTCTTGATACATCTTTAGTGGAAAAATATCCGCGCCACCTTTATTTCCCATTAATGACACTTGCATCAAATCATTTTTTTCCACATTTGCAGCAAAAGCGGATTCTAATATGAGCGATGCGCCATTTTTGAATGTAATCATACCAATCGCCATATCTTCTACAGTAAAGTTCTTATAATCCCATTCACCAAGTAGCCCTACACCTTTTTGTTTTCCAATTTGTTGGTGTGTCTTACCTAATACAACATCAGGATCTGGATAGCCCATTAGATACAGTGCGGTATCTAACATATGGACGCCGATATCAATTAAAGGACCTCCACCTTGTAATTCTTTATTCGTAAATACTCCCCAACCAGGGATTCCGCGTCGTCTTATCGCATGGACTCTACCAGAATATATTTCTCCGAATTCACCTGCATCAATAAATCGTTTAGCTGTTTGTGTTTCTGATTGAAAACGATAATGGAAACCATACATTAATAATTTCCCTGCATTTACTGCTGCATCTTCCATTTCTTTTGCTTCTACTTGATTCATACTTGGCGGTTTTTCACAAAGCACATGGCAACCTGCCTCTAACGCTTTTATTGTTGCTTCACGATGAAATTTATTTGGTACACATACACTCACAGCATCAATCGCTACTTTGTCTAACATTTCTTCATAATCTTTAAAATAATGAGGTATATTCGCTTCAGCTGCCACCTTCTTTGCTCTCTCTTCAAACACATCTGCAACTGCAACAATCTCTACATGCTCATGTGCTTTTTGATATGCTGGTAAATGGACAGACGTAGCAATTCCTCCTGCTCCAATTAATGCAATTTTTAATTTAGACAAAACATATCTCTCCTTCTATGCCCACCACATGTCAGTTGGACTTTGTTTTATAATTACGGATTGTAAATTATCTACTGCACGTTGAAATCCTTCTTCTACAGACATAATTGGATCTTCATGCTCGATACTAATGACATAATCATATCCGAATGTTCTAAGTGCACTAATCATATTGGACCACTCTTCAAGACTATGTCCGCAACCTACAGATCTGAAATTCCATGCTCTTGTTTGAATATTTCCATATGGTTGCATGTCTGTAAGCCCATACATATTAACATTATCTTGATCAATATACGTATCTTTTGCATGGAAATGATGTATCGCATTCTCTTTACCCAAAATTTTGATTGCCGCCACCGGATCAATTCCTTGCCACCATAAATGACTTGGATCTAAATTTGCGCCAATCGCGGGACTTGTATGTTCACGTAATTTCAACATCGTATATGGTGTGTGTACTAAAAAGCCAGCATGCAATTCTAATCCAATCTTTACATTATGCTCTTCCGCCAGTTGCCCTATTTCTTTCCAATATGGTATTAATTTTTCTTTCCATTGCCAGTCCAATACTTCAGTGAATTCAGGAGGCCAAGGTGCTACAGGCCAATTCGGAGCTTTTGCGTTTTCTTGATCACCAGGTGTTCCTGAGAAAGTATTTACAACTGGAACATCCATCAAACTGGCTAGCTTAATTGTTTTTCGCAATACTTGATCACATTCATCCGCAAATGCTTTGTCTGGTGTAAGAGGATTTCCATGACAGCTGAATGCACTTATTTCTAATCCTCGACTTTTAATTGCATGAAGATATGCTTCACGTTTTTCTTTGTCTTCTAGAAGTTCATCAATATTACAGTGGACATTACCTGGATATCCACCTGTTCCGATTTCTACTGCTTCTAAACCACTTGCTTGCACATAATCAAGCATTTCCTCGAATTTCTTTTCACCAAATAATACAGTAAACACACCTAATTTCATTTTACATTCTCCCTTCTAATTTTCATTTAGTTTAATTGTTCGTTTTTGCTCATTTGATTCTAGTGCTGCAAGGATAATTTGTAAGGATTTATACCCTTCTTCCCCATCAATTAATGGTTTTTTATCATGTCTAATACAGTCAACAAAGTGATCAATTACACCTGAAGATGTTTGACCATCATTATCATTTGTCTGAATTTGACCGAGCTCATAATTCACATTCGTACCATCAACATATTTTACAATCATAGAATATTGTGGATCGTCTTCTAAACGAAGCATTCCTTTTTCTCCATAAATTATTGTCGCGTTATCCTCGCCAACTTTATACGCCCAACTTGCTGTTAATGTACCGATAATTCCATTTTGACTACGCAATATCGTAACTGCTTGATCATCTACATCACTATTTGCTTTTGCTGATGATTCAATCATTGATGCGACTTCAACAAACTCTGTATCTAAAATATATCGAATAACATCTGCTTTATGCACACCTAAATCACCAAGTGCACCGATAAATGCCTCTTTTTTACGAAAGAACCAACTATTCTCGCCATCGATACTCCAGCCTTCAGGTCCACCATGACCAAACGCTGTACGAAAGCTATAGATTTTACCTAATTTGCCATCTGAAATAAGTTGACGTGCTTTTTCATGACTTTTTACAAAACGTTGATTATGTGCAATCATTAATTTTTTGTTTGCCTTCTTACTTGCTTCAATCATTTGTATTGCTTCTTCTTCTGATGTTGCCATTGGTTTCTCACATAGCACATGTTTTCCTTGTTCCAATGCAAATATCGAGACAGGTGCATGTAAATAATTTGGTAAACAAACACTTACAATATCTGCGTTACTTTCTGAAATTGCTTTTTCGTAATCTGTATATGCTTTTGCACTATATTCTTTTGCTGTCGTTTCCGCTCTTTCTTTTACAATGTCACAAACCGCTACGATTTCAACATGTTTATTTGATACATACTCCGGTAAGTGACGTAATTTTGAAATACTTCCACATCCTATTACTGCTACACGTAATTTACTCATTTTCCTTCACCTCATCTAATTTCTCTAATGGTTTCGCATTTCCATATGTCGCTAATGGTCGATTGACTGGCTTAGCCCATTTCACTGCGTTTTTGATTACTTGTTGTACGTTTTTATCATAGTATGTAGGATAAGCTTCATGCCCAGGTCTAAAATAAAATACTTTTCCATGCCCACGTTTGAAAGTACACCCAGAACGAAATACTTCTCCACCTTCAAACCAACTGACAAAAATTAATTCATCTGGTGTTGGAATATCGAAGTGCTCTCCATACATTTCCTCTTCTTGTAACTCAAAGTACTCCCCAACCCCCTCTGCTATTGGATGTGTTGGATCCATAACCCAAATGCGTTCCTTCTCATTCGCTTCACGCCACTTTAAATCACAAGATGTCCCCATTAATTTTTTGAAGATTTTTGAAAAATGTCCAGAATGCAAGACAATGAGGCCCATTCCATTTAAAACGTTTTCATGAACGAGTTGCACAATATTATCATTTACTTCATCATGTGCAAGATGTCCCCACCATATTAACACATCTGTTTCTTTTAATAATTCTTCTGATAACCCATGATTCTCGTCATCTAATGTAGCTGTACGAACTTCTACATCGTTTGTTTGCAAAAATGACTTTATAGCACCATGAATACCTTCTGGGTATATACTAGCTACATTTTCATTTAGTTTTTCGTGTCTATTCTCATTCCATACGACTACTCTCATTGATTCTACCTCCTAGTTGTTCATGTATCTTCATACTACTATGTTTTTGCTTTTATGAACATAACTGATATAATTAATACATGAACAATTTTGCTATTTTGAACATTTTTAATAAATTTATTGGAGATTGGATGTTAAAACATGAAACTTCGATTCTGTGGTTATTCGTTTCATAATCAAAAATATCATACCTACCATATGTCTTCAGAACTATGTTATTTATTCCGTTTACAAACAGAAGGAACTGCAATTGTGAAGATAAATAAAAAAAATCATCCTGTAAAAAAAGGTGATTTGTTAATGATTAAGCCAAATGAACGATATGAGTTATATGTGAATGAAGAACAAACTAGTGGAGATTTACATCTATATTGTGAAGGCAATTGGATTCATGACCATTTTAAACACATGCCTCCACTAATTTCTATTTCGATGGATGATTTAATATTACAGCTATGGCATCATCTCATTATTGAAGAAAGGCGACCATACATTGAAAGAAATCATTCGCTTACGGATCATTTATTATCTGCTTTATGTATTTCCTTAGAAAGAGAAATGAATCGAACGGATAATGTGTCAAAACACCCCTTCATCGTGATGAAAATGATGCGTTTTGTTGAAGAGAATGCAACAAAACAAAATTTTCAAGTACAAGAATTAGCAGATTCATGTGATCTCAGTATCTCTCGCTGTGTGCATCTATTTAAAGAACATACAGGGATGACAATAATTGAATACGCCCAATCGATTCGATTATCTAGTGCAATCAATCAAATGAAATATACAACAAATACACTTGAAAGTATTGCACTAAATTGTGGATTCAGTTCTTATTCTTATTTTCATCGCCTGTTCACTCGTAAATATCAATTGTCGCCAAGAAACTATCGTAGTCAATTATAAGAAGGTCACCCTGTCATCTCTGATAACATTTGTAATAATTCCACCCTATTTTTAATTTCTAACTTCTTATAAATAATAGATAAATAATTCTTTACTGTACCTTCACTTATTCCTAAATGATCTGCAATCATTCGATTTGTCCATCCTTTTTTCATTAATTGAATGATTTGCCATTCTCTTTTATTGAAATCTTGGCGGTGATTGAAGTGTTCTTTAATATAATGTAAAGAACTTTCTCGTTCCAATTTTAATAATGTATCTAGTCGTTTGGAGAAATAATGAACCATTTTTTGTGGTGCAACAAATTTACCATCAATAATAAAACGTAAAGTTTCTTTAAATTCATCTAATCCTGAGCTTTTTAAAATATACCCATCTGCACCTACAGAAATAACTCTCTCTATGGATGTCTCATCATCATATGCGGACAATAGAACAACTTTAATATTTGGATACACTTCTTTCAATTTCTTAGCACATGCCATTCCATCCATAATTGGCATATGTATATCTAACAAACATAAATAGGGTCTCACTTCTTTTTCTGTAATAAAATTAATTACTTCTTGTCCATTTTTTAACTTGCCGATGACACAAAATTCATCCATATCTTCTACAAAATTTGTAATCATATCTCTAAATAGTGTTTGTGATTCTGCTACAACAACGGTATATGTTGACATTCTCATTTCCTCCATCTATTTGGTTATCTTTTTATAATGCTTTTTTACCATTAATACAAGAACGAATAGTAAAATAATAATAGTTATTGTTGATTTATACTTACACTATATCCTTTTTATATATTATAACGTATTATACGTTCTTTTAAAAGAACATTTTAGTTTTATTTACCTATTTTTTATTTCAATTAATCATTCTGTCATTTTTTTATAAAGATTAATAAAATCTATCACGCCTAACTGCTGCGAGAGAGGCACTATTTTCCAATTCATATCTGTCCTTTTTACATTGTATAGTATAGCCCTTTTTATCTAACATATAATGAATAAAAGTTGAATTTGTGTAAAAATGTGTGAGTGGACCCTGCCATAATTTATTTGTAATTACACTATTCACATCATGTATATGAATATAAACTTTGTGGAAGGTAACTGCCTCTCTCACATATAACTCTGCTAAACCTTGAGAGAATATGACGACTTTATGATAGTAACGTGTGTCTTTCCATAAGGTTTCTTTTATATATCTCCAGTATATCTCTACTAGATTAGGATATTTATAATAAGCATATCGAATATGATGTGGTATTTTAATCGGATGTATTGTCGAGCTTGCACTTGTTCTCTTTGACTTAGAAAAAGGAGGAAGAAGTCTCGTTATATTTTTTAAATGATTATATAATATAGGGCAATATTCTAGTAATTGTACATAAATATCGTAATTATTCTTATAATGATTGAGACATTTTTCGATTAATTGATCTTTAGAAACAATTGGATCATTCGGGTCAATAACCCATAATACTCTTTTAGTCTCCAATCTATTATTCTCCTTTCTCCTCTTCGCTCTTTTTCCAACGAATAAATTCAAAAATAATTTTATAATCGTCTAAATTATAGCGATTCAGTCCTAAAGTTTTTAACTCTTTTACAAAATCAATCCATTCTTCTTCATGTATTAGCGGTTCACAATTCTCACTTAGTAGCATGGTCACTTTCACTTGTAATACTTCAGCTAACTTCTCTACAACTTGGATAGAGGGGTTCCCATTTAAATTGCGTTCTAAATTGCTTAAATACGATTTGGATATATTCGCTTTTTCTGCTAATACAGTTAGAGACAACCCTTTATTCTTTCGTATTTTCTTAATATTTGTTCCAATCATTCAATAAACCTCAAATCCAATTGATTTATACGATTCCCTTAGATCCCTTCATCTCTCAAATACAAATACTTTTCTTCTGTCTTTCTCACAATAGATATATCACTCAAGCCTTTTTGAATAATCGTGTCTTTTGTGATAGATAATCTCGGTCTTTCTACATTCACTTTATGTAATGCAGAAAGCCACTCTTGTTTATTTTCTAAAGGTAAACTCATGATGGATCCAGTTTCAAAATTTACTCCTACCTTTATATTTTCAGATATTAATATTGGTAATCCAGCACATTCCGCCTCTAAAACACTTACCGGTAAACCTTCTTGTATGGAAGGAAAAACAAATACATCAAATGCTTGGATCCAATTTTCTACATCATCTACTGCACCTAATAGATAAACATCATTTTGTAACTGATATTGATTAAGCTTTTGTTCTATTGTTTTCTTTAATGGACCTTCACCAATTAAGACTAATTTCGCATGTGGAACAGTTCTGCGGAAAGCCCTGAATAAATCTATGATATAGCTATGATTTTTTTGACTAGTGAAACCACCTACATGACCTATTACAAACTGTTTCTCTGTTACATTTAATTTCTTTCTATATATCTCTCTAGTTGACGGTGAATAACAAAAATTTTCCAATTCGATGATGTATGGAAATAAATCAGGATCTTTACTTTTATGAAATACATGATGGATGGCATCTTTTGAGCTAACAAAATATTCTGTCGCATAAAGTGGTAATGTATGTTTACACAATTGATGACGTAATCGCCTAGTTTCATACTGATTTGGGACAAGACTATACATGTGTGCTATTCGAACAGGTATACGCACTTTCTTTGCTTCTCTGAGAGTAATTGTATTTAGATAGTTTAAATGACTGTGGACGATGATATATGAAGAATGAAGCTTAAAAAACTTTCTTAATGTACGAGTATATTGGAAAAAGCCAATTTCCTCTATCGGAGGAATCTGATACAAATGGCCACCTAGTTGTTTAATTTCATTATCATATGTGCCATTCCCGCTCGTTAAAAAATCAAATTGTATTTTTTTTCGATCTGTTTTACGGTACAAGTTCATTAATAATGTTGGAATACCACTATAATTCATGGCATCAACTATATGTAGTATACGTAATGCACTTTCCATTTATTCGCCTCCTCTTTATTATAAAGAACATTATATTCTTTATAAAGAACACAACAATATATT
Source organism: Gracilibacillus marinus (assembly GCF_042651725.1). Taxonomy (NCBI): domain Bacteria; kingdom Bacillati; phylum Bacillota; class Bacilli; order Caryophanales; family Bacillaceae; genus Gracilibacillus; species Gracilibacillus marinus. The sequence continues at coordinate 109,117 of NZ_JBHSDV010000004.1, read as the reverse complement.
CTCACTTTTACACCATTGTGTCAATAAGAAAACGAGCAAACGTATTACTCGTTTACTCGCTTCTAAAATGACTCATTTGTTTTCGTTGTTCTTCTTCCGTTAGGAAATTCATAAAAGTTTGCAACCCCAACCTGGGCTGATTCATAATTAAACTAATATAATCTTTTTTCTTATATTCATTCATTACATCACTTTTTTCAATTCGTTTCACAATATGTTCCAGTTCTAATTTTTTAATTTGTTTCTTTATTCTTTTACTTTCTTTATACAAAGCAAAGCCAATCGCTGCAAGAAGTGCATATATAAGTGTTACTGTCATTATTTCATTAGACAAACCTTCGAAAAAAAGAAAATAAACCAGATTAAATACAGAAATTAATATTAGCGGTGTAGCGAACATCATGTATTTTGTATTTTTTTTCATTAAAGGTCCTATCTTTGTAAATAACTTCTCTAATTCTGTTCTCATAAATGTTGGAATTTCATTTGTCATAAAGGAAAACATCTGTACATTCCTCCTCATAATAGACGATACCCTTATCTTGAAGTAAATAAACATATAATAGGTTACGTCTTACTATATTATATGAGCTATCCGTAAATACAGTCAAAATCTTTGCTTATTATTGTATTACATTACAGAAATGTTTTATCATAGAATCGAGGTGATACATATGAAAATAGCTTGGATTTCAGATATTCATGGAAACGCGCTTGCTTTAGATGCAGTTCTTTCTGATATGAAACAAAGAAATGTAGATGAAATTGTCGTGTTAGGTGATTTATGTTATCGAGGGCCAGAACCAAAACGCGCGTTAGATATGATTAAACAACTAAATACACATGTAATAAAAGGAAATGCGGATGAATGGGTCATTCGTGGAGTGAAAGAGAAAGAAGTGCCTGATTCTAACTTACGTATCATGCAAGAAGAACAACAATGGACTCGAAAACAATTAAATGAGGAAGATATCACATACTTGCAATCCTTACCCAACGAAGTAAAATTGGAACGAAATGGCATACACTTTCACGCATTTCATGCAACACCAACTAGTTTATTCGATGTTGTGTCCCCTGATGCTAGTGATGAGATGATAGAGGCAACATTTTTTAACCATTCCAATGCAGATATCTATCTTTATGGACATATTCATAAAGCGTATGAACGAACAATCAATGGAAAAACAATTATTAACTTAGGTAGTGTTGGGTTACCATTTGACGGTATAAAAAAAGCATCATATGTCTTAATCGAACTTACAGAAACAAGCATTGTCTCATCACATATCCGAGTTTCTTATGATCTAGAAAAAGTATGTCAACAACTACAAGACCTAAATTACCCAAACAAAGAATTTTTGATTGATTTAATTAAAAGCTAAAAGTGTCCGTTTAGAAACGTAGCGATTGGAGCGAATCAACTTAGATATAGGAATCACGGTGAGGTACGAATCGATGATGACTTATCGTAAGATGATTTGTGAAATCGCCTAGTTTCTGGACACTTGTGCTGGATAAATTAAAAGCTAAAAGTGTCCGCTTATAAACGTAGTGATTGGAGCATATCAAATTAAATTATCCTTCGAAATTAGACTTCAAAGCCTAATTTTGAAGGTTTTTTTATATTATTTCCTTAAAGATAATAAAAAGGGCTTGCATTTTTGAAATCAATGTTATACGGTTAATTACATAAGTAACTAACCAATAAGGTGGTGAATAAAAATTGTCTGACAGACTAAAAGATGACCAACCAATTTTTCAACAAATCGCAGAATTAATTGAAACAAATATTATAGATGGTGACTTACATGCAAATGATAAAGTTCCTTCAACGAATGAATTCGCAAAACATTTTCAAATAAATCCCGCAACAGCTGCAAAAGGTATCAATTTACTCGTAAGTCAAGAAATTATTTACAAGAAGCGAGGTGTCGGTATGTTTGTAACAGAACAAGCAAAAGAAATCATATTACAAAAAAGAAAAAGTCATTTTTATGAGCAATATATGAGACCACTACTTGAAGAAGCAGATCGTATTCAAGTCCACAAAGATCAATTAATTACATGGATAAAGGAAGGTGGAAAAGTATGAATATTGAAGTAAGCAAATTAAAAAAAGTTTATGGAAAAAAAGAAGCATTAAAAGACATTAATCTTCATCTAAGCGGCAACAAAATTATTGGCTTATTAGGTAAGAATGGTGCAGGAAAGACAACTTTTATGCGCATATTAGCAGGTCACTTCCGTCAATCAAAAGGTGACATTCAAATAAATGAACAGCCAGTATTCAATAATTATGAACAAACAAAAGATATATGTTTTATTATGGAAAGTAACAATTTTTATGAAAAGTTCTCAGTCCAAGAAATCTTAACTATTTCTAGTAAATTCTATCCTAACTGGGATGAATCGTACGCGAATAAATTACTTGATATCTTCCAATTAAATGCTAAACAAAAAATTAAAACTCTGTCGAAGGGTATGTATTCTGCCTTAGGTATTATTATCGGATTATCAAGTAATGCACCTATTACGATTTTTGATGAACCATACATCGGATTAGATGCATCGAATCGATCTACTTTCTATGATTTGTTGTTACAGTCTTATCAACAAAACCCAAGACTTATTATTCTATCGACACATCTAATTGATGAAGTGAGTAAGCTTTTTGAAGAAGTGATTATTTTTCATGAAGGATCTGTGATGTTACACGAATTATCAGAGGAACTAGAGAAAAAACATGCCATTATTAAAGGACGTAAAGAAGAAATTGATCAATATATTAAAAATCGTCACGTCATTCATGAGTCGACAATCCTCGGACAAAAGACAGCTGTTTTATTTGATGAAGAGAAGATAGACGATAAGAGATTTGAAGTATCGAAACTAAATTTACAAGAATTATTTGTATATTTAACAAAAGAGAGGATGAGAGAAATTGTTCACTCAAATTAAGTTTAATTTATATTACTTTTTGAAATACTCATATAAAACTGTACTGACATTTTGGCTAATTTTCTTAGGATTTTTGTTATTCTTTCTTTGTATTACTACCCTGTTTCAGTCTTTCGAAATTGAATTTGTCGGTGTAAATACGTTACCAAGCCTTATTTTTACAGCTATATTCGCAGTATTATTTTTTAAGGAGACATTTCCTGCAATCATTAAGTTTGGTTCCAGTCGTACGAGTTACCTTTTTGCTTATGTGCTATATCTTATTCTATTCACAATTACCATGTCGATTATTAGTAATGTATTTTTATTTGCTATGGGATACATTATTGATTTCTTTCATATCGATAACTTCTCGTACTATGGCATAAACATAATGGATCATCAGATTGCTACTTCACAATTAATTCTATACGAGAGCTTTTTGTATATGTTCTTCTTCTTAGTCTTTAATATCGTCGCTGCATTATTATATAAATTCGGTTACAAAGTAAGTATCGTATTTCTCATTATCGTGAGTTTCCCGATTTTTGTTCGATCATTTGCTGATGAACTATTTCACTTTTTCGCTCAATTTATCATAACAGAAAAAGAATATAGCCAATTTTCCTTCTTCATTCTATATATTATACTCATAGGAATATTATGGCTTATTGTTAGAAATCAAAGTATAATAGATAAGATTACAAATAAGTAATGTAAGTTACGTGTCATTCTAAGTAGTTCAGTTTTAAGAAAAACTACTTATAATAAAATATTTAAAAAGTACACGCCACTATCATTTCATAGCAATAGTGGCGTGTTTTTTTATACTATTATTCTAATCCCGGGAATCCTTGTTGTTTCATTACGTCATAAATAATAATTGCAGCTGTGTTAGATAAATTCAATGAGCGTACTTTATCTGTCATATGAATTCGTAAACATTGCTCTTCTTTACCTACAAGCAATTCTTTCGGGATGCCATTTGTTTCCCTACCAAATACAAAGAATAAATCCTTTTCTTTATCACTGAAATCATAATCTGTATAATATTTCCCACCAAAGTTCTCAATATAATAAAATTCACCATCTTGATATTTCTGATACATTTCTTCTAATGAATCATAATAATGTATTGTTACATCATGCCAATAATCAAGTCCTGCTCGACGCAACATTTTATCGTCTGTTGAGAATCCTAATGGTCGAATAAGATGTAATTGCACATTTGTTGCTAAACACGTTCTTGCAATATTACCTGTATTCGCAGGGATTTCTGGTTGAAATAAAACTACATGTACTGCCAATTGTAATCCACCTCTATATAGTGAGTCTTCAATCAGGCAGAGGAATGGACTCCACCGATTGATTGCGCAACTTATCATCAATTTTACATTTACGATTATTTACATTTTGATAAGCTAATTGCCTTCATTATTATAGCATATGTCAAAGATAATAGACTATTGAATTAATCTCCAATAAGGAAAAATCGATATTGACATGCTTCCGTCCATGCTAGTGAGTCTTCATAAGTCCAATAACGATTTCGGCTATTATTCGTATGCGCATTTACTAGAGGCATATTCTCACTATCCTTTGCTACGACAATAGTCGAATGATCCCACCTTCCATCTCCTTCAAAATCGTAACAAATGACATCACCAATTTGTAATTTACTCGGATGATCTGTTAATTTTGCATGAAATGTATTCGTATCACTACTTAAATACCAACGAAAAGCATGTGCAACAGACCAACTAAAACTCCAACTATCTTCACCCATCCACCAACCTTTATTTCTATTTGGTTGTCCCACCATTGGAATACCTCCAGCACGTAAACATTGAGAAATATAATTTGTGCAATCATTATCTTCAAAATATGGATAGTTAGGATTGTAATCATTCCACCATCGTTCTGCATATCTCACTGCTTCTCTTCTATCATAATACTGTCTAGATCTCTCATCGCTTATCATCCGATAGTCTGGAACTTTATTTCTTTGTAATCGATTTGAAATTTCCTCATCTGTTATCATTTCTACATTGGAACAAGTCGCCTTTCTCCATTCAGCTTGTTGTTCATGATATAGTTTATCTTGATCCTCTATCATATATTTTTTTAATAATTGGTAAATGAATATACAATGGTCACCATCTATCCATTCTTTCATTTTTTTAACATGTATGGTTGTTTTTTTTATTGTTTTGTTATGCTTTTTGAATACTTTCTTTTTATTTTGTAGTGCAATGAATTCATCACCTTGTTCCATTTGTAGTTCCCAATAATTTTGTAATATAGATATGTGATTCATAAATTTCCTCCTCTTTTACATCTATTTTAACTTTGTAAACAATTTGTTATTTAATTCAATATTTTGTAAATTTAGATTTTTTTCAAATAAATGTTGGTATTATATTTGTATAGAGAGGAGGGAAATGTTATGAAGAAAAAATGGTTATCCATTCTTTTTTTGGCTATTTTCTCAACAAGTGTACTTACTGCTTGTGCAGAAGATGGAGATGATACAGAAAATCCAGAGCAAGAAGAAAATCAAACAGAAGAAAACACAGATGATGCAACAGAAGAAGAAGCTACAGAGTAATAGAAATTTTTGTGGAATATATGCAAAGTGGATTCTGCCAATATACTACTGACAGAATCCACTTTTTTCACTTAATCACTAACCAATAGCTGATCAATTAATCTTCACTTTCACGCTCTAAATCTAATAAAAAGACCTTCTTATCTATTCCTCCACCATACCCTACTAATTTCCCATTCATCCCAATGATTCTATGGCATGGCACAATAATAGAAATAGGATTCTTATTATTCGCTCCGCCTACTGCTCTTACAGCTTTTGGTGATTCCACAGCTTCCGCAATATCTTTATATGATTTCGTTTCGCCAAATGGCACATCAGTGAGTGCTTTCCATACTTTTTGTTGAAAGGGAGTTCCGTAACATACATACGGAATCGTAAAAGATTTTCTCTTTTTAGAAAAATATTCATTTAATTGTTGATGAATAAGTATATGAGCATCTACGTTTCTTTCTAAATTTGTTGGAATAGAGTGTTTCTCACACCATGAAATAATGCTTGTTTTCCTCTCATCAAACGCACCATATTCTAATAAAATTAATATATCGTTCTTACTTACCATTGTAAGCGGACCGATTGGAGTATCCATTTCGGAATAGTATATTTTATCCATATACGCTACTTCCTTTCCTTAAACCCAAGACCTTTTTCCATTTCTGCTAATACGGTTTCATCTGTTTCTGTCTTCATTGCTGCTATAATCTCTGTATAGCCGTCTTCTGTTCCTATTTTCCCAATGGCCCATGCAGCAGTTCCCCTTATCACCGGCCGTGGATCGTCTTTCATTAATTGAATTAAGTCTGGTACAGCACTTTCTTCTTTATAATGTGCGAGTGCTAATATTGCATTTCGTTGAATCGGTTTCTTCCCACGCCAAGAACCAGCCATTTTACCGAATTTTTCTTTAAAAGTACGATTAGACATGTGTAATAAGTCTGTTAATCTTGGTTTCACTAGCTCAGGGTCTGGTTCAAATTCCTCATGAAAGTGAAAATCCACCCCTTTATTATATGGACAAACCACTTGGCATGTTTCAAATCCATAAATCAAATTTCCTAATTTGTCTCGGTGTTCATCTGGCATGTAGTCTTTTGTTTGCGTTAAAAATGCCAAACATTGCTGTGCATTTAATCTTCCTGGTTCTACTAGCGCTCCAGTTGGACATGCGTCTAAGCATTTTGTACAATCTAAACATCCATCTTCTATTGGGATATCAGGTGTAAAAGGGAGATTGGTAATCATTTCACCTAAATAGATATATGAACCTAATTCTGGGGCAATCATTAATGTATTCTTCCCACTAAAGCCAATGCCTGCTCGTTCTGCAACCGCTCGATCTGATAATTCACCAGTATCTACCATTGATCGATATTGGAAACCTTGTACTTTACTCTCGATAAACTCTGTAAGTAAAGACAATTTTTGTTGCAATACAATATGATAATCTGTTCCCCATGAAGCCCTAGAGAATAATCCTCGTCGATCGCCTTTTACACTTTTCGGACTATTTTTTATTCTTGTTGGATAAGCTAATGCAATCGCAATAATAGATTCCGCACTTTCTAATAAGAGTGTCGGTTCTGTTCTCTCTTCGATTGTGCCTTTTTCAAATCCTGATGCGTAACCTAATTGCTGTTGTTCTTGTAACCTTCCTTTTAACTCTTTAAACGGATCTGCACTTGCAAATCCTATTTTATCAATTCCTATTTCTTTACTATATTGAATTATTTCTTCTTTTAAATATTCATATGCCATTTTAGTCATCCTTCAATTCAAGTAAAAATTACTAATTCTATTAATAGCATACACGGATAAATGAAGATTGTCACGAGTGCGATGTTTACAATTTTTTCAAATTTCAGACACTTATTTAGTTGCATTATTTTCTTTTTCATAGTACGCTTACCACTTAGAATGAAGTGAAGGAATGATTGTATGGGAACATACTCCATAATTGGTGGTGGAATTGCTGGTGCTTCCATCGCTTACCATCTAAGTAAAATGAAACATAATGTGACCCTCTATGACCGGAATGATACAGGTAAAGCAACCGAAGCATCTGCCGGAATAATCTGTCCATGGGTCAGTCAAAAAAGAAATAAATTATGGTATAGACTTGTAGAAGAAGGTGCACGATATTACCCTGATTTCATCAAGGAACTCGAGCAACAAACAGGTATCTCTACAGGTTATAAAAGAAACGGTGCCATTTGCTTATTTAAAAATGAACATGTTCAGGAATTAGCTTTCCAACGAATTTCTTCAAAAAAAGAGACAGCACCTGAAATGGGTATTGTAAAGAAAATGTCTCCAAGTGAGGTACGCAATGCTCATCCTAACCTTACAACTGATTTACCCGCTATATTCGTTGAAGGTGGTGGCCAAATTAATGGTCAAAATTTATTAAACGCACTAAAAGAAGGTATCTTATTACATGGTGGAAAATGGATAAATGAAGATGTGTCGATAAAAGCATGTCAGGGTACAGTCATTTATGCAGCAGGCGCATGGGGAAATGAGATAGCTCCTCAAATACCTGTAAGACATCAACGTGCAGAATTGTTGCATTTCTCATTAAAAAATGAAAGTAATCATACAAATACACCTGTAGTAATGGGACTAGGTCCAATGTATATCGTAGAAACATCCACACATCAATATGCAATCGGTACAACACATGAAGATACTGAAAGCTTCTCTACGACTCCTTCTAAAGAAAACGAAGCATATTTATTAGAACAAGCAGAACAATATTTCCCGAATTCTACCATACAAATGGAGTATCTATCTGTTGGGCTAAGACCATTTACGAGAGAATCTCTACCTTTTATTGGTTATATAGATTCCAATGTGTTTTCAGTTAATGGATTAGGTTCTTCTGGACTTACAACTGGACCGATCATCGGAAAGGATGTTGCTGCATTCTTAACCGGAAAACACCCAACTATTCCAATTGACAAATTTAATTTTTGAAATAGTAGGCTTATCGCAATATTAATCATGCGATAAGCCTACTATTTATTTATAGCAATCGATTCTTATTAATCATTGGAAATCATATAAGATGGAGAGCGCTATTCTAGTATCTATTCTTCATAATCAAAACTAGAAATTGGGGAGTTACGGATGATTTCAGCATGAGGAAGTTCTGTTTGAAAGTAGTGTTGTGCATTTAATTTATGAATCGGTCTTAACTTTTGTATTCGATCAGTTAATGTACATCTATATTGTGCTGTTTTATTTAATTGACGAAATACTACAGGATGAGAAATGTCTAATGTGAGTGTTCGATTGTTGTGAAATAATATGTTTGTTTGATTGTTTGGATAATTTCTTATTGCTTTTACATGTGAATGAGCAATCCATGTACATGTTTTTTTGATGGGAGATTCAACAGGGAAGTAATACATATTAAGGACTTTATCAAGTACAATGGGAGGTTTATGACTAGATTGAGTAATTTCACGCGATCCTTCTAAGAGTCCTCGGAAACTACTTCCATGCAATCGACAATTTCCATCCATTACTTTATCCGTAGACAATTCTATTTCGCTATCATTCTCTGCTACCCAATCCATCAGTTTGGTATAGTAGCGTCCATCTTTTTGAATACCAATTACTGCAAGTGTAGTAATTTTTAATTCACCATTTTTTTCAATCATTTTTACCACTCCTCTTACAAATTTTATCTTTCTATTTGCTAATTTAACAAGATTATACAAAAATAGCTAGTCCATTATTGTTAAGAAATAGTAAATATTGTATAGCTTCTTTTCATTTTACAAAATTTTTGTTAAGATATAGCAAAATACATATAAAAAGAAAGTTGGTGACAAACTTGTGGAAAAAATTTGTACGAAAAAAATCCTCAAAAAAAGTGACACACCCTATTAAAGAAATACCATTAAATGAAATCAAAAAAGCGATTAGAGAATACAGCAACACGCTTCCTAATACTGTTCCTTTAAGTGTACTCATCCATGAAGATAACCGTATCAATGTAGAATTACTCACTCCTTTTTTGAAAGCGATTCCGCACAAACCTTTTTATATGTCAAAAGAAACATATGAGGTATTTGAAGAAAATAATAAACACCTTGCGCACTATTTGGATAAAATTCAACGTGCAGTAGATGCATATATTGCTCAAGAAAAGAAGTTACCAATTATCGATAATGACCCATATAATAAAGTCAGTTATTACAAATTAGAACGACTAGGGCTTCTCGATCAACGCCCCCCACTCGACTTCTTTCTAACAGACGAAGAAAACTTAATTACAATAGAGAAAAAGTGAATACAAAAGCGAAAGCGTCCGTTTAGAAACGTAGTGACTGGAACGCATCAACTGAAATAAAGGAATCACGATGAGCTTGCGAATCGATGATGACTTATTCATAGTTGATTCGTGAAGTCACCTAGTTTCTGGACGCTTGAGCTGGATGATACAAAAGCGAAAGCGTCCGTTTAGAAACGCAGTGACTAGAACGCATCAACTGAAATAAAGGAATCACGATGAGCTTGCGAATCGATGATGACTTATTGATAGTTGATTCGTGAAGTCACCTAGTTTCTGGACGCTTGAGCTCGATGATACAAAAGCGGAAACGCAAGATTAGAATCGTAATGACTGGAATGGTGTCGTATCATTCTTTTCCAAGTATCAAGCATGCAATATAATAGTTTCCCACTTTTCTTTCGTAGCATCACCAAGGCTTGCTATATCTTGTTTCAAATCTTTTAATTCACTTATCGTATTCGCTACTTTTCGCTTCATTTCTTCTACCTCATTTAATGAATGATTGATTTTGTCTTGAACAAACCAATCCATTACTAATCCATCCAAGAAATAGTCTGCGAACGTTAGGCTACCTGAGATTTCAATTTGGTTGTCAAAAGATTGTCCAATATCAGATAGTTCGTTAGAGAATTTTCTTAATAGGCGTTGGGCCTCATGTGTAGATTTCTTTGCATCATCAATATGGCTATGCTTAATAGATGTAGAAATTAATCCACCACCAACCATGTCCACAGTACCCCAGTTTTTTGCTTTGTCTAAAGAAGCACTTGCAGATTGTAAACATGCATTTACTTTATATCCTGCATCAATAGCTTCATTTATTTCTTTTTCTTCTGCTTGTAATTCACCTAATTGTTCTAGTAATTGTGTTGCTTTCTTACCTTCTTCGTTATCTAATTGTACGATTCGTTCATATTTACTGTGCAAAAGTTCTTTGTATCGATTTTCTGGATCACCTAATTCTTTCATTTTTTCAGTTAGCTCTTTTAACTCTTCTTCCATATCTTTTACAGATGCTTGTGCTTCCTCGTATCGTAATGTCGATCTAATTACCTCTTCTTTTTCTTTTGAAAGTTTTTCTTCTTTTTTACCAAGTACTTGATAAAATAGATTCGCAATATGAAAACTTTCTAATTTTTCGACATCGATTTTCTCTTCTTGAAGATGATGATACCATTTTCTTTCTTGTGCTCTCATCTCCTCTAATTGTTCTTTCAATTGTGTCTCTTGTTCTAGATAACGTTTTAGTTTATATTTTTTCTCTTGTTCTATCATTAATTGTTGATATAATTCATCCATCTTGATTCACCTCTTGTTTATCTATACGGATAACCTTTTCATTTGTTTCATTTTTCACCCTTTTTTTCTTCGATTCTATCTATACGCTCTTGAATAGAAGGATGTGTAGATTTAAAAAATTGAATCCAACTTGCTGGATCTATATCTGTTTTTGACTGTATTGCTAGTTCTTTATACGACTGTATTGCTGGGGATAAATCTTCTGTATGTGAAATTGCAAATCGATCTGCTGAACGTTCCATTTCTCTAGAAACAAAAAGATTCAATGGATTCGTAATAAATAGAAGAATAGTTATAACAAGTAGGAGTTTCATAGTAAGTTCTAAATGACTTTTCTCTTGCCATTTGTTCGTGAGCCATTGTAAGAATAAACAGACAAGAAGTACCAAGACAAGATATAATCCTGTGCCTATATAAACATGCTTCTTTATGTAATGACCTAATTCATGCGCTGTAATAAATAGTACTTCTGCTTCATCCATACCATCTAACATAGTATCCCAGAGTACGATACGCTTATTATCAAAAACACCTGTCACATATGCATTATATGTTTGGACTTTCTCACTTTTGTTGACAATATACATATCTACATTGGTAAGTTCCATCGAGTCAACTTGTTGAGATAATGCTTGGTACATATGATGAGATTTGTCTAACTTATGAAAATCATCAAATAAAGGATCAATCCAGATTGGTTGGATAAATACATAAAAAAATGCTAATGGCAACATGAATAGCCATAATCTTATTCCCCATGTTTTTGGCCATTTGCGAATAAATATATTGGTCAAATAAATAAGGAAAAATATTAGACAGAAAAAAAGAAGTTGGGATACTAATTGCTCTCCTATCCATGAAGTGAAGGATTGTGTGCGTGTACCTTCTTTTTTTGATAATAAAAACCAGGTCAACCGAAATGGAAAATGACTCATCCAATGTATACATACTAGTATGATGGACAATGTCGCAAATTGACTAAAATATGACTTCCATTTAGTGATCCATAGATAACTTCTCGAATGTGTATACATACTATATAAAATTATAATTTCTACTGGCATTAGTGCAAAATAGATAAAATGTGAGATTGCGCCATATCTAGCGTCACTATAACTATCAAGTGGATAAAAATAATAAAAATAGAACCACATCAGCACAACATAACTACTGTAACTAATCAGAATTTTTTTCATTATACACCCCTTCTCTTATTTTAGAAAATGCTGCCACATAAATTGTGACAGCATTACTCTGTATCAGTACACTAACTGTATTAAATCTTCTTTAGAAATTTTACCTAAATACTTGGAGACATCTATATCTTGTAATGCTTCTTCAATTGCTTGACGGTCATAACGAACACCGATAAATGCATCTGCTAATTCTGATACATCACCAACACCAAAGAAGTCGCCATAAATATTGCAATTTTCAATTATTCCTTTATGTACATCAAAACGTACATCTACTAATCCTGCAGGAAACTTATGAGAATGTTGGATATTAAACTTTGGCGATTTACCATAATTCCAATCCCATTGTTGGTATCTTTCTTTAGATAGTTGATGAATATTCGCCCAATCCTCTTCTGTTAACACATATTCAGGTACATCTTCCAAATTATCCACATTAAAAATGTACTTTAAAATGTGCGCTTTGAATGCTTCCATGGATAATTTTTCTTCCATAAATTCTGAAATATTTGTTACACGACTACGGATTGATTTAATTCCTTTAGACTCAATTTTCTCTGTTTTTACTTTTAATGACTTCACGACATGCTCAATCTCAGAATCATACATTAGCGTACCATGACTGAACATACGTCCTTTTGTAGTAAATTGTGCATTACCTGAAATTTTCTTACCATCTGCTACTAAATCATTCCGTCCTTTTAATTCTGCAGGAACACCGAGTTCACGCAATGCTTCTACAACTGGTTCCGTAAATTTAGCAAAATTATGAAAGCTATTCCCATCATCTTTTGTTATAAAACTAAAGTTCAAATTACCTTGATCATGGTATACTGCACCACCACCAGATAGACGACGCACAACATGGATGCCATTCTCATCTACATAGTTTGTGTTAATTTCTTCTATTGTATTTTGATTCTTCCCTATGATTATGGAAGGCTCATTTATGTAAAAGAGTAAATACGAATCTTTTTCTCCAAATTGTTTTAAAACATATTCTTCAATCGCTAAGTTGATATGTGGATCTGTAATACCTTTATTATCAATAAATTTCATTTTATAGCCACTCCCTTTTATTGTTGTTCACATAAATAAGTATAGCGAATTAAATATATTAGTACAATTTTTTGAAAATTGTACTAATACAAAATATTGATTTTTTCACTTTGTTATAATACAATAATAGTACAAACACAACGGTATGTGTGTGTAGTGTAAAAAGTTTGGAAATAACTATTCCATTCTTTTTCACATTAACCTATTTGAAGTCTTTTTACCGTATCTCTTTCGTTCCTTTCATCCTTCTTATCCTGCTAAACAAGGATGACGAACATTCCCATCCAATTATTTTGAGAGGTATAGGGAAAAGACAACCACCTGCAGCTTCTTAATATAGAGCTGCTTTTTTTATTTTCAAAATACATAAATAACGGCTTCACATCTATATAAGATGCGAAGCCATTATAGTTGCTTATTATTCTGTTTAACCTTTTCTCTTATTATATACATCAAAACCAACAGCAATTAAAAGAACCAAACCTTTAATAAATTGTTGCCAATCAATACCGATGCTAATAAGTGACATACCATTGTTCATTACACCCATTACAAGTCCACCGACGATTGATCCAATTACAGTACCGACACCACCTGCCATTGATGCACCACCAATGAATACAGCTGCAATGGCATCTAGTTCTAGCATGTTTCCTGCTGCAGGTGTAGCAGAATTTAAACGAGCTGCAAACATCAGACCTGCTAATGCTGCAAGTACACCATTATTAACAAAAACCCAAAATACTACTCGTTTTGTTTTAATACCTGATAAATCTGCCGCTTTTTTATTTCCACCTGTTGCATATACGTGACGACCCATGATTGTATTTTTCATAATAAATGTGTAGATGATAATTAACAAGAATACAATGACTAATACTGTTGGGATCCCTTTATTTAAAGCTAATTGATACGCAAACCAATTAATCACAAAAATTAATGCAGCTAATTTCGCTAATGTTACCCATAATGGTACTACATCGAATTGATACTCAATTTGTGTTTTTCTTTTACTGAATTCTAAATATACTAATACAATAGATAATATTATGGAAAGAATGATTGTAGTAAGATGTAATCCACCCGAACCAAATACATCTGGTAAGAAACCACTACTTATCTTTTGGAATGAATCAGGAAATGGCGCTAATGATTGCCCATCTAATAAGTATAGTGTTAACCCTCTAAAAATCAGCATACCAGCTAATGTAACGATAAATGACGGAATACCTACATATGCAATCCAAAATCCTTGCCATACACCAATTAACGCTCCAGCAAGTAATGCAAGTATAACAGCTAACCATACTGGAACATTGTTGTTTATAATCAATACACCTGCAACCGCTCCGATGATAGCAACAACGGAACCAACTGATAAATCAATATTTCCAGTAATAATAACTAATACCATACCAACAGCTAATACTAATATAAATCCATTTTGCAAAATTAAATTTGTCAAATTTAATGGTGTTAAGTTAATACCATCAGATAATACAAAAAATAAACCTGTTATTAGTACTAATGCGATAACCATACCGTATTCACGCATATTGCTACGGAACAAATTAATAATTGTTTGCATGAATAGCCCCCCTTGTTCCTGTCATATATCTCATGACACTCTCTTGATCCGCTTCATCTTTCGTTAACTCACCTGTTATCTTTCCTTCGTTCATTACATAGATACGATCAGATAATCCTAGAACTTCTGGTAATTCTGATGAAATAACGATAACTGCTAACCCTTGGCTTGCTAGTTCATTTATTTGCGTATAAATCTCAAACTTTGCACCAACATCGATTCCACGAGTAGGTTCATCTAGAATAAGCACCTCAGGTTCTGTGAAAATCCATTTACTAAGTACTACTTTTTGCTGATTTTCACCACTTAAATTCCCAACTTCTTGTTGCAATGATGGTGTTTTAATATTTAATCGTTGACGTAATTTTTGTGATTCTACAATTTCTTTATTCTCATCAATCACAGATTGTTTAGAAATTCGATTTAAATTAGAAATCGTAATATTACGTTTTATATCATCAATTAAATTTAGACCATATGTTTTTCGGTCTTCAGACACATAAGCGATTCCAGCATTAATTGCTTGACTTACAGTATTTGCTTGAATTAATTGATTGTTTTTATACAAGTCACCAGTAATTTTAGCACCATACGATTTACCGAATATACTCATTGCTAATTCTGTTCGACCTGCACCCATAAGTCCTGCGATTCCTACTATCTCTCCTTTTTTCACATGTAGATTTACATTGTCGATGATTTTACGATCATGTTGTTGAGGATGGTAGATGTTCCAATTTTTTACTTTAAATAATACTTCTCCGATTTGTGGAACTCTATTAGGAAAACGACTTGTTAATTCGCGCCCTACCATCCCTTTAATAATGCGCTCTTCCGAAACTTTTCCTTCGCTTGTATCCATTGTTTCAATTGTTTGTCCATCTCTTAAAACAGTAATGGAATCAGATACTTTGGATACTTCATTTAATTTATGTGAAATGAGAATGGAAGAGATTCCTTGTTCTTTCAAATCTAATAATAGATTTAATAAATTCTCACTATCTGTCTCATTCAATGCAGCTGTCGGTTCATCTAAGATTAATAGCTTTACATTTTTAGATAATGCCTTTGCAATTTCTACTAATTGTTGCTTTCCAACACCGATGTTCATTACAGCTGTTTCTGGTGAATCTTTTAATCCGACTCTATTCAATAATTCTTTTGATTCTGAAAATGTTCTATGCCAATCAATTACTTTTCTTGTTTGTCGTTCATTTCCTAAAAAAATATTTTCTGCAATAGATAAATAGGGACTTAAAGCTAATTCTTGGTGAATAATTACGATCCCTAATTCTTCACTTTGCCTTATGTCCTTAAATTGACATTCCTTTCCTTCAAACATAATGGACCCTTCATATGTTCCATTTGGATAAACACCACTTAACACTTTCATCAATGTAGACTTACCTGCACCGTTCTCCCCAACTAATGCATGAATTTCCCCTTTTTCTACTTTTAAATTCACATTGTCTAATGCTTTCACACCAGGAAATTCTTTTGTTATATTTTTCATTTCTAATATATAATTAGACACCAAGCTCACCGCCTCTGTACTTGATAACAGATATAGTGGTGTTGAATACCACCACTATATCTTAGATTCATCTCTTTATTTCAAATACAATTACTTAAGGTCATCTTCAGAATAATATCCACTATCAATTACAACTTCTTGATAATTATCAATGTCGACAGAAACTGGTTCTACTAAATATGTTGGCACTACTTTTTCACCATTGTCATATGTCTCTGTATCATTTACTTCTGATTCTTCTCCTTTTAGAATTGCTTCTGTCATACTTACAGCTACTGCAGCTAAATCACGTGTATCTTTAAATACTGTTTGCGTTTGCTCGCCTGCAATAATCGATTTAATTGAAGCTAACTCTGCATCCTGGCCACTAATTACTGGTAATGGTAAGTCTCCAGAACCATATCCAACACCTTTTAATGCTTGAATAATTCCTCGACTAATACCATCGTACGGTGATAATACTGCGTCCACTTTTTCTCCACCTGCATAAGCACTACTTAAGATGTTTTCCATTCTAGATTTAGCTGTATTTCCATCCCAACGCATTGTTGCTGCTTGGTCAAATTCCGTTTGACCACTTTGAATAACTAATTTGCCCTCATCGATATATGGTTGTAATACACTCATTGCTCCATCCCAGAAGAAATACGCATTGTTATCATCAGGAGAACCACCGAATAACTCGATATTAAATGGTCCTGCTTGATTCGGTAAATCTAATGCTTCTTCAATATAAGATGCTTGTAATACACCTACTTGGAAGTTATCGAATGTTGCATAATAACTCACATGTTCTGTTCCCATAATTAAGCGATCATATGATACTACTTCAATTCCTTGTTCATTTGCTTTTTCTAACACGTTTGTTAAAGCAGTTCCATCTATTGATGCAATAACAAGTGCATCTGCACCTTTTACAATCATGTTCTCTATTTGTTCAATTTGTTTATCTACATCATCTTCTGCATATTGTAAATCGGTTTCATATCCTAGTGCTTCTAACTGCTCTACCATGTTATTCCCATCATCTACCCAACGTTGTGAAGATTTTGTTGGCATTGCAACACCAATTAATCCACCATCTTTTGCTTCTTCTCCATCTCCTTCAGAACTACCGCCTGAATCATTCCCACATGCTGCTAGTACTAGAATTAAACTAAATAATAGTGCAATCAAACTAAATTTTTTCATTCTTTGTAACCCCTTTCATTTTTAAAAGATGTATCTTGCTTGTTTTTAACTTTACCATCTCCCAAAATGTAAGGCTTTACATTTTATTAAACTATTTTTATACTTTTTTAATTTTCAATCTTTTATATACTTAGAACTATGTAAAAACGCCCTTCACCATAATGGATGAGGAGCGATAAATATTATCCATATATTAATTGAGTTCACTTGAGCGTGTACACGTTTGTTTATATCTTATTGGTGACACACCTTCCATCTTCTTAAATGCAGTACTGAAATAATGTTGCGAATCATATCCTATAACTTCTGCTATTTCTCTGATACTCCAGTCCGTCTGTTCTAACAATTGTTTTGCTTTATTAATTCGTAATCTTGTTAAAATTTGAATATATGATTCTCCTAATTCTTGTTTAATCATTTTACTTAAATATACAGAAGATACATGTAAACCTTTTGCAATACTCTCTAAATTGATTTCTTTATTTTAATAATGTTTCCTTATATATGCAATTGCTTGCTTCACTAATGGAGAAAACTGAATATAACTAGAAATCATGTCATGTGCCTTTTTATCTGCTTCAAGTAAATTTGCATACGTATTTCCTGTTGGTGATTGGAGTACATGAACGGTTTGGCCTGTTGATTCAAGGACCATTTTTTCTATATCTAATTGAATGTCCTCTGTTATTTCTCCCCATATAAGAACTTTTATCCATTTTCTATCTTGATCAAATAGAAGATAATCCATATCACTGACACATACTTTTATGATTGAAGTGATTTTTCCATAATATACTTCCCATTCCTTTTCTTCCAAGAGCATTTTCTGTAGAGTATCTTCCTCCCACTTCACAGTAATTAAATAATTAGGGATATGCATAGGTAATTTCAAAAATTGCAAATGCTCCATCAATTCTGCTTCCGATACTTTTCCTTGGAATACGTCTTGAAAGAAGTGATTACGTATGGAACTATAATTCTTTTTAATTTGAGTAGATGCATGTGCTATCATATTCGTTTGTTTCTCTTTTTCTTCTAATTCTTCTTTCACATTTATTAATACATTCTCTAATTCATTTATATTGACTGGTTTCAGCAGGTATTCTTCTACTTGTAACCTTATTGCTTCTTGGGCATATGTAAAGTTATCATATCCAGATATAATAATTATTTTGCAATCCAATGTTTTTCTAATTTCTTTCATTGCTGCTATGCCATTCATTATTGGCATATTTAGATCAATAAACAATACATCGATTTCTTGCTTTAATGCAATCTCTACAACCTCTTCTCCGTCCTCCGCTTCACCAATTACTTCCATATTATACTTTTCCCAATCCACTGCATCTCGAATACCTTCTCGAATAATGAATTCATCATCTGCGATTAATACTTTCCATTTAGTCATAATTCCCCTCCTCTTGGCTGTTGATTATCGACGAGTTTTGGTAAACGAATCGTTACTATCGTTCCTTTACCTAATTCACTATCTATATGCATTCCATATGCTTTACCATAAGTTAATTGGATTCTTGCTTGTACATTTAATAAACCATATCCTTTTTTATTTCTTATTTCATCCGCTTTTTCTGTTCGTACTATTGCTTCGGCTAATGATATCGTCATCTCTTCTAATTGTTCTATCGACATTCCTGCACCATTATCACGAACAATCATCACAATACATGAGTCCTTTTCTTCTACAATGATCTCAATAATCCCTTGTCCACGCTTTTCTTTTATTCCATGGTATATTGCATTCTCAATAATTGGTTGTAAGATAAATTTTAATGTGTACCATTTCTTTACAGTGTCATCAAGCTTCACTGTGTAAAGGAGTTTATCTCGATATCGGACTTTTTGAATCGCTAAATAGCTGTCAATGTGCGCAATCTCTTCTTCTACGGTTATCATATCTCGTCCTTTACTTAGTCCAATTCTGAATAATTTCGCCAATGCTGATACAATTTCTGCTACATCCAATGCCTTTTGCTTACGCGCCATCCATTGAATCGTATCAAGCGTGTTATATAAAAAGTGTGGGTTAATATTTGCTTGTAAACTACGAAATTCCGCCTCACGCTTTTGCCTTTCTTGTCTTTCAGCTAAATGCATCAGTTCATTAATTCGTATAATCATTTTATTAAAACTTCTACCTAATAGACCAATCTCATCCAACCTTTTTTCATTATATCGGACTTGAAAATTCCCTTTCTCCACAAATTGCATAAATGACATTAATTGGACAATTGGCTTTGAAATCGTATAGGATAAATAATAACTTACAGGAATACCAAATAACATAATAAAGAAAATAAATACAACTAGATAGAAATTAATTTCTTTTAACTCAAATAATGTGTCTCTTTGAGGAAACACACCAACAGTTATCCAATTTGCGAAAGAGGAACGTTGATAGATAAACTGAACATTTTCATCATTTACTTCTTTGACGAAATTACCTGAAGATGTATCATCAAACCATTCCATTGGTATATGATTGATGATGGAATTCGCGGGTTGATAAATATTCTCCCCTGTTTTGTCCATTACCATTAAATATCCATTCTTACCTAGCCGAACATTTTTAGCTGATTCAGCAATGACACGTAATTTTAAATCAATTAAAATGACACCTTCTACTTCATTCGTAAAAGGATTGACGACAGATCTTACTACTGTCACAACATCTTCATTCTTATAGTCTACAATCGAGAGTAATCTTCTTCCATCAGGTCTACCGATAATATGAAATATCCCATTATTTTGTACAGCTGCTTCATACCAATCTGTTTCTGTTAAATCAATAATAGGCGATGCATACAATTCATTACTAATATATTCTCCATCTTTATTCACAATAAGTATGCCTGCTATTTCTGATGAAATTGTTGTGAAATTTCTTAAAAATTGTTGCATGTCATATTTGTTATCTTTATTTCCTGTTGATAAGAAGTCTTTGATATCATCATCAAATGCAATCATGTATGTAATACTTTGCATATTGCTAATATAGAACTCAAATGTTTCATTCACTTTACTTATAATTTGCTGTGTATTTTCATTTGCATCTTCTTCTAATACTCTTTCTACAGTCCAACTAACTAATAACCCTAAACAAATAATTGGTAAGATACTAATAAGTAAAAAATGCGAAATAAGCTTTACTCGAATAGGTAGATTATTAATCTGTGTCCATTTTTTTAACATTGTGCATCAACTCTATTCACTCGGGTAATATTCTGTTACATTTTCTTTTGTTACGACTGTTACTCCAGTGTCTACAAATCTAGGAAGCCTTTGGTCATTAGTAGCACTCTCGGCTAAATCATGTTGAATATGAAATAAGAATTGCAAAGACCAATATCCCATCTCCCATGTCCCTTGAGCTAATGTTGCTGAAATGACACCTTCTTGAATCATATCAAGTGTTCCTTTGTCTGTATCAAAACTAATGATATGCACACTGTCTTTCTTCTGTGCTTCTAAGATAGATTGACCTACACCTACACCACCATTGGCTTCCGTTGCAAAAACACCTTGTAAATTAGGATATAGAGAGAGCATTTCATCTGTCGCCTCTTTCGAAGACATTTGATCACCACGTCCATCTTTGATTGCTACAACCTTCATCTTCGGATATTCATTCGCTATCGTGTTTCTAAATCCTTCCGTACGCTCCTTGTGATTTAATTGATTAGGATGTGTGATAATGCCTACTTCCCCTTCTTCGTTTAGAAATTTTGCCATTTGATGTGCAGCTGTCTCTCCAGCATAATAATTATCTGTTCCTAAAAATGCATATGCTTTACTTTTTGGTGCATTTGCATCAAACATGACAATAGGAATTCCAGCTTCTACGGCTTTATTAATTACTGGATTCAATGCTTCAGGATCCATTGTAGATACCGCGATACCAGCAGGGTTCTTCGCAATTACTTGTTCTAATACAGTAATTTCTTCTTGAATATCGTATTGAGTTGCTCCTCTGTACTCAACAGAGACACTCAATGCTTCAGCAGCATCCTCGAAACCTTTTAATGCTCTTTTCCAATAATCGATTCCTGATTGAAATGTAACCATTACATAACTTTCATCTAACGTTCCTCTTAATTCATTATTTGTCCACTGATTATTTGCTTGATTATTCGTCTGATAATTATACACATAAAGTACAAATACACTAATAAGAAATAAATAGATAAATAATAGCTTCTTCAACTCTTGTAACCCCTTTCAATAAAAAGCGAGGTAAATAATATGAGACTTTTTATCATAGTAAAATAGATTCATACATTATACAATACTTTTTACCACATGAATATGCAACAATTCTATCTTTTATTGTATGAGCTATATGTGAATCTAATCATCAGCAATTTTTTAGTAATATTATCTTTACCTGTAAATGACAAAAAAGCAAGTTGGATTTGTGCGAGCAACTCCAACTTGCTTTTTAAATATTTCTTTAAACTTCAGAAATCACACCTGTTGTTGTTTCATTTGATCGACTATTGTTTCAACAACTTGCTCTGCTTGATCAATACAATCTGGTATACCAATTCCTCGATAAGAACTACCAGCAACATACAATGAAGGTAAATGCGTTTTTAATTCATTTTCTAATCGATCAACAAATTGCTTATGACCAACGCTATATTGTGGCATCGCATCTTTCCAACGAGACACTACAGAAAACTTTGGCTTTCCTTCTATTTTCATAATTTTATTTAAATCATGTAGAACCAATTTCTCTAACATTTCATCAGACATCTCTACAACATTCTCATCACCTGGCCTACCGACATAACAACGTAACAATGCCATATCTTCTGGGGCAGTAGTATTTGGCCATTTCTTATGTGTCCATGTGCATGCGGTAATTCGATATTCACTGTTACGTGATACAACAAACCCAGTACCATCAATGTCTTGTTTAATCGCACTACGGTCAAATGCTAAAGCAACATTAGCGACAGACGTTGCTTTTTGATTAGGATAGGTTTGGATAAAATCATAAGAACCAAGCATTTTCTTTAAAGAATAAAATGGTGATGTCACAATGACAATATCTGATTCTAATTTTGTACCATCATCCAAATGCAGCTGATACGTAGAGTTACTTTTCTCAATCTTTTTTACACATGTATTTTTCTTCACATGTATAGAATCAAGTTTGCTTTCTAAACCATCAACTAAGCTTTGTAGTCCGCCTTCAAGACTGTAGAACATACTTGGCTTTTTCTTCCCTTGCTTATTGGGTTTGGGCATGGTTTGTTGCAATCCTTTGACAAGACTACGATGCTTTTGTTCTAATTGATAAAAGTTTGGAAATGTTGCCATTAGACTTAAATCATCAATATCGCCTGCATAGATTCCTGACAATAATGGCTCAATTAAGTTTTCGACTAATTCATCACCAAATCTTCTTCTAAAAAACAGACCTAATGACTGATCCTCTTGTGCCTTGCATTTAGGCAAAATAAAATCAAAACCTGCACGTAGCTTACCTTGTAAACTAAATAAATTAGAATATAAGAATGGCTTCACTTGTGTTGGTATTCCCATGAACGACCCCTGTGGCATTTGATGTAACTTATTATTGACTAATATATACGATTTTCCTGTACCATTCGTAACTAGTTTGTCTCCAATTCCAATGTCGCGAGCAAGTCGTTCTGCTGATTGCTTTCGAATAAGAAAAGAATCAGGCCCTCTTTCAATTGTAAAACCATCTTTACGATATGTCTCGATTTTACCACCTAATCGATTTTTTGCCTCGATTAATGTAATCTCATTCGGTATATTACTTTCTGCCAATTTTTTATGTAAATAATAGGCGGCAGTTAACCCTGTAATACCGCCACCTATAATTGTTATACGATTCATGAAGCATCCGTTCTTTTCATTTTATCCAATACAACTGTTGCTAATGTATCGATAAAGGATGGATGTACATTTGGCATTTCTGGTCGATAATACTTCGCATCAAGTTCATCACAAACCACCTTACACTCATAGTCATTATCATACAAAACTTCTAAGTGATCTGCTACAAATCCAACTGGTGCATATACAAAAGAACGATATCCTTTGTGTTCATATAAGTCTCTCGTTAAATCTTGAACATCTGGTCCTAACCATGGATCAGGTGTATTTCCTTCACTTTGCCATCCGATTTCTACATTTTCTACACCTGTTGCTTGCTGGATTAAATTAGCTGTTTGTTGTAACTGTTCAGGATACGGGTCACCATTTTGCAAAATTTTCTCAGGTAAACTATGTGCAGATACAATTAATACAGCATGTTTTTTCTCTTCTTCATCCATCTTGTCAAATTCTGTTAACACAGCATTTTTCCAATAATTGATAAATCCTTCTGCATCATACCAGCTCTCAACAGAAGATAAATGAATACCATACTTTTCTGCTTCTTCTTTCGCACGACCATTATACGATTTTACACTAAATGTAGAGTAGTGTGGAGCTAACACAATCGATACTGCTTCTGTAATTCCATCTTCCGCCATTTGTTTCACCGCGTCTTCCACAAATGGTTCGATATGTTTTAATCCTAAATAATGAACAAATTCGACTTCATCTTGTACTTCATTTAAACGATTTTGTAAGCTTAGTGCTTGGTCTTTTGTAATACGAGCTAATGGGGATATTCCACCAATTGCAGCATAACGACTCTTTAAATCTTCAAGCATTTCCTCAGATGGCTTACGTCCATGTCTAATATGTGTATAATAACGTTCAATATCTGCTTCTTCATATGGTGTTCCATATGCCATTACAAGTAAACCTACTTTTTTCTTTGTCATACCGAAACATTCCTTTCCTTTATTACTTATCTTTTAGAATATTCATGGATAAATGTTGTTAATTGTTTTAATCTTTCTGGATTGATCTCTGGTGTAACTCCATGACCAAGGTTGAAAATATGACTAGGATGTTGTTTTCCTTCATCAATGATTTGTTTTACTTTCTCTTCTACTATTTCCCAATCTGATAACAAAAATGCTGGGTCTAAATTTCCTTGTAGTGCTTTCGTTACATCTAATGCCCTTGCTTCTTTAATAGATAATCGCCAATCGAGCCCAATCACATCGACAGGTAAATCATTCCATTCTTTGATTAAATGACTTGCACCAACACCAAATAAAATAAGTGGAACATTATTTTCACGTAATGACCTAAAAATTCTTTCCATGATTGGTTTAATATATGTGCGATAATCTGTTACATTTAACGCGCCAACCCATGAATCAAAAATTTGAATCGCTTGTGCCCCTGCTTCTACTTGTGCTTTCACGTAAGTAATGGTCATCTCTGCAAGCTTGTCCATTAAAGCAAACCAAGCTTTCGGTTCACTATACATAAATGCTTTTGTTTTATGATAGTTTTTGGATGGGCCACCTTCAATCATATAACTAGCTAAAGTAAATGGCGCTCCACTAAAACCAATTAAAGGTACTTGGAGCTGTTCTTTTGTTAATAGAGAAATGGTATCTAATACATATGGTACATCTGATACAGGATCAATTGTACCTAATTTCATGACATCCTTTAGTGATGTAATTGGATTATCAATTACAGGTCCAATTCCAGATTTAATATCCACATCTACACCAATCGCTGGGAGTGGTGACATAATATCTTTATACAATATCGCAGCATCCACATCATACATTTCTACTGGTAATCGTGTGACATATGCACACAATTCTGGTTGATGTGTAATTTCAAATAAAGAATATTTCTTTTTTAATTCTCGATATTCTTTTTGCGACCTTCCAGCCTGTCTCATATACCATACTGGTGTATAATCTGTTTCTTCACCACGAAATGCTTTTAAAATTGTATCATTAAATATTGTCATCATTTCCACCCTTTTTCTTCATTCTATTCTACTATAGAATGATACTGCTTTTCTGTATAGTATTTTTCAAAAATGTTCACTAAATTGTAATTATTATAACCTAAAAACAATTGTAAAGTTTCTGTTTTTATAAGTCAAATGAAAGCGTCACTGCATTAGATGGTGTACCTTCACTATTTGTAAGTGAATTGTATGGAACAACGTAATACATATCCTTCTTAAAAATATTGACTCGATTGATGGTATATTCGCCTATACCTGTTACTTCTCCAACCAGTTCCTTTTCCTCATCTTTCCGTCTGTAAATTCGATACACAACTCTCTCATCATCTGATGGTGTCCATTGTAGTTTTCCTTTAACTAATGTGACGCCGCCGAATTGAACATCACCAGTTAAATCTGTAATTGTTGGCAATTCGATTGGTTCTTCTAATTCATCTACATCGTCTGGTTTTTTAAATACGGATTCTAGTTCTTGATGCTTATGGATTTCAGATAAAATAGATTTAGTCAATCTTACAGATGCATCACTACTTGTATCCATATAGTTTGCCTCTGTAGCTTCATCAAACCCTATCCATGTCGTTACAACATAAGATGGAGTGATTCCTGTAAACCAAGCATCCTTCGTTTTTTCTTTCTTAATCGGATGTTGAGTAGAGCCTGTTTTTCCCGCTAGCGCTTGGCTAAATTCACCATATTTTGCAGTACCTTCCTTCACAACATCTTCTAACATTCGCAATATATTCCATGCAACTTGTTTATCAAAAATGGTAACCTCTTTTTGACCTGACTCTTGTTTGACTTCTTTATTATATTTATCAAGTATTTTGTTAATGCTCTGTGCTTGAGTCCATTTCCCGTGATGAATAAATGGTCGATAAGCTTCTGTTACTTCAATTGGTGTTAGTCCGTATTGAAGTCCACCTAAAGCAATTGCCAATCCTTCGTCTTCTATAGAAATATGCATTTTCTCTAAAATTGTCTTACTATAATCAATTCCTACTTGATTTAATGTCCATACAGCAGGTGCATTCTTTGATTGTACGATTGCATCATACATCATTATTTCACCGTCATAGATATTATTTGCATTATTCACACGATAGCCATTATAATCCACATCTTCATCTTTTAAATAATCATATGGACCAAACATACCTAATTCCATTGCAGGTCCGTATACAGCAATTGGCTTCATTAATGAACCTGGTTGTAGACGTGTTCTAAGATGATTCGTCCCACCTAATTCATATGATTTCCCTGCAATAAGTGCCGTTAAATGCCCTGTTTCTTGTTCCATTAAGACAAATGCATATTCTTTATTTTCATTCTTAGGTGCAGAATAGGACTCTTCTTGAATTTGTTTATAAGCAACTTCTTGAATGAATGGGTCGATATGTGTCTGAATTGTGTACCCACCGCGTTTTAATTCCTCTCGACTTAAATCATAGCGTGCTTCTACTTCGTCCAACACATATGCAAAATAATCATCTAACCATGGCTCTTGTTCCTCTTGCTTCTCTTGTACATCGATATTTTTTGTTTGATAAGAAAGCATTTCTTCTGTGGAAATTGTTCCATATGCTTCCATTGCTTGTAATGCTACATTTTTTCTTTCTTTTGCTTTATCTATATTTATATATGGAGAATACGTGTTAGGTGCTTTTATCATTGCAGCTAGTAATGCTGCTTCGTCTATCGTTAATTCCTCAACTGTTTTTCCAAAGAAATAATCGCTTGCTGTACCAACCCCATATATTCCATGTGCAAAGTACACTTCATTTAAATAAAGTTCTAATATATTCTTTTTCGTGTAGTTACGCTCTAAGTAAATGGAGGCCATGACTTCCTTTGTTTTACGCATCCATGTCTTATCATTTACTAAGAAGAGATTCTTGGCTAATTGCTGTGTAATGGTGCTTCCACCTTCCACTTTTTCCATTGCAATAATATCTCTAGTTATCGCTCTAGCTACTGCGGGAAAAGAAACACCTGCATGTTGGTAAAAGCGTCTATCTTCTAATGCTAAGAATGCCTCTTCGACATAATCTGGTATCTCATCAATCGTGACATAGTCTCTATTCTCTGTATATAATTTACCTAATAATGTACCATCTTCTGCAACTACTTTCGATGCTCTCGGTAAGATGACTGCTTCCTCGTCAAAAATAAATTTCCCACCAAAAAGAATGAATAAATAACCAATTAATGCTAATGTAAACATAGAAGCAATAATCATTAAAGGCCATTTAAACCGAATGAGCTGTTTCAATATCTTGTTATTTTTTTTCAATATGTTCAATCTAATATCACACCTTATGGATTGTTCTTGTTCGAATGCACTATGTCATTTTAGCATAGTTTACTTACAAATACGTAATAGGAGGAATGAAATAATGAAAGCTTTTATGACAAATGGAACCGTTGACTATTTACTACAACTGCAGAAAGAAAGTGGAATCTCACCTTTCTTAATTATGCATAATCATACAAAGGCTACAGCTTACTATGAAGGAAATGGTAGTAGCATATTTCAAACAAGTAGAAATTATGAATTGGTCACATCATTTGGAGAACTTCAAGAAGAAGGCTTTGGTACATTGGAATATTTGACGATAACAACGGAAGGTAGACCTATTTTTGAAGCAGAAGAAAAACAAATCAAATTCCATTCCTTATTCGAACAACATATATTTGCATATCGTTTATTAAGACCAGTGAAAGGGAATGAATATGTTCGTTTCATAGAATGGAAAGATAAAGATAGTTTTGAAAAAAGTACGATTAAACAAGAAAAAAAAGCGTACCAAAAGGGAGATAGTTTTACATTAAAATATGATGTTGGTGGTTTGGATATAGAATAATCTATTTGGATTAGTAATGAATGGAGGTTTCAAGAATTTGAATGTTATGGTATTATTTATTTGAGGTGGTAATAAATGAAAAATAAAAAACATCTTATTTATTGGATTATTCCTATTGCCTTTTGTTATCTCTTTACCTTAATTGGCACAATCTTTGTAATTAGTAATATTGATGGCTTAATTGAATCTAAGCTGTTTAATTATTGGATAATTTATTTAATTTTACTTGCATGTATTTCAATTTTCGGTACATACAAAATTTTTTCATGGGTGAAGAGTGGAAAACTATAATCATTTTTCTATGGATCATTATTATTTAACTACATCCATCACAGATAGTGTAATTGTAGAGTATAAAACCCATGGAAAGAAAAATGGACAAACGGAAGCGATTGCAACACACATATAGAATTTCAAAAGAGTTATATCTTCCTCTCATATACACAAGATCCAAACGATTCGATAAACTACTTCGAATCGTTTGGATCTTTTAGGGTTATAAAATTCTTTTGTGCCGATCTCTTTCTTTCCTCTTTACTTGATTCTTTACTTGATTTCATTAAAGAAGTACTCAAAAGTCGACTCTGGTTGTTCTCCCACAACACGGTTTACTTCTTTTCCATCTTCAAAGTGGATAATTGTCGGAGTAGATTGAATTCCATATACTTGTCCTTGTTCTTGAAATTCTAACAAATTTAATTTTACTAAATCTATTCCTAAATCTTCAGTCATCGGTACAACAACTGGTGTCGTACGTTGACAATAGACACATGTTGGACTATAGAAATACACGGTCACACTTTCTCCATTTTCAATTTTATCTGCTAATTCCTCAGGTAATATTTGATTTTGATATAATGGATTATCTAATTGATCGATTGTAGCCTGATCTAATGTCTTTTTATTATAAGGATTACCTTCTGAAGCTTTTTCATTTTGATAATTTACAACGAAGAATAATGCTCCGAAAATCACCAAAAGCACTATTACAAATATTAACATCTTTTTCAATTTAAACGCTCCTTTTTTGTACAATCATGAAAAGGTGTATACTAAAAATAAAAACAAATGCAATGAATGCTTGAAATGGAATTGTCACAAACCCTAGAAAATCCACATAAATGGTCGTACATGGAATCAGCCCACAACCATTCCCCGCTTCTTCTAAACTAGGTATATGTTGCATCAAATAATGATAAGCAGAAACAACGATTCCTATACCACTTAATATCATTCCTGGAAATGCATATTTCATATCTTTCTTATATACTGCATACCCATAGATTACTACTAAAGGATACATTAAAATTCGTTGATACCAACACATTTCACATGGTAAAAAACCCATTACTTCTGAATAAAACAAACTTCCAAGCATTGCAATAAAACTAATTGCCCAGACAATAAACAATAACATATCATTTCTTTTAGACATGGCACACTCTTCCTTTCCATTTCATATTATACAATTTTCTATTATAAATACAAAACATATTCCTTTTCACTTGTGATTATTTCATAGAAACTTTCAATCTATAAAAAAATCGCCTAATAGATATAAATCTACAGACGATTTTACTTTTATCTACAGAGACACATATCCATAGTATAACTTCTTGGCTTCTGTGATATTGTTCGTACCATGTATAAAAGTACGACCATCTTTAAATACGACAATTCTATATGAATTAATCTCAAACGATAGCAAAAAATTATTGTTAGATACATTATGTGCAAGTGTTTTTTCTAATCTTCTGGCGAGATCTTCAAAATTTGGTGTAGATCGATTTCCTGTCCGAATTTGAACTGTATTTCGCCCACACAACACAGTTGTTTTTAGTTTTGCCTCATATGTTAGGTATGGGTACTGTTTCTTCGCACATGTCACACAATCTACTTTTTTTAATTGGTCTACACGGATAGACATTGTTTGGTTTTTCCATACATCAAATGCAATTAATTGTTTAGATAAAGCTTCTTCATTGCCTGTTAGAATCTTCAATGCTTCAGATACTTGATGTGCTACAACCATTTGTACTGCTGGTGAGAGAATGCCAACAGTATCACACGTTTCTCCATCATTTGGAATATGCTCAAGTAAGCATTGCAAGCAAGGAGTTTTATTTGGGATTACAGTAAATGTTATTCCATAACTACTCACACAACCACCATAAATCCAAGGCACTGCATATTTAATAGCTAAATCATTTATAACTAATCTTGTATCAAAATTATCTGTTGCATCGATAACTAAATCGACTTGTTGTATCAGTTCTTCTAGTTCATCTGCACCTATATCCGCGATGATTGCATCAATATCAATTGTTGAATTTATTTCTACTAATCTATTTTTTGCTGCTATTGCTTTTGGAATTTTCTCTTCCACATCTCTTTCAGTAAATAAATGTTGCCGTTGTAAATTCGTTAATTCCACATAATCTCGATCTGCAATAGTTAACTTTCCGACACCGGCTCGGGCAAGCATTTCGCTACTACTCGAACCAAGTGCACCAACACCAACAATGAGTACATGACTATCCGCTAATTGCTTTTGCCCATTTACTCCAATTTGTTGAAATAATTCTTGTCGATGATAACGCTTATCCACCAATACTAATCCCTTCTTTTGGACTACTTGCTTCAGCATATGTTTTCTTATCTATTCTTCCTGCTTCATATCCTAATCGTCCAGCTTCTATAGCAATTTTCATTGCGTGTGCCATCTTCACTGGATCCTTCGCATTAGAAACAGCTGTGTTCAATAACACTCCATCTGCTCCCATTTCCATAGCAAGTGTTACATCTGACGGAGCCCCGATACCTGCATCGACAATGACAGGAACATTTGCTTGATCAATAATACATTGCATGTTTAATGGATTGATAATTCCTTGTCCGGAACCAATTGGCGAAGCTCCAGGCATGATCGCATGTACACCTAATTGTTCTAAGCGCTTTGCTAAAACAACATCATCTGATGTATATGGTAAAACTGTAAAACCCTCTTCTAATAACATTTCTGATGCTTTCAATGTCTCAACAGGGTCTGGTAATAATGTACGATCACATCCAATTACCTCTACCTTAATCATGTCACATAATCCAGAAGCTTTTGCGAGCTTTGCTATTCTTACCGCTTCTTCTGCTGTTTTTGCTCCAGCTGTATTTGGCAAAAATGTATATTTTTCTAAATCAATCAATTCAAGAAAATTAGGTTGATTTGCATCAAATATATTCATCCTTCTTACTGCAAATGTTAAAACTTCCGTCTCTGAAATATCTACTGCTTCTTTCTGAACTTTAAAGTTAGAATATTTACCTGTCCCCAAAAAAAGTCTTGATTGAAATGTGAATGAACCTATTTTTAACATTATTATCCTCCTCCTACAAAATGGACCAACTCCATACGGTCGCCATGTTTAACTTTTCTATTTGGATGTTCTTCTTTCAACACAATATCGCCATTTAATTCTATGATAACGATTTTATTTTTTAACCCTAATGTATCTATTACGTCAGCTATTGTCTGAATGTCTTCATTGATTGTGACATTCTCTCCATTAATAATTAGTTGCATATCCCTCCTCCTTTCACATAGACATCGATACTTCTCGCTGAATGGAAAAGGCAGACAAATATGATGCTAAAGATTTCTTCTCAATCATATCTGCAATGATTTTTCCTGTGATCGGTGCGAGTAAGATACCATTTCGGTAATGCCCTGTAGCGATATATAACCCTTTTTTATTTGGAATTGCACCAATATACGGATTCTCATCCTTTGTTAGCGGCCTAATACCTGACCAATAATTTTCCACACGCGCTTCTTGTAGTGATGGTATAAGTTCGCAAGCATGATGTAATAAATGAGCAATCGCTTTAACAGAGACACCCTGATCTGTAACGTTAGGCACAGAAGTTGCGCCAATAATTATTTTTCCATTTTGTTTTGGTACTAGATAACATTTAGGACCAAATATGGTTGATTGAATGACAGGAGTTTCTGTCTTTACACTAATACATTCTCCTTTTACTGGAATCATGTCATGTAAAAATTTTGATGTAACAATTGGATCTTTTCCTGTTGCCATAATGACATGGTCTGAATAGTAGACATCTTGTTTCACTTTCACACCAATTACTTCATTACTTTCTTCGATTAGTGAAGTGACAGGACTATGCTCATAAATAATCACACCATTATTTTCACAAGCTTTTGCGTATGCTTTTGTCACGTGAGGAGCAGATACTTGTCCGTCATTTGGTAAATAAATGCCTCCAAGGAAACAAGATGCTAAGTGTTTTTCCTTCAACATTATTTCTTTCACTGACATCACATGGGCATCTTCACCTAGTTTTTGTTGTAATATAGCTACTCCTTGCCATTCCTTTAATTGTTCTTCGGTATACGCGAGCTTCAAAATCCCGTTTTGATTGAATTGTATATCAATCCCACTTTTTTCTTTTAATTCTTCTTGTACAGATGGATACATTGCTCTACTTTCTTTTGCTAATTGAAATAATGGACTATCCTTCTTACATTCACTTTGTGCACCTAACATACCTGCTGCGGCATTGGATGCTCCAGAACCAATCCATTCCTTTTCAAGCAGTAACACACGATAAGAACGTTTACTTAGTTCATAAGCAATTGAACATCCTATTACACCACCACCAATAACAATACAATCGACATGTTTTGTCACCATTTGACACTCTCCTTCGTTAATACTTCAATCTTAAATAGCAATTTCCATTAATGATTTGTTGCTATATTCATCTAAAGTGTATGAACAACGTGATAGATTTCCTTCGCTACTTGCAACGGGAACTCTGCTTCCCAAATAGAAGAAATAATAGCAACACCTTGTACACCACAATCCATTACACTTTTT
Organism: Gracilibacillus marinus; assembly: GCF_042651725.1. Taxonomy (NCBI): domain Bacteria; kingdom Bacillati; phylum Bacillota; class Bacilli; order Caryophanales; family Bacillaceae; genus Gracilibacillus; species Gracilibacillus marinus. The sequence continues at coordinate 75,755 of NZ_JBHSDV010000004.1, read as the reverse complement.
ACGTTTTTTGGTGTAATACCTCCAATTGCAATAACAGGGATAGACACACAATTGATTATTTCTTTTAATGAATGAATGCCTCTAGGAGCTACACCTTTTTTCGAAGTGGATGCAAAGATATGTCCATAAATTATGTAATCCGCAACCTCCTTTTCAGCAAGAATTGCTTCGTCCAAATCATGGACAGATTTTCCACACACTAACTTTGGAAATTTTTGTTTCACTTCAACTACAGGAACACTATGATATGCTAAATGTGTACCACGAACAGACGTAATTGCAGCAACATCTACCCGATCATTTATTAAGATTTTGGATAAGGGAAAACCTAATTGGTGTAATTGCTGAACCAACGAATATATTTCCTTTGCAGTTTTATTCTTTTCACGAATGTGAAAGAAATCAATAAACGGCTCAACAGTCATAACAACATGCAAATCTCTTACCGACAAATAACCATTCGACACAAGATGAACCCCCTCCAATAAAACACCCCCTTAAATTCAAAAGCAAAAGTGCCCGATTAGAAACGTAAGGACTGGAGTGAATCAAACAAAATAAAGGAATCACGATGAGCTTGCGAATCGATGATGACTTATTGATGGTTGATTCGCGAAGTCCTCTAGTTTCTGGGCGCTTGAGCTAGACGATTCAAAAGCGAAAGTGCCCGGTTAGAAACGCAAAAAACCACTCTCCCAATAGGAAGAGTGGTGAAATAGACATAGTATAATACTCGACTATCAACCATCACTTCCCTCCGCTAGTATTAACTAGATCAGGTTATAAGAGTCCGAAAAAAATCGTCTCAGCCAAAAGGCTCCCCTAGTGAATCGATACACATATTTAATTTAATACAACAACAGAATAACATATTTGGTAATACAAGCCAATAGTTTTTTTTGTAATTATATCTATTCAGTAATAATGAATATTCATAATAATTTCCAAAAATAAATAAAAAGTTGTTTATTATTTTTTTATTGGGGAAGATATAGAGTAGACATTAATTAGTAAAGTTAATTATGAAAGGGAGTATTTAATATGGCAAAAGACGAAAAAAAATTACAAGAATTGATTGATGGATTAAACGTGGACTTAGCACATGAATATGCTGCAACAATTCAATACACATATCATGCATCAGTAGTATCAGGATTATATAGATCATTACTTAAACCATTCTTTGAAGATGAAATTACGGATGAGATTGGTCATGCATTATACTTATCAGATAAAATTAAAACATTAGGTGGTATACCAACAACGACACCTGCGAAAGTTGAGCAATTAACAGATGTGCAAGAAATGCTTGAAGCGACTTATAAAGCAGAATCTGAAACAATTGAACGTTATGAAAAACGTAAACAACAAGCAGAAGAATTAGGTTTAACAGAACTTGTAGTAAAACTTGATGATATGATAGCAGACGAAACAAATCATAAAGAAGAAACAGAGAGATTATTACAAGATAAATCATTCTTTAAATAAGCATAAAGATACACCTATGATGAAACGATACAAAGTTCCGTTTTATAAATAATTGCAATTGATAATCAAAGTGAGGATGGAGTTATATAATTCCATCCTCACTTTTCTTTGTAATGTTCAAATCCACCACTATTTATAGTCATTTTTCACAGAAACAAATCATAATAAATCTTAACACTATCCACTTGTTTAATAGTTATGCCAATTGAGCTAGTTATTCATATTTAGTCATCCATTTAGCCTAGTGCCACATCAAGAATCATCATCAAAACAAACCCCACCATTAAGCTCATGGAAGCAAGATCCTTGTTACCTTTTTCTTGAGAGCTCGGAATAACTTCTTCAGCGACAACAAATATCATTGCTCCTGCAGCAAAACTTAATGCATAAGGCAGTAATGGTTCAATAAATGCCACAGCTAATGCACCAATTACTGCTGCAATAGGTTCAACCATACCTGAAAATTGTCCGTAAAGAAAACTTTTTCTGCGGGACATACCTTCGCCTCTTAAAGGCATTGAAACCGCCACACCCTCGGGAAAGTTTTGAATACCTATACCAAGTGCAAGTGTCAAAGCACCCGCTAAAGTAGCTTCTGTACCTCCATTTGCAAGTGCACCGAAAGCAATACCCACTGCTAAACCTTCTGGAATATTATGAAGAGTGATGGCAAGAACTAACAATGTACTTCTGTTTCTTTTATTAGGTAAAAATCCTTCCGCTTTGCTATCAGATGTATTTGGATGAAGATGAGGTAACATCTTATCAATTGCCCATAAAAAAAAACCACCTAATAAAAATCCAATTGCTGCTGGAAACCAAGCACCTATATCATTATCCTCGGACATTTCTATTGCTGGGCCTAATAAAGACCAATAACTTGCTGCAATCATAACACCTCCAGCAAATCCTAACATGCTATCTAGTAATCGCTGGTTTATTGTCTTTGTTGCAAAGACGAGCATAGCTCCAAGCGCAGTCATTCCCCATGTAAATAACGTAGCAATAAATGCTTGTCCCACAGGATTAAAGTTTTGAAAAAATTCAACCAAAAAAAGGACTCCTTTCTTAGAAATAAACTAGGAATCAGAATGTTCTCTTAAGGAAAGATTTTAGGTCTAAGTGAACAAATAGTCAACTATCTACTCTTCATACTATCTGAAATATTTATATGTCTATAATAGCAACATATCAATCTAGTTCCTTACTTTCACTGCTTGTTATTTTTAATTTCCCACATCTAATTTATACTGTCATGATATAATGATTAAAAAAGGGGGAACTTTGTAATGCTTGCTGATTTAATTCAATCCATAGAAGCTGATTATCCAAATATGGTCGAAACAAGACGTTATTTACATGCACATCCTGAGTTATCCTTTAAAGAAAAGAACACTGCTGCATTTATAGAAGCATTTTATAAAGAATTAGGCATCCCATCTAGAGCAAATGTCGGTGGTAATGGCATTATAGCAACAATTGAAGGAAGTACAAAGGGTAAAACAATTGCATTACGAGCAGATTTTGATGGACTACCAATACAAGATGAAAAAAAGGTACCTTATGCTTCAAAGAATCCTGGAGTAATGCATGCATGTGGGCATGATGGGCATACCGCAACTTTGCTTTATGTTGCAAAAATACTACATATGCACAGAAATCATCTTAAAGGTAAAATTGTATGTATTCATCAACATGCAGAAGAATTCGCTCCGGGTGGGGCTTTATCCATGATAGAGGATGGTGCACTTGAAGGAGTAGATTATGTGTATGGGACACATTTATGGACAAGTACACCTTATGGAACGATTCAAACTTCACCAGGTAATTTCATGGCAGCTGCAGATAAATTCATCATCGAAATTATTGGAAAGGGTGGACATGGTGGAATGCCACACCAAACAATTGATCCGATTATTATCGGTTCTCAATTTGTATTAAATGTACAACAATTACTATCAAGACGAATGGATCCATTACATACAGCGGTAATTTCAATCGGTAAATTTCATGCAGGTGATGCAAATAATGTCATACCAGAAAGAGCTGTTCTTGAAGGGACTGTCCGAACATTTGATGCCCAATTGCAAGAATTTATTATAGATGAAATGGAAAAAATCCTTCATGCTACATGTCTAAGTTATGATGCAGATTATTTATTTGATTATCAAAAAGGCTATCCACCTGTTGTCAATCATCCTAATGAAGCTCAATTTGTCCTAGAATGTGCCAAAGAAGTCCCAGAAGTTACCCGAACAGAAATGGTTACACCAAGTATGACAGGTGAAGACTTTAGTTATTACTTGCAGAATAAACCTGGTGCTTTTTTCTTTACTGGTGCACAAGTCCTAGACAAATTTGTTCCACACCATCATCCATTATTTGATTTTGACGAACGTGCTATGTTAGTTGCTGCAAAAACATTTTTTCATTTAATTGAAAAAACAAATTCGTAAATCTACTTCTCGTAGTAGGTTGTTCTATAAAAAAATGCAAGATGGAGTTATCGTCACAAATCCAACTTGCATTTTTATATCACGGACAAAAATCTTTCCATCGATTTCGACACATAAGTCTCAAATCTAATCTAATTCTTTTCATATATCTATCCCCTATTTTCCAATGTTTTTCGAACTTAGGAGACGGTTTTTTTCATAATATAGAAAGGGATGAAAAATACAACAAAAAGAATACTCATAATAAGCATAATACTTGCTGTTAAATAACTCTCGATAAAGAATAAAGCAATAGTAAACACAACCATTTGGACAGCCATGAGCCATTGTATCCAATTAATAAATCCATTCAACCGATCAGACTTAGGTATTGGATATAAATCCAACCATATTATGGAAATGTGATGCTTCCATAATGGTATGAATTGAATAAATGTCATATAGCTAAACAAGAAACCAAAGAGTAACTTCACCCATATATTAGGGATATAGTAAATTAATACAATTCCTAGTACTAGCAGCCGTATATAGATTCCCATATACTCTGAACTTCTAGCTGTTGTTAATCGATATAAATAGGAAAATGTATTTGATTGTTTAAAATGTAAACTTTGAACGAATAGTGTTGCAAGTAATGCTCGCTTCTTTACTGTTGTCTCTAGATGAGGCACTTCTGTAAACATATTTGCTAAACGATAGAATGATCTCATCCTTAAATAATCTCGTTCAATTAGTAATTCCCAATTAATACCGTCACTTTTATTACTTAAAAGATAGTTATAACCAAATAACACGATTAATAATATTGTCACAACTCCACAATAGATTATTTCTTGTTCAATAAAGAAATATATTAATCCACTTATTAAAAGAAACCGTACAATATAATCCATTCTCCTGCTAAGTTGATCTCGTACTTTCAACATCCACCAATTTGCTATTAAACTCCAACACTTGATGATTAATAAAAGCAACAAAAGTAACCCATACTCTCCGTGATTGATACTTTCCAAATATAATGGTGCAAGCACTACATATACAATCAGCACCATATAAAGTTGCGTCACATAACTATATACTAATGTACGGATAAAATAAGTAGACAGTTGCTGTTCTGCTGGAAGTAAAAATACAATATCCGCTTTTTTTAACAGTGTTTGTATTGGGGTATATGTTGTGAAAAACCCTAATGCGACAGCAATAATAAATGCAGAAGGAAAATCGTCAGGAATTGTTTGCAACCATTGTTGATAATATACCGCTAATGCAGAGAACATAAAAAACATTGCAATAGCTAAATGTCCCGTAAAAATATATTTTAAATATCGATTTAATTCCTTCAAATGTTGTTTAAACCGTTCTTGAAATAATAGTTTTCCATCAAGCATTGGCATCGGCTTCCTTCGTTAATTCAATATATAGATCATCCAATGTAGCATTTGGCTTGTTAAATTCTCTTTGTAATTCAACCAATGTTCCTTGTGCTCGTATCTTACCATCATGTAAAATGACAAATCTATCACAGTATCTCTCCGCTGTCGCAAGTATATGTGTGGACATCAATACTCCTGCACCATTTTCTCTCATTTCATTCATCCATTGCAAATAAGACTGTATACCAAGAGGATCAAGACCTACAAAGGGTTCATCTACAATATAGAGAGAAGGTTCTACCAAAAATGCAGACATAATCATTACTTTTTGGCGCATCCCTTTAGAAAAGTGAATCGGGAATCCCTTCATCTTTTTCTCTAATCGAAATTCTTTAAGTAATGGTTTCACTCTGGATTCGTATTGTTCTTTTGTTAAGTTATATGCCATTGCTGTTAATCGTAAATGTTCTTCTAATGTCAATTCATCATAAAGTACCGGCATTTCAGGTATGTAAGTAAATTGTGTACGATACGTATCTTTTGTTTCTCTATATGTTTTTCCATTTATACTGACTTGTCCTTTTTTTGGTTGCATAAGTCCAATGATATGTTTAATTGTCGTACTTTTCCCTGCACCATTTAGTCCAATTAAACCAACAATCTCTCTTGGTTTCACTTCAAAAGAAATACCATGTAATACATTTTTATGTGTATAGCCACCCTCTAATTGTTCTACAACTAATAATGAATCCATATCTTTCATCCTCCTGTACCAATACGATCAAATAATTGTCTGCGTACTATAAAAATCTTACCATTTTGTTAACAATATGCCAAAAATAATGAGTGAATTCGGTGACAGTATTGCGCTTCTCATGAATTATTTATACAATAGATATATACATAGAAATAGTAAGTATAACGATAGATGACATAATAAAAGGAGCGAGTATTTTGACAACACATTCAGACTGCATTTTTTGTAAAATTATAGCGGGCGATATTCCTTCTGCAAAAGTGTATGAAGATGAGGATGTTTTCGCATTTCTTGACATAAGCCAAGTAACGAAAGGACATACATTGGTCATCCCAAAAACACATACAAAGGACATTTATGAAACGAATGAAGAAATAGCGGCCAAAGTATTTAGTCGAGTACCAAAAATCGCAAATGCGATAAAAAAAGCATTTGAACCTGTTGGGATTAATATACTTAATAATAACGAAGCACCTGCTGGGCAATCTGTCTTCCATTTGCATATCCATCTAATCCCACGCTATGGCAAAGAAGATGGATTTGGGGCAAAATGGATTACACATGATCAAGATTATACAAAAGAAGCCCTTTCAGAGATCGCTACAACGATTTCCAACAATATCTAACACGTACCATCATATACTATATGTATATAAATCCTTAAAAATGAAGGAAATACGTTTTATTCTTATCGATACAGTGAATAATACTAACAAAGTAACCAATAAATGAGACATCTTTTTCTATTAAGTTGAAATGCTACTAAAAAGGAGTGGAGCAAATGATGAATGCTAAGTCATTACTATTAGGTCTAGTTGTAGGTGGTACTGTTAGTGCTGCTGCAACATTACTGAGTACACCGAAGTCTGGAAAAGAATTAAGATATGATGTTAAAAACAAAAGCAATGAAGCTGTGTATGTCATTCGTAATTTAAAAGAAGACGGCATTGATTTAAAAGAACAAATTACGAAAACTTCAAAAGAAGGTGCTGCATTAATTAAAGATCTTTCAGCAGATGTGAAACAATCCATCGAATCATGGAAACGTACGGTTGAACCACATCAAAAAAATATCCAAAAATATTTAAATCAAATTGAAAAAAGTTTAAGGGAACTTGAAGAAAAAACGAAGAAACATACAGAGGAAGCAATGTAATATCTTATTTCTTCAAGAATAATTAGTAGAAAGAGCGGCTATATTTTAGTCGTTCTTTTTATATTTATCATGTAGATGTAATAATTGTTTCATTAACTCGCTGTATATTCCTTCATGTAAGAATGCCTTTATCGTCAATTCAGGATCTAACTTCTCACATAAACTTCCGACAAACCAGATTAATAATTTATCAAAATTTAAATACCCTTCTTCTTTCCATTCCGTAAAAATGTCATCTAATTCATCTAATAGCGCTAATAATTGATGATATTCTCTTTCGGAAATATTATTTTCCACTAATAACCTTATTAAAGGATGCTGTTCAATATTACTAATAGAAAGTAACAAATACATATGAAATTGTTGTTTCTTAAATTCCCTTTCCATGTCCATATGAAAACATACAACCTTTCTATCAAACTAAAGTCATCTTACCTCGTAAAAGTATAGTTTACATTATTTATACATTTAATTGAACTATTACGTCAATATTAACACAGGATAACGTTTACATTTATTTTTTTTCAAAAACCTGTTGATTTTTTATTTGAATCATACTATAGTCATTGAAGTGTTCCATTTGACAATAGATTTTTATGTGATTGAGGTGATTTTATGAACTGTTGGGGTTCCATTAATATAAGACGACAATTTGGTACAAGAAGAAGCATCATTCTAGCAATGTTGTTTGGATTTTCGTCATTTGTTTTATTGTATTTACCATTAACACTTATTCATAAGGATGCTCGAATTGTTGACCATGGGTTGCTTCCATTATTAATTGGTTTGGCATTATTACCATTAGTTCATAAATTTCTACACGTCATCCCATTTAAATGTGGAAATAAAAATATGAAATTGTCATGGTCGATTGTTATTAAATGCATACCATATTTCAAAATATGCGCAAATACAAAAGTGTCAAAACCGACCGTATTAATTGCGTTACTTCTACCAACATTACTCATTACAATTCCATGTATTGTTTTAAGTTACGTATATCCAAGTTATTATCCGTATTTATTATTGTTTAGTGCGATTAACTTAAGTCTTTCCTATTCTGATTTTGTCTACTTCCGACATATTTGGAAAGCACCAAAGAAATGCATTATTTCTAATGAAGAACAGGGATATGATATATTAATACCACGATGAGGTTTAACAAAAGAATTCATTAATTTTAAAAATCCAAGCGATTCGAAAGCTATTTATCGAATTGTTTGGATTTTGTGCGTATTAGGAATAAAATGAGATACCACTCTTTTGAGATTCAATATGTGCTTGCAACGATAGCTGAAGGAGAAAGCGGACTGGGCTATACGTATATAAATCAATTTATAATTATTAATTAAATTGATATCTTATCATCCAACAATAGGTTTCAGTGCGTTTTTTTACTTCAAAATAATTATAAAGTATACCGATGTAGACAAAGTTTACTATGTTTTTTATTGTTATACTGTTCAAAGTGAGCAATATTTGTTAAAGTAATGTCATGAGCATAAGGAGGTCGTATCATGATTTTTGTTTTCGTGATCTTTTCACTTTTTGTTCTCTTCATTTTCAATTCTTTAACTTTACGTCTATGTTTACAAACTGAAATGGGAGAAGAAAAGCAACCGAATGTTTTTCGAACAATAAATGTATTGATTACAATATTACTAATTTCTTCATATGTTGAAGTAACTTACATATAAAAAGAAAGTATTAAATAACGTCTCATAACATAAGAAATAGCTATTTGATGAAAAATAAGTAAAAATAGTGGAATCTTACATTTTTTTGTTTTATTTCGGTGAAAATATGTTATATTATTGCAAGAGAAAAAAAGCCTTAAGAATAGTAGGAGTGTATTTATGATGAAAAAACTTTTAATGTCAGTAACATTCGCAGCAAGTGTAATCGCGTTATCAGCATGTTCTTCAGATGATCCAGAAACTGTTGTAGAAACAGAAGCAGGAGATGTAACAAAAGAAGAATTCTATCAAGAACTAAAAGCAACTGGTGGAGAAAGTGTTTTACAACAACTAGTTCTTCAAAAAATCCTTGAGGATAAATATGAAGTTTCTGATAAAGAAGTAGATGCAGAACTTGAATCATATAAAGAGCAATATGGTGACCAATGGGAGTCTGTACTTCAAGGAAGTGGCTATGCAGATGAAGATGCATTTAAAGAAGACTTACGTATGAATTTACTTCAAGAAAGAGCAATTACAGAAGATATTGAAGTAACAGATGAAGAAATTAACACTCGTTATGAAAGAATGCAAACAGAGCTTGTTGCAAGTCATATTCTAGTAGCAGATGAAGACACAGCAAATGAGGTACTTGATAAATTAAATAATGGTGAAGATTTTGCTGCATTAGCAGAACAATATTCTACAGATACAGGTAGTGCTGCAAATGGCGGCGAACTTGGACAATTTGGTCCAGGGAAAATGGTAGCTGAATTTGAAGATGCGGCATATGCACTTGAAGTAGATGAAATCAGTGAACCTGTACAATCACAACATGGTTATCACATTATTAAAGTAACAGATCGTGTTGCTATTGAAGATGTTGAACCACTAGAGGACATCAAAGACCAAGTAAAACGTGAAATTGCATTATCTAAAGTAGATAGCACTACAGCACAAACAAAACTTCAAGACTTACTTGATAATGCTAAAATTGATGTAAAAATTGAAGAATTCAAAGATTTATTCGAACAACCTGAAGCTACAGAAGGAACTACTGATAGTGGTGAAGCTACAGAAGATACTGAATCTGGTGAAGCTACAGAATAATTACAATTAAAGTTACACGTATCTCGTTAGAAATCTAATTTAAATCAAAGTAACTTTATTAATTTCTTATAAGAATGATGCCCTATCTCTTTACCCAGAGATAGGGTTTTTCCTTAAATCGGAAGACAAGTACATCAATAAAAGGAGTGTGTAGATTGACAGCAAAAACATATTTTTATGATAGTATTCCAGTTGTATATGATATAGCGGAAGAAGAAAAGAAAACAATCCTCTCCAAGTTCCCTGCAGCTTTATTACCAAACGAACAAACGACTTTCCGTTTGGATGAAGCAGAAAAAGGGCAACATATACGTACTACATTACTTGTTAGTGATTATGAAGTAAAACAAACAAAAACAAATAAACGCTTTTTAAAGATATCCTTTCAAAATCAATCTGGTAACATACCTGCAAAAATGTGGGATAATAATGATGCTGTTGCTACGTCTGTTCCTTTACTCGAAAAGCATGCAGTCTTTCAAATCGATGGTCAAGTGGACGAATTTAATGGATACAAAAGTGTAACAGTACGAGCACTTACACCACATACAGAGAATATTGATCCATTTCAGTTATTAGCTTTTACCAAGCAGAATATGGATGAACTTACATTAGAGCTATTTTCCTATATTCATGACTTACAAGAGCCATTTAAGAGCATTTCTCTACATGCAATGGACGCAATGTGGGAAAGTTTTAGACTAAGTCCTGCAGCCAAAGGGCATCATCATAATTATTTAGGTGGACTTCTAAAGCACACAATTGGTTTGATGCGTTTTTGTCGTTATATCGTCAAATTAGAAGAAAATCCTTTTCAAGCAGTTATTAAGCTCATTCATCAAGTAGAGAAACAATATAAACAAGAAATATGGCATGATTTAAAGCAAGATACAGACGTTGGAACACGTTTTGTATGGAAAGATACGATTGATCATTTATATTCTATGCTGCATGGGATGTCTGCATATAAACTAGAACAAATTAATTATGATGCATTAATGACAAGTATTTTATTCCACGATATTGGAAAATTATTAGAATATGATTACGCGAGTAAATCACTTGATACGTTTACATACTTGTATCCTACAGCTTACTTTGAAGAAGAACAAAGAAAGCAAGCAGGAATATCTATGGATCCGTTAGGTGTGATGGTGGGACATATACCTTATGGTGTATTATTATTAAATAAAGTAATTGAATCAAATAATGTCTCTATCTCTATGGAATCCATTCACTTAATGACACACTGTATTCTTTGTCACCACGGCTTGCCAGAATGGGGCAGTGCTGTAAAGAAACCATTAAATATCGAAGGATATATTATTCATATTGTAGACTTTTTAGATAGTCGATATGAAAATACTGAAAAAGACTCTGAGAAATAAAGGAGAAAAATAACGTGAATTGGAAAATTTGGACATATATTGATCAAGAAGACTGGTTAAATATTGGTATAACAATTGGTGTCATTCTTCTTTTTCTTGTATTGCGTAAAGTATTTACAAAGTATATTTTCTACTTATTAATTAAACTATCAAAGAAGACAAAAACAACTTTTATCCATCAAGTTTTAGAAGCGTATGAACGTCCATTACGTTGGCTCTTTGTCATTATTGGGATCTATGTTGCAATAGATTATTTCCCATATATTCAACAAGAAAATCTATTTATACTCAAAGCATTACGAATTAGTATTATCTTTCTTATTACATGGGGACTTGTAAATCTATCTTCTAAAAGTTCTATTTTATTTTTAAAATTAAATAAACATACAAGTATCGAGATTGATCAAATACTTATTCCATTTCTATCTAAAGCGATTCGGTTTATTGTCATTGCAATTAGTTTTACTGTGATATTACAAGAATTTGATTACGATATTAGTGGATTTGTAGCTGGCCTTGGACTTGGTGGACTTGCATTTGCATTAGCCGCTCAAGAAGTAGTTAAGAATTTATTTGGTGGAATTGTAATTATTACAGAAAAACCATTTTCCATCGGTAATTGGATTCAAACACCAAGTGTGGAAGGGATAGTAGAAGACATTAACTTTCGTAGTACGATTATTCGAACCTTCGCTGATGCGCTAATCACGATACCAAATTCCACCCTTTCAAATGAACCAATTACAAATTGGAGTGCAATGGGCAAACGACGAATCAATTTTAACCTCGGTGTAGAGTACCATACGCCAAAGGATAAATTAGAGAAAGTTGTTATACAAATAAGAGAGCTATTAGAAACACACCCTGAGATTCATCCTGAAACTATTTTTGTACGATTTAATGAATATAACAGTAGTAGTTTAGATATTATGTTGTATTTCTTTACAAAGACTACTGTATGGGGAGAATACTTAAGAGTAAAAGAAGAAATTAACTTTAAAATAATGGAAATTTTAGAAAAAGAAGAGGTTTCTATCGCCTTCCCTTCACATACATTGTATTTTGATAAAGAAAATCCTTTATCTATTCAGAAGAAAGATCAAGAGAGTCAATAACTATAAGTAGTAAAAACCGAACTAATCTTGGAAATAGTTCGGTTTTTTCATCTTCTACTATTATCATAAAGTGATTACTGATTGATACGCTGGTTCAGTCGATGTAGTAAAATAAAATAATTGATTTGTTTTTGATTTTTCACGTAATAATTCCATCATAACTTCTTTTCGAGTTGGATCAAAATGTACAAAACTGTCGTCAATGAAAAAAGGTAGCTTTGTGTTTGTAAATAAATCACTCAATGCTAATCGCAAAGAAATATACAATTGGTCCCTCGTTCCTTGAGATAGTTCCTCCAGTGCAAATAGCATATGCTGGTTGTTTTGTACATAAATCCATTGGTTCTCTTCTTTGAAGATAATATGTGTGTACATGTTGTTAGTCAACTGATTAAAGTACTTGCTTGCTTTATCTAATAGATCTGGAATATGTTGTGCAATAAAAGTTGATTTTGTTTGAGCGATTGTTTCACTTGCGATATGACATATTGCCCATTCTTTCGCATATGTTGCCAATTCATCTTTCTTAAATTGAATTTTTTGATGCAAATCTGATACATTTTCTAATTTCTCTAATTGTATAATGGTTGCATGAACTTCATTTAATTGTTCTTGTAAATGAACATGACTTTCTTTTAATAAACGAATATCTTGTTCTAATTTTTGTAAACTATCACTCAGTAACGCTTTTCCTTGATAATGTCCATCTTGAAAAGACTTAATCTCCTTTGTTGTAAACGACACTTTCAAACTGTCTATTAATTGATTGGTTTCTTCAAGTAATTTTGTTCGAATACGATAGTCTTCTCCACTTTTACGAAATGCTTCTTCACTAGCAACATTTTGTTCTTGTAGTAATTGGGTCATTTCATCCATGTAAGGCTTTTTCTTTTGCTTAAGTAAAGCCAATTCTTCTGTTAATACATCCCTGTCTTGTTTTAACAAAGCTAATTTATCTTTATTTTCCTTATTTGCTTGTGTAAGACTTCTAAGCTGCTCGATTGAGTCTACTTGGAATGATGTTATCATTTCTTTATGTTTCTTCTTCCAAGATGTTATTTCTTCTTCCATTCCCTTTATTTGATTGGTATTCCTCAAATAAGATTCATATTGTTCCATTATTCGCGATAGTTTGTGATATAAATTCACCCAATAAGATAAATCAATTGTTTGTAAAAAAGGATAGTGATTAATTTGATCACGTATCTTTTCTTCCATTTGATTTCGTTTCATATCAATAAATTGCATACGCTCAGATAATTTTAACTGTTCTATTTTGTGCTGTTTGATTAATTGATCTATCTGTTCTATTCTTGCTATCATTCGTTCTTGTTCTTCTATCCAGATTTGTGTTTCTTGTAATTGCTCCGTTGAATCTATATTTTCAGCCTGATATGTTACTTGGACAGGGGTGATGAGTTTTATGAGTACAAATACAAACAAACTTGGCAATATACCAATCATTGCAATAACAATCCCCCATTGCACTTGATTGATTACAAAAAGATAGAAAGCAATAAGTAAAATTGGAATACTTAGAAGTGGTATTTTTTTCAATTGATTCATTAACTGTTTTTGCCTCTTATTCATTTGTTGCATGGATTTCTGCTTAGAGACATTGTCTATTTCTTCTTTCGCCTTTTCAATCTCATAAGTTGATGCTACAAGCACTTCTTTTTCTCTTACTTCCTCTTCTAGTTCATGAATCAATGTTGTCATTGCTCGATACTCTTCGTTTACATATTGCTTCTCCATATTGTACTGTTCACTTTGTTTAGATAGCATATTCCATTCTTCTTCTGTTTGGAAAGAAAAATCTATCGTATCTAATTGTTCAAACGACAAAGAAATGTGTAGTTGATGTAATTGTAGTTCTATTTGCCGCTTTTCTTGTTCTGCTTGCTGCTTTAACTGGTGGAGTTCTCTCTCTTTGTCATGCATAGATTCATATGCTTCCATCTCAACTTCCATCTTGCTGATAGTAGATTCCTCTAACAATTCTGATGACAATCGCTTGATTTGTTCATCTAATGTTGCTTTTTTCTTTTTCACAACTTCTGCTTCACTCTGAATCGGGAGCATTTTCTCTTTAATATAATCCAGTCGCTCAATTCCATCTGTTGGAAAAGTTGCTTTGGCGTCTATTCGATTGTATTGCTGTGTCTTCATATACAATGATTCAATTGTTGTATAGTGAGTGAGAAGGAGTTTCACTTGATTATATGTTTTTTCTTTTTGATTTATCGTATGGTTATTGGCTTCTAATTGTTGCTCGATTGTATCTTTATTGGATAGTTGGAAAGCATATGTCTTTTCTTCATCTAATGCTTTTCTATAGGCAATATTTAATTCATCTAATTCTGCAAATAACTGATTCATCATTGGTTTCGTACCATTTGGTTTAAATAATGCTTGCTTCTTCTTATCTAATTCTTTTTCTGCAAAATAGATTCTATCCGTTCCAGTCATCCCTATCGCTAACAAGACTTCATTTAATGTGTCTACATCCATTTGCTGAATCTTTTGTAAATCCATCACATCAAATGAGAAAATCGCCTCATAAAATGAACGATCGATATGATTTAATTTACTTCTCAGCCATTCCTCATCTTCTATCTTACCGTTATGTAAGTAAATAACTGCTTTACCTTTATTCCTTTTGTATATACGTTCAATGATAATTGGTTCATCTGATAGACCTTCGATTGTCATTGTTCCACCAATGTTTCCACCTTGTTTTGGCATATATTTCTCTATTTCTTTAGGGGTTTGTCCGAATAATAAATAAAGCATACATTGCCGTAAAGTTGTTTTACCTGCTTCATTATTACCTGTAATCCATTGAATCGTATCATCACTAAAATCAAACGTATGATTGATCCATTTCCCAAAACCATATACATGCAGACGTGTTATTCTCACTCTTTTTCACCACCTACTTGCAATAAATATGTTGCCATATTTTCTGCTTCTAGTGTCCAATCTTCTAGTTCTTCCTCTGATATCGTATCAAGCCATTTACGGCCAGACGGATGGTTCCATAATGAATCAAGAAGCGTCCTCATTTTATCATTTTGTTGAAATGCGATATGCAATTGACCAAGAAAGTCTTTTCCTTCATACCATTCTCTTGGTAACTTTTGCTTCTTTAGTTTTATCACACTTATTTGTACCCAATTCTCTTCATTAGAAAATCGGTCATTTAGTAATGTCATTATTTCTTTTAACTGCCCATTCCTATTCCACTCTTCTAACTTTAATGAAGTATTCTCCAATGTCACTTCTATCATTACTTTTTTTTTATCTTTCATGTTTTTTTGTACAAGGGACTCTAGTGATAAATAAACATCTGTACTTTCTTCCATATTAGAAGCCTCTATTGTTATTTTTTTAAAAGTAACAGTGTGTAATGGAATAAAATCAAGTTGTGTCTCGTATCCATTATATGTAACTAAGTAACAACCTTTATCTCCTACTTCTTTCATAGACCTCCCTTGAATATTTCCAGGGTATACTACATAGGGATTTGTCGATATAACCTGCCTAGTATGAATATGTCCAAGTGCCCAATAATCGAACTGCTTTTGTTTTAATTCTTGTAATTGGAATGGTGCATACGTCTCATGGCTAGTGTCTGTAATCGATCCAAGAGAACCGTGCAATGTCGCTATATGATATGGCGCTTCTTCTGTTATTTGATATTGTGGAACCATATTCGTATCTACAACACGTTCTTCATAACTAAATCCATATATTTTAGCTACAACTTTTCCGGCTTTTATATAATCAAATTGTTCTACTTTTTCCTTTTCAAA
This sequence comes from Gracilibacillus marinus, assembly GCF_042651725.1. Lineage (NCBI taxonomy): Bacteria > Bacillati > Bacillota > Bacilli > Caryophanales > Bacillaceae > Gracilibacillus > Gracilibacillus marinus. Next base: position 59,421 of record NZ_JBHSDV010000004.1, on the reverse strand, counting down.
AATATGTACGTTTTTAGGATAATTTCGTGGGAATGTATGGCAAGATAAATAATCATGATTTCCATAAGATACATATACTTGGATATTATATTTTTGCAATTCTTTAAATCCTTTAATCAATGTCATATGTGCCTTCATAGATTGATGCGCTTGGTCAAAGATGTCTCCAACAATGAGGACAAAATCAACCCTTTGTTTTATCGCTACTGTAATCAGTTGTTGAAAGGAAAGGTAGATACTGTTTCTCACATCTGCTACGACATTTTTCGGCATTGCGCTTATTTTTTTAAATGGACTATCGAGATGTAAGTCTGCTGTATGTATAAATCGAATCATTTCGTTTACATGCCTCCTCTTCTTTCTTATTCTAGCAGATACGATGTGAGAATGCACGTTCGGTATATATTTAAAAAGTAATAGCAACAAAATAAATAAACCGTAATCTCCTTATGCTTTAGGTGATTACGGTTATTCATATTTTATTTCTTGGATAATAGTAAAGCTTTCTTGAAATCTTTTAATGAAGTGGATGTACCATACATCAATACGCCACCTCTATAAATACGTGCAGCTAGTATTGCTAAGATCGCAATCGACAAAACTAATATTCCGATACTTAGAGCAATTTCCCACATTCCTACATCAACCATTCCCACACGTAAGAACATGGTCATTGGTGAGAAGAATGGTATAAATGATGATATCGTCACAAGCTGTGAATTAGGAGTGGATAATCCAAACATTGCAATCATAAATGCTGCGACAATGAGTAAAATGACAGGCATCATCATTTGTTGCACATCTTCTGTTCTACTAACTAGAGATCCGAGCATTGCTGCCATTGTTGCATACAAGAAATAGCCTAGTAAGAAAAAGACAATTGCATAAATGAAAGTCGACAATTCGATATCAGACAAACCAAAATATTCAAAGAATCCACCTTCTAATTCGTCTTTTTTATTCAATATAACTGCATAACCTACTGCCAAAAATAGACTCATTTGTGATAGACCAACTGCACCTATTGCAAGTATTTTAGCGAACATTTGGCTAGTTGGAGACGAGCTTGAAATTAATATTTCCATTACTCGAGATGTTTTCTCATTCGCGATATCCATTGCAATCATATTTCCATACGTAATGACGGCAAAATACAGTAAAAATAAAATAACATAGACAAGTCCTCTTGTACTACTTAACTGTTCTTCTGATTTTGCTTCTACTCCTGTCTCTTTGCTTATCAATTCTGTTTGAAAAGGAATAGGTTGATAAATATCTGTCACAATTGCTTGATCAATACCTGCTTGATTTGTTGCTAACTCCACTTTAATTTGTTGTAATAATTGCTCAAGTAACATTTCGGTTTCCCATTGATTCTCTGTTGTATAATATATCGGTTCGATTATTGTTGTTTCAGATGGTTGGATAACCAAGACGCCTGCATACTCTTCTTCACGTATAACAGTTTCAATATCTTCTTCTGCAAAATCCGCCTGTTCTAATGTGATTGTTTCATCTGTCACTTCTAATCTTTCATTTAACGTCGAAACAAGTTGATCCTCTTGTGTAAGAACGGCAATCCGGTCTTTACTTTCACTTTCATCCCCATCAAACATGCTTATAATCGTTGGTAAATTTGCAATTACAATAATAAACAATAGAAAAATTGCTGTTGTAATGATAAATGATTTCGCTTTTACTTTGGATAGAAATGTATGATTGAATACTGTCCAAAACTTATTCATACGATTCACCAGCCTTTTCTATGAATATATCATTTAAACTAGGCTCATCTATTTCAAATTTACGGATAAATCCTTTGCCAATTAGTGCATGTAAAATGGATTGTGAAATTTCCTCATTTTCAATTTGGCATAATATACCACCTGAGTAACGTTCTGTTTTGACAACACCTGGTAAGTCATTCACAAATGTTAAATCAAAATCTGTTTCTATTCTTAAGTTCTTCTTACCAAATGATCGTTTGATTTCACTAATATTACCGTGAAGAATACGATTTCCATCTTTTAACATACAAAGACTCTCACATAATTGTTCCACATGCTCCATTCTGTGTGATGAAAAGACAATTGTTGTTCCATTTTCCTTTAATTCTACTACAGCTTCTTTTAAAAGCTCGACATTGACTGGGTCAAGACCTGAAAATGGCTCATCTAAAATTAATAATTTAGGTCTATGTATAATTGCTGAAATAAATTGAATCTTTTGTTGATTCCCTTTTGATAATTCTTCCACCCGTTTGTCAATATTTTGAGGTACTTTTAAGCGTTCCAACCATTTAATTAATTCTGTCTCTGCATCTTTTTTGGACATTCCTTTTAACTTCCCTAAATAAATAAGTTGTTCACGTACTTTCAACTTCGGATAAAGTCCTCTTTCTTCTGGTAAATAACCAATTCTATCACTTTGTTTGTAATCGATTGGTTTCCCATTCCATTTAATAGTTCCCGAAGTTGGATCTAGTAAATTTAGAATCATTCGAAATGTCGTAGTTTTACCTGCACCATTTGCCCCTAAGAAGCCAAAAATCTGATTCTCATTAATTGTTAATGATAAATCATTAACAGCAGTATGTTGCTGGAACTGTTTTGTAACATGAGTAATCTCTAATGTCATGTTCTCCTCACTCCTCTCTTTCTTACATACGATTTATATTGTACGAATGTTTCGTTTTTTTTAAATTATGAAAATAATACAGATTTAAGATATATAAAAAGAGAGAACCCGATTTCCATCTGAATTCTCTCTTCACACTATTTAGCTTACTCAGCACTATATAATTCTTCAAGTGGTTTTGTAATGGTACGACTAATATCATTAATTAACATATTCACACGTTGTTCTTGTTCCATTAATTTAGAGATATCCTCATGTTGTTGAACTAATTCTACAACACTTTTTGCTTTTTCTACTTCTTCTTCCGTAATTTCTAATCCTTGCATTTGTTTTTGTTGTAACTCTAATTGTACATTGCGGAAGTTATCGAACATTTCTCTTGAAGACGGTTCATTCATTACTTTCTCATATGCTGCTTTTAAATCTTTGAACTCGTCACTTTCTTGAATTGCTACCTCTAATTGGTGTGCACTTTCTTGGATATTTGACATGTATAATCCTCCTAAACTAAATTACGAACTGCTTGTTTAGTAACAGTTAGTACAACTATAACAAAGATATAGATCATTATCCAATAAAGACTATAAATAATCCTTGAATCAATCCAATTACTCCACCTAACAGTGCGCCCAAATAAGTAATTAATTTAAATTCTTTTTTGGAAATAGATAATATAATTGTTTCAATTCTAGAAGTAGGAAAAGAAGCAACTTGTTTCTCGACCATTTTGGCAACTTCTAATTTATCTAGCATTGTCGGCACATATGTCATTAACTTAGATAACACTTGTTCCACTAGTTGTGGAATCCATTGCTCGTATACTTTTCTTTCCAATGGCTTTAACCATGTTTCGATTGGTTTGTTCATTAATTCAGATATATTTAATTGAGCTAGTATTTGTTTTTTAAGCGTTAAAATAACAGTGTCGTCTAGAATGATTCTATACAAATCTTCTACTTTCTTCTGTTTCAATTGAGTCCATTCGCTTTGTACAAGTGTTTCAATTTTGTTATATCCTTCTTCTGTTTGTATATACTCCTTTACGTAATAGTGTACTTTATTTGCTATATCCTCACTTGACACCATTGATAGAAGCATATTTCCTAAAAAACCTTTGGATTGTATATAGGTTTCCACTAACTCTTCTATCTTTCTTTTAGTTGTAGGCTCTTCCACAACTGCTATTATTTTATTGTATATATATGTCGTTATCGTATCGATATTTTGATCTAATTTTTGTGCAAAGTCTTCTGATATGACATCTTGTAATTGTTTTGATCCATTAGCATCCATTAGATTACGATATTTCTGTTCAATCACTTTCCCTATACGCTCTTCTACTTGTTCTTCTGTAATTGATACATCTAATTTATGTAACACATCTTTCATTGTAAGTTGTTGTGTAGTAAATTGTTGATACATTTTTCTACATACATGTTCGACATCATTTTTTACTTTCTCTTCTTGTAATTTTGCCTGTACACTTTCTGCTGTAACTAAATGTTCCACGACAAGTTGACCTAATTGAATAGCTAGTTGGTCACGTCTTTTTGGGATGACACCAGGTGTGAATGGAACACGCCATTTCCCAATATATTTTTTTTCGTATGGACGAAATAACATTTTAATTGCTAAAGAATTCGTTAAGCCTCCGATAAAAGCACCTACTGCAATCATCACTAGTAACATTCCTACTATTTCCAAAATTACCCCTACTTCCTTTTTGGTGTATAGTTCGTCTATTCCATACATAGAATGAAATGAACAATACATCCTTATATTAAATCATTTGCAAACTAACAAAGGACGGTTGCCTATGCGCTATCAATTACAAGTAAAATCATATCCTAATCAAAAACATCGAATCATTGTACCTTATGCAATTTATCATCAACATAAATCGATTCGAAAAATTCAAAACGGGCCTTATTTGTCTACATGTGAATGGTTAAGTCATAATAAAGACACATCTATTATTTATATATCCTCTTCGTTACTTCAACAACTACAACTTACTGTTGAACAAACATATACGATATCTCTTTCGAATTATTTGTGTTCTATTGTTTATCAATTAGGCATTTTCATCGCAAATATGGGACAAATAGACCGATATAGCGATTCATTTCAAACATTAGTAGAGACTGGTCATACATTCGGTTTTGATACTATTTTATTTCACTATAAAGACTTGGACTTCCACCATCATACTGTTACAGGGTATACCTATACAAACAACACATGGTCGAAGATTAGCAGTCCTATCCCTCCAGTTGTTTATAATCGTCTCCCTAATCGCAAAATAGAAGCACATCCTTCTGTTCAGCAACAAAAAGAACATTTAAAAACATATTCTATTATATTTAATCCTGATTTTTTTAACAAATGGAATGTCTTTCGATTATGTATGCAATCATCTACGTCTAGATATTTATTGCCACATACTATTTTCCAACCATCACAGAATACTGTTTTAGAATGGATCGAAAGAACTCCTTGTTATATAAAACCGATACATGGAAGTAAAGGAAAAGACATTTATTATTTAGAGAAAATCGATCATCACTACGCAATTACGTACACTCAAATTGGTGAACAAGTGACAAATAAATATAGCACATTTGAAGAACTATTTACCAATCATTTTGATGAAGGACTACAAGGATATGTAATACAAGAAGCCATTCCTTTACTAGCAAACGATCAAAAAAAGATTGATATCCGTGTACATACAAACAAGGATGAGCATAATAATTGGCACACTTCCATAATTTATATTCACCAAGAAGATCAAGTAAGTATTCTAACACATGCTTCTTATAGTGCAGACGTGTATCATTTGGATGATTATTTTTCTGCTAAAGAAGCAGAGTCTATCCAAAATAAATTAAATGCTATTGTGCTTTCATTAAGCAACCATCTTGAGCAACATTACAAAGGACAATTAGGTGAGCTTGCGTTTGATTTTGGGATAGACAATGAAAAAAAACTTTGGCTATTTGAAATAAACGCAAAGCCTGGTTGGTTTGTGTTTGAAGGATCTACTCTTTTCTATAAAGAATACAAAGAAATATGCCAATATTTGTATCGCTATGCATTTTATTTAGCAAAATAATTTGTGCGTATGTTTCTACTCTAACTATATAAACTATGTGTAGTTACATCATATAGCTAAATGTTAGGAGGAATTCATATGGCTAAGCCTTCGTCAAAAAAGGAAAAAGATGCACGTGAAGAGTATGAATTAGATGTAGATCGCATGATTAATGAAGGAATGGCTGGTGGAACAACGTATACTATACATGGAAGAATGCAAATTGAGCAAGCAAGAGAACTCCCAAAAGAAAACACCCCATTCCCACAAGAAACAGAAGGATGATACAAAAGCGAAAGGGCCCGGTTATAAACGTAGTGACTGGAGTAAATCAACTGAAATATAGGAATCACGAAGAGCTTGCGAATCGATGATGACTTATTGATCGTTGATTCGCGAAGTCGCCTAGTTTCTGGGCACTTGAGCTAGATGATACAAAAGCGAAAGGGCCCGGTTAGAAACGTAGCGACAGGAGCGAATCAAACAAAATAAATTTAGGCATTCGTCAAACAGTGGACGAATGCTTATTTTTTTCATCTAATCTTCTAGAAAATCATACAATAAAGCATTTCAACATATCTTTTGATATACTGTTTATAGAAGATATTAGTGTAAGAAAGAGGATAGGATAATGATATTTGACCAACTACAAGAAATGTTTCCAGATGCAATTAAAGCTACAGATGAAATGTTAAAGAATCACCATCACTATACATGGTTTCTTACATCAGAAAACGATATTATTGGTTTCCCAAAAGAGGAATTAACTAGACGCGAAGAAGCCTTGCTACATGTTTTATTGACACCATATCATGCAAATGAGCCACCAACTAATGAACGTGAGAAATTGTGGATGGATTTATTATTTCATCAAGACATGCCTCAAACACTTGTGGACACAAATGTTCAGAAGTTTCACTTTGTGTACTTTTCTTTTTCCGATGAAACTGTAGATCCAGAAGGGTTTAGAGAAGCAATTTATGGACTCTTTCCAAAGAAAACACCGATACTTTGGGAGAACAATCATGAAGGTGTATTAATCATTGAAGGAGAAGAAGCAACAGATGAGTTTCTCTCCTATTCGGAAATTATCGATGTATTAACAACAGACTTCTATATGAATATTCAATTATTTGTAGGTCCGACAATTTATGAATTATCTAAAGCCGCTTCCTACTATCATTGGATAAAAAAATGCTATCACATTACAAAGGATATCAACCAATCGGTATTGGAATACAATGAAGCAATCCCTTATCTTGTTTTGCACAATTTAACAAACGAAGAACAGGAATTAGTTTGTGAGTCAGTATTGTATAAAGTTCGTGAAGAGAAAGAGCTATTAAAAACCGTACAAGTCTTTATCGAATCCAATTCAAACACGACACTCGCAGCTAAGAAAATGTTTATGCATCGCAATAGCTTGCAGTATCGTGTAGATAAATTTATTGAAAAAACAGGCATTGATATCAAACAATTTGATGGTGCATTTGCGGTATATCTTTGTTTAATGTTAAAAAATAAATTAAATATATAGAAACACTTTTAATAGATTGGGAAATCGCTATTGTTCTTTACGAAAAAACACGACCGATTTTCTAGGACTTTTTCCAAGCACATATCAAATTTCATAGATATTAATTAAGTTACCTAATACTCAAAATTCAAACGATTCGTTATATAACTTATGAATCATTTGAATTTTGAGTTATTTAAGCATTCCTTCTCTCCAATTTCTTCATTTAACCTACAAGAATTTCATTTTCAAATTCAAAAGTAACCTTAAATATCTACTTTTACACACTTGAATCCGCTTTCTGTAATCGTGCACAAACAAGCCTATTTTTTTTGTGCATGTTTGCTATTTACGAAATCGTAAAATATTTGTAAACTTATACACATAGATGAAACGCTTTCAGATAATTAGGAGGGAATATAATGGCAGAACTATCACTAAGAAATATTGACAAAGTATATGACAAAGGCGGACAAAAAGCCGTAGATAATTTTAATTTAGAGATTAAAGACAAGGAATTTATCGTTTTCGTAGGTCCATCAGGTTGTGGTAAATCAACTACTTTACGTATGATTGCAGGTCTTGAAGAAATTTCAGCTGGTGAATTCTATATTGATGGAAAATTAATGAATGAAGTAGCACCAAAAGACCGTGACATCGCGATGGTATTCCAAAACTACGCACTATATCCACACATGAATGTATATGATAACATGGCATTCGGTCTTAAATTACGTAAGTTCAAAAAAGACGAAATTGAGCGTCGTGTGAAAGAAGCTGCTCGAATTCTAGGTCTAGAAGCATACTTAGATCGTAAACCAAAAGCACTTTCAGGTGGTCAACGTCAGCGTGTGGCATTAGGTCGTGCGATTGTACGTGATGCAAAAGTATTCTTAATGGATGAGCCTTTATCAAACTTAGATGCTAAACTTCGTGTACAGATGCGTGCAGAGATTCAAAAACTTCACCACCGTCTACAAACGACAACAATCTATGTAACACACGATCAAACAGAAGCGATGACAATGGCTACACGTCTTGTTGTTCTAAAAGATGGTCTGATTCAACAAGTTGGTGCACCTAAAGAAGTATATGACAAGCCTAACAACGTATTTGTTGGTGGATTTATTGGATCACCTGCAATGAACTTCTTTGGTGGTACATTAGAAGAAGGTAGCATGAATCTTGGTAAAACAAAAGTAAGTGTTCCTGAAGGAAAAATGAAAGTACTTCGTGACCAAGGTTATGTTGGAAAAGAAGTAATTCTAGGTGTAAGACCTGAAGATATTCATGATGAGCCTGTATTCTTAGATGCAAACCCTGGAACTAAGATTACTGCTACAATTGATGTTGCTGAGCTTATGGGTTCAGAATCTTACTTATACTCTGAAGTAAATGGTCAAGAATTCGTTGCACGTGTGGATTCTCGTACAGATATTCATGGCGGAGAGAAAATCGAATTAGCATTCGATATGCATAAATGTCACTTCTTCGATAAAGATACTGAAGAACGTATTAAATAATTTATTATTACAAAAGCTGCTAGTGTTGTAACTAGCAGCTTTTATTTACATTTCTTTTTCATTTATTGCAATCTCTTCTATGTAATTACAATTGGAACATACCCCAATATGAACACACTGATGACTTTCGCTTGAATTAGAGTATCCATCTACTCGTTGTTGTGTTTCTACTTCAACATATGCTGCATAATCTCCATAATAATCTACAACTTTCCCAGCATCTAACATATGTCCTTCACATTTCGGACAACGTTCAGTTAACTTTTCTAACCCATTACACAAAAAACATAGATACATGATAAACCCCCATCGATATGCACTTTACTTCTATTTTGTACAAAAGTAAATCTCATATTCACATTCACATAGCAAATGCTATATTTCATTAAAATCAAGGAATTTTCCAAATGATAGCTCACATTATAAAAAGGGAATACTCTTCACATCTGAAAAGTATCCCCTATTTTTAATCATGTATTATTTTGGTTGTCCACCGCTGAATTGTTGTTCAGCCATTTGCACTAGACGTTTTGTAATTTCGCCACCAACTGAACCGTTCGCACGGGCAGTTGAATCAGCTCCAAGATTTACACCAAATTCTTGTGCGATCTCATATTTCATTTGATCTAGAGCTTGTTGTACTCCTGGAACAACTAGGTTATTTGAATTGTTAGTTGCCATCTTTGATCACCTCCTGTACACATATTGTGAACAAAAAGGAGATCTATATGCTTCTTTTTTATTAGTAATTTATAGCATTATTACCATTCGTCAGATTATTTCGGATAAGTCATTTCTTCTGGCTTAATCCATTCGTCAAATTGTTCAGATGTCACTAGGCCTAATTCCATAGCGGCTTCTTTTAATGTTGTGTTATCTGCATATGCCTTCTTTGCAATCTTTGCAGCATTTTCATATCCAATATGTGGATTTAATGCAGTAACTAACATGAGGGAATCATTCAAATTCTTTTCGATTTGCTCATGATTTGGTTCAAGTCCAATTAAACATCGATCATTAAAGGATACCATACTATCAGCAAGTAATTGTGCCGATTGTAGGAAATTGTATGCAATCACTGGCTTAAATACATTTAACTCAAAGTTACCTTGGCTTGCTGCAATACCAATTGCTGTGTCGTTACCCATTACTTGTACTGCAACCATTGTCATTGCTTCACTTTGGGTAGGATTCACTTTACCTGGCATAATAGAACTTCCCGGCTCATTTGCAGGAATCGTAACTTCTCCGATACCACAACGCGGTCCGCTTGCTAACCAACGAACATCATTTGCGATTTTCATTAAATCTGCAGCTAATGCTTTCAAAGCACCATGAGCAAATACTAATTCATCATGACTAGTTAATGCATGGAATTTGTTAGGTGCACTAGTAAAATCTTTGCCTAAACACTTATTTATTTCTTCCGTTACACGTTCAGAGAACTCAGGATGTGCATTCAATCCTGTTCCAACTGCTGTTCCACCAATTGCTAGTTCTTTTACATATGTTGCACTATTTAAAATCATTGTTTCAGATTTTTCAAGCATTCGATGCCAACCACTAATTTCTTGTCCTAAAGTTAATGGAGTAGCATCTTGTAAATGGGTACGGCCGATTTTCACTATATCTTGAAACGCTTCCATTTTCTCTTTTAATGTTGCTTTCATTTTCTCTAAAGCTGGCAAGACGACATCTTCTAATTTTACCAATGCAGCAATATGTAATGCCGTTGGATATGTGTCATTAGAGCTTTGAGATTTATTCACATCATCATTTGGATGTAACACGAAAGACGAACCTTGTTCTTTTAACCACTCATTTCCAACAAATGCAATTACTTCATTCACATTCATATTCGATTGTGTACCACTACCTGTTTGCCAAACAACTAACGGGAAATGGTCGTATAATTCACCTTTTAGAATTTGGTCTGCTGCATATGTAATAGCTTCTGCTTTTTGCTTGTCCATTAAGCCTAACTCTGCATTTACAATTGCTGCACTCTTTTTTAGAATTGCAAAACCATCAATAATTTCTTGTGGCATCAATTCATTCCCAATAGGAAAGTTCTCTTTACTACGTTGTGTTTGTGCACCCCAATATCTGTCATTAGCGACTTTAATTTCACCTATAGTATCACGTTCTATACGATAATCCATTCTTTCTCCCCCTCGTAAATCGAATTCCTCTATATTGTACCAAATATTAACGAAAAAGTAGATGATAATGTATAGTACTAAAAAAGAAAAAAATTAGTGGTAGTGTCCCACTAATTTGTCTCAACATATGGTAATCCTGTTCGAAATAGTCCTTTTGTTTCCATACCGCCTAACCCTTTTTCACCTGTTAATGTGTTCTTCAATACATCATATACATTCACTTTTTCCATGAATGGTGTATATGCAACTTTAGCAACAACATACACAGGATCAAGTGCATGAATATTAATTCGATCTGGTGAGCTTGCAAAATTGGCACCAGATCGAATTAATGATTCAAAATGAGATTGACATGCACCTGCAAAAATAATTAATTGATCTAAATTTGGTTGCCAATTTCTTGCTTTCCTAACTGTTTCAACAAAGTATTTTGAATTACGATATGCGCTTAGTTCTTTTTTGGACCCTTTTGATTCAGAATAAGAATCATGCCCTGTGACAACTAATATTTCTGGTTGTACTTTGCGAATAATATGGTCAATCTCTAATGGCAACTCACTCTCTTGCACATATACACCATGAACTTGTAGTCCTAGCCGTTGATATAAATCAATACATTTCTTTAAGTAAAGGCGATCACCGTCAATATGAAGTACTTTTACAGGTAATTGAAATCTCTGAATATTTCTAGGTTCATTCTTTTCGTGTTCTGTCTCTTTTTTTTCTTTCATTAATTGGTAATCTTGGCGAAACAAGCGATAAGAATATTCTTCTTTATCTTTCATTTCCTCTTTTCGTTCTTGTAACAAGTCTTCCGGCAAGATACGAATATCATTTATTGGTGCATCTGCTTCTAATCGTAAATCTTCCCCGTGTAATACGACTGTATCACCGACAATTTTTTTAATTCTAAAAATAATATCATGTTCATATGAGTGTCTTGTCACAAGCATGCCAACAGCTACATTCACATTCTCACCAACTTTCCACATTTCTCTTCTTATAGGCTATGTGAATGAAGCTGTTTTGGTGCGCTATCTTATGGATACAAGCCGAAAAATTCTTCTAATGTCAGATTTGCTTCATAGACTTCTTTTGCTACGTCTTTCCCTACATATCGGATATGCCATGGTTCATAACTGTAACCAGTAATTGCTTCTTTTCCTTCTGGATATCGTATAACAAAACCAAATCGATGTGCATTATCCGCTAACCATTTCCCCTCATCTGTTTGAATAAAACTTGGCTCAAGTACAGATACTAAAGCAGCTGATGCAACATCCATTGTCAAACCTGTCTGATGCTCACTCGTTCCAGGTTTTGCAGAATATTTATCTGCGTGTTCCTGACCATTTGTCGCAACATTATTCTCATAGATTACTTTTTGTCTGTCATAAGAACGATAACCCGATACTGCAATGAGATCTAATCCTTCAGTTTCTGCTGCTTGGAACAATTCTTCTAAAGCAGTCGCTGCTACTTTTCGAATAAGACGTTTTGGATCTCCTTCTTCCGCATAAAAATCCACATTTGGTTCAACTAAATCTGTAGGTTCATACCCATCAGGTAGCTTTCTTTGTTTATTTACAATCACATCAATACTATTCGGATCTGGAACTACAGTTAATCCATCTTCTGTTTGTGTTCCATTTACAGGTACATCTTCTTCTATCTCTTCCTCTTTTTCTGATTGATTTATTTCCTTGTCTATATCTCCATCGATTTCTTCATTCTTTGCTGGAGATTCTTCTGGTTTCTCATCCTGAGCAATATCTTCATTATCCTCTACTATTTGTTCCTGATCATTTACGTCTTTTTGTGCATCTTCTTCATTTTGACATCCTAGTAATAACACACTTACTAAAATCCCTGAATATACGATTTTTTTCATATTTGTCCCCTCTTTACGCAAAAAAAATACATGTAACATCTTTAGTTTCTATATACAAACACTGTTACTACTATAACATAATTAAATAAACCTCGTCTTGTATTTTTAGACGAGGTTTATTGTTAAGATTCCCAAATATAATCTTTGTAACTGTCACTATACATGATAAAATCTTGATGATTTCTATCGTCAATTGCTTGATTGATTCTTTCATCTAAGCGTGCTTTATTCCAGTTAAAACAAAGATTATCTAAAATTAACTGTGAAGCAAGCTTGATTTCATAAGATATCTCTCTTCTAGCTAATATTTCCTTATTACTATTTTGGACAAATGGTACAAGTTGATAATTCATCTTTTGTTTTTTCATGGAGCACGCCTCCTTTTAACTATATGTGTATTAAACAATTCCCAAATTCGTGCATGTCTAAACAATATTTCTTGTAATCTTTTTCAATTAAATTATTGAATGATTTCGTTTGTAGTGTGGAAAGACTAGAAGTAGACGATTTTCCACTTCTTTTGGTATGCTAATATAGGAAGACATATCTTTTTAGAAAGTGCAGGGCTAAAAATGAATACATACGATAACTATAAACAAGGAGAAAAAGGTGCATGGTTAAGTATTATCGCATATTTGATACTTGCCATTATAAAATTGATTGCAGCCTCTGTCGGTAATTCTACTGCATTACGAGCAGATGGGTTAAATAACACAACAGACATTATTGCATCTATAGCAGTACTAATCGGTCTTAAAATCTCACGAAAACCTCCTGATGATGACCATCACTATGGACACTTCCGCGCAGAAATGATTGCATCCTTACTTGCCGCATTTATTATGATGTCAATAGGTATACAAGTTCTCGTTGATACGATTCGATCATTATTTACATTGGAATTCCACCAACCAGACATTCTCACAGCATGGGTTGCATTAGGATCCGCTATTTTTATGTATCTTGTATATTTTTATAATGTGCGATTGAGTAAAAAGATTAAGAGTCAAGCATTGTATGCAGCAGCTCAAGACAATAGATCAGATGCTTTAGTCAGTATCGGAGCATTTGTGGGGATTATTGGTGCACAATTTCACTTATATTGGTTAGATCCACTTGCTGGTTTGATTGTTGGAGTAATTATTTGTAAAACAGCATGGAACATTTTTAGTGAAGCTACCCATACACTTACAGATGGTTTCCAACCAAAACAATTAAAAAAAATTGAGAAAAATATTTATACACATCCAGATGTATTAGATATTAAAGATGTAAGAGGTAGAATGCATGGGAATCACGCGTTAATCGAAGCAACCATCTTCGTAGATCCAAACCTTACAGTCGAAGAAAGTCATTTAATTACAGAAAATATAGAAGAAAAGCTAAAAGAAGATTTAGACATCCCAAGAGCTCATATTCATATAGAGCCATATGAGGAATATGAAAAATAGGGATTTCTATTTAAACACATAAGACGTGTAGAATGCCATGCATAATGGGATTCTACACGTCTTATGTGTTTCTTAATAATACCCTTGTTAATCATACAACTAAAAATCTTCAACTATTATCTCTCGCTAAGGCGAGTTTATTTAGATAGATCGTCTTGATTTGTTAAAATAAACGGTCCTTCTTTTGTAACTACAATCGTATGTTCAAACTGCGCAGATCTACTGCCATCTACTGTTCTTGCAGTCCAACCGTTTTCATCCATTTTGCTTTTCCAATCACCTTCATTAATCATCGGCTCAATTGTAATAACCATGCCCTCTTTTAGACGTGCACCTTTTCCTTTTTCACCATAATGAGGAATGTGTGGGTCTTCATGAATTGTACGACCGATTCCGTGTCCAGTAAAGTCTCTAACTACAGAGAATCCTTCTTCTTCTGCATATGATTGAATAGCATGACCTATATCCCCAATACGATTACCGATTACTGCTTGGTCGATGCCTTTATATAAAGCGGTCTTTGTCACATCCAATAACTTTGCCGTTTTCACATCCGCTTCTCCAACTACATATGTCCATGCAGAATCAGCTAAACCGCCTTTTAAATTAACTACCATATCGATTGTAACAATATCACCATTTTCTAATTTTTCTGCACGCGGAAAACCGTGACAAATCTCATCATTTATCGAAGCACATGTTGCATATTCATAACCATTGTAACCTTTTTGTTCAGGTGTAGCTTCATGTTCTTTTAAGAATTTCTCTACAAACTGGTCAATTTCTTTTGTTGTTACGCCCGGTTTCACCATTTTTGCAATTTCTTGATGACACTTTGCCAATACTTTTCCAGCATCATGCATCATCTCTATTTCACGCTTACTTTTTCTTGTAATCATTTTTTTTACTTCCTTTCACACCAATTAAGTCAGAAAATACTATTATAAATTTTAACATAAAAAATATGTATTTAAAAAAGATATTCTTTGCTTTCTTGAAAATGTGAAAAACTGACAATGGATTCCTCCATCATCAGTCTTTCTTTTGTTTTATATAGTTGGTTGGTTCGTCTTAGAAACCGCCGTAGCCCCAAGAAGCACCGATAATGATTAATAGAATAAATAACACGACGATTAAAGCGAAACCAGAACCGTATCCACATTGTGCACCCATCAATTATCCCTCCTTTAATTCTTACACTTATAACGTATGTTAGAGAGTGGGAAATTGTCATTCAATTTTTTAAAAATGGGTGGATACCTATTAAAAGATATCTTTGACACTATAATAATCACCATTCACTATCTTTTCCGATTGTAATAGACGATCAACTAATACTTTTGCTACCACTTCTGTATCTCTTAAATCATTGTTTGTTTTGTATACTTTAAAATGGTCCACATCGATAAATTGTGATGAATCACTTGAGCGAATCTCACCTTGCATATCTGTATCCATAATACTTGGGTCAAAAAGAAAAATTTTATTTCCTGTTTGCAATGTATCTTGCTCCATTGCAACAGTGTCTGTATATCGATCTAGACCAGCCTTTGTGCTACCATATGCACTCCAACCATAAACAGATCTTTTCGCTGCACCTGATGTCACGTGAACAATTACAGAAGGTATCTTAGATTCGCGCCACTCATCCAGCCACAAATTCGTAATAACCATTGGTGCTAATAAGTTGACATGAACATGATTCTTTAATGCATCGACAGATTGTTTCCCTACTTGTTCAATCGGTGTAACCATCGCAGCATTTTGAATCAATAATAGCGAATCTACTTTTTCTTGTTTAAGCTTTGAGATGATTTGAGACATAACTGTTACCGTCTCATCCATATTCGCTAAATCTGCTTTATAATGAGTATATTGAGAAGTCAAAGAAGCGAACTCTTTATTCTCATTTCTTGCAATTCCAATTACATGATAAGATGCTTTCATTAATAATTTTGCAATGGATGCTCCAAGCCCTTTGGATGTACCTGTAATTACCGCATACTTCATAAACTCACCTCATTAAATTTTTGCCGAATCAAGTGCTTGTGTAAATGTCTCAATAATATCATTTGTTTCTTCAATTCCTACTGAAATTCGAATAAGACCTTTTGTTATACCTAATTCTTGTTGTACATCTTTTGGCAAGTTACGATGAGATGTTCCTAGTGGATAAGAAACACTTGTCTCCACACCTGCTAGTGTCGCAACTATCTTGATCCATTGTAATTCATTGAAAAAAGTATCTATATTCGCATTATCAGTGATATCTATTGTAACAATAGCACCATTGCCCTTTTCTGAAACAAAAGTAGGGTAGTATACTTTATTTACTGCAGGGTGTTCAGATAATGCATCCGCTAATGCTTGTGCATTACGTGTATGACGTTCCATTCTAACAGCTAATGTCTTTATACCTCTCACAGTCAACCACGCTTCAAACGGGCTTAAATTCGTTCCTAAATTGACACATTTTTGCTTTGCTTTAGCAATTAGTTCTTCGCTTCCTACTACTACACCTGCAGTAATATCACTATGTCCACCTAAATACTTCGTTGCACTATGAACGACAATATCGACACCTAATGTGTATGGACGAACCAAATAAGGTGTGGCAAACGTATTATCCACCATTGTTTTTAGTTGGTATTTCTTCGCTACTTTTACTACGTTCTCTAAATTCTCAACTCTTAGTAAAGGATTCGTAATAGATTCTGTATATAACAAGCACGTATTAGCCTGTATGTATTGCTCTAAATCCTCTTCAAATGACACAAAACTAACTTCAATACCAAATGAAGCTAATTCTGTAACAAGTAATTCATATGTACCGCCATACAAATCCTTCGATGCTATAATATGGTCTCCAGATTTAGCTACAGACAATATTCCGACCATAATTGCTGAAAGTCCAGATGATGTTGCAATACCAAGTGGTGCTTCTTCTAGATTAGCTACTGCTTTCCCCAATTCATCTGTATTTGGATTACCTACCCGCGTATATAAATAGTCACGATCCCCTTGATAAAATTGTTCGATATCATCTAAATTTTTAAAGGTGAATGCAGATGTTTGGTGGATTGGTGTGACTTTCGTTGGAATACCACCATCTCTTTTCATTGTTACATGTACTGACTTTGTATCAAATCCTTGTCCCATTTCGATCTCCCTTTCTGTTTCTCTACTTATTACTTTAACGCAATACGTGTCGTTTTAAAAGAAAAAAGTCAGAAAATTGAATTAATCAATTTCCTGACTTTTTGCTAATCTCTAAGCCATGAAACACATAATGTACCGTGTCCTGTATGCACACCAGCAACTGGGACTAATGTTTGAATTTTCACTTTAACTGCTTGATGTTTTTTCTCTATTTCTTCTTTCCATTGTTGTGCCTGTTCTATGACACCTGCATGTAGAATGCACAATTCTTTTAATTGATACTTGTTCATTGCTTCGTCTATTAATTGAAACATCTTTTGTTTTGCTCTCTTTTTAATACGAACTTTATCTTTTACAATGACATTACCATTATCGAATCCTAAAATAAGATGAATACTTAATAAAGAAGCAAAAATCGATTGTGTTGTGCTCACTCGTCCACTTTTTCGCATTTGCTCAAAACTTTGTGGCATTAAATACATTTGTGCTAAATCTGGATATGTCCTTAAAGTACTAATTACATGTTGTATATCCATTCTTTCATTCACCATATTAATCCCGTTTATAATCATTTTTCCTAATGCATAATCACCAATCTTAGAATCAATTACTTCAACTGGAAAATCCACCATTTCTGATGCAGAAACAGAGCTCTGATAAGTTCCTGTTAATTGGCTAGAAGCATGAATGGCTATTCCAAATTCATATTCTTGTTTCAATTTCTCATATAATGTGACAAAATCACCATATGCAGGCTGACTTGTTTTCGCCCCTTCTCCATGTTCCTTTAATAGTTCATAGAATTCGTCTTTTGATAGGTCTACATCTTCTTTATACGATTGACCATTTACAATAACATTTAGCGGTAATACAAATACATCATTTTCTTCCGCGAATTCTTTTGATAACCCTGATGAACTATCTGTAATCCAAGCTATTTTTTTCATAGTTAACGCCCCATTTCATACATCAAAAAGTATGTCTTTATATAGTTATATTTTAATCGATTACGCAATTGAAGTAAAATAATTCGACAAATCATGCGAAACGATAATAAATTAATATAAATGTCGCTAAAACAAAAATGAAATTTAGAAAAACAAATACAAATTGGTCCATTTTTGTTTTGTGAATTTTGATTGGTGGTTGGTAAAAAGACACACCTTCGACGATAAAGATAAGTAACACAATATGAATCATTGCATGTCCAATGATTTCAGTGACACCAAACAACATACTTGTCAAAATAAAGATGACTGTAACAACTAAACCTAATATACGATTTAGTATTCCTACAACTAATAAATACCCAACTACAAATTCTACAAACGCAGCCATCACAATAAAAATTTCTGGTTCAAAGCCAAATGTTGGTACACCGTGGTTTACAACAATATCCAATGTCATTCCAGGGTACACCCATTTTTCCACAGCTACCCAGCATAAGCTGAGTCCTGTTCCTAGATATAAGAATGGAAAGCCCCATCCTTCTAACTTTGTTTTACCAATTAATAATACAAATATAATAGCTATATAAAATCCATAATCTAACATATAGAACCAACCAAAATCAATCCACACTGTAATGAATAAGCCTAACATAACGACAGCAGCGACTTTTGTACTGTAATGACTTGGTATGAGCAAACATAAGATGATTAGTCCCATGATAATGGTTTGCCATGTATCTGTAATGACAAATTCAGGTGCGAACATCGTCCCTGATACTAATTGAATGATGAATGCTAATGCTGTACCATACTTTAAAATATATCTAGAGTACTTTCTGAATCCATTTAAAAACTCATCTAACTTTGTTGCATATGGTATTTTTAACAAATAGTCCATTACTTGTGGCAAAATTGCTAGTATAATTGCCACTACTAGTGCAAAAGTAATGAAAAACGGACTCAATATCTCTTCAATTGGAACTTTAATTGGATCTACTTCTGCAAACCACTTTACATGCGCGATTGTTGTTATAGGCGTTGCAATCATTAATGCAACAATAAATGTAAGCAGTGCTTTTTTGTGTTGTAACATATTATTTTCTCCTTTATTTATAAATATTCTCAAGTTACTATACCATATTTACTATATGTATAGGAGACTTTTTCATATAAATAACATTATATTCAAAGTACTTCATAGACAAAGAGAAGCTTTATTGGGTGTAGATACTCTTAAAAGAGATTGTTTTATAAAAATTTTAAAATTACAAAACTCCAAATGGTTAGCCAATCGATTGAATTTTCTCCATATTAGAAGGTAAATGTGATATCACTTTATTTGGTTATCTGGAGCTTTTGTATGTGCTTTGCACGCGCTCCGGCTTGCCCGTTTTCCTTTCCGTGAGTTTTTCACCTAAGCTAACTTTTTTAGTAAAGTTCGCTATAAAAGTGGATCTTAGGGGAAAAACATCTCACAAGAGTGAAAACGGACGCCTTTACTTTTTTATACTCAACAATTAAAGAAATCGTAAATATTTTGGCTTTATTGCTCATTAGATTGGTGACGTATCATCCTTTTATTGTAAAAACATATAGCTTTGTTCATTTTTTATCTGAATAACAATAACTATGCCTCACAAAAAAATCCGAACTATTCATAAAATAATTCGGATTTCTTTAATAAATCTATTTTTTAGTGTGCTGCATGTCCTGTAGTTAACACCCAGATTGACCCGAATACAATTACTAATGCCAAGAACACGCTGTAAATAATGTTTATAACGTTAATTTTTCCTTCATTTCCTTCTGTTACGTGCATGAACATGAACAGTTGAATGAGCGCTTGAAAAATAGCTAGTGTACCAATTGTCCATAAAATGACCGTATCAGAAAAATCTGTTTTGAATTTAATAAATACTGCTAACAACGTCAATGCAATCGAAAGGATGAATCCGACTAAATGATTCCATGGAAAACTACTTTTGTGTGTACTCATTTTATATCGCCATCCCTTTCAAGTATACAAAAGTAAAGATGAAAATCCAGACAACATCTAAGAAGTGCCAGTAAAGACTTGCAATGAAGAATTTACTTGCTGTTTTTTCTGTAATCCCACGTTTTACTATTTGTACAAGTAATAAACTAATCCAAAAAATCCCGAAAGTTACGTGTGCACCGTGTGTCCCTAATAATGTGAATAACGCTGCTGTAAAACCACTTGTTTGAATGGTTGCACCTTCATGGATAAAATGAAGAAATTCATTAATTTCCATATATAAAAACCCAGCACCTAATAACAATGTGATAATTGTCCAAATCAATAATCCATTTCGATTATTGTTTCTCATAGAATGGATCGCTAATCCAGCTGTAAAACTACTTGTTAACAATAGGAATGTTTCGATCATGACATCTTTGAGTACAAAGATGTCTGATCCTCCTGGTCCACCTGCTGTATTGTGCTCTAACACAAAGTAAGAAGCAAACAATGTGGAGAATAACACAATTTCAGCACCTAAAAACACCCAGAAGCCTAAAATATTCATTTGACTTTGATGTGAGCGATATTCTAATGGTGTATGTGTATTAGACGTCATTTCAATTCACCTCTCCACTCTCGTTCTTCTTCCTCTAATTCATCTACAGGAATGTGATAACCATTGTCATAATCAAAAGTATTTGCAACTAAACCAATTACAATTAACACAGATGCGATAATCGCAAGTGTAAACCATTCGAATACTAGGAAGAAACCTACAATACCGAATGCCACCCCTAAGAAAATTGGTGTCCAACTATTGCTTGGCATGTGAACTGGTTTTAAATCTGATTTCTTAATACCAACTTTTCCTGCTTTTTTCTTATACCAGAAATCATCTAATGAATCTACTTCTGGTACGACTGCAAAATTGTAATGTGGTGCAGGTGATGCTGTTGCCCATTCTAATGTACGCGCGTTCCATGGGTCATTTCCTACATCACGTCTTGCATAACGGAAACTCCAGTAAATATTGTATACTAATGCAGCGAAACCAGCTGCCATAATTACTGAACCTACTGCTGAGAAGCCTAACCATGCACCCCAACCAGTGCTTTCAGAATATGTGTACATACGACGTGACATACCGTCTAATCCTACAAAGAACATTGGCATAAATGTCATATTAAAGCCGATTACAAATAACCAGAAATGCCATTTTCCGATTTTTTCATTTAGCTTAAAGCCAAACATTTTTGGCCACCAGTAGTATAATCCAGCAAACACTGCAAATACTACTCCAGGAATTAATACATAGTGGAAGTGTGCCACTAAGAACATTGTATTATGATATTGATAATCTGCTGCTGCCATAGCTAACATTACACCAGTTACCCCACCAATTGTAAAACATGGTATAAATGCAAGTGACCATAGCATGGCGTTCGAGAATTCAATTCGCCCTTTTCGTAATGTAAAGAGCCAGTTAAAGATTTTTACCCCTGTCGGAATTGCAATCATCATTGTAGTTAGTGAGAATATAGAGTTCACTGCTGCACTATTACCCATTGTAAAGAAGTGGTGAACCCATACTAACATACTTAAGAATGCAATACCTGCAACGGCAAGTACCATTGATTTATATCCATATAAATTTTTTCGTGCAAATGTTGAAATAACTTCCGAGAACATACCGAATGCTGGTAATACAACAATATATACTTCTGGGTGTCCCCATAACCAGAATAAGTTTAGCCACAACATCGGATCTCCACCACTTGCTACTGTGAAGAAGTGTGTTCCAAATAGACGGTCTAAAGTCATATATGCTAATGCCACAGTAAAGATTGGAAATGCTGCTACGATAATAATGGATGTAATAAATGATGTCCATACAAAGATAGGCATTTTCATCCATGTCATACCAGGTGCACGCATTTTGATTACTGTAACAATAAAGTTAATACCTGACATCAATGTACCAATACCAGCAATCTGAATCGCGATTGCGTAATAGTTATTTCCAACACCAGGAGTGAATTCCTTACCTGCTAATGGAAAATATGATGTCCAACCAGCATCTGGAGAACCACCAATTACAAATGAAACATTAAACAACATTGCTGCTGCAAAGAATAACCAGAAACTTAGTGCATTTAATTTAGGAAATGCTACATCTCTTGCTCCAATTTGAAGTGGAACAACTACGTTCATAATCCCAATCAATAAAGGCATTGCCATAAACAAAATCATAATAACACCATGTGTTGTAAAAATCTCATCATAGTGTTGTGCATCTAGTAATCCTAATTCGGGTCTTGACGTTTGTGCTTTCATTAATAGCCCATCAACGCCACCTCTAAAGAACATTAACACCCCTGCAAGGATGTACATAATCCCAATTTTTTTATGATCAACGGTTGTGAACCATTCGCTCCATAACCATTTCCATCGTTTTAAATAGGTGATGAGTGCGATTAACCCTACCATTGTTAGTGCAATTGCAATTTGAGATGCTAGAATTAATGGATCACCTGTGACAAAAAATTCATCTAATGACATGTTCTTCACCGCCTTTTATATTAATGATGTGCATGATCTTCATGGCTTTCTTCTGTATCATGCTCTTCTACTGTATTTGTTTCTTTATTTTCTTCTTCATCTACCACTTCTTCTGTCGATTCTTCGTCATCTCCGTGATGAAGTCGATATAATTCTGGATTCAAATATTTTTCAGAACCACCATGTGCATGATCAATCCATTGTAGATGTGTTTGGTTATATGTTTTACGACCAATAATTGTTGGTTTTAACAATTCAGCATACTCATCTTCTGTTAGATCATTTGCTGTTCTTTTCACTTCATCTACCCATTCATTAAAATCATTTTTTGACATTGCTTGTACTTCAAATTCCATATGTGCATACCCTTGACCATTGAAGTTCGTATTTCTTCCATAGAATGATCCAGGTTTATCTGAAACTAAATACATTTTTGTTTCCATATTTGCCATCGTGTATTTCTGACCATTCAATTCAGGTACCCAGAATGATTGCATCGTACCTGCTGAAGTCATTTTTAATAATACAGGATGATCTGCAGGAATATTTAAGTAATTAACTGTTTCAATATCTTGGTCTGGATAACTAAATATCCATTTCCAATCCGCACTTGTAACATGAACAACTAATGGTTCCTCTTCTTTATAAGCTTGTGGGACTTCCTCCACTTCGTAAATAGTCATTACTGTTGGTATCATTAACGCAATAACAATAATGACAGGAATCGTAAACCAAATAATCTCAAGAACATGATTTCCTTTTTCATATTTTGGTTCAAAATCACCATCATCTTTTCTTGCTCTGTATTTCCATACAATCACACTAAACAAGACGAAAATAACTACAACGATAATCAACATAAATACGATTGAATAAATAATTAAATCTGTTAAGCTTCTTGCAATTGGACCCTTTGGATCAAAAACAAGTAATTTTGACTCACATCCAGCTAAAAATAGTGGAATGGCTAATAAAGTGAGGAATACAATCACTCTTTTTATTGCCTTCATAGCATTTACCCCTCTCCAACAGTTTCTATACATAACATACCTTTAGGTTTATAAAATAAACTTTTATGAACTCATTACTTCATATTCTCGCATCTAAATATGATGAAATTATGATGATATCTAATTGTTCAAAAAAAGTTCAAAATTATGTGCGTTTTCATTTTAGTTTAAATTGGTGCAATTCTTTACTATTGGTCTATTTTTCTATACTATTTGAATGAAGGACAAAATTTTCGCGAACGAGAGTGATATACATGAACAAACAAACAATTTTAGTCGTGGATGATGAAAGTCAGATGAGAGCAATGCTTCATCTTTATTTAAGAAATGAATTTAACGTAATAGAAGCAAGCAATGGCAATGATGCAATTACTATACTGAAGGAAAACAATATTGCACTTGTATTATTAGATATCATGATGCCAGACCTTGATGGCATGGAAGCATGTAAACGAATGAAAGCATTGAAGTCAAATGTACCGATTATATTATTAACTGCACTAAATAATACACAGGATAAAGTACAAGGCTTATCCATCGGTGCAGATGATTATATCGTGAAACCATTTGAACCAGATGAATTAATAGCTAGAATTCATGTGCAATTAAGACACTTCTCCACACATTTAGTAGAACAAGAATCCATTATATCATTTACAGATTGGTATATAGACAAAGAAGCACATACCGTGATTGCTAATGGTAACCATTTAAAATATAGTCCAAAAGAATTTGATTTATTATACTTACTCGCATCTCATCCTGAACGCGTCTTCACTAGAGACCAATTATTAGATCAAATATGGGGAATGGATGAGATTGTAGATATTCGTACAGTCGATTCTCATGTACGGTATGTCAGAGATAAATTAAAGAAAGCGGGAATCCAACATCAACCGATTGAAACGGTTTGGGGAGTTGGATATAAATTCACAAAGGAGCAGATAGATGAGGTTAAATAGTGTCATATTTAAATTAGGTGCAACCATCCTATTTTTGCAATTAATCATATTGATTCCTTTAGGCTACATTATCCTGCAATTATTATTAAATTACTCGATTAACCAGACCGAAACACAATTAGTAAAAATGTCTGAGAAATTCGCCTCACAAGTAGAACAGATTGATAAGCCTGAGAATCTCCAATTATTAGATCATTTAACAGATATGACAGAAACAAGTGCTGTTATATTAGATAGTAATGGAAAGATTATTTTTGAAACAAATTGGCATGATAATATTACAAATGAAATTCTTACAGGTAAAGAAATGGAGTTAATCCATGCAAGTGAGACTGTCATTAAAGATTATACTTTTAATGGAGCAAGTTATTTAAAAGTCGCACAACCAATCACAGATGAAGAAGGAAATAAAGCTAGTGTCGTATTATTTTCCTCATTTGGGTTAATAAGTAATTCCATTCATAATATTATTGTACTAGTCATCTTGGCAAGCCTTGGTGCTGTTGTATTAGCAATTGGATTTACTATCTTTATATCTAAGAAGTTAGGTGCACCACTAATCGCGATGGAAAAGGCAGCAAAGCAAATCGCCGAAAAAAAAGACTTTTCTCTACGTGTACATTACAATGCAAATGATGAGATAGGCTCTCTTGCCACTGCAATCAATCATTTATCAGATACGTTAGAACGATACCAAACAAATCGTAATGAGTTTTTTTCCAATATTACTCACGAATTAAAAACACCCCTTACTTATGTAAAAGGATATGCGAATGCAGTACGACATGAAATGTATAAAGATGAAGCAGAACGAAATGAGTTTTTAGAAATAATTGAAAATGAAGCAGATCATATTAGTAGTCTAATGGATGACATTACAGATTTATCTAAGATTGAAGAAGGAAAAATCGATTTAAATAAAGAATGGTTTGATTTTAATACATTAGTAGAAGAAAGTGTCAGAAGATCTTATTTTCGTGCTACAGACAAAGGTTTACGTATTCAAGCATTTACACATGCAACATCCACCCCTTTTTTTGGTGATAAAAATAAAATGGAACAAGTATTAACAAATCTTGTCGAAAATGCTGTTAGATATACAGAAACAGGTGAAATTAATGTCCATGTCATGGAGCACTCTTCGATTATTAAGCTCATTGTAGAAGACACAGGAATTGGGATTAAAGAAGAAGATATTCCATATTTATTTGAACGTTTTTATCGTGTAGACAAATCCAGATCACGTGCAAATGGTGGAACAGGGTTAGGATTAGCAATTGTAAAGAATTTAGTAGAACTGCACGAGGGTGAAATCGATTTTCATAGTGAATGGCGAAAAGGCACAAAAGTAACATTAACATTTCCAAAAACGGAGGAGAGCTCATGATGAAACTGAGACAAAATGTCATAGTAACAGGTGGTTCTAACGGGATAGGAGCAGCAATTACCAATGCCTTTATAGACAATGGAGCATCTGTAATTCTTGCAGATAAGAAAGAACCGACAATTCAACACGAGCGACTCACCTATATAAAAACAGATGTAAGTTCTGCACAAGCGATTGCTTATTTTTTTCAAGAAGTAGACGCGCAATTCGATCACATAGACATACTGATCAATAATGCAGGAATCTCTAAATTCCAACCATTCTTTGAACTCACTTTAGATGATTGGGATGAAGTAATGCACACAAATTTACGTGCAATGATGTTATTTGCTCAACATGCTGCTCAACGAATGAAAAAAACAACTCATTCTAAATCCATTATCAATATTGCATCAACTAGAGCAATCATGTCTGAACCAAATACAGAGTTATACTCAGCAAGTAAAGGCGCCATTGTTGCATTTACACATGCGCTTGCAATGACATTACAAAATTACCACATTCGCGTAAATGCAATTAGTCCTGGTTGGATTGAAACAGGAGATTACTCTGCATTACGAGAAGAGGATCATCAGTTCCATCCTTCCAAACGTGTTGGGAAACCAGAAGATATTGCAAATGCTTGTCTATTCTTAGCAGATGCCAAAAATGATTTCATTAATGGAGAAAACCTCGTGATTGATGGTGGTATGACAAGAAAAATGATATACAATCAATAATGAGGAAAGGGAATACAACAGATGGAGCTGCAATTAGTAGAAGTATATATACCTATAGAAAGATTTAAACACTTTCAAGAAGAAGTAGAGTCATATACGTATGTAGAAAAATGGCATACAGCTATTTCCGAGAATGAAATGTTAGTAAAAATACTGATGAACAAAAAAGATACCGAAGCATTATTAGATTTTCTTGAAGCAAATGATAAAGGTAAAAAAGAAATTCGAGCACTCCTTTATAATATTTCCACCTATTTACCACAAGTGGACGAAGACGATGCAGAAGAAGTAAAAAGCGAAGAAGAAAAGCAACGTGAAATCACTAGAGCAAGTCGACATGAATTATACAATGTCGTGGAATCTTCTAGTAAAGTTACGCCAAATTTCTTATGGATGCTTATTTTGTCCGCAATTGTTGCAACAGCAGGGATTGTTAAGGATAGTGCAGCTATTGTTATTGGTGCGATGGTGATTGCGCCATTGATTGGCCCATTTACTGCCCTTGCTTTTTCTGCTACATTAGGTGATTATAAATTAATGAGAACATCTGCACTTACTGCATTATACGGTCTATTGTTACCAATTGGGATTGCAATCGTTTTTGGCATGATTTTTTCTATTCCAATGGAAAGCGAAGAATTTCTTGCAAGAACGACAATTGAACTCATGGATATTGTTGTTGCAATTGCTGCAGGAACAGCAGGAGCTATGTCATTCGCCAAACGAGTATCTGAAGCACTTGTTGGTGTCATGGTATCTGTTGCGCTCCTCCCTCCTGCTGTTGTATGTGGAATGATGTTAGGTTCTTCCCATTTTCAAGGTGCCCTCACACCACTTTTACTCCTATTCGTTAATATTAGTGCTATCTTGCTATCTGCTATCATTGTATTTTGGTCAAGTGGCATTAAACCAATTAACTGGAGTGAAATTCAAGTTGCAAATACATCGAAAACATATGCACTTATAGCAGTAAGTGTTGTCATTATTTTTTTAGCTGTTCTCATTTACTTTATTAATTTTTAACAAAAACTTAATATTTCGAATATTGTCGAAATTTATCTGAATTGTTATACTATTTACTAACTTTCCTGTGACAGATTACTACAATCTATCATGAATTTTTAGGAGGGAACGATGAATCAAACTACACGTACGTTACACGATTATTGGGTGATATTTATTATTGCCACAAGGTTAGGTCTGACTTCCTTTGGTGGACCAATTGCGCATTTAGGTTATTTTCATGAAGAATATGTAAGACGAAAGAAATGGTTAGATGAAAAGAGTTATGCAGATTTAGTTGCATTGTGTCAATTTTTACCTGGACCTGCAAGTAGTCAAGTAGGTATTGGTGTCGGAATCATTCGTGGTGGTATATTTGGAGGTATACTTGCATTTCTTGGATTTACACTTCCTTCTGTTATTGTACTGATTCTATTTGCACTAGCTGTACATCAATTCTCAATTGGTGATGCTAGTTTCATTCATGGTCTCAAAATTGTCGCAGTTGCTGTTGTCGCTCATGCCATTATGGGAATGGGAAGTAAATTAACACCTGATTTACAACGTAAGGCAATTGCACTTATTGCCATTGCTGCAATGTTATTTTGGCAATCTACTCTCACACAAGTAGTTATTATTATCGGAGCAGCAATTATTGGAATAATATTTTTCCAAAATAAAGCAACATCGGATGAGACAACAGCTAAATTGTTCTTATCAAAGAAAGTAGCAATCATTAGTATAAGTTTATTTTTTATTCTATTAATTATCTTGCCTATTTTAAGCCAAGTAATTGATTCCAAATGGATTCAAATGTTTGATAGTTTTTATCGATCTGGTGCTTTAGTATTTGGTGGTGGGCATGTTGTATTACCGTTATTAGAACAAGAATTTGTCCCTACAGGATGGATTACAGAACAAGAATTTCTAGCAGGTTATGGTGCAGCTCAAGCTGTTCCTGGTCCTTTATTTACCTTTGCTGCATATATAGGCACAGTAATTGGTGGTGTTGCTGGTGGACTTGTTGCTACTGTCGCTATCTTCTTACCTGCTTTCCTATTAATTATCGGTACATTACCATTTTGGCATGCTTTAAGACACTTCGCAAAAATTCGTGGTGCACTGCTTGCTGTCAATGCAGCAGTTGTCGGTATATTAATTGCAGCATTCTATCAACCAATATGGATAAGTACAATTATAGAAGCAAAAGATTTTGTCTTTGCTGTTATATTATTTAGTTTACTTGCCTTTTGGAAAGTACCATCATGGGTGATTGTTATTATTGGCATTATCGGTGGAATGGCATTACCATATATATAACATGAAGATTTGATATTGTGAAAAGGAATTCTTTAATTTTAAAATCCAAGCGATTCGTCGTTTGGATTTTTGTTTTCACCGGAAAATAAAATCTATTTAATAATTTTGAAATTCGTTATGTGCTTGCAACTGCTCCCATGGTATCCTAAGTGTTTTGTGTGAAGAACAATATTTATGTTTCAGCCTTTTTTAATTTTAGTTGCACATTTAACACTCACATTTTATAATATGAATATATGTTCATATATAAATAATTGAGGAGGAATAGTATGGGACATTCTCATGATCATGGTCATCACCATCACACAAATAATAAAAAAGCATTGCTACTTAGTTTTTCTTTCATTGCCATATTTATGGTTGTTGAAATTATTGGAGGTCTATTAACTAATAGCCTCGCATTATTATCTGATGCTGGTCATATGTTTAGTGATGCCTTCGCACTTGGTTTAAGTTTGTTTGCATTTAAATTAAGTGAAAAAGCAACGAATCATTCCAAGACATTTGGTTATAAACGATTTGAAATTGTCGCAGCATTTATCAATGGTTTAACATTAGCGCTTATCTCTATTTATATATTCTGGGAAGCATATAACCGATTTTTAGAGCCTCCAGAAGTAAGTGGTACAATGCTATGGATAGCGGTAATTGGTCTCATTGTAAACATTGTTGTTGCGTATATTTTGATGTATTCAGGTGACACAAAAGAAAATCTAAATATGAGAAGTGCACTATTACATGTATTAGGAGATTTGCTTGGATCTGTAGGTGCAATTGTCGCTGGGATTTTAATTCTGTTATTTAATTGGAATATTGCTGATCCAATTGCAAGTATTTTCGTTGCTGCCCTTATTCTTGTAAGTGGCTTACGTGTAATAAAAGATTCCATCCATATATTAATGGAAGGCATGCCAGATCATTTATCTTTTAAGGAAATTGAGAATCAATTAATGCAATTACAAGGTGTCACAAGCGTACATGATTTACATGTATGGACAATCACATCTGGATTTCCTGCACTTAGTTGTCATATTGTTGTAGAAGATGGTCTAGACCGAGATCATTTATTACAACATGCATCCAAATTGTTACATGATCAATTTGAGATTCATCATACTACCATTCAAATAGAAGGTTTACACGCGAATATTGCTCATAGTGAGGACAATTGTAATTAGGGGGGTTACACAGAATGGAAAAACCATATCTACCATTAGATGAAGAAACATTATTTCTTGTATCTCAGACATTTAAAGCATTAGCAGATCCCACTCGTATTCGAATTCTGCACCTTTTATTTGAAAGAGAACTAAGTGTCACAAATATCGCTGAACGATTAGATTTAAATCAATCCAATGTATCGCATCAACTTCGCTTTTTGAAGAATTTGCGCTTAGTAAAATATAGACGAGATGGGAAAACTATTTATTATTCACAAGATGACGAACACGTTATGAAAATACTCCAACAAACCATTGATCATGCTTGTCATCATTAAATTGTGTGGATTACTAATTATCTATCTTTTTTCATTGGTTGTAAGTTGAAAGCACTTTACTTATAATGAATGTATCATAAGGAATAAGTTGGTGTTAAATATGGAGTCAAAAACGGTTCAAGATTTACTATTATTAGTTAACAAAATCATTAAAGGAAAAACTATTTTTCTTGGTGAAACGACGACAGATACCTTCACTATTGTAAAAGTACTCAATGAAGATAGTGGAATTATGCCATTTCAAGATAATCAGCAAATTGATATAAAAGGGTCTTTTTGTCAACAGATTTTCTTTGGAAGTCAAGAACCGCTTATTATTAACAACACAAAGACACATCCTTTTACATGTCAATTACCAATAACAGAATTAGCAAATATCCATAGTTATATGGGTGTACCTGTTTTTTATAAAAATGGAAACATGTATGGTACACTATGCGCGATTGGCTCAGAAGCAGGCAAATTTACGGAGGAAGATATTGAAATTCTTACAAGTTTTGCTAATCTATTTACGTATGTAATAGAATTGGAAAAACTTAGTTACTATGATCCTTTAACCAATCTATACAATCGAAGATATATTGAACAATTCTTCCAAAACAATCATGACAATGGTAGTTTACTATTTATTGATTTAGATGACTTTAAATCAATAAATGATACATTCGGGCATGATGTTGGTGATAATGTATTAATGGAAGTCGGAAAAAGAATTATGGATATTGTCGGTAAGGATTGTCCCATTATTCGACTAGGCGGGGATGAATTTGCAATCATTCTTCCTGCTAAAAATCATACGATACATTCCTATCAAATTGCGGATCAATTAAATCAAGTATTAGCAGATTGGAAGACTTTTGAGTATCCAATTACAGTATCTGCCAGTATTGGTATTGCCCACTACCAAAAAACATGTACAAACGTAAAACAATTGATGAAAGATGCTGATTATGCATTATATAAAGCAAAACGCTCTGGAAAAAATCAATATGTATCTTTTACTTCTTAATTCTGTAACATATCATACAATCTCTTGCTTTTAGACTTGTCACAATCATCGATTTGTGGCAAGTCCATTTATTTCCCCTCTTTTTTTGGCACACAAACTCTAACAAAAAGTCATACTTTATTCCTTTTATATTATTGTGGTACAATAAAACTTGCTGATTTAACAGACGACAACTTATTTACAGATCGTATAGAATTAGTCAACCATAACTATTATATTGGAGTGATTTTTCGTGCAACAAGATAATGATTTGGCACGAGCTATAGGTACAAGTAAAATAGACAAATTAGATTTTCGCTTTGGAGCATTTGGTGCAGCTGTTCCACTATTATTCTTTATCATATGGGCAATTACGACAAGTGTCTTACAACTGTCCTCTGAAATTGGACTAGTATTAGGTGCAGTCTTTGGTATAACTTTAGGTCTTTTTTTTAGTAAAAGTAAATGGGCCGATTACGCACAAGGTTTATTTGATGGCCTAGCACAACCTATTGGTGTTGTTGCAATGGTTGCATGGTTTTATGCTGGTATGTTTGCACAAGTACTTCAAGTAGGTGGACTTGTAGAAGGATTAGTATGGATTGGTTCTGTTACTGGCTTTACTGGTGGATTATTTGTGGGTATGACATTTGTCCTAGCTGCAGTCTTCTCTACAGCAGTAGGTACAGGATATGGTACAACTGTAGCATTTGCTACATTAATGTATCCAGCTGGTGTCGCATCAGGGGCAGATCCTACTATATTATTCGCAGCAATATTAGCTGGAGCTGTATTTGGTGATAACCTTGCTCCAGTATCAGATACAACAATCGTTTCTGCTACCACTCAAGGAGCAGATGTACCAGGTGTTGTAAGGAGTCGTTTCAAATACGCAATTGCTGCTGCCATTCCTACTTTAATTTTGTTTATCCTATTTGGTGGTGGTGGAACACTTGATAATCAAGAAAGTATCCAAGCAACAACAAACCCTATGGGACTTGTGATGCTCATTCCATTTATTATGGTTCTCATCTTAGCGTTATCTGGCCATCATATTATCACATCACTAACATGGGGCATTATTGTAGCTGTGATTACTATTGTTATTTTTCCTGTTGGATCATTAAACGACATTATTCGTTTTAACCCAGATTCTAGCAATATTATCGAAGGTGCGTTAATTAATGGAATTACTGGATATATCAATATGGCCATTCTAATTCTACTCATTGTTGCATGTGCGCATTTACTTCGACTCGGTGGCACAATGGACGCTATTACAACAATACTTGTAAAATGGATCAAAGACTCTGTCAAGCGTGCAGAAATTGCAATCTGGAGTATTGTTGCATTATTAAATAGTGCAATTACAATTAATACAGCAGCTGAAATCGCCGCAGCTCCATTTGTTCGTGAAATTGGAGAGAAATATAAAATTCACAGCTATCGTCGAGCAAATATGTTAGACGCAGTAACATCTGCCTTGGGTTATATTTTCCCATGGGGCGCACCTGTATTGCTCGGTTGGTCCACTATTTCTATGATGAAAGAAACATATGAATGGTTACCTGTTGTTTCACCAACTTCCGTGTTCCCGTTTGTATTTCAAGGATGGTTCCTTGTTATTGTAATGCTTATCGCAGCACTAACAAGTTGGGGCATTCGCTATCAAGGAAAAAATGGCGAAGAGTTAAAAGAAAGACCGAAAGATTAAGAAAAACCATTGAGACAAAAGAATATATAACCTAAAAAAACCAAACGATTCGAAAGCTATTTACCGAATTGTTTGGTTTTTGTGCATATTAGATAGAAATTTGATATATAACTCTATTTGGTAATTTTGAGATTTGATATGTGCTTTGCATCCGCTCCGGCTTGTCCGTTTCCCTTTCCGTGGGTTTTTCGCTTAGGAAAGTTAGTTAAAGAAAAAAGCCCATGGAAAGGGAAGTAGGCGGAGTATACAGACACAATTCATTTCATAATTGCTAAATAGAGTGGTGTCGTATCATACTTTTATTGCTAAACAATACTTATGTTCTGTTCATCTAATACTTTAAAACAACTGCAACTTATGTATTCGACTACATGCTTCTACTAATCTTTCCTCTGTATCAAGCATGGCAATTCTTACATATCCTTCACCACTTTGACCAAATCCATTACCAGGTGCCACAACTACATGTGCTTTTTCTAATAATAGATCAGCAAATTGTTCGGATGTGTACCCATCTGGCACTGGCATCCACACAAAAAATGAACCTTTTGCGCTTCCACCTTTCCAACCGATACTTTTAGTTTTTTGCAAGAATGTATTTCTTCTTTTCTCATATATAGAATTATTCTCAACCATTGCATCATGTCCATGAACTAATGCTTGTTTTGCTGCATATTGAATTGCTCCAAAAATACTAACATAATAATGATCTTGGATTAACTCTAATGATTGAATGACAGATTGATTCCCTACTGCAAATGCAATACGCCAACCTGCCATATTAAAGGATTTAGATAGTGTATACATCTCTATTCCAATATCCTTTGCTCCATTCGTTTGTAAGAAACTTGGAGGATTGTTCCCGTCAAATCCTATTGCACCATATGCAAAATCATGTACTACACAAATGTTGTGTTTGGTTGCTATATCTACTGTTTCTTCAAAAAAATGTGTTGTGGCTGTCGCTGCAGTCGGATTATTAGGATAATTAAGAAACATTAACTTAGCATTTT
Organism: Gracilibacillus marinus; assembly: GCF_042651725.1. Classification (NCBI taxonomy): domain Bacteria; kingdom Bacillati; phylum Bacillota; class Bacilli; order Caryophanales; family Bacillaceae; genus Gracilibacillus; species Gracilibacillus marinus. The sequence continues at coordinate 24,885 of NZ_JBHSDV010000004.1, read as the reverse complement.
CTAAATCACTCTTAGTAATAGAAGAGTAATCAGGCAAAAATTGATTTTTTTCAAGTAATGGCATATACACAGGATGGGCATTTGTCATTGCAATTCCAGACATATAATCTGGATACCCTGGATCTGGTACGAGTACTTTATCTCCTTCATTCAATAGACATTGACTTATCTCTACTAAACCTGTTTTAGCACCAAACAAAATAGCTACTTCTGTCTTTGGATCTAATGTAACACCGTATTCTTTTTGATAGAATGACACAATTGCTTCTTTTAGAAAATCATAGCCTTGAAATGGCGGATATTTATGAAAAGAAGGATTTGTACTCGCTTCTTTCAATGCATCAACAATGAAAGAAGGCGTTGGTAAGTCTGGATTCCCTTGGCCTAGATTAATTACATCATGACCTTCATTCATTAATTTTTTTGTTTTTTGGACAAGATTAGCAAAAAACTGTTGCGGCAATCGTTGTAAAGCATCCGAATATGTAAACTGATACATGTTCTACTCCCCTATTCGTATAAATGCGGTACACGACTTTTAAAAATCGGAATATCTTTTCTAAATTGAGTAACAATATCTCGATCAATTTCTGCTATAATCGTAGCTTCTTTCTCTTTTGGTCCTTCTGTCACGAGTTTTCCTGTAGGCTCAATTACGTAAGATTCACCAGCAAATTGTGTCCCATTACATTCACCAGAACTATTTGCGGAAATAATATAACATTGGTTCTCTATCGCTCTAGCATATTGTAAATAATGCCAATGCACACGTCTAGATGTTGGCCATTGTGCAACAACAATAATCACTTCCGCTCCTAGCAATGCTAGAGAACGCATTAATTCAGGGAAGCGTAAATCATAACAAATAACGACACCTATCTTCATACCATCTAATTCGAATATCTTTCCTTTTTCTTTTCCAGCTTGTAAAAAAACATGTTCATCTAACATTGGCACTAAATGCATCTTGTCATATTGATGAATAAGTTCTCCTTGCTTCGTAATGATATAGCTCGTATTGTAAATCCCATCTTCTCTCTTATTCGCAATCGAACCTGCAATGATGTGCTTGTCATGTTGCTTTGCTAGATTCTTCAAAAAAGGGACGATATCTCTTCCATCTTTATCTGCATATTCTTCTAATTGATCAAGTGCATAGCCTGCATTCCACATTTCAGGTAACACAACCGTATCTACATCTTGTACTAATTCTGTTTCCATCCAATCTATAATTTTTGCTTTATTTGCTTCTGGATTTGCTGGAATAACATCCATCTGATATATAGCAAATTTCATATAAATTCACCATCTTTCTTATACTCTACATGTCATTTTAGCATTTTGACATATCAAAAGAAATAAAAACAACAAAAGATGCATAACAAGACTGTTTTAAGAAAGAATAGAACAAGAAGATTGAAGGAGGTTTTGTTATGATTGAAAAGAAAAATACGCAAAATGATAGAAAAGAGATTCTAACAACACAACAAGGGCATCCTGTTACGGATAATCAAAATGTTCGAACAATTGGAAACAGAGGAGCAATGACATTAGAAAATTATGACTTCTTGGAAAAAATAAGTCATTTTGACAGAGAAAAAATACCTGAGCGAATTGTACACGCACGTGGCGCAGGAGCACACGGGTATTTCCAATCGTACGGTACGGTAAATGGCGAATCTATCTCAAAGTATACTCGTGCAAAAGTTTTTACGAATACAAGTGTAAAAACACCTGTATTTGTTAGATTCTCGACAGTTGTTCACGGAAATCACTCACCTGAAACATTAAGAGACCCAAGAGGATTTGCTGTTAAATTCTACACAGAAGATGGAAACTGGGATTTAGTCGGAAATAACCTAAAAATATTTTTCATTCGTGACCCTTTAAAATTCCCTGACATGATACATGCTTTTCGCCCAGATCCTGTTACAAATGTGCAAAATTTAGAAAGAATGTTCGATTTTATTAGTATGTCACCAGAAGCATTACATATGGTCACATTTGTATTTTCTCCATGGGGAATTCCTGCCACATATCGTCACATGCAAGGATCAGGTGTGCATACTTATAAATGGGTGAATGAAGAAGGAAAAGCAGTACTTGTTAAATACCATTGGGAACCCGTTCAAGGTATTAAAAACTTAACACAAGAAGAAGCAAATGAGATTCAAGGTGAGACTTTTAACCATGCAACTGAAGATTTGTACTATTCGATAGAAAATGGTGACTATCCAGAATGGGAACTGTATGTTCAGATAATGGAAGATGGTGAACATCCAGAATTAGATTACGATCCATTAGACCCTACAAAATTATGGTACAAAGAAGATTATCCTTGGCATAAAGTTGGAAAAATGGTATTAAACAAAAACCCGCACAATTATCATGCAGAAGTGGAACAATCTGCTTTTGGTACAGGTGTACTTGTAGATGGATTAGACTTTTCAGATGATAAATTGCTACAAGGGCGTACGTATTCTTATTCAGATACACAAAGATATCGTGTTGGTCCTAACTATTTACAGTTACCAATAAATAGACCTCACACAAATGTTGCGACAAACCAAGAAGGTGGACAAATGGATTTTCGACAGGATTACCATACTGACAAAAATCCACACATCAATTATGAGCCATCTTTAACAGGTGGTTTGAAGGAAGCGAAAAATCCAGGGAAAGAACACCAACCATACGTGGAAGGGCATTTGCAAAGACAAGCTATATCCCGTGAGAATAACTTTGGACAAGCCGGTGAGACATATCGGCGTTTAGCAGACTGGGAGAAAGATGAGTTAATACGTAACCTTGTCTCTGCATTATCTGGTTGTCATAAAGATATTCAAACAAAAATGATTGAAATGTTCTATCAATGCGACAAAGATTACGGTATGCGTGTTGAAGAAGGATTAAAGCAAGTAATGCAAGGAGACTCACAAGCAATACACAAAACAAATAACCAAAGAGAAAATATTGGACATGTCTCAGACCCGTATTAAATTCCAAAGCTCGAGTGTCTGTTTAGAACCATAAGGGCTAGAAAATAAGCACAGTGATCATTTGTTAGATCACTGTGCTTTCTCATTTGCAATAAGATACAACCTCACTATAAGATAAATCTCCTCCAAAAATATCTAATGCGCTACCTATCGTTACGTCTAGTTTGCCATTAGATAATTGGCGGAATGTTTCTAAATCTTCTAATGAACGAACACCACCAGCGTATGTAGTAGGTATTGTAACCCATTTAGCTAACTTGGTAATAAGCGCTTCATCCATTCCATTACGCTTGCCTTCGACATCTGCTGCATGGATTAGAAACTCATCACAATACTTCTCCATCTCTTTTATTGTTACCTCATTAATTTCAATATTGCTAAATTTAGTCCATTTATTTGTCACAACATACCAACTGTTATCTTTTCTTTTACAACTTAAATCAATAACTAATTTATCTTTACCAATTGTCTCAACTAAATGATTTAATCGGTCTTTTTTTAACTCACCATCTTCAAAGATATAAGAGGTAACAATAACGTGAGATGCACCTTTTTCTAAATAATACGATGCATTATCTGCGGTAATACCTCCACCAATTTGGAGACCTTTTGGATATGCTTCTAGTGCTTGTATTGCTGCTTCTTGATTTCCGTCACCTAACATAATGACATGTCCACCAACTAATTTATCTTCTTGGAACATGGAAGCATAGTACTTGCTGTCAAATTTAGATACATAATTCTCTACAACTGGTTTACCTTCTTCATTCAATGTTTCTCCAACTATTTGCTTTACTTTTCCTTGATGTAAATCAATACATGGTCTAAAATTCATTGATTGAATTCTCCTCTATTTATTATCTCGTAGCAAATCCGCGGATGTATGCTTTAGGTATTTCCACATCTGTATGAAGTTGTTCTGCTGCGTGAAGTGTCCAATATGGATCTGTAAGCATGCCTCTACCAACTGCAACTAAATCTGCATCTTTATTTCCAATAATTGCATCCGCTAATACAGGGTTCTCTAATCGACCTACAGCTATAACTGGTATTTGAAGTGCTTGTTTGATTTCTCTTGCAAATGGAACCATGTATCCTGCATGACCACCAGGATTACGTGAAGGATGAATGGGTCCTTCTCCCCCAGCACTTACATGAATCATGTCTACTCCTGCTTCCACATACTTCCGACTTAACTCAATCCCACCTTCTAAATCATAGCCATCAATCGCGAATTCCGTTGCAGAAATTCGTAAGACAAGGGGCATATTTTCAGGCATGACACTTTTTGCTGCTTGAATCACTTCTACACCAAAGCGAGATAATTCACTGTATTCATCCGTTCTTTTGTTCGTAAGATGTGAATGAAACTGATGGATTAAATAGCCATGTGCACCATGTAATTCTATCATATCAAATCCTGCTTCCACTGCACGGCGGACAGACTCACGGAATTTCTCCACCATTGCTTTCACTTCTTTTGTCGACAATGCTCGTGGCTCTTTGTATTGTTCACTAAATCGTATTGCAGATGGTGCAACAGGTGTTTCAGCATCTTCTGCTTTTCTACCTGCATGAGCAATTTGAATCCCAATTTTTGCTCCTTGTTCATGTACTGCGTCAACAATTCTTCGATATGCTGGGATTTGTTCATCTGACCATAAGCCTAAACAGTTATTTGAGATTCTTCCATCTGGTTCGACATTTGTCATTTCCACAATGATTAGGCCTGTTCCACCTATTGCACGACTTACATAATGCGTATAATGCCAATCGTTTGGGGTTCCATCTTCTTTAGATACGGCATATTGACACATTGGTGGCATGACGACACGATTTTTTAGGTTAACATTTTTTATATTAAATTGGCTGAATAATTGATCCATTGTATTTGCTCCTTTTAAACAATTTTTACATCAACAGTATACCAATAATCAACAGTTTATTCACATATAAAAACTCAATAATTAGATTTATACATAAATGATGGTTTTGTAAAATAATTATATGATATAATAAACTTTATCAAGAAAGCGGTTTCTGGTTTTAATACCTAAACGTTAACTTAAACTTATTGAAAGGGTTGATAATATGCAAATATTAGAATATTTACCTAATAAATTAGAGTACTTTGATCTGTATATTAATCAATTCGGCAAAGAATTATGTATGCCTAAACACTATCAACACTCCAAAAATAGTGGGACATTTTTAATTCATTATATTAGGAGTGGCGAGGGAGTTTTTCATACATCTGAACAATCATATTCACTTAAAGCAGGTCAAGGCTTTCTAACTTGTCCTAATATGGAATATAGTTATGAAGCAGATGAAAGGGATCCGTGGTATTATTATTGGGTTGGTTTTGATGGTATTCAAGCAGAGAAGTTATTATCTAAAGCTAATTTGCATGTTAAAAATCCCATTTTCCTTTATGACCAAGACCATCAATTAGTACATTGTTTTGAAGAATTATGTGCATTAAAACAACAAGAACCACTCATCAGTGAAGTAAAGGGATTAGGGCATCTTTATTCAATACTATCCATTTTAATACAAGAACATAAAGCAAAAGTATTTGCTGATGTGAGACAAGACCATAAAGTATCCTATGCACAAGAAGTATTACAATACATTCACGAACACTTTCATCAAAAAATTACTATTTCAGAAATCGCAGATGAAATTGGTTTAGATCGAAGTTACTTATGTTCACTTTTTCGAAATGTCTACAATAAAAGTATACAAGAATATCTCATTCACTATCGAATACAAAAAGCATGTGAATTACTTGAACATACTACATTAGCAATTAGTTCGATTGCTCAATCTGTAGGATATGAAGACCCGCTGCAATTTTCCAAATTGTTTAAAAAAATCAAACAATTATCCCCAAAAAATTATCGACAAAAAATAGAAATGGTTGATTAAATGAATATATATACAAACAAGCTTTATGTACTGTTGGAGAAAATAACAAATTTCTTTCTATTGAATTTACTTTGGTTAATCTGTTCATTACCTATTATTACTATTTTTCCAGCTTCTTCCGCTATGTTTCATGTTATTAATGAGTGGAGAGTTAATGGAAAAAGTTCTATTGTCAAACCCTTTTTTCTCGGATTAAAGAAAAATTTTAAATTAAGTTTTTTTTCTGGACTCTTTTTTATTATTTCATTTCTCATTCTTTATTACGACTTATTACTTATTCATGAATTATTACATGGTTGGGCATATTTGGTTACATTGTCATTATTGTTTTTCCTAATGATTGTTTTAGCATTTATTGCAACATATAGTATTCCTACTATTGTTTTTTATCATTTATCTTTTAAAGAAACAATAAAACAAAGCTTTTTGTTCTCATTTATTTTTTTTCCTACGACTATTTTAATGATACTCCTATTTATTGGATTTGTACTTATCGTTTTATTCTATCCAATTGCTATATTTCTTTTAATAAGCCCTATCTTTTATGCATTTCATAAATTAGTTGAAAGAAATAGGAGACAAATTCAACAAATATAAGCATCCTAACGCACATACAAAAAATTAATTCACTTTATAAAGAAATGATTTTAAATTATAAAAATCCAAACGATTTGATAGCAAGTAGCATTTGAATCGTTTGGATTTTGTGTGTTTTAGAATGAATCTCCCTATTGGATAATTCTTCATATTTTGTGTAGAGATTACTTTATCTATCTATGTCTCCTCTTGTTTGAATTTCACTTTTATATTATTCACAACTATCTATCATATCTCTATATACATTCCAATGGGCTACAGCAAATACCGTTGGAGAGTTCCAATAAATAGTAACTTCATTTGTTGCATAACTGTCTATGTGATCTATAAAACATGTTGCTGAAGACTCGTTTTTCAAATATTATTGTGCACATGGGTCATTCACATTTCTATTTGGTCCCTCTGACACTAATCTAGGTACAGCATCAAAGATATCATCAACTACAGATGGAAGATGATGAGTATGCATGATACGATGTTTATTCTAAATGGTGTTGTTAGATGCTTTCCATGTTTTAACTGATAGAACCCATCTTTATTAATAGAGGAAAAATTCAATTGATAAACAGTTTGCTTACTATCTTGATTATGGAATGGTCCATCTACCTTCAATTCCACGATTACATCTGCATCAGGATATGTAATCACTTGGAAATATGAAGTATCTTCTAAAGAATTAGCAACCTACACACCTGTTGGTACATAACCTAACTAATTAAACCTTATCGACGTGTTACTTTCCTTAATCAACATGTTACCTACTTCCTTTCATTAACCAACAATACCTGTTCTCTCTACACTTTCAACAAAATGTCTCTGAACAAATAAATATAAGATAAGTAATGGTAGTATTGCTAATAGCACACCAGTATTTACTAGCATAGAGACATAAAACGGATCAACCGCACCCACACCCCCACCAGATGATGTAGAGAGTTGATGTGCAATCGTTGCACCTACAGATTGCAATTGCATGGAGATAACTTTTGCATTATCTAAGAACATTGTTGTATAAAATATATCATTCCATTGCCAAACAAAAGCAAATAACATTACTGTAATAATAGCTGGGACGGCATTTGGGAGCATGATTTGAAAAAAGGTCTTAAAGACACCCGCACCATCCACGTGCGCTGCTTCCTCTATTTCTTTAGGAAATCCTTTAAAAAACTGTCTAAAGATAAAAATAAATAATCCCGCTTTTAAACCCATACCTGTAATAGATGATATAATAAATGGCCAATAAGAACCAATTAAATTGATACCATCACCTCCATTAAATAAACCAATGAAACCAAATAAATCAAAATTTCGATATTGTAAATATGTCGGCACCATAATTGTTTGTGGTGGTACAAGTATAGTTAGTATAACAAGTGCAAATAGTACATTTCTTCCACGAAAACGGAATCTTGCAAACCCATATCCTGCTAACGCACAAGCAATCATCGTCAAAATCATCGTACCACCTGCAAGGAGAAATGAATCTAACAACACTTTAAAGTAATTCATTGTTTGCATTACGTATTGAAAATTTTCCAAAGTGAAATTCCTTGGTACAAAAACAACAGTCGGATCATATAAATCTGCTTTACTTTTAAAAGCAATAGACACTTTTAATAGAATAGGGTATAGAATAACAAATGATAATCCAATTATTAATATGGTACGAAAAATAATCCAACTATAATTTTTCAATTTATCTAATAAAATATTTCCTGTTAGCGAGCCACTTTTTCTTTTATTTTTAGCCGATGAATGCAGTGGTTTTGATTGTACGTTCATGTTTCTCCCCCTTTATTCTGTTTGGTAAAATACTTTCTTGGAGATTAAATATGTTGTAACAAGTAAAATCACACCAATCATAAGAAAATATATCCATGACATTGCTGCACTTAATCCGAAATCAAATTTAGAAAAAGCGGTGTCTTGTATTAAGATGGTCATGTTATTATTTGTAAATGAATCAATGACAGAATAAATAACATTTGTTAAAATGAGAGGGCTAATCATTGGAAATGTTATTTTCCAAAAAGATTCATAGCCTGTTGCACCTTCTATTTTAGATGCTTCATATAATTGTGCAGGTATTGCTTGCAATCCAGCTAAAAAAATAATAATTTGTACTCCTGAAGAACTAACAATCTCATAAATACGATTTACAGCACCTGTTAAGTATTCTACTATGACTAGAGGAATACCTGTCTCGATTAACATTTTTTCCAATTCATAGCTTTGTAATCCATTCCCCGATTCATCTTCACTCGACATCATCATGGCACTTTGTAGATAATCGCCACTCTCAATTGAAGCAATTACACCCGAAGCAAGTATTACTGGCAAGAAGAATATAGCACGAGCTAACATTCTTCCACGAAACTTTTGGTTCAATATTGTTGCAATAATCAAACTAAAAATCACGATAAGTGGCACATTGACTAGCATATCAATTAATGCCTCGACTAATGTTCTATTGTAATCCACATGTTCTTGAAATGCGGTCTTATAATTAGTTAATCCTAAAAAATTTAATTGCATACCATCAGGTGTTAGTTTCAATTCGCTAAAACTGTACCTAATCGATTGAAATAATGGGATGGCAAATAAGAAGATAAAACCAATTAGCCATGGTCCAATAAATACCCATCCCCATCGTCCTCGTCTCTCCTCTAATGTTCTCTTTCCTAACATTATCATGGCTATTCTCCTTTTACATAGACAAGTTTAGTTGAAGCAATCTTATATGATTTATTTCCATACATAACCTTCTGCTTCAATTTGCACACCATCTACAGTCACATCATAATGATTGTAATTAACATATACCGTTTTTTCATCACCATATACAGTCTTCTTCACATTTGATTCTATTTCCTCATGTGAACTAATTGGTAATGTTCGAACAGTCTTTAGTACTTTATTTAAATGATCGTATAGATCGACTGCATCTTCTTTCCACAGTTGATAGTTAGCAGAATATAAGTGATTATACTCTGTATTTTTTATTACTGTAGGCTCCTCATAAAACAAGCGAAAATATGGATTAGCACCTGTCTCTAATGCTAGTAAAAGTTGTTTTTTCATACTTTGTTCTGTAGATAAATTATGAGGGTTATACGCATAATCTATATATCCATGTATGACCATTTGATAGAACGGAATGGTTTGATCAATAATATTGAATTGACTACTTGTAGCAGGAATCTCTAAAATATGCTTACTAAACGGCAGAGCATAGTCATTCCCACCAAATGTTATAATCTCTTCCGCCACTTCTTTCACTTCTGTCAATTGATCAATTACAGATTTTCTTGTCGCTTCACGGTCCATTCCATTCTTTTCTTGATAATCTCCATAAAGTATGTCTGCAACATCTTTAATAGCAACATTATCCATATGAAGTTCTGCATATGTTTTTAAAAATTGTTGTGTAATTTGATCGAATTTATTGGGTGCTAATAAATAACTTGGTTTTTTAGAGGTATCCCGCAAAAAGCTCGCTTTATTATATGGGTAAATCTCGGCGATTTTCTTATTTATAAATCTAGCTCCATCTTTAGACGGTGAAAAGTCAAATGAATCTTTATGAACTTCCATTAACGACACAGAAGGATAAAAGGAAATATGGTTATCTTTTAAATACGCATCCAATTGCTGAAAATCATCTTTCCCACCTAATTCATTATCTATTGAAATGTTTGTTGGAACTGTATGACTGTATCCTTTATTAAACCACCCAGTATATAGGACCTTTAATGCCTTTATATTTCTACTTTGTAATTCTTCAATAATTTCTTGCGCTTGATTGAAAGTAGTTAATGCCTCTAATGACTGATATGGTATACCTAAAAATGTTTTCCTTTTTGTAATCGCTCCAATCAAATCTAAATAAAATGGGATATCTCCATCTGTTAAACGATTGAGCTTATGTTGTGTCAATAAATATTCTCTATATTTTCTTGCCATATTACTGTAATTTGCTTCCTCGTCTAAGAAAGAATAACGTATCTGTAAGTCTCCCTTATATGGATTTTGTTGAAATAAAGCTACTGTACTTTCTCTATCTCCACCTGATAACGTCACATCACCTTTTTTCTTAATGGTAAAACTAGCATATACATTATTGTATAAATGAATACGGCCTGCTACATCTGACACAATACTTGCAATACCATTACCATCTTCAATAATCCCAATGAATCCTCTATTTTCTTGATTCATTCCGAATACAGGTAACCGAGCAGCTTGAACAATCTCCATTTTTCTTTTTGAAAACTCTGCTAAGTCCTCACCATATAAGGGGATGTCTAATGTGCGATAGTTCGTCTTTCCATTATTCAAATGAATTAATGCCCCTGACCCGTCAGGTACAAACATAAATCCATTTCTATGTTCATTTGCAGCACCGAAAAAAGGTAATATATTTATTTGTGAAATAGGATAAGCATCATTCTGCTTTATGTCGGACGTGTGAACAGATACTACAAAATCATCGTCTTCTATACTATATTCTACTGGAATCGTAAAAACAGGCTTTTCAATTATCCCTCCTGATTCTCCATCCATTTCTGCTAAATCCTTACCTAATTCTTCTTCATCATATCCAATCTCTTTGAATAATTGTAATGTCTGTTCAATAATTACTTTTGGAAATGATGCATCTCTTCTTTCGTAGATTTCTTCTTCCTCCAAATATAGATAACGTTTTTTAAAGTCTTCTCTCGTTTTTTCATCTGTAATTTTGTCTAATATAATCGTCTCAAATCGTTCTTTTGTAATACGCTGTGGAATTGCTTCAAGACCTTTAGAAATATCACCTAATTTATATATTACGGTCAATTTATTTTCATCTTTTTCAAATTCTACTTGTTTGTTGCGTACAGCTAGATTACTATGCATCCAACTCGTTTGACCATGTTGGTTAAAGTACATTAATGAAAATTGAGATTGTAGAATTTCTTTATTCTCACCTACTGCAATTGTATCTGTCTGCAAATCTAACGGATTAGAGAACCATACCTCTTTTGTTTGTTTATTCTTTACAGCGATTTCCGCTGTTTGCTGATTTAAATAAAGCTCTAAAACATCGGACACTAATACAACTACCATTTCTGCTAATCGCTGATTTACCATTTCTTGTGTATAATCTTGTCTTATACTTTCTAATTCTTCTTGACTTATTCCTTGTTCAACCTCTTCATCTATTAATATATCTCCCTCTGTTTCTTCTGATATGTTTTCTTCCATTTCCTCTGCCATAATGAAAGACTGCGAAAAAAGAAAGCTACTTAGTAACAGAACGAAAAGTATCACTTGTATTCTTTTCAAGGAATCTCCCCCCTTTCTCACACTCGATACATAATTTCTTTATAAACGGTGTCCAAAAATGTAAGCATTTGCTGAATCAGACTAAAAAATAATAAGCTTAAAAAAATGATAATCCCCATTACCATTACTGTTATCAATAATGTGATGATAGTCTTTGTTACTGTATACTGGTGGACTGTCATAATACCTACAAACAATAAATACAGAAACCAAAGCATTGCAAATGATTCTAAGAAAAAGAAGAATGTTGCTTCTTCCCATGTAATCACATTGCTAATTATTGTATTACACACATATAAGCTTACTACCGGAACAAGCGCATAAGCTGTTGCCATTAAGATTTCTCTAAACTTACCTTCTCCATCCATCAATGTTGTAATAGACCAATTAGCAACACAAAATAAGAAAAAAGGAAAGACGATATACTGTAATTCTGCTAAACTATTTAATTCATAAGGATTATTAAAATTCACAATAAATCCAGTAAATTGACGCTTTAATATTGCTACAATGGTTAGAATTGCAAGAATACAAAATGCAACACTAACCTTCCCTTTATTCTCATATTTCAAATCCCAGTATCCTTTGAATGGATGAATAATGATATAAAACGGGAACTTAATGAATTCCTTTTCCAATTATATTCACCCGCTTTCTCCGATAATTGATTATCGGTTTTATACACAGTAATGCTACGATAATAAAGACAAAGATGGTCATCATTGTACCGAAATGTTCCCGTAACAAATCTTGGCGATATCGTTTAAATGCTTTTGAATAATACTTCCGACTATGCCCATTCTTAAAATAGCTCATTGCTTCTTCGTGCTTACCTTTCATTAGTAATGACTTACCTATTCCTATATAAGCGATTTCATAATTGACATTTAACCGCAGAACATCTTCCCAATAGTGTGCAGATGTCTCATCATCCCCATTAAAATAGTACTTTACTGCTTCATTTACTAAACTTCCAAATGCTGTTGGTTCAAAAACAGTCAGTCGATGATTACCTTTATCTAGCACAATGATTTTCTCTCCAATTCGATCAATTGCTACTGGTGTTCTAAAAGTACCTACTTGTGTACCAATTTGACCAAAGACATATAGTAAATTACCATCTTCATCATATGTGAAAATTCTTCCACGCTTCATGTCTAAAGCACTGTAGACACCGTATTCATTCACTGAAATATCCACAAATGTAGAAGTACCTGTATAACTACCCGTATGTGCATATTGTAAATCACCAATAATCGGGTGGTATCCTTCATTACGTAAGACATTTTCTCCTGTTGGATTTAAACGTTGAATAGGAATTTGCGTATTCTCTTCTGCATTTGTAGTATAGATAAACCCTTCGTCATCTATATTCAAATTGTTAAATTCCATTGGTATAAATAAGGCCATTTTGGCACGTTGTTCATCTGTTGCAATCATTCTCCATACATAATCGATTGGATTAAATCGTACTCTATTAGCGCCTATAAACCCTGTGAAATCACCATCAGAATCGAATTCTATAATCCCATCAAAAATCCCCCTACCAATCACAAATATTCTGTTCGCTTTATCTACAGCTACTTTTATTGGGCGATATTCAAACCCTTCTCTTATGACATCAGATTTGGGCGAGCCAATTTCTTTAGTTAGTTGATTGTCTTTTAAAACAACAATCCGTTTATTCCCAGTATCCGCAACATAGATGTGATGATCATCTGTAACATGAATACCACTTGGTTGAGAAAAGCTATCCATACGATCACCATTTTGAAATGACTCAATGGAATCTAATAATTTAAATTGTTGATTTAATATTACAATTCGATTATTTCCGGTATCTGCGACATATATTTTATTGTCATTAGATACATAGATATCTTCAGGTCCATTAAATAATCCAATTTCATTATTCCTACCATCAATAATATGTGATGGTACATATGGTACAGCTGCAGGATCTGTATCTTCCCAGTAAGAGTAATTATAAGAAGGATAAGAGACAGCAGCTGATACTTGATCTGTGTGAACAAAACTAATGAATAGGATACTTGTTAGTAAAATAACAAAGATCTTCATCTTATCCCTCCTAATCTTTCATCCCTGAAGTGGACATTGTTTGAATAATACTAGCTTGTGAGAATAAAAAGACAGTAATTGGTACAGACATTAGCATTAATGCCACAGCTGCAGCGGCACCAGCACGTGCAATACCACCTTGAATAATCTGTCCTAATGCATAATGCATCGTCTTTAATTCTTCACTATAAATAAAATTTCCACCATCTGTTCCCCATAATTGTTGGAATAGAAGAATCATTAATGTTAACCATGCAGGCTTTACGATGGGCATAACGATTGTCCAGAAAATACGATATTCACTAGCTCCATCCATTCTTGCAGCTTCTAAGATACTGTCAGGAATTTGTTCCATAAATTGCTTCATTAAATATAAACCTAATGGAAAAGCAAAAGACGGTACAATAACAGCCCAATAGGAATCTACCCATCCAATTACCGACATCGTCATATAATTCGGTATTGCTGTTACATGTGGTGAGAACATTAAAGAAAGTACAACAATCGTAAACAATACGTTTTTAAAAGGAAAATGATGTTTAGCAAGTGGATAGGCAGCCGCTGCCGAAAATATAATATGTCCTGCTGTACCAACTGCCGTAATAAATAATGTATTAAATATATATCGAGTAAACGGTACCCACGAATTTGCCATTAAATTTGCTAAGTCAATAAAATTATTAATAGTTGGATGACGTACGAAAAATCTTGGTGGAAACAAAAAGATTTCATCCAATGGTTTGAATGCATTATTAATCGTATAAATAAGCGGCAATGCCATAAATGCTCCAAATAATCCGATGATCAAAAAAAGAAATACGGTCCCGTACCAAGAGCGATTCACTTTCTTTTTGCGTGTGGAAATACGTTTTGTAACCAAAGACATTGCCAATTTACTCACCTACTTTCCTTAATAATTTTTGTGTAATTAAGTTTGTTGTCATCATGATCATAAACAAGATTGTTGCAATTGCCGATGCATATCCCATTTCAAATCGAATCGAACCATAATCTATTAAATGTGTAACAATTGTATGAGCGGCATACTGTACACTTGGAAAACCTGCGATTGCCATAGAAACGTCCGCAACAGCAAATGACATAGTAATTTGTATAACAGCACCAAACATTAATTGTGGTCTCATTGATGGTAATGTGATATACCAAAGCTCTTGCCATCTATTACGGATACCATCAATCGCACCTGCTTCAAATAATGTTGTGTCAATATTTTGCAGTCCTGCTATAAATGCCAAAAAAGCAGTACCAAGACTTAACCATAGTTGTACTAGCATGACAATTGCTAAAACATATGTTGGGTCTTGTAACCATTGGATTGGTTCATAAATAATGCCTAGTTTCATTAAAAATCCATTTGCATATCCATAACTGTCCCCCGAAAAAACAATTAACCAGATAAAAAATATATTTCCAGATATAGAAGGTGCAAAAAAGATTAATGTCAAAAATGCTCGTATCTTTGATGAGAATTCATTAATAATCCATGCAAAGACAAAGCAAGCAATATAACTAAGAGGTCCTGTAATTGCAGCAAATAGAAACGTATTTTTTAGTGCAATTAAAAACACATCGTCCTCTAAAAACAAACGAGCATAATTATGCCAACCTACCCATCTAGGAAATTCAAGCATATTAAAATAGGTAAAACTTATGACAACAGAAATAACAACAGGTAATACTGTAAATAAGAAAAATAAAATAAAATATGGTGCCATCAAAATGTAAGAATGCTTATGCAATCTTACATTTCTAGCGATTTGTTTCGTAATAAATCGTTTTTTCTTTCGATCATATAATTTCTTCTCGTCTATTTCTAATATAGTATTTTCATTCTGTACTCCCATTATTAAATCACCTCTATTCTACCGGTAAATTAAATTCTCTACGCTTCACTTTTATTTCGTCATTAATATAGATAACGTAATCATGTAATGCTTCTCTTGTATTCGTTCCATTATTCACCACTTCTCGAAAAGCATTATCTAAATGTCTTCCTGTAAAATAACCACCGGGTACTTCAGGAATACCTTTTACCCATTGCCATTGTTCTTCTAACTGTTTATAATCTCTAAGTGGCCAAGGTAGCTCTTGTAGCGCTTCAATATTTGCCGTAGGATATCTAGCTGCTGCCCCCATTAGCCCTTCCATTTCTCGTCCAAATCGTACTTGAGTATCTTTACTCGTCCACCATTTCAGAAATTCCCATGATGCCTCTTTATTTTTCGATTGTTCCATAATGACTGCAGCTGTACCTGCACTTCCAACTTCTCGTCGAATTGTGCCACCTTCTGTTACAGTCCCAGGAATAGGAACAAATTCCCATAACCCTCTTATTTCAGGTGCTGATACAGATAAATGATTGTATAATGTGTATTCATCAATTCCAATTGGCATCTCGCCTGTTCTAAATCTATTTGGAAAATCAAACTTTAAAGGAATCTTATAATTGGTATATAAACTAGTCCAATCTTTAAATACTTCCATGGAAATATCTGAATTTAACGCACTACTTTTGGCATCGCTATCATATAGCACACCATCTTTTTGATATAACATCATTGTGAATGTTTGATTAGGAACTAGATTCTGTACTTGGCCTGGTGCTTGAGGATCTTGTAATAATGGAAATGCAATATTCATATGATTTTTTTGTAATACTGGAATCATTTCAATCACATCATTCCATGTCTGTGGCACTTGAAGTCCTAATTCTGCTAAAATATCTTTTCTGTAAAATAACATGCTAAACGTTTGTTGTTCTGGTAGTGCATAAACCCCTCCGTTAAATTGATATGGAACAATAGCACTATCTCGGAAACGCTTTTCCACTTGTTCGTAGTCTTCGAATTGAGTTAAATCTACGACAGCATTTCTCATAGCATAATTAACAGGAATTTCATTACCTATTTGCATCGCTACATCTGGACCTTGTCTTGCTAATGTCGCTGGTAACAACACATTCATTTGTACTAATTTCAAATTTACTTGTATACCTGTTTCTGGTGTAAACGTATCATCAATCATCGATTTCAGAACTTGTGCTTGGTCACGTCCTGTTCCTATCCATAACGTTATTGCATCGGAAGATTCCGCCTCTGCTACATTACCAATGCTATTGTAATCTTCTATAAAGGAATAAACGAATGCACCTGCACTATGTTTTAATTTTTGAAAAATACTCGCTTCAGCTTTTGGTATTTGCTTATCACTTGATGTGACGAGTAAATAATCAATCTCTAGTGGTTGCTCTCGAACGGTCAATATCCATGTACCTAAGCTTCCAACATTAATTTTGAAGGAATCTAAACGTCTTTGAATCGTTTCAGGTCGTATCACAAAGTCACGTAATTGATATTCAATTGTATTTAAAATAGCTGTTTGGTCACTTGTTTCTCCAGTTACTCTTTCTAACTCTTCTGCTACTTCCCTTAGTGTATTCGCTTGCTGTTCAAACTTCTCTAACAAATCAGGTATTTGTTTCTCTAATTGATAATCTCGATAAGGATCAGGGACTGCTCCTGTTATCATTAGTATTTTGCGATATAATTCATTCAGTTCTAAAATAGAAGTTTCGACTGTTCGTAACAAAGGAGCGATATCACCTAATGTAACCTCTAGTGTGACTTCATTTTTCCCTTCGTTTAAATAGAATAAATAAGGAGTCTTTTCCCCTAGCAATTTGGTATTCCAATCATTATCATACGTAAATGGAATCTTTTCGACTTCTTTAAAAGGCAATTCTCCGTTAATAAGCAATTTACGTGTAGAGAAAACCCCTCGAAGCATATTCTGTTTGTTCTTTATAGCTATCTGATAAAGTCCCGATTCCGGAACATCTACTTCCCACGTAATCCATTGACCTGGCCAGCGCCAATTATATCCACCGATTGTATTCATTCTAATTTTTGAAACATGATAAGGTTCTGTCGCAGGACTACTTCTATCATTAATTGCATATAAGGTAGGAGCTGATTTGATTTTTGCATCTTCACCTTGAATTTTAATTTGTATATTTTTTACTTCTTCGTATTGCTCATCTTTATACTCATTAAATACTTGTTCATATGTTAATGCTTCTTCTACTTGGAAAATTTTAATATAATCCATAATCATTGGTTCTCTAGAAGAAGTTAACGATATTTTGTTTAAACCTTCTTTTAAATAGAAGGAATATGGTTCCACATAATAACCTTCTGCGTCTCTTAATAACATTTCTCTCCACATCGGTTTTTCTATCTGCCTTGGTCGTAATTCATTTCCTCGATTATCTTTTTCGATGACTTCTTTTTCATTTCCCCATACTCTAGGAAAAGTTAATGTTTGTGCACCTTGAAATGGCAATTCATCATTAATTCGTAACTCTCTTTCGATAGAAGAACTTTTTCCTTCTACTGGATAATATTGAATTGCTATATGATATAAGCCCTCTTCTTCAATATTGATATTCCATTCTACTGTACCTATCTCATCAGTCCAAATTGCTGCGTTTTGCTTACCCTTTTTATTTTCCAAAAGCTTTATATTCATTTCATCTACACGTGTAAAATGTTCTGCTTCAATGATATATTCCTTCATAGGTCGATTTTTGTCTTCGTATTTTACTATGTAATGGCTAAATAGATCTTCACGTATTGTAGAGGTATCATCAGAAGTACGCTTCTCACTCGCAATTAACGACTGTACTGTAAACGGTAATAACACTAGACTAAAAACAAAAATAAGCATGAGTACCACTATGCTTATATGAATGAATTTCTTCAATTTTTACCCTCCTTTACAAAGGAATTATCTCGTTCGATCGTCTACTATTATAGAAAAGAAAATACAATCGAATTGATTGCATTTTCTTCTCTAATCATTCATTACCTCTCAAATCAATACTCTAAAATTATTCAATGCTTAAAAAATCATCGACTCTTGCTTGTGCTTCACCTTTTATACTTGCAATCGCTTGTGAAGGAGATTCTGCACCTGTTGAAATATTTTCATTCATTTCATAGAAAGCATCTTCTAAATTGTACGCTTTCCAATAATTCGCATTAATTTTACCTAACATTTGTGATGCAGTATCAATCGTTTCCATAGATGGTAATACCTTTGTAAACCATTCTTGTACACTATCTTCGGTATGTTCCCACATTTGTAAATCTTCCCAAATTTGATATACAATTTCTGGTTGTTCCACTCCAACAGGTATCGTTAGTCCCTCTACGTTGGATACAGGCGTTTGATAATCAGATGTTTTTGGACCTTTAGGCCAAAATACATAACCCCATTCAAATGGAGTTTCTAATCTTCCTTCTGCTTCCCACACCCATCCTTGTGTCATTCCTACTAAACCTTCTGTGAAATATTTTCTGGGATCTTCCCAATTGTTTCCTTCATTAGGTTTCACAACTTTATGTTCATTGTATAATGCACTCATAAACTCATATCCTTCTACAGACTCAGCGGAATCTATACTCACTTGCATCGTATCTAAATCTAAGATTTTCCCTCCATTTGAAGCAATAAAATATTCAGCAAAAAGATTCGGATCACCACTTAATCCATACTGTTCGCCATTTGTTAATGTTTTTGCTGCTTCTAACATAGCCTCCCATGTCCACTCACCATTTTGTTGTTGTTCATATGGATCTGGTAGACCAGCTTGTTCAAACATTGTTTTGTTGTAATACATCCCACCACTTTGATTTAATTCATGCATCATGAGATAAACATTGCCATCAAATGTGCCCATTTCTTGTAACGTTGCTGGGATTTTACTATTACTCAAATCAATTACTTCATTTAAAGCTAATAAATAATCTTCCTGTATAAGTGCTGCTGCTTGAGATGACTCTAAACTGACTAAATCAGCAAATGGTTCCCCTGCTAATATGGTTGATGTTAATTGATTTACTTTTTCTTCCCAAGGTACGACTACATATTCAATTTTTACATTATATTTCTCTTCTACTTCTTTAAGTTTTTGTACACTTAAATCTCCTAACTCTGTTCCACCTTGAGGAGTCATATCCCAGTGATTTGCTATTCGTATTGTTCGACCACCTAAATCAACTGCTTCATTTTCCTCTTCTTCCACTTCTTCTGGCGTTTCTGTTGTCTCCTCATTTTCTTCTGTTTGTACATCTTCAGGATCTTTTTCATTCACAGATTCTTGGTTATTACAAGCAATCAAGAACATTGACAACATGAAAACTAATAAGCCAACTAAATACATTTTTTTCATCGTATTCCCCCTTATTTTCATCTTATTAATTAAGAAGAAAGCAATTTGCAACACGCAGGTCTAGGTTATTTTAAGAATGCGCTTTCATTATTTAATGATACGGAATAAACTCATGAATTCATATGGTGAAATACGATTTCTATATGGCATAAAACTTTTTAAAAGTAGTGAAAATGATAAATAAAATGTACATACAAATAATAAAAAAGAGAAAGTGTCTGTAAGGCAACTTAGCGACAGTAAGAAACTAACTGAGGTATAGTAAGGAATCCATTCAGTTAAAGTTGTATAACTTTGACTGGTTGCTAGCGAAACGTAACAGAGTGTTGTAGTAGTTTATCCACAACGGGGTATCTAAACTTCTTTCAATTGTTAACTTAATTAATTGCAAAAAAAAGAACATAGAGCATATCTACGTTCTTTTATATACTATTTTTGTTTTTTCTCCTAAATAATACAAATCGAAGTAACAATATATTAATAAGTAACCAACTAAATCCTAATAAAAGTCCTGCAACAATATCAGTAAAGAAATGGACACTCAGTACAATTCTACTCATCGCAATGGTTAAAATAAGTAAAGTAAGTAAGACAATTAAAGTAATTTTCCAACGTTTCTTCCATTCACTTTTACTAATTAGATAAATAACAAACCCATAAAATGCTACGGCACCTGTTGTATGTCCACTAGGAAAACTATAGCCAACTCCGTCATACTGCTCTAACAAATCAGGTCTTTCTCTTTCGAATAACATTTTAAATATCTTTGTTAATAATCCTATACCGACTATATTAATAATAAAAAATAAACTATACCATTTACTTTTTTTCGTCAATAGTAAATAAAGGATAACTACAACAGAAGCAACAGTAATAAACCACACAGATCCGATTTCTGTTATCCATTCCATTGCATCATAGAGGAAAGTCTCATTTAATTTTGATGCGAAAGAATATACAAAATCATCAATAAGTATTTCTTCCTGTTCGATGATTTCTTCAGCTAATTCTATAAATAGAAGCATAGAAAGAACAAGCATAAGAAAGCTTGCTAGTAGAGTAATAATAGGGAGTATCGTAATATTATGTTCTCTTAACCATTTGTTAATCAATGAAATATCTCCTTTTATTTGAATCATTCTATAACTAATGTTCCCTTTCTTATTCTCTCCAAACATTTACTCTTCCATCTTTTTAAATCTAGGTATTTCTACACCATCTATGTTCACTTTTTCAAAAAACATCTTATATGGTCTGGCAAAAATACGATTCTCACTGTTACGATATATAACTAATTCTTCCTCTGTTTCACTATGTGTTGCTGTAAACATGTACTCATATATGCCACCTTTATAATGTTTATACTTTTCCATACATTAAACCTCCATTTACTTTTGTTAATAAATATAAGTTTCATACCATTATCAGATGTATTGTAAAGAAGTCAATGAAAGCTAACTAATTAATTATGCTCTTAACCTTTATTTTGTTACATTAATGCTTCCATTATGAGTCTTTAACTTTACTAGATTATCTCCCTCCCCAATAATATTGGAAAAATCATTGTCGTCAAAAATGATAATATTCCCATTGTGTACACTTGTATCAAATCTAACATTTGTAGGTTCTTCTTCTGTTTGAATATTAATTTTTCCGTTATGCGTTTCAAAATTGATTGAACGATCTATATTGCTTGTTAAAAGAGAAATCGAACCATTATTTGTTCTTCCATTCAGATCCCCTATAATCTCACTCATCACTATCTTCCCATTTTTAGTACTCACCTGGATAGAATCAGAAATAATATCTTCAAGTTGAATTTTTCCGTTGTTTGTACTAATCATAGAAGTTACAGTTTGTAAATGCTTCATATCAATCTCTCCATTATTTGTATACACCTCTAATTCAGTAGTACGGACTTCTTCCATCGCGAGCTCTCCATTGTTAATTTTTAAAGTTATTGCCTGGTAGTCTTTCTCTGGTATATATAATTTAAGCTTCTGTTCCCAATTATAAAAATGAAAGCTAAAAAATGACCGGTCCTTATCTTCTAATTGAATTTCTGCAGTGCCATCGTTTTCTTCAACCGTAAATGTACTATTGGTCATTCCTTCCCTTGTAAGTTCAGCCCTTATCGTAGTGCCAGACGTAGGAATAACCTCCACACTTTGATTATCCACCTTCATCTTGATATTTTCGATATTTTCAGCATTTATTTCTTTTGTTTCCACACTAGATGATTGTGCATACATGCGGTATGAGAAAATAGTTCCTAGTCCACCAACAATAATACAAATTAATGCTCCTATAAATACATTTTTTAATTTAGTCATGCTTTAATCCTCCCTTTACCATACGAACATTAAACTTCAGATACTGAATAAAAATTTTCTGTGACCAATAAGTAACATAATACATGCCAATAATTAACAGAAGACCTACACCGGTTAAAGCAATAGAAGAAAACAAATCAAGATAGTTAAATTGACCGGGAAAAATGATTAGATTTATAAGAAACAATAGTGGCGATATGGTAAATGCTCCACCTACAATCCATCCACTCAAAATAATTGCTGCTATTGCAATTAAAGGACTTGCAACAATGACCAGATTAAAAAATCCTAAACCTATTACAGCCCATATGGCACTAAAAATATTCTTCGTTGATGAAGTTTTTTCTATTTTCTCTAAATAGTAATTAGCTAGAATTTCTTTTGCAATTTGATTTGGTGATCCTAAAGCTGAGACAATCTCCTTATCTGATTTATTTTCTGTTTTTCCAATTTCAAAATGTTCTTGAAAATCTTCTATAATATCTTTCCGCTCCTCGTACGGTAAATTGTTTAAAGACTTATCTAGTTTATTCAAAAATTCATTTTTATTCATGCTTGACACCTTCCTTTATAATTTCATTTACACCATTTGTGAAATGTTGCCATTCTTCCATTAGTTCATGTAAATGTTCTCGGCCTTTATTTGTTAGTTGATAATATTTACGTGTGGGACCTTCTGTTGATTCCTGTAAATAGGTTGTGAAATATTGCTCTTTCATTAAGCGCCTTAATAATGGGTACACGGAACCTTCAGAGATAGCTATTTGATCTGAAATTTTTTGGACTAATTCATAGCCATATCTATCCTTTTTATCCAGTAAAGCAAGTACACATAGTTCTAGGGCACCCTTTTTAAATTGGATATTCATTGTTATCACCTCCAATTGCGTTCACTACTATATAATATACAGTACTTGAATAAAAATAATACTATTATTTATATAATACCATTCACTATTGTCTATTGCAAGGTACTGTTTGTGTAGTTTTTTTACTTTTTTCAATATAGTAGTAAACTAAACAAATTTTGTAAAATAGAAAATACGACTTTTTTCTCAAATTATTGAAATTAAGAACAAAAGAGTAAACATGCTAATGATTGAATCCCATTATGACTTATTCTCAACATTACAAGTGCGATTACACTTCATGTTTTCACATTTTTAAGTATGTTGTCTATTTTTTGTGTTGAACGTTTTTAAAAACATATTATTGAAATTAGTTATTTACATTAGTAGCATTATTACTGAGTTAAATTATAAATTTACCTCAGTATGAAGTAAAAGTTAGTGAAATTAGTAGTAAGACCAATCCAATCATGCCAAATTATTTGGGTGCGTTACCGAATAATTGATGGTAGAATCAGAAGTCATTAAGACAGAGGATGAATTCCTTAAGAATATAATTGATGAGCTATTCAAGACAATAAAACGTTACTTTTTCAATTTTAGATACAACTTTTTTACGCCATTACTCGGTAACGTAATCGTTCATGTTTTTGTTCCATATTTAATGACGGTATAGTTTTCATTGACTGCACCACATGCATCACAATGTGTCGGTACATAAATAAGTGAGTACGCCTCTCACATAACGGAAAGCATGCCCCTTTTTCGTTCCTTCGTATACACAATCTTCTTCAAATATAATATTTGGGTCTTGAATATCCATCAATATTTAATAGAATAAGAAATAGACAAGTGAGTTCCCTCCTAATTGTTTTGTGGTAAAAACTAATTGTACAGGGAAACTCACTTGTTTTCTATTATAAAGAAAAAAGGTGCTAGTGAATGTCTTTTGAAGAGCACCAATCTCTCCTCAAAATTCCCTTCACCAACACCAAATACTATACAACCCTAAAAAGCCTTTAGCAAAATAGCTAAAGGCTTTTTCTCGTATGGGCCTGAGTGGACTCGAACCACCGACCTCACGCTTATCAGGCGTGCGCTCTAACCAGCTGAGCTACAGGCCCATTATGTAATTAAATGGAGCGGGTGAAGAGAATCGAACTCTCGACATCAGCTTGGAAGGCTGAGGTTTTACCACTAAACTACACCCGCAAATAAAAATGGCGGAGGAGGAGGGATTCGAACCCCCGCGAGCCGTGAAGCCCCTGTCGGTTTTCAAGACCGATCCCTTCAGCCGGACTTGGGTACTCCTCCGAAATACTATACTATGGAGCCTAGCGGGATCGAACCGCTGACCTCCTGCGTGCAAAGCAGGCGCTCTCCCAGCTGAGCTAAGGCCCCATTATATTGAATATTGAACTGGTCGGGAAGACAGGATTTGAACCTGCGACCCCTTGGTCCCAAACCAAGTGCTCTACCAAGCTGAGCTACTTCCCGTAATGGCGCGCCCGAGAGGA
>NZ_JBHSDV010000003.1:0-417244 GCF_042651725.1 Gracilibacillus marinus | reverse complement strand
TCGCATCCGAATTCATGGATCATTACATTATTTAACACCGAATGAATACAAGTTAATGAACCTTTAAAAATTTGTTTGATTTAGTGTTGACATACCAAAACGGTTATCCTCAACATATGAGTAGTATTATCTTTGACCGGTTTCTTTAAAAAATAAATAAAGTTGCACACATATCTAATTATCAATATCAAATAAATATGTGTGCAACTTTTTATTTATTAGAAGAAAATAAAATAAACTCTTTCAGCTAACTTAGGGAGGTTACATAAGAACGTTCGTCTTATTTATATTCAGACACTTATTACTTTTTAGAAAATTGCTTCTTAAGTAGTTTTTCCATTGTGTTTGGCGCTAATTGATAACAGATTGCTCCAAATTGCATCCATTGCGGCAAATTAATTTCTCTTTTACGCGTAAATAAAGATCCTACTATTTTTTTGGCAAGTTTATCTGGATCCAGCATATATTTTTCAATATTACGTGAATAGTTACCTGTTGGATCGGCATGCTCAAAGAATTCTGTTTTTACAGGTCCGATGTTAACAGAGGTGACATATACATTATCTTCGATTAACTCTAGTCTTAGAGCATTACTAAAACTAATAACAGCGGCTTTTGTTGCACTATACACTGCTGACTTAGGTGTTGCAAGTTTGCCTGCTTGGGAACCGATATTAACAATATGTGCATTAGGTTGCTTTTTAAGTATTGGTAAAAGGGTATATGTAGTGTAAATCAATGATTGAAGATTTAGATGTATCATGTTTTTAGATGTATTGAAATCCATTTGCTCTAGTTTTTCAAATTTCCCAAACCCAGCATTATTAATTATACCGTCAATGGTAGGATGTGAAATTTTTATATTGTCGAGAATAGATTCGTATTTATTTTGATCTAACATATCTACAACATAATAATAACTCTCCATGCCATATAAACTGTTAATTTGTTGTTTAATTTCTTCTAATTTATCTGAAGACCTTGCAATCATAATAGGTATAGCACCTTTTTCTGCTAGTTTCATTACGATAGATCGACCTATACCTGAAGAGGCGCCAGTAACCAAGATTATTTTATTTTGCAATATGTTCATTTTCATCACCTGATCTTTATCAAAATTTAATGTTCGTAACTGTCCAATTAATAACATAGACTTTTATTATCTGTGTTGTGTTACTCAACATTATATCATACAACGATTTAGAATCTTACTAATAGAAATGAATATGGAGCATATGAATAAAATAGATAAGTAAAATTGACAAGTAATATAAAAAATCTAGAATAAAACAATACAAGTGAAAAAATATACATGGAGGTGAGTCAATTGCATACACTAATTTACGCACATCGCGGGGCAAGTAAAGAAGCTCCTGAAAACACGATGCCTGCTTTTGAACTAGCTTATCAATCAGGAGCTGATGGAATAGAAGTCGATGTTCAATTAACAAAAGATAATATACCTATATTAATTCATGATGAGAATGTAAGACGCACTACTACAGGAACTGGCTTTGTTCAAGATTACACGTATAAAGAATTGTCAAAACTTGATGCTGGCATTTGGCATAGCGAGAAATACAAACACACAAAGCTAGCAAGTTTAGATGATTTGTTGCAATGGAATCTAGACAAACAACTAAAATTAAATATTGAATTAAAAAATAACCTTATCCAATATAAGAATATAGAAGAAATTGTCTATCGTAAGTTAGTAGAGTATAATATGGTTCATCAAAGTATCATATCTACATTTAATCGCAATAGTTTGATAGAATTAAATAAAATTGATAAGAACATTGTAACAGCAGTACTAACAAGTAAACAAAGGAGAAATTTAATAGAAGACAGTATGCAATTACAAGCAAATGGTGTTCATATTAGATTTCGATTATTAAATAAACGCCTAGTCGAAGTTGCTAATAAGAATGATATGTTTGTATCCGTTTATACAGTAAATCAGTCTATTTGGATGAAAAAAGTATTTAAATACGGTTGTCAAGGTATCATTACAGATGTACCTTATATAGCAAATCAAATAAAATCTAATTTTAAAGCTACCTTATAAGCTAAACAATTGAAGGAGTCATAATATGGAACTTGAATTTTTAGGAACTGGAGCAGGCATGCCTAACAAAGAACGTAATGTCAGTTCTATTGTTCTAGATTTATCTAATGAACTGAAGTCTATGTGGATGTTTGATTGTGGAGAAGGAACACAACATCAAATATTACATAGTACCATTAAACCAAGAAAAATTAACAAAATCTTAATCACACATTTACATGGTGATCATATATATGGGTTGCCAGGATTCTTAAGTAGTCGTTCCTTTCTTGGCGGGACAAGCCCATTAACAATCTATGGACCAAGCGGAATAAAAGAATTTGTCCAAACAGCGCTACAAATAAGTTGTACACATCTCACGTATGATTTACATTATCAAGAAATAGAAGATGGACTGATATTTAGTGATGATAATTTTACTATTACTGCTAAACAATTACATCATGGCATTCCGTCTTACGGATTCAGAATTGAACAACAACCGATTCAAGGTAAATTATTAGTAGATAAATTAAGAAATCATAATATTTTGCCAGGTCCAATATACAAAGAAATAAAGGAACAGACGCATGTAACATTACCTGATGGAACGATAGTAGCTACTGCACCATTCATCTCAGAACCACAACAAGGCAAAAAGATTGCAATATTTGGTGATACACGAGTAGATGATACAAATATCGAGTTAGCTCATGAAGTGGATGTTCTTGTACATGAATCCACATTTGCTAAAGATAAATCTACTCTTGCTAGAGATTATTTTCATTCAACTACTACAGAAGTTGCTACATTCTGTCTTCAAGCGAATGTAAAGAAGTTAATTTTAACTCATATCTCTTCAAGGTATCAAAAAGAAGAGATTCCACAATTGTTAGAAGAAGCTAGAAGTATTTTTTCTCACACAGAAATAGCGAATGATGGGACAAGGTTCAGTATATAATGAACCTTGTTTTGTTATAATTTATCAAAAATACTTAATTGATACGATGCTTCGTTTTTCTTCTTGGCATCTTGAAGTGTAATCCCTAATAATCTAATTGGTGATCCATCCCAATGTTGATTGAGTAGCATTTCGCTATAGTAAAAAATATCATCATGTGTATATATAAATGTAGTTAATTTCGTTCTTCTAGTTACTGTTTTTCGATTATAATACCGAATGGTAAGTTGCACAGTATCACTAACAGCATTTTTTCTTTCTAATCTATTTGCTACACTTTTCGCTAAATTTTGTAATTGTACAATTAATTCTTCATATGTAGTGATATCCTGCGCAAATGTTCTCGAATTACCAATACTCTTAAAGCTATATGCTTGTGATGGGTCTACTGGTCTTGGATCAAAACCAATTGCTCGATTATATAATTTTTGCCCATTTACACCGAGCAGTTGTCTTATTTTGTGTATATCTGTTTTCACAAACTCTTCTATTGTATGGATATGATTAGCTTTAAGCTTCTCTGCGGTTTTTCTTCCAATACCATACATTTCTTCAATAGGTAAGGGCCATAGCATTTTTTTAATATCTCTCTTACGAAGTATTGTAATACCATATGGTTTCTTCATATCTGATGCCATTTTGGCAAGAAACTTATTAGGAGCAATTCCTACACTGCAGGGCAAATGTAACTGGTTGTCTACTTCCATTTGAATCATTTTAGCAATTTCTATTGGCGTTCCAATTGAAGCACATTCTGTAATATCTAAATAACCTTCATCAATAGAAACTGGTTCTACTAAATCTGTAAATTGTTCAAATATCCGAAAAATTTGTTGTGACACCTCTCGATAGCGATTAAAATTAGGTTTTAAGACAACTAAGTCCGGACATAATTTCTTAGCCTCAAATACATGCATGGTTGTTTTAACTCCAAATTTTCTTGCTTCGTAACTACTTGTTACAATAATCCCTTTACGTTCATCTGGGTTTCCCGCAATTGCAACAGGCGTCCCTTTTAAAGCTGGATTATCCGCTATCTCCACTGAAGCATAATAACTATTCATATCCACATGAAGTATGACTTTACCCTTTTTGGGATACCACTCTTTTGACATGATTCATCCCTTCTTTTAAGAACAAAAATGGAAATTTCCTGTTGATTTTGCTCACAAATTTTCATTTTATAATTTTCTAAATAAATACAAGTCAGTTACTATTTTTAATGATACTAAGCATTAATTTAGGAATAGTAATTAATTGTTCAATTTGAATTTTTTCATTTGTTGTATGGATATTCTCGTATCCAATAGCTAAATTAACTGTTGGAATACCTTTTCCAGATAAATGATTCGCATCACTTCCACCACCACTAGTTACAAGTTTCGGCGTTAAGCCAATCGATGTTGTTGCACGCATCGCTTGAGTAACAACATAATCATCTTTTGAGAATTGATACGATGGATACATTTCTTCTATTTTGATAGACATCGTTCCTCCCATTGCAGTAGCAGTTTTCTCTAATGCTTCTACCATCACAGTGGTCTGTTGTTCTAGTTTTTGTTTGGAAATAGATCTAGCTTCTGCCACTAATAATACTTTATCACATACAATATTTGTAGGACCTTTACCTTCGAAACTACCAATATTAGCTGTCGTTTCTTCATCTATTCTTCCTAGTGGCATTTTCGATATCGCTTTTGCTGTGATACTTATAGCAGATACTCCTTTTTCTGGGCTCACACCAGCATGGGCTGACTTCCCTTTAATGGTTGCGTATAACTTATTTTGAGCAGGTGCTGCATTGACAATATTCCCTACATCTCCATCACTATCAAGTGCATATCCGTATTTTACAGGTAGTTTATTTATATCTATATGTCTTGAACCAACCAATCCAGATTCTTCCCCTGTCATTATAACAAAGTACAAATCTCCATGTTCTAATTTCTCTTCTTGTATAATTTGGATTGTTTCAAGTATTGCCGCAATGCCTGCTTTGTCATCTGCTCCTAATATTGTCGTACCATCTGTCATAATATAACCATCTTTTACAATCGGTGTAATCGATTTACCTGGTGTTACAGTATCCATATGAGAAGTAAACAATATTGCATCTCTATTTTTGTTACCTGGTAGTTTTGCAATCAAGTTTCCTGCAGCATGATTGGTCAACTCATTCGTATTATCTTCCTCCACAGTTAATCCGTATTCTTCTAAAATTTTTATCAAATAATTCGCAATTTCTCTCTCTTCCGTTGTCTCTGAATCAATCGAAACTAAATCAATAAATTGTTGAACAATTCTTTTTTCATCAGTCATTATCATTACCTCAATTCTATTTAATAATTACTTGTTCAAATAGCTAATACCATGTACAATAATAATAGGAATGTAAACAAAGGAGGAACGTGTTAGATGGCATCTAAACGTCAAAAAAGAATGAAAATTATTGTATATATTATGATTATTGTAATGGTATTATCTACTTTAACTATGGGATTATCCTTCTTAATCTAAATTGGAAAAGGAATCTACATCATAGATGAAGATTCCTTTTTTGCATTACCTAAACTTTTTGTATTAAATAATCATCTTTACTGAAAAAGGTTAATATTCACTGTAGTAACCTATACTTCCTCGCAATATTCATCAAATAATGTTTGTAATTTTGTCACTACTTCAACTGGACTGTGCCCTTCTATTTCATGTCTTTCAACCATTCTTTGAATTTCACCGTTCTTTAATAACGCGAAAGATGGTGAAGAAGGTGGGTATTGCCCAAAATAACTTCTCGCTACTTCTGTTGCCTCACGATCTTGCCCTGCAAACACTGTTACTAAATGATCTGGTCTTTTGTCATAATGAACAGCACTTGCTGCAGCTGGTCTAGCTACGCCTCCAGCACAACCACAAGTCGAGTTGATCATCACAAGTGTTGTACCTTCTTGTTTCAGCGCTTCTTGAACATCCTCTTTTGTATGTAATTCTTTATAACCGGCATCTCGTATCTCTGCTCTAGCTGTTTCAACAATATCACCCATAAATAAATTAAAGTCCATACTATTACCCCATTTCTCCAAATACATTTATACTATTATCATATCAATAAAAATATGGAATTTCAATTAAACAAACCGATTAGATGTAGACGAACAAATTGGTAAACGAATTTGAAATGTTGTACCAGTATTGTCACTCGTATACAGCTCGATGGAACCTTGATGATTCTCTATAATTGTTTTAACAACATTTAAACCTAGACCAGTACCATTGGATTTGGATGTAGAGAACGGTTCAAACAATTCTCTTTTGATAGAATCAGGTACACCTTCCCCATTATCTTGAATTCTTATATACACATCATCTTGTTGTTCAAAAGCAGAGATAGTTATTTTACCATTTGAACCAATTGCTTCAATACTATTTCTAATTAAATTCAAAAACACTTGTTTTAATTGTTTTGAATCTGCAAGTACACATTGATTTGTTAGATTCATTATAAAATCTATACTTTTAGACTTGAATGTTCCATTTAGTAATGGGAATAAGTCATTTAATACTTCATTCAAATCTGTTGGTCTCATTTCTGGCGGCTTCTGTTTCGACATTAGTAACATTTGCTCAACAATAGAATATAACCGTTCGATTTCTTTCATCATTAAGCGGAAATTAAATTGCTCAAGTTGCTCTTTATTCAACGATTCTTGCATTAATGTCAAAAATCCATGGATCACTGTTAGAGGGTTTCTAATCTCATGTGCAGAAGATGCTGCCATTTCTCCAACTAATGCTAATTTTTCTGACTTAATAATTCGCTCTTCCAATAACGCTGATTCTGTAATATCAATAAAGTAAAAAATTTTCCCTGTCTTTACACTCATATAGTCATTTAACTCTACTTGTGAAACAAGAAACACATAATGTTGTTGATTCAGTTCTATTGTAATCTTTTTATTTAAACATGTATCCTTAGAGAAAAAAAGTTGCAATAAAGGATTTGTTCTTAATTGAGGTATTACACGTTTATCTTGTAACTTTTCAGCATCTATTTGAAGTATTTTTTTTACAAAAGAATTAACCATGTACTCTTTTTCAGTTTCGTCATACGTAATAATACCAATTGGCAAAGAATTTAGAATTTCCTCATGTTTCACTTTGTCATGCAATATCTTCTGAAAAGATTGTTGCAAACTAAGTGACATTTGTGTAATCGATTTAGCAAGACTTCTAAATTCAATTTGTGATGGTTCATCCAGTTTGACATCGTAATTTCCATTAGCTATATGATTTACTTTTTGAACCATTTCAACAATAGGCTCAGACATATTTTTACTTACCCTATATGAGAAATAAATAGCTGTCAATACTCCAATAAAGGTCAGTACAAGTAAAATCATAATTGACTTTTCGATAATAATTGGAAATGCTTCGGAATTTTTGTCAAATGCTTGCATTTCTTCTTCTTTATTTGTCATAATAACCTTTTGTAATTCGATTAATTCAGGTAAATATTCCTTCTCTAACACACCTTTTGCCGCTTCTACTTCTTCATAATCTAATAATCCCATTACTTTATTTGTAATAATGAAGTCTAGTAATATCAATCTATTATTTAATTCAATTAACTCTATTGGCAACTCCATTGTTTCATTAAATTGGTTTTGACTGAAATCTTCATCAAAATCGAGGTAATTTCTAATAAAAATCTCTTTAGAATCATTTTTTAATTGTGTTTCGACTAAACTTTTTTTGATTGCCAGCTCTTTCTCCCAATGATTATACCAGACTAATGTAGGTAAATTTTCCTTTTTAATTGTATTCGTTACTTCATTAATTTCATCAAGTGATTGAATCAGAAAAATAGAAAATCCACTGAATATAAGCATTATTACAAGGAGAATACATAGCAGTTTGTTTCTTAGTGATAATTGCATCATAAAATTCTTCATCCACTTGTTCTCCTAACATGTCCTAACTATGGTAAAGCCAATATCTCTTCTTTTTCTTTTGAAATGATATCTAATTCTTCTTGTGTGAACATATCTCCAAATGGTGCTAAACCATAAACACCATCCGTTGTGTCTAAATACTTTATTTCTTCTTCGATACCATTCTCACTTGTATAATCTTTCATAATAGCTGTATAAATTTTCGGTACGTTATTCAAAACACTTGTTAGCACAATTTCATTAGCCATATATGCTTGATCTTCTAAATAACCGATTGTATATAAACCTTTTTCTTTTGCCAAATTAATAACGGATTGATTATAACTATTTCCTTTAGAGTAAATGATATCTACCCCGTCCTCAATCATATTATTAGCAATTTCTAATGCTTTCTCATGATCTTCTCGTGAATAAACTACCCCATATTGAAACTCTATTGTTGGATCAATTGTTGCTAATCCTTTAGGAAAGCCCCAGTCTTTATGTCTATTATCTACTGCATCAATTACGCCAACTTTTTTAGTTTTCGTTTTTAATGCAGCAGCTACACCTGCAACATATTCAATTTCTTGGTGATCAAATGTGTATACAGCTAAATTATCATTTACATATGTACCATGGATTGTAATAAATTGAATATCTTTATAATAATCCGATAACTTATAAAATGCTTCCGAAAATTCTCGACCATGACCAATAATTAAATTCACATCATTTTCTATTGCTTCAGTAATGAACGATTCAAGTTCATTATCAATGTCAACCTCAGCTTTTAAGTTAATGTCAACATTGAATTCATTTTCCATTTCTAACTTCCCTTTGTATGCTTGACTACCCCAACTTTGATCTCGCAAATTATCTGTCGTAAGTATTAATACTTTTGTAGGGTTTTTTACTTCTTCTTTCATATCCTCCATAATTTCATTGGAACGAATTAATAAAAATAAGAAAAAAACTGAAGTTACTACTAACGTAATTCCAAGTATGTATTTAATTTGTTTAGATGGTTCCATAACGCACTCCTCTTCCTGTCACATCATTAATTATACATAATACAAGCCGATTTGAACACATCTAATTACAACAATTGAATCATTCGACATTTTTCGCGATAGGTATTTAACTAGTCTATAATAAATAAAAATTTAATTCTCCTTATATAATTTAAATCTTCTATTTAATTTAGCATATCTATTATACAAGCATGCATATAGTAAGTTAGGCTAATTTGTCCAAAAAGTTTAAGGAGGAATATGATTGTCACTATTAATGTTTCTTAACGATATGGATTGGGTTCGACTATTACAAATTATCTCGATTGATATTGTTTTATCTGGAGACAATGCATTAATTATAGCATTAGCTACAAAGAATTTAGCAAAAAAGCACCAAAATAAAGCAATATTAATTGGTGTAGGTGGTGCTATCTTACTAAGAATTATATTTGCAACAGGTGTAATATATTTACTTCACTTTCCTATGATATATTTTATTGGTGGTTTGCTATTAATCTGGATTAGTTACAAATTATTATTAAATGATGTAGAAAACCAACATATTACGTCACATTCATCTATATACAAAGCTGTGTTTACTATTATTATGGCTGATGTAATTATGAGTTTAGACAATGTAGTAGCTATTGCTGGTGCTTCTGAAGGTGACATTGGTTTACTCACATTTGGTGTCATTATAAGTATACCTTTGATGATTTTCGGATCTAAATTTATTGTAATGATACTGAATAAATACCCGATCTTTATTTATATTGGCGCAGCTATTCTTGTCTATACAGGTACAGACATGCTTATTCATGAACCTTTTATAATGAACACATTCCAAATCCAACATCATTATCTTGTTATCATCTTATCTATCATCATCACTATTGGTGTAATTGTAAGTGGATATATTACAAAAAGGCAAATAACAGATTAAGATTTTATTGAACGGTTTATTTTTGATTTTCTATCCACAATTGGTATATTCCATTTACATTTGATAGCAATCATCCGAATTGTAAATGTTACAGTTAAACAAATATACAAACTAATAATTGGTGAGAATAAGTTATATGTTAATAATAAAGAAACAGAACCTAAAATCGAAGCAATTCCATATACTTCTTTACGAAAAACTTGAGGAATTTCCTGTACAAACACATCTCTTAATACACCACCGCCAATTCCTGTAACAAGACCCATTGCCACAACTAGAAATGGTTGTGAATAATCTATACTGAGTGCTGCATTAGCACCAACGGCAGTAAAAACACCTAAACCAATTGCATCAAAAAAAGAAATACTATTGTTAAAGCTTCTTATTTTGTCATAAAAAAGAATTGTAATTAAACTAGCTAAAAGACTCACTAAAAAATATTGTGGTTCAGCTAAATTAGTTGGAGGAATTTTCCCAATCATCAAATCTCTTATAACCCCTCCGGCAAGAGCAGTAGTAAGTCCTAATAGTAGAATTCCAAAAATATCTAACCTTTTTTGAATAGCAATTAAAGATCCAGAGATTGCAAATGCAATCGTACCTAAAAATACAAATGCTTCAATTAAAATCATATAAACCTCCTGCAATAGAAACAAAATAATAATATAATTTATACCTATACCTTTCATTAGTATACAAAAAGGTCTTACAGAATGATATAGTTTTTTTAAAATAGTACAACTTTATTCCATATTAACAATCGGTTTTTATTGATCGTAATTATAAACCTATAAATTAAAAAGAAAAAACCGATCTATATCAGAATATTTATTTAAAATATTGATATAATGTTCGGTTTTT
The DNA here is from genome assembly GCF_042651725.1 of Gracilibacillus marinus. Taxonomy (NCBI): domain Bacteria; kingdom Bacillati; phylum Bacillota; class Bacilli; order Caryophanales; family Bacillaceae; genus Gracilibacillus; species Gracilibacillus marinus. The sequence continues at coordinate 406,488 of NZ_JBHSDV010000003.1, read as the reverse complement.
TTGTTTTTACATATCTTACTCTATTCAATCATCAAAAAATCAAATGGGAAGAATTTCATCCGTTTAATAAATTGGTGTAGTTTCACTCGAAATGTTTTCTAAAATACTTTTCACATGAGACATAAATGCTCCACAAATGACACCATCTAAAACACGGTGGTCTAATGATAAACATAAATTCACCATGTCTCTTGCAGCAAACATGTCATTAATAATTACTGGTCTTTTTACAATTGACTCCACTTGTAGTATAGCAGACTGTGGATAATTAATGACTCCCATTGACTCAACAGAACCAAAGGAACCAGTATTATTAACTGTAAATGTACCACCTTCCATATCATTTTGTGTTAAATTACCAGTTCTGGCTTTTCTAGATAATTCATGTATTTCTTTAGCGATACCTTTAATACTTTTTTCATCTACTTGTTTGATGACAGGTACATATAACTCATGCCCATGCGCAACTGCAATGGATAAATTAATTTCTTTTCTTTGAATTATTTTGTCTCCTGCCCAACAGCTATTTAATTCAGGGAATTTCTTTAAAGCTTTTGCAACTGCATTCAAGAAAAATGCAAAATAAGATAAGTTATAGCCTTCATTTTCTTTAAACTGAACTTTCTCTGCATTTCGATATGCTACTAAGTTAGTAACATCCACTTCAATCATCATCCATGCATGTGGAATCTCTGTTTTGGAACGAACCATATTCTGCGCAATCGTTCTTCTTAATCCTGTAACAGGAATCTCTCTATCACCTGGATTTGCCTTTAATGGCTTTCTTCTAATGATTGGCGGTGTGAATTCATCTATTTCTACTTCAGCCTGTTGATTCGGTTCTATTGTAGGTACCTCTTCTTTAGTCTTATGACTAGTCACCCTGTCGTTCTCATCAGTATTTGTGAGTAATTTTTCAATATCTTTTCTTGTAATACGGCCGCCTTTTCCAGTGCCTGACACACTAGTTAAATCAATATCATTCTCTTGAGCTAGACGCATTACAACAGGTGAATATCGTTTTTTCATTCGATCATCGTCTTGCGTGCCATTGGTCAGTTCCTTTGGAGGATTGACTTGATCTGCAGCAACCTTCTTATCTTCTGCTCCATCCTCGATATAACACATCAATTGTCCGACCTCGATTGTTTCGCCTTCTTTAGCAATTAATTCCGTAATTGTACCTGAATAGGTAGATGGTACTTCTGCATTCACTTTATCTGTCATTACTTCAGCAATGGCATCGTATTTTTCTATGTAGTCTCCAACCTTCACCAACCATGTAGTAACAGTACCTTCAGTTACACTCTCACCTAACTGAGGCATATTAATTCGTTGTATGCTCAATCTACTCACTCCTCATTAAAATTCTGCAAGCTCTCGCAACGCACGCTCCACTTTGTCTGTATTAATTAAAAATTCTTTTTCTAAATTAGGTGCAAATGGTGAAGCAGGTATGTTTGGAGCTGCTAAGCGCTTTACAGGTGCATCAAGATCAAATAAACAATTTTCACTAATAATTGCAGCAACCTCACCAATTATACTACCTTCTTTATTATCTTCTGTTACTAATAAAGCTTTACCTGTTTTTGAAACAGACTGAATAATTGTCTCTTCATCAATTGGATACACCGTACGTAAATCAACTATTTCTACACTAATTCCATCTTGTGCTAGTTTTTCAGCAGCTTGCTTTGCAAAGTGAACACAAAGACCATATGTTACAACAGTCACATCGGTTCCTTCTCTTTTCACTTCCGCTTTTCCAATTGGAATAGTGTAATCTGTATCTGGTACTTCTTCTTTTAATAAGCGATATGCTTTTTTATGTTCTAGGAATAAAACTGGATCTTCATCTCGAATTGCAGATTTTAATAGTCCTTTTACATCATAAGGGCTTGAAGGCATGACTATTTTCAATCCTGGTTGATTCGCAAAAATTGCCTCGATGGATTGTGAGTGATATAAACCTCCATGCACTCCAGCACCATAAGGAGCACGTATTGTAATTGGACAGTTCCAATCATTATTTGAACGGTAACGAATGCGTGCAGCTTCAGAAATAATTTGGTTAATTGCTGGCATGATAAAATCAGCAAATTGCATCTCAGCAACCGGTCGCATACCATACATAGCAGCTCCAATCCCAACTCCTGCAATAGCAGATTCAGCTAGAGGCGTATCTATTACTCTCTTTTCTCCAAATTGGTCATATAAGCCATCAGTTGCTCTAAATACGCCTCCCCTTTTACCAACATCTTCACCCAATACAAAAACTTTTTCATCACGTTCCATTTCTTCTTTAAGTGCTAATGTTACTGCTTGAATATAGGACAATACTGCCATTATTTTACCTCCTCAGCATATACAAAGCGCCCAATTGTATCAATTTCTGGATATGGGGCATTTTCAGCATATGTTGTTGCTTCATTGATTACTTGTTTAATTTGTTCTTCCAATTCCTTATCTATCTCATCAGTTAAAATACCTTTTGTTTTTAGCTCTTCTTTAAACACATGTAAACCATCAATTGACTTTGCTTGATCTACTTCGTCTTTTGTTCGATATGTCATATCATCATCATCACTTGAGTGTGGCGTAAGTCGGTAAGATACAGCTTCAATTAACGTAGCGCCCTCACCATTTATTGCACGTTCTCTTGCTTCTTTCACTGCATTATAAACAGCCATTGTATCATTTCCATCCACTTTTACACCATGAATGCCATATCCAATTGCTCGATCAGCTATCGAGTCGCAAGCCACTTGTTTATTTAAAGGCACAGAAATTGCATATTTGTTGTTTTCTACCATGACAATAACTGGTAGCTTGTGTACACCTGCATAGTTTAATCCTTCATGAAAATCTCCTTGGTTGGAAGAACCTTCTCCCAACGTTACAAATGAGACTATATTCTTTTGTTCCATTTGAGCAGCTAATGCAATACCGACAGCATGAGGTACTTGTGTCGTAACAGGTGAAGAGCCTGTTACAATTCTATTTTTCTTTTGACTAAAGTGACTAGGCATTTGTCTCCCACCAGAATTTGGATCTTCTGCTTTAGCATAGGCTGATAACATTAAATCTTTTGCTGTCATTCCAAAGTGCAATACTACACCTAAATCTCTATAATATGGTAATACATAATCTTGTTCTTTATCTAACGCTGTAGCCGCAGCAACTTGCATCACTTCTTGTCCCTGGCAAGAGACAACGAAAGGAATACTGCCTGATCTATTTAACAACCACATTCTTTCGTCAATTCTTCTCGCTAATAACATTTCTCGATACATTTCTAATAAAAGTTCATTTGATAAGTTATCCATGAATTTTCCTCCCCTTTGCTGCTAATGCAACCTCCATAATAATTTCTGAGATAGATGGGTGTGGTGCAATAATTTCAGATAATTCTAATCCTGAACTATCAAAATAATTAGCGACACTAACCTGCCCAATTAATTCTGTTACACCTTGACCTATTAAATGTACGCCAATAATATCGTCATTACTTTCATCTATAATAATTTTTGCAAACCCTTTCGTACTACCATTAACATGTGCTTTACCAATTGCTTGCAACGACGTTTTTGTTGTTTGGATTGCATATCCTTTACTTATTGCTTCCTCTTCTGTTAATCCAAGTGACGCAACTTCTATTTCTCCATAAATACAAACAGGGATATCTGATTGATCGAAAAGTGTAGGTGCTTTTCCTAAAATATGTTCTATTGCTTTTTGTGCTTCATATGTAGCTACATGCGCTAATTGAAGTCCACCAATTACATCACCAATTGCATAGATATGACTTTCTTTTGTCTGTCCATATTCATTTACTTTTATAAAATTATTTAATAACTCAATATCTGTATTTTCAATCCCAATATTAGAGATATTTGCTTCTCTTCCAACTGCCACCAAGACTTTATCTACATTGATAAATGTATCTTGATTATTGATTGTTAACTCTATTTTATTTGATGCGTCTACATCGTGTTGTTTTATTAATGTATTCGTCCTAATTTGCACACCCATTGACTGTAAATGCTTGTGCATCTGTTTAGAAATATCTTTATCTGCAGTAGGAAGAATGCGATCTCCTGCTTCGACAATAGTGACATCCACACCAACTGTTTGAAAGAACGACGCCCACTCTACTCCAATCACACCTCCACCAATAATTGCAATAGAGCTTGGAAGCTCTGTTAAGCATAACGCTTGGTCAGAATGAATAATCTTATCTCCATCTACTTCCATTGTCGGTAATGCTTTTGGTTTTGAACCTGTTGCTAGAATAACATTTTTGGGGACCAATATATCGTTTTCCATTTCTGTATCATATTCGACAGAAATGGAACCAGCCATTGGTGAAAATATGGATGGCCCTAAAATTCTACCGTGTCCATTGTATACATCAATCTTTTGTTTACTAACTAAGTTTTTAACTCCTTGATGCAATTGATTCACAATTTTTTCTTTACGTGTTATTGCAGTAGATAGTTGAAAAGTCGGTTCATTTACTTCTACTCCATATTTAGATGCATTCCGTACCGTCTGAAACACTGCAGCACTTTTAAGTAGAGCTTTTGTAGGTATACATCCTTTGTGTAAACATGTCCCACCAAGTTTTTCTTTTTCTACAATTGCCGTTTTTAATCCGCTTTGGGCTGCTCTTATTGCTGCAACATATCCTCCTGTACCTCCACCTAAAACGACAACATCATATTCTTTTGCCATAAAAAATACCTCTCTATTCATCAGTATAGGTTTTTAATGTTTCTTCCCCTTTTAAAACGCGTAATGTACCTTTTGCCATAGCTGACATCACATGGTCACCTGGATATGTGAAAATATCAGCAATCCAACTCACGCGATCTATGATTTCTTTTACTAAGAAGTGATTAAAAGCTAATTGGCCTGTTAGTAATATCCCATCGACATCCCCTTTTAACACAGCAGACATCATGCCAATCTCCTTTGAGATTTGGTAAGCAAAAATCGATAAGACTTCTAATGTTCGTGCATCTTTTTTCTCTGTCAATTCCATTACTTCTTCAATGTGATGTACGTTTAAGTATGCTTTTAGTCCACTTTCATATGTAATCTTTTTCTTAATCTCTTCTTCTGTTAGTCCACTTGTAAAACATAAATGGACTAACGATAAGTTAGGTAAAGTCCCAGCACGTTCAAACGAAAATGCACCTTCTCCATCAAATCCATTATTTACATCAATTACCTTACCTTTACTATGTGCACCGACAGTAATGCCAGTGCCTATATGCGCAATGATTAAGTTCACATTATCATAATTTTTATTCTTTTCTTTTGCGTATTCTAAAGCGACATTTTTTTGATTTAATGCATGGAAGATACTTTTTCGTTTCATTTCTGGAATTCCAGTATATTTACTAATTGGTTCCATTTCATCCACTACCACCGGATCAACAATGTAAGAAGGAATTTTTAAAAGGTCTGCCATTTCTTTTGCGATAATTGCTCCTAGATTAGACACATGCACACCATTTACGCCTCGATATAGATCTCTAATCATTTCTTCATTTATTGCAAATGTTCCTCCAGGAATCGGTCGTAATAACCCTCCCCTCCCACAAATTGCATCAATGATACTAAGATTAATTCCCAATTCTGTAGTCACCTGTATAATCGATTGCAACCGAGATTGCACTTGTTCATATATAGACACTTTCATTTCATTAAATGTAAGGGGAACATCATGTTCAAAAATGTTTCGTTCATCTTCAAATAACGCAATCTTTGTAGAATGCACTAATGGATTAATCACTAAAATGCGGTATTGTTTCATTTTTACGAACGACCCCTATCAATATTATACTTGTCCATCTTGTAATATAAATTTCTAATAGAGATTCCTAATTCTTTTGCAGTTTTGGTCTTGTTGTAATTATTACTAATAAGTCGGTTATGAATGTATTTCTTCTCAAATTCATCCATTGCTGTTTGTAATGATGCTTTTTCATTAGATAGTTCATACGTTTCTTCTCTTTCACCATTCAAATATTCCGGTAACATTTTTGTCGAAATAACCGTTGTGGATGGATTCGCTATTCTACCAATATACTCCATCACATTTTGCAATTCAGCAATATTTTTAGGCCATTCGTACGTATTAAACAGATGCATTATTTCCTCATCTAATGTTTGTAATTGTAAATCGTATTGTTCATTCATTTTCTCAAGATAGTTTTTTATAATGAGTGGAATATCCTCTTTCCTATCTTTCAATGATGGTAAGTAAATAATATATTTCGTTATCCAATCATAGAAATGTGATTTATGCATTTCTATTACATCAGTAGAGAATATAAATGTGATTTCAGTCTTTTTGCTACAGAGCATAATTTTTTCTAATATCGTTTCATTCAAATCAAACACGTATTTCACATATATTGTCCCATTATACACATTGGACTCATCTAGTATCTCTATTAACAATCGTTCTAGTGAGGTCGAATCTGTTCTTCCATCAAAACGAAAAAACGGCAAATAATTCTTTTTATTGTCAGAATGAATGGCACGGGCAAATACTTCTTTTCCTGTACCAGGTTCGCCTTTTATCAATATAGGGACTTTCATTTTTGAAAATAACTTAGCTTGGTTGATTGCTAATTTCAAATCAAATGATTCCCCAATAATGTCTGTATATGTGAAAGTTTTTTCTAGATTTCGAATAACTTTTTTCGCTATCTCATATTTTTTCTCGAAATATTTGAATGCTTCATCGTTTTTAATCATTTGAAAACAACCATATAATTTTCCGGAGATAATAATAGGCTTTGTTGTCACTTGCAAACTTAATCGCATTTGTCCAATGTTAATATTCACAACAGAAGATCTTCTAGATTCAACAGTTTCATTTATTATATTTTTTAAGATTTCATTCAGTTCATTTACTGCATCCTTATCTTCTGACTTTATTTTATTGAATGTAGTAGTCCATCTCTTGTTATGAATTGTTTTGTTTAAATCAGGTAATACATAAGTAACAGCATCTGGTGAATAATCTGCAATTAATGGTATAAGTTCCATTATTGGAAAGTAATCTGTATTTTGTTTCACTTGTTCCATAAAACTTTCAAAAGGAATGATTATCAATGTTACACATTGCATCCTACCTTGATTATCTACAGAAGGACTATAGATACAATAGTATTTATTTTGCTCTATATATTTGATTGTATGAATCACTTTTCTCTGTTTCCAAACATTATGTGCCACTTCATCATCTATGATCAGTTGATAAGATTCCATATTAGTTACACTAAAATATTCTTTTAGCTTTTCATTGGCATAGACAATAGAATCTTGTTTTAACACAATGAATCCGAATGGTAATAAATGATGTAATTCTTCATTTGTTAAATATGCGTGTAACGGTTTATTTGCAGACATTTTCACCACACCTTGCATGTTTTTGCATGATTTAATAGTATAACTTTATGCAAGAATGTGCAAGTTATAACTCGATATTGTATTTATATGGCGATATGCTATACTACTTCATAGATTCACTGCACTATTTAATTGTTAGGAGTTACTATAATGAGACTAATCGCATTGATATTATTGATTTTACCTGTAGTTATTGCTACTTATGGTATTAAGCTAATGAGAGACGCTTTATTCGGAGAACTTATACCTATTTATTTTCATATCGTACTTCAATTTATTATAGGCTTAGGCTTATTTATTGGGGGATTATCTTTCATTGGTGGATTTATTTTACACCGTGATAAAAAAAGACAATTAATTAAAGGCGGCAAAAACAATAGATATAAGGAATAATCTATTGTTTAGCCGCCTTCTTTATCATTTTATAAATAGACTTTATTTGTCACAAAAGAACATGTCATATAATGATCTAACCGCTTCTTCTACTCTAGACGCTTTTATTCCAAACATCATAGAAACCTCAGATGACCCTTGATTAATCATTTCTAAGTTCACATTCGCTTTTGCGAAAGCATGTGTCGCTTTGTCTGCTAGACCAATTGTACTATCCATTCCCTCGCCTACGACCATAATTAATGCCAAATCTCGATCTACATGAACAGTATCTGGATGTAACTCTTCTTTAATTCGTGCAATTACTCGTTCTTCTTTTTCTTTTGGCATTTTTGATGCACGAACAATTATGGAAATGTCATCAATCCCTGAAGGTGTATGCTCAAAAGAGATTCCCTCATCTTCTAGAATTGTTAATAACTTTCTTCCAAAACCAAGTTCGCGATTCATTAGATATTTACTAACATAAATACTGACAAATCCAGTATCACTAGCTATGCCTACAACCGGATTAGGTTGTGGTTCTTTTTTAGATACAATAATAGTTCCCATTGCTTGAGGGTTATTAGTATTTTTAATACACACTGGGATATCTGCTTTAAAGGCAGGTATTAACGCTTCATCGTGAAATACTGAAAATCCTGCATATGACAATTCACGCATTTCTTTGTACGTTAAAGAAGTGATTTCTCTTGGATTTTTCACAATATTCGGATTTACACAATAAACGGAATCTACATCGGTGAAATTCTCATAAAGGTCTGCTTTTACTCCAGCAGCAACAATGGAGCCTGTAATATCAGATCCACCTCTTGAAAATGTAATTAACTTTCCATCCTTTGTATATCCGAAAAATCCAGGAATAACCACAATTTCATTTCGATTTCTTAGTTCATATAATTTATCATAGCTTTCGTCTAGTATTTGTGCGCTACCAGGAGTATCACTTACAAAAATCCCCGCTTCTTTAGGATTCAAATATACTGCATCCATTCCGATAGATTGCAAATAAGCACTCAAGACTTTCGCCAATGAGTCTTCACCTGTTGCTTTTATTGCATCCATTTTTAATTCATCACTTTGATCCGATGCAAAAATACGTTCCACACCCAGTTTTATCTCATCAATCACATCAGTAGATAATTCTAATTCTGTAGTAATCTCTTTAAATCTGTTCAATACAATTTCTAATTTATCTTCATATGGTTGATCACTCAAATATGCTTCACCCATATTAATTAATAAATCTGTCACTTTAATGTCTTCTGAAAAACGTTTTCCTGGTGCAGATACTACAATCACTTTACGTTCTTTGTCATCACTGATAATATTTGCTACTTTACGTAACTGCTCAGCATTTGCTACTGAACTTCCTCCAAATTTAGCTACTTTCATCGACATAACCTCTCCAACTTATAATTTTTATATCCATAAAAATAGTATCATATTTCAGAACATTTTGTTAATTAAAAGTTGGACATATTTTTAAAAATATGAGAGGATATGCTCGTTATCGCTCACTTCATTGCCGATTTGGTATAATTTCAGCATACAAGCGGTTCAATTCGATATATTCACGCTTTTTTTATTTTGAAACAAATAGTTGGGTCCAATAGTTACCTTCACTTACATATCCGACGCCGATATGTGTATACTTTCCATTTAGAATATTCGCACGATGTCCAGGTGATTCCATCCATGCTTTCACCACTGCATATGGCGTTGTCTGCCCCTTAGCAATATTCTCAGCAGCAGCTTGGTATGAAATATTAAAATCTCTCATCATTTTAAATGGTGAACCATATGTTGGACTTGTATGACTAAAATAACCCTGCTTCATCATATCTGTAGATTTGTATCTTGCTACCCTTGATAATTGCCAATCTGGTTTAAGAGGAGCTAAACCATGTTTCTGTCTTTCTTGATTTGTGTATTGAATGACTTGGTGTTCAATTTTTTTAATATGATCAATGTCAGGTATTGTTACGATTTGCCCAGGATAAATCAGATCAGGATTTGGTATTTGCTCATTTGCTTCAATGATTTCTGACAACCCAATTTTATGCCAGACAGATATTTTCCATAGAGTGTCTCCATGTTTCACTTCATATTGTTGCGCTGCAGAAATAGTAATTGCCGGGATAAATAATAGTAATACAATAGATATAGCAATCATTTTATTTATCATTTAAATACCTCCTTGTATCATACACTTTTTAGTATTTGCCATTTTTATTTTGTTATACAAAAAAATCCATCACTTGGATAAAAAAGTGATGGATTTAAAACTTTAAGATAAATTAAATTTAATTGCATGTAACATTAAGAAGCTCTATGCTCCAATCTTAATCTATCTGCAACCATTGCAATAAACTCGGAGTTGGTTGGTTTTGCTTTCGAAACACTTACAGTATAACCAAACAAGGAAGAAATAGAATCAATATTACCTCTACTCCATGCTACTTCAATGGCATGTCTTATTGCTCTTTCTACTCTTGATGCAGTTGTATTAAATTTCGTAGCAATGTCTGGATATAATACTTTTGTTATCGAACCAAGTAATTCGATATCATTATAAACCATCGTAATCGCTTCACGTAAATACATATAACCTTTTATATGTGCTGGTACACCAATTTCGTGAATAATATTTGTAATACTTGCTTCAAGATCAAACTTCTTGTGATGACCAACTTGTTTGCGCTCTGTTGTTTGATTCACCGTTTGCATTCCTTTTACTTGCCTAATTTGATCTGCTAAATGCTCTAGATCAAAAGGTTTGAGGATAAAATAAGAAGCTCCAAAATTAACTGCCTTTTTAGTGACATCTTCTTGACCAAAAGCTGTTAACATGATGACATGTATATGTTTTGTACGTTCTGATTGCTTCAATTTACTCAAAACAGCCAATCCATCTATATGTGGCATGATAATATCAAGAATAATAACATCTGGTAACACGTCTTCAACTAATTCAAGACACTCTTTTCCATTGTATGCTCGACCTACAACCTGCATATCTTGTTGTTCTTCTAAATACTCCTCCATCAATTGTACAAGCTCTCTGTTGTCATCTACTAACAATACTTTCGTCTTCTCCACTAAACTTCCTCCTCATAATGTTACACTTTTTATATTCTAAATATTATTTTCGACAAAGGACAAAAAATTCCTTCTTTTCTAAGAAAAAACTTTTTTATTTTATTTTTTGATATTTTCTTTATTATACCAAAATCATACACTTTTGTCGAAAAATCTTTTGAATGCGTCTTGTTTTATTAAAATAAAATTAGTAAAATTTCTATAAAAAAAGATCACTACAGACATTGCAGTAATCTTAAACAAATATTTTAACTTGCTTTTTTGTTTTGCTTATAAATATCTATTCCTGCTTCCTTTAGCATCCATTCTATGTGCACACCATACCCACTTGTAGGATCATTAACGAATACGTGCGTAACTGCTCCTATAATGCGATTATTTTGAATAATCGGACTACCACTCATCCCTTGAACAATACCTCCAGTTTCACGTAATAAACGTTCATCTGTTATTTTAATAATCATACTCTTAGTTGCAGGCGCTTCTTGTTTGACTGTATTTACAATTTCAACATCAAAAGCTTCTACCTTCTCGCCATTTATCACTGTAAGAATCTTTGCTTTTCCTTCTTGCACTTGATCAGGAAAACCTATTGGTAACGGTGTAGACCATTCATTCTTCTCAGGTATATCTGATAATGTTCCGAAAATTCCAAATGGTGTGTTCTTGGTTATATTACCTAATTTATTGTTATTCATATCAAATGTTGCACGTTTTTCTCCTGGTATACCATTTTCACCTTTTTTTATTTCTGTGACGTTTGATTCTACAATAGAACCATCATTAATTTCCACAGGTTTACGTGTATCCATATCAGATATAATATGACCTAATGCACCATATCGTTTATTCGCCGGATCATAAAAAGTCATAGTACCAATTCCTGCTGCAGAATCTCTAATATATAACCCTATACGGTAATCTTCTTCGTCCTTGTCTAGATATGGTTTTAATTTTGTATTTATTACCTTGCTGCCTCTTTTTATTGTCACAGCTAGTAATTTATTTTTATTTCCTGCTTCTTTTACTAATGGCGCAACTTCTTCCATTTTCTCTATTTTTTGATTATTTATTTCCAATATACTGTCACCTATCTTAATGCCTGCCTCTTCACTTGGTGATACTTCACCTTTTTCTGTTGTTACAATGTGATGCCCAACAACAAGTACACCCTCTGTTTGCAAATTAATACCTATAGAATGTCCGCCTGGGATTACTCTATATTCATCATACACCGATACATTCACTTTTTTTAACGGAATATTTGAGAAAGTGTACAAAACATCGGTATCGCCACTTTCTGATAATGAAAAATTAGATGCATGTATCGCTTGATCAGTTGGTGCTTGGTTAGTTTGATTAGACATCACTGTTACTGCTCCACTAAGTTGTGGCAAGTCGAAGTGTTCATTACTGCTGAATAGCATCACATCATTTGGAAGCGAGAGATATATCTTAACTGGTGAGAACCATGGTAGCATTAATAAAGAAACAAGGAGTATTAATCCTATCATTTTTTTACATTTCTTATTCATCACATCACCCTCCTTGTAATACAGATTATTGCTGAAACATCTGTATAACTAATTTGGCCTTTGGGTGACGTTTTTAAACACGTAAATCATAACAAAAACTTGTGATGATTTCCACTTTTACAAAAAACATTGATGTATAACAAAATATTAATGTTTAAATTTCTCGTTCATCTCAATTAATTCTTTTGCATGTGTTTTCGAGGCATCTGTTAATTCGGTTCCTGTTATCATTTTTCCAATTTCAGCAATTCTTTCTTCGAGTGTAAGTTCATGTACAATCGTATGTGTGCGGTTATTCTTTACTACTTTCTCAATTCGCAAATGTGTATCAGCAATTGATGCTACTTGAGGCAAATGTGAAATACACAATACTTGAGAACCAACAGAAATATTATGCATTTTTTCTGCCATTGCTTGAGCAACTCTTCCACTAACACCTGTGTCTACCTCATCAAAAATAACACTTGTAATACCTTGATGTTTAGCAAATATATTTTTTAATGCTAGCATTATTCTGGACATCTCTCCACCTGAAGCGATTCGATGTAATTCTTTTGGTGGTTCACCTGGATTGGTGGAGATAAAAAATTGAACATAATCCATTCCTTTTTTGCTTGCTTTTACAGGAATTCCGTCTATTTCTAAATCGCTCTCGTGTTGTTTTTGTAATGCGATATCAACTTTAAAGTTAGATTTTTCTAAATATAAATCCTTTAATTCATGTAAAACTGCATTTTGTAATGTTATTGCAGCTTTTTTTCGTATATCGTGTAACTGTTTACCTTCTAATATTAAATCATGTGATAATTCCTGTAATTTTTGCTCTAATTGATTGATATATAAATCATTATTTTCTATTTGATCAAGTTCCTCTTCAATTTTTGCACTATATTCCATTATTTCTTCTACAGTGGAACCATATTTTCTTTTTAACATATTAATTTCATTTAATCTTGATTCAACAAACTGCAATCGTTCTGGATCAAATTCCATACTGTCAATTTGCTGTCTGATTTGATAAGATAAATCTTCAATCATATAATACTGATCCAAAAATTTATCATAAATTTTTTTGGCATCTTCATTATTATCTGCAGCTGTTTCAAGATGATTAGCACTATACGATAACCAGTCAAGCCCTTTCTGCTCACCAAACAACCCATTATATGCATCGGTTAAATTGCTATAAATTCGTTCAAAATTATGTAAAGAATTTCTTTCCTCTATTAGTCGTTCATCTTCTTTAAGCTCTAATTGCGCTGATTGAATTTCATTAATTTGAAACTTCAATAAATCTAATCGTTGTGCCATTTCTTTTTCGTTTTTATTTTGTTTGTTGTATTTATTTTTTACATCATGCCATTTTTCAAAAATTCGTTCATATTCTTTTTTGAAAGAAGGATCTGTTGTGTAATGATAATAATCCAACAATTCAATGTGCTTATCGGGATCTAATAATGCTTGCGTTTCATGCTGGCTATGTATATCTAATAATAATTGACCCATTTCTTTAAGTAGTGCCAATGTCGTTAATTTTCCATTCACACGACAAATACTTTTCCCTGACTGTGATATAGTTCGATGTAATACCACCATATTATCAGATGAGATTTCTATCCCTAATGCACTCGCTTTAGAGTAGATCGGATGATTCGGTTCTTCGATGATAAATAGCCCCTCGAGTTCCGCCTTCTTTTCACCGTGACGAATAAATTCTACAGATCCTCTTCCACCAGTTAATAAACTTAACGCATCTATGATGATAGACTTTCCAGCGCCTGTTTCACCTGTAAGCACAGTTAAGCCTTTTTGAAATGTTATGGATAATTCATGAATGATTGCAAAATTTTTAATAGATAGTTCTGTTAACATAACATAACACTCCTAATTTAAAGCATTTCTAAAAATTTATTCTTCATATTCTCTGCATCTTCTGCAGTTTTGCAAATAATTAATATGGTATCATCTCCACAGATTGTACCAATAATTTCATCCCATCCTAAATTGTCTATTAATGCTCCCATTGCATTTGCATTTCCAGGCAATGTTTTCATCACTATAAAATGTGTTGCTGTGTCAATACTCACAAAAGCATCCATGATAAATCGCCTTAATTTGTTTAATGGATTAAATTTTTGATCTGCAGGCAGACTATATTTATATCTACCATCATTTGTAGGTACTTTTACTAAATGTAGTTCTTTAATATCTCTAGAGATAGTAGCTTGGGTTATATTATAGCTCAAATCTTTCAAATAGCTGACTAATTCATCTTGTGTTTCAATCTCATTTTCTGTTATAATTTCACGAATCTTTATGTGACGTTGTGCTTTATTCATTAGTTTTATCCTCCATAAATGTAGTATTCAAAATTTGTATTTTAGTAAGTATTTTTTTGAAACAGAAATAGCATTCCATCATGTATCTTTGCTTCTATTTTATACTATCTTGTGTTTAATTCGCTATTCATATGGTAATATTTTTTGTTATTATGACGTTTCGTGTACCTATAACATCTTACTTTAGCAGAGAGAGATTCCAATTTAAGAACTTTTGTACATAAAATAAACAATCCGAACTACTTTATAAAATAGTTCGGATTTCAAGTTGTTTCATTCACTTTTATTTAAGTCATATTTATATATTTTTTGTTAATGTTTGGTGCGCTGCTTGTACAGTCGAAATGATTAATTCCGTACATAATTCAAGAGAAAGACCTGCATCTTTTTCTGATTTCTTTAGCCACATTAAAAACTCAATATTACCATCCCCACCTGTAATTGGTGAGAATGTTAAACCTTTGATGGTAAATCCACATGATTTACTAAATGGAAGAATATCTTCCAGAACTTGTTGATGAATCAAAGCTTCACGAACAATTCCTTTTTTGCCGACCTGTTCTTTTCCTGCTTCGAATTGAGGTTTAATCAATACGATACAGTCACTTTCTTCTTCTAAAAGTTCAAATAATGGATTTAATATCAGTTTTAAAGATATAAAAGATACATCTACTGTAGCAAAATTTGGTTTGGCATCTGTAAGCATATCTGGAGTAACATGTCTAAAATTCGTTCTTTCCATTACAATTACACGGGGATCATTTCTTAACTTCCATGCTAATTGATTGTATCCTACATCTATGGCATAACTAAGTTTAGCTCCATTTTGCAATGCACAATCTGTAAATCCACCTGTAGACGATCCTACATCAACCATGATGCGGTTTTCTATGTTTAAAGAAAAATAATCTAATGCCTTTTCTAGCTTTAGTCCCCCACGTCCTACATATGGCATGACTTTCCCTTTGATTTCTAAAGGTATATCGTCATTCACTTTAGTTCCTGGTTTGTCAATTCTTTGCTCATTAGAAAAGACCAATCCTGCCATTATTGTTCTTTTGGCCTTTTCTCTCGAATCAATCAAACCTCTATCTACAATCAATTGATCTAATCGAACTTTTTTGCCCATTGCATTATCATGCCCTTTTAACTGAAGTATTTTTCGTTTGAATTATTTCTTTTAAATTTTTAATTATTTGAGATTCTGTTAAGTGAATCTCTTCTAATAGTTGGGATACACTACCATGTTCAATAAATTTATCAGGAATCCCCATGCGTTTCACAACAGATGTATATTGATTCTCTTCGGCGAATTCTAATACAGAACTTCCAAATCCACCTTGGAGGACTGATTCTTCTAACGTTAAGATCGGAATTTGTTTTTTGAAAAGAGTATGGAGCATAGCAACATCCATCGGCTTAATAAATCGTGCATTCACAACACTTATATCTAATCCTTGTTTTTTCAAAGTGGTCGATGCAGATTCAGCCATTTTTATTGTTGTACCGAAAGTTAAAATTACCGCATCATTTCCCTCTTTTAATACTTCCCAACTACCTATTGGAATTTCTTTTGTTTCTTCTTCCATCACTACACCTAAACCATTACCACGCGGAAAACGCATAGCGATAGGACCACTATTATAGCTAAAAGCTGTTTTAACCATATGCTGGCACTCATTTTCATCCTTTGGCATCATAATAGTCATATTAGGTAAGTGTCTCAAAAAAGGTATATCAAATACACCTTGATGCGTTTCTCCATCAGCACCAACTAATCCCGCTCTATCAATACCAAAGAAGACATTTAAATTTTGTCTACAAACATCGTGTACTACTTGGTCATATGCTCTTTGGAGAAAAGTAGAGTATATAGCTACAAAGGGCTTCATTCCTTGTGTTGCCATACCTGCTGCCATTGTAACTGCATGCTGTTCTGCGATTCCTACATCAAACAAACGATTTGGAAATTTCTGTTGGAACTTCTCTAATTTTGACCCTAAAATCATGGCAGGTGTAATGACAGCAATCTTATCATCTGTTTCTGCTTCTTTTTCAACAGCATCACTTACTACTTGACTCCATGCTGGTTTATTATCAACAGGCTTAATTTTCTCCCCTGAATCGATTTTATATGGACCCACACCATGCCATTTGTCTTTTTCATCCGTTTCAGCTGGTTGATAACCTTTTCCTTTTTGAGTTATGACATGAATCAGTACAGGACCATCAGTTTTTGATGCATACTGTAAATTTTCTTCTAAATCTTTGAAATCATGTCCATCAACTGGTCCAAAATAAGTGAAGCCAAATTCTTCAAATAACATGCCAGGTACCATGAAATATTTCATGCTATCCTTTACTCTTTCAGCCGTTTGGGCAATCTTACCTCCAACAGCTGGAATTCGTTTCAATAAATATTCTAATTCGTCTTTCACTCGATTGTACTTTCCAGCACTCCTCATTCTTCCAAGTGCTTTGTGTAATGCTCCCACATTACCCGCAATCGACATTTCGTTATCATTTAATATAACGATTAATTTCTTCTTTTCATGTCCAATATGATTTAATGCTTCTAAAGCCATTCCGCCAGTTAAAGCACCATCACCAATAATTGGGACAACATCATAATCTGCTTTTGTTAAATCTCTAGCTATCGCCATTCCCATTGCCGCTGACAATGATGTAGAACTATGACCTGTTTCCCATACATCATGTTCACTTTCAATCATTTTAGGAAATCCACATAATCCTTTATATTGACGTAATGTATCAAATTGTTCTGTACGTCCTGTTAAAATCTTGTGAATATATGATTGGTGACCAACATCAAATAATAATTTATCATTAGGGCTATTAAAATGTCTATGCAATGCTAATGTTAATTCTACTACACCTAAATTCGCCCCTAAATGTCCACCAGTTGTTGATAATTTTTCAATAAGAAATTGACGAATGTGTGCAGCTAGTTGTTCTAATTCTTCTACATTTAATTGTTTTAAAAATTTGGGATCTTTAATTTTGGTAAGGTCCACGATGGTGTCCTCCCTACTTTCATTCGGATTATTTTGATAGTACTTTTATTTTAAGTTTTTCTTCTACGAAAGCAATTATTTTGCCGACAGTAAATATAATAGTAGTGGAAGCATGAATTGCCATATACTTCCCTAATGCTTTGCCGCCAACAGTTAATGCTGCTACTAAACTTGTTAAAAATACTGAAAGAGTAATTTGGAAAGTTGTACCTTCACTATAACCGAAACCATTAGCAATTTGCAACACGACAATCGCAGTAGCTGTCCCACTAATTATACCAGAAATATCTCCAATTACATCATTACAGAAGCTTGCGAATCTATCTGCATTTCGAACAATAATAATTGCTTGTTTCGCGCCATTTACTTTCTCTGCTGCCATCGCATGAAAAGGTACCTCATCTGCTGCTGTTGCAGCTATACCTAACATATCAAACACGACACCAATTAATACAATAACAAGTACAATAAGCAATCCTACAGTAGAATTGACTCCACTTAATACAGAAGACGAAACAATTGAAAAAATAGCCGCTAACACAAATGTGATAACGGCAATACTTACACTAAATTTTATCGACTTTTGCAAATGTGTTTTTTTCATTTTTTACCTCATTTTGTCGTTATATTCTACTTGTTTTACTATTCACAAATATACATTACCATTATGTATAACATTAAAATAAAAACAACCTATTATTCGTTATGTAACAGTGGAATGGTCATTTATGAAGTAAAAACTGCGGCTTAGGTCCAGTAGGTTTTCCCAGATAGGTACCGAATGTTGCCATTCTGGCGGTTCCCCATTAAACCTATCTTAGCGTTGTCACCAACAGCTAGACTGGATTACCACTTAGTCCACACTATAATCCCTCATGAATGTCTGAATAAGAACAGTCTAGGAGATTTCCTCAACAACCTTTGACCATTTCCTAGCCTCTTTTGCAGTACGAATTTCATACAGAAAAATATGTTTAATTTAGTGGCCATCCAAATTAGACATTTCTATTACCTGTAATCCCCTTCGCACCACTCAAGGCAGGCTACGCTACTCATAAAAATACCCGATTCTTATGAAAGTAGGTTCATACCCCATTCCATCCTCTCCTCTTGGCTAAGAGAAGAACACAGAGATGGGCCTCCGCGGAAAAAGGGTCTTCGCCCACATGCCTTTGTGGATCGCCCTTTAACCTTAACTCCCAGCATCGACCCAAGGCTGGGCGCCTCAAGCCAACACAAGGAACTTCATCGATGTGCCCTTTGGCGGATTTTTAGGCCCGCCTTCAGAAATGGAGGATTGACTAGAATACTGCACCATTCCACGCTATTAGTTCTATTATATCATTTTTTTACGCTTTTCTCAATAATTAATACTTACGATTACTTAAGTAATCAATGATTAAATCTAATTCAGTTTCTTTCAAATGAACGGATTCAATAATGCCTTTTGCTTTTTTAACATATCTATTTTTGTGTTCGATTGCTCCATCTAATCCAAGCAGTGATGGGTATGTCGTTTTATTATTTTCCATGTCACTTCCAACAGTTTTTCCAAGTAATTCTTGATCGCCAATGACATCAAGTATATCATCTTGAATTTGGAAAATCAGTCCAACATATTTTCCTAATTCCGTTATCTTGGAGATGATTTCAGTTGAAGCTCCTGCTAAGTATGCACCAATTTCTAATGCGTATGTCAAAAGCATACCTGTTTTTAAAAGATGTATATTTTCTAGTTCTTCAATCGCTACTTGTTTGTCTTCTGCTTCCATATCCATCAGTTGTCCTGCAACCATCCCTTCTAAACCACTAGCTTTAGATAGACGATGTATGAGAAACACTTTCTCTTCGTCTGTATACTGAGAGTTTGAAGTAATCACATGAAAACTATTTGTTAATAATCCATCTCCCGCTAAGATGGCTGTTGCTTCATCAAATTGTTTATGGTTCGTTAATTGACCCCGACGATACATATCATCATCCATTGCAGGTAAGTCATCATGTATAAGAGAATAGGTATGGACCATCTCTAATGCTAAGGCAGCAGGATACACTCTCTCTTCATTACCATTTAATCCTTTAGCAGCAAGTTTCATTAGTAACGGGCGTAATCTCTTACCACCTGCATTCACTGAATACATTGTCGATTCTTGTAAACGTTTTGGCATAGACAATGATTTCAAATATTTCTCTAATTCCATTGTCATCCTTTGCTGTTCTTCTTCTATCATTATGTCTAATTTCAATTTCAACTATTCTTCCTCCTGAATTGAGAATGAAGTAATCTCACCATCTTCATTCATAATTTCTTGTAATTGTTTATCTGCATTCGTTAACATCTCATGACATATCTTTGACAATTTTGCACCTGTCGTATAATACTCCATCGCTTTTTCTAGAGGTATATCTCCATCTTCCATTTTTGATACAATCTCTTCCAATTGCTTTAACGCTTCTTCAAATGATAAATTAGTATAGTCTGTCATAATTTCAACTCTCCTTCACTTCTTTAATTATACTTACAATTACTCCATTAGAAACATGTGCTTGTAATTCGTCGCCAACAGAGACATTTGTTATATTAGTCACCATTTCTTTATTTTTATCATACAAGATAGAATACCCTCTCAACATCGTACTCGTTGGATTTAAAAGTTCAAGACTCTCTAACTTATTTGAGAAATCTCTTTTTTTATTTGATAAAATTGTTTTCAAATAATTCGTCATCTCACGTTCTAACTGTAAGACACTCTCTTTTTTTCTATCTATTATTTTTGTCGGTTTAAAATAAGATAATTGTTTATCAATATGTGCGACTTGATCCTTTTTATGTTGACGTATCTTCGTAAGATTCGTTTGAAAACGATCGATAATAGTATCTAAAGCTTGTTCCTTCTCTTCAATATATCGATGAGGGAATTTAAAGAAATAGGATTCTTTCACATTATGCCAACTGTTAAATTTTGTTTTGTAAAGTTGGTGCATATAATTAGTTAACATGCGATTTAATTGTTCTTGATACTGTATAAGATCCGCTATAGATGGCACGGCAAGCTCTGCAGCTGCTGTCGGTGTTGCTGCTCTTCTATCCGCAGTGAAATCACTAATACTGAAGTCTGTTTCATGACCTACAGCTGAAATAATTGGGATGTTAGAATCAAAAATCGCACGTGCAACTAGTTCTTCATTAAATGGCCATAATTCCTCAATAGAACCCCCACCACGGCCCATAATAATTAAGTCGATATCTGTCCTATTATTAACTGTTTGAATCGCTCTCACAATGGAATCTTTTGCATATTTTCCTTGCACTAATATCGGAAATATAAGTACGTCTACAATGGGATATCGCCGTTCTAGTGTTGTTAATATATCTCTAATGGCTGCACCTGTCGGTGATGTTAATACAGCAATTTTTTTAGGAAATTTAGGTAATTTTTTCTTATTCCTTTCTTCAAATATGCCTTCATCTGTTAATTTGATTTTTAATTGTTCAAATGCTAAATGAAGTGCACCAATGCCATCTGGTTGCATATCGTTTATATATAATTGGTATTGTCCAGAAGCTTCAAAGACACTAACACTTCCATTAATCAGTACTTTCATACCGTTTTCTGGACGGAATTGTAACTTGATATTTTGATGTTGAAACATTACTGCACGGATACTTGCATTCTCATCTTTAATGGTTAAATACATATGTCCTCTACTGTGATGTTTATAGTTAGAGATTTCCCCTCTAATATATATTCCTTGTAAATGTTCATCTACATCAAATTTCTTCTTTATGTACTTCGTTAAGGCAGTGACTGAGAGATATTTATCTTCCATATTATACACTCACTTCTATTCATAATTATTACCTCATTCTATCATTACATCTGTCCGGTTGGCTAGAAATCTAAATAAATATTGTATATCACACTAATAGAATATAGTTCTATATTAAAGTGAAAAAAAGTCATTTGCGAATGCAATGACTTTTTTTATGACAAGATGACTAGTAGCTTCATTTGGATGTACCAGTAAATTCTTAAAGATTATATGATTTTTTAGCCGATTTAATTGTATTATGCAATAGCATAGTAATTGTCATTGGACCTACGCCTTTAGGTACTGGAGTGATAAAACTTGCTTTTTCTTTTGCACTATCGAAATCAACATCCCCAGTTAATGTTCCTTCTTCTGTTCTATTTACCCCAACATCAATTACTACTGCGCCGTTCTTAATATGTGTCCCATCAATAAAATGAGCTTTACCAACAGCTACAACGAGAATATCCGCTTCACTAATGTATTTTTCCATATCCACCGTTCTTGAATGGCAATATGTAACAGTTGCATTTTCGTTAAGTAAAAGCTGGCCAACGGGTTTTCCAACAATATTGCTCCTACCTATAATAACAGCATGTTTTCCAGAAATACTAATATTTTTAGATTTTAACATTTGAATAATTCCATATGGTGTACAAGGGAAAAATGTGTCTTTACCAGTCATCATTCTTCCAATATTAATCGGATGAAAACCGTCTACATCTTTCTCAGGTATGATTGCTTCAATTACTTTTTGCTCATTAATATGATTAGGTAATGGCAATTGAACTAAAATACCATTTACTTTGTCATCGTTGTTCAATTCTGCGATTTTTGTTAACAATTCCTCTTCAGTAGTTTCCTCAGGCATTGTTATTAAATCAGATGATACTCCTACATATTCTGATGCTCTTTGCTTACCAAGTACATAAGATTTAGAGGCAGGGTCATCACCAATTAGAATAACTGTTAATCCAGGAACTATTCCTTGACTCTTTAATCTACTTACTTCCTCTTTCATTTCGTCTCTCATAGATTGTGCAAGTTCACTTCCAAAAATCACTTCTGCTGTCATGCTATTTCCCCCTTATTTATTCATTTTTGATAATACACCATTGATAAATTTCCCTGATTTGTCATCACCAAATACGTGCGCAATTTCTATTGCCTCATTAATTACAACATTTGGTGGTGCATCTTGATGAAAAAATAATTCAAATGTCGCAATTCTTAATAATGCACGTTCCACATTCGCCAAACGATGTAGAGACCATTTTTCTAAATGATCACTTATTTTTTGATCGATTTTTGCTTGGTTAGCTACTACACCTTCAATTAATTGTAGCAAGAAATCATCTCTATCTTCTAGGTCAATTTGATATTGTATCGCCTGCTCTAAATTAAAGTCTTCTTGATCTAATGGAAAAAGGATTTGTAATGCTTTTTCGCGTGCTGTTCGTCTTTTCATTCACTCTATACTCCTCGTCACGTTCAATTTCATCAAAATTACATGTATTATCAAATAATAACATGTTATATCATACATTATCAACATATCTAAAAATATGGAATCATAATTGTCTAACCTTTAAATCTTACTACATGTGAACAAAAATTAGAAAATAATGAAACAAAAGTAGGAGATGCTTCTAGTTTGATTTCCTACAAATTAGAAAAGGAATAATCATTTACTAGGCATCTCCTATCATTTTATTTCTCCATATTATTCTTTTCTTCTTGTGCATCATTCATTTGCACACCGACAACATGAATATTAATTTCTTTAACTTGAATTGCTGTCATATTAATAATTGTTTGACGAACATTCGCTTGTATTTCTTCTGCCACTCTAGGAATGGAATACCCATAATCAATGACAGTATAGACATCGATTGCTACACCTTGCTCGGTAAGTTCTACTTTAATCCCTTTGCCATGTGCTTTTTTGCCAAGTTTTTCAACAACTCCTGAAGCAAAATTACCTCTCATACTTGAAACACCTTTTACTTCAGTCGTTGCTAAACCCGCTATTACTTCTAGTACATCTGGAGCAATCTCCACTCTACCTAAATTTGAAGGCTCACCAACATGTAATAAATCTTCTGCCATGTTATCCCTCCTCAATTATTTAGTATCTTCTTGGTCATTACCCATTATACTATACTTTTCGAGAAACCTTGTATTAAAATCTCCACTAACAAACACCGGATGTACCATCATTTTTCGATGAAATGGAATTGTTGTATGTATTCCTTCAATTACATATTCATCCAACGCCCGTTTCATTTTGTCTACTGCTTCTTGACGTGTCTTACCATAAGCAATTAGTTTTGCAATCATGGAATCATAATATGGTGGGATTTTATACCCTGGATATACCGCCGAATCAACTCTCACACCTAGTCCTCCAGGTGTTAAGTACATGGAAATCTCACCAGGTGATGGCATGAAATCTTTTTCAGGGTTTTCTGCATTAATACGACACTCGATTGCCCAACCTTCAAAGGTGATGTCTTCTTGTTTATATGTTAATGGGTGATTGTTCGCGATATTAATCTGCTCTCTAATTAAATCTACACCTGTTACCATTTCAGTTACAGGATGTTCCACTTGAATACGGGTATTCATTTCCATAAAATAGAAAGTATTCTCTTTATTATCAAAAATAAATTCGATGGTTCCTGCTCCAGAATAATTTACTGCTTTTGCCGCTTTTACTGCAGCTTCTCCCATTTTACTACGCATCTGTTGATCAATTGCAGGAGATGGCGTTTCTTCAATTAATTTTTGAAGCCTTCTTTGTACAGTACAATCGCGTTCTCCCAAGTGAATTGCATTTCCATGATTATCTGCTAACACTTGAATTTCCACATGACGGAAATCTTCAATGTACTTTTCTATATAGACACCAGGATTACCGAAAGCTTTCTCTGCTTCATTCTGTGTTACACGTATGCCTTTTTCAAGCTCTTCTTCCGATCGCGCAACTCTAATTCCTTTACCACCGCCACCTGCTGTTGCTTTAATAATGACAGGATAGCCAATTCGCTCTGCAACTTCTTTTGCTTGTTGCTCATTTTCAATGATTCCATTTGAGCCTGGTACAATAGGTACTCCTGCTTCTTTCATTGTTTCACGCGCAACATCTTTTGTACCCATTTTTTGAATCGCATAAGAACTAGGGCCAACAAAAATAACATTACATGCATTACAAATATCAGCAAAATCTGCATTTTCTGATAAGAAACCATAGCCTGGATGTATCGCATCTGATTGTGTTAATGTTGCTACGCTCATAATGTTTGTGAAATTCAAATAGCTTTCACTACTTTGCTTTGGTCCAATGCAGTATGCTTCATCTGCTAATTGGACATGCAATGCATCACGATCAGCTTCTGAATATACTGCCACTGTTTCAATTCCCATTTCTTTACATGTGCGAATAATTCGTACAGCAATTTCTCCACGATTCGCAATTAAGAGTTTCTTAATCACATTTTCATCCCCTTATTTTGTCTTAATACGGAAAAGTGGTTGACCATATTCTACTAGTTCACCATTTTCAACAAGTACTTCTGTAATTGTCCCTTTTACATCTGCTTCAATTTCATTAAATAATTTCATTGCTTCTACAATACATACAATCGTATTCTTTTCGACTTGATCTCCTGCTTGTACAAAAACAGGCTTGTCTGGAGATGGAGAGCTATAGAAAGTTCCTACCATTGGAGATACGATTTCATAATCATACGCAATTGTCTCAACTGCTACTTCTTCCTCCACTTTTTTTGTGTCTTGTACAGGCTCTTCTTTAGGTTGAGTACTTTCTGGTCTGTTTACAACCTTCTCTGTTACATTACTTGCAGCTTGTTCTACAACCGAACGATTTTTTTTCAATTTAACTTTTGCACCATTTACTTCATACGTAAATTCATCAATCGTAGATTTATCTAATTTTTCTATTAGTGTTTCAATTTCTTTTATTGATAACATGTGTTGCACCCCTTCATTCTCTAAAGACTTTTAATAACAGGTACTAATAACTCCTTCTAATATTTTACGAAAACAATAGTAAAACTGCAACCATTTTAAAGAATTCTTTCTAACTCGCTTAATCGCATAGTGTGATAAACACGGTATTTACTAATGATAATACGAGAGATTTTTTTTATAAGTTGAAGAGATTTTTTAGTAAAGTATAAAAAGAGACTGCCATAATGACAGTCTAAGAAAACTATTAGAATTAACTTGCTTTATATTGAACTTCAATATTCACTTCACCAAATTCATCTTTTGTTTGTTGGATAATTCGATTTGCTTCTTTCTTTGATAATGTGTCTGTTTGCACTGTGACGACAATGTTGTTATTAGATACATTTCTCACTAATACATGATCATAACCATTGATAGATTTAATCGTGTCTTCTAAAATCGCCTCTTTGGATTCCATGACTTCCATTTCTTTCATTGCTTCATATGCTATATTTTTTTCCTCAGAAGTGGCTTCTGCTGATGCAACGATTGATTCTAATCTTTCTTTTTCTAAACTTCTTTGATTCATCACTTCAAGTCTCACTGCAGCAAATTGTTCGTCAGTAGAGATAGACGATGTGTCAACTTCTTCAGATAAATCAGTTACTCCAGATGTATTTGTTTCTTGATCAAGCAATTCTGTGCTTACGTTGTCTTGTTCATTATTAAACGCCAAGTCACCTTGTTTAGGTGCATTTAGGTAGTATACACTCAGAACCACCATTAAACTTAACATTGTCAATAGCCATACAGTTTGTTTTTTCAACATAATAATTCCTCCTATTTTACTTTATGATTTATTTTTAGGCATGACAGATACCCTATGAACTGGTACATCCAATACTTTAGAGACAGCATCTATCACCCATTTTTTCACTTCCATATTTTCCACACCATTGGCAACAATCAATACACCTCTTACTTCTGGCTTTTTTGTTTGTACGGTTAGTGGAATTTCTTTATCTCCTTGTCTTAAAATCACGACTGTCTGCTCTCTTGTTTCATCATCGATTTCACGAGTACCACCATTTTGGTCAAGCTCTTTCGTTACTTGTGATCCAATGATTAGATTTTTTTGATAAACTTGTTCATTTGTTGCATCAAGATTAACCATTACTTCTACATTTGATATTCCATTCATCTGTTCAAGTAAATGATTTAAATCTTTCTCATAGGCGTCTTCTAAACTTTGAATTTTCGATGTTGCATCTGATTGATCATTTTGCTTCCATGTTTCTTGTTCTACATTTGTTAGGTTTTCTTCTGAAATCGGTAATACATGATCAGACTCACTGTCGGGAGACGTAATGTTAAACATGTTACTTATAATCAAAAGTAACAAACCGACTAGTCCAATTAATGCAATATAATGTATTTTTTTTGTTTTAGTCTTGTCTTTGTCAGTCTTGTTTAACAAATTCCTGATTTTATGAAACCAATTATCCACTCTACTCTTCCTCCTCCCATTTTAGAGTTATTTGATCAGTCGAAATTCCCCATGTGTTCCCCAGAAAATTAGTTAGTTCTTTGTTTGTAAATGTGTATGTGTTTGGATTAGGTGTTTCGTTTCCTATTTGGATAGATACCGTTTCAACTGGTTTCAGTTGTTGCATTTCAAATTCTTGCAAATATACTGTAACTTCTTGAATCACTGTAGATTGTTCATTTTCAAAATTGACATCTAAATGCGTGATCATTACGTCATACTCGTCTTTCATTTCCCCCTCTACCATTTTCTCCATTTGGACAACCACCTCTTCTACAACATATGCATGATGAATCATTTCTATTTCACTTTTCTTTTGATTTGTTTTATTTTCTACTACATCACTTAAATGATGTAATTCATTCGTTTCAAAGAGAGGAGCAATTAGCTTGTCCATATTGATGTTCATAATCGACAGGATCGGTTGTAATATAATGAGCATTAATAATAACCCTATAACCAATTTTGCATATTGCTTTAGTTTAGAATTTGGCAGTATTAAATCAACGATAAGTGCCAGTAACATATAAATAACAATTTGAATAATCCAATTTGTTATATAGTCCATCGTAACTCATCACCTTACCATCATTGTTATATTACTTGATATGATTAAAATGACGATTGTAAAGAAGAACATAAACGATACTAATAATAAAGCAGCAAATAAATATAGAATATGCTTTCCTATTACATCTAAACATTCAATAACAGGTCCATCACCGATTGGTTGCAATATTGCTGTTGCAAGCTTATACATTAGCGATATCGTAAAAATCTTTATTGCTGGAAATAGTACAATCATAATCAAAATAATCACACCAATAATGCCGACACCATTCTTTATTAAAACAGTTGCACTTAAAACTGTATCTGTTGCATCAGTAAATATCCTTCCAATTACAGGGATAAAATTACCTGTCACAAACTTAGCTGTTTTCATTGCAATTCCGTCTTGAATTGCACTTGCAGCTCCTTGTACAGAAATTACACCTAAAAAGACAGTCAACAAGACACCCATGATACTTATGGCAATATTCTTTAGCAAATTTGCTAATTTCGTTGCTTTATATTCTTCATTTAATGTACTTACAATTTGTAAAATTGCCGAAAGCATGATTAATGGAATGATTACCTTAGATACAATAAAGACACTTGTATGAATAAGAAATATAATAATCGGATGAAAGAAAGAGATGGATAATAATTGTCCTAAAGATGCTAATAGTCCGAGGAGTAAAGGGATTAATGCAATTAAAAAGGCTTGTTCGCTATTAACTGTATCAATGACATACGTAGAAGTAAGCTCGAAGCTTTTCATTGCGATAATTATCAATAGAATATAGACAATAGCATATGCTACTTTGCTCACTACTTGCTTTTCAAATGCATTCTGAATTGTTTGTAACAACAAGCAGAATAAGGTAAGTAACATTAATGTCGCGAGTAATTTACCATTTTCAATCACTTCATAAAAAAAATAACGAAGAGCACCTTTTATCCAAGACTCTAATGAAAGACTATTTTGATCTTTGACCATCGACCAAAAATTAGTTTTACTTAGTTCTGGAAAAACGTGATTATATTCTTCTGCAATGTTGTTCCAGTAACTTTCTAACTCACTTTGGGAAATGATAGCATTGTATTCCTCTATAGTGAGTGGTTCATCCTCTTCTGCTGCAAAGATTGGCATTGGCGATATGGTGACGGTGACTATAAATAAAAGGCATGTCCATTTTTTTAACCGATTCATTTTTATTCCTTCCAACATTAATTTATAGGGAATAATCCAATAATTGTTTCAATTAATGATTTAAAAATTGGCACTGCCAGTATTAAAATAAATATTTTACCAACTAATTCTATTTTTATTGCAACAGATTCTAATCCAGCATCTTTCACAATATTGGATCCAATTTCAGCTACATAAGCAATGCCAATAATTTGTAAGATTGTTTTAATATAAAAGCTTTGAATATTTGCTTCTTCACCTAAATATGTGACCAAATGGAGAATTTCCTTTATATATGTGATTAAAAACACAAAAATATACAAAACGGTAACGACAATAATTAAATAAGCAATAACTGGTTGTTTATCTTTTAATAACAACACTAGAATTGCTGTAACAATGCCAATGCTCACTACTTCAAAAATACCCATAATATACTACCCGCTAAAAAAGAATACCGCTCGAATTTGTTGAAACAAATCAGATATACTATTGATGACAAACAGCAATACTATGATAAATCCGACTAAACTAACAAATTGAGCGAATTCTTCTTTCCCCATTTGTTTCAATACAGTATGAATCATTGCAACAATTATTCCTATACCAGCAATTTGGAAAAGTATACTCGTATCACCTACCAACCTATCTCACCTCTTTATATCAAAAGTAGCGCAACAAAAATCCCCCCCAAGAGTCCCAATCCTCTTGT
Organism: Gracilibacillus marinus; assembly: GCF_042651725.1. NCBI lineage: Bacteria > Bacillati > Bacillota > Bacilli > Caryophanales > Bacillaceae > Gracilibacillus > Gracilibacillus marinus. The sequence goes on along the minus strand of NZ_JBHSDV010000003.1, from coordinate 376,881 downwards.
CATTTTTCCATATTTTTGATTTTGCTCAATTGCTTCTTGATGTTTGTTCTCTAAGTGTACGATTGCAAGTTGAATGTACTTCTTTTGTTGTGTTAAATCATGTTGACCTAACGTTCGGCCAAACTGGTTTAATATTTCTCTATCTTCATTTTTTAATGATAGTTCTTTCCATGCGTTATTCATTTCAGATACCCAAACTTCGTATAAATCCACAGAACCATCACGTATTCTCACGCTAATATTATGGTAGAATTCAGCAACAGGAGAATCAATCTGACTTGATATAAATTCGCATGCATCTTTCACTGTCGCTTGACTATATACAATCTCTGCTTCTAATATCAAAAGTGAATTTTTCCACAACCGTATGGTTTTAGGTCGTGCTACTAATTTATTTGCGTATTCACTACCAACTAAATATCCAGTAATAGCTAACAAAATTGCTCCAATCCAATTCATATCATGCTCACACTTTTGGCATGTACTTTCTTACCATCTTTATCGTATATTGCGGTTATTTCCCCTGTTGATCTATCATTTGAAAGTACAATCAAACGTTCAAAAACTCGTTTTTCTATCAGTGGTTTAATTGTTTCTCTATTTATTACATCTTCAAAACTATAACCATGTATACTACATATTAATGTAATGCCAGCGTGCATAACTTCATCAATTGCTTGTACATCTTCTTCCGTACCAATTTCATCAACTATAATTACTTGCGGTGACATTGATCGAACTAACATCATCATTCCATCTGTCTTCGGACATCGATCTAAAACATCAATCCTTCCTCCACTAATTGATTGCGGCACACCATTAACGGAACCACAAATTTCTGACCTTTCATCAACTACTGCTGTTTTCATCGCAGGAATCGCTTTATATCCATTTGAAATCACTCTTGTCAAATCTCTTAAAAAGGTAGTTTTACCTGATTGTGGCGGTCCAATAATTAATGTATTCACATAACGTTCATTGTAGAGATCCTGTATATACGCTTCACTAACTCCAATCAAATTAGTTGCAATTCTTATATTGAACGAGGAAATATGTTGGATAGCTTTGACCGTACCATTCGACAAATTTACAGATCCCGCAATACCAATACGATGTCCACCATTAACCGTTATAAAACCTTGTTTTAATTCTTCTTCTAATCTGTACAGAGAATACTCACTGATGTTATTTAATAAATATTTTGCGTCATGTGTAGTGAAGGTTAAATGGTAAAATAATTTCACATTTTTCCCATCATTAATTTCAACTGGTCGGTTAATTCGCAATCTGATTTCTTGAATAGGAAAGACTTCTTTATGCAAATATTTTTGTATTTCTGTTGTAATATGATTTGGTAATATAGCAAATATACCTTCCATATAAAAGCCTCGTTTCTGTTAACATTCTTTCTATTCATTCTATGCGTTAGATAAGTAGTTATTACTCGACATTGGAAAAATCAATAGCGAAAGCGTATGTTTAGAAACGTAGTAACTGGAACACATCTACAGAAATAAAGGAATCACGACGAGGTACGAGTCGATGATGACTTGTTGATGGTTGATTTGCGAAGTTGCCTAGTTTCTGGGCGCTTACTAAAACATAACAAAAAAAGCCCGTAATTCTATTTAAAATAAAATTACAGACTTTCTATTTATAACAATTGATGTCGTTTAATTAATAGTATCTTCTCTACTAAGCACGAGATACATATTTACCGTCACTTGTACTAATCACAAGTACATCACCTTCATTGACGAAAAATGGTACTTGTACACTAAGTCCAGTTTCTAGTGTAGCTGGTTTTGTACCCCCACTAGCAGTGTCACCTTTTATTCCCGGCTCTGTTTCTGTCACAGTCAGTTCTACGTTATTTGGAAGTTCTACTCCAATTGTTTCACTTTGATATGTTAAAATATTTACTTCCATGTTTTCTTTAATATATTTTAGCTCATTTTCAATTTGACTTGTTGAAAGCTCTGTTTGTTCGTATGAGTGAGTATCCATAAATGTATGCACATCACCTGATGCGTATAAATACTGCATTTTTCTGTTTTCAATATGTGCACGATTTACTTTTTCACCACCGCGGAATGTTTTTTCTTGAATATTTCCATTTCTTAAATTACGTAGTTTTGAACGAACAAATGCCGCTCCTTTACCTGGTTTTACATGTTGAAATTCAAGAACCTGCCATATATCCCCATCTACTTCAATCGTTAGTCCTGTTTTAAATTCATTTACTGAAATCATATTCTTCCTCCTCTATTATGTATCGAAAACTATGCTACTGGAATTGTAATTAAATCCTTTGTTGAATTGGTTAATCGAGTGTTACCATCTAATGTAACCAATATGTCATCTTCAATGCGACAACCGCCAATTTCAGGTACATATATCCCCGGCTCTACTGTTACTATCATTCCTGGTTCTAACACTTCCGCTGATTTAAAAGATAATCCTGGCATTTCATGTACTTCTAATCCTAATCCATGACCAGTAGAATGACCAAAATATTGACCATATCCACAGCTATCTATATAATCTCTCGTCAGTGCATCAGCATTCTTTGCAGACAAACCGGGTTTGATTCCATCCACGCCTAGCTTTTGTGCATGTAACACTGTTTGATAAATAGAATGTAGCTCATCTGAAATTTGGCCAACAGCTACTGTTCTAGTAATATCCGAACAATATCCTTGATATAATGCTCCAAAATCCATTGTAACTAGTTCACCTGTTTGAATTTCTTTCTCTGATGCCACTCCATGTGGTAATGCAGAGCGATAACCAGAAGCAACAATTATATCAAAACTTGAAGACACAGCACCTAGTTTTCGCATGTAAAATTCTAATTCATTCGCAATGTCAATCTCTTTTACACCTGGTTTAATATAATTCAAGATGTGCTCAAACGTCTGATCAGCAATTTTACAAGCTTCCTTTAATATATTAATCTCATCTTCTGTTTTAATCAAGCGGATTTTTTCAATCATATTACCGATAGGAACAAATCCTGTCTCTAATTTCTGTTGGTAAGCAAGGTGTTCTTCATAAGAAATTGTCTTATTCTCGAAACCAACATTAGACAGCTCGTTTTCTTTTACAATGTTAGCAATAACATTTGGTATTGGTTCTTTATGTTCAATAATTAAAAAATCGTTTATTTGTTCTTTCGCTTGTGCAGTATAACGGAAATCTGTAACGAAATAAGCTTTGTCTAATGTAATAAAAGCAACACCTGCCGTCCCAGTAAAAGCCGTTAAATATCGTCGGTTGATGGGACTAGTGATTAATACGCCGTCTACATTTTGCTCTTTCATCGCTTCACGTAGAATATGTAATCGTGTCATTTTAGCATTCTCCCTTTTTTAACATCTATCAAAATAAAAAATTAATTCCTATTATTTAATAAATATGTCGCAGCTAATATATAACCTTCTATTCCTAATCCAACAATTTGACCCTTACATACAGGTGCAAGCATGGAATGATGTCTAAATGGCTCTCTAGCATGGACATTTGAAATATGAACTTCAATAACTGGCACATCAATGGAACTAATTGCATCTCTTATAGCGATACTTGTATGAGTGTATGCCCCTGGATTGAAAATAATCCCCATATAACCATCATTAGCTTCATGTATCCAATCAATCAACATGCCTTCATGATTTGATTGTTTGGCAATTAATGAAATACCACTGCCTTCAAGAAGCGTTTCAACTGAATTAATTACATCTTCTAATGTCTCATGCCCGTAAATCGATGGTTCTCTTTTTCCTAATCGATTCAAATTAGGTCCATTTAATAATAATATTTTTTTCATATTACACCGCCTTTATATTTTGGCATGTATCGGCACAACCGTATACTATATGTAATATCATATCATAGTTCATGATGTTTTTTCATCATGGAGCTGTTGGGCATAGGAAAATGAAACAGAATAGCTAATGAACACAGCATATAATATACAAATACAAAGAGTCGTCACAACAGTATCACTATTTAATTGATAAAAAATCGGAATATTAGGGAATAAAGGTTCAAATAAACCAAATAAGAGAAACCATATGCCTATACCAACTATAATACCAACCCACACACCTTGAATTTTTTTACCAAATAAATAATATAATAATGCGAACAAAATGGATATTATACTGATAATGAGTATAGATACAAACTGACCGATCCATTGATCTGTCCATTTTGCATCTAACCATGATCGTAGAACAAATGATTTCGGTGAAACTGTTGTAAAATTGAAGAAAGCTGTAAAACTTGCTACCATACTCCAGATTAACCCACCAAAAAATCCAATACTTATAACTTTCGGAATCATAATATGCCCAATATTTTCAGATTGTTTTTGTTTACGTCTCATTTCTATCACCTCTTGAATTAGAATATCCATTTTTGCATATTTTCATCCTATTTTAAAACAAAACTAGTCAATTCAGTAAAAATTTATTAAAATAGAAGTATAATCATTAAGTAAGCGGATTCAAAATATATTATAGTTTATTTTCTGTTAGAAAAGGCTTAAACACAAAATTATCGAAACTCATGGTAAAATATTATTTAATACTGTATAAATTCCATTTATTTTTGGGTATAACTAAATAAAGAGGCATGGATAAACATTTGACAACACATTGTTAAAGTAGTAATTGTAAATTGTACAACACAGAAAGGAGAGAGTAGTGATGAAAAACAATATCAGCACATATATCGTCTACGGTTTAATTGGGTTAGCCTTTATTGGGTTGATTGGCGCTATCTCGACAGATGCAATTGGATTAGTGAGAGGGCTATTATTTGCTGTTATTACTGGTTTTGTTATTTTTGGTATTTTCTATTTTTTCTTTGTAAAACAACGAACTACAGATGAACTTAAAAAATATAGAAAAGCAGTTAAACAATCCAAACAAAAATATCCTACTTCTTATCAGACTAGTAAAGCAAGTTTAAAACAAACGAAACAAAGTCATTCATTGAATAAGATAAATCACAGCAAAGAGCGTAGAGACGCTTCGCACTTACGCGTAATTGATGGCAATAAAAAAAGAAAGAACAGAGCGACTCTTTAAGCTCTGTTCTTTCTAAATGTTTTAAGATGTAACTTTGTTCGATTATATCCAGTAGCAATTAATTCTTTTTTCTTTTCGACTGATATATTAAAATCAGTACCACTAACATTATTTATAGGAAAAAATAAAATTTGGTTTGCTATATTTTTGCTAATGTATTTTTGATCTGAAGCTCTTCTCATCGTACCAATCATTGCTTTTAATAGATCCACCGAATTATCAATCCTCACATTTTTCGACAGAATAGATGGATCTGTCAATTGCATCCCTAATATCGGTCTTTTCTTATCTTGCTCAAAAATCCATAATGGAAAGTTACTTAATATCATGCCATCAACAATGACACTTATTTTCCTCGACAATAAATTAGAAAGTCTTGTAGGTCTGAAGAAGTAAGGAATCGAGACACTACTTCTTATCGCTCTGCTTATTGGAAAATAACTTGGTTCAATATGATAATTAGACTTTAGATCATCAGGAAATACAACCACTTTGTTTAAAGTAATGTCTGCAGCAATTATCTTTAGTCTATCTGATTCAATATCTCCAAATGAATGTATTCCCTTTTCTTCTAATAATGCTGCTACCCACTTTTCAAATCGTTTTCCTTTGTACAGTCCCATTGTACTAAATAATGTGATCCATTTTACAAAAGGGAAGTACTTTCCTATTGAAGATTGATCTAAGAACTGATCAACTTCTAAGGATAAAAAGATTTCTTCCAATTCATCTGATTGAAATCCTGCTACAATTAGACTCGCAAATAAAGCACCCGCAGATGTTCCTGCAACTCGTTCGAAAGAATAGCCCTCTTCTTCTAATGCTTTTAATGCACCAATAAAAACAAATGCTTTTATTCCACCACCAGAAAAAACACCATCTATTTTCATTTTGCGATCATTCCATTCTTTTAGAGCATACTTATATATATCCAGTATGCTAAAAAGATAGAACTATCGGTTATTTATCTACACTACTCTGTTCTTGTATTTTTTTTAAATCTTCTATTCTTGAGTCATCTTCTTTTAAATATTGAACCAAATCACCAATACGGTCAATGGAGTTCCAACTTAAATGATGTTCGATACCTTCCACATCTTGATAGATATTTTCTTCTTCTACTCCAATAATTTGTAGAAATTCCTCTAATAATTCATGTCTATACACTAATCGTTTTCCAACTTTTTTTCCTTTTGATGTTAAAATTAATCCTTGGTATTTTTCATAATGAATATATTCATCCTTGTCTAGTTTTTGGACCATTTTTGTCACAGATGATGGTTGAACATGAAGTGCTTCAGCAATAGCTGAAACTCTTGCATACCCCTTCGTTTCAATTAATAAATATATTTGTTCAATATAATCTTCCATTGTTGGTGTGGGCATATTGATACCTCCATTCCAATTGTTCGTAAATAAAAGCATACAATAGAATTGTAATACAGACAAGTATACATACTTCAACCTGAATTGCAGTCGAACAGTATATATATTAAAAATTATCTTATAGATACGATCTATTATATGACATACTATAAGCTTGTTTGGTTAAATATAGATTTATTACTTTATTTCAGCTAAATAAATGGTATAATTTTTTAAGTAGTATTTTTCAATATTGGGGGAAGTAGTATGACAGAATTGTACATCTTGTTAGGAATTGTAATTGCGTTCATCCTATTTGCTGTATATCGTTACTTAAAGCAAAAAAAGATTCTTACCACATTAAATGAAGAAGCTTTTCGTAATGGGTACAGAAAAGCGCAATTAATCGATGTAAGAGAACCGAAAGAATATGATGGTGGTCATATTTTGGGTGCTAGAAATATTCCACTTTCACAACTTAACCAAAGATTAACAGAACTAAGAAAAGACCAACCTGTTTATCTATATTGCCAAAGTGGGTCAAGGTCAATGAGGGCTGCACTTACACTAAACAAAAAAGGTTACCATCAGTTGTACCATTTAGAAGGTGGTTACAAAAAATGGTCAGGCAAAATTAAAAAGACGAAAAAAATTGAATATTAAAAAGAAAAAATAATCAGGACTTACCTGATTATTTTTTTTGTATCCGTATAAACTAGAAAGAAAGAATTTATTAGTTATCTAGCTCACACATATTTTGCTTGATTCCTTTCACTTAAAATAGTTATGTCAATTAGAAAATACTATCAAAATTAAGGTGGTTCATTATGCAAATTTCTATTAAAAAAGATATAGAATTTATGGATCAATTTAACCAAAATATACACGAACTTAATGATTTAGCCACATGGGAATTGTTTTTAAAAAGCTATCAAATTGCCGAAACATTAAAAGTACATTCCTTCGATACTTTAATTTCACTAAACTTTTTACCTCAAATGACATTTTTACCACATCAATTAGCATGTGCAGAAGATGTAGTTCAATCAATGAATGGGCGTGCATTACTTGCAGATGAAGTAGGTCTCGGTAAAACAATAGAAGCAGGACTCATACTAAAAGAATATTTAGTTAGGGGCTTAGTGCAAAAAGTATTAATTCTAGCACCTGCTTCTCTTGTCAATCAATGGGCAGTTGAATTAAATTCGAAATTTTACATACCTGCAATCACTGCTGGTAAACGTGTCGATTGGGAAAATTCAAATATTCTTATTACAACATTAGATTTAGCAAAGCGAGAACCGCATAGAAGTGTTATTTTAAACCAAACATATGATATGGTAATAGTAGATGAAGCACACAAATTAAAAAACCATCAGACCAAAAATTATCAATTCATACAAGAATTACAAAAGAAGTATTTTCTATTGTTGACAGCAACTCCTGTCCAGAATAAATTGACAGATCTATTTAATTTAATCAATTTATTAAAACCTGGTTATTTAGGTACATACGAGGATTTCCAGAGAAAATACAGGGATAAAAAAATCAAAGTAGAATCAGACGTATATTTGAAACAATTAATTAGTAAAGTGATGATTAGAAATAGACGAACAGATAGTGGTGTCGAGTGGACAGAAAGAAAAGTAGAAACAATTTGGGTTGATTTTACTTCAGAAGAATTAGATACATATCGAGAAGTAGAAAATGTGTGCAAACAATTAAACATCCCAACTTCTATTATGTTTAAACGTGAATTTTGTAGTTCTAGAGAAGCTTGCTATGTATCACTAAAGAAATGGGCTTCTCTTAAACCAGAAGAAACAAATATATCTTGTTTAGAAGATTTATTTGTTCAAATAGAATCATTACCCCACCATGCGAAAGCGGTAAAATTGTTAGAATTATTAAAAAGTAATGATGAAAAATTCATTGTTTTTACAGAATATAGAGCGACACAACTATATTTACAATGGTTACTTCATCAAAATGATATACCTGCAGTCATCTATCGTGGAGGATTTAAAAAAGGAAAAAGAGATTGGATGCGACAATTATTTCATGACAAAGCAAGAGTAATGATTGCAACAGAAGCTGCAGGAGAAGGAATAAACTTACAATTTTGTCACCATTTAATTAACTATGACCTTCCTTGGAACCCGATGCGTTTAGAACAACGAATTGGAAGAATACACAGGTATGGGCAAGCACACGATGTAAAAATATATAATTTTGCAATTAAACAAACTATGGAAGAACATGTAATGGAGCTATTGTACAACAAAATTAGCTTATTCGAGAATGTAATTGGGCAACTTGACCAAATTCTTCAAGAATTACACATTGACAATTTAGAGAAAGAATTGCAACAAATTTTCACAGAGTCTAAATCTAATGGAGAAACAATGGTGAAAATAAATAATTTAGCTGCTGTGATTCATTCCATGTCTAATACGGAAATTGGTGAGTCTGGATGAAAATAGAACATTTAAATACATTTATCATTGAATTTTTTGAAAGTCAAGGTTGTGAAGTTAAAGTAGTAGAAGAACATTTGATTGACATAAAATTGAATAAAGAACTAGATATAGCACTAATGAATCGCCCCTTCTACTGGCACTATATGGATAAATTAGGGAAACAAGGTGAGCCAATGTCGTTGTATTTATACACAGGCGACAAAAGAGAAGAATTAAATAGAGAATGGATTCATTTTGGCAGTCCTCGTTTGCATCAATTATTTAACTATATCCAAACAAAATCTAAAGTATCAATTCTATATGAACAGACAGACGGAAATAGCCAAACGGCTTTATATCCGTGGTTAATAATGAATTGTAAAATTAAAATTATTGGGAAACAAAGTAAAGATATTGTTGGTTCTTACGGATTACATCTTCTTAATGGAATGATGTGTCAAAACATGATGAAACAATTACAAGAAAGAACTTTACAACGGATAATGACAGATTATAGTTTTACTATATCACCAATTATTACACCTACAAGTGGTTTCCATCGATTGTTTCATTATATTGAAAATCAAATTATACAAGACGATTTAACATGGGCAACAAAATCACAAGACGCATATGACGAAGAAGTATCTCTAATTAACCATTTTTATGAGCAACAATCAGATATAGGAATAGAGTGGTATAATAACGAATTAGAGAAATTGGAAGAGAGACTAAAACCAAGAGTGGATGTATCAATAATCAATGCAGGAATCTTTTATCTAACAAATGATTTTCAACCTAGTTAAAAAGAAAAGGTTAATTTAGCTTTTATACTAAATTAACCTTTTCTTCGTTGTAAAAATAACCGAAATGCGAATGGCAAAACACCAAACCAATGACTCGATTGAGATCGTGTCTCTTTTTTTTCAGTTTTTATCTTTTTTCGTTCCGCTTTTGGTGTCTCCATATATTTGACAACCCTTTGCGTAACATACTTTACATATTCATCTTTTGCCAAGAATATCACACCCTTCTTTATTATTCTTGGCAAATTATTTCTTTCTATACATGAAACGATGCCTACAAATTACATTTGCGATAATATTTCTTTTACAATTGTAGTTGGATTTTTTCCATCTGTTTGAACAATTATATCGCTTACTTCTTTATATTTACTTACTCTTCTATCTAATAATGCTTTTTTATCTGTTGACTGATTATTCCAAAGCGGTCTTGCCACATCATCGATTAACCTTTTTTGTATTTCGTCCCACGATGTTTCTAAAAAAATAACAAGACCATTCTTTTTTAACCAATCTCTATTTTCTCCTCTTTCAATAATTCCCCCACCAGTTGCAATCACTGTATCTGTGACTGGTGTTTTTTTTAAAACTAACATTTCAAGTTCACGAAAAGAAGCTTCTCCCTCCTTAGAAAAAATCTGTGGGATTGTTTTCCCGCTTTCTTCTTCAATTAATTGGTCTGTATCTAACACTTGTATTTGTAATGCTTCTGCTAACTCTACGGCAACAGTTGTTTTTCCGCTTCCCATAAATCCAATTAAATATAATGACTGCATTCTAATTTCTCCTTAAAAAATTTTAAAAATATTGAAGGAATTTCTCTTTCGGTGTCGAATATAAGTAATTGTAGCATGTTTAAAAAAGGAGGTGAACTATTTCTTTGTCAGACGCACCCGTATTAGTCAAACAAATTCTCGAAGATGCTATTCATTCCATGGCAACAGATATTCACTTTTGCCTTGAAGAAAATCAAGTAAGTGTACATTTTCGTATTATTGGTATTCGTAAATTTCACAAATTTCTCACCATTGAACAATACAAAATTCTACTTTCTTACTATAAGTATACTGGAAAATTGGATATTGGTGAGACAAGAATACCACAGCAAGGAGCAGTTTCAATTAAAATTAGAAAAGGAGAATATGCATTACGTATTTCTACATTACCCTCAGCCAAATTAGAATCACTAGCCATTCGTATACTCCCACAAGAAGAAACTTTATCTATTCATGAGTTATTTCTATTTCGTATACAAACAAATCAAATTAAAAAATGGCTAGACGAGCGAAAAGGGATTATTTTATTTACTGGTCCAACAGGCTCTGGTAAAACCACATCATTATATGCATTAATTCAATCACTTAAAAGTGAGCATAATCTACAAATCATCACACTCGAAGATCCCATTGAAAAAAGACTGCATCAGACTATTCAAGTACCTATTAACCAACAGACTGGTTTAACGTATGACGCTGGCTTAAAAGCATCATTACGGCATGACCCAGACGTGATTATGGTTGGAGAAATAAGAGATCACGAAACCGCTAAATTTGTTGTTAAAGCTGCATATACAGGACACTTAGTATTATCTACCATACATGCTAACAATGCCATTGGGACAATCTATCGATTATTAGATATGGGCATTAAAAAAATTGATATTGAGCAAAATATTAAATTTATTGCTTCTGTACAACTACTCCCCATTCAAGTCGAAAAATATCCTAACAAACGAGCTGCCATATTAGAAATGCTAAATAATACACAAATCAGCCAAATTTTGCGAGACAATTCTATTCCTCTCACCAATTTCATTGAATTCAATCAATTAAGGAGAAAAGCATTTGCATATGGCTTTTTACACAATAAATTCATTTAAAAAAATGCAACTCACTAACTCTAAGATTCCATTAGAAAAGCAATACGCTTTTATTTATCGTTTAAAACAATTAATTGACCATCAATACAATTTACACGATGCGATGGCAATTATACAGTGGGACAAAGAGTTTGCAAAAGTATCAGACAGTATTATCCAACATCTTTTAAATGGTCATTCTTTAGCACAGAGCTTACATGTTGTTCAATTTGATTCAACAATTGTACAGTTTTTGACCATAGCAAGCCAACACGGAAATCTCTCACAAAATTTAAATGATTGCTGTCAACTATTAAAACAACAAATTGATTTCATTAAACGGTTTAAACAATTGTCTGTGTATCCACTTATACTTTTAACTGTTTTTCTAATTATTTTAGTCACATTAAAAGTATATATCTTTCCATCATTTCAATCATTAATTGGTACTTCTTCCGGTTCTGATTCTTCCTTTACGATTGCTTTAACTTTAATAGACGGATTTTTATATGGGATTATCACTATCATTCTCTTTTCCGTTATAGGTTATCTACTATTTAAAACAACACACCAATCGATCTCTATTCAAATAAAAATCAAGATACTAAATAGAATACCGATATTGTTTCCATATTTGCGCATGAGAATAACTTTCTTATTCGGTACGCATTTAACTTCATTATTACAGACCGGAATCCAATTAAATGACTGTTTTAAATTATTAGTAACGAGTAACATCAATCCATTTTTGTCTTATTACATTGTAAAGATTGATGAACATTTACGTCATGGTTATCGACTGGATACCATCCTCCCTACTATGTCGTTATTCGAATCGGAATTAACGAACATCATGCAAAAAGATTATAATTCACAACAATTACATCAAGAATTACATTTGTATGCAAATTTTTTATTGGCAAAAATGGAACAAGTCATGCAGAAATGGTTAAAAATAATCCATCCAATTTTCCTTTCTATTCTTGCTAGTTTAATTATCTTCGTTTACTTATCGTTAATGCTTCCGATGTTTGATTATTTAAATATTTTACAATAAAAAAAGTGAGGTTATAAAAATGGCAAAAAACGAAAAAGGATTTACTCTAATTGAAATGATTATCGTGCTTGCTGTAATTAGTATTCTAATGATTCTATTTATTCCAAACTTGGCATCAAAGAATGATGCGATACAAGAGCAAGGATGCGATGCGTTAATCACACTCGCCGAAAATCAATTAATTGCATATGAGCTTGAGAAAGGTGCACCAATAACAGCTGCTAGTGATTTAGTTACAGAAGATTATTTAAAAACAAAGGATTGTGCGAATGGAACCAAAGAATTAGTTTATCACGCTACTGGTGAAAAACCATTTACTGCAGAAGCAAAATAAATGAGATACGAACATGGATTCACCTTAATTGAATTACTATTAACGTTAAGTTCCATCACATTAATATTATCGATAAGTGGGGCCTTTACACTCAAGACTGTGGACCAAATCCAATTTAATAATTTCATCGAACAATGGAACCGTAACTTATTGTATTTACAACAAGCTAACATGACATCAACAGAAAAATATGCTATTTATTTTGACCAAACGAATAGAAGGTTCATCGTAAGAAATGGGTCACTTGGTGAGATTAAATTAGTGCAACAATATCCAAATAATTGGGAAATAGAAACAAACACATTAAAATTTCCTATTCTCACGTCAAACAGTGGTAATTTAAATAGTCCTGGAAAAATGAAAATCACCACATTGATAAGTAGATATTCCATTACATGTCCATTTGGGAAAAGTCGGTGTTACTATGAAAAAAACGTGTCATAAGGGTTTTTTATTAATGGAAGTTTTGGTATCCATGACAATATTTCTTTCTTCCATTCTCACGCTTATTCCAGTATTACATCAAATCCAATTAGAAAATAGAAAGTTAGAGGAAAGAACAATTGTTGCACAATATTTATATCAATCACTTCAGTTATATCCGAATTTTCATTTATTAGACAATTTAGAAACATCGAAAGGAGAGGTCATCCTCTCTTTTCACCCCAATCCAAAATATATAGAAGGATGTGCGGAATGGACGAATGTTAAAAATATACAAGAACAATTTTGTCTATACTTTACCAATTAGGAAAGAACATGGTTTTACAATGTTTGAACTCTTAATTGCATTATCTATCTTGAGTACATTACTTCTTTTAACAAATCAATTATTTCATACATTATTTACAGAGAACAAAAATAGCAACTATGAAGTCTTATTTTTCTACCAATTAATTGACTCTGAATTTATTGAGGCAATACATGTTTACACGGTAGATAATGTAGTTTATTTTGTTGATAAGCAATCTCGAACAGTAACTTACTCTAAATATAATACAAGTATAAGAAAACAAGTAAATGGAAAAGGCCATGAAGTCATGTTACAAAACATCGAACAATTCGATATTGAAGCATTGAGTGAGGATATTTACAAAATTCGTATCATTAGTGAGGAAAATCAATCGTATGAACAAATATTTCTATCGCCTTAAAACGGAACATGGCTTTATTTCCCCCTATATCTTGTTCGTTATTACGCTTTTAATCATTATTGTCTATCACCAACTCCACTTATATACACTCAATCAAGAAATTGTTGTTAAGCAATTGGAACAATACCGAATTCAAACAATGTATCGATCAGCAATTCACACTATCCATATTACTGAGGAAATAGAATTCAATAAAACAATGCCTTTACCAAATGGTAATATCTCAATAAATTATGTAGCAACTGAAGCAAATAAAACCATCTACTCCATCCAAATCATTACAAAAGAAGGCTCTCAAATCGAGAAAATTTACCATCTATACTCTCCATAAAGTATACATTCTAAAGTAAATGACAATAATATACGTATCTATTCAAAAAGCTTCGAACAATAATTTACTTTTTTGATATTGTCGTTTATAATAGTTTTGATACATAGTGTAAAAGAAGGAGGGGGAACAATGGATCGTGTATTTCGTATGCTTTCCTTTTGGACAGGAATATTTACTGTAATGTTTTACATTGGAGACATGTATGCAATGGCATTTTTATTTTTAGCACAAACTATTTTCTTTTTAGGTGTAGGATTCTTAAAATTGTCTGAAAGAATGTATATGTACTTATTTGCGGCTTATTGTACGGTATTCTTTGTAGGATTTACTTATTATACTAACTTCATTCTTGTTCCTGGTTTTGGTCATTAATCGTTGTAAAAGCGCTCTATTTAAAATATAGAGCGCTTTTATCATTTACACAAATGGATTAGATACTTTTTCATGTCCAATTGTTGTTGACATACCATGTCCAGGAAATACTGTATATTGGTTTGGTAATGTAAAAAGTTGGTTATGTATACTATCATATATCTGATCAAAACTTCCACCATGTAAATCTGTGCGTCCAATTCCTTCTTTAAACAAACAGTCACCAGCAAAAACTACTTCTTCCTTTTCAAAAATAAATGCAACACTACCTGGAGAATGCCCAGGAACAAATCTGCAATAAAAATGAAATGGTCCAATAGAGTAATTTTTCTCCATCAATTCATTTTCTGCTTTCTTACATGTAATTTTTGGAAACCCAAATTTACTAGAACCATTTAAATTGGGATCAATTAACCAATCTTGTTCCTCACTTTGAATATACACAGGGATTTGATATTTTTCTCTTATATCTTCAAGAGCTCCAATATGATCAAAATGCGCATGTGTTAACAAGATAGCTAGCGGTTTCGTTTGTTGTTCCTTTAATTTCTTCTCAATCACCGTTGATTCTGCAGAAGGATCAATAATAAGTGAGTGGTTATCTTTCGAAATGATATAACAATTTGTTTGTAAGGCTCCTAATGATAATTTTTCTATTTTCATGTAACATCCTCCTACGTTGATTTTATCTAATTATATGGACAAAAGTTCACTTTTGTTTTAGAATGAAAAAGTGAATAATAATACATATTATAACTTGATTCTTTATCAAATGAAAACAAATACTTTTAGGAGGTTTAATCTATGGTATTAGCACTAATTTTATTAGCTGTAGCAATTGTGTGTGTTATTGCAATTTTCCGTGAATTTAAACGACAAAATATGTTCGGTGCAGCATTTTCAGCAATCTCAGCATTAGTATTCGGTTTTTTCTCAATTGCAACAATATACTGGGAATTAATTAGACCATTAGTTACTGGCGAGTAATTTCATTTTGTTAAGTAAAATTAATAAAGCCCTCTCATCCTTATGATGAGGGGCTTTATTATTATTTGAACCATATAGGAAGTATTTCTATACTTAATAAATCAAACAGTTATTTTTCCTAAAGTAATAAAAGATAGTAAGTGCTAATGAATCACACACTTACTATCTTTTTTATTATTCTACTTCTTCAATTACGTTTTCATCTTTAAAATTATAGAATCGGAATAAATCTCCAAATATAATTTGATCAGAATACGACAACTCTTCTTCTACTTGTTCTATATATAATTGACAAGTAGATTCTTCATCTGCCGTTCCAGTTGTTGTATCAATTAGTTCTCCTGTTTCTCGATTAAAACATTGGTCTTTTGTATAGACATATTCATCTGAAATAAAACTACCATCCCTTAATGCGATATATGGCTTTCTTTCATCAGCAAAAAGATTCGTACCAAACGATAAATCATTCGAATCATCTATACCTAATAAATGTAACAATGTTGGTTTTACATCCACTTGTCCTGCAATTTTAGAAATTACTTCTCCTTCTTGACCTGGTATATGGATATAAAATGGTACTCTTTGAAGTTGTACATGCAAATAGTCCGTGTATTCTTGATCTAAATACATGCTCATTGCTTTTTTATGAAAATCACTAATACCATAGTGATCTCCCATTAATACAATAATAGAATCTTCATACAATCCAGACTCTTTCAAATATGTGAAGAACTCTTCAATAGATTCATCCATGTAACGGGCCGTTTGAAAATAACTATTTAGTGTTTTTGAATTAGAATCGTATTTTTCAATTGTCGCATCTTCTTCCGCTAATTCAAATGGATAGTGATTGGTTAATGTAATAAATTTTGCATAAAATGGTTTTTGCATTGTTTCAAGATATTTCATTGACTGGCTAAAGAAATCTTTATCTTTTAAACCCCACCCAACAGAATTTCCTTCAGTTACTTCATATGCATCAACATCAAAGAAATGATCATATCCTGTGTTTTCATACATCACATCGCGATTCCAAAAACTTTTATTATTCGGATGGAATACAGTAGAATAATATCCTTCATTTCCAATTATTTCAGGTAATGAATGATAATCATTTTGTGCATGAGTAAAGTAAACCGCTCCTCGAGGAGATGGGTACAAGGAATTTTCTACTATAAATTCGGAGTCAGATGTTTTCCCTTGTGCTGTTTGGTGATAAAAGTTTTCGAAATAATAACTTTCTCCAATCAAATCATTTAAAAATGGTGTAACTTCTTCTCCATTTACAGTATTGTTAATAACGAATGTTTGCAATGATTCTAGTGATATAAAGATTACATTTTTATCTTTTGCAATACCATAAAGATCTGTTTTCTCATTATTGGTTGTATTTTCTTGCATATAGTCTGCGATATCTGTTAATTCATTACCATCAGCTAAAACACGTTGTGCTTTTGACTTTGAATGCATGATTGCATCGTAAATATGATAATTGAACAAACCAATATTTTTCACTAAATATTCGCGATCGAATGTTCTTTGTAAAAGTTGTGGTCTTTCGATTTCAGCTAAAATGTAATTTCCAACTAAAAACGCAATGGACAACGCTAATGCCATTGTCTTGGTTCGCTTACGATAATTAATTAGTAAACTATCACTTTTTCTAATTGCTAAATACCATATAATAATAACATCAAGAAACAACAGAATATCCCACGGTTTGATTAAATTCAACACACTTGATCCTAAATCTGCTGCATTACTTCCTTGGAATAACAACGGTATTGTTATGAAATCAGAAAAGTTACGATAAAACACAATATTAAAGTAAATAATCAATGATCCAATGAGTATCATATATTTAATATACTTCTTTTGTCTTCTTTCTTTAAACCAAACACTTAAAGTGAATAAAAAGAATGACACAACAAAAGCATTTATAAATAAAATAAACTCTTGCATTGGATTTTCTAATGAAATATTGAATACAAAACGGTATACAATATACGTTTTAAGACCAAATAATAGTGCTGCGATTAAATATAACGGCATGTGCAGCCTCTTGTTTAACATTTAACTTCCTCCTCAAAAATTGCCCCAAAATACATTTTAAAATTCATCTCTCTATTATAGACGGAAAATATAACATGAAAGTTTCATAATTTTTATAAAAAAATTACATTCTCTTAACAAATTGATCGGTTTATGATTTTTGTAAGGCTAAAAAAGCCCCTCCAAAAATTCCAGCATCATTTCCTAAGTCTGCAATAACAATTTCACAAGCCTCTTTTGCTCTAGGCAATGCATATTTGTCGAATGACTTTTGTAATGGTTTACTTAATTGTTCCCCAGCTTTCGATACTCCACCACCAATTACTATTTTTGCAGGGTTTAATGTAACAGCTAAATTTGCCAGAGCTAATCCTAAATGATCTAGGATATACTCAATTAATTGATTAGTAGATTCATCTCCACTTCTTGCTATTTCAAAAATGTCTTTTGTAGATAAATTTCCTTGCTCTTGCAATCTTACTTTTAGAGAATCAGCTTTTCCCTCTTCAATCCATTGTTTTGCAACTCGCACAAAACCTGTCGCTGAAGCAATTGTTTCTAAGCATCCTGTTCTTCCACAATTACAATGATAGCCATTTTCAGGAATTACAGTCATGTGACCTATTTCGGCACCAGTACCATTTGTGCCTGTTAAAATCTGTCCATTTGCGATAATTCCTCCACCAACTCCTGTTCCAAGAGTTACTGCTAACATGTTAGATACTAATTGGCCTGAACCTTTCCAATTCTCTCCTAATGCCGCAATATTGGCATCATTATCAATATACACAGGTAAATTCGATAAGTTCTCTAATATTTCTTTTAAATTAAAATCATGCCAACCGATGTTTACCGCTATTGCAACAACTCCAGAAATAGGATCGATAAAACCCGGAGCACCGACACCTATTCCTATTAATCTATCATACCCAATTTGCAAATCAGTTAATCGTGTTTTAATCGAATTCCATATATCATAAGGAACATTTTCTCCATGGTTAGTTATATCTGTATCAATTTCCCACTTATCAATTAATGTTCCTTCTTTTGTAATAATACCGTGTTTTATTGTCGTTCCACCGATATCCACGCCGATTAATAAGTCCTTCACAATATACCACCCTATTTTCTATTTTAATTTATTTATCTCTTCACTTAATAAAAGCTTAGCGCTTATATATTGTTCTTTTGTGATTACTTTCACTTGGTATAACTCAGTAATTTCCTCAACCATCAGTTCTAAATCTGCAAGACGATCACCTATGTAGATGATCGTCCCGAATTTCATTAATAATTTTCTTACATCATATATGCTATTCACTTGAATCACCTAACATATTATAACAAAACAATACGTAAAAAGAAAGAATAAACACGATTGTTTAACTATATTAATGAGTGAATTTATTTATGTGTACAAATCATCGATCAGGATCTTGAGGGTTTAAAAATGATGGTCTAGAATTATCAGTCGGAATTGGTTGTCTAATTAGTACATTTAACATAGCTTTCGCATCAAATGGAATAAACGGCCAAAAGTAACCAATATAAAAAGTTTTTAACTGAATTAAATACAATAGAAATATGGTACTTCCGATTACAAAACCTTCTAATCCAAACAAAGCTGTTGCTATTAATAAAATTATTCGAATCAAGCGATTTGCTAAACTTAGTTCATAGCTTGGTGTTGCAAAAGTGCCCATTACTGCTGCTGCTAAATACAATATTACTTCATTAGAAAACAAACCTACTTCGACAGCAATTTGGCCAATTAAGATAGCTGAAACAAGGCCTAATGCTGTTGCAAGGGCTGAAGGAGTATGAATTGCTGCCATTCTTAATACATCTACTCCCACTTCCGCAAGAATAAATTGATATATTAATGGAATTAATCCAATATCTTTTGGACCGATAAAATGTAATGAATCTGGAAGCAAATTAGTTTCCATTGACAATAAATAATATAAAGGTAATAAAAATATAGATGCAAAGACCGCTAAAAAGCGTACCAACCTTAAATACACGCCAACAAACGGCTTTTGACGATATTCCTCCGCATGTTGCAAATGATGCCAAAATGTTGCTGGTGTGATCATAACGCTTGGTGAACCATCTATAATCACAAGAATATGTCCTTCGTAAAGATGCGTAGCTGCAGTGTCTGGTCTCTCTGTATATCTTATGGTGGGATATGGATTCCATGTTTTTCCGCTCAAATATTCTTCAATTGTTTTTTCTGCCATTGGTAGGCCATCTGTATCAATTTCTTCTAAGTGGGATTTTAATTGATCCACTTTTTTCTGGTCCGCAACGTCTGCTATATAACATACACATACATCTGTTTTTGATCTTCTTCCTATAGACATATATTCCATACGTAATGATCGATCACGAACTTTTCTTCTTGTAAGTGCAGTATTAAAAATAATTGTTTCTACATACCCATCTCTTGCTCCTCTAACCACTTTCTCTAAGTCAGGCTCAGCCGGTCCTCTAACAGGGTATGTTCGTGCATCAATTATGATTACATGATCGATACCATCTACTACTAATGCTGTTGGACCAGCAAGTACTGTCTCGGCTGCTTTGTTTAAATCTTTTTCTACATCTAATTCGACATATGGCAAGTATCTTTTAAGTAGTCGTTCAAGTGTATTTTCAGCTAAGTCTTTTTCATCAAGCTCTGCTAAAAATCGCATTAAATAATGCAATATTTCATCCTTAGCAAATCCGTCAACTAAAAATAAAGACATGCTTCTGTTTGCATATTCTAAATCTAAATGAATTAAATCAAAACTTTTATCTACCTGTAAATAATCACGTATATATTTTATATTCGAATCATAATTATGTGATAAAAACTTTTGTTCATTCATATTTACACACCTACTTTTACATAATATGTTTTTTAGTATTTGCAATAGTATTAAAAACATACTAATTTAGGACAAGTTTACTAAGATGAGGGGTTATAAAATGAGAGTAAAGCAACTGATTGTCAGTATATGTATCATTACATTTTTATTATTTATTCTTTTTGAGAAGGAATCGCAAGAAATGATTAAGTATTTTCCTTTTGATGAATCGATGTCATTTATAGAGGCAGAAACGAACTTGTCTTTAGTTGAGCAAACTGGTAATGATCAATATAAAGTGAATTGGAAAGTGGACAGTAACTTACAACAACCTATTTACTTACGTCAAGATGTATCTTTATTATTCATGGATGGACAACTAAAAGGAATAAAAAGTTTATGGAAAGAAGAAGAAAGTAAAATTTCCCTTAATGAGGACATTGATGAAAGTGACAGTAGTCATTTTGAAGCAATTAGTTATCATCATGGAGAAATTCATTATCCAAATGATGAAATAAAAAGTATTCAACAAATGACCTATGATGAATTGTATGTTATTGATTCACCATATTCTCCCTTAGAATCTTTTCACAAAGCAGAAAGTGATTTTCAATTAGAATGGGCAAAAACATTAACACATACAACAGATCAAGCATTACATTATCGATGGAAACAATGGATGGAGAAGTTAGATATTGCATCTAATGATTATATTCTCCATCCATTAGTAAATATATATGAATTTTCTAGTAAACCATTGAATGGCTTTAGTCAAGCAGAAACAAATAAAATCATTGCTCAATTATGGGAAGGTTTGTATAAAGAATATATCATACCATTATCCAATACATCTACCGCTTCTCCATTATATATGCCTATTATCCTAATTAGTAAAAATTATGACCATTTATTTGTTTTATTTAACGATGCCACCAATCAAGTACAAGCGTTAAAACAAATCATTCCTTAATTACTGTAAATATTGTTCTAATTGCTGATATTTTTCATTTTCTGGATCTATGTCATTTAATTGCTTAATTAATGGAGTACTCTTTTCTAACTGATTCGTTTCCAAATATAATAATGACAGGTTGAACATTGCTTCTTCAAACTTTGGATCATTTGCTACAATTTGTTCTAAATCAATGATTGCTTTATCGTATTCGCCTATTTGGATAGTTGCATAGGCACGATAAAACAACACATCATTTTCATATTCTTCCATATACGGTAACAACTCAGATGTATAATGTATGGTTTCTTCATATTTCTCTTGTTCAATCAATTGTAAAATTGCATGTAGTACTACCGCACCATTGTAATGATTCTTTTCATTTACAGTACCAAAACCGATTAATCCAATTGCTAGAATTATATATGAAATAGAAGCTACGATCTGCCACTTCATATTTTTCTTTTGACGGAACATTACTATATATGCACTAATAAATCCACCAATTAATCCACCTAGATGCGCACTATTATCAATTTGAGCAACTGAAAAACCTAATACTACATTCATTGCTATGACAAGTATCACGTTCCAACCTAACGTTCGAAAAAAAACTTTTGGGTATTGTGTACCGAAACACAATAACGCTCCAAACAAACCGAATATAGCACCAGATGCACCAGCAGCAATACTGTCATTAAATGCAAAACTAGCTAAACCACCAATAAAGCCAGAGAGTAAGTAAATAATCAAAAATCGACTATTTCCAAAAATCCGTTCAACTAAAGTACCAACATAGTATAATGCCAACATATTTAAAATGATGTGAATAAATCCGATATGGAGAAACATTGATGTGAAAATTCTCCACCATTCACCAGTTACAATTGCATGATTATATTTCGCTCCAAATGTAAGCAGTGTTTCAATGGAAGTAGAGCCACCTGATATTTCTAGTAAAATAAACATCACACAATTTATAGCAATGAAGACATACGTCCAAATTGGTTTACCTTGTTGATATAATGCTCTTATCTCTTCTTGTTTATTGTGATGTATGCTAATAATTTCTTGTTTGGATTCTTGTAACTTTTGATCTATCTCCATCATCTCATGAGATAGATTCACTTGCGCTATATGTTTTACCTCAAGCAAATTGAGCATTTTTATCCATTCATCTAATTCCATATTCTCTGTAACCAAATGCACGTATCTTGAGTAAGTAGTACCTTCATACCGTTCCCATTCATCGACCGGAGGGTAATCCGTAATAAAAATATGATGAAAAGTCAGGTTTTTTTTACTCCACTTATTCATTTGACTTTTTATATATTTTTCTTCTAAAAATTTGATTCTCTTATGTAACTCATTTGCCCAATTATATTGATTTGTAGAGACAAAAAGAACTTTATGTACATTTCTGCTTCTTTTCACTAATAAATACTCTGTAAAATGTTCATTTATCTGTAATAATTCAAAATCTTCCTTAAGCAAATGTAGTACAATTTGACTTTGAACATATTGATTTTTCAAAAGCATACAACCACCTACCTTTTTTATATCATACCATTTTATCTGTTTGAATCGTACTAATAAGTAAGTAGTGTATGCTTTTGAATGTTCTCACTAAATTGAGATACAAGATAAAGTAATAATCATTTTTAATTGTTAACGTGAAAACATCTGCTTCATCAATTTATTACGGAAATATGGAATTCTCATCGACAATCTTACACCAATTTTCCTTAAGAACGGTATCGAAACAAGTAAATTCATTACTTTCATTCGATATTTATATAATGTACTTACAGAAGCAATCAATATCATGAAGATTTTTACTATTCGCATCCTTTTCACTCCTTTGATAAATTCATAAAGTGTGACGTTAAAAGTTGTTTGCTATCCTTTCTACATATTTTAAAGTTGATACAAACAATACGTCTTGATGCATGTAGTATATCCAAATCATCTATATACTATAAAATTTTATTTTTTGCATTGTATAACACTTGAATTTGTAATAATACAATCTACTTGAATATCATGTTTTTCATGTATATCTTCCTTAACAATTTGAAAATCAGCGGCTAGTGCGATTTTGGTGTTCTTATAATTTTTTAGATACCGATCAAAATATCCCCCACCGTAGCCAATGCGGTCACCATCCATAGTAAATGCTAAGCCAGGTACAATCATTACATCTATTGATGCTTTTGATATAATTTGTGATGAATGTTGAACAGGCTCATACAAATCTAAAAAAGTATTCTCTAACTGTTCAAAGTTATCACATTGATAAAAAGTCATCGTATTCGTAATACGGTCACATCTAGGTAATACAACCTTCTTTCCCTCTTCCCAACCTTTCTCTATAATTCGAATCGTATCCCATTCATGTTTCATCGAATAAGTTGCAGCTACAACATGAGATTTTTTCCAATAGGATGTATCAAATAATATTTGATGTATTTGGCTCTCTATTGTATTTCTATTCTGAATATTTTTTAATTTGTTCAACATTTTCTTACGAATAGACGCTTTAATGTCCACATGAAGTCCTCCAAACTACTGGTTTTGTAAAATTATATTGTAGCAAAGGTGGAATAAAATTGAGAAACGACTACAACATAATTTCAATATACTAGCCAAATAAAAAACTCCTACTGTATAGTAGGAGTTTTTTATTTGTTACTTAGTTTCTCTGTGTAACGTATGTTTTTTTAAACGTGGGCAGTATTTTTTTAGCTCCATGCGTTCTGGATGTTTACGTTTATTTTTAGTCGTAATATAATTACGATCACCTGTTTCAGTACAAGCTAATGTAATATTAACGCGCATTATTTTCCCTCCAAACTTCACCATCATCTTTAATATCGAATCTGTACCTAAAATATAATAGCAAAAAGTCTGATTAATTTCAAGTAAATGTTGAAAATGACATAATAAATTAAAAGATAAATGACAATCTTACTGTATGCTTAATTTTAACATCAAGATTAGTATAGTTGTTTGCATTTTTAAATTGGAATGAAGCGATGACTTCTCGCCTATAACAGATTAATATGCTATACTAATTATTAACAATATACATATACATAGGATTACAAAGGAGGTACATTTTACATGATGATTAGTAGTTTAATAATATTAGCAATTATTAGTATTATTTTATGGATATTTTCTTATTTTATGAAGGATAGATACAAACAATTAGAAGACCAATTTGAACAATTCTCCATTTCGTCATTACAAGAAACATACCAAATAAAGAAGAAATTAAAGATATTAGAAGAAGAATTGCTAGTTGATGATGAAGATTTTGTGAATGAACCATTTAAAAATAATAATCAAGATATACGTTTTTAAGTAAAAAAAGAAAGGAATCTACTATGAAACAATTAGTTAGAGGTTTCTCCATTGGGATATTTATTACAACCATTATAATTGGAGTGATTTATTTTTTAGATAAACCAGCAAATGGTCATGCAATAGATGATTTAACAGAAGAAGAAGCGATTCAATTTTTAAAAGAAAAAGGCTATTATACATATACCGAAGATCTTGAAACAAAATTAGCAGAATCAGAGGAAAAATTAGCACTATTGGCTATCGAAAATTCATCGAATAGCAATAATGTAACAGGCGAAGAAGAACCCTCTACTGAGAATGAAGAAATTACTTATTCATTAGTTATAGAGCCTGGTATGACAGTTCATGATATATCTGAATTATTGTTAACTCAACAGATTATTTCAAATGAAGAAGATTTTTTGAACTTTTTCACCCAAGAAGAATTAACCACACTTATTCAAATCGGAACATTTGAATTAACCAACCAAATGTCTATTCTTGAAATAGCTCAAATCATTACACGTACAGAAATAGAAGCGTAACATAACATGTTACGCTTCTTTATATTTATTTGATAAATTATCAAATTAATACATATAGACAAAAATTAACAAACTGAGATACGGGCATCTAAATGCATCATTATGAGTTTAAATCAGCAGATTCTCCTTTTACTAAATACATGACATCTTCACCTATGTTTGTTGCATGATCACCAATTCGTTCCACAAATCGACCACTAAACGCTACTTGCATAATATGTTCAATGTTTAAATGATTAGTAGCAGTTCTTTCAAATAATTCTGTTAACATAGATGAGTACATGTGATCAATTAAATCATCCATTTCTGCAAGTTTTCTAGCAAAACTAATGTCTTCATTTTCATATGCTTTAATTGCAATATCAATCATTTTAATCGCAATTTCTCTCATTTCATCAATATTACCATGAACGATTAACTCATGTTCAGCACCTAAACGTAACGCAGCTTTTGCAATATTTTTGGCGTTATCTGCCATACGCTCTAGGTCTGTTGACATTCTTATTGCAACTACTAATCTTCTTAAATCAGTAGCAACAGGTTGTTGACGAGCAATTAACAAAATCGCTGTTTCATTAATACTGAAATCTAACTGATCTAATTCTTTATCTGTTTTTATAACATCATTTGCTAGATCTGTATTACGATCGTATAAGGCTTTTACTGCATTATCTAATTGTGTTTGCGTTTTTTTTGCTAATTGAATGATTAATTTCTCCACTTTTTCTAATTCAATTTCAAAATTTTCTCTTCCTACCATACTACACTTCCTATCTCTTCTAAAATAATATTATCCAAATCTTCCAGTTATATAATCTTCCGTTCTTTTGTCTTTCGGATTAGAGAATAATTGATCAGTATCCGTAAATTCCACTAACTCTCCATTTAACATAAATGCTGTTTTGTCAGATATACGAGCTGCTTGTTGCATATTATGTGTAACAATTACAATGGTATAATCTTTCTTTAATTCTTTAATTAACTCTTCCACTTTCAATGTAGAAATAGGATCTAATGCGGAAGTCGGTTCATCCATTAAAATAACATCAGGTTCTATTGCAAGACAACGAGCAATACAAATCCTTTGTTGCTGTCCTCCTGAAAGGCCGTATGCATTTTGATTTAATCGATCTTTCACTTCATCCCAAATTGCTGCGCCTCTTAAACCTTTTTCTACTATTTCATCTAGTACTTTTTTCTTTTTGATACCATGAATCTTAGGACCGTATGCAACATTTTCATAAATAGATTTCGGAAATGGATTTGGCTTTTGAAATACCATTCCCACATGCGTTCGTAACTCTTCCACTAACATCTTTTTACTAAATATATCTTTATCATTATATTTAATACTTCCAGAAGTATTCACAGAAGGAATCGTTTCAATCATTCGATTCAATGTTTTTAACAAAGTTGATTTTCCACATCCCGATGGTCCAATTACCGCTGTAATTTCATTTCGTGGTATTTTCATATTGATTTGATGGATTGCTTGGTCATTACCATACCACAAGTTAAAATCTTCGATAGAAAATGCTGCATTATTGTTTATAATTGTTGTCATAATAACCCCTCTTTAATTAATATCTATTTTGAAATTTATTTCGAATCCACACAGCAATAGCATTCATACAAAGTAAAATAATTAATAAGACAATAATCCCTGCTGCTGCTACATACTGCCATTCTTCTTGTGGTCGAGATGTCCAACTCCATATTTGCATTGGCATAACTGTATATTTGGA
Source organism: Gracilibacillus marinus (assembly GCF_042651725.1). NCBI lineage: Bacteria > Bacillati > Bacillota > Bacilli > Caryophanales > Bacillaceae > Gracilibacillus > Gracilibacillus marinus. Next base: position 349,568 of record NZ_JBHSDV010000003.1, on the reverse strand, counting down.
AAATATTGAATCAGGTATTGTATAAATTGCAGCTGCTGCTCCAACGATAATTAATGGTGCAGTTTCTCCAATTGCTCTTGATAATGCCAAAATAGAACCTGTTAATATTCCAGGTATTGATGCAGGTAGTACAATTCGCCATATTGTTTGCCATTTAGTTGCACCCATACCGATAGATGCATCTCTTAGTTCTTTTGGCACGGAACGAATTGCTTCTTGTGCTGCTACAACAATGACAGGTAGAACTAACAAACTCATCGTTAATGCACCTGCGATCAATGTATATCCAAGCTCTAACATATAGACAAAAAAAGTTAAACCAAGCAGACCAAACACAATGGATGGCACACCTGCTAAATTTTGAACATTGACCTGAATAAATCTTGTGAATTTATTTTGTTTTGCGTATTCTTCTAAATAAATTGCTGTTGAAACTCCTAAAATGATTGCTACAGGAGCCGTAATTGCAATCATAAATAGAGAACCCATTAACCCTGCAAAAATTCCTGCTTCTTCAATATATGGAGCTGGATAATTTTTCAAAAAATCTATAGTTAAATAGTCAAGACCTTGACTTAATATTCGATAAATTAGAACACCTAAAAATAATAAAGCAATAGATGTTGCAAAAATAAACAGTAATTTGAATAATTTGTTTAGAATTACTCTATTTTTTAATTTGGATGTATTATTCGTATGCATTAATAATCCTCCCTAAACTTTCTCGAAATATACTGTGACAAGATATTCATCAACAATGTGAAGACGAATAACGTAAAACCAACAGCATAAATGCTATTATATATAACCGAGTGATAGGAAGTATCTCCAGTTGCACCTTGAACAATAAATGCCGTCAATGTTTGGATTGATTGAGTTGGATCAAATGTCATATTTGGTGTTGCTCCAGCAGCTATCGTCACAATCATCGTTTCACCGATTGCTCTAGAAATCGCTAAAACTACAGACGCAATAATTCCTGATAAAGCTGCAGGAAGTACTACTTTTATTGCAACTTCAAATTTTGTTGCACCTAACCCCAAAGCACCATCTCTTAAACTTCTAGGAACAGCACTCATTGCATCTTCGGATAATGATGCAATCATCGGGATAATCATGATACCTACAACAATCCCTGCACTTAATGCATTAAATATTTTCATATCAGTGAAAATCTCACCAAGTAACGGTGAAACAAAAGTTAATGCAAAGAAACCATACACTACTGTTGGTATCCCTGCTAATATTTCTAAAATTGGTTTGATTGTACGTCTTACTTTTTCTGAAGCATATTCACTTAAATAAATAGCTGCAGCTAAACCTATCGGTAATGCAACACATATTGCGATAACTGTAATTAATAATGTACCAGTAATAAGTGGTGCCACCCCAAATTTATCAGTCCATGGCGACCATTCTGTGCCAAAATAAAAATCCTTTAATGAAACTTTTGTAAAGAAAGTAAGTGATTCTTTTAACAGAGTAAAAACTATTCCTATAGTTGTTAAAACAGAAACAATTGCACAAAATAATAAAAAGATTGGTACTAACTTTTCTACAAGATTACCCAAACTATTAGATTTTTTATTTTTACTAATCATTTCTTGGACGGAATAATTTAAGTTTGCTTTCTTTGTCACAATGAATTTCCCCTTTTCTTCGATACAAAGATGACGGGACAGACAATCACACAATCATGTGATGCTGTCCCAACAATCTTTCATCTATTCCAATTAGTTTGCAGCTTTCTCTTTAATAGCTTCTAATTGTTCTGTATATTTCTCCTCTGGTAAAGCAACATATCCAACTTGCTCCGCACCAGCTCCTGCATTTTCAATAGCAAATTCTACAAAATCTAGTACTTGTGGCTTTTCTTTCATATAAGCTACATTCACATAAGTAAACAACGGACGAGATAACGGTGAATAACTTCCATCTTGAATTGTTGTTGCATCTGGTTTTACAGGATTTCCGTCTCCATTATCAATACCTAATACTTTAAGAGTGTCTTGATTTTCTGCATAGTATGCATATCCGAAGAATCCAATTGCATATGGATCACTTTTAATTCCTGTTACTAACGTGTTATCATCTTCTGATAATGTTACATTTTCACCTTCACGCATAGGCTCTTCTTCTAAAATCACTTCATTCCAGTAATCAAATGTTCCAGAATCGTGTCCTGGACTATAAATTACAATATCCTCTTCTGGCCATTCAGGATTCACATCAGACCATTTTGTTGCACCACCGTCAGCTAAAAAGATTTGTTTTAATTGATCAATTGTTAATGATTCAAGAAAATCATTTTCTTGGCTTACTACAACAGATAATCCATCATACGCTAATTCAATTTCGTGTAACTCAATTCCATTTTCTTCAGCTGTTGCAATTTCTTCATCTTTAATTGGTCGTGAAGCATTACTTAAATCAATTTCACCTACAGTAGATTTTTTAAAACCTCCACCAGATCCTGATGAATTCAATGCAATGGTTACATCACCATTTTGTTGGCTGTACTCATATGTTAGATATTCCATGATTGGTAAAACAGTTGATGATCCATCTATATTTATTGGACCAGATACCGATGCATCTTCGTCAGCATTTGCTTCTTCATTGTTCTCACTTGCATTTGCTTCATTAGAGCTGTCATCTGTTCCTGCATCATCTGGTGCATTACCACATGCTGCCAATACTCCAATCGATAAGATTGCTATTGCCACTACCATCATTAACTTCCATTTACTCATTGCTTTTCCCCCTAATAGGCTCTTTTTTTTAAAAGCTTGTTTCATTAGCTTCTATTTCATAGTACAGGAAAACTATTAATTAACTATTAAGCAAATGTAAAGACTGTGTAAATTTGATTAATGTCACGTTTAATATATTAGTTTAAATTCTATAATACTTAAAAAGCCCCTAGATAGTAGAAGTAAACCTACCATCTAGGAGCCATGTATAATTCTATTCTTCTTCTTTCTCCGCTTCTGTCGTTTCATTATTTGTTTCTTTTTTTAATTCATAATATTTATCTACAATTCTTTTACCAATCATGTGATTTATACGATATTGACCTGAACCAGTACCATTCTTAGGTACAACGACAGCAAAAGCTATTTCTGGATTTTCAGCCGGACTATATCCAACAAGTGTTAAATTCTCTGTATTTGCAACGATTTCCCCATCTTTAAATTGCGGATTTTCAGCAGTTCCTGTCTTACCTGCTATTGAGTAATCTCTATTGCTCCATACATTGTTCGCTGCAGTACCTGAACGAAATACTTCTTTGAATCCTAATTGCACTTGATCAATCTCATCGTCAGACATTTCAATTTTGTTTAAAACTTCTGTATTATATACATCAAGTACTGGACCTAATTGTTCAGAGTCTCCGCTCGGTTCTCTAATTTCTTTTAATAAATGCGGCTTTACTCTGTAGCCATCATTTGCAATTGTAGAAACATATTGCGCTAACTGCATCGTTGTGTACGTATCAAATTGACCAATCGAGAAATCGAGTAAGTTACCTGCTTCTGAAGGATTACCAATTACTCCAACAGATTCAAATGGCATATCAATGCCTGTTTCCACACCTAAACCAAATTGATTGTAATAATAACGCATTTTATCAAATGCATCAAAATTAAAGTTGTATAGTGGTTCATTATATCGATATGTCGCACCACTCATCATGATAGCAATTCTCATCATATAGACGTTGGAAGATTTCGCAAGTGCTTGCACATCATTCAAACTAGAACCGAGATACGAATAAGAACTCTTTTCTTCAGATCCTTTAATCTTTATCGATGCTTCAGGTAAATATTGATTTAGCCCAATGACACCTGATTGATATCCTGCTAAAACTGTTGCTCCTTTTATAGAAGAGCCTGGTGCATGTGCATCATATATTACACGATATGCATTGTTAACAAGCTCTTTCTTTTCTCTGTCATATCGAATTGCTGACATCGCCAAAATCTCGCCAGTTCGAGGATTCATCATTACTGCCATCGCATCTTCTAAATAGCCATTATTATTAATAGGGGAAGCAAGTGCATTTTTCAATTCCTCTTCAACAATCTCATCCATTGCTTGTTGTAAGTCTAAATCAATTGTTAAAACTAAATCTTTCCCTCTTTGACCTTCGACTACGACATCTGAACTGATGACATTTCCTTTACTATTCGTAACATAATGTACTTGTTCTTTTCTCCCTCTTAGAACATGTTCATATTGTTGTTCAAGACCGCTTTCTCCGACTCTATCATTCCATGTATAGCCATTGGCCAAATAGTATTCACTATTTTCACGAGGAATCCCTTCATCTGCGCTAGATATATTACCAATAAATGCTGATAGAACATCTTCATGTACTTTTTCACGTTCCCAATCAATCGTTGCATCAATACCAGGTAAATCATGTAGATTTTCAGCAACCATTGCATACTCTTTATCCGTAATTCCTTCATTCACAATCACATGTGGAGAAAGTTCATAAGCACTATCCAATTCTTTTTTTATTGCCAAAATATTAAGTAATCTATCTGTCCATTCAATTTTTTGTAAATCCTCATCTGTGATAGCATCTAACTCTAACTGGTATCTCTCAGCAGGTTCTTTCTCCTGATCTTTGTCACTTAATCGCTTCGTAATTTCTTCACTATTAAATAAATAATAATATTCTTTTTTATCTCGCTCTTTAATTAGTTTTTCTAACTCGGCACTGTCTTTTTCTATAGTGATGTATTGTGCGAGTTTTTCAGCCAATTCTAATCTCACTTGAGCACTATCCCCATTTTTTGGTGGTGTGTATGTAATTGATTTAACTGCTTTATTATCTAAAAGAAGTTGATGATCGCGGTCATACATTTTACCTCGGGGAACTGACTTTTCAGATGGCGTATTTTCGGTTTGATCTATTTCACGTTGTGCTTCTTCTCCATTTAGTATTTGAACAATACCTAATTGAACTATCAATAATGAAAAAATAAAAAAAACAGCAACAAATAAAATATTTAATCGAAAAGGTAATTGCGGTTTTTTCTTTCTTTTTTTTCTTTTTTTCAATAAATTTCTTTCATTAACCATAGAAAATCGCTCCTCACTAAAAGTACCCATTAAGTATAGCATGAACGACTTCTACAACAAAAGAAAAAATATGTTTATTCCATCCCTCTTTTTATAATAACTCCTGCAGCTAAATTACCTGCACCAAAAAATAATATTAATATTGCAATGATGGACTCTTGAAATAATACTGTACCAATAATAAAACACACAATTGCTACAATTCTTCCCATATTAATGAATAGTTCACGCATGACAATATATTCAATTCTGTATTCACGAGCACGACGACTTGTACCAATTACATCATAAGTGAGAGAAACAAATGGTACATTAAAAATAGGATAGCTTAATCCAACAATCACACCGTACACAAGTAATGTAATGTAGTTTGTGTGAAAGACAAATATAGCAACAGCTAAATATAACAATAGACCACCAATAAATATCATTATCTTTCTATTTGATTGCTTAATCAACTTAGATATAAAGAAATAGCTTATAAAAGAGCTAAATGAGAATAATAAATTAAAAATACCCAATGCAAATTCACTGTTCGATTCTACATATACCCAAATCGCGATGATAAAGATAAACAAACCTTCTCTCATCCCTTGAGCAATATGAGAATGCAATATCGTTCGCCATGATTTATTTTTTCTTCTTTCATTCTGCACAAATCGGATAGAGAATCTCCCGGTAGCTTTTCTTCTTTGTAAATAGAAAGAAATAATTACAGCTAATATAAATAAAATAAAAGAAACTAAAAATATATACGTATAACCAGTAAAATTATCGAGAATCGAAATAATATAACCAGCAAACAATGGACCAACCATTCCTCCAAACGATTGTAGTGCACCTAAAATACCATTAAAGTAATCACGCGTATCTGGCTCTGTAATTTCAAATGTTAATACGTTAAATGAAAGCCAATAAAACCCATAACCGACACCTAGTAACGCCCCTGCAACATAAGGAATTGTTGTTACATAATCACCAAGTATTAATACAAATATATAAAATAGCGACAAAATAAGAATACCTAAACGTAATATCAGTACCCGATCTACTTTTTTTGCGCATTTGCCCGCGAAATAAAATGATATTGGTTGTAATATGTATATAGCAAGATTGTATGTTGCGATATCGATATATTCACCTGACTTTTTCCAAATGAAGATATTTACAAATGTATTAGACAAAAAAGTAGCAAGGGCATATAACCCACCTATAATCAACAATAGATGTAAATCTTTCTTTACTTTTGACGAGTGATCACTTACTTGACGAAACATTTTATACACCTCAAATTTAATCTATTCTTTATTCTTTACGTTTTAAACAGAGATATACAAAATAAAATTGATATATTGTCATGCTAATAAATATACCTTCTTAAAATAGAAAAAAGCACCTCTAACATGTAGAGATGCTTTTTTGTGATTATTTTGCTCCATTATATAAGCTTGCAACTTTATCCCAGTCCACTACATTCCAGAATGCTTGAATGTAATCAGGACGTTTGTTTTGATATTTTAAGTAATATGCATGTTCCCAAACATCTAAGCCTAGGATTGGTGTTTTTCCTTCTGAAATAGGTGTATCTTGATTAGGTGTACTAGTAATTGCTAATTGGCCATTATCTACAACTAACCATGCCCAACCAGATCCAAAGCGATTAGCACCAGCATTAGCAAATTCTTCTTTGAAAGCATCGAAGCTACCAAACGCGCTATCAATTGCTTCAGCTAGTTCACCTTTTGGAGCTCCACCACCATTTGGTGAAAGTAATGTCCAGAATAGAGAGTGGTTAGCGTGTCCTCCACCATTATTACGCACAGCTGTACGGATTTCTTCAGGCACAGCATCTAAGTTAGCTAAAATTTCTTCTACAGATTTGCCATCAAATTCACTATGTCCTTCTAGTGCTGCATTTAATTTAGTAATATAAGTATTGTGGTGTTTAGTGTGGTGAATATTCATTGTTTCCTTGTCAATATGTGGTTCTAGTGCATCATATGCATAAGGTAATTCTGGTAATGTAAAGTTTGTCATGTGTATTCCTCCTATATATTTTGATTTGAAAGTGCTATTACTTTCCAACTCAAATATTATCAAATTAATTGTATAAATTGCAAATATTTCGAACTATTGAAACAAATAAGTTGAGTTACACAAAATTATCAGATTTCCTTACTTTTTTCAAATGAATGGTAACAAAAAAACAAGCTCTTCTATAGCTTGTTAAAAATGGTGGCTCGGGACGGAATCGAACCGCCGACACACGGATTTTCAGTCCGTTGCTCTACCGACTGAGCTACCGAGCCTATATAATATTTAATTGAGTATGTATGGCGGAGGAAGAGGGATTCGAACCCCCGCGAGCCGTGAAGCCCCTGTCGGTTTTCAAGACCGATCCCTTCAGCCGGACTTGGGTATTCCTCCGCGTCATAGATGGTGGACCCTGCAGGACTCGAACCTGCGACCGATCGGTTATGAGCCGATAGCTCTAACCAACTGAGCTAAGGGTCCATCTAATTTTTAATGGGGCGACCGGTGGGGATCGAACCCACGTATGTCGGAACCACAATCCGATGTGTTAACCACTTCACCACGACCGCCATTATAAAATTGTGATATTGGTAGCGGCGGAGGGGATCGAACCCCCGACCTCACGGGTATGAACCGTACGCTCTAGCCAGCTGAGCTACACCGCCATATGGCTCCACAGGTAGGATTCGAACCTACGACCGATCGGTTAACAGCCGATAGCTCTACCACTGAGCTACTGTGGAATAATGAAATACTTAGTTATGTATGATGAATGACTTGTTTTTAATTTGTATCACCGAAGCGACATATAATAATTTATCACATATAGTTATAAGCGTCAATACTTTTTTTGATTTTTTTTGATTTATTTTTCGCCCAGAAGTAAAAACCTATCCATTCCGGGCGAATTTAACTCATTAATGCTTCTCGCCTAATACCTCATCTGCAATATTTACAGCATGATCTCCAATACGTTCTAAATTACTGATAATGTCTGCAAAAACAATTCCAGCAGTTCCCGTACATACACCTTCATTTAATCGAATAATATGTTTCTTGCGATATTTTCGCTCCATATTATCAATTTCATTTTCTTTTTGAACTACGGAAAGTGCTGCTTCACGGTCCATATTATCTAGTGCTCTTATTGCATCTTTAACTGTAATGATTGTTAAATCAAACATCTCATTTAAATCTATCATACCTTGTTCTGTAATATCTACTTTATTGGATATTTTATAATTAATTAATTCAAGAATGTTTTCAAAATGATCCCCCATCCGCTCAATATCACGAACAGAATTAATTAATGCTGAATGACTAAAACGTTCTGTTTCTGTAAAATTAGTTCCTGAGAGTTCTACTAAATAAGAAGTAATTTCTCTATCTAAATTATTAATAGCGCCTTCTAATTGCATCGCCATTTCTTCGTGTTTATTGTTATTTGTATTTAAGAAAATACTCGTTTCTTCTAGACCTTTCGTTGCATACTCACCCATTCTTACAATTTCAGCTTTTGCTTGATCTAAAGCAACAGATGGAGATTGTTTAATAAAAATAGGATCTAAATGCTTTGGTTTGAATTCAACTACTGTATCCTCACCTGGAATAATTTTAGTTACAAGTAATGCTAATAATCCTATAAAAGGGAATTGAATAACTGTATTTAACACATTAAATATACCATGAGAAAAAGCAATTGTCATCGCAGGATTTAATTCTAAAGCTACTTGTACTTTTTCCATAAACAATGTGTAGAAATTGATAAATATAATTATTATTGTTGCACCAATTACGTTAAAAATTACGTGTGTTAATGCCGCTCTCTTCGCTGCAATCGTAGCACCAATTGATGCTAATACAGCCGTAATTGTAGTCCCAATATTATCTCCAAATAATACAGGTAATGCTGCTTTTAACTCAATCGCACCTTCTAACATTAAACTTTGCAGAATTCCGATAGTTGCACTTGAACTTTGTACCAACATTGTAAATACAGTACCAACTACCACACCTAAAATTGGATTATCCGACATACTTACAGTTAAATCATGAAACATCTGCACATCTCTTAATGGTTTTAAGCCAGAACTCATTAATTCTAACCCATAAAAAAGTGAACCAAAACCAAAAATAGTTAAACCTAAATTAGTTAATTTTGAATTTTTAAAGAAAAATAATAAAAATGCTCCGATACCAATAATCGGTAATGAATATGCACCCAAATCAAAACCGATGATAAATGCTGTAATGGTTGTTCCAATATTCGCTCCCATGATGACACCAATTGACTGTCTTAATGTCATAAATCCTGCATTAACTAACCCTACAGTTAAAACAGTTGTTCCTGAACTTGATTGAATTAATACAGTAACAATGATACCTGCTAACACACCTAAAAACGGGTTACTAGTTGTTTTGTCTAAAATCTCTCTCAAACGATCTCCAGCAGTCTTTTGCAGACCATCTCCCATGTACTTAATACCTAAAAGAAAAATCCCCAAGCCACCTATAAATTCGAAGATCATTGCTTGTACATTCGCATCCAAAAGTATTCATCCCTTCACTATTTCTAATAGTTAGTATGTATTGTAGTGTATTTTTTCATTTGTTCTTATGACATCATGATAAAAATGGGTTTAATGACATAGTTGGACAAATTTCGCTAACACACACGATTTTAATATTAATTATTTATTAATAGTTTGTAAAGGTGTTAAGCGAAAATTTACAATAATTTAATATTTTATTTTATTATAACAATTTCATTCTTATTAGGTAAATATATTTCGAATTTTTAATAGTGTTACCATAAACATATAAAAAAAACATAGAGGCATCTCTATGTTTTTTATCTTTCTTGGACTAATATTCTCGTACCATCCACTTGCAAAACTACAATCGGAGTATCTTTTTTCACCCATTTACCTTGTGTAATTGCACTATATTCCGCTCCATCAATTTTTACATTTCCTATTGGACGCATATCTGTAATTGCAAAACCATCTTTACCAATTAATGATTCATATTTTTTATTCATACTTGAATAGCCTGCTTCATTTGTTAATTGATCAAACAGAGTAATCTTGGTCCACATCTTTCTCTTCTTAAATACTTTTAAGAACAATAGCGAACTAAATCCACCTATAAATACTCCTAACACAGCATATAGTCCTGTAACCCAATTAGATGTTGCAAACCCAACAGAAATAATCATTAATACAGTTCCGATAACAGCCAGAGTACCATCATTTACTACCTTTCCATCAATAACGATAAGTAAAATTCCGACAAAATATAATGCAATCATAATAAAAAACATACCTGTATCTAAGTGACTAGAAAAATACACACCAATAAAACCTAACCCTAATACACTAAATATTCCCTTCGCATTAACTAAAATTTCTCCAATTAAAAATAATGTTGCTAGTGCAACGACAAGAAAACTTATCCATTCTACTTGTACATCAATCATTTTTATCACCTACTTTTAGGTTTTTTTATTCTTATCATATCATACGAATAGAAGTTGTTAAGGTTTCATTTTGTAAAATAAATTAAAAATAAGTCCTGTTACTTCTCATTTTGTAAGGAAAGCATTATAATGATACAGAGATGTAACTATAATCTATTAAGAGGTAATAATAAAGGAGCGATTTATTTTATGGCTTTAATACACCGAAAGGATACGCGACCTGTAAAAGTCGGGAATGTGATGGTCGGTGGCAAAAATGAAGTAATTATACAATCAATGACAACGACCAAAACACATGATGTAGAAGCAACAGTTAAAGAAATACACCGATTAGAAGAAGCAGGTTGTCAAATCGTTCGTGTAGCATGTCCTGATGAACGTGCTGCGAATGCCATCCCAGAAATAAAGAAACAAATTAATATACCATTAGTAGTTGACATACATTTTAACTACAAGCTTGCTTTGAAAGCAATTGAAGGCGGAGCAGACAAAATTCGAATCAATCCTGGTAATATCGGAAAAAGAGATAAAGTAGAAGCAGTTGTCAATGCTGCTAAAGCGAAAGGGATACCTATTCGCATTGGTGTAAATGCTGGTTCACTTGAAAGACATATTTTAGAAAAATATGGTTATCCAACAGCTGATGGAATGGTTGAGAGTGCATTACATCATATCAAAATCTTAGAAGAGTTAAATTTTCATGATATTGTTGTATCATTGAAAGCTTCTGATGTGAATTTAGCTATTGAAGCATATGAGAAAGCTGCTGAAGTGATTCCATATCCGTTGCATTTAGGAATTACAGAATCCGGCACGCTTTTTGCAGGTAGTATCAAAAGTGCTGCAGGGATGGGTGCGATTTTAAGTAAAGGTATCGGTAATACGATGCGTATTTCACTTAGTGCAGATCCCGTAGAAGAAATCAAAGTAGCAAGAGAGTTATTAAAAACATTCGGACTCGCTTCTAATGCTGCCACATTGATTTCTTGTCCTACTTGTGGACGTATTGAGATTGATTTAATAAAAATCGCTAATGAAGTGGAAGAGTATATATCCACAATCAAGGCACCAATTAAAGTAGCTGTATTAGGATGCGCAGTAAACGGTCCTGGTGAAGCTAGAGAAGCTGATATTGGAATTGCAGGTGCTCGTGGAGAAGGATTACTATTCAGACATGGAGAAATCATCCGAAAAGTCCCTGAAGAAACGATGGTAGATGAGCTTAAAAAAGAAGTAGACAAAATAGCTGCTGAATTTTTAGAAAAACAAAAAGAAGAACAAGAAGCTTAAGACATATGTAGACACCTATCCATTCACAGATAGGTGTCTACTTTTTATATTATACTGACATATTGATTGACTTCATCTGTATTGGTAATTGGCTAAAATAATGGAATCATTATGATAGATACGAGTAATGAGATAATCGATACGACGATTGCTGCATTACCTAACGTATCTGCTCCTTGTTTTTTGGAAATGAATCCAAATATTAATCCACCTATCGCCATAATTAATGGCCAAACAAAGAATGATGCAATTGCTAATACTAAACCAATCCAACCAAACGTAGTATTTACACTTGATTGCATTTCTGTTCCTTGTTCACTATCTTCAATTGGCCGATTAAATTCATTGGCTGTTAATTCTTGGGCCACTTCTGAATCTCGCTTATATGCTTCATCTAGTGCATATAACTCATCCGTTGAAGCAAATTGCTTGGTAGTGATATCCTCTTGATTTTCCAAATCGTATTTTGGTGCATCCTCTACACGATTGTTTTCGTACTCTTTGTCATTTGACATCTTTCAACCCTCCTTTTGTTTTAGAGGTACATTCGTAGTATGGCTTTATTTCTTCAAAAATTGCTTGGTAATTTTTTAATGTATTAAGTCATATACATATACTAACTTACATATTGCTTATTAGAGCTTTCATTTTATTTTTTAAAGTTCATGCTATCATCCATCAATAGTGGAAAGGAGCCCATCTATATGAACAGTTTTAAAAAAATGATTATGATAAGAAAATTACAGACTATCCAACCATCCATTCTTTTACAATATGCAAAAAAATATGATATTCCGATATCTTCCCAACAGGCAGAAATAATTTGTGAACATTTAAAAGAAAATATGTATGATCCAACCAAAGTATCTGATCGTACTGCGATGCTAAAAAAATTAGCTCAAATCACGGATATGCAAACAGCAAAAAGATGCAATCAGTTGTTTCAACAATTAATTAAACAATATGGTGTGGAAAACATGTTTTAATTGTATTTTTAATTTAAAAAACTCCGTACTGCAAAATGCGTACGGAGTAATTACTTATTGTTCCATTATTTTTTCTTTTAAATTCTCATCAAATGTTCCTGACTTAATCATGCTAATCTCAAATTTATATGGCGCTTTTTTATTTTTTTTATCTTCTCCGACATAAGGAGTTTCTAATATTTTTGGTAAATCACTCAATTGCGGGTGATGTACAATATGATGTAATGCTTTATAGCCAATATGCCCAAAGCCTATGTTTTCATGACGGTCTTTTCCTGCACCTTGTACATTTTTACTATCATTCACATGCACTACTTTAATTCGATCAATACCTATTATTTTATCAAATTCATTTAGCACGCCGTCAAAATCATCTACAATTGGGTATCCTGCATCATGAATATGGCATGTATCCATACAAATCGATAATTTCTCATTGTGTGTGACACCATCTATAATGCGAGCTAATTCTTCAAATGTTCGTCCGATTTCGCTTCCTTTTCCTGCCATTGTCTCTAAAGCAATTTGAACGTCTTGTTTTGGATCTAATACTTCATTTAAACCTTCTATTATTTTTGCAATTCCTATATCTGCACCTTCACCAACGTGTGCACCAGGATGCAAAACGATTTGCTTTGCACCAATTGCTTCAGTGCGGTCTATTTCACTTTTCAAAAAGTTAACACCCAACTCAAATGTTTCTTTTTTCACAGCATTACCAATATTTATAATGTATGGTGCATGCACTACAATATCAGTAATCCCATGTTCCTTTAAATGCTTTGTCCCTGCTTCAATATTTAGTTCTTCAATTGCTTTTCTACGTGTATTTTGAGGAGCGCCCGTATAAATCATGAATGTGTTTGCTCCATAAGATACTGCCTCTTCACTTGACCCTAATAACATTTTTTTCCCACTCATCGAAACATGTGAACCTATTTTTAACATGTGCTACTCTCTCCTATACTACTTCTTTTTGAAAGTTTTACGTTGTATTTTCTTTTTCACTTTTTGCTGCTCATATTTCATTTTTTTCTTATAGCCTGGTTTTACTTTTTTAGGCTTTCTTATTTGCTGCCATGCTTGTTTTTCTGTCTCATTTTCATACTTTATTCTATTTTGACGAGCATTATAAGCTTTTGTTTCTTGCCATTCACCTTTAATAATATCGTAAAAAGTATACGTAATACCTTTCTTTTCTAGTCGTTTGACTAATTCTAAATCTTGCTCAGTGAACAAACTTATTGCTGTACCTTCCATGCCTGCTCTCGCCGTTCTACCTACTCGATGTATATAAAAACTCTCTTCTTTAGGTAATTCAGCATTGATAACATGACTTACCCCTTTAATATCAATGCCTCGCGCTGCTAAATCAGTGGCTACAATGTATTGATATTTCAAGTTTTGTATTTCTTTAAGCACTCTTTTTCGTTCTCTTTGAGCTAATCCACCATGAATTAATCCGACATTTAAACCTTTTGTCTGTAATTCACTCGCCAGTTCATTCGCTTTTTCTTTTCCATTTGTGAAAATTATCGCTAAATATGGCTGTATTACTTTGGAAATATCCATAATAACAGATGCTCTGTCTCGATGTTTCAATGGAATCATACGATGTTCCATTTTCTCTGGAGCTAGACGATCATCAATTTTAATATATTTTGGTGCATGCAAATATTTTTTAAGAAATGGTTGTAATTTTTCGGGAATTGTTGCCGAAAAAACCATTACTTGTATGTTTGGATCTGCTTTTGTTAATATTTGATCAATTTCATTCATCAAACCTAGTTCAAGCATTAAATCTGTTTCGTCGATTACAAATGCATTTGCTGTGTATACATCCAAAATATTTTCATTCAGTAAATCTAATAATCGTCCAGGTGTCGCAACAATTATATGTGGAATTTCTTTCATCTTATCGATCATGCGTTTTTTATCTGTTCCACCAATGATTAATTTAGCTCGAACACTCTCTTCTTTGTCGGCAAATTGTAGTATTTTTTTTACTTCATCGTAAATTTGAATTGCTAATTCACGTGTAGGTGCTGTTAATACAACCTGAGTAGTATTTGAATCCAAATCTAAATTATTTAATAATGGAATTAGAAAAGCATGCGTTTTTCCAGAACCAGTTTCTGATTGACCAATTATATTTTTTCCTTTTAATGCATCCGGAATGACTTGTGCTTGAATATCTGTTGGCTCATAAAAATGTAACTGATCAATGACATGATTCATCCAGTCATTAAGTGCATATTGTTTAAATAAATGTTTTTCCATGTTAATCTCCTTTTAACTAACAATTTATCTTTGTCAATTAGTTGAATTACCTTTATAATAATAAGTATTGGGCAAATAAATGTCCATTATTATTTATTCTACTTGATATGTGATCTAAAGTACAGAGGGGGAACCACAATGGAAGTAATTAAGATCGCTCCGAGGGGATATTGTTATGGGGTTGTTGATGCAATGGTGATTGCACAAAACGCTGTGAAAGATCCTAATTTACCTCGTCCTATATATATTCTTGGTATGATTGTTCATAATTCACATGTGACAAAAGCATTTGAAGAACAAGGTGTTTTTACTTTAGATGGTAAAAATCGTTCTGAATTATTAAATGAAATTGAATCTGGAACAGTTATTTTTACTGCTCATGGTGTCTCACCTGAAGTAAAGAAAAAAGCTGAAGCAAAAGGTCTCACTGTTCTTGATGCAACTTGCCCAGATGTAACAAGAACGCATGATTTAATTAGAGAAAAAGTAAAAGAGAACTATCAGATTGTATATATAGGCAAAAAAGGACATCCAGAACCTGAAGGTGCTATTGGAGTCGCACCTGATAACGTACATTTAATTCAAACAGAAGAAGATGTCCAAACACTTACCATTGATAAGAATGCTAAAATTCTTGTCACAAACCAAACAACGATGAGTCAATGGGATGTCTATGATGTCATGCTGAAAGTAAAAGAAAAATACCCACAAACAGAAATGGAACAAGAAATTTGTATGGCGACACAAGTGAGACAAGAAGCCGTTGCTGAACAAGCTAAAGATGCCGATTTAACATTAGTTGTAGGTGACCCAAGAAGTAATAATTCAAATCGTTTAGCTCAAGTTTCCATGGAACATGCTGGGACGAAAGCCTATCGAATTGCTGATGTAACGGAAATTGATTTAGGTTGGTTAGCCGATGTAAACAAAGTGGCTATAACTGCAGGTGCGTCTACACCAACACCTATCACTAAGGAAGTAATAAAATTTATTGAACAATACGATAGTGATAATCCAGATACATGGGACAAGACATCTAAAGTAAAAAAAGATAAGATTCTTCCAAAGGTAAAAGTAAAATGAGTACTAAACAAAAACTAAAAGCGCCTGTTTAACTATATATCAGGCCTTTTAGTTTTTAAATATTTCTTCTTTTTTATCAGCTGTATTGAAATGGATCTGTTGAAAGCTCAGAGGTAATTACTTGAATAGGTGAAGGTAAAATAGCCATTTTATCTTCAAAGTACTTCTTAACCCCTTCTTTCATCACCTCTTCTATATGATGACCAGGATCTATTAATGTGATTCCTTGTGCAAGAGCGTCTTGCGCTTCATGAAAAGATAAATCCCCTGTAATGAAACAATCTGCTCCTTTTTTAATTGCATCATTAATATAACTTTTACCACTACCACCTAGGATAGCAACAGTAGTAATCGTTGTATTCCTATCACCAACAAATCTTACACTATTTACATGAAAAGCCTTTTTTACAATTTCTAAAAGCTCGTCTAACGTACATGACTGATTCAATGTACCGATTCTACCCAAGCCTAATGAGGTTCCAGTATTTTTAAGTTGGAATACATCATAAGCCATTTCTTCATACGGATGTACAGACTCTATTTTTGAGATAATCGTATGCAATTGACTTTCTTTCACAAGTGTTTCTATTTTGTCTTCTGCTACACGTTCTACAAACCCTGCTTTTCCAATATAGGGATTTGTCCCTTCAAGTGGTTTAAATGTACCCGTTCCGTTGGTTCGAAAAGTACAATGACTGTAATTCCCAATAAAACCAGCTCCACTTTCACCCAGTTCCTCGACAATTACATCTGTATGAGAAGATGGTACATAGATAACTAATTTGTATAATTTTTCTTCTATCATCGGATGGAGAACTTTACTATTTTCTAATCCAATTTTTTCAGCTAATAAGTCGTTCACTCCTCCAGATACAATATCTAGATTGGTATGTGCTGCATAAACAGCAATATCATGTTTAATTAATTTTTGAATAATTTTACCTTTGAAATTAGTTAAATTAATTGCTTTTAGCCCTTCAAAAATAAGCGGGTGGTGAGCAATAATCATGTTTACATTGTTTTTTAACGCTTCATCTACGACTTCTTCTGTAACATCTAATGTAATCATCAATTTGTCCACTTGCATAGTTCTATCTCCTACAAGAAGACCCACATTATCCCAAGGTTCCGCATAATGTAATGGAACCCATTGTTCAAAAAGGTCAATGATTGCTTTAACAGTAGTATTACTCACCCTCAAGAACCTCCTTAATCCAGTCTATTTCCTCATTCCATTTCTCGATCTTTTTAACTGGTGGTTGTGTTGCTTTTTTCATTTCATTAATTAATTTTGTCCTTTTTTCAAGTTCATTTTGCCAATATGTCATAAATACATGATTTTTTTCAACCATAAGGTATGGACCAAACATGACTTCTTTTTCTGATAGACTTATTTTTTGACTTGTTCGATCTGCGACAATAATTTCATAGATATAGCCATCTTCTTCTGTAATCTCTTCATTCGTTATATAAAATTGATTCGATACTAACCAGTTTCTCACAATAGCCCCATCAATGTTTGGTTGTAATATCAATCGGTTTACACCTGATAAATATGAAATTCCATTATTTAAAATAGTACGAATTAATTTCCCGCCCATTCCACATATAGTGACTTGATTCACATTATCTGATTCATCTAATATCTCTAATCCATTTCCTTTTCTTACATCTATCCGATGTGAAAGTTCATTCATTTCAACAGTTTGCTTTGCACGGTTGTATGGCCCTTGATTTACTTCTCCAGCTATTGCAGTTGCATCCTCGTCACTTAGACACACAGATACAGGCAAATATGCATGATCTGATCCAATATCAGCAAAGTGAATTGGTTTTTTTAAATATTTTTTTATATGTTCTAACCTTTTTGATAACATACGACAAAACCTTTCTATGTAAATGTGAGAAAAAGCTTTCTGCGTATATACAGAAAGCTTTTTCATACTATGTAGGAAATTATTTAACACAACTAATAATCTTCTACTGTTAGAAATCAATACATGATGTAATGTGGTTGTTTAGTGTGCTTCAGCAGCTTCTTCCTCAGAATCTCCGCCTTCTTCTCCTTCTACAAGCCACTTAGCCAAAACTTTTGCTTCTTCTGCAGAAACAAAACCACCTTGCATAGCTGTACCTTCAATACCATTATTAATGATATTTTCTACATCTTCTACAGAGTACTTGCTTCCTACATCTTGAAGGCTAGGAGCTGATGCACCTTCTAAATCCCCACCATGACATCCAATACAACTTTGGGCAATTGCTTCAGGATCTTCTACAACTGATTCTGCATCGCCACCTCCATTAGCAATTTCATCTTGTTTATCAAGACCAATAACGGAGAAGATAATCATTGCTAATATACCTAATACTGCAATCAAAGCGAACGGAATTATCGGATTTTTCATTTTGACTTTTCCTCCTTTAGATATTTAATTCATTTTTTTCAATCATTATGTATGTATAATTTCATACAAATCCACATTCTATTTTACTGTATTATCCCTATTTAGCAAAGAGAAACCGCTAAATTTTTCGAAAAATTGTTATAAATAATAAAACCCAATCAATATTATTCCAATTATTAACACAAACACACCCGCAGCTTGCAGAAAAAATTGCTTCTTCCATTTACCGAATACAATCCAACAAACACTATTAAGCAATATCCAACTATATGTAATAATTGGAATAATAATGTATTGCATTAGCATAAGGCTAGTAGCAAACAGGAAATTTACAAATAAAATCATTACTGCATAATCATCTCTAAGATTTACATTCTTTTTAAAAATCATAATAAATACTACATTTATTATGATTACAAAAACAATACTCAATGCTTGAATAATGAGCGATTCATATAGATTAATTGTCAGTAATGTAATAAATAATGTTAATGTATTAAAAAAATAAAAAAATAAATAATACGGTGATTTTGTCCTTTCTTCTATTTCCTCATCCCCTTGACCTTCTGTATATAATGCAAGCAGAAAATCGCAGTAATGTGTTGGTAAAAGGCGATGATCTTTCCAATATTTTATTTCATTTATGATGACTTTTTTTCTTTCTGCATCCATAACATCATTCCCATATTTTTATTTCATCGTACTGTATATATATCGGCAAACAATAAAAATTATGTAGAATGATAGTCAAAAACTCACATTCCCTAACAAGGATGAATGTGAGCTTCACTCTATTTATTCTAAGAAATCTTTGAGTCGTTTACTTCTAGATGGATGACGTAATTTACGTAGAGCTTTTGCTTCTATTTGTCGAATACGTTCTCGAGTGACACCGAAAACTTTTCCTACTTCTTCTAATGTACGTGTTCTTCCATCATCTAATCCAAAACGTAATCGTAATACATTCTCTTCTCTGTCTGTCAATGTGTCTAAAACGTCTTCTAATTGTTCTTTTAATAATTCATAAGCTGCATGATCAGAAGGCGATGTTGCCTCTTGATCTTCGATAAAATCACCAAGATGCGAGTCATCTTCTTCACCAATAGGCGTTTCTAATGAGACTGGTTCTTGAGCAATTTTCAATATCTCCCTAACCTTATCTGGTGTAAGATCCATCTCTTTCGCAATTTCTTCTGGCGAAGGTTCTCTACCTAAGTCTTGTAGTAGTTGTCTTTGTACTCGGATTAATTTGTTGATTGTTTCAACCATATGGACAGGGATTCTAATTGTACGTGCTTGGTCTGCAATTGCACGTGTGATTGCTTGTCTAATCCACCATGTTGCATACGTACTAAATTTAAATCCTTTTCTAAAGTCAAATTTTTCTACTGCTTTAATAAGACCCATATTTCCTTCTTGAATTAAGTCTAAAAATAACATTCCACGACCAACATATCTTTTTGCAATACTAACAACAAGACGAAGGTTCGCTTCCGCTAATCGTTTCTTAGCATATTCGTCGCCTTCTTCAATTCTTTTAGCCAATTCAATTTCTTCCGTAGCAGAAAGTAGATCTACACGACCTATTTCTTTTAAGTACATTCTTACTGGGTCATTTATTTTAATACCTAATGGTACACTTAAGTCATTTAAGTCGAACTCTTCTTCTTTTGAAAGTTGTTGTAATGTAGGATCCTCTTCCGTTTCACCTAAAACCTCTACACCTTGTTCACCTAAATACTCATAAAATTCATCCATTTGATCAGACTCTAATTCAAAATTAGATAATTTATCTGCCACTTCCTCATATGCTAACACACCACGTTTTTTACCTATTTCTAACAATTGTTCTTTTGCCTGTTCTAAAGTTAATTCTGGTTCTTTAGAACGTGATGATTTATTATTCGCCATGAGTGTCCCTCCTTCCAAAAACTAACTACCTCTTTTTAACTGTTGCCTTATCTTGTTGATTTCCATCGCAATTTCTGCAGCTCGTAATGGATCTGTTTTTTCAACTGCATGTAATTCATTATTTAATTGTTTTATCTTTGCATGTCCAGTTTGTTCAGCTAGAATAATATGAATATAATCTTCTAACTCTTTTTCTGAAATATCCCAGTTACAATCAAGCAAAGATAAGTCCACAACTATTTTTTGAATTGCTTGATCTTCTATATATGTTAAAAAATGACTAGGATTCGGTTCATTTCCTTCCTCATAAAAGCCATAAAGATACGTTACAATAATCTGATGCTGTTCTAAGTTAAACTTTGATCCAATTTTGTCTTTTACTCTGTCAGCAATTTGAGCATTTTGAAGCATAAATGCAAGTAATGTTCTTTCTGCATTTAAGTATGCTCTTTGAAGAACTTTCTTCTTATTATTGTTCGTTGAATATTGATTTTCTTCATTAGTATTACCAAAGTTTGACTTGTTATCATCATTTTTTTTAACGAATTGCATTTTTCTTGACAATTCTTCTGTTAATGCATCATGTGATAATGAAAATTGCTCTGCTAACTCTCGAATATAAAAATCTCTATCAATTGGACTAGCCAATAGTGCAATTTCACTAATTATCTTATCAACATAACGTAATAATTCACCTTCTTGTCTCAAATCAAAATCATTCTTATAATATTTCATCAAGAAGGACATTTCTGTAGAAGCTGTCTGAATAATATGCTTATCAAAACTATCTGCACCATATTCTTTAATATATTGATCAGGGTCATAATTAGTAGGCAACATTGCTATTTTTACAAAACAACCGACTTTCTTTAATATCTTTAATGTTTTGAAAGTTGCTTGTTGACCTGCATTATCTCCATCAAAACAGAGAATAACTGTATCTACATATCTTCTGAGAATACTTGCATGAGTATCTGTAAACGATGTACCCAATGAAGCTACAGTATTTTCAAATCCTGCTTGAGCTAAAGCCATTACATCAGCAGAACCTTCTGTTAAAATCACTTCACTTTTTTTTCGTATTTCACTTCTTGCTTGGTCAAAATTATACAATATCTTACTTTTTTGAAACAATGGTGACTCCGCACTATTTAAATATTTCGGTTCTTGATCATCAATAGATCTACCAACAAATCCTATTGTTTTTCCAGTAATATTTCGTATAGGAAAGACAATTCTACCTTGAAACCGATCTTGATGATTTGTTGTAAAAAAACCAGATTTAATCATTAATTGACGGTGATAACCCTTTTGTTCCAAAAATTGCATAATAAAATCCTTTTTGTATGGAGAGAATCCTAGTTGAAATTTATCAATTGTTTCCTCATTAAATCCTCTGTCATACAAATACTCAAGACCTTTTTTTCCATCTTTTGTATGTTTTAATAAATGATGGTATAGTTTACTTAACAATTGGTAGGCTTCTAGTATTTTTTGTTCTTCAGAATTCGATTCTTTTGTTTCATTCGATTGATTAGATAACGTTATTTGTTGACCAGATTTCTCGGCTAGATGCTGTACAGACTGTGGAAAGGAGTATCCTTCTATCTCCATCATAAATGTAAAGACATTGCCGCCTTTTCCACAACCAAAACAATGAAAAATCTGTTTTTCTTGGTTCACTGAAAACGAAGGAGTGTTTTCAGAGTGAAACGGACATAACCCGAAATAATTTCTACCTTGCTTTTTTAATTGGACATACTCACCAACAACATCAACAATATCGTTGGAGGATTGGATAGAAGCAATTATGTCATTGTCTACTTGATTATGACTAACCATATCTATCACCATTTTTCATCATAATAATTCTTTTGTTGTATCATTTCGACATTTTTCTCCATTGTTGTAATAAAAAATAATCTATTACTTCTTTACTAAAGGTAATATCCTATTTAGCACAAATTAAACAGGTATTATTTGTCATCCATCAAACGAAAGAGATTGTCTATTCATAAGTTTGTCTATCTCATTATTCATAGTTTTTGTGTATATTCTATTTCCTTATATATTATCAATTCTACAAAAAAAGAAAAATTCCTTTTTTTTATTAATAAATATTTATTAAATCTATGTAGAACAAAATTCCATTCAATTATTCTATTCTACTTGATAAATATATAAGTAATGTGATTAAAAGGTATAACAAACTATATTGTTATAACACAAAATATAATTATAAAACAAATTATGAGTTTTTCCAACAAAAATAACTCATCTTCGAGAAGTTTCCATATTCCAATATGGATGATTAATCATATTAAGTATTAAATTTGCTGTTTCTTCCACAGCTTTATTTGACACATCAATGACTGGACAACCTATTTTACTTATTAACGCATCAAAATATTTTAATTCTTCGTTTATACGATTAATTGTTGCATAACTCGCTTTGTCATCTAGTCCTAAACTCTTCAATCTTTCTTTACGAATATCATTTAATTTCTCAGGACTTATTTTCAAACCAATGCATTTATTTGTTGGTATTGTAAATAATGTATGGGGTGGATCTACTTCTGGGACAATTGGAATGTTTGCAACTTTTAATTTCTTATGAGCTAAATATTGTGATAATGGAGTCTTTGATGTACGACTAACACCGATTAGTACAATATCCGCTTGCGTTACACCTCTAGGGTCTCTACCATCATCATATCTTACTGCAAATTCAATTGCTTCTACTTTTCTGAAATAGTCTTCGTCTAACCTGTGAATGAGTCCTGGTTGTTCCTTAGGCTTTTTATTAAATTTCCTTTGCATTGCTTGTAACATCGGTCCCATTATATCCACACATTCTACTTCTTTCATTTCCGCTTCTTTAACTAGAAACTCTCGAAATTCCGGATTAACTAAAGTGAAACCTATCATTGCTCCTAATTGTTTTGCGTGGTAGACAACACCACGCAAAACTTCTGTATTTTCTACATATGGAATACGGTATAAATCATATTCATTTTCTTTCATAAATTGACTTAGTGCAGCTTTTGTTACAAATTCTGCTGTTTCACCAACTGAATCAGAAACAACATAAACTATTGACTTTTCCATACGCATTCCTTGCCTCCTGGATTCATTCAACTATGTGTTTGTTTCCAATTAATTTCGGTTAGATCAGCGAATTGTTTTATATCTTTTGAAATGTATGACAGTAATGCTAGTCTATTCATTTTTATCGATTCATCTTTATCCATTACCATCGTATGATCAAAAAATGCATTTATTGGTGTAACTAGCTGTGATAAGAGTTCGATTGCAACGGACGCTTTTTTATTTGTTAGTGCTTTTAAATAATCTGTGTGTATAGCTTGGTATTTTTCAAATAATGCTTTTTCTTCATTGTTCTTAAATTTCTGTGGGTCAACATCCACCTCTTCTGAAACCTTACTAGCAAGATTTAGCACACGTACAAAAGCTTCTTGTTTTGTTTTGAAAGATAGATCATTTCTTTTTTCACTTAACAAGTGTGCTTTTTCTATCATAAATGCAAACTTTTCTAGTTTCCCTGCTAACACCGCTTCTACTACGTCTTGTTCAATATTCTCTTCTTTCATAATATATGCAGCACGCTGTTTAAAAAATGTGTGTAATTGTTCGTGAATATTTGCCATTTCATCACTAGTAGTAAAATCGATATATAACTGTTGCACTTCTTTTATTAACTCACTGATATTGATATCCCAATTTCGTTCTTTCACTATTTGTACAATTCCCAAAGCTTGTCTTCTTAATGCATACGGATCTTGAGAACCACTTGGGATTAACCCAACAGTGAAACAGCCAATAATTGTATCCAATTTATCCGCAACACTGACTACAGAACCAACTAGTGATTTTGGCAATTCAGATTTAGCTGATTTTGGTAAATAGTGCTCTTCAATTGCTTGAGCTACTTCTTTATCTTCCCCAAAAATCAATGCATATTTATGTCCCATAACCCCTTGTAATTCTGTAAATTCATTAACCATATTTGTCACTAAATCAAATTTACAAATTTCAGACGCTCTAGTAACTTTTTGAGTGACATCATCTTGTAATGATAATTTTCTAGCAATAATTTTGGCAATTTTATTCACTCTATTTACTTTGTCCGCAATTGTTCCTAGCTGTTCTTGAAACACCATTTTAGATAGTTGTTGGACATTTCTCTCTATCGATAACTGCTGATCTTCTTCATAAAAGAACTGTGCGTCTTGAAGTCTTGCACGTAAGACTTTCTCATTACCTTTTGCTACTTTTTCAATATGTTGATTTGTACCATTACGCACAGCAACAAAAAATGGTTGTAGTTCAGACGTATGATTCATCACAGGAAAATAGCGTTGATGTTCTTTCATAGATGTGATTAACACTTCTTTTGGAATATCCAAAAATCTCTTCTCGAATTCTCCATAAAATACAGTTGGATATTCTACTAAATGAGTTACCTCTTCAAGCAAGCTCTCATCGATAGGAATTACCCAGTTATGTTGTTGCTCTAATTCTTTAATCTCATTTACAATTTTTTGTTGCCTTTTGTTCGAGTCCACAATAACATGTTGTTCATTTAATAATTGTTCGTACTGTTCTGGTTTGGTTATGACTGTTTTACCACCTAAAAATCTATGTCCAAATGTGTAGTTGCTTGTTTTTACATTTGTTATTTCAAAAGGGATAATCTGTTCATCTCTTAGTGCAACTAACCATTTAATTGGTCTAATATAGCGTAATGTCTGGTTAGACCAGCGCATGTTCTTAGGAAAATGAAGATCTAATATAACAGACTTAAAATCAGGTAATAGTGTATCCACAGATTGTCCTGCCGTAAATTTTTTCACAAAAATATATTCTGTGCCATTCACTTCTTTCGTGTAGATATCTTCAACACTTTTACCTTGTCCTTTTGTAAAACCTATAGCCGCTTTTGTCCAATTATTAGCTTCATCTTTTGCAATTTTTACTGCTGGACCTTTTACTTCTTCTTCTTCATCGTCTTGTTTTGTTTCTAAACCAATAATTTGCACCGCAAACCTTCTCGGTGTTATGAAAGTGTGTAATTGATCATATTTTAAACGGATAGATGCAAGCCATGCAATTGTTTTTTCGTGTAACTGTTTTTCTGTATCTGACATAAAACGTGCAGGCATTTCTTCTAAACCCACTTCAAAAAGTACATTAGTTGTTGTCATTTGTTTTGTTCTCTCCTTTCAACATCGGGAATCCTAGCTTTTCGCGTTCCAATACATATAATTTAGCAATTTCTCGAGCTAAATTACGTACCTTACCGATATATCCAGTTCTTTCCGTTACTGAGATGACACCTTTTGCATCCAATAAATTAAATGTGTGTGAACATTTAAGAACATAATCATATGCAGGAAATACTAGACCTTTTTCCATTGTGCGCTTTGCTTCTTTCTCATATGTAGAGAACAATTCAAAAAGCATATCTGTATCCGATTCTTTAAATGTGTAGGTAGAATGTTCGAATTCTGGTTGATAAAAAATATCACCAACAGTAACACCATTCGTCCATTCTAAGTCAAATACATTTTCTTTATCTTGAATATAAGAGGCTAGTCTCTCAATTCCATAAGTGATTTCCACTGCTACTGGATTCGCTTCTAAGCCACCTATTTGTTGAAAATAAGTAAATTGCGTAATCTCCATTCCATCTAACCATACTTCCCAACCGAGACCAGCTGCGCCTAAAGTAGGATTTTCCCAGTTATCTTCAACAAAACGTATGTCATGCTCATCTGGATTCACACCTAATTTTCGAAGTGATTCCAAGTATAATTCTTGAATATTATCAGGGGATGGCTTCATGATTACTTGAAATTGGTGGTGTTGATATAATCTGTTTGGATTTTGTCCATATCGACCATCAGCAGGTCTTCTTGATGGTTCCACATATGCTACATTCCATGGTTCTGGCCCTAAACTTCTAAGTAATGTCATTGGTGACATGGTTCCCGCACCCTTTTCGACATCATATGCTTGCATTAAAATACAGTTTTGATCTGACCAATGCTTTTGCAATGTGAGTATCATTTCTTGAATATTCATTGCTCTTACCTCCGTTATCATTCATTTTATTATAAAGAATATTACTTTCTATAGTGGTATTTTTGTTTCATCGCATACCATAAATCCATACAAAAACCCGTCCCTATGTTTTGACAATTGACAAAACATAGGGACGGGTATACCCGCGGTTCCACCCTATTTGTTATTTCATTCCATCACGACTGAAATAACCACTTTTTTCATTCTGCTCCAAAGCGCCTTCAAAATCATATCTATATCTAGCTCTCACCATCCTAGACTCGCTATAAAAGACTGTTGACTTTTACTCTTCTTTATCTACACAGTACATATACATATTATTATTAAATAATACGAGAGTTCTATCCGATTGTCAACTACTTAAAGCTTTCCCATTCGATTCATTTGATCGAGAAATCTTTTCGATTTCAAAAAATATCCACCATGTTCTTCATAATATTGTTCCATTAGTTGTTTAAGGAGTAGTTTATTTTCTTGTTTAATCGAGATATTTCCGATTCTATCCATTTCAAGCCAGGTGAACATACGTAATAATTTGTAGATTGTTTCACTAATCGGTATTGCGTATGGATGATTTGTTGCACAATTTATACATTGCATACCGCCTTCTCGCACACTGAATGCAACCAACTGATCTTTTTTTCCACATGTCGCACATTGATCCATTACTGGAGCAAATCCTGCTATTTTGTATAGTTTCCACTCATATATCATCAGTAATATCTCTGGATCTTTTCCCTCTTCCATAGCGCCAAGTGTATGTACCAATCTTAAAAACAATGTAGGATTGTATCGTTTCGCATCAACTAATTTATCTGTTAGTTCTGCTATATAACTTGCATATGCAGTTAAGTAAATATCTTCTCGAATTTTTCTGTATGATGATATTATATCTCCTTGTTGGAGTGTAGATAGACTACTGCCTTTTTGAATTAAAAATGTTCCATGAATAAAAGGCTGCGTAATAGCAGCCATTCTACTTTTCGTTTTTTTTGCACCTCTTGCGATTGCACCAATTTTCCCCATTGTCGGTGTAATCATTGTGACGATTTTATGTGTTTCACCATAATCTTGTGTTTTTAAAATAAATCCTTCTACTTTTTCAAACACAAGTATTCACCTATTCCTCTCTTGTGTAAAACGAGTATTATAATTGCGATTTGTCTTCTGTATAACTATATGCATCCTGCTGATTCACTATATCTTCTGGTTCTTCTAATTCCATTTGTTTCATCCATAAATATGCTTCTATATTACCTGTTTGACTGAAAATTTTCCATGGTACATCGATCACAATAAACCTCACCTTTCTATTTGGTTGTCTTTCATTGTGCTCTTTAATAGAATTACCGAAAACAGCCGTTCCATTAGTAATAATTTTTACCATGTATGATTAGAAAAACATAAAGGATTGCTTTATACATCAACAATAGCTATCATATTTGTCTAATCAATACTCATCTTGTTTAAATCCAAATTCATATAAATGATGTGGTTTATTTCGCCAATTTTCTTGTACTTTCACCCATAGCTCTAAATAAACTTTAGAACCTAGTAACCCTTCAATATCTTGTCTCGCTCTTTTTCCTACTTCTTTTAACATGGAGCCTTGTTTACCAATAATTATTCCTTTTTGTGATTTGCGTTCCACAATAATACTTGCTTGTACAAGTACCTTTTCATTGTCTCCTCGATTGGATATTTGATCAATAACAACAGCAACAGAATGAGGAATTTCCTCTCTCGTTAAATGCAATACTTTTTCTCTAATTAGTTCAGCAATAATAAATCGCTCAGGATGATCTGTAACTTGATCTTCTGGATAGAATTGCGGTCCTTCTGCTAAATATTTATCAAATACATTCATTAAATGATCTACATTATTACCTTCTAATGCAGAGATTGGTATAATTTCAGCAAAATCGAATTTATCTTTATATAATTCGATCAGTGGTAATAGTTCATCTGGTGTGACTAAATCAATTTTGTTTATAATAAGAAAGACAGGCGTATTCTTCGGCAGCTTATCAATAATAAACTGATCTCCTCTACCATACCCTTCATCCGCATTAATCATAAACATAATTGCGTCCACTTCGCTTAATGTGTTCTCTGCGATTTTCACCATAAAGTCACCAAGTTTGTGTTTCGGTTTGTGAATTCCAGGTGTATCAATAAAGATGATTTGCTTCTCTTTATCTGTATACACACCTTGTATCTTATTGCGAGTTGTTTGTGCTTTATCACTCATAATAGCGATTTTTTGACCGATAACTCTATTCATAAATGTTGATTTACCTACATTTGGTCTACCGATAATTGCTACAAATCCTGATTTGAAATTGTTTTCCATGTAATTTCCTCCGTTTATCCTGTTGCATTCACTATATACATCATACAATATTTTTTTGATGATTTCATACTTTCGACAAAACTAGTGATAATGTTTTAACATTCTGTAAAGTGAGACATATCTGATAGACTAACTGCCATATACACGCGACAAATTCTAATCAATCGTTCAATTATAATTAAAACTATACAGACTCATCTAGATCCAATAAGGGATAAAGATAAAACATGCAATTGTAATAGAAAAAATTGCTGCAATGAACACCGCACCTGCTGCTAAATCTTTTGCTATTCCAATTGCCTCTTGTTTTGATGGTTCAATATAATTTAAAGCCACTTCGATTGCTGTATTCATTATTTCTAAACTTAATACAAGTGCACATGTAAGTAATAGCACTGCCCATTCGATTGGTGTAATTTGTGTATAGATACTGACAATTAGTACGATGAATGTTGCTAACAAATGTATCTTCATATTTCTCTCATGTTTAATTGCATATACTATTCCTTTAAATGCGTATCTAAAACCTATAAACTTTTTTGAACTATCTCGATAGCCCGAACCCATTTAAGATCTCCTCTTGTCTTTGGAACATCTTTTTTTCGTCTATTTCGTTCATATGATCATACCCTAACAAATGTAAAAATCCATGTAATGCTAAAAAACCTAGTTCACGTTCAAACGTATGTCCATATTCCACTGCTTGTTCTTTGGTTCTATCAATAGAAATAATGATGTCGCCTAAAATTTTTGGCAAGTTCATACCTGAAATAGAAATTTCGCCCTCTCCTTCTTCCTCCAATGCAAATGATAAAACATCTGTTGGTCTATCTAAATCACGATATTGTTTATTTAATTGCTGTATCTCTTCATTCGTTACAAAAGTAATAGACAGCTCTGCATGATCTGGAATCATTTCTTCTTTTGCTGCAAAAAGTAACAAATCCTTCACTAGCTTTATATCTTTTTGTACAATCGACGATGTTTCATCTATAAAATCAATTTCCATTATTTTGCCTCCCTTATTTTCTCTTCTTTCTTCGGATACTCAATCCTTGAATGATAAATCCCTTTTAACGTCTCACATATTACATTTTTGATTTGGTCAATTTCTTTAAATGTTAAAGTACTATCATTCAATTGTCCATCTAATATACGATCTTCAAAAATAGCAGAGACAATTTTTTCAATCTCGACTTGACTTGGATTTTTCATTGATCTAACTGCTGCTTCTATGGAATCACATATAGATACAACTGCTGCTTCTTTTGACTTTGGTTTCGGTCCTACATAACGAAAGTCTTGTTCACTTACTTTATCATTTTTTTCTTTTGCTTTAAAATAAAAATACTTTAGTAGAGTTGTCCCATGATGTTGCAATGCTACATCGATAATTTCTTTTGGTAGCTTTTCTTTCTTTAATAACTTTGCACCATCAGAGGGATGTCCTAGGATAATTTCTGCACTCTGACAAGGATCTAAATAATCGTGTGGGTTCTTCATTCCCATCTGATTTTCAATAAAATAGTGTGGTCTTATCGTCTTCCCTAAATCGTGATAGTATGCTGCAACTCTTGCTAATAATCCATTTGCTCCAATCGCTTCACAGGAGGCTTCACTTAAATTTGCTACCATAATACTGTGGTGATATGTACCTGGAGCCTCTATTAACAATTTGCGCAATAATGGATGATTCGGACTCGACAATGTTAATAATTTGGAATCAGACAAAATCCCAAGACCTGTCTCGAAAAATGGTAATAATCCAATTGTTAATACTGTTGCAATAATTGCGGATAAAAATCCGTATATTCCAATTAATAAAAAGTCTGACCAGTCATATTTCTCAAATGATAATAATACAAATAAAGATACAGTCATTAAATTAATACAAGCTACTCCGATTCCAGTCTTAATAATCGCTGCTTTATCTTTTACAATTGCAAGCAAATAAATACTAACAAGTTGGGTAATTAAGAAATAAATACCTACTTCCATGTTAAGTAGACCTGGTATATTCGCATTAAATACAACACTACCTACAATTGCATAAATAATCGAAAACACAATCGCAATTCGTTCATTTAATAGCATTTTTAATAGCATCGAGACAGTAGCAATCGGTGCTATAAAATAAAGAGGATTATCTGCTGTCACATAGAAACTAATTGTTTTCATTAAGACAACAATAAAAAAACTTATAATTAATATTGCGAGTAATTTTCGACTAGACAATATATCACCATTTGTGTGTTGTAATTCTAAAAATATAATGAATCCAAGTAAGACCATTAATATAAGCAATCCAATTAATGGATATACATTGCGTTCTTCGTTTAATAAACCAGTCAATTCTAATTCTTCAAAAATTTCATTTGTAATTAATTGACCCTCTTCTACGATTAACTCTCCAGCACGAATCATCACAGGTTCTACGGTATCTCTTGCTTTTTTTTGTGCCTCATTCGTTTGATCAGCTGAAAAAAAGGAGTTGGGCTCTACCGCCACTTGAATGACTGGGATCATTTCTTCGACAAAATTATCACTTAACGTCGTGTAACTTAACTTTTGCACTACACTCTTCGCTACTTTGTCTTCCTCACCAACCTTTATTCCACTATTGTAGACATCATACAATGTAGATGATACAAGCTCTTTAGCGAGTACACGATCATTGGGTGAGGCCTCTATAATTGAAATAAATACAGAATCATCTAATTCTTTTATTGCATCATTTTGAAGTAACTGCTTTAAGTACTCGACTTTATCAATTGATGTAATCTTGTCTTTCTTTAAAATTTCTTTAAGATTTTCTGATTCTACTTTATCCACAACTTCAAAAATTTCGATAACAGAATTCACTTGTTCGTCTGTTACTTCTTGTGAAATCTCATAATGATCTTCAACTGATTGTACAGCTTCTCTAATCCTTCTTTCTGTTTCTTTCGTATTCTCAATTGTAATAGGTGCACGAATCGTTTCCTTAGCTGTAGAGAATTTCTCAATGTCATATGTTTCTGTATATACATTGGTATATGTAAATGCAAAGAAAATAGCAGAACAACAAAGAGCCGTTAATAAAAAACGCGACCAATTTCTATTAAAATATGAACTTATTTTTTTTATTAACATGTCTCTTTTCACATTAATCTCCTCAATTCACCTGTGTTTCGTGATACGTATACTAGAAATATACATTCCATTACTATTATAACAGTAAAACGGCATATTTTTATAAAATTTATTCATGATTTTTACATTTAGTTAAAAGACTTGACTATAAAAAGCCAAGTCTCACCCGTCTTATCATATTTATTAAGATTGCTTAGATGTTTCATATGCTTCGATGATTTTCTGTACAATTGGATGTCTAACTACGTCTGCTTGAGTTAATGTTATAAAACTAATCCCAACCATTTGTTTTAATTTATCTCTTGCTTCTACTAAGCC
This sequence comes from Gracilibacillus marinus, assembly GCF_042651725.1. NCBI lineage: Bacteria > Bacillati > Bacillota > Bacilli > Caryophanales > Bacillaceae > Gracilibacillus > Gracilibacillus marinus. The sequence goes on along the minus strand of NZ_JBHSDV010000003.1, from coordinate 317,096 downwards.
CGAGTAAACACCTTTTGGTAAATCAATTTGTGTAACATCACCTGTAATAACCATTTTTGATCCAAATCCTAATCTAGTTAGAAACATTTTCATTTGTGCAGTTGTCGTGTTTTGCGCTTCGTCTAATATCACAAAAGCATCATCGAGTGTACGACCTCGCATATATGCTAATGGTGCTATTTCAATCGTACCACGCTCAATTAACCTCATTGTATGCTCTGTGCCTAATACATCATGAAGTGCATCATATAGCGGACGTAAGTATGGATCCACCTTTTCCTTTAAATCGCCAGGTAAAAATCCCAAACTTTCTCCAGCTTCTACTGCAGGACGTGTTAAAATAATTCTTTTTACCTTTCCATTCTTTAATGCTTGTACAGCCATAACAACTGCTAAATATGTTTTACCTGTTCCGGCAGGACCAATACCAAAAACTAAATCATTTTGTTTCATTGCTTGTAAATAGTTTCGTTGTCCTAAAGTTTTAACGCGAATCGATTTCCCTTTGACTGTTTTTGCAATTTCATCTTCAAATAATGTTGCTAACTCTTCTATTTTATTTTTTTTAGATAATGCTACTGCATATATTACATCTCTTTCGGAAATTGTAATCCCTTTTCTAATTATTTTCAATAAACCGTCCAATACTTCCTGAACGATTTTTATATCTTCATCATTACCTGAAACACTAACCTGTTCACCTCTAGTCACAATTGAAATTGCTAATTGTTCTTCTAATTGCTTTAAATTACGATCTTCTGTTCCAAATAATTGAAGTGCTTCATTTGCATTTTCTAATTGCAAATCAATAACTTTTAAATCTTCTGGCATAATCAGTCTCCTTGATATAGTGGTTGTCTTTTCGTTATATCTTCTAATACTGTATAGTATATTGTTAACTTAACTTTACCATTCTCTACACGTTCGTGCAAAACTTTTTCTTCTTCTACAATGGCATCAGTTGGTATAAGTTGAAATAAGTTTCGTTTGCTTTGTTCTAACGCTAATTTTCTTGCTTCTTCTTTCGTCCTTTTGACTTTTACATTCTTTTCTTCATGAATCACTTCTTTATGATAAGAAATTGGAAGTTTCCAGTTTAAAAAGTAAAAACTTTTTTCTTCAACTTCCACTTCTTTTTGTTGAAACGGTATAGAGGAAAAATTCCATATCGGTATTTTCAATTGAGAAATGTCAATATAGTGTTTCGTCACATTTTTCCCCGTTAAAACATCGTAATTATCATCAAAGGGCATATCAACAGTTGTTTTGTACCAGACTTTTGCAATTACTTCTCCTTGTGCCACAACAGCTGTTTGCTTGTCTTCCTTCTCATCATCTTTCTTGTCTGTTTGTTTATTCTGCCCTAAATACGCCGAGATTAACAGATCTCCCTTTTGTACAACATCGTTTACTTTCACAGAAGGTTGTCCTTTTTTTACATATAGATCAACTATCACACCATCTTTTGCAGCAACAAGATGACCAATTTCGTCTTCTTGCTGTTTTTCTACACGTGTTTTTTCTACACCTTCTAAATAATAAGTTGTTCCATTTTTCTTCACACCAATCCATAATAACTCAGGTATATCTTTAAGTAATTTTTTTTGTATTTCACCAGGCACTTCTATATTCCATTGAAAGTTCCCCTTCTTCACACCATAATTATCTAGTTGGTCATTTACTTTCTTTTCTAATTCTTCATCTAAACCAACTACATCGATTCGCCATACCATATTTGAGAGTATAAAAATAAAACATACCGCAACCACAAATCCAATAATAAGCGGCCTTTGATAAAAAGTATGTTTTAAAAAAAAGGGGAATCCTAATCGAGATTCAAAATATAATTTATGAATGGTTTTTCTTTTTAATATTTTTATTTTTTTAACATCTGCTAATTCTATTTCACCAAAACAAACGGTTTTTCCTGCTTTTTTTATATTCCATACTTGTATTCCATTTCTTGAACACAAATCAAAAAATAATTCTGGGTATTCTCCAACCACTTTAACTTTAATAAAACCTTTAAACCAACTTTTCTTTTTATAAAACATCTAACCTTTCCCTCCGGTTTTTGGATTAGTGATGTCCTCTTGAAAGATAATATCCGTAATTTTACCTTCTAACAGTATTTCTTGTCCGATCATCATTTTTAGAACAAAATCAGTACCATTTATCTTTACATAGCCTTGATGAATTTTTAATACTAATTGATTAGACTGAAAAATAACTAACCCTTGATGATTTTCTATGTATGCATGTATTTGACCAATTGTTGTAATACGTGGGAGTTCCAACATAACTTCAGAAGGAAGATCAAATGTTTTTGTCATCATTCTTGATAATTTTTCTGTCCAGTTCTCCAACAAATTCAATCCCTCCTTCTTCATCATTGTATGAACAAAAACCCAAGAATATGACGATACAAAAGCGAAAGCGTCCGACTAGAAACGTAGTGACTGGATCAAAACAACAGAAATAAAGGAATCACGGTGAGGAACGAACCGATGATGACTTATTGATCGTTGATTTGTGAAGTCACCTAGTTTCTGGACGCTTGAGCTAGACGATACAAAAGCGAAAGCGTCCGACTAGAAACGTAGTGACTGGATCAAAACAACAGAAATAAAGGAATCACGGTGAGGAACGAACCAATGATGACTTATACTCACCAGTACAAGCGCGACTAAACCTCATGTATCCACATGAGGTAAGTCTTCTATGTTGATCGTTGATTTGTGAATTCACCTAATTTCTGGACGTTTAAATTAGACCTTGCTATTTCAGTTTGTATACTATTTATCCACAAATGATACCAAGAAAAAAGAGTCAGCTAATTAGCTGACTCTTTTTATCATACTTATTTATTTTTTCGATACGCTTTTGGTGGACCTAAAATTTCTGCCATCAGAACACTTTTAGCCACACCTTCTTTTGTTAAGCTAGAGCTCAATGCAAGACGTTTCTTCTTGCTCTTGCTTTTACTGGGCCTCTTTAATGTTTTACTATCAAATGTGGTTTGATTATTACGAATAGATGCAGCTTTATCCAAATTTGATTGGATTTTTTCTAATTGTTCACGCTTCTGTTGGGCAAAAGTTGACACTTCTTCATTTCCATTAGTATTTTCACTTAAAATAATATCAGGTTGTTGGACTTCCTGTTGTTCTTTAGATACTGTTGGACGTGAAGGCTTCGTCTTCTCTTCTTCTTTATTATTCATACTACCAACTATCCAAGCAATCACACCCAAGATAGGAACAAGAAAACTAAATAAATCTTCCATCCATCTCATCCTTTCGGGATAAATGAATGATGAGTATGTTATTTTTCGTCATCTTCATCATTATCAGTTAATTTACCAATTGCATCACGCATATCTGTATCTGCACCAATATTTTTATAGTTCATATAATCCATTACACCCATTTTTCCAGATCGTAGAGCTTCTGCTAGTGCTTGAGGAACTTGTGCTTCAGCTTCTACTACTTTCGCACGCATTTCTTGTACTTTTGCAACCATTTCTTGCTCTTGTGCAACGGCCATTGCACGACGCTCTTCTGCTTTCGCTTGAGCAATATTTTTATCTGCTTCAGCTTGATCTGTTTGTAAAATCGCACCAATGTTTTTACCAATATCTACATCTGCAATATCAATCGATAAGATTTCAAAAGCAGTACCTGCATCTAATCCTCTATTCAATACATTATGAGAAATAGAATCTGGATTTTCTAATACTTGTTTATGGTCTTTTGCACTACCGATTGTACTAACGACACCTTCACCGACACGCGCAATAACCGTGTCTTCTCCTGCACCACCAACAAGGCGGTCAATATTGGCACGAACCGTAATACGTGCTTTTGCTTTTACTTCAATCCCATCCATTGAGATACCTGCAATAAACGGCGTCTCAATTACTTTTGGGTTTACACTCATTTGTACTGCTTCTAACACGTCACGGCCAGCTAAGTCAATGGCTGCACCTCTTTCGAAGCTTAACTCGATATTCGCTCTTTGTGCCGCAATAAGAGCATTTACGACACGATCGACATTACCACCAGCTAAAAAGTGACTCTCTAGTTGATTTGTCGTTACATCAATTCCCGCTTTATGAGCTTTAATCAATGGATTAATAACGCGTGATGGAACAACCCTTCTTAAACGCATCCCGATTAATGTAAAGATACTAACTTTTACACCTGCTGCTAATGCGCTAATCCATAGCATTACAGGAATAAATGTAAATAATATTGCAACAGCTATTACAATAAGTCCGATACCGATAATCGGTAAAAATTCTATACCTTCCATTTTTCATCCTCCTATTATTCATTTATCTTTCTTACTACAATACGTGAACCTTCCACTTTGATTATCTCAACAGGTTCATCTATATTAATATAGGCTCCTTCTGATACAACATCTAATCGTTCAGAGCCAAATATTGCAGTCCCAGATGGACGTAACGGTGTGACAGTGACTCCTTTTTGATGCAACAATTCATATCGATTCACCGTCGAAACATACCCATTATCTGTGGTAGTAGCATCATTTAAGATAATATGTCTAAATAATCCTTTCTCAAGACCAATTGTCTTAAACAGTATTACGGCAACTATAATACTAGCAATAATTGCAATGGAAATACTCATTGTCATATGACTAGGGTTATCACTCGACATGTACAATGCACCTATCATCGCACCAAGCCCAATAAACCCTAATATACCACCAGGTGCAAAAATCTCTATGATTAATAAAATAATCCCTATTACTAATAAAATAATCGATTCATATCCTGCTAGACCAGCAACGATATGTCCATAAAAATATAAGACAAGCGACGCTGCACCTATAGAGCCAGGAATACCGAATCCAGGTGAGTACAATTCTACAATTAAGCCTATACTTGCTAGTGACAATAAGATTGGTACAACAATCGGATTTGTTAAAAATCGGGCAATTTCTTCTGCTAGTGTTGTTTCTGTGACTATCACTTCTGCATTAGAAAGACCTAACTCATTCAATAATTCGGTTCGATGCTTAACGATGCCTTCAGCATATTTGACTTTTACGGCATCGTCTGCTCCTAATGTCAAAAATTCACCTTTTTCAGCATTGAATTCTGGTAAATCAACATCCGCATCTGCCATTGCTTGTGCATAAAGTGGATCTCTCCCTTTAGAAGATGCTGCACTCTTAATGCTTGCAATCCAAGCTGATTGGGCTTTTTTGTCCGCTGCCGTTCCATCACTATTGATCACACCGCTAGCTCCCATACTCGCTTGTGGTTTCATATAGATTGAATCCGTATTAAGTGCAATATAAGATCCAGCTGATAAAGCCTCCACAGTAACAAAGGAACTTGTTTTAATTTCTAAATCTTGTAGAATTTCTCCAATATTTTTAGCTGCATCCACTCTACCACCAGGAGTATTTATTTCAAATATGATATGGTCTGCATTTGCTTCTATTGCTTCATTTGTTGTTCGCTTTATAAACGCTTCTAAACCTCTTTCCACAGTGTTTTCAATTGGGATGACATAAACGAGGTTTCCACTTCCTTCATCTGCATGTAATACTGTTGATTGTTTTGCAAACGAGGGGAAAATGGTAAGTACACTAATTAATAATAGTGTAAGAAATAGAAATTTTTTCATTAACTGCCTCCTTTCTATTTATTTTTATGTATACGTATTATTCACGTAAAAGAAGGGATTCTCTCTCTTCTACGTTTAAAAAATAAAAAGGTTTCATTGTTCATGATAAATAGTTTATCACAATTGAGTAAATAAAGAAATGTAGGTGCGTCCACTAAAAAGAGGCGTTATTCATATGAATAACGCCTCTTTTCTATTGTGATCTAAAGGAATCAATTATATTATGCATTTATTGTAAATGTTTTAGAACAAATTGGTTCACTCTTGCGCCTTCTGCCTTACCTTTTACTTTAGGCATTAATGCACTCATCACTTTTCCCATATCTTTTTTAGATTCTGCTTGAACTTCTTCGATCGTTTGAACAACAATTTGATTTAGTTCATCATCAGATAATTGTTCTGGCATATAAGCTTGTAAAATTTTAACTTCATCTTCTAACTTGCTTACAAGATCTTCGCGTCCAGCTTCTTTAAATTCGTGGAGGGAATCTTTACGTTGTTTTAGCTCTCTTGCTAAAACAGTTAATTCATCTTCTTCAGACAATGTATCTTGCTTTAACTTAATGGCTTCGTTTTGTAATGAGGCTTTAACCATTCGAATTACACTAAGTTTCAATTTATCTTTGTCCTTCATCGCCTGTTTCATATCTTGGTTCAAAAGTTCAACGATTGCCATTATCTAATTACACCCTCTTTAAAATTTACGCTTTCTAGCTGCCTCAGATTTCTTCTTACGGCGAACACTAGGTTTTTCATAAAATTCACGCTTACGATATTCAGATAATGTACCAGACTTTGATACACTACGTTTAAAGCGACGAAGAGCATCTTCAAGTGACTCGTTTTTACGAACGCGAGTTGTGTTAGACATGCTAATTTCCCTCCCTCCGAAGCATCAAAAAAATTAATCAGACACATAGACATATGTCTCTTTGCAATTATAATATACTAGCTATTATTGGTCAACAGTTTTATACATTCTTTAATAATCATTGTCTGATTTCATTCCGTTTAAAATCATTACTCCTGCACTTGCTCCAATTCTTGTTGCACCAGCTTCAATCATTTTACGCATTGTTTCTAAGTCCTTTACACCACCAGAAGCTTTCACTTGCATTTCGTCTCCAACAGTTTTAGCCATTAATTTTACATCTTCCACAGTAGCTCCACCACCAGCAAATCCTGTCGAAGTTTTAACAAAATCTGCTCCCGCTTTTTTTGCTAGTTGACATGCTCTGATTTTTTCTTCTTCTGTTAGTAACGTTGTTTCAATAATTACTTTGACTATGGCATCATCTCCAGCTGCATCTACAACTTGTTTGATATCTTCTTGTACGTAATCATCATCCCCAGACTTTAGCCTTCCGATAGCTATAACCATATCAATTTCTGTCGCACCGTTATCTATCGCATCTCTTGTTTCCAGTGCTTTTATTTTAGATGTTGTTGCACCTAATGGAAAACCTATTACAGTACAAACTTTCACATCTGTGTTCATTAGTGCTTCACTTGCATATTTTACCCACTGTGGATTAATACAAACGGAAGCAAAATGATATTGTTTTGCTTCATTTAAAATTTTTGTGACTTGTTCTTTTGTAGCATCAGGCTTTAACAATGTGTGATCAATTGCTTTAGCAATACCAATTTTACTCATAAGATCACTCCTAATCCATTCAGATTTTTAGAATAAACTAACTCACTTTTTATATTATACCCATTTGTTGCATTGTTTTAGCAAGTAAAATACCACAGCATCTACTGTGGTATTTTCTTATCACATCAAATTTGTAGTGCTACATCATCCATTATGCGTACAAAAGTACCTTCATTGTATGGATAACCAGCTTTTGATATTTTGACTTTAACAATTTCGCCAATCATATCTTGTGTTCCTTCGAATTTCACTTTTAAATAATTATCAGAATAACCGATTAATATGTCTGGGTTTTCTGCGTCATATGTTTCCTCTGGGATCACTTCGATTACTTCATCCTCAAATTGCTTTGCATACTCATATGCTTGTTTGTTAGATAAATCAATTAATTGTTGTACTCTTTCATTCTTTACATCTTCATCTACTTGATTATCCATTTTTGCAGCAGGTGTACCTGTACGTCTGGAAAAAGGGAAGACATGTAACTCAGAATAACCAATCTCTTTAATAAATTGTACTGTTTCATTAAATTCTTCATCTGTTTCCCCAGGAAATCCAACAATCACATCTGATGTAATTGCTAACCTAGGTAATGCTTGTTGAATTTTTGCCACTCGTTCTCGATAAAATTGAGTGGAGTACTTTCTACGCATGCGTTCGAGTACCGTATCTGAACCAGATTGAAGTGGAATGTGTAAATGTGGAACAATTTTTTTGGATTGATCTAAAACTTCGATTACTTCATTTGTTATCTGACTTGCCTCTATTGATGAAATACGAATTCGTTTTAGTCCGCTAACATTATGTTCCAAATCACGTAATAGTTGTGCAAAATTATAGTCTTTCATATCTTCGCCATATCCAGCTGTGTGAATACCTGTTAAAACAACTTCTTTATAGCCTGCATCCACTAGTTGTTGCGCTTGTTCCATGACATTTTTAGGGTCTCTTGATCGTAATAGCCCTCTTGACCATGGTATAATACAAAATGTACAGAAGTTGTTGCAACCTTCTTGAATTTTTAAAGATGCTCTCGTTCTGTCAGTAAATGCTGGTACATCCATTTCTTCAAACACGCGATTTTTCATAATATTTGACACGCCATTTATTGGTAACCGAGTTTCTTGATGTTGCTCAATATATTCAATCATTTTACCCCGATCTTGTGTTCCAACAACAATGTCTACTCCTGGAATTTCCATGATCTCTCCTGGTGAGGTTTGAGCATAACATCCCGTCACGCAAATAATACCTTCTGGATTGCTTCTTACAGCACGACGTATTATTTGTCTACTTTTTTTGTCCCCAGTGTTTGTAACAGTACATGTGTTGATGACATATACATCTGCGTGATGATCAAACTCAACACGTTCATATCCTTCATTTTTGAATTTTTGCCAAATACCTTCTGTTTCATAATGATTTACTTTACATCCTAATGTATGGAAAGCTACTGTAGGCATTTGATCACCTCATTTCCTCTAAATAATAAGATAAGCATGATAATACATAGAGTGGTGCTGTTTCTGTCCGTAAAATTCTTGGTCCTAAACGAATTGGTTGAAAATCATTTTCTATTAAAAACGTTGCTTCAGAGTTCGAAAAACCACCCTCTGGACCAATACAAATCATAACAGAGTCACCTTCGTGAATAGATTGAAAATGATCATGCAATTTCGTTTGATGGTTGGTTTTTGCTGTGTCCTCATACGCAAAAAACTTATGTTTGACATCTTTATATCTAGTTATTACTTCTTTTAGTTCCAACACTTTATTAACGATTGGAATAGTATTACGATGTGATTGCTCACTCGCTTCTTTTACAATTTTATGCCATCGTTCTATTTTTTTAGCAACTTTTTGCTTATCCCACTTGACAATAGAACGCTCCGCTTGAAAAGGTATGAATTCAGAAACACCTAATTCTGTTGCTTTTTGTAGTATTGTTTCCCATTTATCACCTTTTGGGAGTCCTTGAACGATTGTTGCATGGACGGGAGAATCTGTTTTCACATCCAAATACGTTTGGATTTTTGCTACGACCTTTTCATTTGTCGCTTCCTTTATTACTGCTTTGCACACATTTCCATTCGGATGATTACACAAAATCTCTGATCCATTATCCATACGCATGACATGTACAATATGATGGACATCTTCTCCAACAATATGAACTTCATCTTCCATCCAATTATCTGCTGAAACAAAATATCGTTGCATCTTCTACCTACCTTTACTCAGGCTTCTTAGCAATAATAGAAATCCAGTCTTCCATTTGATTTATTTCTATTAATTCAAAGCCTATTTCTAATAAGCGCTGTTCCACAAGTTGCTTTTTGGTTTGTATAATACCAGAAGTAATAAATAATCCGCCTGGTTTTAGTAAATGAAACGCATCTTTTTCAAACCTCAAAATAATTTCTGCTAATATATTTGCGACAATAATATCAGGTTCTTCTGTAACATTATCCAATAGATTATTTTGTTTTACTTCAACAGAATCATTCACTTTATTGACTTTTGTATTCAATCTAGCACTTTGCACAGCAACATCATCTAAATCATACGCGAATACTTTCTCAGCTCCTAAAAGAACAGAAGCAATGCTCAACACACCTGATCCACATCCAACATCTAACACACGATTGCCTTTTTTCATGTATCTTTCTAATGCTTGAATGCTTAATACTGTTGTTGGATGGGTTCCTGTACCAAATGCCATTCCTGGATCTAATTCAATTATAAGTTCATCTGTAGAGACAGGCTTGTAATCTTCCCAAGTAGGTGTGATGGTTATTTTCTCTGATATTTTTACAGGTTTATAATACTTCTTCCATGCTGTTGCCCAATCTTCTTCATTCACTTCACTTAATGTAATTTTGTTCAATCCGATATCGATATCATAAACAAGTAAATTGTTTATTGCTTGTTTTATTTCAGCAACTGTTTCGCCTAAAAAGCTATTTACTGGAAGATAGACCTTTAGTCTTACACCCTCTTCAGGATAATCTTCAGGATTTAATTCATAAATTTCGCCATAAGAGGTGTCCCTTTCCACTAATAAATCTTGTGGATCTTCAATCACAATCCCACTTGCTCCAGCTTCATGAATGATATTAGAAATTGGTTCAATCGCCTCGTTGGTTGTATAAATACATAGCTCTGTCCACTTCAAACAGATCAACTCACTTCTATTATAAATTTATTATTGCGCAACTTCCCTATGCTATCTTTATCCTTAACGAGAAAAAAATCAGGTCACTCTCCTATTTCTCGAGTGCTGATATTTCTCTTCTCCTATAAGGAATCCTATGAAATTATACGATTACTCACCTTTGAATGCTCTTTTCACTCGTTGAAAAAAAGAATCTTCATGTTCATCTGTAGGTTGATTACCACTAATCTCATTGAATTCACGAAGTAATTCTTTTTGTTTCTCCGTTAGATTTTGTGGAGTGATAACACGAATCTTAATATTCTGATCCCCTTGTCCGTATCCACGTACATTAGGTGCACCTTTACCTTTAAGTCTAAATGTTTTTCCAGTTTGAGTACCTGCTGGAATTTTTAATTTTACCTTACCATGTAGTGTTGGCACTTCAATTTCGTCACCTAATGCAGCTTGTGCAAAGGTAATTGGCATCTCGCAATAAATATTGTCACCATCTCGTTGATAAAATTCATGTGGATTCACTTGAATCACTACGTACAGGTCTCCAGCTGGTCCACCGTTCGCACCAGGTTCACCTTGACCTGATACACGAATTTGTTGTCCATCATCAATACCTGCTGGAATACTAACATGAATTTTCTTTCGTTTGTTGACTTTACCTTGTCCGCCGCACGTTGAACATTTATCTGTAATTATTTTACCAGAACCTTGACAGTGATGGCAGACCCTTCTGTTAACTACTCTACCAAATGGCGTATTTTGCTCCACATTCAGTTGGCCAGAACCATTACAATGACTACATGTTTTAGGAGTGGTACCTGGTTTTGCTCCTGAACCATTACATGTATTACAATTTTCTTCTTTCGGTATATGAATATCTGTTTCCTTACCATAAACAGCTTCTTCAAAACTTAATGTCATTCTGTATTGTAAATCATTCCCTTGTCTTGGAGCGTTTGGATCACGTCTACCCCCGCCACCAAAGAACATATCAAATATATCACCAAACCCACCAAAATCTTGAGCTCCACCACCAAATCCTTGGTTTTGTGGACCTGCGTGACCAAATTGATCATATTGTTGGCGTTTTTGATCATTACTTAATACTTCATATGCTTCTTTTACTTCTTTAAATTTTTGATCCGTACCTTCTTCTTTATTCACATCTGGGTGATATTTTCTAGCTAATTTTCGATAAGATTTTTTGATTTCTTCTTTAGAAGCATCCTTAGATACTCCCAAAACTTCATAATAATCACGTTTACTCACTGACGAATCACACTCCCGATCATTGATTGCATAACATTAATCATAACATCACTAACCTATTTACCGCAAACAAATTTAAGTAGATTTTTAATTTTCTCACAATAAAATATTGCATGTATTTCTTCTATTGCATGGAAAGAGTCAAAGTCTTACGTCCGACTTTGACTCTTAACTAAATATTATTTTTTATCGTCATCTACTTCTTCATAATCAGCATCGACAACATCATCATCTTGTTTCTGAGCGTCTTCACCTTGAGCTTGTTGTGCTTGTTGTGCTTGCTCATATAATTTTACTGTAAGGTTCTGTACTTCTTGCTCCAAAGCTTCTTTTTTCGATTTAATTTCTTCCATGTCATTTTCTTCTAAAGCTTTTTTCAATGCATCTTTTGCAGCTTCTGCTTTTTGTTTTTCTTCTTCTGTTACTTTATCGCCTAAATCTTTTAATGTTTTATCTGTTTGGAACACTAATTGATCAGCTTCATTGCGTAATTCAATTTCTTCACGACGTTTTTTGTCTGATTCTGCATTTTCTTCTGCTTCTCGTACCATTTTTTCGACTTCATCTTCAGACAAACCTGAAGAAGACTTGATTGTAATGGATTGTTCTTTGTTCGTTCCTAAATCTTTCGCGCGAACATTCACGATACCATTTGCATCAATATCAAATGATACTTCGATTTGTGGAACTCCACGTGGTGCTGGTGGAATATCTGTTAATTGGAATCTACCTAATGTTTTGTTATCTTGCGCCATTTCGCGCTCACCTTGTAACACATGAATATCCACAGCAGTTTGGTTATCAGCAGCTGTTGAGAATACTTGTGAATGACTTGTTGGAATTGTCGTATTACGTTCAATTAATTTTGTTGTTACACCACCCATTGTTTCAATACCTAATGATAATGGTGTTACATCTAATAATACAACATCTTTCACATCACCCTGTAATACTCCACCTTGAATTGCAGCACCTAATGCTACCACTTCATCAGGGTTTACTCCTTTAGATGGTTCTTTACCAATTTCTCGCTTGATTGCATCTTGAACAGCAGGAATACGAGTAGATCCACCTACTAGAATAACTTTGTCAATATCATTTGCACTTAAATCTGCATCGCGTAATGCTTGACGAGTAGGTCCCATTGTACGTTCAACTAATTCTTGAGATAATTCATCAAATTTAGCGCGAGTAATGTTCATTTCTAAGTGTAACGGCCCTGCATCACCAGCAGTAATGAATGGTAATGATACTTGTGTTTGTGTTACACCAGATAAGTCTTTTTTCGCTTTTTCAGCAGCATCTTTTAATCTTTGTAATGCCATCTTGTCTTTACCAAGATCAATTCCATTTTCTTTTTTGAACTCTTGTACCATATAATCAATTAATACTTCATCAAAGTCATCTCCACCAAGACGGTTATCCCCTGCAGTAGATACAACTTCAAAAGTACCATCACCGATATCAAGAATAGATACATCAAATGTACCTCCACCAAGGTCAAATACTAAAACAGTTTGATCTTGATCAGCTTTATCAATTCCATAAGCAAGTGCTGCAGCAGTAGGCTCATTAATGATACGTTCTACTTCTAGGCCAGCAATCTTACCAGCATCTTTTGTTGCTTGGCGTTCTGAATCGTTAAAGTAAGCTGGGACTGTAATTACAGCTTTATCTACTGCTTCTCCTAAATAATCTTCTGCATATGATTTTAAATGTTGTAAAACAATCGCAGAAATTTCTTGAGGTGTATATTCTTTACCTTCAATTTCTTCTTTATAATCTGTACCCATATGACGTTTAATTGATTGAATCGTATTAGGGTTTGTTATTGCTTGACGCTTTGCTACCTCACCAACTTGACGTTCTCCATTTTTGAATGAAACAACAGATGGTGTTGTACGATTTCCTTCTGGATTCGGGATTACCTTTGCTTCTCCACCCTCCATAACTGCAACACATGAGTTTGTTGTTCCTAAGTCAATACCAATGATTTTTCCCATTGTAAATCCTCCTTAAATACTATGTAATTACTGATTCACCTTCACCATTGCTGGTCTGATTACTTTATCTTTTAATTGATAACCTTTTTGTAATGTTTCTACAATTTGATTCGATTCAAATCCTTCTTCTTCCACTTGCATCACCGCTTGGTGCAAATGTGGGTCAAAAAAGGCTTGATCTGTTTCAATTTCTGTTACACCTTCATTTTCCATAACTGTCACTAACTGTCGATATACCATTTCTAATCCTTGCACAACACTTTTTGCTTGCGCATCATCTAATTCCACTTGTAATGCTCGCTCAAAGTTATCTAATACCGGAAGTAATTCTGTTACAATTGCTTGCGATTTATATTTTAAATCCGCTTCTTTTTCTTTTTTTGTACGTTTCCTGAAATTGTCATATTCTGCTTGGACACGTAACAATTTATCTTGTAACTGATTTTTTTCTTCTGTTAATGTTTCGAATTCTTTTATATCGATTTCTTTCTTTTCATCCTCATTTGTGATTACTTCTTGTTCTGAATCCGTTACTTCTTCAACTTCATCTTGAGTAATTTCTTCATTTTTAATATTTTTTTCTTCCATTCCAAGTCACCTCCTAAATACAACCACTGTATAGCTAAACATACTTATATAGAAATAGCAACTAATTCAATATTACTAGACAAAGAAATACAGGAGTATAGCATAGAGCTATACCCTATATAGCATTAATAAAAAGATTGAAATGTTTTAGTTAGTCTGTTCGACAACACATTCAACAGTGAAATTACTCGAGAATATTCCATTCTGGTTGGCCCGAGTAGTGCAATTGTACCTAATTGCGTTCCACCTAATGTGTATGTTGCTGTAATTAAACTACAGTCTTGCATTTCATCTAAGCTATTTTCTTGTCCAATGGATACCTTAATCCCTCTCTCAGAAGTACGTAGAATATCTGCCATTTTATCTTCTTTTTCCATCACAGAATAAAGAGATTGTACCTTCTGAATATTGTGGAATTCGGGTTGCAATAATATATTAGTTTTTCCATCCATATATAGCTTTACAGGTTTCTTTTCTAATAGTGCTGCCTTTAAATATGCATATGTTGCTTCAAAATCACTACTATATTGATGAATCAACTCTGAAATTTCACCATATAATTTCTTTTGCAAATGGATAATCGGTACACCAACTAATCGAGCATTTAATATGTTCACTAACTTTTCGATATCTGTTGCTTGCATGCTTTGTGGTATCGTAAAATAGCGATGTTCGACATGTCCTGTGCTAGTAACCAATATTGCTACAGCAGCATGGTCTGATAAGCTAACAATTTGAATCTGCTTTAACGTTGTTTCGAATACTTCTGGGCCAAGTATGATGGATGTATAATTAGTTAAATCAGAAAGCACCCGCGCAGATTTTTGAACAATTTGTTCAAATTCTAATAATCCTTTATCAAACGCTTGCCCTATCAACAACATCTCATTATGCGATAAATGAAACGGTGATAATAAGTGATCAACATAAAAGCGATACCCTTTTTCAGATGGTACTCTACCAGAGGAAGTATGTGTTTTTTCAATAAAACCTAACTCTTCTAAATCTGCCATCTCATTTCTAATTGTTGCTGGACTATAGGAAATATCTTCTTTCTTTGCAATTGCTCGAGAACCAATCGGTTGTGCCGTTTGGATGAATTCATCAATAATAACCTGCAACACTTGAATTTGTCTTTCTGTAAGCATCGATGATCACCTCTGTTAGCACTCATTCACATCGAGTGCTAAATCTAATAATAAATTATCAAATCCTATACTAATTGTCAACGAAGAAACACTAAATCTTCTTCATCTAATAAAAATGCCTGAAATACTTCATTACCAAATGGCTTTCCTAACTCTGTTAATTTGATGTAATCCTCATTTATTTCGATCCAACCGCGTTCTAGAAACACATCTAAATCATTTTTGTACAATTCATTGATAGATATATGATATTTTTTCTCAAATTCTTTTAATGATACACCTTCACTTTTTCTTAAACCTAAAAACATTTCCTCTTCTACACGCTCTTTTTCGCTAATTTCTTCAACATGAAGTTTTGGAACACCTGTTTCCATCGCTTTCTGAACATACGTTGGGTATGGTCTCACATTAATGATTCTTTTACCAGGTAAATACCCATGCGAACCAGCACCAAAACCATAGTAATAATTATTATTCCAATATGTTAAATTGTGTTTACTTTCAAAACCTTTTTTACTGAAATTACTGATTTCATATTGTTTAATGCCTTTACTATTCATTTCTTTACGCAAATGTGCATACATATCTGCTTCTATTTCTTCAGGTGGCTTTACTAATTTGCCTTTTTTATAACGTTGATAAAAAATAGTCTTAGGCTCAATTTGTAATGAGTATGCAGAATAATGAGGTAAATCAAATTGTAATGCTTCTTGTAATGTTTGATCAAAATGCTCAAAAGTTTGATTAGGTAAAGCATACATTAAATCAATGCTTATATTGTTTAAACCTTCTTTTTGCAAATCATTTATGTTTTGATAGACATCTTTTACTCTATGAAGCCTTCCTAATTGCTCTAACATCTCATCATTCAAATCTTGAACACCCATCGAAATTCGGTTAACTCCTGCATTTTTCAGTAATTTAATCTTTTCTTTAGTTAAATCACCTGGGTTTGCTTCAAATGTGTATTCACAATTTGGCGCAAAAGAAAAGTATTGTTCGACGATACGTAATAATTGCTTTAGTTGACGAGCATTTAATGCTGTTGGTGTTCCTCCACCAATAAATATTGTTTCCATTTCTTGTTTCTCTACCATTGTTGTTTTTATTTCATTTTCTAATGCAAGTAAGTAATCATCTGCCATTTTTTCATCATAAAAAAACTTGGTAAAGTCGCAATAATGACAAATTTTTTCACAAAATGGAATGTGTATATACACGGACGTAATCATTTATTATCACCTTTCTATTAGGTAGGAGTTATTCTACCTGTATACATTTCGCAATGAAAAATGGGGAAAACCCCTGCCGTTTGACAAGGGTTTCACTTATTAATCTTCATCCATTTTCAACACTGCCATAAATGCTTCTTGAGGTACTTCTACAGAACCGACCATTTTCATTCGTTTCTTTCCTTCTTTTTGCTTTTCTAACAATTTACGCTTACGAGAAATATCCCCACCATAACATTTACTTAATACGTTTTTGCGCATTGCTTTGATATTTGTTCTGGCAACGATTTTATTACCAATTGCTGCTTGAATTGGCACTTCAAATTGTTGTCTTGGGATTAATTTTTTTAATTTTTCAGCAATTTGTTTTCCACGTTCAAATGCAAAATCACGGTGTACAATAAATGAAAGTGCATCGATTGTATCACTATTTAACAAAATATCCATCTTAACCAAATTCGAAGCTTTATATCCAATCATTTCATAATCAAATGATGCATATCCTTTAGTCTGTGACTTCAATTGATCGAAAAAGTCATATACTATCTCAGATAATGGAATCTCGTAGACAACATTCACGCGATTCTCATCTAAGTAATCCATATTAATAAATTCACCACGTTTTTTCTGACAAATCTCCATAACAGGACCTACAAAGTCATTAGGAACCATCACTGTAGCATTTACGTATGGTTCTTGTACTTCATTAATCGATTGATTATCAGGCATGAATGATGGGTTATCTATGGTTAATTCTTCTCCATCTGTCTTAATTACTTTGTAAATAACACTTGGTGCTGTCGTAATTAAATCAATACCGAATTCTCGTTCAATACGTTCTTGAATGATTTCCATGTGTAATAAGCCTAAAAATCCACATCTAAAGCCAAATCCTAATGCTTGTGATGTCTCTGCTTCGTATTGTAAAGAAGAGTCGTTCAATTCTAGTCGTTCCAGTGCCTCTCTTAAATCATTATATTTATCTGCATCGACAGGATACAGACCACAAAACACCATTGGATTTAATTTACGATAACCAGGTAAAGCTTCCGTCGCAGGGCGATTTGCTAATGTAATGGTATCACCAACTCTAGTATCCCCTACATTTTTGATAGAAGCAGTTAAATAACCAACATCACCAACTGTTAACATATCTTGCTTCACAGGCTTAGGATTAAATACACCCACTTCATTTACTTCAAATTCCTTTCCTGTTGCCATCATTTTAATTTTGTCTCCAACTTTGACAGAACCTTCTTTGATACAAACATATGCCACTACTCCACGATAAGGATCATACAATGAATCAAAGATTAGAGCTTTAAGTGGTTCATCAGGGTTTCCAACTGGTGCTGGTATACGTTCAACAATCTGCTCTAGTATTTCTTCAATACCAATGCCAGATTTTGCACTTGCTAAAATTGCTTCATCTCCATCAATTCCGATGACATCTGTTATTTCTTTCTTTACTCGTTCTGGATCAGCGCTCGGTAAATCGATTTTATTGATAACAGGAATAATTTCCAAATCATTATCAAGTGCTAAATAAACGTTAGCAAGCGTCTGTGCTTCAATTCCTTGTGCAGCATCTACAACTAAAATAGCTCCTTCACATGCCGCTAAGCTCCGTGACACTTCATATGTAAAATCGACATGTCCAGGAGTATCGATTAAATGAAATAAGTACTCATCGCCATCATCTCTTTTATATTTTAATTGCACAGCATTTAATTTAATGGTTATTCCACGTTCACGTTCTAAATCCATTGCATCAAGAAATTGCTCTTTCATTTCTCGAGCTGTTAGTGCTTTTGTTTTTTCTAATATTCTGTCAGCTAATGTTGATTTTCCATGATCAATATGTGCTATAATCGAAAAATTTCGTACTTTACTTTGATTTCTTACATTCGTCAATGTCTTCAACTCCTATGTGCGAGCACAATATACTAGGTTAGATTATAGCAATAGTCACAGTGATGTTCAATAGAAATCAATTAGAATATTTCATCAATAACGGTAAATGTAACAGTAACAATCCCATCACAAACAGTTTGAATAACCTGCTCCCCACCTGAAGCTACCTTCGTCAAGAATGTTCTCTCACCCGTATTCTCGGTAATTAAAGGGGCATCTATTTCATCAACAATCGCTTCTCTATCCGTAATTGCTTCAGTTTCCATGTCTATTTTTGTATCCATATGCACGCCTGTCAGTGGTTGTGTTTGATTTGGATAAATAGTCACAGTAGATTGATCAATACCTAAGAATAACCCGATGGAAAAAATAATCAACATACAAATAAGATTTAATAAAAACTTAATCATGTATACCCCTCCTAATTTGATACTTTTTCAGCATCCCAATAATATTCACTAAAAATCTCCGCGAATACTTCAGATGTGTTAAATAATTCTTCCATCGTGTTATCCACACCACCAAACTCTATTGTTAGTGCATTATCAGACACATCTTGGTTATACACACCATTTCGTCCAGCTCCATCATATTTCTGTACACCTCGGCTTAAGCCCGGATATTCACGTTCAAGAGCGTCATATAATTTTGAAGCCAATGCATAGTTTTTTTCATAATTAGGGTTGTCTCCACCAATAACAAACATTAATTTCGCGTATTTTTTTCCATCAATTTCTATTGTTGTAACATCTTTGCGCATACTATCCCTGTGTAAATCAAAAACAAAATTTAAATTGCTGTCTGCTGCTAATGCTGTTTCGACTACTTGTTTAGAAGCTTTATAAGAATGTGCAGAATATTCCCATCCATTATTCACCAGAATGGACCCGATGTCTGTATGATCAACCGTTGTTCCTATTCCTTGTTTTTCTAAATCTTTGGCCAATTGATCACTTACTTTTGTTATATTCACTTCATTATGAAAAGCACTATTTGGATCGTCAGTTTCAGGTAAGTGCGGTAAAAAAGATTCCCTATTATGCGTATTGTAAATATAGACAACGTTTTTATCTCCTGTTGTGTTATCAGTTTCTGGTTTTGGTTCATCTACTGGTTTCTCATTAGGCATCGTAGCCTCTCGTTCTTCTAGCACTATATCTAATGGTGGATTGGATTCGAAAGTTAAATTCGTGTAATCTGTGCCCTCTCCTGCAATTAATATCTGATTATCATATCGATAAAAACCTGGAATTTCTCTTGAGACAAGGCTTCTCACATCATGCATTCTTATGTTCGTACCTACTTCAAATAATGCTTTCCACACGTCTAATGTTGGCTTATCTTTTGGTAAAGCTTCTTTAAAAATTCGATTTTCGAGTATCATTAATGATAAGAAGTGAGCTTCATCTACATTTGTCGTCCAATTTTTAATTGTTTGAGAAGAAACACGATAATTTGGTTCGATACTTGTCATTAGTCCTACTAAAATAAAAACAGTAAAAAAAGAAATGATAAAACTCGATATTACTACAAGTACTTTATGTTTTGACAATAGAAAAACACGTTTATTTCGACGAATTCTTGGATTCATTATAGTCCCCTCTCTACTAACTCTATTACATTTACTAGAAATGTATGAAGGATATGTAGAGAGTAGAACTATATAGACTAAAAAATTATTCTATTATCTTGTATAATTGGACGCTGTATCTATAGTGACACTATCATGTAAACATGCATTTATCCCTTCTGCAAGCAAATGTGCCATATCTTCAATATACCCATCTATCTCTTTTGGTGTAACCATGAGATTATGCCCTAATGGTGTTAAAACTTCTTTCATTAATGCTCTTTTTTCTATTTCATCTAATGAACCAATCATTCCAAGAATCTTTTCCCTTTTTTCCATTGAAGGTAAATCTGCATCAGATAAAGAACGAGAACCGAAATTCATTCCAGCAGGCGTTAATGATTTGGATGGTTGATCTTTTTCTTTCCACTCTTTCCCTATGTGTTTCAGCACATAATCAATAGCATCACTTGTAATTGTGACTGCATCGACTACGGTTGGAACTCCTATAGCAAATACAGGTACGCCTAAAGTATCTTGTGACAGTTCTTTTCGCTTATTTCCTACACCTGAACCTGGGTGAATACCTGCATCTGATAATTGAATCGTTGCATTTACTCTTTCAATGGAGCGTGAAGCTAATGCATCTATGGCAATAATGAAATCTGGTTTTAATTTTTCAATCACTCCTTTTATGATGTCACTTGTTTCTATACCTGTTACCCCCATGACACCTGGGTTTATTGTTGCTACTCTTCTGTATCCTTCAGCCACATATTCTGGTTCAAATTCAAATAAATGATTGGTAACAAGAACTTTTTCGATAGCTAGCGGCCCTAATGCATCTGGTGTAACATGTCGATTACCTAATCCAACAATTAATGCTTTAGCATCTTTTGTTAACTGATGTTTCGTTAACAATTCTTGTAACTGTGTTCGAAATACATTAGCTGTTTCATGTTGCAAATTTGTATCTTGTTTCCGAATTGCATCTGTATAAATTGTCCGATAAGATCCCTTACCTTTCCCAATTTTCTCTGCACCTTCTTCTGTGATTTCCACATACGTAACGCGAATATTCCCAAACTTCTTCTCTTCTATTGTCACACCTTGTATCTCTTCCGTATTTTTTTGTCCTTTCTCTACCACCATATCTCTAGCTTCTATAGCTAAATCAGTACGTATACCATATTGTTCTTCAGCCATGCTTATCACTCCTATTTTGATTTTTATAGTAGTTTTCGCATGCTTATAGATAATGATACGTAAGAACTTAGAATAATTTTTATTGAAAATTTGTGAAAGCTTTGGTAAAATGTCTTGTGACCTAATAAATGTATGGTACGATGTAAGATGGAGGTGAATAGAATGGCAAATATTAAATCAGCAATCAAACGTGTTCGTACAAACGAAGAAAGTCGTGTACACAACCAATCGATCAAAACGGATATGCGTTCACATATTAAGAAAGTTGAAAAATTAGTTGAAACAAACGATGTTGATAATGCAAAATCTGCATTATTAGCAGCTGTTAAAAAAATTGACAAAGCGGTTCAAAAAGGATTAATCCACAAGAATAAAGGTAACCGTCAAAAATCTCGATTAACGAAAAAAGTTAACGGATTAAGCGCATAAGTTTAAAAGCCGCAAACTTAGGTTTGCGGCTTTTTTAATCGTTTGAGGAAAGTTAGCACACTTGTGATCATAACTTAAACCATCTAAAAACTATTTTATTAAAGAATACAAAAGCAATTCGAAAGCAATCGTTTTTTCCATTTTACCTGTTTTAATTTTTTCATCCGTATCTGTTAATAATTGTAATGACCTTTTTAAATAATCGATTTTAAATTTAGATTGTCTTTGTAAAGCTAATTTTGCAACATAAGGGTGTATCTTTAATTGTTGAGCTAATTTTGTTTGATTGAACCCTTTTTTTGATAGAATTTTCGCATGTAATAATGTACGGAATTGTGAGGACAATAAAGCAATAAACATAATTGGATCTTCACCCATTTTTTCTAAATCCTTTGTAATGGTAATAGCTTTTGCCAAATCCTTTGCAAGGATCGCGTCAAATAACTTTAGAGCAGAGTTATTGTCTGTCCTTGATAATAACAATTCGGCATCTTCCATTCTAATCGTATTACCCTCACCGACATATAATGCTAACTTCTCTATTTCTGAATGCAGTAGTAGTAAATCTGTGCCTAGTTCGGCAATGATGTAGTTCATTACATCTTGTTCTATATTCACTTTTGATTCTGTTGCGATTTGTTTTAATGCATCCTGCATATCCCACTCTTTTAATTTTTCACAAGCGATCGGTTTAGCTAATTTCTTTAATTGCTTTACAACTTTTTTCCGTTCATCAACTTTTTCATATGGCGCAATAATAACAAACGTAGTGTATGGTGCTGGATTTATTAGATAATCGATTAGTATGTCGGGATTATGCTTCACATCCGTGTGTTGTGGTTTAGCTTTTAAGAAATCTGCATTTGAAGCAATAACTAATTTATTTTCACCAAAAAACGGGTATGTATTAGCATCATTTACTACATCTTGTATTGCGATTTCTTCCAAATCAAAAATTGAAATATTTGTTTCTCTATCCTCTAACGTAATACTATGTTCAAATAATGCTTGCTTTATTTCTTCTATCATAAATGCTTCCGTACCATATATGTAATAGCAATTCGCAATTTTTCCTTTTTTTATTTCTTTTACTGCTTCAAGATATTTCATCTGCCCCACTCCAATAGAATTCAATTACATGAAAGATAAATGTTGAAAAAATCTTCAATATGATTTATTGTATAATAAGATTAAACTATTGAAAAGCTTCTACATTCCTAATTTGCAATCATACATATTTTTATTGGAATGATTAAAGAAGGGAAAGTTCTTCTCACCTTCCCTCCGCAATCTATATGAACGCAACTTCATTAGCCCTAGGTAACTAAAGAAGCAACGATGTTTTTTTGCTTATATATAGATTGACCGAATCTGTTAAATATATAGGTGTTAACTCTTGCTAAGTGAGGGAATCCTGTAGAAAAAAGGAACTATTTTAACATAGGGAGGTACATAGCAATGAATGAATTCGAAAAGGAAGTTCAATCGAAACGTCATGATATCTTTGACGCTGCAGCTGGCTTTATTTTTTCATTTGCATTTTTTATGATTATTTTCTTTATTGCAGTTATCTTTGATGCAATCGGCTCTTAATTTTTTCTTATGTTTTTTGTAAAGGTATTCTCTATCTATATTAGGGAATACCTTTTTTTCATGTTGTAACTTATAACACTTCATTAAGATTTAAGTTAGGTGTTTACCTAGGGTATATAGCATGAGTTATTTACATTATCGTATGGTAAATGGGTTAAAAATGTTCCATCCTGATCAGTAAAATTAAAATAAATGGCACCATGTTGATCTGTTCTAAACACTGTACTTGATTGACACAACTTTTCGATCACATCCGTATTTGGATGTTGATACCTGTTATCTCTACCTACTGAGATTAAACTAATTGTCGGAGTTATCTTTTGAAGAAATTCTGTCGATGTAGATGTCTTACTACCATGATGGGCAACTTTTAGAATATCTATATCTAACTCTGGATAGTTCTGAATTAAGGCTTTCTCTTCTTTTTCTGTAATATCTCCTGTAAATAACCATTTAAATCCACCTAATTCCGTATACATAACAAGTGAATTAGCATTGGTTTCTTTCAAATCCATTTTGGGATGCAATACATGTAAGCTCCAATCGCCTATTTGAATACGATCATTTTGCTTCATTTGCTTGTGCTTAAACTGTGTATTTATTTCTTTGTATTGATTTGTAATTGTTTCAGAAAAAAATGGCGAGGTAAAAATATAATCTACAGTATAATCCGCTAATAGATATTCCACACTCCCAATATGATCTAAGTCGGCATGAGATAAAAAAAGACCATTTATGTGCGTAATTCCTTTAGATTGAAGAAATGGATGTATAATTTGTTTGTATGTTTTATCAGATGCTCTTGAGTAATCATAGTTCATCTTTCCTGCTAAGTCTATTAAATAGACGCCTTTTCTATATGGTAGCTCGATAACAATCGCATCTCCCTGACCAATGTCTAACATCGTAACAGTTCCCTTATCTTGAATATATGGAAGAAAGCCTTGTACCATTAAAAAGAGTACAAGTATATTCCCAAGGACAAACGTTTTTTTATATTTTTTTTGTTCAAAATAGATAAAGAAAAGAAGTAGACAACTATAGAATAAAATAATAAGTAACGTATGTAATTTTCCTACTGTCCATATCATTGAAATATGTTGATCCAAAAAAAGTAATATAGTTAAAAAATATTCATGAACAAAGTGAAATACATTAGAGAATAGGTGTAACATAGTCGGAGAAATGCTTACAAATAGGATTAATAATAAAAAAGGCAGGACAAAGAATGAAAAGTATGGTATGACGAACAGATTCATTACAACAGATAATGGTTGAAATTGGTAAAAAGCATTCAATTGAATCGGCAAAATAATAAACATACTCAACAAACTGATTTTTAATCCTGTAAAAATCCCCCACTCATTATGAATGACGATTCTCTTTGATAACAAAATCGCATATGTAACAAAAAAACTAAATTGAAAGCCAAGTTGGTATATAATATATAGATCAATACAAACAAGAAGTAGAAAAACAATACTAAGCAAACTAATTGTCGGTAGTCTAATCTTCCATTTTCTTATAAGAATAAGAAGAATCGCTAAAATAGACGCTCTCCATACAGATGGTTGTGACCCTGCTATAATTGGGTATATTGGTAAGAAGCATAATAAAAGAAAATGTACCCGTTCAACAGTCATTTTTACAATATATAAAAATACAAAATAAAACATCATTAATAACAAGCCGATATGTAATCCTGAAATAGCAAGTAAATGAGTTAACCCCCATTCTTGAAATACTTCCGTAGTTTCTTGGTCCAAATATTTACGGTTTCCAAAAATCATCGCTTCTATCCATGCTAATGTAAAATCATCAACGTATCGATCTATATGGTTGATTACATATCCTTTAAGATCAAATAAATATTGAACAATCCCTTGCCCTTCACAATGGAGTAGTTCTTCTATATTGTATTGACCTGCTAACCCTTTTTTACTCAAGTATTCATCATAAGTAAACTCACCTGTATTGGTTGCGTGTAATGCTGAACTAATTTCTCCTTTTAGTACACATGTTGCACCAACTTTGTATATAGCTAACTCCTCTTCTTCTGACGAGACAAAATGGTAAAATTGAATAGGTTCTTGATTAAACTGAGGTGATGTACCAATAAAAGAAGTATAATGATTTGTTGCTACTACTGATGATTGTATATATACTTCTATCTGGTCATTGGGGGTATTGTCTGTTTGGAGTAATGGAGAAGGATGAGGAATAATTAAAAAACTAATTAAATGGACTGAAAAAATGATAACACATGTCGTTATTTTCACTTGCAACTTTAGCTTGCATACCAATAAAATGAATAGTAACACTATACTAAAGATAGGGTTTTTGTAGGAAATATGGAAGAATGCGAGTAGATAACTGATGACTAACCAATGATAAGGAAAGGAATACATAAACACCTCCATGTTACACAACAGGCTAATACTGTTGCATAACATTCATTTCTTTCAGTATAAGATTGTATTTCTTATGGTATTAATTGTATCGACTGTTGATCTAACTCTACTTTTTCGACATGAATGGATGCCTCTTCAAACAAAGTGATTGCATATGGATGGTTTTTATAATCTGCTGCATAATAAACTGTCTTAATTCCACTTTGAATAATCGCTTTACAACAGTTCAAACAAGGAAAATGTGTTACATATATTTCTGCTCCTTCTGTAGAAGCACCAAATTTAGCACATTGTAATATTGCATTCATTTCTGCATGCACTGTACGTACACAATGACCATCTATTACATAACATCCGTCATCAATGCAATGTACACTTCCTGACACACTTCCATTATATCCTCCAGCAATAATTCGTTTATCACGTACAATTGTTGCACCTACCATAAGCCGTTCACAAGTACTTCGTAATGCTAACAAGTGACTTTGGGCCATAAAATATTGATGCCATGAAATCCTTTCCATCTCGTTTTCCCCTTTTCTATATGTAATAACTGTTATGAGATTAGTGTATCGATAGAACAAATTAACGTCAATAGTTTGATTAAGGAATTTGGACTTGTTCACTTATTCGTTCGACAGTTTTCTCACCAATTCCACTTACATTAGACAAATCCTCTAACTGTTTAAAATCTCCATTTGTTTCTCTATACTCTATAATTGCATTTGCCTTTGCTTCACCAATACCTGATATCTCCATTAATTCTTCTTTTGTTGCTTTGTTAATTCTAATCTTCCCATCAGATGTTTTACCTGCATTCATTTGCGGTATCTCCCCTACTTCATTAACTTGTGCAACAATAATAACCATTTCATCATATACTTTTTCAGCTAAATTAATGGAATTAGAATCTGCTTCATCTGTTAATCCACCAGCTTTTTTAATCACATCTTCAATTCTTTCACCAGCCTCAATTCGATATACACCTGGAAACTTCACCTCCCCTTTCACATCTACCATCTCTATATGTAGTTCGGTATCAATGTCTTCCTCAAGATATTCGTCATTACTTTCATTTGATGCTTCAATCAATAAAGGATCATGTGCATTTTTATCTATATTTTTTGGTGTAGGATTGATAATCATCCATACAACAAAGCAA
Source organism: Gracilibacillus marinus (assembly GCF_042651725.1). Classification (NCBI taxonomy): domain Bacteria; kingdom Bacillati; phylum Bacillota; class Bacilli; order Caryophanales; family Bacillaceae; genus Gracilibacillus; species Gracilibacillus marinus. Next base: position 290,079 of record NZ_JBHSDV010000003.1, on the reverse strand, counting down.
AAAATAAACAATATTATATACCAATTTTTTCTTAGCCATGACATAAAATTATTCCTTTCTCATAAAATGATATAGTTATTCATACGTTTAATTAAAGAATATATAAATAAGGAGGCGAAGAAATGAAATGTGGAATAATTGGTACAGGCAACATGGGGCAAGTATTAATTCATGCCTTTATTCAATCACACCTTCTAGTAGAAGAAGAACTTCATATTCATAATCGATCTCAAGATAAAGCTTTTCATATAAAAGAAAATTATCCCTTCATTCATGTAGAACAATCTATTGAAGAAGTAATCAATAAAACGGATATTATTTTCCTTTGTGTAAAGCCCAAACAAATGATTCCAATCCTTAAAAAAATGAATAAAAAGTTAACATCTAATCAATTACTTGTTTCCATTACAAGTGCATTGTCCGTACCCGAAATTGAATCACTTGTAGATTGCCAAGTTGCGCGAATGATTCCTAGTATAACGAATCAAGCCTTAGCTGGAGTTACTCTCATTACATTTGGTACATCTATTGACAATGAAAGAAAAGAAATATTATTAAAAAGTGCACGATATTTCTCAGAGCCTGTCATCATAGAAGAGGAAATCATACGAATCTCTTCAGATATGGTATCGTGTGGTCCTGCCTTTTTTTCTTATTTTGCACAAAAATACATTCAAGCAGCATCAGAATCTACAGCTATTTCAACTCAACATGCTACATTATTAATAGAAAAAATGTTAATTGGATTAGGTACTTTATTACAGCAAGGACATTTTACATTGGAGGAACTAATTGAAAAAGTGACAGTGGCTGGAGGAATAACAGGTGTTGGCATTGAAAGTCTTGAAAAAAATCAAAAACAGCTATTCTATGATTTAATTGATAAAACACATGAGAAATTTTATCAAGAAAAGAAACACCTTACTGATGCGATACAAAAGCATGATTAATCAAATTATAACTTTATATGATAAACACTCAAATCTTAGTATGACTGTTTTATTTAGAGAAATCGTTGAAATAATATGGATTTTCCATTGTTTAAATTGGTATTTAAACAAAATTTCAATGCAAATATTTAAATTTAAAAAAGTGACTTGTTTGTATTACTCAAAACAAGTCACTTTTTATATTTTATTTTACTTTGAAATGTCCCACTACCTGTTTTAGCTGTTGAGCCAATTTAGACAGTGTTGTCGAGCTACCTGAAACTTCTTCCATTGATGAACTCGTCTCTTCTACTGAAGCTGTCGTTTCTTCTATTCCAGCAGCAGATTGTTCAGAAATTGACGCAATCTCTTCTACAGATTTATTCATATCATCACTCTGTTCAAAGATTGTTGCTAAATTCTCTGAAATTAACTTCACATCTGTGAGCATTTGGTTTAATCCACTATTTATTTGCTCAAATTTCTCACCAGTTGTGGCTACTTGTTCCATTCCTCTTTCCACTTCTTTATATCCTGTTTCTAAAGAACTTGTTACATTAGAGGTTTCTGTTTGAATAGATGCAACAATACTAGTAATATCATTTACTGAATTCGACACTTGCTCAGCTAATTTACGCACTTCATCTGCAACAACTGCAAATCCTTTACCATGTTCACCAGCTCTTGCTGCTTCAATTGCAGCATTTAAAGCTAATAAATTCGTCTGTTCAGATACATCCTTTATTACATTTACTAATTGAGTAATTTGTTTCGACTGATCATTTAAACCCTTCACTTGACTTACCGCATTATTTACTACAGTATAAATTCGCTCCATTTGATTAATCGAATCATGCATGGATTGATTTCCTTCAGTTGTCCAGTCCATCATATTTGTAGATGTCTCTCGTACACGATTCCCACTATTATTTGCTGTCTGAATATTATCTGATAACATAGTCATTGCGTTAGCTAAATCACTTGTTGTGTTAGCTTGAGTCTCTGCACCTGTTGATAATTCTTCCATTGTAGCTGCAACTTGAGTACTTGCTTCTGTCACTTCATGAGAAGAACGCGATAAATCTTCACTGTGACTATGTACCGTATTAGAAACAGTATTAATTTCTGTAACGATTGTACAAAGACTTTCTTGCATATCATTTGTTGCATGAATTAAATGCGCAATCTCATCTTTCGCTTTCGTTACTAATGGTGCCCCACGAAGTTCGCCTGCTTTAATTTCATTCATTCGATTGCGTAGTTGTAGGACTGGTTTTGATATGGAATTCGCTAATTTAATTGCAATAATGATTCCTATTATTAGAACGATAACTACAACTATCAACATGAAATATCGAGAAATATCTAATATCATATCAATATTCTTTGCACCTGAATTCACTGCATCTTCTCTCGTCTTAATTAATTCCTTTAAATTATTACTAATAGATGTTGCTTTAGGTTCTGCTACATTTTGTAAGTAAGTTCTTGCATTTAATTCGTCACCTTGATCATATGCTTCAAATACATTTTCTAAAACACCATCTCGCCAATTTATACTATCTTCGACAATATTTGCAAGTTCATCTGAATGTTCTATTGACAAGCTGCTCTCTTGTATTTTTTGACTTTCTTCAGTTAAATTCATAAATAATTCCTTATAATATGGATCACCATATAATACATATGCTCGGGCTAAACCTATTCGATCTGTTATATTTACATGTAATCTTTCATCAGCAATAAGTAACGGAATCTCCGTTTCTGACATTGCATCCGTACTTTTTTCTAATGTTAACATAGAAGTAAAATTACTTAGACCACTTAAGAATATTAAAAAAATTAAAATAAGAAAAGCAGTCATGATTTTCTTTCTTAATGAATTAAAACCTTTAAATTTCTTCATTGTCTTTCCCTCAATTCTGCCAATTTCTAACTATTATATTGTCATGCTACCTATTATTATCGGCATTCTTAGTCAATTTGTTAGTTGATTTGAAGGAAAAGTTATTTATTCTTAGATAAGTAGTACTATTTTGTTGCAATTTAATTAGAAAAATAGTAATAATTACAAAAAGGAGTAGTGATTTTATGAACTATTTAAAAACAGAAGCAGAGGTGGATCGCTTCATTCAACAACACGCACTTTCATTTATTTATATATCTAAAGAAAATTGTTCTGTCTGCGAAAGCTTGTATCCTCAAATAATGGAAGTATTGCAGGATTATGAGAAAATAAACACTGCCAAAATAGTAGTGGACGAATTACCTAGTATTGCTAGTAAATTCGAAATTTTAACAGCGCCTGTGTTGCTTTTGTTTATTGAGGGAAAAGAGTATTTACGACATGCACGCATTGTCCCTATTGATTTGTTTCGAGATAAGATTAATGAATTATATCATTTATATTATGAATAATATGCAGTGAAAAAGAGATCTAACTTTACATGAGTAAGATCTCTTCTTAACTTTAATTATTTATATTAAATGTTTCTTGAATTTTATTAAACCATTTTGCAAATATTCCATCTTCCACAATGTCTACTTCATGCAATTCATTCGTAAAAACATAATAGTTGTTTTTACCATTATTTTTCGCATGATACATCGCTTTATCTGCATTTTGAATTAATGTTTCTTTATCCTCACCGTGCTCAGGATACATACTTATCCCAATACTTACAGAAACAAACACTTCATGACCATCGATAATAAACGAAGCAGAGACATTATTTATAATACGTTTTGCAATATTTTCAATCTCTTCTTGACTCGTTTCTTCGAATACAACAATAAACTCATCGCCGCCTATTCTCGCAATCATATCTTCTTCCCGAGTAGAAGTATTTAATCTACTCGTAACTTCTTTCAATAGCATATCTCCAGCATCATGACCTAAATTATCATTTACTTGTTTAAAATCATCTAAATCAATAAACATCAATGTAAAATTATGGTTGTGTCTCTTTGAACGAGCTAACCCTTTCTTTATATGTCGATCTAACATCTTTCGATTAGGTAGGTCTGTTAAATCATCAAAATAAGCCATATGTCTAAGCTGTATTTCTAATTCTTTTTGTTTTGTAATATCAATAAATTGACCATTTATTTTTATCATTTTTCCATCTTTATTCGTTACTGGTTTCGATACTTTCTTTATCCATTTCTCACCATCTATCGGGTGAATCACACGAAAATCCACTTCGATTTTATTCCCAGAAAAAAGTAATTCATCTGACTTTTGAAGTTTTTTCTGATCCTTTTCATGTACAAGTGTTGTCCATAACCTACCATTATTATTAAATTGATTTTGGGTATAACCGAATAATGACTCTACTCCTATAGAATAATATGTTCGATCATTCTTTAAATCATAAATATATAATGTCGCATGATCAAATGAATTAAAAAATTGATCAAATTCTTCTAATTGTTTCTCAATAAGCGTGTTCTTCATTTTTAAATCATTTACTTTTTTTAAAAGCTTAACAATCATTTCTTTTTTGGTATCATACTCAATTCCTAATACAAAAGATATAAGCACAATAAGTGTTAATAAAATAATCGGAATTACTTGTAATTGGTCGATAAATAGATAAAGATACATGAGAATAGTAAGTACTAATAATAAACTAACACTTGATAACATAACACCGATTAATTTCCTCATTGCATGATACCTTCTTTCATTCGTTCTATAATGTAGCAATAGTTTACTACAATTATAATGCACTGTAAATCTATTTTTCGACAAAAATATACAAAAAAAGTAGCGCAACAATTTGTGCTACTTTTTTTGGATTTATTCATGCAATTGATCTACAGTAACAGAGATTTTTTTCATTGGATTACTTAAAGGATGGATTGTAGCAAGCCCTTGATCTCTATCCACATGTTCGATATATACTTGTTCTCCATTACATGTTACCTGACACATTGATGATTGCTCTAAAATTTCTTGTGCTCGATTTGCATCCATTATTTTATTTCTCCTTTTAGAAAATTAGTTTTTCTTGCAACATTAGTTTGACCAATAAGCCATATTAAATTTATGTTATACTTAATAAAATTAGGTTTTTGGAGGGATTATATGTCAACAAAAGGTTGTGTGAAATGTGGTAGTACAAATGCAAAACAAAAAGAAGTTGCAATGACAGGAACAGGATTGTCAAAAATGTTTGATATCCAACATAATCAATTTATCGTTATTTATTGTGCGGATTGCGGTTACGCGGAGTTCTATAACAAAAAAGCCTCAAACGGTTCAAATATATTAGATTTATTTTTTGGATGATACAAAAGCTTTAGCACCCGTTTAGAAACGTAGAGACTGGAACGCATCAACTGAAATAAAGGAATCACGATGAGCTTGCGAATCGATGATGACTTATACTCACCAGTACAAGTGCGACTAAACCTCATGTATCCACATGAGGTAAGTCTTCTATGTTGATCGTTGATTCGTGAAGTCTCCTAGTTTCTGGGTGCTCAAGCTGGATGATACTAAAGCTTTAGTACCCGTTTAGAAACGTAGAGACTGGAACGCATCAACTGAAATAAAGGAATCACGATGAGCTTGCGAATCGATGATGACTTATTGATCGTTGATTCGTGAAGTCTCCTAGTTTCTGGGTGCTCAAGCTGGATGATACAAAAGCTTTAGTACCCATTTAGAAACGTTGAGACCCGATTACATGTAATCGGGTCTCTACTCTTCACTTGTATCTTCTAATAAAGGTGTTTCTATTATTAATTGAAGATCTTTTAAACCATAATGAACATCCTCTAATAACTTCATGTCTTTTCGAATAGAAATAACGGAACTTCTCAATTGTGCTAATTCTTTTTGCAACATCTCTTGATATTTACGATGTTGCGCTTGCCATTTGTTTAAATCCACCAATTTCTTCTCTAAATCTGTAATTCGTTGTTGTTCAGTTTCTTTAAAAACTATCTTGCTACTCAATAAATCTTCTACCATCTCTTCAAGATAATAATTTGCTTTTTTCTCTTCTGCCTGTATTTGAATCGCCACACTCATATTTGTCAGAACAGAGCCCACTTTGTGAAATAATTTATTTTTGGTCGATAACGCTTGTTTCATGCGATATAGTTTACTGATTTTTGTTCTTATGGATAAGTATTCTTTCTTGTTTAAATCGAATGATGAATTCACGTCTAAATCCTCTAATTCAGCAAATTTTAACAAACTGGCCAATGTTTTCTTTTCTAGTTCCAATTGCTTCTTTGTTCGTGCGATTTGTTTATTAATTTCGCTAATGATTGCTTCATTCTCTTCGAAATCATGTAATACACCACTACGCTCAATTTCTATTTCATGGAGCTGTTCTGCTAAACTCTTGTATTCACCAAACCTTTTTTGCCATTCTTGAATAAAGGAATCTATGGCAGTATTTCTTTTATCCTCATATTGCTGAAGTAGCGGGACTACAAGAGCCATCAAAAATCTCTTTTGGATGATTCTTTTTGAAAAAAGAGATGGTATTACATTGTTTAACTGCAAGTGTTTTTGTAAAAAATGATTTGATGAAATAAATTCAATTGTAATGGTTTCAGTTTCGGGTTTCATTCGTTTAAAAACAGTAGTATAGTGTTGTAAATAACCATCCCAACGTTTCGTTAAATCTGTTCTGCTTCTTAATGATTTATCATCTTTCCAAGCAAAATTATAAATACTTTGTAGTATGTGTTTTGCTTGCTGATAGATGTTCTCTTCTATTTGATAATCTAATCCCTTAAGCTTAAAAATCCTTGTTATTTCAAGAAATATATCCATTTGTAGCATTACGTCACTTTTAGACAATTCGCTTACTTTCTTTTCTATATATGTATGTAAAGAAACCTTCTTGTCTTTTAATAAATAGCTATTATCTAAAAATAATAGTGTATATATCATTCTTAATTCTCTTCCTTGCAACCCTAACAACTGATTGATAAAATGTCTCTCCAACCCAATCACCCCTATGATGTCATGAGATTATTATACTCCAATTCATGTGATTGTATAGTCTTACATCTCAATTTTTATATATAACATCGTATTGTATTTGTAAGTTAATGATGTTACGTTTATCAGAGTGATAATATAAGGTTACTTAACTGTAAGATAGGGGTGACATCATGACTATACGCGCATTTCTATTTGCCTCACTAACTGTCTCAATATGGGGTTCCACATTTGCAGCTATTCGTATCAGCTTACACGGTGGATATGAGCCTGGTCATCTTGTTTTAATGAGATATATTATCGCATCATTGCTCTTTATCGTGTATGCATTATGGCCAACTACGAACTTCCGACTGCCTTATTTAAAAGATATTCTTTATTTATTACTACTAAGTTTCATAGGTATTTCTATATACCATATTGGAGTAACATTCGGTGAAGTAAGTGTTTCTGCTGGAACTGCTGGTATGATCATTGGCTCTGTACCAATATTCACAACATTTTTTGCTATGTTATTTTTGAAAGAACGGATTTCTATCTATGGTTGGATCGGTCTTATTATTGGTTTTATCGGCTTAATAATTATATCATTAGGTTCAAACAGTGGCGCATTTCACTTCAATAAAGGCACAATTTTTATTTTCATCTCTGCAATTGCTGCAGCATTCTTTACTGTATTCCAAAAACCTTTATTGAAAAGATACAAACCTATCGAATTTACTGCATACGTTACATGGATTGGTACAATTCCTTTTTTCTTATTTGTAGACGGAATTACAACAATTAGTCATGCGACAATGGATGCACATCTAGCGACTATTTATGTAGGCATCTTTCCTGCTGCGATTGCATATGTAACATGGGCGATTGCATTATCTTACGGGAATGCAAGTACCATTTCTACATTTCTTTATGTAGAACCTTTTATTGCAGTAATTGTGGCTTGGTTATTATTAAAAGAACTACCAAGTCTAATATCAATCATCGGAGGATGTATCGTTATAGTAGGTTTAATAATAGGACAATATAAGGGGAAAAAGAATAAGCGTGTGCGTTTACCTAAAGCAAGTTAAAAGAAATTGAGACAAAAGCATTCTTTAATTAAAAAATCCAAACGATTCGAAAACTATTTACCGAATCGTTTGGATTTTATGCTAGAACAATACGTATGTCCCAGCTTCTCTTCCACAAGCATATATGAATAATTAATTCCAAATTTCTTTAGATAATTCTACAATGTAACGAAGCTTATTCCATTGTTCTTCTTCTGTTAGTTTATTTCCATGGTGTGTTGATGCAAAGCCACATTGAGGACTTAGGCATAATTGTTCTAAAGGGACATATTTTGTTGCTTCTTCTACACGTTTCTTAATCAATTCTTTATCTTCAAGTTCACCTTTTTTAGATGTAACTAATCCTAATACGACATGTGCTCCTCCATTTGGTATATAGTCTAATGGACCAAAGTCACCTGAACGATCGTCATCATACTCTAAGAAAAATCCGTTTACTTTTTCCTTCGCAAATAATGTAGGTGCAATTAGTGCATAGCTACCAGAGAAAGCCCAATTAGATCGATAATTCCCTCGACATAAATGTGTTGTAACAGTTAAATCATCTGGCTTCGTCTCTAAAACACCATTCACTACACGTAATGCTAAATCAATTAAGTAGTCACGAGAAAATTCACCATCATTAAACGGAATATCTGGAGATGAAAGTCCTGCAATATAGACATCATCGAATTGAATGTAACGACATCCCGCATCATAAAAGGCTTGTATCGCATCCTGATATGCTTTAATAATATCATTCGCATAATCTTCCACATTTGGATAGATTGCTACGTCTCTTATGCCTTCATTAAAAAGTTGGTTTGGACTAGGGATTGTTTGTTTCGCCACAGCTCTCCCGTCCACAATTGCATGGAATTCTTTATAATCTTGGATAAATGGATGATCTGCACTAAATGAGATTTTTCCCGTATTTCTTATATTATATTTTTCTGTTTCTTCTTCACCATTAAAAATATAACCAACTTCTGGTACATATCCTTCTACTCCATTTAAATGTTCAAGAAAATCTGTATGCCAAAATCTTCTACGAAATTCTCCATCTGTCACAAGCTCTAATCCTACTTCTATTTGTTTATCCACAATACGGGCAATCTCTTCATTTTCAATCTCATGAAGCTGTTGGTATGTAATCTGACCTGCTTGAAAATTTTTTCTTGCTTCTAATAATCTGTCTGGTCTTAGTAAACTTCCTACATGGTCTGCTTTGAATGGTGCTGTAATTGTTTTTGTTGTCATTTCTAATCCCCTTTTCTGTCCTTATCCAGTTTTGTAAGTGAAGGATTGTTTCTGTTTTAATCATATAAAAAAGACCTTCTAAGAAGAAGGCCTTTATATAAACAAAGTCAATCTTCTTATCTTTAAGACTACATGCAGTCTTTTGGAAGTAGCACCGGGTCATATCGACTGGTTGCTGAGACATCTTAGGGCCAAATCCCTCCGCCTCTCTGGATAAGAAACTTATGATTTAATTTTAATTACAATAAAACTACTATAACTTACTAGTTAAAAGAATGCAAGTCTAATTTTCAGAAAAATCAACAAACTTCCATAACCTCTGAAATAACCTTATTCTTACCTGTACGCTTTGCGTTGTATAACATTGCATCAGCTTGATGGAAGAAATCTACTTTCGTGATACTTTTATCTAATTCTTTCAGTCCAACACTAACTGTCACATAACCATTTAATTCTTCATGATAACATTCAGCAATTTGTTGTCTTAAATGATCAATTCTGTTATAAGCAGTAGAAAGATCTTTATTTGTTAATAAAACAGCAAATTCTTCTCCACCATAGCGAGCGGCAATATCATCTTCTGTAATATGCTCTGATATAATTGTCGCAACCCTTCTTAACACAATATCGCCAATACTATGACCGAATGTATCGTTGATAGATTTGAAATTATCAATGTCGATTATTGCTAATTGTAGTGGCATACCTTGTTTTATACTTTGATCATATAAAAAGTCTAAATATTGATGAAATGTTTTATGATTATATAAATTTGTAAGAGCATCTACTTTAGTTAAACGATCCATGATTGCATTTTTTACAATTAATTCTTTCTCTTTCTCATCTGCCTTTTGTATAAATGTCATTACTTCATTACCGCGCTCTAGCACTAATAAGTAAACACGGTAACCAGCCCATAGTACGAACATATATGAAACATATTCGTATACGGTTACAGCACTTCTTACCTCTGGAAATATATACACACATGTTAATGCCAACATATTTATGAATAGACTGAAACGCAATTTATCTTCATCAAAATAAATCACAATAACAGACATCGTTAGAAGAAACAATACTTGTAAACCTGGTACATTTGGATGGCTAGAAACAGTCACAAATGCTGCAAGTGATCCGATAATTGTTATCATCTTCGTATTATAGTAATTTTTGTATCTTACTAGATAGGACAAGATGGACAGAATAATTACTTGAATCGATGTCGGGAGTATAAGTTTTTCTAAGATAAATCTCATAATGCTATCAGGAAAATAATAAAGCGTAATAAAAAAACTAATAAATTGTCCTAAAAAAGCCATGAATACCATAATCCAATATATTTGGATTATTTTTTCTGACCAAATTTTTTCGTTAATATGTAGACCATTATGTAATGACACGATTTTCACCTTCAATGAAGTAGAATGATTGAACAGGTAAATTATGGCTATACCATTTAACCTATTAATTTAGATAAAAAAAGGAAATATTACAAACCAAAGATTACCTACTATCTCATTGTATGGTATAAAATAAAAAAAGAAAAGAACAATTGTAAAAATTTATAAATCTATTTTATAGATAAATATACCTGTAAGCTAATACTATTTACCCTTATCTATAAATAAAGCAAAGTAAATGCTGCGATTACCAGTATTTACTTTGCTTCAATACTATTTATTATTTAATTTTTTTATATCGAAAATAATCTATGTCTACATGACCACCAATTACTTCTGTTGCATAGTTGAATATCCCTATTCGATATCCCATAAAATGATCTAATGTATACTTCATCTGCAAAATATCTCCGATGTTGTTCCACTCAACTTCATTATCAGACCAATAAAATGTAGCTTGATCGATACTATCCTCATACTGAAAACGAATTTTCAAATAAAGGATAGGTGTAGCGAATTCCTTCCTATCAATAATCACTTCATTCTGATTCTGCTTTGATTTAGTCATCTGGATTTCAAAGTGATTTTCATCCATTTTTTTTATTCCTACTGTTCCAAAATTACTCTGCAAGGCGATTAATCCAGCAACATCACCTATTTGCATATTCGTGCAATCTATCTTTATCCTTGCTTCACAAGTTGGGCCTTCTGTACGTTGCGTTAATGTATTTGGTGCTTCAAGCACATTTTCAACCACTCTACTTGTACGTAATCGTAAATGATCATTTCGTTCTGTTAATGACCAACATTCATTCATCGGATTATGATTCCATTGCCACTGTAAAGAGAGCGCATTATCTGTATAATGAAATTCATCACTAATTACTATAGGAGATGTTATAGCATTTGGTAATTGTAATTCTATCTGTTCTGGTGTTTTACCGTCCACACCAATCATTGGCCAATTGTCTTTCCATTGTACAGGTAAAATATATGGAATTCGTCCTACTGCATCATGGTCTTGAAAAAGCATTGCATACCAATCCCCTGCTTGTGTATCAAAAATCGCACCTTGTGCAATACCTTTATTCTTATAACCAAAATCATCATCAAAAATAATTTTTCTTTCATATTTACCCAAAAGTGACTTCGAACGATAACATATTTGTCTACGTCGTTCATTTCCATTTGTTGGCCATTCAATAAACAATAAATAATAGTAACCATTTATATAGTATGCATGACACCCTTCACATCTTAAGCCAATATTATCAGTTGGTGTTTGTAATAAAATCTGATTAATACCAGACTCTTTTAGCTGAGTCACATCTTCTGTCAATTCTACAATTTTTATGTCTCCACATCCATAAATCACAAAAACTCTTCCACCATCAAATAGTAATGCAGGGTCATGATATATCCCATCAATTTCAGAACGTTTCCATTCACCCTTTTCAATATCATCTGTCTGGTAGATATAGAACTTTTTCATATCATTACTTGAAAAACATACATAATATGTATCATTCTCATAACGCAAACTAGCTGCCCAAGATCCTTGTCCATAAATTCCCTTTTTTTCTATCAAATAATGTTCCTGGTTATCCTCTAGCTTGTCAAAAACATAGGAAACAATTTCCCAATCTCTTAAGTTGACAGACTTCATAATCGGACAACCTGGCATTGTATGCATACTTGTACTGATCATATAAAACATGTCATTTACTCTTATTACGTCTACATCAGGTATATCCGTCCAGTATAATGGGTTTGTAAGTGTGATAGGAGTCACATTAGATTCCTCATTTCTTTTATTATTATAATGTAATCACTTACATTATAAATGTATACGTACATATTAGCAATTACATTTCTTCAAAGTATTCAATAATGTAACTAATTAAATAGCGTTATGAATAGAAATAGTAGTAGAGGATAAGAATGTTGTTAGATTGGAGAGATGCACATATGATTAGCAATCCATTAGTTAAAAAACTAAAACAAAATTTAAACTCACATAAATCTATTTTGAAAAGTCTTACAGCAAATGAATTGAAAATAGTGAAGGAAATCGAGAAGAGAACTACCATCGCAAATAAGAATAATATTTCAAGAACGAGTGCTTACTTAGAGTTTTATTTGGATCATCAGGAAATTGACTGGGCTTTTTTAGCACATATGGTATCAAGAAATGCGGGTTGGAATATGACAGACCTAAAAGGTACTTACTTACCTTTTTTACTTAATGAAGAAGAACAAGAGTATTTTTTCCTCTTCTTAGAGAGATGTAATTGGTTAATATTCCAAGATGCATATCCACAACTTTTGCTATATGCATATTGTAAAAAAGAAAATAAAGATTATTTTCATTTATTATCACATTTTGGAGTGTCCGTATTTATGGAACACAATTGGCGACTTTATTATACATATAAAGATGCCTCGTTATTAACAGTTGCTTTAATTATTAATGAGCAACACTATATTGAAGAACGCGTAATACAAAATGCACATTACAAAGCAACTATAATGGAAAGTATTGATTTGAAAGTACAAGATTGGTTCCAATTGAATTTTATACTTTTCCCTACACCATCTAGGGATTTATTCGGACAATCCATTCAACAATTTCAATTATTAAAAGAAAGAATTGCTATTGGGAAATCCCTTTATTCATTATTGTTTCATAAAGACTACTTCAGCCAATTTCTTACTTATGCGAAAAACACTTCACATACAGGATCTAGAAAAGATTATTGGCCAGATTTATTTCATGAGGTAAATAATCCACCCTCTAACCACCAATTTTATCCTATTATAGAGGGATGTAGTTTGGTTGATCTTACTAAAAAAATTTATAGTCCTGTTCTTGTGCATGCATGGAAAGACATTGACCATACACCAAGCAAAAGAGGGGATTGGTATAAAAATACGAATATTCTCGCTTATTATCGTAAGCAAAAGAAAGTCCAACCATCACCTGTTTCCGATAGCTATTGTCAAGCATTAAATAAAATGGAACTTGCTATTCTTACTAAACAAAAATTTAAATAATGCTTCCTACAAAACATAACAAATTTTGTAAGGAAGCACTTCTCCATAGAACACTTCATATTATACTGCTGCAATGAATTGTTCTAAATCGTCTAATCGATTATTCATATCTTTACAACCTTGATTATACAAATCTAATAATTTTCGTTGATTTTTTTCCACTCTACCTACTTGTAATTTCTCATATGGACAAACAATAAAGACATTCCCTTTCTTCTCTTCTTCAAATAGAAACTGGAGTGTTTCATTATATACTTTGTGACGTTTTTCAATTGCTGCTAATAACCCTGGATACTGTTGATATTTCTTTCGAAGATACCAATTGAATGATTGTGGTTTTTTGTAATATCCTCTATTTCTAGTTAAAATGACAACATTCTTAGTATTTCCGTCTTTAATCGACTGTTTAATTGGTATCGGATCACTAATTCCACCATCCATTAGAATTCGATTGTCGTATTGAACAGCTGGTGCAACTAACGGGAGGGAGCTTGAAGCTCTTAATATTTGTAACAAATCTTTCCCATGTTTAGATTTTTTATAATAAATAGATTCACCTGTCATACAATCCGTAACACCAACAACTAATTCTTCTTCCGCTTGATGAAATGTTTGAAAATCAAATGGAACTAGTTTGTTAGGTAGTTTATCAAAAATAAAGTCCATTCCAAATAATTCTCTTCTCTTCATCCAATTACGTATAGATAAGTATTCTGGATGTATAACATAATCAATGGTTGCTTGTTTATTTCTATCTACTTGTTTGGATATATAAGAGGATGCATTACACGCACCTGCTGAGACCCCAATGACATATGGGAAATATCTGTTGTTTACCATTAAAGATTTCAATACACCTGCAGTATATACCCCTCTACTACCGCCACCTTCTAATACTAATCCAATACTCATTTCACATTTCGCCTTTCCATTTTACATATTATGTATATATCATAACAGAAAGTTATTCATATTAAAAATATTTAAGAGGATTAATCACAAGAAAAACGGGAAAATATAACATATATCAGTTCAATACAGTCTACTTCAATCTTGTATTTTGGAAATCAAAATACTATCTATAAATTTATCAAAAAAGGAGAAAATTCTATGAAAAAAGCGACTATTATATTAAATCCGAGCTCTGGGAAAGAAAATAGTGAGACCTATTTATCATTTGTAGAGAGAATAGTAAAAGAAAATGCATACACATATGAAGTAAAAAAAACGAAAAGAGCAGGTGACGCAATTAGGTTCGCAGAGCAAGCTTGTGCAAATAAAGATGATTTGCTTATCATTATGGGTGGTGACGGCACAGTAAATGAAGTCATTAATGGCGTTGCAGAAAAGGAACATATACCATTACTACATGTGATACCACTCGGAACTGTAAATAATTTTGCTCGTGCATTAAACATACCACTACAAATTGACGAAGCTATTGAATGCATTGCTTCTACTGATTATAAATCGTGTGATATAGGGAAAATAAATAATCAATATTTTATGAATCTTGTTAATGTAGGAGCAATTGCAGAAGCCACATATTCTGTGACTACTGAGCAAAAGTCTAAGTTAGGCTCTTTTGCTTATTTCATAGAAGGTATTAAGCAATTTGGAGAAGATGCCATTTTTCATGCAAAACTAGAAATTGAGGACCAAACAATAGAATCTGATACTATGCTACTTTTAATTGCCGTTACAGATACATTCGCTAGCTGGAAAAATGTGATTAAAGAAGCAAAAATAGATGATGGCTATTTGCATATTTTTGTATTTCAACCTTTCACAAAATTAGGTGCGATGTCCATTGTTACAAAATTAATGAATGGAGCATTACATGAACATGAGCAAGTGACTTACTATAAGACAAAAAAAGCAATTATTCATACTGACCATACAAAGACAGCTAATATAGATGGTGACGAAGGATGCGTTACGCCATTAGATGTAGAAATATTACCTAAACATGTAACTGTTATAGGAAAATAACAAATAAAAATGGAGATACTTGAGCTCGTTTTCAAACTATGTATATCAAGTAATTGTCATACACATCATAATTCAAAGTAGTTTTTAACATGTGTAAAAGAAGAATATAGTAAATTTCACATTCTTCTTTTACCACATCTTTCATTTACTTATTTAAGTAAATAATCATACTTCTCATCATTCGATAAATAAAAAAACCGACCAATACTCCTAATATATTCAGAATCATATCATCTATATCTGTACTTCTTCCAATAAACAACTGAATAGATTCAATACATAGAGTGACAAGAAATCCAAGTAAAAGTATATAACTAGTTGATTGAAATCTCTTCCAAAGAATGGGTGTTAAAAAACCCAGTGGCGTAAATAAAAAAATGTTTCCTAGAAGATTGATGAAAGAGATACTTCGATACCCAGCCACATCTCTCAATGAAAAATAATTATCTAACGTCTGAAAAGGTATTAAATTAATTTGGGAATTATTCCAATAAGGTAATTGCAGATCAGATATATATTTTGGAACAATTGTCTGTGAAGCCAATCCAATATGATAAACAACAAAGATGAATAATAGCAACTCATGCCACAAATTTCTTTCAATCTGATTCTTTTTCATATACATATTACGCAATAAAAAATAGACTGGGATAGTACACAATGCGAACAGAAGCATACTTTCTACATAATAGTATATTAATTTCATTCTTTATTTTGTTTAGATTGCCAATATTGCATTGGGTTTTCTGCATTGGAAAGATTGACTTGTTTCATAACAATTGATCTCTCTTCCCTATTCAACTTTAGATCTTCATATATTTCACTTGATTTCGTTAATCCCACTTTTTTCGCATCATCTATCGATTGACAAAAATAAATATCTTTTATTCCTGCAAAGTACATTGCTGTTAAACACATTGCACAAGGCTCCCCACTTGCATATATGGTGAACTCTGATAAATCATTTGTTTGAAATAACTTTTGTGCTTTTCGAATAGCAATCATTTCTGCATGACCACTTATATCATGAATCAAATGCAATTCATTGACACCTTCCGCTACAATCTTGTCATCTCTTACGATTACCGCTCCAAACGGTTGTCCCCCATCTGTTACATTATTCATAGCTAAATCGATTGCTTTCTTCATATATGTATTCATTTTTATACTCCTCTCTTGTATTCCTACAAATATTGTAATGTAAACAACATAATTTTTAAAGGATATCACTCATATACAACTTCTTTTACGTTTTTTGTTAAAAATGATAGAATGAATTGAAAGCGCGAACAAGAAAACAAAAAAAGTTGGGATTTATTGGGAGGCAACCACTTTGACACAATATACAAATTGGGCTGGAAATATTCAGTTTAAACCAAAGCAATGGCACGAGCCGAGAACAATTGAAGAATTACAACATATCGTCAAAAACGCAAAAAAGCTACGTGTTGTAGGGACTGGGCACTCATTTAATTCAATAAGCGTGTGTAGAGAGGAAATTGTTTCATTACACCATTTTAATAAATTAATTGAACTGAATACAGAAGAACAAACAGTAACAATTGAAGCAGGCATGAAATATAGCGAATTGAGTAAAATATTAATGAACAAAGGTTTTGCGATACATAATTTAGCATCATTACCTCATATCTCTGTGGCAGGTGCCATTGCTACTGCAACACATGGCTCTGGTAATAAAAACAAAAGTCTTGCAAGTATTATTACCGCATTTGAACTCATCAATGCAAATGGTGACATCATCCATATTACAAGAGAGAACGAAGCACGATTCGATGGAATGATTGTACATTTAGGTGCATTAGGAATTGTAACAAAATTAACATTAGAGATAGTTCCTGAATTCACCATTCGACAATATGTGTATGAAAATCTACCGATAGACTCCGTTCAACGGCATTTTGATTCTATTTATGCTAGTGCATATAGTGTTAGTCTATTTACCAATTGGGAAACGAATACTATTAATCAAGTGTGGCTAAAGCAAAAAGTAGAAGATTCTAAAGTAGAGGATTTATTTGGAGCCATTCTTTCCGAAAAGAAATTGCATCCTATTACAGGTATTGACCCTATTCATTGTACAGACCAGCTCGGTATAGAGGGAAAATGGTATGACAGATTGCCACATTTCCGTATGGATTTTACACCAAGTAGTGGAGATGAAATCCAATCAGAGTATATAATTAGCAAAAAAGATGCGCCTCATGCAATCAAAGAGATTCAGACAATTGGTCAACAATTATCATCATTGTTACACACTTCAGAGATCAGAAGTATTGCACAAGATAATTTATGGCTAAGTCCATATTATAAGCGAGATTCTATCGGATTACATTTCACATGGAAAGATGATTGGGATAATGTACAGCGAATGTTACCAGTCCTTGAATCTGTGCTTAAACCTTTTCGTCCAAGACCACATTGGGGGAAAGTATTTACTTTAGATAAAGAAGAAATTCAAAGTCAATATGAAATGTTACCAAAATTCAGAGAGCTATTAACTGAATATGATCCTAATGGGAAATTTCAAAATGATTTTATCAATACTTATATTTTCTAAAGGAACACTATGATTCTAACAATTTTTAGCGATCATTGGCTAAAAAGTTAGATTAGAGTATAAACAAATGGACAAGCCATAGCCGTTGTAAGCATATATAAAATCACATTTCAATTTCCTTATAAATACAAACAAAATCCAAACGATTCGATAATTATCTCTCGAATCGTTTGGATTTTTGTAATGGTTGAATAATTCTTTTACACAAATATCATTTTGATTCTATCTTTCTAGATGAATAACACGTGTGTTACCAATCATGTCGTGAATACCAACTTTTTGTTGTGTAAATGCAACAAATAAGTATAAAAACACGAAAATTTTAAATACATTGTGTATAAAGCGTCCAATTACTTCACGAAAAAATAAATCATTCCACTTTAATGACGAGTCGTCCTCTTTAATTACTTTTAAACCGAATATCATTTTTCCTAGGGTTTGTTGAAAAAACTTTGTCATACACAAAAAATATAAAAAATACACAATAGTACTGATGATTCCACTCACAGTCCAAAAACCTATATCTATTGGTTTACCATCATTAATAAATGAAAATGGTATTAGCACAATACCATTAATACTAAAGATAATGATTAGATCCAAGATATATGCCCAGAATCTCATCCAAAAGCCTGCATATTGATACTTTGTTACTTGAGCTATTTGTTCTTCCATGAAATGTCCCCCCTTATCTTGAGTACAGATACATTGCACGTGGTGCGTTAGATTGTTGTAACAATTCCTTTATACCTACTAAGTCTGTATTTGAACGGAACATTGATGCTAGTTTCATTCCGAAAACTGAACCAAATGGAAAACCTTGTTCATACTCAATTACTTGTGCATCTATTAAATCATGTTCTTCTTTCATCATTGTGATTGTATCTTCTAGAGAACCAATAGCGTCTACTAAATTAACTTCTAAAGCTTGAGAACCAGTGTACACACGGCCATCCGCCAGTTCTCTTACTCTTTCTTCAGACATATCTCTACCATCAACAATAACCTGAACAAAGTCACTGTACATATCATCTATCATTGCTTGTAATATTGCCCGTTCCTCTTCACTCATTTCTCTTGTGGATGACATAATATCTTTAAACTCTCCACTTTTTATCGTATTGAAATCCACACCTAAATCTTCAGCAAGGCCCGCAAAATTAATGCTCTCCATAATAACTCCGATTGATCCTGTTAATGTTGCCTTATGTGCTACAATTTTGTCAGTTGGTGCAGAAATATAATATCCTCCAGATGCAGCAGTATTCCCCATTGAAACATAAATCGGTTTATTGTATGTTTCTTTTATTTCTAAAATCTTATCATGGATTTCTGCACTTTCTACAACCCCACCACCAGGCGTATTTACATCTATAATAATACCTGCTACACTTTGATCTTCACCAGCATATTCAAGCATATCAAGAAATTGATCATGATTATACAACCCTTCACTAAACAAAGAAGTTGTGGAAGTATCTTGAATTACTCCTTCCAAGTGTAAAACAGCTATTCTCTTTGTTAATGATCCATCTTCTACGACTGTTTCTGTGAATTCCTGGTCGAATTGCGAGAAGTCAAATGCCTCCTCAAAATCTGCAGTAAATAAACTTCCTACAAATTGAAAACCTATTGAAACAAAAAATAATCCAATTGCAATGACCAATGCAATCCATCTTTTTATATTCATATGTATTTCCTCCTTCATTTTATAAATAATCCCATAAATATGTACGTTTTAAATCGAAATAAGTTTCAGAAAAAAATAACAGATTGAAATTTATACAATAAAAAAATGCCATCCATAAGAATGGCATTCAAAGATTAACTCTTTCTCGTAAGTACGTACCCTAAAACACCACCAATTATACTTGGGATAAACCAGCCTAATCCCACAGAATAAAAAGGTAAAATACTAGTAAATAATTCATCCATCCATTTACTTTTTATTATTGATGTATTGATACCTTCTACAAAAGATATAAATAATGTAATGAAAATACTATATTGATAGACTTTTTTGCTTCCTTTAAATAAAGGATGTAAAAAAGTAAGTAACATCAAACAAATTGCAATAGGATACAATATGGATAATACAGGTACAGAAAACTCTATAATGGTAGATAATCCAAAATTAGAGATAATTGCACTGAATATTGTGAAAATTATAGCCCAAATTGAATAAGATATTTTTGGCAATATTCGTTCAAAATAAGATGCACATGATGTAATTAAACCGATACTCGTTGTTAGACATGCTGCAATGACAATAAAACCTAATATCACTTTACCAAATGAACCAAAATAATACGCAGAAGCAGCTGCTAATATAGATCCACCATTATCTAAATAACCAATACCTTCGACACTAACAGCACCTAAATAAGCTAAAGAAGAATAAACAAAAGCGAGCAAAACAGCAGCGATTACTGCGGCTTTCATTGTAGCTCGAATGATTTGTTTCTTTGAACCATCACTCCTTTCTTTCATTGCATTAATAATTAGAATACCGAAGACAAAGGATGCCAACACATCCATTGTTAAATACCCTTCTTGAAAACCTTTAAAAAAACTATTATTTTGATACAAATCTGTTGCTTCTTGAATTTCACCAATCGGATTGATAAATGCCATCACAATTAGTAATGCAATAACTATTAATAAGATTGGCGTCAATACTTTGCCTATAATATCAATTAACTTTTGTGATTGTAAAGAAAAATACAAGGAGATTCCAAAGAATATGATAGTAAATAGCAGTAAAGCAAAGTTATTTGTTTCCCCTGCTAAAAATGGAGCAATTCCTATTTCATAAGCCACTGTATTTGTTCTTGGTAAAGCAAAGAATGGTCCAATTGTTAAATAAAGTGCTACTGTGAATACAAGGCCAAATTTAGGATGGACCTGACTTGCCAATGATTGTAAATTAGTTTTTCCTGATAATGCCAAAGCTAAAACAGCTAGTACTGGTAATCCAACTCCTGTAAAAACAAATCCTAAATTTGCTAAAAATAAATTGTCACCTGCTGCTTGTCCGAGTTGCGGTGGGAAAATTAGATTACCTGCTCCAAAAAATAAAGCAAACAGCATAAATCCTATTGTAATAATATTGGGTGATTGACGTTCAGACATTTGTTAAAAACCTACTCTTTCTGTATACTATTTTCAAAATATTTAAAGAATATCATTTTGCACAAAGAAAAGCAATCAATTCAATGTATTTGGATAAAATACACAAAGAAAATGAAGATTGAGTACGCTTTAACTTACTTAATTGGTATTTCATTCTTTTTATACTACAAAAAACCACCGAATCTTTAATCGGTGGTTTCCATTTAATTATTCACATTTCGTTTAGAAGATTTCCCCTTGCCTCTTCTTTGCTCATCAGGTTTTTTCCCTTTACCATGTAGCTTTTCTTTCGGCGCGAACGAATCTTTTGTCATTAAATACCCTCCTAAGTTACTATTCACATACGTGTATAGTCTTTATAGAAGGGTTCATTTTTATTCATGTAAGCTATTTTCAAAAAAATCAATTATTTTCTCTTCATTTGCTAAAGTAGACTCGAGTAACTGGTGTAAAGCCTCTTCTTCTTCAAATGAATCTAAATCTTGACCATACCATTTTTCCAACTCTGTTTTTTCTAATGTATATGTTTTTTCATCAAATTGAAATGTAAGAAGTTCTGCATTATCAATTAAAGTAAATATATATGTTGCATTGTATAATACTGTTTTTCTGTACTCATCTTCTAATTGGTTCGCTTCTATATTAGAGTATACTAATTGAATACCATACGGTTCTTTCGTTGTCTGTAATGCAACAGATTCCATTTTATCATGATGCATTAATTGATTTGCTAAGTTGATTACAGCACTATTGTCTCCAACAAAGGAACCATCCCATTCGAATAAATCCACTTGGTCATTACTACTGCAACCGAACAATATAACAATTAAAAGTAATAATAATAGTTTTATTTTTATTTGTTTCATCATTAACACCCCCAAATAAATCATACTTGTCATTAGCAAGAATGTAAAGGGGACATTCGTATCCGACAAATATTACAATATTTTAAATTTTTAAAGACCCTCTAAAACCACGCGCTTTATAATAAGAATCTGCACCATTATGATATAGAAATACTTGGCCATACCTTCTGTCACAAAATAGTGCGCCACCTTTTTCTCGAATACTTGAAGGTGTTTTAACCCAACTTGAAGTTTTTAAATCAAATTCGCCCAATTGTTGTAAATATACATATTGCTCTTCTGTCAGTATCTCAATTCCCATTTTCTTCGCCATATCGATAGCGCTTGTTTCAGGCTTATGTTTTTTTCTTGATTGTAATGCTTCTTGATCATAACAAACACTTCGTCTACCAACTGGGCTTTCTTTACAACAGTCAAATAGGATAAATTTGTCTTCTTTTTCATCGTAATCAACGATTGCTGGTTCTCCACCAGTACGTTCCATTTCTCTTAATGACTCCAGCTTATTCTTATCTGAACGTAACCTTTCTTCAATTAAACCAAAGTCCCATTCTGCTTTGTGAAATACTTCTTTTTCATATCTTTCTCGTAAAGTTCTGATTAGCTTTTCTGTATTTTCGAAAGTCATTCCTTAACCTCCTGAATAATAGTATATGTTCAGACTTCTAATACTAATTATCATACAGTAGTGAATGGATTCCAACAAGTTACTGATTTATGATGTTAATTTTAAACCAATTACAGCTGAGATAATCATTCCAATGAAGAGCAGTCTTTTCCAATCTTTAGGTTCCCCATAAAATATCATCCCAACAAGTACACTACCTACTGTTCCAATACCTGTCCAGACAGCATAAGCAATCCCCAGTGGCAATGATTGCATTGCTACACTCAGTAATCCGAAACTGAAGCTAAAACCAATTCCAAGGATTACAAATGAGGTAACACTCTTTTCATTTACAATTTTATTCATACCAATCACACCAAGAACTTCAAATACACCGGCAAATATTAATACAATCCATGCCATTTAATTTGCACCTTCCTTATCAACCCGTTCATTTGTAACAAGCTTTAACCCAATTACCCCGACAAGCAACAATAAAATAAAACCGATTTTCACCAAATGAAAAGGTTCATTAAATATAATTATTTCTACCACTGCAGTACCTGCTGTACCAATCCCAGTAAAGATCGCATAAACAGTAGCAACTGGTAATTTCTTTGTTGCTTCAATTAATAGGTAAAAAGAAAATGCAATTAAAGCAATGGTTCCGAACCATGATATCCAATTTGTTGAATATTTTAAACCCATTGCCCATAATATTTCTACAATTCCAGCAAGAATGACATATATCCAATTACGATTCATTTACTCCTATCCTCTCTCACATTCCATAGTCCATGCCAATATATTGTCCATGAAGCAGATAACCTTCTTTCCATTCTTTCATGTCCACCATACAATAATTCAATCAGTACACCATCTACTACACCTAAAAATGCTGTTACTGCTTGCTCTATTTTTATTTCTTTATTTATATCTCCATTTTTTTGCGCTAGATCCAGAATAGGCAAAAACAATGCTTCTATACGATCTAAATAATTGTATACATATTCCATGATTTCCTCATTCAAATGTTTAGGAGGATAGATGGCATTACGAATCCAAAATTTTGCATGGATATCTTCTTCATACCTTTTTGTACAATCTACTAAAAAAGTATATAAAAAAGTTGAAATAGATTCCTTCTTATATTTGTTAATAAATTCAGACACAAAAATAACTTCTCTCTCATACGTTTCTTTACACAAATGAAGATACAAGTCATCTTTTCCATTAAAATGAGTATAAATGGATTGTTTTTTTATCCCAACATCTTTTGCTATTTGCGAAAGTGAAGCTCCTTCATAGCCATTCTTTGCAAAATGCACTAATGCTATTTGTTTGATTTCGTTTGCTGTCATCGTATCACCCTTCCGAACGGTCGTCAGTTAATCTTAACACCCTCTTACATTTTAGTCAATAATGAGAGTGTTTTTTAGCATCCAGTCTATATAATATATATTTATTATTATTCCATATCTTTTTTAAAAACAAAACTCACTTTATCATATCCCATTTTCTCTTCATAAAAACGATGTGCATCTGTACGTGCTAATCCTGATGATAGCGCGACAGTATGATAATGGTTCTCCTTCGCCCATTGATGTACATAAGACAGTAACACATTTCCATATCCATTTGAACGATTATTATCATCTGTTACAAGATCACACACCCAAATATACTCTCCGTAATACAATGTAATCATTGGCATAAATCCGACTAATGCTAACATTTCTTCTTTCTTATATAGTGCAAAAATCCGATATTGATTCTCTTTTCTTGCTGCCGCCACTAATTTTACATATGATTGTAAGTTAAGATGTGTGCGTAATTGTTTCATAATATTAAATGATGACTCTATTTCACCATCTGTTTTTAACTCCTTAATCATTGTTGATGTCATCGTCATTCCCCTTCCTATATGTTGTACTACTCCAATGTATAGAAGATGTGTACCTTTTCCCTTTGAATCCTTCTTTTCTTAATTGTCTGGCGATATATTTGTTGAATAAACCATGACCAAGCAAAACAATTGATTGATGCTGATTCGCCATTTCAATCAATTGTTTTGCTGCATTCACTGCTCTCACTTGTGCATCTTTATGTGATTCACATTTATGAGAATATCCTAAAAAATATGCTATTCTAGCTAGTAAAGTCCAAGTCTTCGGTGTAAATTTTATCTTCTTTACTGAGAGTGTCGGTAGCTCTAACTCTCTGAAAATAGAAAATGATTCCCTTTCTTTATTTTCACAAATTTGTCTAGCTGAGCAAATAGACCGTGATAAGTCACTTGTAACAATTATATTAGCCTTCATGATGGTACGAATTGTTTCTTCTGGATATGTATTTTCTACTACTACACCACTTTTATCGTATAATTCTACCCATTCTGTATACTCATTTGCAGTTAATTTATGTTTACTTTCTATAAGTGACCTTCCATGTCTAATTAGCGTAATCGTTATCAAAATTATTCCTCCCAATACTAATTATAACATAATTATCCAACTTTAATGCATTACATGTTAAGATAAGTAAGTGTCTCTTCATCCGTTTTTTAGCTAATGGCACTCTATTATATTTCATGAGAAGAAAGGTATTAAAAATGTCTACATCAAATAAAAAGCAAAAAATTGTCACTATAATTGTTATTACCGCACTTATATTAATAGGATTTGGTTTGTTATGGGGAATTTATTTTTTTGGTTTAGTCGGCTTATTTAATTTGTTAGGAATTCATTATGATTCTTTCTATTCATTAGCATTATTTGTTATCAATATTTTTCTAGTAGGTATTTTCATTGAATTATTCTTTAAAATGGTATATTTATTCTCCTTACCATTTATACGCACAAAACATTTTCAATTTCTTTTTCGTTTAAGTATTGAGTCCATCGCAAATTGGTTCACTTTCTATATTGTTGATAGTTATATGCAATCTATTTTTCTATCATTACAAATGGAGTGGTCACTTGCATTGTTACTTGCATTATTAGAAATAATGTTTGACGAAGATCAAAAAAAGACTAAATAAGATTGTTATTTCTAATCTCTACATTTTCTCATATACATTAAACAAACAGGGCGAACTTATTAAAAAAGTTTCTGTTTAGCGAAATAGAAGGGATTAGACTAGTATGTACTATTTCAAGAAATGTTTAAGTATATTCATTGGGAGTTTATTTGTGGCACTCGGAATCAATATCTACTTAATCCCGCACGAAGTACTGGATGGGGGTGTAATTGGTATTGGACTAATCTTGCATTATATAATGGGACTAAAAACAGGACTAATGATTATAGTAATCAGTATCCCCATTTTTATGATTGCATGGTTCTATAACAAATCTTACTTTTATAATAGTATGCATGGTTTACTTATCTCTTCTCTTTTTATTGATGTATTCCAACCTATTCAATCACTCTCTATGATACATCCTTTGATTAGTTCCATTATAGGTGGTGTATTCATAGGATGTGGTATTGGTATCATGCTTCGTTTTAAGACAAGCACTGGTGGAACAGATTTAATCGCCCAAATTATTGCAGAAATGCTTCTAATGAACACTGGTGTTGTCATCTTTATCCTTGATTTCGTCATTATTCTGATAGGCGGATTATTAATTTCTCCAACCAAACTATTCCTTTCATTTGTTACAATCCTATTTGTTGGTATAGCTACAAGTATATTTACAAAATCACCTTTTCATAACAATGTATTATTCTAATCTATTTGATCATACTTCTATAAGAATAGAATGACACCATTTCTACTTGACTTTCCTCACTTGTTAAAGGTAAACTAAAATGCATTCGAAAAAAATGAATATCATTATATCCAAAAAGGTTGAGGGACTGGCCCGATGAGACCTCAGTAACCACTTAATAGAGTACTGTGCTCATTCCAGATTAGATAGGAAGAAATAATAGGAATACAACCTCTTCTTGTTAGTAGAAGAGGTTTTTTGTCTTAAATATGGAGGGTTATCATGTCAGTAAATCAAAAAGGTAATGCATTTGCCCTTTTTCCATTATTACTATTTGTTTTGCTTTTTGTAGGAACAGGTTTGATTACGAAAGATTTTTCTAGTATGCCAATTAATGTAGCAATCATTATTGCATCTGCTATGGCTTTTTTTATCAATCGTAAAGTATCTTTCACTAAAAAAGTTGAAATATTCGCAAAAGCTTGTGGAAATGAAAATATTATGATAATGGTCATTATCTTTGTAATGGCCGGAGCCTTCTCTGAGGTTGCAAAAGGAATGGGAGCTGTCGAAGCCACAGTTAATTTTGGTCTATCTATGCTTCCACCAAATTTATTAATGGTTGGATTATTTATCATAGGTTGTTTTATATCCATCACGATGGGAACATCAATGGGTACAGTTGTTGCACTCGCACCAATCGGGATTGGCATTGCTGACCAAACAGATATTTCATTGACACTTGCTATGGCAACCGTTATTGGTGGAGCAATGTTTGGCGATAATTTATCCATGATTTCAGACACAACAATTGCCGCTGCGAGAACACAACAAACTTCTATGAGTGATAAATTTAAATATAATTTTTTCATCGTCACTCCTGGAGCTATTTTGACAATTATCATTTTATGGGTCATCACATCAGGTAACTCAATTGAAACAAATACACAATACACATATGAACTAATCAAAGTATTACCATATATTGTTGTCCTATTTCTAGCCATTTTAGGTATGAACGTTTTACTTGTATTAAGTGGTGGTATATTTCTATCAGGTTTTATTGGACTAATAGATGGCTCTTATACTGGCATGACTTTCATACATGCAGCATCTCAAGGGATTATAAATATGCAAGACATTGCTATTATATCTATTTTCGTTGGGGGATTGATTGGACTAATCCAATTTAATGGTGGAATTACGTACTTATTACATTTTGTGACGAGTAGAATTCATACTAAGAAAGGTGCAGAATTTGGTATTGCTGGACTCGTAAGTGTAGCTGATATTAGTACTGCCAACAATACGATTGCCATTCTGATGACAGGACCGCTTGCTAAAGATATCGCAGACCAATATGGTGTGGATCCTAGAAAATCCGCGAGTCTTCTTGACATTTTTGCTGCAGCATGGCAAGGTCTTGTGCCGTATGGCGGACAAGTATTAGCAGCTGCAGGAATCGCAGCCATTTCACCATTAAGTATCTTGCCTTACTCCTTTTACCCATTATTGCTCTTAGGTTGTGGTATTATTGCAATAACCTTAAATATTCCAAAACAAAAGAGCTCTACATGATATTCTATTAATAGTATGGCACCCAATAATTAGAGTTGAACTCTAACTTATAGGGTGCTTTTATTTTATAATCATGTTGTAAAACGATAGATAATGTAAATAATGACTTCTATTTATTTATACCAACTACTTGGAATTGGGTCCAGATGTCCAAATACGTCTAAATCATTTTCTAGAAATTGAAGTGTCATATTTGCCATTTCTTTTGCTTTACCGACAAAGCAAGAGGCCTCACCGAACTTCACTCGTTTAATCACACCAGTCTCTAAAAATGGTTGTTGTAATTTAACATAATAGTCCGATGTACTTCCATTAGGATGATAATGTCTATATGCAGGACGTTCTATAATGCAATTTTGATCTTTTTTCACTTGAAAAGGAACTCGCTTGTCTGATAAACGATTCGGTACATTGACCCATTCTTCCACACTGTGAATAAAGGTATTTCTTTCCATTCCAACACCGATAAATAAAATTTTTGCATCCATATCGTATAGTTTCCCCCAGCAACCACCTTTTGCACATGGTGTATCCCAATTTTCATCCCCATCTATATACTCGTTCGCTTTATTTCCATAAGCAGCAACGGAATGAGTTGGGTGTAGGGAACGAACAACATTTTTTCTTTTCATAAAAATATTTGGTAATATTCCCACACATGCTCGTTCTTTTTTTGGATCAAATAGTAAATAATCTTCCCCCATTTGTGCCCACGTATGTGTTGGTAATATTAGAAGACCATCTGTTAAATACTCCATCAATGCATCTATTACAGTATCCGCTCTTCCTTCTACATCACCAATTGCTCTCATCGATGAATGAACAAGTAATGTGTCATTCTGTTTAATACCACTTTCTTTTAATTGATCTATAAGCATTATTTTCGTAAACATAATATTCCTCCATCTTCTCTATTAACATCTACTCTAACAGATATAGCATCAAAAGCAATAGAATAATTCTCGTTCAAAATTGCAAATCATAACTATTGCAATGTCCACAAAGATTTACTATATTAAATAAAAAAATGTTTATATAGAGACGCTATTGTACAAAATATAGATGAGGTGATTACTATGAAAAAAATCTTATATTTATTCGTTCTCTTTGCTTTTATAGTTGGTTGTGCGGATAAAGAAGAAGTACAGAATAAAGATGAGAATGAGACTAAAGACTTCCTATTTTCTTCGTTTGACTTTGATGCAGATGTTGATGGTAATAATGATGCAATCGATGTCGAGTATGAAAAAGAAGTTAATGACAAAGTGGAAGCTAAATATTTAGATGAACCTAATGATATCAATCTTACTGGTGATGATGCATTAGAGCAATTATCTACAATATTTAATGGGTTAAATTTTGATGAAAATAGCTCCGATGATGAGGTCATTTCAGCCGTACTAGAAGCATTTCAAGTTCCGGATAATGCAGAGAATATCGAGTTAGAAATTACTTACACAAGTGGCACCGAAAAAGAATACCGAAAATAAATGGTTGCCCTCCGTTACGAAAATGTAATATTTGTTATCAATCTTTAACACAAAAAAAGGTTTCGTTTTCCTAAAAATAGTGAAGATATAAGTAAGATTTAATTAATCAGTCACAAGCAGTGAACGACAACTTATCTATAATGAAACTTCTATAGGGATTGATGACAACACAACATAATGGAGGGGAATCACATGAAACAAATTACATCTAAAAAAATCACATTAAAACAACAACTTACTATAAATGAATGTTTATCTATTCATTTATTACAAAAAGAATATAAAGGTACTATTTACATCTTACATAATCATGAGACAATAAAAACGACAAAATTACCTACATTAGTAACATTTTCATTATTAACAACAGCTAATTCCGAAATAACTGTGATTGTTGAAGGTTTGGATGCTGAGACGACTTTAGAAAATGTTTGTGAGTTATTTAATCAGCAAGATTTATTACAAGCTCAGTAAAGTACTAAATAATACTCTACATTACAAAAAACCAACTTTTACATAAAGTTGGTTTTTTTGATAAATAACTTCACAGAAATTAGCCTAATTACTACTTACTTTCTTGTTTTTGACAAACAAAAAATATTCTTTCTCCATTTTCCGGGGTTACGTCTTGTTCCATTGAAAAATCTGTATGCATACTAAGAAGGGTAAATCCTGCTTCCTTTAATAATTGCTTATATATTTCAACAGAAAATGTCCTTTGATGATGTATCTCATCAAATCTTTCATATTTATTACCATCCTCTTGGATAAAAAATGTGAGATCGTGTATTACTTCTCCGATTTCTTCACCTTTTTCACAAAACCACACATAGGACACATCGTCATAGATCTCTGCAAATGTCTGATTTGCTAAAGACTCCTCCATATGTTTGATACTATGCACATCGAACATAAAAAGGCCGTCTACTTTTAGTGACTTGTATGCATTGTTAAATACAGAACGGACATCCTCTTCTGTAACAATATAATTTAGTACATCACAGAGACAAATGCTTACATCAAATCCTGACAAACCATTTAGTAATCGAATATCTTGTTGAATATAATGGACACGGTGCTGTAATTTATTCGATTGTTCTTGGGCATATGCGAGCATATCTTCTGAATAATCGACACCTGTCACTTGATAACCAAGTGTCGTAAAACGATTACTTAATTCTCCTGTTCCACATCCTAAATCGAGCATTTTATTTGCATGAGGCAAATATTTGTTTACCATTGATTGAACAAATGCTTGCCAGTCATCATATGGTGCATCGTCCATCAATATATCATAAATATAAGCTAATTTAGAATATGCCATTTACAACTTCACTTCTAATTGAGGAGCATCTCCCCACAATTTCTCTAAATTATAATACATACGTTCATCACGATGGAAGACGTGACAAACAACATCCCCGATATCAACAAGCACCCATCTTGCTTTATCAAAGCCTTCCATACGTTTCACACTAATGCCTTGTTCTTCAGCAACATCTTTCACTTCACGAGCAATTGCTTGTACTTGACGCTCATTCGACGCATCACAAATTAAGAAATAATCTGCCATTAAAGAAACTTCTTTCATATCTAAAATAACGATATTTTCAGCACGTTTGTCATCACATGCTTTTGTTACGATATCTACCATTTGTCTACTATCCATTTATTTTCCTCCCTTAATGTATCGTTCGTTATACAACTGAAATGTATCTGGATATATTGGTTGTTCCATTTCCATTAAAAATAAAATAGTGTTCGTTGCAGCCATATAGCACGCTTCATGTATATCTTTATAGACAACTTCTCTTACAGCTTCCACTCCAGGAAATTGTCTGCCTGGTTCGATATAATCCGCAATAAATATGATTTTTTCAAATAAAGTCATATTTCGCTTACCTGTTGTATGATAATAGATAGCGTTTTGAATCAAGCCATCCTTTACTCCTAATTCATGTTCAATCATTTTGGAACCAACAGGACCATGTAATAATTCGTCATTATATTCTAATATATCTTGAGGTAACTTTTCTTTAATTACCCATCTTCTCATTTCATCAGGTGAACGATATTTCGCATAATCATGTAAAATTGCTGCCAATTCTATTTTCTTTTCGTTTACACCATAATATTTAGCTAAACTAACAGCCGTATCCATTACTCGAATCGTGTGCTCATATCGTTTAGGTTTTAATTTTTCTTTTACAATTTCTAATGCTTCTTGACGATCCACTGTCATGCCCTCCACATTTGTTCGCTACTTTATTTTATGAAGTTGTCTTACTTATATAACTTTTTTTGATGTATAAATTCTACTACAACTTTTGGGGTAGTATACTGTATAGATTGGTTATTTTTTACTTTTTCTCGAATCATTGTAGATGACAGTTCTATTGTCGGTATATCTACTTCAATCACTGGATATTCTGTCTCTCGTTTGTATCCTTTACGATTTACTCCAATAAAAGTAACAAGCTGTATTAACTCATCAATAGCGTGCCATTTCGGTAAATATTCGACCATATCTCCACCAATAATAAAATAGAACGTTGTCGAAGGATACATTTCCCTTAATTGTCTAATTGTATCAATTGTATAAGATTTGCCTGAACGTTTTAGTTCAATACCTTCTGTTTTAAATGCATGATTATCCTGAATGGCTAAATCAATCATTTTAAGACGAGTTTGACCATCTGTTTTTGCGTTATTTTTGTGCGGTGGTTGTTGATTAGGCATGAACCATATTTCATCAAGATGAAGTTGTTCTTTTACTTGTTCTGCCATTAATAAATGTCCATAATGTGGTGGATCGAATGTACCTCCAAGTAAGCCGATTTTGCGCATTCTTTCACCTACTTATGGTAAAATGATTTCTTTATTTTCTTTCGATTCTTTGTATAAGACAATTGTATTTCCTATTATTTGAACAACAGTAGCATCTGTACCTTCACTTAAACTATTTGCTACATCTGTTTTTTCTTCTAAACAATTTTGTAAAATTGATACTTTGATGAGTTCACGTTTTTCTAACGCTTCACCTATTTGCGTAATCATATTTTCATTCACACCATCTTTACCAACTTGAAAAATCGGATTCAAATGATGTGCTTTGGAACGTAAAAAACGTTTTTGTTTACCTGTTAAATACAATTTATTCACCTCTAAGTTTCTGTTCAAGTTCATCCGTTAAATGATTTACTTCTAAATTTATTCCTGTCCATTTCTCAAAAGCCTTCTGTCCTTGATATATTAACATAGAATGACCATAGTGAACATAAGCACCATTGTTTTGAGCTTCTTTCAAAATTTTTGTTTCAATTGGTTGATACACAATATCACTTACGACCGCATTTTCTTTTATATTGTTTAGTTGAATAACTTGGTCTTGTACATTTGGTTTCATACCAACAGAAGTTGTTTGAATAATTAAATCATATGTGGATAAATTCTCTTCTGCTTCTTTAAATGATAAGACAGATGTCAATGTATCACTCTCTTTCAACGAAAGTAATGATTCTGCATTATTTAGTGATCGATTCGCGATGTCAATATGGGTTATATTTTGTTGAACAAGTGATCGATAAATACCTCTAGCTGCACCACCAGCACCTAATAGTAACACAGATATATCCCTTTTTAAAAGATTTGGGTACTTTTCTTTGACTGATTGAACATATCCTTCTCCATCTGTGGAGTATCCAACCCATTTCCCATCTCGAAGTACTACTGTATTCACCGCACCTAATTTAGCCGCATCTGCGTCTAGTTCATCTAAATAATCGATAATGACTTGTTTGTATGGAACAGTGACATTGAAACCATCTATCTCCATTTCTCTTAAGTGTTTTATTACATTTTCCAACTCATCTGGAGAACCTTGATATAACTTGTATTCTCCATTTACTTGTGCTAATTCTATAAATTTTGTTTGCATCCATGGTGACAGCGAATGACTAATTGGATGGCCAATTAAACCGAATTTATATCCCATATACCATTCCCCTTCCCATTATATTAAAGCAGGTCTTATGGACAGTTGAATCCCTTTTGGTGCATGTATTGTAACAGTGATGCCTCCTTCTGGAATAGTGATCCATCCTAGTCCTGGAAATACAATATCTGTCTTCTCATTTTTAATTTTAAATGTTTGTTTTGTTAATTGTGGTAACATCTCTAATGATTCTCTGTTCGGAGGATTTAATAACTCTCCAACATGTTTTGTGTAAAATTCATCTGCTTGATCTAATTTCGTGCGATGAATCATTAACTCATTTGAAAAATAACAAACAAAAGATTGTTTTAATCCTTTTTCAAAGTCAAATCGTGCGAATCCACCGAAGAATAGTGTTTGCTGCGCATTTAATTGATATATTTTAGGTTTTATTTCTTTTCTTGGTGTAATTATTTTCAAATCACTATCTGTGACATAGTGAACGATTTGTTGACGATTGACCACTCCCGGTGTGTCAAATAAAGCAGATTTTTCATCTAATGGAATCTGAATAAATCCTAACGTAGTTCCCGGAAAATAAGAAGTAGTAATTGCATCCTTAATTCCACTTGTACGGTTAATTAATTGATTAATAAATGTAGATTTACCAACATTCGTACATCCAACTACATACACATCTTTTTCACCACGATATGTATTAATAGCTTCTTCTACTTCATCAAAACCGTACCCTTTCACTGCAGATACTAAATACACATCTTGAATTTTTAATCCATACTCACTTGCTGTTTTCTTCATCCAATTAATCAGTTTATTTCTATTGGTTGATTTCGGTAATAAATCGACCTTATTACCAATTAATATAATCGGATTATTTCCTGTTAATCGTTGTAATCCACTAATAAAACTTCCATTAAAATCAAAAATATCGACAACTTTTACTACAAGACTATTTGTATCACTTATTTGATGAATCATTCGTAAATAATCATCATCCGAATAATCGACATCTTGAACTTCATTGTAATGTTTAAGCCTAAAACATCGTTGGCAAATCACTTGCTCATTATTCCATGCACTTTTTGGTAAAAATCCCGCTTTACTTTTATCTTCCGATTGTAAAGGGACGCCACATCCCTCACAATATACTGTCTGTTCCATATCTAATCCTCCCATGTTATCATGCCTTTCTTACGCATCCATTTCAGAATTCTTCGTTCCATCATTCTGTTAAATCGAGTTATTTTTCCATCAGTTTCTACAATAGGCACAACTAATATTGTAGAGAATCCAGCTCTATTTCCACCTAATACATCTGTCATTAATTGATCACCAATCACGACAATTTCATTTTTCTTTAACCCCATTTGTTTTGCAACACGTTTAAATGCATGTGTTAAAGGTTTTCGAGCACTGTATACATAGGAAGCTTCTAATGGTTCTGAAAATACTCGTACACGTTCCTTTTCATTATTTGAAATAATTGTTACTTTAATGTCGTTTTCTTTTAGAGCCTTGAACCATGTGAAGATTTCTGGAGTTGCATCTTTCACATCCCAAGCTACTAATGTATTATCTAGATCTGTAATCACACCTTTAATACCCATTTCTTTTAATTTTGCAGGTGTAATTTCAAATACTGACTTTACATGTTGATTCGGTAAAAAATATTTAAACAATGGTTGTCCACCTCTACTAATCATTTTCCGTAAGTATTTTGCGTCTTTACCTATGATAAACAATTTTCTAGGATTGTTCCACTAATTTGTGAAGAAAGGTCTATGTAGTCATAAATTACTAACTGTATGGTGTCGGAAACTATTACAATATGACAATTATTTGATAAAAATGCATTCTAATAATAAAATCGTTCGACAATTTATAACAAACTTTTTTCTGTGGATAACTTTATGCACAAAATACACACGCTACAAACAAACTTTCACACGCACTTACTCACAACAAATCCACAAGTTATACACACTGGTTGTAGATAACTCAGCACTTGTTCGTTCAACTATTTCATGCTAAAGTAACAATAATCACTCGAACTAAAGTATGTAAATTTACACTATTACCCTGTTAAGTGGAGGGACAAGCATTGGAAAATTTATCAGATGAGCTATTAATAGAGTCTTATCGGAAAGCGACTGAATTAGAACTGAGTTATGATTTTATTCGATTGATGGAAGAGGAATTAAAAAGAAGAGCACTATTAGATTGTTTGAGCCAAGCAAATTAATATATCGTTATATATAGAGAAGCAACTATTCTGTTGCTTCTCTTTTTTTAAATACTTTTAAAAGTTAGTTGTATATTTTTTTCTTTTAGTCGCGGACGATTAATTTTTTTTTTACTAATTATTTTAAATAGGATAAAACTCGTCAAAAAACTTTTATACAGTTGCTCTACTGTGCTCCGCCCTTGTATTTATGCATAAAATTAGATTAGAATAGAATAGGACATCTATTTTTTTGTTACGAACTTTAAAAAGATACATAAGGAGGATCATCATTAGATGTTATTTGCCGTATTTTTGCCAGCATTACTGGCGATTTTCATTCCATACTTAAGCAAATGGAAAGACAAAATACATACTGGCTTTTTTGTATTATTAGCACCATTAGCCATATTTATTTACTTTGTTTCATTTGTTGGAAAAGGATTTGAACCTGTAAAACAGAATTACAGTTGGATTCCTTCACTTAATATTGGACTTGATTTTCATTTAGATGGATTGAGTTTACTATTTGTTTTACTTATTAGTGGAATTGGTTCATTAGTGGCGTTTTACTCGATTTTTTACTTACACAAATCAGAACGGTTAGACCAATTTTACGTATACTTACTTTTATTTATGACCGCGATGTTTGGTGTCGTATTATCTGATAATGTCTATGTGCTTTACTCATTTTGGGAATTAACGTCTATTTCTTCATTTCTCTTAATTGGATATTGGAATTACAAAGAGCGTTCTAGATATGGTGCATTAAAATCCATGTTAATCACCGTTTTTGGTGGACTTAGTATGCTAGGTGGTTTCATATTATTAACTATCATTACTGGAACAACTAGTATCACAGAAATGATTGCTAATGCAGATGTTATTTTATCAAATGATTATTTTGGACTTATTTTAGGATTAGTCTTATTAGGTGCATTTACTAAATCTGCACAATTCCCATTTCACATTTGGTTACCTGATGCGATGGAGGCTCCTACTCCAGTAAGTGCATACTTACACTCAGCAACAATGGTAAAAGCGGGGATTTTCTTAGTTGCTAGATTCACACCTATTTTTTCTCAAAGCGAATGGTTTTTCGTATTTGTAAGTGGCATCGGTATCCTTACATTAATCTGGGGTTCTTATATGGCTGTTCGCCAAACAGACTTAAAGGGTATACTTGCATTTTCTACAATTAGTCAATTAGGTATGATTATGGCAATGCTTGGTTTTGGTACAAAGTTAGCAATATTTGCAGCTGTATTCCATATTTTAAATCATGCAACATTCAAAGGTAGCTTGTTCATGATTGCAGGTATTGTTGATCACGAAACAGGAACAAGAGATATTCGAAAACTTGGTGGACTTGCTACATTAATGCCAATCTCAGCAACACTGGCATTTTTCGGTACGTTCTCCATGGCTGGTGTTCCATTACCATTTTTAAATGGTTTTTATAGTAAGGAAATGTTCTTTGATGCAACAATCGAATTACAAGAATCATCCTTATTTATCGCCGAAATACTACGTCAAGCCATTCCTTATTTAGCTGTATTCGGTAGTATTTTTACATTTGTCTATTCTATGTATTTAGTTTTTGGGACATTTACTGGAAAAAAACAACTCGATAAGCTTGAAAAGGCACCACACGAAGCACCAATAGGTATGCTTATTTCACCTATAATTTTGGTGGTTGGAGTAATTGTGATTGGTATCTTCCCTAATTTGTTTAATGAGTCACTCATTGCACATGCTGCGGAATCCATTTATGGTGAGCCAATTGAAAAACATATCAAATATTGGCATGGTTTTATCACTCCGTTATACATGTCATTGATTGTCGTTATTCTTGGAGCTATTTTAGCGTATACTCGAAAATCGTGGAGTGCTGTTTATCGATTAGTACCAGGTAAATTGAGTTTTAATAAAGCCTACGATTATCTACTTGATCAAATAGAAAAAACTTCTGCGAAAATTACAAATACGTATATGAATGGTTCATTAAGACGTTACATGATTTTTATTTTGGTCACAATTATCGTCGTTACATTCAGCTTTATTGGGTTAACAAGTGGCTTTGCTCTTGATACAAGTGATATAGCAGAAATTACTATTCACGAAGTATTAATCGCCGTTGCCATGGCAATCGCTGCGGTTGCTACCATATTTACACGTAACAAGATTGCTGCAATTCTTATATTAGGTGTTGTTGGCTACGGATTAGCACTACTATTCGTTATTTACCGAGCACCTGATTTAGCATTGACACAATTAGTTGTAGAAACAATTACTGTTGCTCTATTTTTATTGTGTTTCTATCACTTACCAAATTTACGTGAACGAACAGATTCTAAACTAGAAAAATCGACTAATATTATTATTTCTGTTGCTTTTGGTGCATTAATGACAATTGTTGCAATTTCTGCACACAGTACAAAGTTATTCGACTCTATTTCAGAATATTTTATTGAGACTTCGTATAAACTTGGTGGCGGTAAAAATATTGTAAATGTAATCCTTGTCGATATGCGTGGGCTTGATACATTATTCGAGATAGTTGTATTAGGTATTGCTGCATTAGCTATATATACAATGATCAAATTACGTGTTAAAAAGAAGGGGGCAAAATAAATGGAGATTATTATGTCTATTCTTGCTGGTGTCCTCTTTACAACAGGTGTCTATAATCTATTACAAAAACAAATGCTCCGAATCATTATCGGAACAGCATTAATTTCACATGGTGCACACTTGTTTATATTAACAATGGGAAAATTAAAACGAGGAGCACCCCCAATACTTGATGATACAATTACTAATTATACGGATCCATTACCACAAGCGCTAATTTTGACATCTATTGTCATCAGTTTTGGTGTGACTAGCTTTTTATTAGTATTAGCGTATCGAGCTTCAAAAGAAAACGGAACAGATAATATGGATAAATTAAGGGGTAGTGAAAATGATTAGTAATTTAGTAGTATTGCCAATTGTTATTCCACTACTTGCAGCTGTCATAGCAATATTCTTGCATAGAAAATTGCCTATTGTAAGAATTTTTACACAAGTAGTGATTGCAATTAATCTATGTGTTGTTACATTTGTTTTATTTTATGTAAATCAAAATGGTACAGTGGTACTTGAGGCAGGAGATTGGGTGGCACCATTCGGTATTGTTCTCGTTGGAGACTTGTTATCTCTTTCTCTTGTGTTAACAACAAATATTGTTGCATTTGCTTGTAGTTTATATGCACCTAAATCATTAGATGAGGACAAAGAAGAATTTTATTTCTATACATTTTTCTTGTTATTAATTACTGGTGTATCAGGTGCATTTATGACAGGAGATTTGTTTAACTTATTTGTCTTTTTTGAAGTATTATTAATGGCTTCCTATGGATTGATTATTTTAGGCGGAGAACGCGTACAATTAAGAGAATCGATTAAGTACGTATTGATTAATTTATTTTCATCTATGTTGTTTGTTACAACTGTTGCATTTCTTTACTCTGTTGTCGGTACTGTCAATATGGCACAAATTGCCGAGCGTGTTGCAGAAGATGGACAATCAGGTATTTTAACTGGTATCGCAATATTGTTGTTCTTTGTTTTTGGTACAAAAGCAGCTTTATTCCCATTGTATTATTGGTTGCCTAAACCATATATTGTACCTAATCCTGTAATTTCTGCTTTATTTGGAGCATTGCTCACAAAAGTAGGTATCTACTCAATCCTTCGTGTATTCACAACGATTTTTCCACACGAAGAATCTGTTTTTCAATTCTTTATTTGGATTGCAGCACTCACTTTAATCTTTGGAACAATAGGAGCATTATCCACAAATAATATCAAGTTAATCATTGCTTATAATATAATCCCTGCAATTGGTTTCATGTTACTTGGGATTGGCGTTTTTAATGCGACAGGATTTAGTGGTTCTGTTTACTATCTAATTCAAGATATGCTTATTAAAGCAGCATTATTTTTATTAGTTGGAGCAATTAGTTATTTAGCTGGAACGAGTGACCTCCGAAAAATTCATGGGTTCATTCATCATTACCCACTACTTGGATGGTTATTCTTTATTTCCACATTTGTCTTAGCTGGTATTCCTCCATTTAGTGGTTTTATTGGAAAACTGTTATTAATTCAAGGCGCATTTGAAAGTGGAGAAATTGTTGTTGCATTAATCGGATTAGGTGCGAGTTTACTTATCCTACTATCTGTCATGAAAATATTTATTCGTGGCTTCTGGGGTGAAAAAGATGACTCTATTGTACCTGATCATAAGAAAGCACGTGGGTTTATCATTCCTATTGCTTTTCTTCTGTTCTTCAACGTATTATTAGGTGTCGGAGCAGAATGGTTCTATCCATCCATAGAATCAATTGGTAACTATTTATTAGACCCTACAAGCTACATCCAAACTGTATTAAAGGAGTAAAGCCAAATGCCACTTCAGATTATTTTAAATTTGATTATTGCACTGATGTGGATGTTTCTAAGTGAAAGTTATAACTTCCCTTCCTTTTTAACAGGATTTATTATCGGTGCGATATTACTATTTTTATTACGTCGATTTATTCCAGATGCATTTTATTTATATCGCGTCTGGAAAGTAATCAAACTTATTATCTTATTTTCAAAAGAATTATTACTTTCTAACATTGAAATTGTGAAATGGGTATACAAACCAGGTCGTGATTATAATCCTGGCATATTCGCCTTACCCACTGATTTAAAAAGCAACTGGGAGATTACCATGCTAACATCTCTTATTTCACTTACACCAGGTACCTTATCTGTCGCAATATCAGATAATAATGATGTGTTATATATTCATGCAATGGATATTGGTGATAAAGAAGAAGCCATTCGTGCGATCAAAGACACATTTGAAAAAGCAATCAAAGAGGTGACAAGATGAACTTAAATGAACTTGTTGAGATTGTTGCGATAATCTGTATGATTGTGATTACTATCTCCATTATATTGTTAGCTTATCGAGTGGTTAAAGGACCAACAAACCCTGATCGTGCTGTTGCTCTAGATGCTATCGGGATAAACTTAATGGCAATGGCTGGACTTGTTGCAATTATGCTTGTGACAACACGATTGAATGATGTAATCTTATTGATTGGGATTGTATTATTCATTGGAACCATTGCACTAGCAAAATACTTAGAAAAGGGTGTTATCATTGACAGAAAGCATGATTGAAGGGATTTTTGATATTATAGTCATTGTGCTACTAATTGTTGGTACATTCTTTATTTTCTCTGCAACAATTGGTGTCATTCGATTTCCTGACATTTATACACGATTACACGCTTCTACAAAAGCAGCTACACTCGGTATATCTGGTATTCTTATCGGTGCTTTTATATTCTTGTTTGTAGAACACGAAATAGTAAGTGGAAAATTAATTTTAGGAATTGTCTTCGTCTTACTTACTGCACCTGTATCTGCTCATATGATTGGTCGTGCAGCACACTCTTCAGGTGTAGAAGTTTGGACAAAAGATGGGGAACAACGAGATGAATATGCGAATGATAAGCAATAAAGGAACTCCTTTATTGCTTTTTATTTTTGACACAATGGACAAATTCATGACATATACTTAATAATATATAGGCGAATACCTACTATTGTTAGGAGGTGTGAGAATGTCCATATTACTTACTTTAATTGCATTGATGAAAGAAGCGCTTTTTTTTGTTGCCTATGTCAAAAACAATACCTTTCCTCAGCCACTTCCACCAGAAGAAGAAGCAAAATGTATTGAACAAATGAAACAAGGTGATGAGTATGCGCGAAACAAATTAATTGAGCATAATTTAAGACTTGTGGCACATATCGTAAAAAAGTTTGAAAATACGGGAGAAGATGTAGAAGATTTGATTTCTATTGGTACAATTGGATTAATCAAAGGGATTGAGAGCTATTCAAGTGATAAGGGAACAAAATTAGCAACATATGCAGCCAGATGTATTGAAAATGAAATTCTCATGCATTTACGTGCAATTAAAAAAACAAAGAAAGACGTGTCTTTACAAGATCCTATTGGGCAAGATAAGGAAGGTAACGAGATAAGTTTAATAGATATATTAGAAGCTGAAAACAATGATATTACAGAAGCAATTCAACTGCATATGGAATTAGAAAAAATACAAAAATACTTACGTGTACTTGATAAAAGAGAAAAAGAAGTATTGATTGCAAGGTTTGGTTTAGGAAATAAGGATGAATTAACACAGAGGGAAATTGCGAAAAAGCTAAAAATATCTCGAAGTTATGTCTCAAGAATTGAAAAAAGAGCATTAATGAAAGTTTTTCATGAATATTATCGAAATGAAGTGAAAAAATAATAAACAATTGTTCACACCAATTAACAATAAATCGAACTTTCCATTAATTATTATTTAGGAAAGTTCGATTTATTTATGTTCAACCTTAATTCTTAATGTAATTGGTATCTTTGATTACGTTAATAATCAAGTTCGCTGCATTTTCTGCTGCTGTTTTTAAAAACGCATCGAAAGAAACAGATGATTCTTTACCCGCTATATCTGATAATGCACGAATAATGACAAATGGTTTATCAAATTGATGACAAACTTGTGCTATTGCGGCTGCTTCCATCTCTGCTGCAATCATTTCCGGGAATTTCTCGCGTGCAAAAGCAACTTTCTCTTTATCTTGCATGAAGGAGTCGCTTGTTGAAATTAATCCTTTCATTACTTTTATATCATTTAATGCTTTCGTCGCAGCTATCGCATCATCGATTAGAACTGGATGTGCTTTATATCGTGCAGGCATTCCTGGTACTTGACCAAATGCATAATCAAATGCTGTTACATCTACATCATGATGTACTACTTCTGTAGAAATAACTATGTCTCCCACTTCTAAGTCTTGATGAAATCCGCCTGCTGAGCCTGTATTTATGATAAAATCTGGGTTGAAACGTTGAAAAAGTATGGAAGTAGACAATGCAGCATTCACTTTACCAATACCTGACTTTAAAAGTACAACGTCTTTATCTTCTAATTTCCCAATATAATATTCGCAATTTGCAATCACTTCTTTTTTCTCTACTATCATTTTATTTTTTAGAAGTTCAATTTCTTCATCCATTGCACCGATTATTCCAATCATCTAAATCCTCCTAATTTTCTGGTATATATTCAACCAATTCTTCTACTAAAGTCGGTTGCCAACCTTTTTCTTCAATCCATTGCAATTGCACGCGATAAATAGAATTTGGATTTGATTTAGACGTTATTGTAGCATTAACTGCTTGCTCTCCTGCCCTTCCAATCCAATTTACTATTTGATCGTCTACTGCTACGCCTGTTGCATATTCTACTGCTTGTAACATTTCTTTCCAGTCAACAGACTCTTCTTCAAATTGAATGGTATGTGGTCCTTCTTGTGTTGTCCCAATTGGTTGCCAATTTCCCTCATATGCTGCTCGCACATTTTCACTTTCTGATGGCACTTCATATGTTTCGATTTCTTGATCAGGCACTTCCAATTGAGTTTGTTCATCGGATTGATTCTCATTATCTGTTTCATTCTCCTCATTAGGAGCTTCTTCTTGCTGTCCATTCGTATCATCTTGTTCAGAATCATTGAATATTACGCTATCTTCTTCATTGTTATTGCTCTCATTTAAGACATTATCTGAAGCATTCTCACTATCATTGTCTTTGCTATCATTTCCACCAATAAGAAAAATAGCAAGAAGTACAATTACTAAAATACCAGCTATAATGCTTAAGTATGTAATTGCTTTCGTATTTTTTCTTTTTTTGTTGTACCTATCTGCTCGAGATGGTCCTCCATATTGATTTGGCATCACTCTCACCCTCCTAATTATATATTATACTAGAAATTAACTGATTCAAGCAAAGACAAAAAAATGATACGATATTACATTTTCGTTACATTATTTTTCTTATTTTGTCATATTTAAAGGACTTTGACCATATATATGGAATATATAATATAGAAATAAATTTATAAATAGGAGAGTGAGTATTGTTGCGTAGTATTACATTTAATAAAGAGCTTTGGAAATTATCTTCTTTTGAATCAATTAGTTATGATAAACAAAAGGAAATCTTATGGATTCATACATATGAAACGGACATACAATTTCACTCCATTGACGAACAACTATTGTTTAACTTCCTTATCGCCATCGATAAAGAAGGGTTTATTGAAAATAAATTAAAACCTACGTATTTAGTATCTTCTATTCATACATCTGCGTAAATCATATATTCATTCATCAAACAAGTTGAATAATATAAAAAGTGGTGCTATAGCAAGAAGCTAGAGGCACCACTTTTTATTAGTTTAAATAAAGTACCCGGAAACTTGGCAACTTCGCAAATCAACCATCAACATAGTAGACTTACCTCATGTGAAAACATGAGGTTTAGTCGCACTTGTACTGGTGAGTATAAGTCATCATCGATTCGCAAGCTCATCGTGATTCCTTTATTTCTGTTGATTTATTCCAGTTGCTACGTTTCTGAACGGGCGTTTTTGCTTTTGATTCGGCTAGCAAAAACGTCCAGAAACTAGACAACTTCACAAATCAACTATCAATAAGTCATCATCGATTCGCAAGCTCATCGTGATTCCTTTATTTCTGTTGATTTATTCCAGTTGCTACGTTTCTGAACGGACGTTTTTGCTTTTGATATTACTGTACGTTAATGATTTTTACTTGCATTTCTCCTGCTGGTGTTGGGACTGTTACTTCGTCTCCGATTTCTTTACCTAATAAACTTTTCGCAATTGGAGAATCATTTGATATTTTTCCTTCAAATGGGTCTGCTTCTGCACTACCAACTATTTGATATTCTTCATCTTCTCCATCTGGTAGTTCTTTGAATGTAACAGTTTTACCTAAAGATACGACATCTGGATTTTCTGTATCATTTTCAATGATTACGGCATTA
Source organism: Gracilibacillus marinus (assembly GCF_042651725.1). Classification (NCBI taxonomy): domain Bacteria; kingdom Bacillati; phylum Bacillota; class Bacilli; order Caryophanales; family Bacillaceae; genus Gracilibacillus; species Gracilibacillus marinus. Next base: position 245,303 of record NZ_JBHSDV010000003.1, on the reverse strand, counting down.
CGAATCATATTCTCAATTGTAGCAATTCGAGATTCTACAAATGCTTGTTCATCTTTTGCTGCATCATATTCTGAGTTCTCTGATAAATCTCCAAAGCCTCGAGCTATTTTGATACGCTCAACAACTTCTTGTCTTCTCTCTGTTTTTAAATATTGTAGTTCTTGTTCTAACTTTTCTTTTCCTTCTTCTGTCATATAATAACTTTTTTCTTCTGGCATTGTCCTACACTCCTCTTATCACATTATACCTATACGTGTTCATTTTATGAATGAATAATAAGTCTTCCTTATTATAAGGATATTCTATGAATAATTGCCAAAAATTATTGCTACATCCATATAATATATACTAACCATTACTATGGCAGATTTCTTATTTTTTTTCAATAGTTTTCTATTTAGATTGTGATGAAATGTTTTCATCCTGTAAAACTTTTTCAATCTTCGTTGCTAGAAGGTCAATTGCAACAGTATTTTGTCCACCTTCAGGTATGATGATATCTGCATAACGCTTTGATGGTTCGATAAATTGCAGATGTGCGGGTCTAACTGTCTGAATATATTGGTTAATTACGGAATCAATAGAGCGACCTCTTTCTTGTATATCGCGAAGCAACCTTCTAATAATTCTTAAATCTGCGTCAGTATCGACAAATACTTTAATATCCATTAATTCAGTCAGTCTTGCATCATCAAGTATCAAAATTCCTTCAATTATGATGACATCTTTTGGCTCGATTCGAATAACCTCAGATGATCTTGTATGAAGTGCATAGTCATACACCGGTTTATCCACTGGTTTTAATTGTAGTAATTGTTCAATATGTTCAATTAACAAGTCATTATCAAATGCTAAGGGATGATCATAGTTTGTCTGTAACCTCTCTTCCATCGGGAGATGAGATTGGTCCTTATAGTAAAAGTCTTGTTCAATTATAAGCACAGATTGATCATGAAATTGATTCTGAATAGATCGTGTAACAGAAGTCTTCCCAGATCCAGATCCTCCTGCTACTCCTATAATGATTGGTTTTTTCTTTGTCATACGTTCAATACTCCTTTATTTCTTTTGGAACAGTTATTGCAACACCATCACCAATCGGAAAAATGGTTGTGGTATAATCAGGATGATTTACTAACCACTGGTTGTATCTATCAATTTTTTCTGCAATTTTTTTTAATCGTTTCGTCTCGGCAGATTCAGTTGCTACATAGCCACGAAATAAAACATTATCTGTTATAATAATGCCATTTTTTGATAGCATTTGTTCATAGAGCATAAAGAATTTCTCATATTGCCCTTTCGCTGCATCAATGAAAATAAGATCAAAAGGACCATATGCTTTTACATCTGCTACTACTTCTAACGCATCACCAAATAGTTGTATAATCTGATTTTCTTTTTCTTGCTTTTCGATATTGTTTTTTGCCCTCTGAAACATGTTTTTGTCTCGCTCTATCGTTACAATTTTCATAGCATCATGTACGGATGCCATTCTTAGTGCTGAATAACCTATTGCAGTTCCAATCTCTAATACTTTACTAGGTTTCTGCATACGAATTAATTGTGTTAAAAAGGCAATCCCTACTTTATCCATTATAGGGACATTATGCTCCTTTGCTTCTTGTTCGATATCATGAATCCATTCCTCATTAGGGTTGTTTAATTTATTGATATAGTGGATTACATTTTCTTCAATCATATCTTGTCCTTCTTTCATGGTAAAAGCAGGGTAAATTACTCCCCTGCTCAAAAATACTTTATGTTTTATAATATAAATAAATCGCTTTTTATTCTTGTGGTTGGGAATGGATATATTCTGCTTCCTTCGCTTGGTGCTCTTCGTAAGTTGTGGAGTAATATACATTCCCTTCACGATCTGCTAAGAAATAAAAGTAATTTGAATCATCAGGCTGTAATACGGATTCAAGAGCACTCTCACCAAAATTGGATATTGGTCCAATTGGTAATCCATTTACATGATACGTATTATATGGTGATTCAATTTCATAATCAGCATATGTTAATCTTGAAATATGTTCCCCATGTGCATATATTACTGTTGGATCAGTCTGTAAAGGCATGCCGTCAGCTAATCTGTTATAAAAAACACCTGCAATAAGTGCCCGGTCATCACTTGAGGGCGCTTCTTCTTCCACTAATGAAGCAAAAGTTAAAATTTCATGCACAGTCATTTCATTTTCATCTATTTTTTCTTTATATGTTGCTACAACATCATTCGTTTTATCCAACATCTTAGTCACAATTGTTTCTATATCTGGTTCTTTGACATAGAATTCATATGTTGCAGGAAACAAATAACCTTCTAATGGGTAACGAATATCCTCATGTAGTATTTCATTCGTAAGTAATGATGGATACGTATCAATCAATGTCTGAATATATGTATCATCATTCATTTTATCGAGAAATTCTTGCTCATTCACACCAGCTTTTTCTGCATAAACAGCTACTATTTCTTCAATATTACGCCCTTCTGGGATAGTCACACGTAAAACTGGTTCATCAAATACTGCACCTGTTTGAAGTTCTGATGTAATTTCTGCAAGAGTCATGGATGGGGACAATGTATAATCTCCCGCTTGAAAATCTGCTACATTGTTAAATTTCACATAAAAGCGATAAATCAGTTTATTATGAATTAGTCCTTCATCCTCTAAAATTGTTGCTATATCTGAAGTACTTGAACCAAGAGGTATATTAACTTCTACTTCCTTCGTGCTGTCTATATCAACAGGTGATAAGCCTTCTTTCACATAGTTATATCCACTATAACCACCAATGGCAATCGTAGCTATAAGAATGATAAAAATAATGATAAAAATTCTTCTAGCAATACTTGCTTCACGTCCACGCTCTTTTACAATATCACGATATGTAATTTTCTTTTTATTTTTTTTTGAATCGTTGGTACCTTCAGTCATCAGGCATCCCCCTTTCACCCGATTAATTATACTACAAATTAATCAATATCGAAACAAATCTAAACAAAATGTAAGAATTTGCAGAAATACTTGCCGATATCTGCTATTTCTTAACTTTTCTTAGGTTATTGAAAAAGAAGCAAGCGGATATTCCACTTGCTTCTCTATCTTATTAATTAATCTACTAAATCATTATCAGCAATTGTGTTTAATACTTCTTCTACCATTTCCCATTCTTCATCTGATTCAATTGGGAAAAGTGCTAGATCGTCTTCTTTATCTTTTTCTTCATAACGAAATGCAAATACTTCAACTTCTTCGTCATCTTTTTGCTCAGCTGGAACGACTGCCACATACGAATGGCCTGATTCGTCTACATCGAATGTAAACAATACTTCAAATAAATGTTCTTCTCCATTTTCGTCTGGAATAATAATTCGTTCTTTTTCTTCTAGTGCCATTATGACGGCCTCCTTTTAATTTATACTATCTAAATACCCTTGCAAAATCATACTCGCTGCCATTTTATCGATTACCTTCTTGCGCTTTTTACGACTCACATCAGCTTCTAATAATACCCTTTCCGCTGCCATCGTTGTTAAGCGCTCATCCCAATAAATGATTTCAACTGGGAATTGGTCTTTCAAAAATTCTCCAAAAGCGCGAGATGCATCTACCCTCGGCCCTTCAGTACCATTCATATTCTTAGGTAAACCAATTACAACTTTCTGGATATCTTCTTGTTCTATTGTCTTTTTTAATTCGTCGATGGTTGTCTCATAATTAGGTTCTGTCCAATGGATTGTTGTAAGACCTTGTGCTGTCCAACCAAGACCATCACTAATAGCAACACCAATCGTTTTCGAACCAACGTCTAGTCCTAATACTTTATTCATTATGTTTATTCATACGGATGTAATATTGAACTAATTCTTCAATTATTTCATCACGCTCTATTCTCCTCATTAAGTTTCGTGCATCCTTATGTCGTGGAATATATGCTGGGTCTCCTGATAGTAAATAACCGACAATTTGATTTATTGGATGATACCCTTTTTCTTCGAGTGCATCGTGTACAAGCAACATAACCTCACTTACATCCTTTTCGATCGGTTCGTCAGCAAAATTAAATTTCATTGTTTTATCCATTCCATCCATGGAAGCACCCCCATAAATTACAAACTTTGACACTGTTAGTTAAACAGTACAATACTTTGTCCATCTATTATACCGTTTCTTCACGTGAATTACCAAAGTTAACTTTGGTTCTCTGCATATTTTTCTACGTATTGTAATGCTTCTTCTACTTTATTCGGTTCCTTCCCTCCTGCTTGAGCCATATCTGGACGACCACCACCGCCGCCGCCACAAATTTGAGCAGTTGCTTTTACTAAATTACCCGCATGGTATGTTGGGATTAAATCTTTCGTGACACCTGCTGCTAATTGCACTTTCCCATTTTTTACAGCTGCTAACAAAATAATTGCTGTACCTAATTTCTGTTTCATTTCATCTACTAATTGGCGCAACTGATTCATATCACTCACATCAACTTGTTTAGCCAATACTTTCACACCATTTATTTCTTTCACATCATCCAATATCGATGATGCTTCTAATTGGGATAGCTTATGTCGTAATCCTTCCATTTCTTTTTGTTGTTCTTTCATTTCTTTAAAAATGTGTTGGATTCGATCATTAACTTGATCTTCTTTCGTTTTTAATAGATGTGCAGCCTGTTTTAATTGGTCGTGTTTCTCATTCACATACTGATATGCACTTTTAGCGGTTACTGCCTCAATACGGCGTGTACCAGCACCAATTCCTGATTCTGAAACGATTTTAAACAAGCCTATTTCAGCAGAATTATTCACATGACAACCGCCACATAACTCTAAGCTATAGTCCCCAATCTTTACAACTCTTACTGTCTCCCCGTACTTTTCACCAAATAGTGCCATCGCGCCCATTTGTTTGGCTTCGTCTAATGATTTACTACTAATATCTACATGTAACGAATCCCATATTTTTTCATTTACCTTTTGCTCAATAAGTGAAATTTCTTGTTCTGTCACTGCACTAAAATGAGAGAAATCAAATCGAAGTCTATCTGGTGCTACTAATGATCCTGCTTGATTCACATGTGTTCCAAGTACGTCTTTTAATGCTTGGTGTAGTAAGTGTGTCGCTGTATGGTTCTTTACTATCGCTTGACGTGAAGATTGCTCTACAATTGCTTCTACCTCATCGTTTTGATTTAAATACCCTTCAACAACGATGACTTTGTGTAAGTTTTGCCCATTTGGTGCTTTTTGCACATTTATTACTTCAGCATGTCCATTTTTTGATTTCAACAAACCTTTATCAGCTATTTGACCGCCACTTTCCGCATAAAAAGGTGTTTCACTTAAAATAACATACCCTTCTTCACCATGCTTAATCGTATCTTGTAATGCTTTTTCTATTACAATTGCTTCTACAGTCGTAGTTACTTGTAATTGATTATAACCAACAAATGTGCTTGCTACAGTTATTTCTCCTAATACACCATCTTGTATTTGCATAGAATCCACTTTTTGTCTCGCATTTCGAGCTCGCTCACGTTGTTTTTTCATTTCTGCATCAAATCCGGCTTCATCAATAGTAAAACCAGCCTCAGCCACATACTCTTCTGTTAATTCTTTTGGGAATCCATAAGTATCATATAAGCGGAATACTTCTTCACCTGGGAATACAGATTTATTTTGTGCTTTTTCTTGTTCGACAATTTGATTTAAAATGTGTAAACCTTCTTGTAAAGTTTCATGGAATCTCTCTTCTTCTGTTTTCATCACATTTTCTATAAATGCTTGTTTTTCTTTTACTTCTGGATAGAAAGCATCCATAATACGTGCAACAGTACCTACTAGTTTATACATAAATGGGTCATCAATTCCAATTTGCTTAGCATAACGGACAGCTCGGCGCAGTAATCGACGCAGTACATATCCACGTCCTTCATTAGATGGAAGCGCACCATCTGCTACAGCAAATGTTACTGTACGAATATGATCTGCAATCACTTTGAATGCAACATCTGTTTCTTCTTTTGCTCCATAAGTGGTAGTAGCTATCTCTTCTGTCGCCTTAATAATAGGTAAAAATAAGTCTGTTTCAAAATTTGTTTTTGTATTTTGAATGATACTAACTAGTCTTTCTAATCCCATTCCCGTATCAATATTTTTCTTTGGAAGAGGTGTATATGTGTCATCTGGATTATGATTGAATTGGGAGAATACTAAATTCCAAACCTCTAAGTATCGTTCATTTTCACCACCAGGATATAACTCTGGATCATTCGGATTGCTACCATATCCTTCTCCACGATCATAGAAAATTTCTGTATTTGGTCCACTTGGTCCTTCCCCAATATCCCAGAAATTCTCTTCAATTCGAATAATTCTCTCTTCAGGTAATCCTACTTTATCACGCCATAAAACATACGCTTCTTCATCTTCTGGGTGAACAGTTACAGATAACTTTTCTGGATCAAATCCAATCCATTTGTCACTTGTTAGGAATTCCCATGCAAATTGGATAGCTTCTTCTTTAAAGTAATCACCAATAGAGAAATTTCCAAGCATTTCAAAGAAAGTGTGATGACGCGCTGTATAACCTACATTTGTAATATCATTTGTACGTATTGATTTTTGAGCGTTTGTAATACGTGGATTTTCTGGAATCACACGACCATCGAAATACTTCTTCAATGTTGCTACACCACTATTAATCCATAAAAGTGTTGGATCATCTTTTGGTACAAGTGAGGCACTCGGTTCCACATTATGGCCCTTTTCTTTAAAAAAGTCTAAAAACATTTGACGAACTTGTTGTGAAGTTAAATTCTTCATGTAAAACCCTCCTAAATTATGTATTTTTTTACCTATTAAAAAAAACTCTCATTCCTGCAAATGCAGGGACGAGAGTTATATTCCGCGGTACCACCCTAATTATAGTAATTAGATTACTATCAACTTTAGACTCTGTAACGTAGAGTAACGACAGTGATTAGCTGCACTTCGAACTAGCTTCAATGACAAGAGCATATAGAACTTTTTCCAGCCAAGTGAAAGTTCCTCTCTTTACATGATTGCCATTTACTCGTGTTCTTCAACGATTTCTTTGATATCCTACGATAGCATATTATAGTGAAAAAAAACTCATCTGTCAATTTGTTTAAACTGTTTCCATATTAATGGAACGGCTACTCGGGCAATAGCTAGGACTGGAATTGCTAATATCATTCCAATTACACCGGCAACCTTTGCTGCGACAAATAAAGTAAGAATAAGATATACAGGATGAATATGCATACTCTTCCCTACAATATATGGGGATAACAAATTCCCCTCCGCCAATTGTACAAGCAACACAGCACCAAGTACAAACCAAACCATTCTTTCTGATATAGTGAATGCAATGAAGATTGCTGGCACTGCACCAATAATTGGCCCAAAGTATGGAATGAAATTAGTTAATCCACTGATGATTCCAAGTAATAAAGCATAACTCATCCCAAACCATTTCAATAAAAGAAAACTTAATAATCCTACGAGAAAGCATACTAGGATTTGCCCCCGAATATACTGTCCTAAACTATCTTCCATTTCACTTGCCAAGTTACAAGTAAAGGATTGATATTTTTTTGGGACAAGTCTTAGTATACTTTTTTGTAACTTCTCATAATCTTTTAAAAAATAAAAAACTAAAATCGGTATAACAGCTAACATTACAAACATATCGAATAGAACCGCGATATTCTTCATTAAACTTGTTAATCTTTCAATAAGACCTGTTTCTAAGTCTATGAAGAGTTGATCCATTTCTTGATGAAATCCTTCTGGCAAAAATGCTGTCTGTTCATAAATCATATAAATAAATTCTCGATATTGTTCCATTAACTCTGGTATATTTGCCTGAAAATCTTCTATTTGTTTGACAAACATCGGAAATGAAAAATAAATACCTAATCCTGCTGAGATAAAAAAAGTAAAATAAATGAACAAAATCGCAATAGTTCGAGGTATTTTTTTCTTTTCTAACCAATTGATTACAGGGTGTAGTAGATAAGCAATCAAACCTGAAATAAGAAAAGGTATCGATATTTGAAATATAACGACAATTCCACTTTTGTAATATGGGAATAAAATAATTAATAAATAGATAAAAAGGACAAATAGACATAGAATAACTAGTTGTATTACAGTGCGAATTCGCTTCGTCTGATCTGCCATCAATTAAAACCTTTCTAGCTTTCTTTCCTCTTCTGGGAAAATATCATTTAATGAACTTAATGAACCATCTAGTTCCACTTCATGTAAATATACGATATTATCTTCAATTGTTAACTCAATATAACAATTCCAACAATAATATTGATTTACTCCAATGATACCTATATCTTTACTGTTACAATTCGGACAGCGCACTAGAAGTTCCCTCACTTTTCCTTTTTATCCGACAGTATAACCAAATACGATAATGTTATACATGCTTTTACATAACAAATACAGACAACACTTATACAAGATGAGAATCACTATCTATTCTCATCATTTAATAAGCATCATCTGTATCATAGTCATTGTATAGATTGCTTTCAGTAAAGGATTTCAGTGTCCATTTCCTTATTCAACAAAATCATAAGGAGAGAATGTTTCTTGTTTCACTTCAATTGCTAATAGCTTTTCATCTGCTGTTTTTGGTTCTTCTTTACTTTTTTTAGAAACAGAAAACAATTCATGTAGGTAATCAACTAATGATGTGAATCGTTTATTCGTATCTTCCGTATTTACTCCACGAATAAACGCATCCTTGTCGCCACAAATAATTAATGATTGCTTTGCTCTTGTAATACCAGTATATAATAAATTTTTTCGTAACATTCGAAAATAACCAGGTATGACTGGCATGATAACAATTTGAAATTCGCTACCTTGTGACTTATGAATAGATGTACAGTATGCATGCATAATATTGATTAAATCTGTCTTTGCATATCCCACTTCTCTATCATCATACTGTACGACTAATTGTTCTTCTTGTTCTTTTGTTTCGTCCTTTTCAAAGATTGCTACAATTTCTCCAATGTCTCCATTAAATACACCATCTTCAGGTTGATTCACTAATTGAATGACCTTATCCCCTTTTCGATAGGCGATATCTCCGAATCGCATTTCACGATCACCTTGTTTTTTTGGATTCAATACTTGTTGTAAAGCTTCGTTCAATGTATGAATTCCGGCTTTCGAGCGATACATCGGTGCGAGTACTTGGACTTGTCTTAAATCTACACCTTTATCATGTGCTTTCTTGACGATTTGCGTGACGATGTCCACAACTTGGTAATCATTACAGGAGAAAAAATTAAAATCATTCGCCTTACTTAATTGATTTTGATCAACTTGTCCATTTTTGATATCATGTGCTAATTGAATAATCTTAGATCCTTCTTTTTGTCGATACACTTCCTTCAACTGAATTTTAGGAATCACTCCACTAGCGAGAATATCTGATAATACTTGTCCAGGACCTACAGAAGGTAGTTGGTCTTCATCACCAACAATTAATACTTGCATATCTGTTGGAATTGCTCTGAATAATTGGTATGCAAGCCAAATATCGACCATTGAAAATTCATCAATGACGATGATTTTACCTTTTAATTGATTTTCTTCATCTTTATCAAACGTTTCATGACCATCCCACCCTAACAGTCGATGTATTGTCATACTTTCAATTCCTGTCGATTCGTACATTCTTTTTGCAGCACGCCCAGTTGGAGCAGTTAATACAAATGGGAATGTGTCTTTTTCCTCGTAGTCATCATTATTTAGTGAAAGTTTATGAATCTTACTATACGCATTTAATATTCCCTTAATTACAGTAGTCTTTCCTGTTCCAGGTCCACCTGTCACAATCATGATTTTAGATGTTAATGCTGTTTCTATTGCTTCATATTGTTCTTTACCATAACTAATAGATTCTTCTTCTTCCATTTTTCCAACTATTTTTAACAGTTCTGCATCTGTAAATTTGCGTTCCAAATCATTATTTGCAATTCTTTTAATTTGAGAGCAAAATCCTGTCTCAGAATAGTAAAGGGATGGTAAGTATACTTTTCCATCTGTTACGATAATCTCTTTATTCTTATTTAATTCCACAATTTGTTCTGAAATTTTGTCTGGTTGAATGTGATTTCTTTCACCTTGCAATAACTCATCCATCTCATGCATTAATTGATCTATCGGTACATACACATGTCCATCTTGTATACTATTTTGTAAAATAAAAATACAAGCAGCTTGTAATCTAGTCGGATGATCAGTTGGAATACCATTTTGCTTTGCTATTTGATCTGCTCTTAAGAATCCAAATCCTTCTACTTCAAAGACAAATAAATATGGATTAGTGCGTAAGTGTTCTATCGTCTCTTCACGAAAAGCACTGTACATTTTTTGAGCCATTTTTAAACCGAAACCGTATTTGGACAATTCTACTACAATTTGCTCAAAACCTTGATTCTCGTGTAATGTATAATAAATCTTCTCTTGTTTATCTTTTGGAATACCTTGTACTTTTTCTAACACTGTACGGTCATTTAGAATTTGAGTTAATGCTGATTCTCCTAATGTGTCAACAATTTTTTCAGCCGTTTTCTTACCGATTCCAGGGAATAAATCACTAGACAAATAGCTAATGACACCTTCTTTTGATTGTGGTAAAAAGCGTTGATAACTATCTACTTGAAATTGACGTCCAAATCGCTTATGTTCTACTATATTCCCATAAAATTCGTAGATTTCACCAGGATCTAACCTTCTAAAATACCCTTTTACGACAATTTCTTTTTCATCAAATGATTGGTTTGTTTCAATCACTTTTATTTTAGCAATGGAAAAGTGTTCATTTTTATTTTCGAATATCGTATGAATCATTTCCCCTTTTATGAAATTTTTTTGATCAACGATTTGTTCGATTTCCATTGCTAAAATACCCCTTTTTAACTCTCTTCGTTTATGATTTTTTCTACTTGTGTTTTCGCATTTGTAGCTAATATATGATCAGGTTGAATCTGTACCGCCTTATCAAAATGATTTATGGCACCATCTAAATTACTATTATATAAACAAATGACGCCAAGATTATAATGCGCATCACTATGAGCTTCGTTTATTGTGAGTACTTTTTCAAATATTTCTTTTGCTGTATCTAATTGTTCTGTCTGAGCAAGTGCTAATCCATACTGAAATACAACATCACTATCATCTGGCTTTAATTCCTGCGCCCGTTGTAAATAGGGTAAAGCAATTTTTTCTTTCTCATCATATAAACAAGACATTCCTAACATAAAATACACATCTGCTTCTTCTAATCCTAATTGCATCGCTTTTTGATAATACTTTCTCGCATCACTAAAATTATCTTCTTCAAAATAAAGGTTGCCTAAACCATAATATGCCGTTGCTACATCTTTATCTAACTCGATAGCCTTTTTATAAAAACGCTCTGCTCTTTCTGTTTCTTTCATATGTAATAATAAATTCCCGAAATTGATATAATGGATCGGATCATTCGGATTTTTTTCGATTGCTTCTGTGAAATATTGCGCTGCTTCTTCTAATTTACCTTCTTGCATATATTGTATACCTTTGTCCATATTACTCATACTATTACCTCCAGATACTTTTATTTTACTTGATGTATAGTGAAAAAACAAAGAGAACTACATATTAACCTATTTCATGTGAATTTTTATTTAAATAGTAAAATAGCGCAACAGGAATCGTTGCGCTACTTCTTTTATCCAACATAATCCAAGACTTGATTATTTTTAATTATTTCATCAATTGTCCCACCACCAAGGCAAACGTCATCTTGATAGAATACAATTGCTTGTCCTGGTGTAATGGCTCTTTCTGGATTATCAAATACTACTTTAACAGTACCGTCTTCGTTCGGATAAACTGTGACGCCACTATCTTTTTGGCGATAGCGGAATTTCGCAGTACAATGAAATGGTTTCGTTGGAGTATGATTGATCCAATTTAATTCATTTGCTGTTAATCCATCTGAATACAATGCATCATTCTCATATTCTTCACCAACATATAACACATTTTTCTCTACATCTTTACCTACTACAAACCAAGGTCCTCCTGGTCCACCGATACCAAGACCTTGTCTTTGACCAATTGTATAATACATTAATCCATCATGCGTTCCTTTTACCTCTCCATCTAATGTCATCATTTGACCAGGTTGAGCAGGTAGATATTCACTTAAGAATTCTTTAAAGTTACGCTCTCCAATAAAACAAATACCTGTGCTATCTTTTTTGTTAGCTGTTGCTAATCCATTTTCTTTTGCGATACGTCTAACTTCTTTTTTAGGGATATGACCCAATGGGAACATTACTTTTTTCAATACATCTTCTGACAATTGATTTAAGAAATAGGTTTGATCTTTATTTTCGTCTACTCCTCTTAACATTTCCACTTTATCCCCATTATGTCTTACTTGAGCATAGTGGCCTGTAGCTACATAGTCCGCTCCTAATGAAAGTGCATGCTCAAGAAATGCTTTAAATTTGATTTCTTTATTACACATAACATCTGGATTAGGAGTTCTACCTGCTTTGTATTCATCAAGGAAATACGTAAATACTTTGTCCCAATATTGCTTTTCAAAGTTAACTGCATAATACGGAATACCTATTTGATTACAGACACGCACAACATCATCAAAATCCTCTGTTGCTGTACAGAAGCCTGATTCATCCGTATCATCCCAATTTTTCATAAAAATACCTACGACATCATATCCTTGTTCTTTTAATAGTAATGCCGTCACAGAGGAATCTACGCCACCGCTCATTCCAACAACGACTCTAGTGTCTGCTTTATTTTTCATATTTTTCACCAACTTATCTAGATGTTAATCTTTCTACAATACTAACTACTTTCTGTGCTGCTTCCGTTATATTTTCATTTGTATTTGCTAACCCAAAACTAAATCGTATCGAGTTTGTCGTACATGGATGATTTTCTTTATACATTGCGCTCAATACATGTGATGGCTCTACAGACCCTGCAGTACAAGCACTACCACTAGATGCTGCAATTCCTTGTAAATCAAGATTCATAAGCAATTGCTCTACATTTGTACCAGGAAAACTAATATTTACAATAGTTGGTACACGGAAGCCTTCTTCTCCATTTATTGAAAATGAAATGGTCGACTTTTCCAAAATATCTATAAACTGAGCATTATACGCTTCATATTTCATTCGTCTCTGTTCATTTGCTATTAATGAAAGCTCTATTGCTTTTTGAAATCCAACAATTCCAGGAATATTCTCTGTACCAGCACGACGTTTACGTTCTTGCTCTCCCCCAAATTGTTGAGTCTTCAATGAAACTTGGTTATTGACATATAAAAAGCCGACTCCCTTTGGACCATTGATTTTATGTGAAGATACTGATAGTAAATCTACTCCTAAGTCCTTCACATCAATTGGAAGTATCCCATATGCTTGAACCGCATCTGTGTGGAAGAATGCTTGGTGATTTTTTAATACTTCACCAATTTCCATAATTGGTTGAATCATACCTGTTTCATTATTTACCATCATAATCGAGACTAAAATGGTTTGGTCTGTTAATGCTTGTTGTAAATCCTGGACAGAAATCCTACCCGACTCATCTGTATCTAAATAGGTGACTTGATAACCGTTCTTCTCTAATTGTTCACATGTATGGAGTATAGCATGGTGTTCCATTTTCGTTGTAATAATATGATTACCATTTTTTCTATACTTTTCAGCCACACCAAATAACGCAAGATTGTCAGACTCTGTTCCTCCACTAGTAAATATAATTTCTTTTTCCATTGCGCCAATAGACTGAGCAGCTGTTCTTCTAGCTTCATCTAATAACTTTCTTGCCTCACGTCCAAATAAATGGACACTAGATGGATTACCAAACGTTTCTTTCATGACTGTTGTCATCACATCGATTACTTCTGGATGTATCGGTGTAGTAGCTGCATGGTCTAAATAAATAGCATTCATTACTGTCATGCCCTTCTATTAAATATAAAACATATATGGATCTTGCATACCTTTTTCACCATATGTCGATAAATCTTCCAATGTTGTTGTATCCAAAACTTCCTTTACCGCATCACGAATTCTAATCCATAGTTCTTGTTTTGCTGGTTCTTCATCCTCGATTCCTTCTACAGGAGTAATAGGTCCTTCTAAAATCCGTATAATGTCGCCTGCTGTAATTTCATTTGGTTCCTTTGCAAGGATATATCCACCATATGCACCACGAATACTTTTTACAAGACTTGCGTTACGTAATGGTGCTACGAGCTGTTCTAAATAATGCTCAGATAAGTCGTTTTCTTTCGCAATAGTCTTTAATGACATTGGACCATTTCCATTATTTTTGGCAAGCTCAATCATGATTGTTAATCCATATCTTCCTTTTGTAGAGATTTTCATACGTCCACCTCATTTTATTATTTATATCTATTTTTACTTTAAACATGTAATTATAATAGGAACTAATTATACATTTATGAAGGTAATCTATCTTATATATCTCTCTTCATTATAACACGAATGAAAAATTAGGTGACAAATCGATATTTTTGCACGATTGTTTGATTCACTTTATAATTAAAAGATTAGAATAAACCTTACAAATATTATAGTTTAAGAAATGCAGTTATAAAAGTCAAGCTAATTGCTTGGGTTTACTGTACAGGAAGGGAAGTAATACGATGCGTCAACCATTAGCATTTAGAATGCGCCCCAAAAATGTAACTGAAATTATAGGACAAGCACATCTAGTTGGTGAAGGCAAAATCATCAGACGAATGATTGATGCAAAAATACTCCACTCTATGGTGCTATATGGTCCACCTGGTACTGGTAAAACATCGATGGCAATTGGAATCGCAAATAGTTTAAAATTAAGATATAAATTATTAAATGCTGCCATCGATAAGAAGAAAGATATGGAAATCGCAGTGGAAGAAGCGAAGTTACATGGGCAACTTGTACTAATATTAGATGAAGTACATAGATTAGACAAAGCAAAACAAGATTTCTTACTGCCACATGTAGAATCGAATTTAATCACATTAATTGGATGTACCACTAGTAACCCATATCACTCTATTAATCCTGCAATCAGAAGTAGAACGCACATTTTTGAATTACAAAGACTACAACAACAGGACATCATAAATGCTATCGAACGAGCAATCGAGGACAAAACGAATGGTCTAGGTACCCTTCCAATCCTCATAACAAATGAGGCACTTGAACATTTTGCTAATAGTGCAAATGGAGATCTACGAGCAGCACTTAATGGTTTAGAATTAGCTGCATTCTCCACTCCAAAAAATAAAGACCAGGAAATAGTCATTGACTTATCTGTTGCGGAAACATCGATGCAAAAGAAAAGCTTTTCACATGATAAAGGTGGAGATGCCCATTATGATGTATTATCTGCATTTCAAAAATCTATTCGAGGAAGTGACGTAGATGCAGCCCTTCATTATCTTGGTCGTCTAATAGAAGCAGGAGACCTTGATAGTATTGCGAGAAGAATGCTTGTTTGTGCCTATGAAGATATTGGTCTAGCAAATCCGCAGGCAGGACCACATGTATTAGCAGCCATTCAAACAGCAGAAAGAGTTGGTTTCCCTGAAGCAAGGATACCGTTATCAGTTGTCATCATTGAACTATGTCTTTCGCCAAAATCTAATAGCGCATATATAGCGCTAGATGCAGCACTTAATGATATTCGAAAAGGCGATACAGGTGAGATTCCACCACATTTGAAAGATAGCCATTACCAAGGCGCAAAACAATTAGGTCATGGTGTAGATTATCAATATCCTCATGCATTTGAGTCTGGTTGGATTAAGCAACAATATTTACCTGATAAAATTAAAAACAAACAATATTATCATCCTAAAGAAACTGGTAAATACGAAAAAAACTTGAAACAAATTTATCAAAATTTAAAAAGATAATGTTTAAAAGGTTTGAAGTTGGCCAAACTAACTAATAACAGATGCCTAGATATCATTTTCTTCGTAATCTAGTGCAGAAATCTATCATATTGTTGATAAGTTAGGAGTGAAACAAATGGCCAAAGTTCGCCAAGATGCATGGTCACATGAAGATGATTTATTATTAGCCGAAACTGTATTACGTCACATACGTGAAGGTAGTACACAGTTAAGGGCTTTTGATGAAGTAGGAGACAAACTTAACCGTACATCTGCTGCATGTGGCTTTCGTTGGAATGCAGAAGTGCGCCAAAGTTATGAGCAAGCCGTCCAAATTGCAAAAAAACAGCGAAAAGAAAGAAAGCGCCAATTAGCTAAAGAAACAAATGGTTCTTTGTCCTCTCTTCATTTACCTGATGAAGAATTAGATAACGAATCGAACGAAAGTCTATTATGGAATTGGGAGAAACCGATCTTAACAAATACTACGACGGAAACTAAAGTTTTTGATGATGCAATGGATTTGAATCAAATTATTAGATATTTACAAAATTTGAAGAAAGAATTCCAACATTCTAAATATTCGCAATCGAATATGGAAAGATTAATAAAAGAAAAAGAACAACTGCAAAATCAGTTGTTAATGAGCGAAAAGAGAATACAAGATTTAGAGCGAGAATTAAATACAATGAAAGATGACTACCAAGCATTTATGCAAATCGTGGAACGTGCAAGGAAAATGGTTGTCTTTGATGAAGATACTCGCCCTGTTCCAAAATTCAGAATGGATAAAAACGGGAATCTAGAACAAGTTGCAAAATAACTAATGTACGATAAGGGACCTATGGTGGTTCGTTCATGGTTGATTTGAGAGGTTATATAGTTTCATCTGAATGATTCTATTACCATTTTTAATGTATTCACAAATATTCATTTTATATTTTCGTAAATATCAAAAAAAGCACATCTTATGCAGATGTGCTTTTAACTTTACATTCGACAATCCCGATCGTGCCGTCGCAGTTTGATGAAGTTTTGAACCCGCTCTCGGCAGGTGGGTGCCCCGTCTCTCATCTCGTACTTCCACTATCTTACCAATAAGTAATATGGCATGCACTACCTAAGAGAACGTAAGCTCCCGAAGTAAATGGTGTTCGGTCAAAACGCCATTAATCCAACGAACACATCAGGATTGTTAATTTGTAATTAAATAATAGCATATTCTACGTAGACTTTCAACAATTCATCTTTACAATATCGTTACAAAATGAATGTAAATATTACCAATACATTTTCTATACCATTATTTCTATTGATGAAGAATTTCTTCTAAAAAATATTTCATTAATCAATTACAACTTTCTTACTTAATTTCTAAATGAAGTTCTTTTAATTGTTTAACATCCACTGCACTTGGCGCTTCTGTCATTGGATCTGAAGCAGAAGCTGTTTTTGGAAATAAAATCGTATCACGTAAATTAGTTCTACCTGCTAACAACATGATTAAACGATCAAATCCTAATGCAATTCCTCCATGTGGTGGTGCTCCGAATTCTAACGCGTCTAATAGGAAACCAAACTGTTCTTCCGCTTCTTCTTGCGTAAATCCTAGATGTTTAAACATTTGATTCTGCATTTCTCTTTGGTAAATACGTAACGAACCTCCACCTAATTCATAACCATTCAATACTAAGTCATAAGCTTGTGCACGTACACTAGCAGGGTCTGTTGCTAACTTATCAAAGTCACCTTCAGCTGGCATTGTAAATGGGTGGTGTGCAGCATGATATCGACCTGCTTCTTCATCATATTCTAATAATGGCCAATCTGTAACCCATAAGAATTCAAATTTAGAATTATCAATTAAATCGTGATCTTTTGCTAATTTGAGACGTAATGCTCCTAAAGTATCATATACAACTTGTTTTTTATCTGCAACAAAGAATAATAAATCGCCTGCTTCTGCATGAAATAATTTTCGCATTTCTTCTTGTTCTTCATCTGAAAAGAATTTAGCAATTGGTCCTACAAGGGCGTCTGCTTCCACTTTCAACCACGCAAGACCTTTAGCTCCGTAGATTTTCGCAAAGTCAGTCATATTGTCTAAGTCTTTACGTGAGTAATTGTCAGCTTTTGCTTTTAGATTTAGCCCACTTACCTTTCCACCATCTTCAACAGCTTGTCTAAATACTTTAAAACTAGAATTCTTTGCAAGTTCTGTTAATGATGTTAATTCCATCTCAAAACGAACATCTGGTTTATCTGAACCATATCGTTCCATCGCTTCATCAAAAGGCATTCTTCTAAATGGCGTTTGGATTTCCATGCCTTTTACTTCTTTCATCACTTTACTCATCATTCGTTCTGTCATTGTCATAATATCATCCATTGACATAAATGATGTTTCTATATCAATTTGTGTAAATTCTGGTTGACGATCTGCTCTTAAATCTTCATCACGGAAACAACGTGCAAATTGATAGTATTTTTCAAATCCAGCTACCATCAATAATTGTTTAAATAACTGCGGAGATTGCGGTAGCGCATAAAAATACCCTTCATGTACTCTACTAGGCACTAGATAGTCTCTAGCTCCTTCTGGTGTACTTTTTGTTAACATTGGTGTTTCCATTTCTAAAAACGCTTCTTCATTTAAGAATTCACGAATGGATTGTGTAGTTTTATGACGTAATTTGAATGTTTCTTGCATCACGTCTCGGCGTAAATCTAAATAACGATATTTTAAGCGAACATCTTCACTCACTTCTGTTTCGTCTACTAATGAGAATGGAGGTGTTTTTGCACTATTTAAAACAATTACTTCATTAGCAAACACTTCAATTTCTCCAGTATTAATCTTTGGATTGACTGTTTCTGGATCTCTTTCTATTACTTTACCTTTTATCTCTACTACATATTCACTTCTGATACTATCCGCAATTTGTAATGCTTCTTTTGAGATTTCGCCATTAAATACAACTTGAACAACACCTGAACGATCTCTTACATCAACAAATATAATCTCACCTAAGTCACGACGCTTTTGAACCCATCCTTTAATAACTACTTCTTGATTAATCTGCTCTTTTGATAAAGAACCTGCATATGTACGCATTGACATTCTATATCCTCCTATAATTTAGAAATTAAATAGTCTGTTAAAACATCTAATTTTATATTTTCTTGATTTCCTGTTTCCATTTCTTTTACTGCAACTTCATTTTTCGCTAGTTCATCTTCACCTAAGACAAGTACAAATTTTGCTTGTAACCTATCCGCTGCTTTAAATTGTGCTTTCATTTTTTTGTTTTGATAATCTTTATCTACTTGAATACCTTGTTGTCTTAATTGTTGAACGATTGCAGCTGCTTTTAAATTCGCTTCTTCTCCTAATGCAATGACATAGCAATCGATACTTTCTTTAATCGGTAAGCTAATGTTCTCTGCTTCAAGCGCCATTAATAGACGTTCAATACTTAATGCAAATCCAATACCAGGAGTTTCAGGACCACCTAAGTCACTGACTAATCCATTATATCTTCCTCCACCTGATAATGTCGTTATTGCACCAAATCCTTCTGCATCACTCATAATTTCAAATGCTGTATGGTTGTAGTAGTCTAATCCACGCACTAAGTTTTGGTCGACAACATAAGAAATACCCATTACATCCAAATACCTTTTTACTTGTTCAAAATAATTTCTAGAATAATCATTCAAATACTCTAGTATAGATGGAGCAGTTTGCATTGATGGATGATTTCGATCTTTTTTACAATCTAGGATTCGCAATGGATTTTTTTCTAGTCTTTCTTGACAATCACCACAAAGTTCCTCTTTCACAGAAGAAAAATGCTCAATTAAGGCTTGACGGTGTGCGTTACGACTGTCAATGTCACCAAGGCTATTGATCACTAATTTTAATGACTTCAATCCCAATTGTTTATATGCTTCTAAAGCTAATGCCATTACTTCTGCATCGATTGCTGGATCTTCACTACCTAATGCCTCTACACCATATTGCACAAACTGACGCATTCTCCCTTGTTGAGGACGTTCATAGCGAAACATTGGTCCAATATAGAATAATTTCGTCGGTTGATTCGGTAATCCGAATAATTTATGTTGAACGAAAGAACGAACGACTGATGCCGTCCCTTCAGGTCGTAATGTAATACTTCTATCACCCTTATCAGTAAATGTATACATCTCTTTTTGGACGATGTCAGTAGTATCTCCGACCCCACGTTGGAATAGCTCTGTATGTTCAAAAATCGGTGTTCTAATCTCCTGATAATTGTATCTCATACTTAAATTTTTTAATTTATCTTCAACATACTGCCATTTTTCAGTTACTCCGGGTAATAAATCTTGTGTCCCTCTTGGTCCTTTCATTTGAATACCTCCTGTTTTAAAAAATACAAAAATACCCCCATCCCTAAAAAGGGACGAGAGTATTCCCGTGTTGCCACCCTAGTTGAAGTATGATTACTCCCACTCAAACAGTTAACGCCTGCATACGTCTATGTTTACTATTTTCAACATAGCACTTCTGGAATGTTATTCATAAAGGCAGTTAGCAAGAATTCTTCCAGCCTAAGGAATTCTCTCTCTTTCCTACTTTTCCTATACTACTATTTCCTTCATCAGCTTTTTTCGATCAATTGATACAATTATTTCTATAATAATTGTTTATTTGCAGGTTTGTCAAGATTCTTTATGAAATTTAGAGATTTTTTGGACCTTATGTAAATGAATACCCATATATTGTGCAATTTCATGTTGTGAAGTGAAACGAACTTCATCACTTGTCTGTTTCATTTTCATACATAATCGATTTGTCCGATATTGTTGCATTTTGTGTACACGCATAAAACCTAGCACCTCATTGATGTATTTGGTAATATATAGATAGATAATGGAAAGGATGATTTGTATTGAAAAGAAAATTTGTAATCAGCATATTTCTCATACTTATCTGTATTTTCTCCATCTCGACATTACTATATGCAAAAGAAATAAAAATTACAGCAGAAAACCTAAATGTGAGGACAGGGCCTGGAACAAATTATGAAACAATCGGACAAGTCCAGCCAGAGGATGTTTATCCTGTTTTAGAAGAAAATGGTGAATGGGTTCAAATACAATTAGATGAAGATGTAACTGGTTGGGTACATAAATTATATACTTCTTCGGTGACGAATGAAAAAAATGAGAAAACAACTGATGTAAATCAACAAATTATCGCGAAAGAGCCAAAAAAGCACCAATCATTTTCTCCTTTACATTTACAAGGAAAGACTATTGTGATTGATCCAGGACATGGCGGAAGAGATGTCGGTGCAATAGGTGTTAGGGGACGTTACGAAAGTGAGTACACATTAAGAACTGCACAGCTACTTAAACAAAATTTAGAGCAACATGGCGCCATCGTCTACCTAACAAGGGAAGATGATCGATACTTACCATTAGTAAGTAGAGTGAGTTTGTCCAACCAATTAGCAACAGATGTATTCATAAGCATACATTATAATAGTACACCTGAATTACCTGAGGTCACAGGTGTTGGAACTTTTTACTATAATGATAGAGACAAAGAATTGGCATCTTTTGTACAAGAAGGTATTATTAATCAAACAAATATGAACAATCGAGAAATAAGACAAGCTGATTTACAAGTACTTCGAACAAATCATCAACACGGATTATTATTGGAACTAGGATTTATATCAAATGAAAGCGAAGAAAAAAATATTCAAAAACAGGTTGTTCAAAAAGCATTTGCTAGAGGTATTGTAGAAGGATTGCAGAAATTCTTTTTAAATGCGCCAAGATAGAACATCACTCTACATTCGTTATCATGCCATAAATTTACCGAGCTATTTTAAATTATCTTTAAATAGCTCGGTTCGTCATATACAGGTTTTACTATTCGGATTAGATGATTAAAAAACACTACAGTGACTTCTGACAGTATTTCGTAATCACTTCTCTTAATTCTAAACGAATGATTTGATTTATTTTAACATGCTGATCTAGTAGTTCTCTTTCTAATTGAAAGATATCATTTGTGATGAGTTGTAATGGGGATCTGGATTCCATTTCATAATAAGTTTGGATGTTAGATAAATTAATTCCATCATCTAGCCACACACGTGCCCAACTCTCTTGTAGTGTATCTTTATCAGAGAACGCAACAATTTTGCCTTGTTTTAAAATACAAATATAGTCTGCTAATTTTTTTAAATCTTCTTCCATATGTGTTGCGATAATAATCGTACTATTATTACTATCTTGTAAGGAACGTAAATCTTCCATCATCATATATTGAGAAAGCATATCTACATTTGCAGACGGCTCATCTAACAATAACAACTTAGGCTTTGATGAGACAGCAAGAATAAATGCTACTTTCTTTTTCGTGCCTGTAGAACAATTCGTATATTTTTCATTCACATTAATTTCATACCTACTAATTAAATGATCATACAACATTTGATCCCAATTATTATAAAAACGTTCAATAAATTTAGTCATTTTATTTATTGTCATATGAGAATATGCTAGTAGTAATTCTTCACCTATATAGGTGATATTTTGCTTTACTTGATCATTTGTTGCCTCTAATTTATCTCCAAATATTGTGATGTTTCCTTCATCTTTTTGTAGTAATTGATTTATAATTTGAAGAAGCGTACTCTTTCCAGAACCATTTTCCCCTACAAGTGCTAATACTGTGCCTTGTTCGAAAGTTAAATCAATTGGTCCTAGTTGAAAATTATTAAATCGTTTAATTACTGATTCGATTTGAATGCTGTCTTCCAACCTTTTTCACTCCTTCCATATCTCATCGATTACTTTATTATATATCGAATGAATCTGCTCTTTTGAATATCCCGCTAATTGCGCTTCTGTGATATTTTTCAAAAATGACTGATAAATTTTTTCATCATTAAATTCTTTTTGGACATGATTCTCTAATTGTAAAACAAACGTCCCTTTTCCTTGCACTGTTTGAATATACCCGTCACGTTCTAAATTTTGATATGCTCTGCGCGTTGTAATCAAACTACAAGATAAGTCCTGTGATAATGATCGGATAGAGGGTAATACTGTACCTGGTGAAAGTTGGCCACTTGCAATCATTGCTTTTATCTGTGATTCAATCTGATAATAAATCGGTTCTTTATTATGATTAGATACAGTTATGGGTAATTTCATTCACCTCAACCTTTCATTAAATGTAATCTCTGTTTATTAACCTTTGCCTCAAAGCAGCAGTTGTCGTTACAAATCCAATGCTACCAATTAATATACTACATAAAACAGGAATGTGTTGATAATCTCGAATAAGTTTTATACTCCATTCTGTCACACTCGTCTGAAATAGAATAATCATAAAAGTAATAACAATGAAGATTAAAAATAATGAAACAACTTGGGATAAGAATAACTTCTTTCCATTTGTCCCATATTCCATATAAGTTAAAATACTTCCTGTAGCAAGTGCATATCCACTCCAGAATAAAAATAAGTAAATTAAACTTGTGAAATCAAATTGCTGCAAGGAAGACTCGGACACATTGCTATATACAACAATATAAAAACAAATAGTAAATAGTATAAAATAAGTGCACATCAATACGATTCTACTTATAAAAATACTTTTAATAGAGATAGGTAATGAGCGTAATAAAGCAAGCTTTCTACTAAATGGATCTTCCTTCAGTGTTCTAAAACTTAGATACGGTCCTGAAATAAATAGTGTCACGAATGAAGGTGTAATTCCAAGAAAAATAATATCTAGAAAAATCGTATTATTATTTAACTTAGCTCCATTGTACAATTCTTCTATAACGTAATCCAAACTAACTCCAGTTATCATTGCCATTAGCAATGTTCCGAGAAGTGTAGCAATGAAACTAGGCCAATTCACCATTAAGTCATTCTTCACTATCCAAAGTACATGATTCCGCATATGACCACTCCTTCTTTGTATTTACTGCGCACCGAAAATTTGTTCAAGAAACGGATGCTCAATCTTCATGAAATCAAATCCAAGTACTGCAATGATTGTAAATACTAATGTCCAGCCCACAACACTTATAGTAATCCAAATCGTGACTTGTTTCTTCGTGCCTCCGAATAATAAGCTTAAAAAAGCACTTAAATGACTTCCTATAAAATAAGGTCCAATTATCGTTAAACCAATCACGCCATATTTTTGCCATATTCGTTGCGCTCGAGCTTTACGCTTTTCATTATCCTTCTTTTTTCTCCATTGCTTTATTCTTTCAATAAAGATAATAACAAAAAAGACTGTTAGTAAATTTCCTGATACAGCAAGCAAAAAGACTGGTAATGGTGATAACCCACCAAAAATCGCAATTGGTGCTAAGATAATCGCCTCAACAAACGGAACTGCCGCTAATAAAAAGACTAAAATATATACCCAAACAAACTCAAAAAATTCCATTCCCTCACCTCATATTGTTATAGTGTGTATATCGATATACACACTATAACAATAGAGAGATATAATTGTCAATAAAAAAAAGACTGAAGTTTAACTACTTCAGTCTTTTTTATCTATTTACGTACTTTCTTACATATCATCCGAATCAAGAATAATGGTAACAGGTCCATTATTCGTTAAATGAACATCCATCATTGCACCGAAGGAACCTGTTTCCACATGAACACCATTTTGTCGTAGCAATTGATTAAAGTATTGATATCGCTCCTTTGCAATATCTGGTTTTGCTGCTTGCATAAAGTTAGGTCTTCTTCCTTTACGTGTATCTCCATACAAAGTGAACTGCGATATGGACAATATACTGGCATTTCTATCAGCTAATGAAAAATTCATTTTACCAAATTCGTCCTCAAATACACGTAAGTTAATTATTTTATTTACTATATATTCTATTTCTTTTTCTGTATCTGTGTGGGTAATACCAACCAAAGCAACATAACCATCTCCAATTTCACCTATCACTTCATTGTCCACTATTACGTTTGCTTTCGTCACTCTTTGTAACACTACACGCATAATTTAACTCCTTATTGTATAGTTCTCTCTACTGTATACACATCAGGTATATTTTTGAGTCGATCAACGATACGTCTTAAATGACCTGTATTATGAATAAGTATCGTCACATGTATAATCGCAAGTTTGTTTCGATCCGATTTGCCATTTACTGCAATAATATTCGTCTTTGTTTCATTAATTACTTGTAATACTTCATTTAACAATCCTCGTCTATCGTAACCTGAGATTTCTAAGTCAACATGGTATTGTTTCGTTTCTGATTCTTCATTTTCCCATTCTACATGTAAAATTCTATCTTTTGCTTCATCTGTTTGGATATTAGGACAATCTTGTCTGTGCACGGATACCCCTCTACCTTTTGTTATATATCCTACAATTTGATCACCAGGTACTGGATTACAACATTTGGATAGACGAATGAGCATATTGTCTAATCCTTGCACAAATACACCGGAGTCTCGTTTCGATTTCCGACTAATCTGTTCTCCACTTGCATTGACTTTTTCAATTGTTCTTTCAATTTTTTCATTTTTTTCTTGTTCTTCACGAATTTTTTCCGTAAGGCGTGTGACAATCTGTGCTGCTGTAATTCCATGATAACCAACAGCTGCAAACATATCCTCTTCTAATGCAAAACTGAATTTATCCATCGCAAGTTGAATATTGGCTTCTGTAAGCACATCTTTCGGTATATAGCCAGCAAGCCTTAATTCCTCTTCGACCATTTCACGACCTTTTACTACATTCTCATCACGTAATTGTTTCTTAAAAAATTGTTTGATTTTATTTTTAGCTTGAGATGTTTGGCACATTTTTAACCAATCTTGAGATGGTCCATAGGAATGCTTAGATGTCATTACTTCAACAATGTCACCATTTTTCAATTCATAATCTAATGGTTCCATCTTTCCATTGATTTTAGCGCCTATCGTATGATTTCCTACTTCTGTGTGAATTTTATACGCGAAATCTAACGGAACAGAACCTCTCGGCAACTCAATTACATCGCCTTTAGGTGTAAATACATAAACCATATCTGAGAATAAATCGACCTTTAGTGATTCCATAAATTCTTCTGCATCATTCGCATCATTTTGCCATTCAATGATTTCCCTGAACCATGCTAGTTTATCTTCATTCGTTTGTTTTTCTGGATTGATTTTTTTGCCTTCTTTATAAGCCCAATGTGCAGCAATACCATATTCCGCAATTTCATGCATTTCTTTTGTACGTATTTGAACCTCTAATGGCGCACCTTTTGGTCCAATCACTGTTGTATGGAGAGATTGATAAAGATTCGCTTTCGGCATAGCTATATAATCTTTGAATCTCCCTGGCATTGGTTTCCAGCAAGTATGAATGATTCCTAATACTGCGTAACAATCCTTAATACTCGAAACGATAATACGTACTGCAAGCAAGTCATAAATTTCATTGAACTGTTTTTTTTGTAACATCATTTTTCGATAGATACTATATAAATGTTTTGGACGACCAGAAAATTCTGCGTAAATATTTACATCATCTAATTGTTTCTTTACTTCTTGCATTACTTCATCAATATAGTTTTCGCGCTCATCACGTTTCTGTTTCATCAAATGAACAATGCGGTAATATTGTTGTGGATTTAAATAGCGCAATGCTGTATCTTCTAGCTCCCATTTAATTGCAGATATACCTAATCGATGTGCGAGGGGAGCAAAAATCTCTAAAGTTTCATTAGAAATTCTTCGTTGTTTTTCCATTGGCAAATGTTTAAGTGTACGCATATTGTGCAATCTATCTGCTAATTTAATCAGAATAACTCGGATATCTTTTGCCATTGCTATAAACATTTTGCGGTGATTTTCTGCTTGTTGTTCTTCTTTGGACATATACTTAATTTTCCCTAACTTTGTTACCCCATCAACAAGCATCGCGACTTCTTCATTAAATGCTTCTTTAATATCTTTTATGGTAACATCCGTATCTTCTACAACATCGTGCAAAAAACCACCTGCAATTGTCTCAGGGTCTAACTTCAAGCTAACTAGAATTCCAGCAACTTGTACAGGATGAATAATATATGGTTCACCTGATTTTCGGAATTGTCCTTCATGTGCTTTTTCAGCATATTTGTAAGCATCTTGAATAAACTTAATATCCTCATCATTTAGATATTTCTCTGCTTGCACAAATATATCTTCTGGAGCTAATATTTTATCCTTTGCCATTATAATCACCTTTTATTTTAGACTTGCTATCCGCAACTACTAAATTCCATATACACCTAATAAAAGTATGTGTACAGATTTGATATTCAATAAACAAATTTTTTTCTAAATTAAGATTTCTTTCTATCATACCAAAAAAAAGCGAACATTTCCTTATATTCTTTTGCATTTATCGACAAAAAATGAATGTAATCGAATACAATTGGATAGAAAAAGAGTATCGAAGCATAGTTAGCTTGATACTCTGATTTTATTCTTAATATTTCATTAATGTTAATACATCATATCCATTTAACTTGTCGCGTCCATTTAAATAAGACAGTTCAATTAGAAAGGCACATCCAACAACAATTCCACCTAATTCTTCCACTAATTTAATTGTCGCTTCAATTGTACCACCTGTTGCTAGAAGATCATCTGTAATTAACACACGCTGACCTGGTTTAATGGCATCTTTATGAATGGTTAATACGTCTTTTCCATATTCTAAACCATAATCTACCTTCACTACTTCACGAGGTAATTTTCCTTCTTTACGTACAGGTGCAAATCCAATTTCCAATGCATAAGATACTGGACATCCAACAATAAACCCACGCGCCTCAGGACCTACAACGATATCTATTTGTTTATCTTCTGCATATTTCACAATTTCGTCTACTGCTGCTTTATATGCAGGACCGTTATCCATTAATGTAGTGATATCTTTAAATTTAACTCCTTCTTTCGGCCAATCTTCTACTACTGTAATATATTTTTTAAAATCCATAAATGAGTTCCTCCTCGTTAGTTGTAGCTGATTCTATCTGGTCATTTAACCATTCTTTCAGCTGATGATAAGTAGAATAAAATAATTGTTCTTCTATTATTCTTTGTTGTTGCATCTTTTGATACAACGAAGATTCCGTTAGGTCTTTCTTTTCAGGATTTTTTGTTGGCACAATTTGTCCATTTTCCCGTGTCAAGAAACCCAAATCATGAAACACTTGAAACATCCACTTAATCTTCTCTAACTTCCAATCTTTATATACCGCTAATTTTGGCGCATCTACTTTGTAATCAAAGTATTTACGTTTAAGAATAAATTGATATAACCATTTAAATTCTTCTCTAGATGGTAATGTTTGAAAAAATACACTTTCATCATTTTGATAACAGGTATACATTCGATAAATCTCTTTACCTTTTAGTACTTTGCTTAATTGATCCATATTATTAGGTAAATCAATTAAGTATAATGCTTCAATTGGAGATGCTAATTGCTCAAATTCTGTTACTGTAACAGTTTGTATCGCTTCTATTTGATTACCTTGAAAAGACAAAGCAATCGCATTATTTTCAATATTTACTTTATCAATCCAATTCTTTACACCTCGGAAATCAAATAATTGCCATTCTTTCACTGCAATATCCTTAATAAATAATTGAGGTTTTCGAATCCCATTCCATTCGTTGATTTGTAATTCAACAACCGCTTCTAATGGCGTGTCTTGAGATAATCTTTGATATAACTCACCAATTCCGAAGCCAATACCGTCAACTGCAACACCATCATCTTCTAATAAGATTTTTAAATGATTTTTGGTAGCACCAATTTGTCTAATCTCTGCCGGTAATCCCTTCACATGAAAAATTGGTTTTGGATTATTCATCCCAAATGGTGCTAATTGATTCATTTGTGTTAACAATTCCATATTGATTGCCTTAATATCAATTGTCGTATCAATGAACAATTGAGGTTTGAAATCATCTTCTGTTAATATTTCTTCAGCAATTTCATTTAATGCCGTACGTAATTTGTCTATGTTCTCTAAAGGTAAAGTCATTCCTGCAGCTTGTGCATGTCCACCAAAATGAGTAAACAATGATTTATTTGTCATACAGTGCTTGAATAAATCAAACTGTGCTATACTACGTGCAGACCCTTTCGCACTATTTGTTTTTGGATCTATTGTTAGTACGATTGCCGGTCTGTGATACTCTTGAACTAACCTTGAAGTTACAATACCTAATACCCCTTGGTTCCATCCCTCTTTTGCCACAACTAATACCTTGTGTTGTTCAATTGGTCCTAATTGTTCGATGGAACGGATTGCTTCTTCAGCTATTTGAGTCACGATTTTTTGTCGCTCTGTATTCAACTCTTGCACATATTCTGCTAACTCTTCTGCCTCACCAGGATCTTCAGACAATAACAAGTCTACAGCTATATTCGCATCTTGTAATCTACCTACAGCATTTAATCTTGGTCCAATTCTAAATCCAATATCCTCTTCTGTTATTTCTTCCGTTAAGGAACATTGCTTCTTTAATGCTTGTAATCCAATTCGATTCGTATTCGATATACTTTCAAGTCCATACTTAACAAGCACTCTGTTCTCATCTTGTAATGGTACCAGGTCTGCAACAGTTCCAATGACTACTAAATCAAGAAATTGTTTAGGGAAATACCCCAGCAAATAGGAAGCAAATTTAAATGCAACACCAACCCCTGCTAATTCATCAAACGGATATTTAGGAGAACATTTCGGATGAATGATAGCAAGTGCTTCAGGTAATTCTTCTTGTACTTCATGATGATCCGTTATAATCACATCAATTCCAAGTTCATTCGCTATCTTCACTTCATTCACGCCTGCAATCCCATTGTCAACTGTAATTATTAATTGAAATCCCTGGCGGTGTGCTTCTCTGAATGCCGATTCGTTAGGGCCATATCCTTCTGTAAATCTGTTAGGAATATAATAATCACACATTGCACCTTTTTCTCGTAAAGCTTCTACCATTAACGTTGTAGAGGTGACACCATCCGCATCATAGTCACCATATACGAGTATGCTTTCACCACGTTCAATTGCTTTTTCCACACGTTCTGCTGCTATATCTATTTGATGAAATAGATTAGCATCATGTAACTGATCCAATGTGGGATGTAAAAAAGCCTCTATTTGTTCTTTTGTTAACATCCCTCGACTGTTAAGTAATCTTGTGATAAATGGTGATAATGACAAGCCAGTTTCATCAACTTGTTCATCTTCCTCTTTATATGTAAAAATCCAATTTGATTGACTCTGTAACATAAGTTCACCCCTGACTCACTTATTATACATGAAAATGTAGTTCCTATCATTAAAAATGATAAACTTATAAAACCTTTATTTAACAGTCTTTATCTTCATTCATTACTGTTATTTAAGGTGCATATCCTTCCTAACAATGTAAGAACAATCAAAAAACCCTTGATACACTTATTATACAAAGTGTATCAAGGGTGAAAATTTTTTCATCATTTTCTTTCGTAATTTTCTATTGGTTCTTCGGGTAATGTTTCATCCGATTCAAGACTTACTTCAGATACTTCTTCTGTTTGTATGATGTTATTTTCTTGCTTCAATTGTTTAATTTCTCTTTGCAATTTAATAAGTCTAATTACTCCGACGGCAGCAGTAATGACTGCTCCCATTAATACAGAGAAAAGAATGATTAAGATTAATGGTGCTTGCCCAGTTCCAAATAAATAATCGACTTGAACAGGTTCCACATTGATTACAGCAAAAATTGCAATAATAACAGAAAATATAATAGCTAAAACAATATACGTTTGTCCTTTCAATGGTATCACCTCTTTTTTTGTTATTGTTCCCTATTTCCAATATCCAAAAACATTAAATTCTGGTTCTAAGTCAAAAAGCAAGAGGAAACCACAATTGTTTCTACTCTTGCTTTTAATTATTACCTATACTTGAGGTCCGTCATAAGACTTTTTCTCTGTATAAACGATTGGTTTTTCTTTAATTGATTTTCCACGCCATACTAACCATAGTTGTGCTGCGATAAATAAAGAAGAATAGGTTCCCGCGAACAATCCTATTACTAAAGCAAATGAGAAGTTCGTTATAGAAGAAGCTCCAAATACTAGTAACATCACTGCTGCAAAAATAACAGTTAAGACTGTATTAATACTTCTTGCTAGCGTCTGTATTAAACTATGATTCACGATTGTTGCAAGTTCTGCAAATGATTTTACACGTTTCTTTTTCTTTATATTTTCTCTGATTCGATCAAATGTCACAATGGTGTCATTGATTGAATAACCGACAATCGTTAAAATTGCTGCAATGATGGTTATATCAAATTCCAATCTCGTAATACTGAAGAACGCTAGAATAAAGAACGCATCATGAAGTAATGCTAAAATTGCAGTTAAGGCTGAGTAAAATTCAAAGCGAATAGTGACATAAATAATGATACCTATTGACGCATAGATGACTGCTAATACCGCATTTTGTGCTAATTCTTTTCCTATTACTGGTGAAACAGTGCTTACTGCTGGTGCATTACCATATTCTTCTTCAAATAATGCTCTTACTTCAGCAACCTTATCTTTAGATAACTCTCCTTCAAACTTAGCAACTGCAATGTTATTGTTATCACCAGATAAAACAATCGGGCCACTTGCTGTAAGTTCGACTTCTTCAAACAGTCCTTCAATCTCTTCTGTTGTCAACGATTGATCTGCTAATACTTCTACACGAGATCCACTCTTAAAGTCGATTCCTACATTCAACTGAAAAATTGCTAGTGAGATAGAACCTAATATGACCAAAATAATGGATACACTAAAAAATTTCTTTCTATGTTTTACCAGGTCAAATGAGCGACCAAAAACAGTTGGTTCGATTTCTTCTTTACTTGCAATGTCTTTTATTTGGTCTTTCTTCACCCCAAACCAGCCTGGGCGCTTGTCTAATACGTTACTTTGTACCCAAAAGCTTAAGAACAATCGGGAACCAAATACTGCTGTAACAAAACTTAAAACAATACTTACAATTAACATTGTGGCAAAACCTTTAACTGAGCTTGTACCAAATATAAATAAAACAGTTGCAGCAATTAATGTCGTAATATTCGCATCAAAAATCGTTGATAAAGAATGTTGATTTCCTGCTTTAAAAGCTGCCTTAATGGATTTACCTTCTTTTAATTCTTCTTTTATACGCTCATATGTAATGATATTCGCGTCTACAGCCATACCAACCCCAAGTACTAATGCTGCTATACCTGGCAATGTCAATACACCATTCATTAATTGGAATACAAGCAATACTAAATAAATATAAATACTCAATGTGATTGTTGCAATAATACCAGGAAAACGGTAATAAATAATCATGTAAACAAAAATTAATAAGACACCAAGAATACTAGCAAACATTGTTTTATCCAAAGCCTGTTGACCAAATTGTGCACCAACAGATGTAGAATATTCTTCATTAAGATTAACTGGTAACGATCCTGCATTTAAGATATCAGCAAGTCTTTTTGCAGATTCTACAGTAAAATCACCAGAAATCTGAATATCTGTTGTACGCAAGATTTGTTGAAAGCCTGGAGCAGATACGAATTTGGGGTCTGGTTTAGTTGCCTCTTCTTGATAAGAATCCCCTTCTTCATAATCCATCCAAATAACTACACGATTATCTAGTTCTGGATTATTGAAAATTTCTTCTGTTGTATCTCCGAATGCATTTGCATCCTTAAATTGCACTGTAACAACAGGTTCATTCGTATTAGGATCGAATGCTTGTCTCGCACTTCCCTCTTTGATATCTGAACCATCCAGATATTCCTTGTCCATCACATCTCTGAAGGATAAGGAAGCAGATGTAGCTAACAACTCTCTTGCTTCATTTTGATTCGAGATACCAGGTAATTGGACTCGAATGCGATTAGGTTCTTCGATGTTGAAACTCGGTTCACTAACACCTAACACATTGACACGTTCATTCAAAATTCTCACTGTTGATTCTAACAATTCTGTTGTTACTTCTTGTGTTTCATCTAATGGCTCTACTTCATATAGGACTTCAAAACCACCTTGAAGGTCTAAGCCAAGATTTAATTTACTTGCAATATCAGAATATGTTGTTCCAATCGTTGCTCCTAGCACAAGTACTATTAGAAAGAAAGCAACAATTCTTCCTCTTTTCACCATTCTAAAGCCTCCCTAACATTTGAAAAACGACACTTTCGTTGTATTGCATCACGCTTCGTCTCGTTTTTCTTCCACTACTTGCGATCACAAAATCATCTAAAAAGTCTTATTTTCCTACTCGTATCACTTTACGAAAGGTAACCTTAATCCAATATGTATGTATCCATTCATACGAATGACACTATGTTGTAACAAGTACTTACTCATTTTACTCTTTTCCAAACAATGCTTCAATAGATTCCTGTAAACTTGAATCAATAAATGATTGTTGTGTTAAATAAGTCATATATGTGTTTGCATTTAAATGAAAAATATCTTGAACTACTTCTGACAATCTTTTTTCAGGATTCCCTTTCCAAACCTTTGTAACAAGACAATTCCAAACATCCTCTGTTGTTGCTTTCGCATAATCCAACTGTTTGAATTCTTCCATT
Organism: Gracilibacillus marinus; assembly: GCF_042651725.1. Lineage (NCBI taxonomy): Bacteria > Bacillati > Bacillota > Bacilli > Caryophanales > Bacillaceae > Gracilibacillus > Gracilibacillus marinus. The sequence continues at coordinate 211,590 of NZ_JBHSDV010000003.1, read as the reverse complement.
TTACTTTCTAACACTTCACTTAGTTCCATTTTCCAATCTGAGACTTCTTTTTTAACACACACAGGAATTCCTCCATTCTAAAACTTCACTATATTCTATTATACACAAAACATTGAAAAAATGGTCATGCTTGTCCTTGTATCATGCATATAATTCATTGTATACGAAAAATTTCTATTTGAGAAGGTAGGTCTGATGAAGTGACCAAACAGAATTTTTTAAAAGGAACTATCATTCTTGTCGTAGCAGGAATGATTACTAGATTTCTTGGTTTTATTAACCGAATTGTCGTTGCTAGAGTAATGGGTGAAGAGGGCATCGGCTTATATAACATGGCATTACCAACACTTTTTCTCATGTATACCATTTCGCAGATTGGTCTTCCATTAGCTATTTCAAAGCGAGTCGCTGAGGCTGATGCTAAGGGTGATATTCAAAAAATAAAGCAAATTGTACTTATTTCTTTATGTATCACTGTAAGTTTAAGTATTTTCACATCAATTGCAATGTATATGATTATTCCATATATCGCCACAAATTTATTAACAGATCAACGCGTCTATTATCCTATGCTCGCAATTATTCCAATCATCCCAATTAGTGCAGTAGCTGCTGTAATACGTGGATATTTTCAAGGAAGGCAAAATATGAAGCCACAAAGTATTGCACAAGTAATTGAACAAATTGTTCGAATTATTGCGATAATCATACTTGTTCAACTCTTTGCTCCATACGGGTTAGAATTTGCTGCAGCTGGAGCGATGATTGCCGTTATTATTGGTGAAGCGATATCCTTATTATTTATGTTACAAATGTTCCGTCATCATAAGCGAATTAAGATAAGAAAACAAATCTTTAATCATCTCAAAACAGGAAAACAAACATTACAACAATTAATGTCTATCGCATTACCAAGTACTGCTAGCAGAATGGTCAGTTCTATATCGAATTTTCTTGAACCAATACTTGTAGCACAAAGTCTTGCACTTGCTGGATTTCAAACTGTTCAAGCAACTAAGATGTATGGTGTCCTTACTGGTTATGCTATCCCATTATTATTTTTACCAACATTTATCACCCATTCACTCGCTATCGCACTTGTACCAAACATAAGTGAAGCAGAGGCAAAAAATCAACATAAATTAATTCATTATCGGATCCACCAGGCAGTAAGATTGTCTTTTGCATCAGGTGCGATTGCTACAGTCATCTTAACATTGTATGCAGATACGATTCTTCACTATATGTATGGGACAACTAACGCAAGTAGATTTCTTCAAATCATGGCTCCATGTTTCTTATTTATGTATATACAGTTTCCTTTGAATGCAACATTACAAGCTTTAGATTTAGCTAAGCAGGCGATGTGGAATAATATCATTGCAACAATGATAAAATTTATTATATTAATCTGTTTAGCGACAAATCCGTCTATTGGTATTTTTGGGGCAGCAATCGCAATGTGTGTCGGTGTAATAATCGGAACAATATTTCACCTTATCACATTATATAATCACATTGGATTTAAACTCTCTCTCTACTCTATATTTAAAATGTGCTTACTAATCGGACTTAGCTTTTGGACTGGCTGGCTTTTAATGCAAGTTTTCTCGCATTCCATGAATCAGTTAATATCATTTTTACTTTTACTTATCATTTTACTCATTACCTATATTATCTTCTTGTTTGCACTAAAGTTTATAAGCAAGGAAGAATTACAACAGCTTAGAAGAAGAAAAGCTGTGTAACTGACTATTAATGTAATAATTGAATTTTTTTATCCCAGTATTAAAAACAAACCGAACTATTTCTAAATAGTTCGGTTTATACTTTTCGTAATAATCTATTGCCATTCTATCATCATATTGTAGCCATACAATAGCAACCTCATTATTATTTCTCCTCATTTTTGCGATCTACAAACCACTCACCTGATGAATCAATGGAGCAAAAGGATACTTCGTTTATTGTATCGAAACCTCGTTTTTTTATTTGTTGAGTTAACCATTCTCGATCTTTTTTTAACTGATGCAATGCACCAATTTGAATATGGCCATCAACAATTAATGGTAGTACAAGCCCATTCATCGCATCACCTAAAGGATGAGCTTTTTTGTTTTCAATAATGGATAATTTACCTGATGGTTCTAATATTGCGTATGCAACATCATTAATACTTTCCGTTCCATTTTCTCTTAGCTGTTGTAATAAATCATCAAAATTGAATCGATTTTTTTTCATTGCATATTCATCAATTTTACCTTGAGTAATTATAATGGAAGGTTTTCCCTCAAACCATGCTCTGAATAATGGACTTTTCAATGAAATCCATGCTGTAAGTCGTTGAATAACCATAAGCAATAACATTGGAATAAGACCGTAACCGAAATACAAATCTAAATCATCAATTGTCATGACAGCAATTTCTGCGATCATAATGTATACAACAATATCGAGCAGGCTAAGTTCACCTACTTCACGTTTACCCATCATTCTAAAAATAATCACAACAACAATATAATAAAATAATGTTCGCATTAATAGTAATCCGATTTCTTCGATAGACATCCTTACCACTTCCTAATCTATTCGTTCTGGTTAGTTTGTCCATTTTCATTCTATCTATTATGGTGATACATGATATGGTAATAAATATCTGTAATACACATACAATGTCGTAATTATTAAAGATAGTACTACAATCGGTACACCATATAACATATATTTTAAGAATGCGATACGTTCTCCTTGTGCTTCAGCTAGTCCTGCCACAACAACATTGGCACTTGCACCAATTAATGTCGCATTACCTCCAAGACAAGCCCCTAGCGCAAGCGACCACCATAACGGATCTAAGTTACTCATTCCATATGATTCAAATTCTTGGATAACAGGTATCATTGCAGCAACAAACGGGATATTATCAATAATTCCTGAGAATAACCCAGATGTCCATAATAATAATAGTGCAGTATATACCATATCTCCATCTGTTAACATCATAATCGAACGTGCTAATTCATCAATTACGCCTACTTCTTCTAATCCACCTACTAACATAAATAACCCAATAAAGAAAAATAATGTGACCCACTCTACATTCTCAAACACTTTCTCTGCTTGTACTTCTTTTTCGCTAATAAGTAATAACAAAATAGCTCCTGTTAGCGCTATAATTGTCAAATCAATATGTAAGACTGGATGTAATACAAAACCTATTATAGTCATCGTTAATACAGATAATGATTGAACTAGTAATGGTGAGCGTACAAGATAGTCTTGTTCATTCATTTTCATTAGTTTTTCCAAATTCGCTGGATGAATCGGCTTTAATTGTCTTTTAAATATAATTAACAAAGTACCTATACTAAGAATAAAAATAACCATTGCAACTGGGGCCATATGTTTTAAAAATGAAACAAAATTTAAATGGGATACTGCTTGACCAATCATGATGTTAGGAGGATCTCCAATTAATGTTGCTGTTCCTCCAATATTAGCACTTATGATAATGATAATTAAATATGGAAAAGCCCTTATTTCTAATAGTTTTGTTAAAGTTAATATGACTGGCACAAATAATAATACTGTTGTGACATTGTCTAGCAATGCTGACCCAATCGCTGTAAGTATTGCAATCCCAAACATCAAAGGAATGGGTTTTCCTTTCACTATTTTTGCTAATAAAACTGCCACATAAGAGAATACACCCGTTTTTTTCGTTATCGAAACTAACACCATCATGGCAAATAATAAAGCTACTGTTCGCCAATCTATATATTTTGTTATTGCTAATTCAAAGTCATATATATTTGTTAGTAACAACAACATACCCCCAGCTAATGCAACTAATGCTCGATTTATTTTCTCAGACATAATAAAGATATAACTTATTATAAAAACACTAATAGCGATTATCACAGACATATTCTTCACCTCTTTACAATGTTGACAAGCCTATGTAACATCTATATTCGATTTCAGACAAACTATTCAAAAAAGCGTTCTTCTATTTTTTTTGTACGAGCATACATAGATATAGAGGATATTTTTTTGAAAGGAGAAATGAGATGAAAACAGCTGTGAGTATTTTTTTTGGTTGGATTGGGATTATTTTTGTTATTCTTCTCGCAAGTATTGTTTTAACATTATTACTTCGTTTCACTTCATTAGGTGAGTCTACATTAAATCTTGTAACATTATTTATCAGCTTTTTAGCATTATTTACTGGGGGATTCATTGCAGGAATAAAAGCAAAGAAAAAAGGAATTGTTGTAGGTGCACTAACGAGCTTAGCATTTTCATTATTTGTATTTTTTTACAGATATTTAGGTCTCAATATTGGATTCTCCATCACTGAATTTGTACATCATTCTGCCTATCTCTTATTAGCAATGCTGGGATCAATCATCGGTGTAAACATATCCGGAGGAGAAACAGATTGAACAAAAGCGAAAGCGCCCGATCAGAAACGTAGCGACTGGAGTGAACCAACTGAGATAAAGTGAGACTTCAATCAGTTGGAGTTGTAAACTCTGACTGATCGGTAGCGAAACTTATCAGGGTGTTAGTGACCGTTTGCCCACAACTAGCATTCATTCTAAATGTATAATCTCTTTATTATGTTGTGGTATTACGGTCGCTTCACCGTGGAAAAGGAATCACGGTGAGCTTGCGAACCGATGATGACTTATACTCGAGAGTACAAGTGCGACTAAACCTCATGTTCACACATTCGGTAAGTCTTCTATGTCGTAGGGCGGTTTACGAAGTCGTCTAGTTTCTGGGCGCTTACGCTAGATGATACAAAAGCGAAAGTGCCCAGTCAGAAACGTAGCGACTGGAGTGAAAAAAAGCTTGCGACAAGTTATCATCGCAAGCTTTTCCTCTTATTTAGATAGTGTTACTTCACGTACCGCTGAGCGATCGTATGTAAGTTTTGTGCCACCATCAGTAATTAAGATAATTTTGTCCTCATCTAATGCATGAACTGTTCCGTGAAATCCACCAATTGTAACGATTTCATCACCTTTTTTCAGCTCTGATTGCATTCGACGTACTTCTTTTTGTTTCTTTTGTTGTGGTCTTATCAAAAGAAAATAAAAGATTACTACCATCAATATCAATGGCACAAATGATAATACAGCCTCCATCTTTTCCCCCCCTTTACAGTATCAAAAATTCTTTGCATTCGGTTTATTAAATCCATATTGTTCAAAGAATTCTTCTCGAAAATCACCAAGTCGGTCTTGCATAATTGCTTCACGGACTTGCTCCATTAATTTTAACAGAAAATATAGATTATGATAAGTAGTAAGTCTAAAACCGAATGTTTCATTTGCTTTGACTAAATGTCTTATATATGCTCTAGTATAATTTTTACATACGTGACAATCGCAATTTGGATCAAGCGGTGTAAAATCTTTTGCGTATTTCGCGTTACGCACAACAAGCCTTCCTTTTGATGTCATACATGTACCGTTTCGTGCAATTCTTGTTGGTAATACACAATCAAACATATCAATTCCACGTATCGCTCCATCAATTAAGGAATCTGGTGATCCAACTCCCATTAAGTATCGAGGTTTGTCAAACGGCAAATGAGGAGTAGTAAATTCTAAGACACGATTCATCACTTCTTTCGGTTCACCTACAGATAGTCCCCCTATAGCATATCCAGGGAAATCTAACGATGTTAAATCTTTTGCACTCAACTTACGAAGATCTTCATATTCCCCACCTTGTACGATGCCGAATAAGCCTTGATCTTGTTTCCGTGAATGTGCTTCTAGACAACGCTCTGCCCATCTACTTGTACGTTCCACAGACTTTTTCATATACTCATGTTCTGCAGGGTACGGTGGACACTCATCAAATGCCATCATAATATCAGACCCAAGAGCATTTTGGATCTCCATTGCTTTTTCAGGAGACAGGAATAGCTTTTCACCATTAAGGTGATTTCTAAAATGTACGCCTTCTTCTTCAATTCTTCGTAAATCACTTAAACTAAATACTTGGAAACCACCAGAATCTGTTAAAATCGCACCATCCCAGTTCATAAACTGATGTAAACCGCCAGCTTCTTTGATAATCTCATGGCCTGGTCTTAGCCATAAATGATACGTGTTTGATAAAATAATATTCGCATTCATTTGTTTTAATTCTTCAGGACTCATCGTTTTTACTGTTGCAAGTGTTCCAACAGGCATAAATGTTGGTGTATCAAATGTACCGTGTGGTGTATGAACTTTTCCAAGTCTTGCGCCAGTCTGCTTACATGTTTTGATATGTTCATAAGTGATAGCTGTCATTAATTTTTTCCTTTCTAACTTCTATATCTTATCCATTGTTATTCTAGTGTTCAAACTATACATAATGATACTATTTGTTCTATGTTCTTACAATTATTAAAGCAATAACATTGCATCTCCAAAACTAAAGAAACGATACTTCTCTTCCACCGCTTTATTATAAGCTTCTAAAATAAAATCACGATTACTAAATGCACTGACTAACATAATTAATGTTGATTTTGGTAAATGAAAGTTCGTAATAAGCCCATCTATTGCTTTAAATTGGTATGGTGGATAAATGAAAATATCTGTCCATCCATTTTTCGCTTCAAATACACCACCAGTATCGCGAGCAATTGTTTCAAGTGTTCTTGTTGATGTCGTTCCTACAGAAATGATTTTGTTGCCTCTTTTTTTCACATTGTTTAATTGCATTGCTGTTTCTTCTGTCATTTGGTAAAATTCTGCATGCATCTCGTGTGTAGTTACATCTTCGACACTCACTGGTCTAAATGTTCCAAGTCCGACATGTAGTGTAATAAAGGCAATTTCGACACCTTTTTGTTTTATTTTATCTAATAATTCTTCTGTGAAATGAAGTCCAGCAGTAGGTGCAGCGGCAGAACCTTCTTCTCTTGCATAAACAGTTTGATATCGATCCTTTTCCTCTAGTTGTTCTTTGATATATGGTGGTAACGGCATTTCACCTAACTCATCTAACACTTCATAAAAAATACCATCATAATCAAATTCTAAAATTCTGCCACCATGGTCTTTGGTATCCACACAAGTAGCAACTAACTTCCCATCACCAAATGTGATGATTGTACCTTCTTTTACTCGTTTTGCTGGTTTTATTAATACTTCCCATCTATCTCCTTCGATTTGAGTCAGTAATAAAACTTCTACTTTCGCACCAGTATCTATTTTCGTTCCATATAGTCTTGCTGGTAATACTTTTGTATTATTCAGTACAAGACAATCGCCTTTTTCCAAATAATCAATCACATCATAGAAATGATGATGTTTGATTGATTTGTCACTTCGGTTCAATACCATTAGTCTAGAACTTGTTCTGTCTTTTAATGGTGTTTGAGCAATCAGTTCTTCTGGTAAGTTAAAATCAAAATCTTCTATACGCATTATTTAAACCGTCCTATCACATAAAAAATTAATGTCAAAATAATACTAACAATAATGGAAGTCATTATCGGAAAGTGAAATGAGATATTTCCTTTTTTAAAGCTAATATCTCCTGGAAGTTTACCGATAAAACCCCAAAGTAATCCAATAATAATAAAGACAACCCCTATTACAATAAAGATTTTCCCTACATCCGTCAAGTCTTTGGTACCTCCATTTGAAAATGCATATATGCTTTAGGTGTTACAACTCTACCTCGTGGTGTTCGTTGAATAAATCCTTGTTGTAACAAAAAAGGTTCATAGACATCCTCAATGGTTTGTGATTCTTCCCCAATTGAAGCTGCTATTGTATCTAATCCAACAGGCCCACCTTGGAAACCTTCTATCATCGCTAGTAATAATTTATGATCTATCTGATCTAGCCCTGCATTGTCAACTTGTAACATCTTTAACGCTTGTTGTGTCGTCTCTATAGCGATCCGCTCTTCACCTTTTACTTGTGAGATATCTCTCACTCGTTTTAGTAATCGATTAGCAATTCGTGGTGTTCCTCTTGATCGCCTTGCTATTTCCAATGCGGCGTCTTTGTGTATCGAAGTATTGAATATTTCTGCCGTTCGTTCAACAATTGCGCACAAATCGATTACTTCATAAAATTCTAAGCGACTCAACACTCCAAATCGATCGCGTAAAGGCGCTGTTAGTAACCCCGCTCTTGTTGTCGCACCAACCAATGTAAATGGAGGCAAATCGATTTGAACAGACCTAGCACTTGGTCCAGAGCCAATGACAATATCTAAACAGAAGTCTTCCATTGCAGGATATAATATCTCTTCAACCGCTCTTGGTAATCTATGTATTTCATCAATAAACAACACATCACCAACTTCAAGAGAGGAAAGTATTGCAGCTAAATCACCAGAACGTTCTATTGCCGGCCCTGATGTAGACTTAAATTGAACACCCATTTCATTAGCGATAATTTGGGCCATCGTTGTTTTTCCAAGTCCTGGTGGGCCATACAATAATACATGGTCTAATGGTTCATTACGCATTTTTGCTGCCTCTATAAAAATAGCTAAGTTTTCCTTCGCTTTATGCTGACCAATATATTGCTTTAATCGTTGTGGTCGTAAACTTAATTCTTCCATACTATCTGACTCTTGCAATTCACCTGAAATGATTCTATCTTCCATAGCTACACTCCTCTCTCTTGTTATTTCATCATTAATGCTAAACCTTTTTTAACATAATGATCTGTTTCTTGTATTTCCAATTCCTGTAATTTTGGTTTAATAAGCATGACTTCTCTATCTGAATAACCTAAAGCTTTTAATGCTTCTAGCGCTTCATCTAGTGCCATGTTAGTTGTTTTTGAATTCGTAACTTCTGACACTTCCTCCATTGAGTATGTGAATGGTAATTTCCCTTTAAGATCAAGTATCATTTGTCTCGCTGTTTTTTTCCCTACACCTGGAAAAGTAGTCAAGAACTTTTCGTTCTCTTGTTCAATTGCTGCAACAAAATCATTCACAGAAGTTTGCGCGAGGACAGCTAAAGCACCTTTTGGTCCAACACCAGATACATTCAAAATTTTAGCAAACAATGTTTTTTCATCTATTTTTTCAAACCCAAATAAAACTTGAGCATCTTCTCTCACATGATGGTATGTATATATCTTCTCTATTAAACCTAATTTAGACTGAAACCGAAATGGATTTGGACAAATCACTTCATATCCAACCCCATTTGCTTCAATAAATACTGCTTGATCTGTTATTTCTGCAATCTTCCCTCTAATATATGCAATCATTGTCATCCACCTTATATCAATCATATGTTCGTATTTCATCATAGCCTATTTTTCTATTCCGTTCAAGCTTGGCAAGGAATCCATACTTACTATGATACACGAATACATTCATTCACACAAAATGTTATTGATATACTTATCATGCATATATGTAAATATTAATGTATCTTGAAAGACAAACAATCCGAACTTTTTATAGTTCGGATTGTAATACTATTTATCACATACTTAGAAATTATCCACTCACTTCTTTCGTGTCATTATAATTTCTAAACGTTTCTAGCACATTCTCATAATCTTCTTTTGTTTTTATCTTGATGCCTTTGTTTAATTCTTGAAACAAATGACTTTCTAATTCTTCTGTATCAATGTGATAAAAAGATTGAATTGCTTTTTCTTCAATTGGCGTGCCTTCAAAAATAGTAAGTACACTATTATTTAATCCAAAATATCCATATGTTTTCAAATATGGAGATATATCATTTACCTCTTTTCGAAAATGAATCAATCCATCTGTTTGATCAACTAATTCCCAATCAAGATAATTCGCCCAAAAATCTTCCATTGAAGAAATAGTTTCACTTGTTTTCTCCACTTCTATATGACCATCAATATACTGTTTCTCTAAAGTCACTTCCACGGTTAAATGATCCGTATTCACTGCTGATAGTATTTCCACATCTGCATTATTCTTATATATACTAGGTGATAGATTATCAATGACTAAATAAATAGAACAGATCATAATAAATAGAACATTTAAAAATAACCATCGTTTATACAATATATTCACTCCATTCTAAACTTGGTTATTTTTAGGTTGTCCAACTCTAACATTTTTAACCATACATAAACCCTAAATTTTTATAAAATCATAAAAAGATTTGTCCGTTTATGCTGGACGCGCCACCTTACCTTATTAGACTTTGTTCACAATTGTTCTCTTAATAGTTTCCCATAAAAAGTGAATGTCGCAATATATGTTTTAAAACATACATTGCGACATTTTATTATTCTTCTCTTCGTCCACAACCACAGTCATTTTGTTGTTTACCATATGGATGTTGTGGCCCTTGATAATTTGGATACATGTTCCCTCCCATACCAAAACCTTGTGGTGGTAATGGAACCATTGGATATCCTGGTGCACCTGGTTGTGGTACGTGTAATTGTTGCGGATTCATCAAAGGTTGTTGCCATCCCTGTTGCGGACCGCCTGGTAACATTTGTGGCCACATAGGTTGCGCTGTCCATTGCTGTTGCATTTGTGGCATCATTTGTTCTTGCGGCATTTGCTGTTGCATTTGTGGCATCATTTGTTCTTGCGGCATTTGTTGTTGCATCTGTGGCATCATTTGATTTTGTGGCATTTGTTGTTGCATCTGTGGCATCATTTGATTTTGTGGCATTTGTTGTGGATTAAAATTATCTGGGAATGGATATCCTCCTTGATATGGCATTGGTTGCATGTGACCATATCCATATGGAATTCCATCCGTTGAATAACACGGTGCTTGTGGTATCATATGTGGCATTTGTTGTTGTTGTACTGGTTTTGTTAAGGACGGTTGTTCTGGCTGTTGTTGTGGCTTCTCACTAACTGGATGCATTGGTTGTTGAATATTTGTTTCAAAATTATTTGATGTAAATTGTAGCCATTTCAAATCATTACTTGGTTGCTGTTGTTGTGGCATTTGTTGTAATTTTTGTTGATTCATTTGTGGTACCATTGGCTGTAATTTAGGTTCTTTTTCTGAAGGTTGTTTATTAAAATTCATAGGTAATGATGGCAACTCCTTTTTTAGTGGCTCCCATTTTTTCTCTTCATCTTCTTTTATTTCTGGCAAAATTTGATTCGTTGGCTTTTTCTTATCACTAGACTTATCTTCTTGTGTCTGTGTCATTTCTTTTTTCGGAGGGGTTTGTTGTTGTTTATCTGATTGTTGTTTATTAGTTGACGCAGGAATTTTTATTTTCATTCCTGGCATAATCATATTTGGATCTGCTAATTGCTGATTCGCTGCAATTAATTGATCAAAATCCACTCCATATTTCTGCGCAATCTTCCATAACGTCTCATCTTTTTGCACAACGTGAATTTTCAACGTACTTGCTCCTTTCCAATCTATAAGTATCTAGGCACCTGTTCTGTCTTCTTTATCAACATATGCAATAAGCCTAAAATGTTGAATAAAAAAAGTATGGATAGGATAAATTTATCTCCTAAACATACTTTTTCTATTACCAATAAGTATCTACCAAATTATTGTTTGTAAAGAAATAACACTAGGATAAATCAAGCATTCTCTTTAATGCTAATCGAGCATCTACTGCCACATGTTCATCGACTACAATTCTATTTATTTCCTCCGCTTCAGCAATTTGATCTAATACCCATAGCAAGTGCGGGAGGTCAATACGATTCATTGTTAAACATGGACACATATATGGATTTAATGAAATAATCTCTTTATCTTTATGCTGTGACCGAAGTCTGTTAACTAAATTCATCTCTGTCCCTATCGCCCACTTCGTACCAGCTTTGGCTTTTTCAATTGTATCAATAATGAACTTTGTTGATCCATGAAAATCTGCATGTTGGACAACGTCGTGTGAACATTCTGGATGGACAATCACATGCATTTCTGGCTTGTTTTTTCGAATATATTCAATATTTTTCAAAGTGAAATTTTCATGTACAGAACAATGCCCTTTCCACAATATGACACGAACTTGTGATAAGTCACCATCATACTCTAATCTGTGTTGAATTGGATCCCATACTGCCATTTGGTCTAATGGGATACCGAGGTCATATGCTGTATTTCTTCCCAAATGTTGATCTGGCAAAAATAAAAGACGTTGTTTTTGGGTGAATGCCCATTGAACCATTTTCTTTGCATTAGAAGAGGTAACTGTTGCCCCACCATTTCTCCCTACAAAAGCTTTAATGGAAGCTGTTGAGTTTACATATGTTAGTGGCAACAGTGTGTCGCCAAATAACTCTGTTAATAGATTCCATGCAATTGTTGTTTGCTGATCATTTGCCATATCTGCCATGGAGCAACCTGCACGCATATCTGGCAAAATGACTTTTTGATTAGGTGTCGACAAAATATCCGCCGTTTCCGCCATAAAATGTACACCACAAAAAACAATGAATTTAGCATGTTGCTTTGCGGAGATTTGTGCTAACTGTAGTGAGTCTCCTGTTGCATCAGCAAACTGAACAATTTCATCTTTTTGATAATGATGACATGGGATAAATAGTTCGTTTCCCATTTGCTTCTTTATTCGATAAATTTTTTCTTCCATGACCTCATCAGATAAGTGTTTATATGCTTCAGGTAATGTCGGATTGACATTTGTAAATAATTGTGTGATTGTCATATGATTTCCCCCATTAATCGAAAACTTATATCTAACCCACTTGGTGAGTGCGTTAAACACCCCATTGAAATATAATCCACACCGATATCTTGATAATTGTGAATATTTTCTAAAGTGATATTACCAGATACTTCTGAAATGATTGGTTCAGGAATTAGATTCACCATTTCTTTCACTTCACTTGCAGAACAATTATCAAGCATAATAATATCTGGTTGTGCTTCTACCGCTTCTTTTAATTGTTCTAATGTTTCTACTTCGACTTCTATTTTTACCATATGCCCTGTATTTTCTCTCACCAATTTTACGGCATCATAAATTGAACCTATCGCTTTAATATGGTTATCCTTTATCATTACACCATCATACAATCCATAGCGATGATTTACCCCTCCACCAATTTTAACGGCGTATTTCTCTAGCATTCTCAGTCCAGGAGTCGTTTTTCTCGTATCACAGATTTTTGTATGGGAACTATTAAGCGTATCGACGCATTTTTTAGTTAGTGTTGCAATGCCGGACATATGTTGTATTAAATTTAAAATAACTCGTTCACCAGTTAACAGATGTTGTGTATTGCCAATCACTTCACAAATCACTTCTCCTTTCTTGACACTCTCTCCATCTGTTTTGAAGCAATTTACTTCGATTGTTTGATCCAATAATGAATATCCTTCTTGTATTATGATCATACCTGCAATGATTCCATCTTCCTTTGCTATCAATTGCCCTTTTGTTTTATTGGAATTTAGAAATAATAATTCTCCTGTTATATCTCCATTTCCTATATCTTCAGAAAAAAAAGATTGTAATTGTTCTCGTAAAAGCCATTTATTCATGAGAATACCTCCATACCTAACTCTTGATTTTGTCTGTAAATTGGTTGTGATGAGAAACTTTTCTCTCCGTCTATTAAATAATGTGCACCTATACTTGCTTTTCTTCTATATGCAGATGTAGCGATTAACCATGCTGTTGTGTAACAATGATACAATTCTATTTCTTGTCTCGATTTCTGCAGAATACTTGGAAGTGGTAAGATATACCTTTCTAACCATGTAATCAATTGCTTTAGCTCGATTGTGTTGCGTTCTATTCCACAATATTGCATCATTTTCTCTTGTAGAATAGATAATGATGGTAGTGAGCATTCCTTATAGTTTGTGGTCAATTTTGGGATTGTTTGCTTCTCAAATACTGTTTTTGTTCGAATTGTATGAGCTACTTGTTTAGCAAATACAATCCCTTCTAATAGCGAGTTACTTGCTAGTCGATTCGCTCCATGTACACCAGAACATGCTACTTCTCCAACTGCATACAAATGCGGAATCGATGTTTCTCCATTCATATCAGTTGCAATACCTCCCATTAAAAAATGAGCACCAGGTGTGATAGGAATGAGCCCTTCCTGCCAATTTATGTTCGACTCTTCACAAATTGAAGTGATTTGAGGAAACCTTATTTCAAACTCTTGAATCTCTGAAATATTTAAATAAATAGAATGGCCTTTTTGTTTTTCTTGATGTATTGCTCTCGCTACGATATCTCTTGAAGCTAAATCTCCCAATTCACTATATGCATCCATAAATCGCATATTCTGTTCATCGACAAGAAACCCACCTTCCCCTCGTACAGCTTCTGAAATCAATCCACCACTTGGAAGCATTGTAGGATGAAATTGGATGAATTCCATATCTCGAATCAGAGCACCTGCTCGGTATGCTAATGCAATTCCATCTCCTGTTACAGATTTATCGTTAGATGTTGTGGCAAACAGATTGCCACAACCACCTGTTGCAATAACCACATCATCTGCCTCATATTGCTTACGATTATTATTAGTATCTATTGTAATGACACCTGTCAATTGGTTATCTTCTATCACCAGCTCAATGGCCATCTCGTTTTCTATCATATGTACATTCTCTTGTATTTGATTAGCATAATAATTCATGAGATGTACACCTATTTGATCACCTCCTGCACGTACAATTCGGCGTGTCGAGTGTGCACCTTCTTTCCCTAATGAAAGCTCTCCATATGGTGTACAATCAAAAGCAATTTGTTCTGTTAATGTCAATATTTCCTTTTTTCCATTTTTGCAAAGAAATTCTACAGCATTATTGTCATTATAATAACTTCCTGCTTTTATGGTGTCTTGTACATGTTGTTGCCAACTATCATCAATTGACAAGGCTGCTGCAATCCCACCTTGTGCTTTTAATGAATTATTATGTGATTTCGTCTCTTTCGTTAGTATTGTTACATCATAATGATGACACAACTCACTAGCTACAACATGCGCTGCAATTCCTGAACCAAGAATAAGTATTTTTTTACGCATAACAGTCACCTTACTTTACAGTTGTCTTTACACCTATATTTACATATAATATAAAGAAAGGCAAGCAAATTTTTTATAAGGTGGATGAATTATGATATATTGTGATTATGCTGCAACAACTCCAATGCTTGATGAAGCGATGGACATATATAGTGAAATAAATCGAAGTTACTTCGGGAATGCTAGTAGTTTGCATGATTTTGGTACAAAAGCAAATGATTACTTACGTCATGCACGAGAGTTGATTGCTCATTGCTTCCGTGCAAAAAGCGAAAATATAATTTTTACAAATGGCGGTACAGAAGGAAATATACTGGCAATAAATACTCTTTTGCGATCTATTCCCACAAAGGATAAGCCACATGTAATTTCAACAATGATGGAACATAGCTCTATTTATTATCATTTACTGTCACTTGAAAAGGAAAATCAGATTGATGTTACGTTTTTAGAGGGGAACAAAGAAGGGCACATCACAATCGAGCAGGTAATCCATGCAATAAAGCCTTCAACAAAACTCGTGACAATACAATACGTGAATGGGGAGACAGGTGTTAAGCAACCAATTGAAGAAATAAGTGCGTTACTTAGCAAAAAAAATATTCTTTTTCATAGTGATTTTGTCCAATCATTTGGTAAAATACATACAGATGTTACGCAATTGCCAATCGACGCAATTACTGTATCTAGTCACAAAATATATGGTCCAAAAAGTGTTGGCGCCATTTATTTCAGAAATCCACATGTGTTAGTTCATCATCCAATTGAGACAAATCACGAATTCGGCTTACGCCCGGGTACTGTAGATGTTGCTGCAATTTGTGCGTTTGCAGTATCTGCAAAAAGAATCCACGAAATAGCAGTGTATGAGCATTTATATCAAGTAAGAGCATATTTTATTAATCAATTAAAACAAAAAGAAATACCCTTACTACCTTTATGCTCAAAAAATAGTTGTCCGAGCATTGTCGGATGCATATCCAATGAAATACAAGGTGATTATTTATTATTAGAATACAATCGTTTTAATATTGCTATTTCAACAGGAAGTGCATGTGCATTAGGCCAACAAGAAATACCACGAGCAGTCTTACCATTACTCGATAACGAAGAGGACGGGAAAAGGTATATCCGCTTTTCATTTAGTCATTTAACGACATTTGAAGAGATTGATACAATCATTATGGTTTCAGCGAAAATTTTTCAAAGATTAGAGGAGGCTCGACTTGCATATGGTTAAAAAATTAATCGGTGAAGAGCGACGAAATGCAATCTGTAAGTGGCTTCAAGATGCAACTAAACCAATTACAGGTGGAGAGCTTGCAACTAAAGCAAATGTTAGTAGACAAGTGATTGTACAAGACATCACACTACTAAAAGCACAGAATCACCCAATTATTGCAACAAGTAATGGATATTTGTATATGCAAACAGAACAAAAAACGATAGAACGTGTCATTGCATGTAAACACAAAGGGAACGAAACAAAAGAAGAGTTATATATTTTAGTAGATCATGGTGTTACAGTGAAAGATGTGATTATTGAACATCCCATATATGGTGATTTACGTGCATCTGTAATGGTCAGCACTCGTTTAGAAGTGGATCAATTTATCACAAATATCGAACAAAAAAACGCTCCATATTTACTAGAGTTAACTGATGGTATTCATAACCACACTATTGCAGCAGATGATACAGAAAAGCTTGATCAAGCATGTCATGTATTAAATCAAAGAGGTTTTCTTACAGTATAGTTTTTTGATATGAATATCAATTGCGTATTAAAAACACTCACAGCATTATACTGTGAGTGTTACACCATTACCACTATGAAGATAATACGGATAGCTCCCCAATAATTCCACAGTACAACCTAGCGACTCCATTTCTGCAATCGCATTTGGAATTAATACATCATCAAGTTTCTGTTCAATATCAATTAAGAAATAATAATTACCAAGGCCCGTTTTCATTGGTCTTGATTCTATTTTAGAAAGGTTTAAGTTACGCCAAGCAAAAGCCGATAATACTTGATGTAATGCCCCTGGTCGATCTGACGGCAACGAGACAGTAATTGTTGTCTTATAACCCTTTTCTTCTAATTTGTTAGAAGTTAATGCATTTTTACTTTTATGTAAAACTACAAAGCGGGTATGATTGTTATCAAAATCATGTATATCTTTTTCTACTATGACTAACCCATATTCTTTTGCTGCTAAATGGTTAGCAATAGCAGCTATTTGCTCTTCCGGATGTTCACTTACATATTTCGCAGCAGCACCTGTTGATCCCATTGTTTGTGCATCTACATTTGGTAATTTTTCTCGCAAATATGAATGACATTGCGCAATGGCATGCGGATGTGAATAGATAATTGCTACTTTTTCTTGATACAATGTAACATTGTCTGGATGTACCATTAAATGTTGTCGAATGGGTACAATTACTTCACTCACAATTTTTACATTTTCTTTTTGAATTAGATAATCTAAAGTGACATTCACAGTACCTTCAATCGCATTTTCCAATGGGACAACAGCATAATCAATTTCTCCAGTTTCCACTGCATCGATACATTGTGGAATACTTTTATACCCTTGTTTCTCTTCCCCATTAAACATGGAATCCACTGCAATCTTTGTGAATGTGCCTTTAGGTCCTAAATATCCAACTTTTACTGACATCAATTATGTTCCCCCTATTAAGATACACCTGAACTTAATATTTCTACTTGGTTTACAAATGTGACTTGTTTCAGTTGATGTAATAGTTCATCAATCTCGATTGTCATACCTGTCGTATTTAAGGATAATGTCACATTTGCTTTTCCTTGTACTGGAATGGTTTGATGAATTGTCAAGATGTTGCATCCTGCAGTTGCGACTAATGACAATAAATGTGACAATGCACCTGTTTGATCATCTAAATGAAAAAATAATGTGACCATTTGTTCTTTCATCATATGATGAAATGGAAATACTGCATCTCGATATTTATAAAACACACTTCTAGATAGTCCGACACGTTTAGTTGCTTCATGAATCGAGTCTACTTTTTTTCCTTCTAATAATTTCTTTGCTTCTAATGTTTTTTTCATCCCATCAGGTAAGAAATCTTCTCGAACTAAATAGAATTTCTCGCTATTAGCAGGCATTCGTACATTCCCCTTTATTTAGAAAGCACATTTGCTCTATTATTCCATAAATTCAAACTCATACTCCAATAATCTTACAGTGTCTCCATCTTTTGCTCCACGCTCTCGTAATTCTTTATCAACACCCATTCCACGAAGTTGTCGTGAAAAGCGTTGAATCGATTCATCTCTTGATAGATCTGTCATCTTAAATAACTTCTCAATTTGTGCACCTGATAACACAAAAGTTCCATCAGAATCTCTTGTAATACGGAACGGCTTTTCTTGCTTTTCAAATTTGTATACTACTCTTTCTTCTTTTTCCTCTAATGGTTGATAATTTTTCGGGATTTCATTTAATTTATTTGCAGTTACAAATAATAAATCGCGAATCCCCTGTCTCGTTAATGTGGAAATAGGAAAGATAGGATAATCTTGATCTAGCTGTTCTTTAAAAAATGCTAACTGTTCTTCCGCTTCTGGCATATCCATTTTATTCGCAACAATAATTTGAGGTCTTTCCAGTAACGTTGGGTCATATTGTTCTAATTCTTTATTAATTGTCACAAAGTCATCATACGGATCTCGTCCTTCTGTTGCAGCCATATCAATCACATGCAATATGACTCTCGTACGTTCCACATGACGTAAAAATTGATGTCCTAACCCCACACCTTCGTGTGCACCTTCAATTAGCCCTGGTAAATCTGCTAATACAAAGCTTCGATGATCTTCTGTATCTACAACCCCTAAATTCGGAGCTAATGTTGTAAAATGATAATCGGCAATTTTGGGGCGTGCTGCACTTACAACAGATAATAATGTAGATTTTCCAACACTAGGAAAACCAACTAAACCAACATCTGCAATTAATTTTAATTCAATTTGAATATCTCTTTCAATACCAGGCTCTCCATTTTCAGCAATTTCTGGAGCAGGATTACGAGCTGTTGCAAATCGAATATTTCCACGGCCACCTCGACCACCTTTTGCAATGACCGCTTGTTGTTTGTGTTCAATAAGGTCTGCTAATACTTCATCTGTATTCACATCTTTAACAGTAGTTCCTGGTGGTACTTTTAGCACGAGCGGTTCTGCATTTTTCCCATGCATTCCTTTACCCATACCATTTTCTCCTCGTTTTGCTTTGAAATGTCTCTGATAACGGAAATCCATCAATGTATTTAAACCTTCATCTACTTCAAATACAATATCTCCTCCATTACCTCCATCTCCACCTGCTGGACCACCCATAGGTACATATATTTCACGGCGAAATGCTACACTACCATTTCCTCCGTCACCTGCTTTAACATAAACTTTGACTTGATCGACAAACATTTGTCTTCACCTACTTCTTCAATTCTATCCATTCTATCACCAGTTGTTTGTCTGTTTGTTTCTTTATAGAGTGGATATATGATTTTTGCATATACTTTTCGATAAATGTCTTCTCATTATTCAGATGACCCTCAATTAATAGTTCAAGTACGACGTGATTCGCATGATTTGCTACAAAAGAAAGCTTCAATTGATATTCTTCATATTCAACTAGAAAGTTTGTTAAATCGATCAGCATCTCTTCTAAATTCGATTTCAACTGTGTGTCTATTTCATGAATATCTGCTTGAAATAAGACCATTGTAGATATCTTAAGTTGAGTCGAATTCATATTCGTTTGATGAAGAAATACCGTTGTTTTTGGTATTTGCAATTGATCTAGTTTTCTTTCCATATTTGACTTTTCTACAATATCAATTAATTTCTTCTCTGCTTTTTCTTGTTTCCCTAATTGTAAGTATCCCATGACAAGTTGTAAATCATTCAAATAATCATGACGATAATGGCGTAACAATTCGACTGCATCTTTTTCATTCATACAACTAGTCACTCCAAACGAAAGCATAATAAGAAGATTATAGCACACAACAAATAGAATTGCGATATCACGTATTGGAAGATATAAAGTTAGTATAGTACATTGAACATCTATTCTGTTCGTTTAAATTTCTTTCTGTTCAACTATTTGGATTGTCTTCCACATCTAAATGATTATACGAAGTTAGATTCATCTCCAAATTAGGCTTTGATTGTTTTACTTTAAATAATAAAACAACATTTAATTTGACATACAAAAAAGACACACTCAAAATTATGAAATGTGCCTTAAGGTTATGATCTGAGAGGGATTCGAACCCCCGACCCCGTCCCTGTCAAGAACGTATTCTCCCGCTGAACTATCAGATCGCAATATATGATAATTTCCCTATCGAAGTGACGCTTTTTCAACTGAGCTACGGAATAGCGAACAAAGAAATAGTACGTTAACTATATGAAATTATACACATTTTGTCAATCATTATCTTCAACAATTAAAATAAAACTTTGGAACAATGAAGCAATATGAAAAATTCAAATGACGGTTTGCACGTGTACTTTTTTGATAGTTTTGTCACTACAAACCTCTTCAAATGCAGAGTCTTGATTCCTCACCAATCCCAATAAGAAGACTCCAATCTATTTCGATTGGAGTCTTCTCTATCATCCTTATGCAGGATATACACTTACTTTTTTGCGATCGCGTCCGTAACGCTCGAAACGAACTACACCATCCACCTTAGCGTATAATGTATCGTCTCCACCACGTCCAACGTTCTCACCTGGATAAATTTTAGTACCGCGTTGACGATAAAGGATAGATCCGCCAGAAACGAATTGACCGTCCGCACGTTTAGCACCTAAACGTTTAGATTCAGAGTCACGACCGTTTTTTGTACTACCTACACCTTTTTTCGATGCGAAAAATTGTAAATCTAGACGTAACATATCAGTTGCACCTCCCCTTTATTTGTTAGAGATGGATATAAATTGACCATAATCTCGTTCAATGGTTTGTAAAGAGACAACCATCCCTTCAAGCAATAATGATGCTTTATCATCCATGCTTTCATTAGGAATCGTTACTTTTAAATACCCACCATCATCACCAGCTTGATCAATTGCTACATCAATCTCGCATAATTCTAATACCGCATTCACAGCACCGAAGGAAACTGCCGATACAGCTGCACAAACTAAGTCGTGGCCATACGGACCGCTTCCTGCATGTCCTGTTATGGTAAAGGATTTTATCACATTTTGTTTACGCCAAATAGTCACTTTAATCATAAGAAATCCTTATGCATTGATTTTTTCAATAGTCAACTTTGTGTATGGTTGACGGTGACCTTGCTTGCGTGAATAGTTTTTCTTTGCTTTGAATTTGATTACTGTAACTTTCTTTTGACGGCCTTGTTTCTCAACTTTAGCCGTTACAGTAGCGCCTTCTACGAATGGAGCTCCAATTTTAGCTTCGTCTCCACCTACTACAAGAACTTTATCAAATGTTACAGATTCACCAGCTTCAGCAGCTAATTTCTCTACGTAAATCACTTGACCTTCTTCTACTTTCACTTGTTTTCCACCAGTTTCAATAATTGCGTACACAATATGCACCTCCTCATATGACTCAGACTCGCCATACAGGTAGCCCTAATAAGCTTTTCACCTGTTCTGCGCGGTTGTAGCAACAGGTGCTACATAAACAACATGACGATTTTACCACGTATTAGACTAGTTTGTCAATGACAAAATGTTGTTGCGTATCTATATACTCCATGACCATTTCTTTTGTACCAACTCGTTCTGTAATGTATGTATTCTTAGATGAATCAATTAGTACATATACTTCTAAATCAATTCGCTTATTTTTTACTAACATGCTAGTAAATTCAGCTATTTGCTTTGATGTACGAATACAACATGCTTCTGCTTTTGAATCCCCATATTCTAATATTTCTCTTTCTAACCGGTAAGCAACCGATTGGACATTCAAAGTTATGTGATTAGATAAAGAAGAATCAGACATTAGTTGCAATAAACTTATTTGTTCTCTTTTTCTAGTCATCTCAAGCAATCCTAATTTCGTAAATCCAAAAATCTCTGTTCGAATAGGGTCTCTTTTGCATCGTTCTTGTAACTGATTTACTACGATTTGTCGTTCTTTTTCGTCTTTCATTTTTAGAAAATCAATTACAATAATACCAGATATATTTCGTTTCTGAATTTCTCTACAGATAGTTTGAATTGCTTGAATATTAATTTGTAATAAAGTAAGTTGTTTGGATTGATTACTTTTAAATTTACTACTATCTATATCAATGACTGTTAATGCTTCTGTCTCGTCAATTGTTAAAGTAATCCCTTCAGTCGTTTGAATTGTCTTCTCTAGACTTGCCTGAAGTAATTGATCGATTGTTTTCCCTTCCATTAGTGGCAGCTTCTCTCTTACTTGCATGATAGCTTTCCATTCTGGATATATCTTTTCCATTTGTTTCATTGTACTATATTGATCAAAAATAATTTCTTCTATTGGTACACTTCGATATTGATTCATCATTTTAGTCGGAATAATGTCTTTACGATAAAGTAAGGTCGGTTTTTTAATTGAATCAGATTGTTGTTTTAAATGTTGAAATGTCTGTCTCAATTCACCCAATTCTTGATGTAATGTTGCTTTACTTTTGTTTACACTATTTGTTCGAACAATTACCCCTTCTTTTTCTAATAGTAATTGTGTAAAAAATTGTTCATATTCCTCTTTTTGTTCTTTTATTTTCTTTGAGACAGCGATATATTCCCCATAAGGTAGATAAACAATACTATCTCCTCCGATTGTTATATTACATGACAATCGTGGTCCCTTATCTTGATATGCTTCTTTTATTACTTGAACAAGTATTGTCATCCCGTTTGTCAAAACAGTATGGATAGAGGTGTTCATGATAAATGGACATTCTTTTTGAGGCAAAAATCCAACAATTCCATTTTCTAATTCCACAAAGGCTGCTTCCATTTTTTTATCTACATTTCTTACTTTCCCAACATAAATAGAACCGACACTCATCGAAAGTGTCGGCCGATCAATTTGAATTGCTTCAACTTTATTATTCTCCACATACAAGCCAATTTTTTCCGTTGACTTTGTCTGAAAATATAGTTTACCCATAGTCGACCTCTTTCTTCTCATCCATGATTTGTTTTAATGTTATATGATAATTTTTATTTTTAAGAAAAAAATGAAGACAGTCTCTTTCGGATAATTCTTCTGACCTTCCATTTATCCAAATTACATTATTTCTATTTCGGTAAAATTGGCGAAATAATGAAAATAAAGAAACCTGTGATTCTGAAAAAATAACCTGCTGTCGTTTATTTTCCAATAGCGCTGTGCAACGTAATAATAAAAAATGCCAAAAAGTATAATGCCTACGTTTCCATTCTAATCGATTTTCCCAAAATAAAAAAATAAAAAGCATAAAAAGACTAAGTGTAAGGAATTTCGTTACATATGCAATTGAACATGTCAAAACAATAAGAAATACAGATATAACAATAGTGATGCAATTAGCTATATAGTACGGAAATTGATGTTGGCATAATAAATGTAACATTTTACCCCCATCTAGCGGAAGGATTGGTATTAAATTACCCAAAAGTATAAATAAATTATAATACATCGCTATTTGGATTGTCTGATCAGGTAAAAGTTCTAACATGCCAATAATAGAAAAGAAGAAAAAAAGTATCACATGTTGTAACGGCCCTGAAATAATCACAAGCCATTCTTCTTTCATTGGTACTTCTCTATCTTTCTCTACTTCCATTACACCACCAAAAATCCATAGGTAAATGCGTTTTATCTTCCAACCATAATATCTTGCGCAAAGAAAGTGGCCTAATTCATGAATAAATACAATAAAAAAAATAATACACCATTCCACTAACATACCAGTAATTGCCGCAATAATAAAGAAGAAAAATACAATTGGATGTATATGAATTGGTGGAAATTGTTTATTGTTGTTCATGAACATGTATCACCTGAACAGGATCGATAAATTCTCGATTTTTCTCCACTGCAAAATAAATTGCTTCTACAGAATCACTTGGCTTAAATGACCCAATCACTTGATTTGCCCTTACAGATTGATAAGAATGTACCTGGATATCAGATAAGAATCCATAAATTGTTTTACTTCGATCTGCATGTTGGACAATGACCGTTTTGCCTGTATCTGCATCATTACCAGCAAATAGTACAGTTCCTGCATTTACTGCAATGACATCAGATTTATTAACTGTTGATATCATTAGTCCTTGTCCATTTTCTTGAAAAGATTGATCGATTTGACCAGACACAGGTAATACTGCAATGTCTTCATCTATGTCTACAATAGGTTCTACAGCAAAAGGCGCACCAAATTTCGATTGGTACCATGCATTCATTGTGGCAAATGGAAATTCTTCATGTAAGACATAGCTTGTCCATTCTTTCGGTTGTTTAAGAATCGATACATTCGATTGATAGGATAATGTCATTACAAAAAATAAACAAGCAGCAATGACACTACGCAATAGAAAAGAATGAAATATCGGTTTTTTATTACTACTTTTTTTCAGATAGGACGGACCTGTACTAACATACCCATGCCTTTCTTCATCTTCCATGATCATATCATTGATATACGCAGATGATTTAGGAGGACTTTGTAAAGCCATTTTACGCTTCTCTTGTTTTCGCTTATTGATATTTTGACGAATGGATGAAATATTCTTTTTCATATGTTCACATTCCTTTATCTTATTTATACCTATACTATGAATATAGTACTGTGATTATGATTCAAAACTATTAAAAAAACCGAATCCCATCAATATTGTATCGATAGGATTCGGTTACTATTTTCAAAAGAAATATAAGTATAATGGAACAATTGTTATTATTTACTAAATACTTTTTTTAAACGATCAAAGAAAGTCACCTTTTGATCTAAAGATTGAAGTGGTACAGACTCTCCTAAAATTCTTCTTGCAATATTTCGGTAAGCAATAGATGCCCTCGTATTCGGTTGAAATGCTACTGGTTCTCCACTATTCGATGCTTTAATGACTTCATCGTCATCTGCAACAATTCCAATTAAATCAATCGATAAAATTTGCATAATTTCATCTATATCTAACATCTCTCCATTTTTCATCATATGATTACGAATTCGATTGATAATTAGATTCGGTGGATCAATATCCTCTTGCTCCAACAGTCCAATAATCCTGTCAGCATCACGTACGCTTGATTTCTCTGGTGTTGTTACAACAAGTGCTTTATCCGCTCCAGCTACTGCATTCTTAAATCCTTGTTCAATTCCAGCAGGGCAATCTATTAGAATATAATCGTACTCTGTCTTTAATTGTTCTACTATTTCAATCATACCTTCTGGAGTTAATGCAGATTTATCACTAGTCTGCGCAGCTGGGAGTAAATATAAACAATCAAATCGTTTGTCTTTAATTAATGCTTGTGAAATCTTACAACGTTTCTCCATGACATCGATAATATCATAAATAATGCGATTTTCTAAACCTAATACGACGTCTAAATTCCTAAGACCGATATCTGTATCTATCAAACATACCTTCTTATCTAGTAATGCCAAAGAAGTTCCTAAATTAGCAGTAGTCGTTGTTTTACCAACCCCACCTTTACCAGATGTTATTACAATTGCTTCACCCATGTAAAATTCTCCTTTCAAAAGCATTTAATTCAGATCGTAAACGACTAAGTGCATGCATGCGATCCATAAGAATATTCTCGCCTGTCTCATCAATATAACCACATTCCATCATTCCACCATCTTTGTCTTGGTCTGATGGACGACTGATAATATTAGCTATTCTTAATTGAGTAGGAGCCATATAAGATGCAGCAACAACTGCTGATTTATTTCCATCCACACCAGCATGTGCTATCCCTCTTAGATACCCCAATATGTAAATATTACCTGTTGCAACAACTTTACCTCCTGGGTTCACATCTCCAATTAATAACAAGTCACCATTTACTTCAAGTACTTGTCCAGAACGAATCACTTTATTATGCAATTTAATTGCTGTATCCTCTTTCCAATCAAGTGCAGTTTGTTTTAAGATCACATTCGATACAATTTCTTCTACGATAAACTTTTGTTGTTGATCAAATAATGCTTTTAATTGCGCTTCTTGACTTTCCGTTACATATCGATTCCCTAATTCTACTTTAATTCGAATGGATTGTTCATCATCTGCTAAATATTTCGTCATTAATACGGTTTCTAATTCTACCAATAAATCATTAAATGCACATGTATCATCCATAAATAGTATTAAACCATCTCTTGTACCTTTAATCGTGATACAACGGTTTCCTGCCACAATCATTCAACCCCTTAATCTACTGATGCAACATTTAATCCTTATTTAAAAATTTAATCCTCTCCCATTTTCTTAAGTTCTTTTTAATGAATGGGTAAAAAACGATACTCAATAATATATTCCATATAAAAGTTGGGACTAATCTCTCTACAAAATATGTGTTCCAATTCATATGATGGAATTGAATCATTCCATATAGGAAATATGTTGCGATATCTGCGATGATTACACCTATCGCAACGATTAATACTGTCACGAAGAAATTAGCATGTAACCATTTCATTAAATTCCTAGCTACATATAATACAACACCATATACAAACAAATAAATACCGATGACTGGTGTATACAATATATCAATGATTAGACCAAACAATACAGCAAATGCAAAACCGTAGTATGTATTGCGCTGATCAAAAAATATTGTAATGTAGAGTGTGAACAGAAGCAAAAAATGGGACGTTACTTGCCAATCATCTGGTATAAATGGTAGATGAATTAAAATATTCGCAACAGATCCTTCTAACATGACTAGTACTATACAAATAATGGATAGGAGAAAAGGGATGAATGTTTTCATAATTCATCATCTCCTCCATTGTCTGATATCATGTTGCGATCAATAACGATAACGTGGTGAATGACATCTAAGTTAGCAGTCGGTTTTACATAAGCAACTTTTGTTAATGCATATCGATCTTCTGTTACTTGCTGTACTTCACCAATTTGCAACCCTTTAGGGAAGACGCCACCTAATCCAGATGAAAATACGAACTGTCCTTCTTGTAATTTATCGTTATTCTCATTTAACTCAAGTAACAACAAGTCTTTCTCTTCATCATATCCTACTATAAATCCAGACAAGTCTTCACTTTCTTCTTTTACATCGACATTCACAGAAATTCTGTTATATCGATCAAACCCATTCAGCAACAAAACAGTAGAAGTAAATGGCGATGTAGATTGTACTTTACCTATCATCCCTTTGCCTGTAATAACAGCCATGTTAGGTTCGATTCCATCTTCAGAACCTTTATTAATTGTAATCTGCTTAAACCAATTGTCTTTACTTCTTGAAACAACAGAGGCATGAATCGATTCAAAGGATTGTAAAAAATCAGAATCAGATTTGTTTACAATTTCTTTTAACTCTATCATTTCTTTTTCTAACTCTTGATTCTCATACTCTAATTGACGTATTTCTTCTAAGCGTGACTTCAATTGCTCATTCTCTTTGTATACGTTTTTTATATCTTTAATATTTGAAAAGAAATCTGTTGTGAATTCAATCGGCTTATTAATGATTTGTTGAACAGAACCAAAGCTGTCATGAATGAAATCTTCTACAATTGTTAAATTAGAACGTTCACGCATTGTAAATCCTATCAAGCCAACCAGTACCATTAATACTAAAAGAAAAATAAACAGATACTTTTTCTTAAATGAGAACATGTGAACACCTACTTAATCTTGTATACGTTGGGAAGAGTATTTAGATTGCGAACGAAATTGCTCGATGTACTCTAACGATTTACCTGTTCCAATTGCAACACTATCAAGTGGTTCATCTGCCACAAATGTAGGCATTTTTGTTTCTTCACTAATAACTTCATCCAAGCCTTTTAGTAATGCACCACCACCAGATAATACAATACCTCGGTCCATCACATCTGCTGATAATTCAGGTGGAGTTAATTCTAATGTATTTTTTACAGATTCTACAATTGCATCTACAGTATCCTTTAATGCATCTGCAATTTCTGCTGCAGTGATTGTAATTGTTTTAGGTAATCCTGTTAACAAATCTCTACCTCGTATATCCATTTCTTCAGGTTGCTCTGGTACTTTTGCTGAACCAATATCCATTTTAATCGATTCTGCTGAACGTTCCCCAATCATCAAGTTATATTTTCGTTTCACATATTGAATAATCGCATCATCCATATCATCCCCAGCAGTACGAATCGATTTACTTGTCACAATACCACCTAGAGAAATGACTGCTACTTCTGTTGTTCCTCCACCAATATCTACAATCATACTACCTGTAGGCTCCCATACTGGCAGACCTGCACCAATTGCAGCTGCGAATGGTTCTGCTATAGGGAAAGCATCTTTTGCCCCTGCTTGTTTTGTCGCATCTATTACCGCTCGTTCCTCTACCATTGTAATACCTGAAGGAACACATACCATTACATTCGGTTTCTTGGCAAAAGAAGATCTGTTCTTCTGCGCTAACTTAATGTAATACTTCATCATTGCTGCAGTAGTATCATAGTCTGCAATCACACCATCTTTCATTGGTCTGATTACCGCAATATTACCAGGTGTTCTTCCTATCATATTTTTAGCATCTCCACCAACTGCTTCAATATCACCTGTTGTCCGATTAATTGCAACGACGGATGGTTCACGTACTACTACACCTTTACCTTTTATAAAAACAAGCGTGTTCGCTGTACCTAAATCAATACCTAAATCTTGCGAAAAATTTAAAAATCCCAATCTTTTTCTTCCTCTCAAAGCTAAATTTATAATGTTAATCAAGCTTATTTTATGCTTTTGTCCAATTTCAAGCAAGAAATTACCTTTTTATACTAAAAATTTTCTTATTTTATGTAACAAATGCATGTATCAATAATAAACGCCTTTATACAAGCAATCTCTTGTAAAAGGCGTTATCTTGAGCTTGTATTCACTATTATACTTAATTTTTCACAAAATAGATAGTGTCACAAGTACCCTTTTTCTTTTAATGATATAAATCGATGGTCACCAATGATGAGATGGTCTAGCATTTCAATCCCAATCATTTTCCCACTTTCCACTAATCTTTTGGTTACTTGAATATCTTCATTTGATGGAGATGGATCGTAGGGTAGAAACAATGCGCCTTATTCATAGTAATAATAGGTTTCATTATCTCTCCCACAGAACCGTACGTACACCTTTCAGCGTATACGGCTCGCCAGTTGTCTATACACTATTCCCTTAAATAGTGTATACATATTATATACGAAAATGGCTTTATTCATTTTCATGATGCCATTCCAGTAATATGTACAACCTATTCCCCTTCCTCATGCTAAACTCATTATAAGCAAACGATTGAGTACTATGAGAACTCCGATGCCATATGCATGTGTAGAATTTTACAAACACTTAGGCATTCCCTGCTTCTTTCGTCATTTAGATTTGTGATGGTTAGGTATCTCTTTTGGCGGTTTCTTCCACTAGAAGATTGAAGGGAAACCCTTACTATGGAATAGAATATAGCATTCTAATAGAGCGCTCAGGTGATACGCCCCCATGATTCCCATATTGCCTGTTAGCTATCGTAGACAATAACGCATCCAACGCTCATTCACCTAAGATTCAAGCAGTATAGCTTTTACCATACATCACTTGGTCTGAAGAACGGACTCGACATGAGATAGCTTTGTCGTCTTTTCTCCTTTTCACATCATGCTTTATTCTCTATATTTAGTTTCCTATCAAGGTAAGATGCTGACCATAGAACATTGTAAGGAGTTCCAAATTACATAGTAATCACTAATATGACAAAATATACAGGCGCACACCTGATGGATGATTATGAAGACATATAATAGAGGCTGCTGCACGTTTAATTGCTTCTCGATAGTAGGGTAAGTATATTGCGCCTTGCTTTATTTATAGCAGGTTTCTCTACACTTCCCTCCAAACCGTACGTACCCTTCTCAAGGTATACGGCTTTCTGTTTATTTACCTAACAATAGAGACATAGAATGATGTAGAAATACCATTCAGTGCTGTTAGATTGTGCATGCTAATTATAGATTTATTAGAACAGGATCATTCCAATCCATATTAGTATGTACGAAATAAACTGTTCTCCTTCGCTTTGTAATAGGCTTTCCCTATCTCGAACTACTACGAGAACTCCGTTGCCATATCATTCACGTTACGATTGACTTAGGCAATCCCCATTTACTTCTATTGAAACAAAGCATTGAATAGTATCGGATGTGACGTTTGCTCTTTTTTCTATTGTGAATAGAATTGGTGAAGTAGTTTCACACCGTCGTTCCAGAAGTTCAATAGAACAACGGCTACTTCATATAGCGTAACTACATTACTTTCCGCTATAGGCCCCGTAATCCCCATCGAGCTATCATTTAAGCAATCCAGCTTTCATCCTTATCTATTCATTTCATCTCACTATTCAATCGCATCTTAAGTAATTAGATGATTTATAGTTTTGTTAACATGCTACACTCCCCAATCGGTTTCCCTCATGGATAAGTTAACTGATGATAGGGTATACTCGCGAAAATTCCCTACTGCCTTGCTAGAGCAGATTTCCAATAGAACCTTATGGGCGCACAACTTCTCTAGGGTGGACAATACTCGCATTCAAGCTCCCAATAAAAATTGTTTGTCGATGAATCACTTGGTTTTTTGTATTTAGAAATAATGTAACAAAATGCTCTTGTTGTAAATTCCGCATTTCTTCCATGACATAATTCGCTCCATCTTCTGGACTTCTAATGACATAACGGTCTTTTATTTTGAATGTTTGTACTCTCTTTCCAAGCTCAATGGCAGCAAGTAATTGGACGGCTTTCGCTTGACCAACACCATTAATTTGTGTCAACTCTTCAATTGTTACATCACGTAAATTGACTAATCCATCAATATGCCCTAACACTTTCTCTGCAAGTTGGTATACATTTTCTTTCCTTGAGCCTGAGCCGAACAATATAGCGATTAACTCTTGATTAGATAAATGATCAGGTCCATAATGAATCAATCGCTCTCTCGGTCTATCTTGTTTTGGTAACTCTTTCATTTTAACCATTTCTGATTCCATAAAAAACCTCCTTCATATGATTCATGTACTAGTGTAAGTAATATGAAAGAGGTTGTACAACTAAGATTATTCGTTGTTTCTATTTAATTTTGCATGTGAATGAAATCAAAATGAATGATATCGAATTGTATTTTTAAGAAATTCATATTAAAATATCAAGTTTCACTCCGCGTCGTATAAGATTGCCATATCGCTATTATATCCAGTTTCGTTAACTCACTTTTTGTTAGTTTTTCTTCTAAATCCTCAACAAAAGATTGGATACTATCTGTTAATTTGGAAGGTGCTCCATTTACGACTTCTTGAATAGTTGCTTTATCTAGTTTTTCAAATTGTGCTTGCAATGTCTGCTCAAATAGTTGTAACCACTTCACTTCCTCATTCGAGACATTAAAAGTCACTGCATCAGTTGTCCAAACTTTTCCCCCATAAAGTTCTAATGATTCCTCACTGTGTTGTTTCGCATAATCTTTAGACATATCGCTTGATGCATCGACAGAAACAAAAATATGGTATTTTGCGTCTCTTTCCCAAATCACTGCATCAGGATAACTACTCACAAATTTGTCTGCACCCTCTTTTGAACTAAAAACATTTGCTTGTACGACATATGCTTGAAGTACATTACCAGTATAACTTTCTAAAGCAACATTAGACGATTCTTTCTCATTTGTTTCTGTAGGTGTAATGGATGTCTGAGTTGTTTGATTCTGTGTTGGTAACATTTCATTCGGATCTGTATCGACGAATATTTTGAGCATAATAAATCCTAAAAACACACCAATACAAATAGCTGTCATAGTTGCATAAAAAAACGACCGATATTTTTGCCAAAAACTATTTCTTTTCTGTGCATTCTTTGGATAGAATGGATGATGTGACTCACTGTGCACCCTTTCATGTTTGCGTTCTACTATTTTTTCAATTGGTTCTATCGGTTCGATTCGTCCCTCATTTGATTGACGCTGGCGATTTATATGAACAGAAATTTTATTATTTCCTTTCACTATATCCCTCATTTCTATCCTTTTCTATCACCCTATCATATTTCAATCACGATGTAAGACGAGTTTTGTCAGTTAGGATAAGAAATGTTTCGTCAATATATATGCTAAACATACAAAATGAGCCAAAATAAATGTAATTATTTCGTTCACTTTAAATTTTGTTTGATATATTCTCTAACTCTATCTACAAAATGCAGTGAACCAGTAATTACTAATAAATCATTATCCGTCGTCTGTTCCATTCCGATATGTAATGCTTTTTTAAATGATGAACAATAATGCCAATCCTCTGATATATCTAGCTGATTAATCGCTCGAGGATGTGAGAAACTAGTTACAGTTACTTTTCCTACTTCTGCCAACTTCTCATACATTCCTTCTATTTCTTTGTCTTTAAAACAACTAAATACAAATCGAATAGAATAATGAGGCCAATGATCTTTAATTGTTTTTATTAAATTGTCGATACTTTGATTATTATGCGCTCCATCTAGTAAAATAAATGGTTGTTTTGAGACAACCTCACACCTATTAGGTATCTTTGCATGAAGGAAGCCCTTTTTGATAGATTGATCATCTATTTTATATGCCAAATCTTGCAATAATTGAACAACCTTCATCGCATTTGCTGCATTCTCCATTTGATAATGGCCATTAATAGAAATCTCAAATGGTATCGTTGTTTTTTCATCTGTATAAACGAACTTTTTCGTTGCGTCTTCCATCCTAGATATATGATAATCGTTATGGAGTTGATACAAAGGCGCATCCAATTCCATTGCTTGTTCTTTTATTACATCGATTGCTTCCTTGTCTATATTTCCAACAATCACTGGTATGTTTTTCTTTATAATTCCTGCTTTATGACTAGCAATATCTGCTAATGTATTCCCTAAAAAATCCACATGATCATAATCTATCGTTGTAATCACAGTGAGAATGGGCTGAATTCGATTTGTCACATCATATAATCCGCCCATACATGTCTCAATTACTGCAATATCTACATGTTTGTATAAATAGAGCCATGTAATGACCATTAATATTTCATATTCAGATGGTGACATATCTTTCTTGTCCATTTCTTCAATAACCTGTTGAATCGATGTAAGTAATTCGGCAAATTCGGTTGGAGATATATTTGTATGATTAATCGCCATATGATGATAAATTGTTGGAAGACCTGGTGATGTAAAGCTCCCAACTCTATATCCTGCTTCTATCAACACCTGTTTAATAAATGTTAATGTAGAACCCTTGCCGTTTGTACCAGCGATATGAATAGACCTTATTTTTTGTTCTGGGTTACCAACCATACTCAACAAATAGTCTAGCCTTTCTAACCCTGGTTTTATTCCTAATTTTCTCCGTGTAATGAGAAACTGCTCTGCTTCTTGTATCGTTAACAAATTAATCACACTTTCTTTCATTTCTTTACTCCTCATTGTATGATAAAGAGAGCTTTTTATCAAAAGAGTACGTATCTTTTCATTCCAAAAGGTATTATACTAAAGCATGATCATACTTAAACAATTAACTAAAATACAATTAAAAATAATATATGAGGAGATTTATATATGTACGGATGGGTCATTTTTAATGGACACATGCAAAAAGAAGCTTTCTTACAATTTCCAAATCAATTAAAAGTCACTGCAAATACACTTGGCATAGAAATAAAACTCGTGCCTAATCATTACATTACGCAAATCGTTACATCATCCAATACTAGCTTAAAACATAAGGACAATATTGCTTTACCGTCGTTTGTCATTTTTCATGATAAAGACATTACACTAGCACGTCAATTTGAGCAAATTAGTATACCTGTATTTAATTCCTCTACATGTATCGATATTTGTGATAATAAAGTATGGATGTATCAGGTACTTGCAAGACACGAGATAAACATTCCTAAAACAGTGTTTGCTCCAAAAGTTTTTCATAATACACCTACTTTAGACATGGAAAGTTATCTTAATCTGACAAAACCTTTTTCCTATCCGTTTATTGTAAAAGAAGGATATGGTTCATTTGGAGAACAAGTCTATCTCATTAAAAATCAAAAACAATATCTTGATAAGGTTACGGAGATTTATGATAAACCGTTTTTACTACAACAATTCATTGATTCTAGTTACGGGGAAGATTTACGACTATTTGTTGTTGGTGATCATGTTGTTGCAGCAATTAAACGACAATCTAAAGAGGATTTTAGAGCAAATGTATATTTAGGCAGTACGGTATCTGCCTATACACCTACAGAGAAAGAAAAACAACTTGCACTGCAAGCAGCAAAAGCAGTTGGTGCTACGTATTGTGGTGTAGATATACTACTTGGACCGGATCAAGAACCAATTATTTGTGAAGTAAATACAAATGCACATGTTGCAAATATATTGAAGTATACAGGGATTGATGTTACACACTCGATATTAAATACTATAATGAAAGAAATACATTAGCAAAATAAATAACCGTACAACTCCATTAGAGTGTGCGGTTATTTATAATGTGTTATTTTTGCAATTCTTCCATACGCGCTTTTACTTTATCTCTTTTATCCATATAATCTTGTTGTTTTTGTTTTTCTGCTTCTACCACTTGGGCAGGTGCTTTTCTTACGAAACCTTCATTACTTAATTTTTTCTCTACACGCTCAACTTCTTTTGTCCATTTTTCTAACTCAGATTGCAATCTAACTAATTCTTTATCAATATCAATTAATCCCTCAAGAGGTAAGAATAATTCTGCTCCAGTTACAACTGCTGACATTGCTTTTTCTGGTACTTCTACATTTGTTGCAATCGTTAATGTACTAGGATTACAGAATCTTTCGATAAATGGTTCATTATCCATTAATTGTTGTTTTACTTTTTCATCTTTTGCTTGAATGATAATTGGAATTTGCTTTGATAATGGTGTATCCACTTCTGCTCTTATGTTACGAGCAGAACGAATAATTGCTACTAATTGTTGCATTGTATTAGATGCCTCTTCATTAGAAAGTTCATTATTTACTTCAGGCCACTTTGCCACAACGATAGATTCTCCTTGATGTGGAAGTTGTTGCCATATTTCTTCTGTTACAAATGGCATGAATGGATGTAGCATGCGCATCGTGTTGTCTAATACATATGCTAATACAGAACGTGTCGTTAGCTTAGCCTCTTCATCCTCACCATACAATGGTAACTTAGCCATTTCGATATACCAATCACAGAAATCGTCCCAAATAAAGTTATATAAATAACGGCCAGCTTCACCAAAATCATATTTGTCTACATTTCGATTCACTTGCTCAATTGTTTCATTTAATCGGCTTAGAATCCAGTGGTCCGCAACAGATTTTTTGCCAGTCAAATTAATTTCATCATATGTTAATCCATTCATATTCATTAATGCAAAACGAGATGCATTCCAAATTTTGTTGACAAAATTCCATGTGGATTCAACTTTTTCCCATTGAAAACGTAAATCTTGGCCTGGACTAGATCCAGTTGCTAAAAAGTAACGTAAAGAATCTGCACCATACTTTTCAATTACTTCCATTGGATCGACACCATTACCTAATGACTTACTCATCTTTCGGCCTTCTGCATCTCGAACTAAACCATGAATAAGCACATCTTTAAACGGTCGTTTCCCATTAAATTCTTTAGATTGGAAAATCATTCGTGCAACCCAGAAAAAGATAATATCATAACCTGTTACTAATGTATTTGTTGGGAAGAAATGTTTAAACTCTTCATCCTCACTATTTGGCCAATTTAGTGTAGAAAATGGCCATAATGCACTTGAGAACCA
The DNA here is from genome assembly GCF_042651725.1 of Gracilibacillus marinus. Lineage (NCBI taxonomy): Bacteria > Bacillati > Bacillota > Bacilli > Caryophanales > Bacillaceae > Gracilibacillus > Gracilibacillus marinus. Next base: position 175,511 of record NZ_JBHSDV010000003.1, on the reverse strand, counting down.
AGTGTCTAATACATCTGAATCTTGCTCCCAATTTTGAATATCTTCTGGAGCTGTCTTACCAACATACACTTCTCCTGTTTCCTTATGATACCATGCTGGAATACGATGTCCCCACCATAATTGTCTTGAAATACACCAATCACGTATATTTTCCATCCAACGTAAATATGTTTTCTCAAAACGTTCTGGTACGAAGTGCACTTTCTCTTCATCTGTTCCATTTTGCATTGCTACTGCTGCATCACTTAATGGTTGCATTTTTACAAACCACTGTGTAGATAGATATGGTTCAACAACAGCACCACTTCGCTCAGAGTGCCCAACTGAATGCATATGTTCTTCTATTTTAAATAGAATTCCTTGTTCTTGTAAATCTTTTACTATTTCTTTACGACATTCAAATCGATCTAACCCTTGATATTTAGCTGCATTTTCATTCATCGTACCATCTTCATTCATTACTAGTACGCGCTCTAAATTATGACGATTTCCTAATTCAAAATCATTCGGGTCATGTGCAGGTGTAATCTTTACAGCACCAGAGCCGAATTCCATATCCACATAATCATCTGCAACAATTTCAATTTCACGTCCTACAATTGGTAATTTCACTTTTTTCCCAATTAAGTGTTGATATCTTTCATCTTCTGGGTGTACCGCAACCGCTGTATCTCCAAGCATCGTCTCTGGACGTGTTGTTGCAACTTCGATACTTCCAGTGCCATCAACTAGTGGATATTTCATATGATAGAAGTGTCCTTGTACATCTTTATAGATTACTTCGATATCCGACAATGCCGTTTTAGTTGCAGGATCCCAGTTAATAATATACTCGCCGCGATAGATTAATCCTTTGTTATATAATTCAACGAATACTTCATTTACTGCTTCAGACAATCCTTTATCCAATGTAAAACGTTCACGAGAGTAATCTAGCCCTAGTCCTAGCATCGCCCACTGACTACGTATGAACTGTGCGTATTCTTCTTTCCAATCCCATGCTTTTTCTAAAAACTTCTCACGTCCAATATCATAGCGAGAGATGCCTTCATTGCGCAATTTCTCTTCTACTTTTGCTTGCGTAGCAATACCTGCATGATCCATACCAGGCAAATATAATACATCATATCCTTGCATACGTTTTATACGTGTAATAATGTCTTGCAATGTCGTATCCCATGCATGTCCAATATGGAGTTTACCTGTTACATTTGGTGGTGGAATGACAATCGTGTACGGTTCTTTCTCTGGATTTCTTTCTGCTTCAAAAAACTTACCATTTACCCAATATTCATAACGACCTTTTTCAATTGCTGTTGGATCATATTTAGGCGGTAAATTCACTTCATGTTGTTCTGACATTTTAAAATTCCTCCTAATCATCTCAATAGATTACTTATATTTTGATTATTTTATTTCTTATTGCATAAAAAAAATCCATTTCATCCCGAATAAAAGGACGAAAAGGATTCCGCGGTACCACCTTTATTTATAAGTTAATGAACACTTATACACTTTAGATAAGAGATAACGGATCTACCGGCTTTATCTACTATTATTTTCAATAAAGCTGCTTCGTAGGCTACCTTCCTATATCGTTACCCGAGAAAGTCTTTCAGCCAAGGACTTTCTTCTCTATCGAGTCGTATATAGTACTCCTCCTAGTCATTGCATCAACTACTATATTCTATGCTATTTTATCCAAAAAGGACGCTTCACGTCAAGAAAATTATAACTTTAATTGCGAACGATTTGTAAAGAAAGATTGATAACCGAAATATAAGAAAAGAATAACAGAAATGGACACACTACCTGTAATACCTAACATGATAGCAATTTGATATGTAATTGCATCTAATGGACTAGCACCTGATAAGATAACCCCTGTCATCATACCTGGTAAAAACACGATACCCATTCCAACCATACTGTTGATTGTTGGTAAAATCGCAGAATCAAAAGCATGATTTACAATTGTCTTCGAAGCAACATTAGGTGTCGCCCCAAGCATTAACGCTGCTTCTACTTCCTTCTTTCTAGACGTAAATCCTTCCACTAATGCATTCACACCAAGCGTGATTCCAGTCATCGAATTACCAATTAACATTCCTGCAATTGGGATGAAATATCGGGGATCATACCATGGCGCAAATTGAATGACAATAAAATTAAAATAGAAAAAGGAAAATAATGTACCTGACACCATTGCAAATGCAATTATTTTCTTTAAAACCGTAGATAATTTTTTCTTTGTTCTTTTATAAATATTATATACTGCAAATACTTCCATTAACACTAGAATGATGATGGAATAAGACCAATGCTCATTTTCAAATACAAATGTTAACACATAGCCCACTAATATTAATTGCACTGTCATACGCAATGTTGCAATAATAATTTCTTTTTCACGCGGAATTTTGCGCCATCTTACAATAATCAACAAGAGTACAATAAAAATATATGCCGATAGTAATTGAAGCAATGTGATATCTATCATTTCATTCATGAAGTCACCTTCTTGTCATTCAGTTCATGCATATATACGATACGATCAGCGTATTTTTTGGCAACGTCTTTAGAATGTGTAACAAGTACAGCTGTTTTCTTTTCTTCTTTTAAATAGTTAGTAAAATATTGCATGACTAGTTGTTCTGTATCTTCATCTAATGCAGATGTCGGTTCATCTAATAAATACACATTTGCATTCATTAATATCACTCTTCCAAATGCGATACGTTGTTTTTCACCACCTGAGAGTTGATTCGCATCTTCGTCCAATCCTTTATGTAACTGGAGCTTTTTTAATAATTCTTCAAGTACCATGTCCTCTACTATATCTTTTCCAGAAAAGGTTAGGCCTATTGTTAAATTACTCCTTATATCTCCTTCAAACATAATAGGTTCTTGTCCTAACATGACTACTTCTTTTCGTAATTCAATTGGAGAATAATCTAATAGATTTTTGTTGTAATACATTATTTCTCCATGATCAGGAGTGAGCATATTATTTAACATTTTTAAAATGGTGGATTTACCACTACCACTTTCTCCAAATAAGCAAGTAATTTTTCCTTCTTTTATTTCCAGTTGTTCAATTGATACAATATCTTTATACTGTAGATTGTGAATTGTAAACATATTAGTACTCCTTTCTCTATCTTAGTATATAATATTTTAAATAAAACATGTAAAGGATAATTAGACAAAAGAGTTCTTTCATTACAAAAATCCAAACAATTCGAATCTATTTATCGAATCGTTTGGATTATATATGTGCTAGAAGAAAAAATGATTTGGTTATCTGAAGTTTTTGTGTGTGCTATGCAACCGCTCCGGCTTGTCCGTTTCCCTTTCCGTGGGTTTTCCCCTAAGCTAACTTTTTTAGCAAAGGGCGCTAAAAAAGTGGATTTTAGGAGAAAAACATCCCACAGGAGTAGAAACGGACACTTACACTTTTTGATACTCTACACTTAAAGTAATCATAAAAATGTTGACTTTATTTCATATCGCCAATGATTTTGTCTTTTGATTATGTAGTATGATGAGCAATAGCTATAACAATCAAAAATATAAGCACTTGCAAACGCTACATAACTTCACTGAGCGTAGGCGCACACTCCCACTCCTATGAGATTCTTTTTCTTCTCAGATCCACTTTTCTTAGCGGTTTGCGCTTGAGAAAGTGAGCTGAAGGAAAAAGCCCATGGAAAGGGGAGTGGGCAAGCCAGAGCCGGATAACACACACTCATTACTAATTAGAGTAGTACCGTTTCATCTTTTTTTGCGAAACAATACATATTGCATCATTCGTGTTTTGTATGAAGAACAATAGTTATATTGAATTAGCGAAAATCTCTCTTATCTTCTAGTTTTCTTGATACAAATACGTATGCAATTGTACTAAAAAAAGTGATAAGTAAATAACAGAATGTTTTTTTCATTTTAGCTACCTCCTCATTAAAATGGACGGAATTTCCCTTTCTTTAAAACAAGACTTGGTCCACCTAGCATAAATAAGTATCGATCATCAATGACATTTTTCATCATTTTTGCTTGTAAACCGTATAATTTGTGGCCATCAAATATGGTTCCCATTGCTTCTGAACCACCTAATGATGCAACCGTTCCTTTATTATCAAATTTAAATTCTCTTAATGTTCCACCAAACACAAGCGTTCGTATATTATGTGCACATACATCTGCCTCTTGTATCGCAATTTGAGCAGTTGGAGGGTATGGTCTTCCAGTTTCTTTGTTCATTACCCATGCACAATCACCTAGTATAAAAACATTGTCATAATTAGGTGCACGAAGGGTAGAATCCACATTTACTTTTCCTTTTGTCAATTCAAAGCCTGATTCACCAACAATACGATTGGCTTGTACACCACCTGTCCAAACAATTGTTCCTGCTTTAATTTCTTCTTTTTCTTCCCCAACGATTACTGCATCTTTCTTCACTTCTTTTATCATTGTTTTCGTACGAATATCGATGCCACGATCTGTTAAGGAATGTACAGCATATGCGATTAATTCTTCATCAAATCCTGGCAACACAGTCTCTGCAGCCTCAATATTTATTATTTTCACTCGATTACGAGGAATATCATATTTCTTACACAATTGCGGTATTCTTTCTGCAAGTTCACCAACAAATTCAATTCCAGTAAATCCTGCACCACCTACTATAATTGTTAATAAATCATCGGATGGATTTTCTTCTGTTTTATAACGTGAAAATTGATATTCAATATGGTCACGAATCATTCGACTTTTGTCCACTGACTGAATAGAAAATGCATGTTCTTCCATCCCTTGAATACCAAATGTTGCTTTTTCAAATCCTAATCCAATTACTAAATAATCATATTCCAACATACTATTAGATAATTCGACTTGCTTATCATCTGGATGAATTTTTACAACCGAGTCATGAACAATATTGACCCTTCTAGGATTAATCACATCTGTAATCATGATCCTAGATCTATTCACATCAATCGTGCCCGCAGCGACTTCATGAAGCCATGTTGTTTGATAATGATAATTGTGTTTATTGACTAGTGTAATCTCTGCTTCTTCTGGTGCAAATTGTTGAGTTAATCGCTTCGTTGTCATCATACCTGCATATCCTGCACCTAATACAACAATACGTGGTGTTGTCATAAACTGTCATCCTTTCGTCACACTTATTTTCTACCTTAGATAGTTTTCGATGAAACTACATACAATATGTATCTCATTATAATTAGTATAGCAAAAAATAAGCGTTTTCGCGAAAGATAGCTTGTGGATGGTTAATTCGTGAAGTCACCTAGTTTCTGCGCACTGAAGCTTTACAAAACAAAAGCGGAAGTTTCCGTTAATAAACAGTCTCTTCCGCTTTTGTTTTGTGGATTAAGCATGGATTTCTTTCGTTGCGGGCTTTTTCTTTTCAATAAACTCTCTAATTTGCTCCACACTTATTCCTGCATTCTTTGCTTCTAGTAGTAAATACACCCATTCGTAATCGACTTGATTCATTTGCGACATCACTTATTCCCCCTAAAATACAAATTGTATTTCAGGCAGCTCAGCCATCCGTAAAAAATATACGGATCTGTAACTTTGCGTCCCTATCTCACAATAGGTTTGCCATTATCTGAAATGTACGTATATGCTTTCCTGCATATTTAATCGTCATTTAAGTTTAGTAAATACACCTACGTAACAATCGGATGACAATATAAAGCATTTGTTTCTTGAATACAATACTTTCAATTCAAGATGTTCTACTCATTTATATATATTCGACATCTATTGTTCATATCCTTTTTATTTTCAAAAAAATTTCAAGTTTATTCTTAGGTGTATTGTACTTAAGACTATTTTACCATTTGCAATTACTAAATGTAAATAAATATGAACATTATTTTACTTTTTGCATACACTATATTACATATTAAGAGAATTTTTCATTAGGAGTGATGATATGGGCCGATATTATCGTTATCGTTTACCACCATGGGCACGAGACTGTATTGTTGTATGTGAACGTTGCACAATGCCAATTGTTATTTTTCAAAGTTTTCGTACGATATTCATTCCTACAACATTTGATGTCATCTTATTAGGAATACTTATTGGTATCTTTATTGCATTTCAATTAGAATGGTTCTAATCCTCTTCTTGATTCACTTGTAATCTTGGAAACATATATGTTTGTAATTGATTTGCGAATAGTAATTGTCGAAATGCTTGCTCCAATCCTTTCGACATTTGTATTTCCAATCTCATTGATTGATGCACATAATTCTCTAGTAAATAAATGTAGGAGTCAATATTTAATAATTGTAGTTGTAATTCACATTTTTCTCTATCATCTAACTGAATATATTGTTGATATATTGTTAATCCTTCCACTATCTTTTTCATATCACAATCATGATAACGAAATGCATGCTTTAAATAAAAACAAATATCATGAATCGGAGTAGCTATTCTTGCATATTCCCAATTAAAAAAATATAAGTGATCATCCAACATTACATAATGTGAAGGATTAAGATTATTATGACACAGTACTATTTTTCGTTGACTTGTTTCCTGACTTAATCCCTTATATACATCATTCCATTTTTCAAATTGTTCTATGATCCATTCTATATCACGATAATGCATACACGCTTGCAATTCAAATGGTGACATAAAACGTTTCGCTTCGAAGAACTTAATGTATTCCAATAGTTCTTCTTTTTTTTGTTTTCGATCAAATGACTGGTAATTAAATGTATTCTCATTATTATCCACATATTGAGTCGTACTACCGTGCAATTTGCCAATCGCATGAAAAAAAGAAGCACTCTCATCAATAATATGTTCTGTCCGATTACTTTCAACCCAAGGATGAACAAATAAAACAGTTTGATTTAGGATATAATATGGTTCTTTGTCTTTCGTTAAGATGAGTGGAACAAATCCATATATTTGATGTGTACATATATAATTGTAGACAGCATGCCAGTGACCAATATGATCTATTGTTAGTTTACTTATTTTCAAACCATATATTGTGGTGTTCGTAGTTATTTTATATACGCGATCTGTAATCTTATCTATTTGGATTGGGTTTATATTATAGGCTTCCCAAACCTTTTCCCATTGCAAAGTGCATTACCTCCTTTTCTTACATATTAAAAAAAGAAAAATCCCAAATTACGGGATCTTAGTAAAGTCTTATATGCTTATTCATTCGTCGTGTATTGGTATATATATAATTTGACCTTGTGAAATATCTTCATCTTCTAGTGCATTTGTACGCATGATTTGTCTCGGGGTCACATTATATTTCTCTGCGATCACATCTAATTGATCAGTAGGTTGCACAATATACAATTTGACACGAGAATAAGACGTCTCTTCTTCTTCAGAAAAAATATTCAACAAATAAGAGGCTTCTTCTACTTCTGTCCTACCTTGGACATGAAGTCTTTCTTCTTTCTTTTCTTCCTGTTCTTCTACTTCTTCCATTATTTCCTCTATATTCTCTTCTAACTCCTTGTGCTCTGCCAGGTCTCGTTCTATATCTCTTTCTAAAACAACGACATTATCATTGGCTTGTTCTTCATTTTCTTTTAATTCATCATCCTCTACAATGATTTCAAATTGTTCAGTGTCTGATTCTTCTAGCTCTTCTATCACATCATTAAATCGAGTTAGCTCATTTTGTTGTTCTTGTTCTATAACTATATCTTCTTGTTTTAAGCCATGAATAGAAACCACTGCTTCTAAACATAATGCCTGTGGGGACAAAATTGTATAATCAAAATGATCCACATCAATGGAGATATTTTCTGTTACATCCACTCTTTCTAATGGAATCGTAATATCCATTAGAAATTTATGAAAGAATTCACACACTTCTTCGGATAAGCTCTCCACATGTTCCACTCTCGCACCATCCGGAAGATCGATTTCACTTGCCACATCATTTCTTACATACTCACCTTTTAACTCCATTACTCCCCGTATAGATACTGTATCACTCAGCTCTTGCACGGATAAGACAGGTTCTAGTCCAATCCCTAACATTTCTTTGAGTGGATGTGCTTCTTCAAATGTTATTGTTTCATTCAACGTAAATGTATAAGCTTCTTGCAACATAGTTCCCCCTTTCATTCTGTTCAAACGAACTAGCATTCCATAAAAATATATGTATGTGTATATATAAATATGCGCCCCCTTTATGAAATGAAGAACAATTAGGAATAAATAAAAAAATCGACCTGTACCTATAAAGTAGATACAAATCGATGATTAATTATTTCTTAGCTATTGTCTCAAATGCCTTATTTACTGCATCAATTGTTTTGTCAATATCCTCATCACTATGTGCAGTAGATAAGAATAATCCTTCGAATTGAGATGGTGGTAAGAAAACACCTTGTTCTGCCATCAAACGATAGTACTGTGCAAACATTTCTGTATCAGATGCTTGAGATGTTTCATAATTGTTTACAGGCTCATTCGTGAAAAATACACCAACCATGGAACCAGCACGATTAATATGTAATGGAATTTGATATAAATCAGCCGCATTGCGATAGCCTGCCACTAAACGATCCACTTTTTCATTGATTTTTTCGTATGCTTCTTTCGTCATTTGTTTCAATGTTTCTAAACCTGCAGTCATTGCAAGAGGATTTCCTGATAATGTACCAGCTTGATAGATATCCCCAACTGGTGCAATTCTTTCCATAATTTCGCGTTTTCCACCATATGCCCCTACCGGAAGTCCACCACCGATCACTTTACCTAAACAAGTTAAATCTGGAATCACACCGAAATGTCCTTGTGCACAATTGTAACCGACACGAAAACCAGTCATTACTTCATCAAAAATGAGTAGACTACCATATTCTGTCGTAATTGTTCTTAAAGATTGTAAGAAATCACTCTGCGGTGGTACAACTCCCATATTTCCTGATACAGGCTCTACAATAATTGCAGCAATATCCGAACCATATTGTTCAAACGCATACTTCACACTATCTATATCATTGTACGGTACAGTAATCGTATGTTTCGCAACACTTTCAGGCACTCCAGGGCTATCAGGTAATCCGAGTGTTGCGACACCTGAACCTGCTTTTATTAACAAAGAATCTCCATGTCCATGATAATTTCCTTCAAATTTTAAAATTTTATTACGTCCAGTATACCCTCTCGCAAGTCGTAATGCACTCATCGTCGCTTCTGTACCTGAATTCACCATGCGAACCATTTCAATTGAAGGAACGCGATCAATAACAAGTTGCGCTAACTCTGATTCAAGAAGTGTTGGTGCACCAAAACTTGTTCCTTTTTCAACTACTTCTTTTAATTTTGACACAACATGATCATTCGCATGTCCTAAAATAAGTGGACCCCAACTTAAAACATAATCAATATATTCATTTCCATCAATATCATATATTTTTGATCCCTTTCCGTGTTCCATAAAAATTGGGTTCATTCCAACAGACTTGAATGCACGAACAGGAGAATTCACTCCCCCTGGAAGAAGTTGTACAGACTCTTTATATGCATCGATTGATTTCTGATATGACACCACATTCATTCCTCCCGATCATTATTGTTGTAACCATCTTGCAACATCTTTAGCAAAATAAGTGATAATAATATCTGCACCTGCGCGTTTCATGCTAGTTAGTTTCTCTAATACTACTGCTTTTTCATCAATCCACCCATTTAAACTAGCTGCTTTGACCATGGAATATTCTCCACTTACATTATAAGCAACAACAGGGACAGGATGCTGATTCTTCACCTCACGAATGATGTCCATATAGGATAATGCTGGTTTTACAATTAAAAAGTCCGCACCTTCTTCGATATCAGATTTTGCTTCACGTAATGCTTCTAATCTATTTGCAGGATCCATTTGATAAGTCTTACGATCGCCAAATTGAGGTGTACTATCTGCTGCATCACGGAATGGTCCATAGAAGCTAGACGCATATTTAACAGCATAGGACATTACTGGAATACGAGTAAAACCAGCTTCATCTAATCCTTCGCGTATCTCTTTGACAAAGCCATCCATCATGTTAGATGGTGCAATAATATCCGCACCGGCCTGCGCTTGCGTGACTGCTGTCTTCACATGTAATGGTAATGATTGATCATTATCAACGTCATTATCTTTAATGACACCACAGTGACCATGTGACGTATACTCACATAAACAAGTATCTGCAATAACTAATAAATCATTTGTTTGACTTTTTATTTGTCGAATGGCTTGTTGTACAATTCCATTTTCATCATATGCACCTGAACCTACTTCATCTTTTTCTTTTGGAATCCCGAAAAGTAATACGGATGGGATACCTAATTGAAGTAATTCCTCAATTTCTTGATTTAAATAATCTAAAGAAATCTGAAATACACCTGGCATTGATTTTACTTCATTTCTAATATTTTCTCCTTCTACAATAAACAATGGGTAAACTAGATCATTCACTTTCAGTTCTGTTTCTCTAATCAAATTTCGCATTGTAGCAGAATTTCTTAATCTTCGATGACGTTTAAATGTTGTCATTCTACACACCTTCCTCTACATACTTTTTTGCACACTCCACCATTTCTTCCATTGTATATTTTTTCGGATATGTAACTTTTTTAAAACCACATTCCAATAAACTAGTTGCTGTAGTTTCACCTATTGCTATACATAAGCATGTTTCTTTCAACTTGTTTAAATACATATTCTTAGCTAATTGAACACATGCATGGACAGTAGATGGACTTGTAAAAAAACAAATATCTATACCAGTCTTTAAATGGCTATTAAGTAGCCGTTCACTCTCTTTATTTTCAATCGTACGATAAATTTTCAATTGGGTAAATGGTACACTGTATTTTGTTAGCAATGAAGGGATTTCTTCACGTGCACTTTCCCCACTAACAATCGTTACATTTATTGATGTTCCATATCTCTGTACAAATTCTTCAACCATGACAGATCCTTGAAAAATAGATGGTTGAAAATCGACTTTGTATCCTAAATTGAGAAGTGCTTTCGTTGTTTTTTCACCTACAGAAGCAATCAAATGGGGTACTTCTATTCCCAACTTCTTAATATCCTGATTAAAAAAGCGTACTGTATTTGCACTAGTGAAGAAAAGCCATTGCTGCTTACTCAATTCCATATATTCTTTTTTCGTAGTTGTTAATGGAATCGGTTCAAAACGGATCATTGGTGCGACACATGGGATTGCACCTGTATCACGAACTAATTGAATTAATTTCCTCGCTTGAGCTTTCTCTCTAGTAATTAAAATCCTTTTTTCAGCAAGCGAATGGCTCATTGTTCCCCATTCGCTTCTTTTGCTTCATTCACTAGTTTCATCGCTCCAAGTGAAATTAATCTATCTGCAGCTTCTTTACCAACAGAGACTGGATCTGTTCCTTTTACTACCTCTTTTAACACAGTCTTTCCGTCCCCACTAGCTACAAGTGCTGTTAACACAACAGTCTCTCCATCCAAGTATGCATAGCCACCAATAGGAACTTGACATCCACCATTTAATAAATGTAGAAAAGTTCGTTCAGCCGTAACCGTTCGTTCTGTATATGCATCATTAATTAATTGAAGTAATTCAATCAATTCTGTATCTTCTTCGCGACATTCGATTGCAAGTGCTCCTTGTCCTACGGCTGGTACACAAATCTCAGGTTCTAAGTATTCCGTAACAATGGACTCATCCCAATCCATTCTTTTCATCCCTGCTGCTGCAAGAATAATCGCATCAAAGTTCTCTTCACGTAATTTTCTGAGTCTTGTTTCGATATTTCCTCTAATCCATTGAATTTGTAGATCCGGACGTTGTGCCAATATTTGTGATCCGCGGCGTAAACTGCTTGTCCCAACAATCGCACCACTCGGTAAATCAACCAATTTCACATGTTGATTAGATATAAATGCATCACGGTGGTCTTCCCGAATTGGGATGGAGCCAATCATTAAACCATCTGGCATGACTGCTGGCATATCTTTCATACTATGTACAGCAAAATCAATTTCCTTATCATACATCGCTTTCTCAATTTCTTTTACAAAAAGCCCTTTTCCTCCAACTTTAGATAAAGTCACATCTAGTATTTGGTCACCTTTTGTTACAATCTTCTTTATTTCAAATTCATATCGATCACCAACGTGTTTCTTCAGTTGATCAATCACCCATTTGGATTGTGTTAATGCTAAATTACTTTTTCTTGATCCTACGATGATTTTTCGCATTGTCTTAACCCCTCTCTATCTATACATGAAAATTCGATAATGTGTTAAATAAAAAAAAATTAATTAATAATAAACAAAATGCTATTACATTCAATAATAATATTGGTCTACCTCGATAGTTTCCTCTGGTTCTGCTGTATAAATACATGCCGTAAATAAGAAATACAAGTATAGAACCAACTGTTTTACTATCATACCAATAAAACGTAGTATTTGTCATATATGCCCACACGACACCTAATATAATTGAAATTAATAGCAATGGTTCTGCAAGGACAATCAATTGGAATGCACGTTTTTCTATGCCTTCTAAATCACGAAAACGCGCTAACCATTTATATCCTTTTTTTGCTTTTAAGAATCGATATTGCATTAAATATAATAACGCGAGTACAAATGATATCGTAAACAAACCATACGAAATAAGCGCAAGGACAATATGTGCATATAACCATTCATTTAACATGACAGGTATTTGACTACTATCATTAATTTGAAATGACCGTAATGAATGGATTAACATAAATAAAAAGCCAAAAACACTCATAAAAAACATAAAGAACTCCAGCTGGAAGAACCGATGTATAATAAGTGAAAATGTAACAATAATCCAAGTATAGGTATACAATCCATCATTAAATGTTTGAATTGGTAAAGATGCTGTAGTAATTATTTCCGTTAATAAAAAAATGGTTTGAATAACCCAAACCATACTAAGCAACCAGAAAGCGACACGATTCGCTTTCCGGTTATGGAATAAAAAATCTATAAAATAAAAAATGACACTTACTGCATAAATTATAAGAATACTCTCAAATAGAAGTCTTCCTGCATCCATAAAGGAAATACCATCCTTTTAATGTGTTGATACATTTTTAAGTTTTTTATATTTTTCGAATGTAATAACCTTGTCTACTGATTGTTCTTGTTCAACTATATCCTCTAAATCAAATATTTGTTTAAACAATTCTAATGCTTCATTCGCATTCGGTTTCCCAGCTATTTCTTTTGCTTGTAATATCGGATTTTTCAACAATTGATTAACAATACTTTTTGTATGCTTATTTAACACTTTTCGTTCTCTATCTGTTAAATTCGGCATTTTACGCTCAATACTTTCCATTGTATCTTGCTGAATTTGCAATGCTTGTTCTCTTAATGCAGTGATAATTGGAACAACACCTAATGTTTGAAGCCATGTATGAAATGAAATAATTTCGGCCTCAATCCATATACCAATTTGCTCTGCAGCTTGTCTTCTCGCTTCTAAATTCGCATCAACTACATCTTGTAAGTCATCGATATCATACAAAAAAACATGTTCATAATGATCCAACTCCGGATCTAAATCTCTTGGAACTGCAATATCTACAAAAAACAATGGTCTACCTTTTCGTTTTCGTTCAATTAACTCATAACTTTCCTTTGTAATGACATAACCATCAGAACCTGTTGAACTGATTACAATGTCTGCATCCAATAATGTGTCATTGAGTTGCTCCATAGACTTAGCTACACCATTAAATTTTGCTGCTAATTGTACTGCTTTTTCCATTGTCCGATTGACTACAGTGACTTTCTCAATTCCTGAACCAAACAAATTCTTCGCTGCAAGTTCACCCATTTTACCTGCACCGATAATGACAACATGTTTATCTCTAACGTCAGTGAAAATCTTTTTGGCCAATTCTACAGCAGCATAACTAACAGAAACAGCATTTTCATTAATGTTTGTTTCATTTTGACTTCGTTTACCTAACGTAATTGCTTGTTTAAACAATTCATTAAAAATGGTTCCTGTTAATGTATGTTTCTGTGCTTCTAAAAATGTTTGTTTCACTTGACCAAGTATTTGTGTTTCTCCCATTATCATGGACTCTAAACCACAAGTTAAACGAAATAAATGTTCCACAGCTGCTTCGTTTTCATAAATGATTAAATGTGGTGTGAATACTTCTGTTTCTACTCCAAACCAATCATGTAAAAACTGTTTTAAATAATATCGACCTGTATGAAGTTGATCAACAACTGCATAGATTTCCGTACGATTACATGTCGAAATAATTACATTTTCAAGAATGCTCTTGCGTCCACTTAATTCTGTCATTGCTTCGACAAGCATATCCTCACGAAAAGCTAGCATTTCTCTCACTTCAACAGGTGCTGTCTTATAATTTATTCCTGCTGTTATGATATGCACAATATCTACCCCCAAAAACAAAAGCCTATCTCTATGATAACTTCCGCTCAACCACAGTTATATTGACGATCTTTATTTATAGTATAACACGTTTTTCCTATTAAATCGTGATCAATTTATGAACAGTCATTCCATTATTATGATAAAATAGATGTTACATGCTCTTAAAATGATGAATTCGTATATACTTTACCATACTATAAGTACTTTATCAAGTAATGAATATAAAATAATAATAATTTTAATCTAGGAGGTAATGCATGAAGAAAAACAATCTTATTTCATATATATTGATAGGTCTTGGAACTTTCTTTCTGCTAAAAGAATTGAAGATACCAATTCTTACTGATTTTTATTCATGGCCTACATTACTAATTTTACTCGGTGCAGCATTTTTCATTCATGCCTATTCTGCAAAAGAATATAAGAACATCTTTCCTGCAGTTATTTTATTAGGTTTGGGTGTGCACTTTCATGGAATAGCACATTATTCATTTTGGATAGATCATTGGGGCGTATATACTTTTATTGTTGGATTAGCTTTTTTTCTTCGTTTTCTAAAGACAAAACAAGGAATTGTACCAAGTATTATATTAATTGGTATTTCTATTTTTGCCATCTTTGTTGACAATCAGCCAAGTTGGTTTGTTTGGATTTACGACATTATGAATTGGATAGAACGTTTTTGGCCTCTTTTATTAATCGGTATTGGTGTATATCTTTTATTAAGAAAAAAATAAAATGAGAATATTTTTCTTATCATTTGTTGTTTCGCAATAAAAAGTAATACGACACCACTCTATTTAGTAATTAGGAAATGAATGATGTGTATATCCTGTTCTGGCATGGCTATTTCACTATCATATGTTCAGCTAACTTGTCCAAACACAAATAAAAGCTCAAGATAACCGAATAAAGTTATCTTGAGCTTTCTTTTTTATATGCAAAATTACTTTGTTGTTGTTTCTCTAATATCTAGACATTTTCCTATTTCTTCACTATTTGGTCAATAAAGTGCCATACTGCTTCTTTTCCTTCTCCAGTTTCTGAAGAGAAGGGAATAATTGTGTCATTCGAATCCATGTCTAGTGTATTGATTACCCTAGTCAAATGTGCACCTTTTTTGTTTTTTGGAATTTTATCTAGTTTTGTTGCAATAACCAATACAGGAATATCATAATGTTTTAAAAAATTATACATCATCACATCATCTTCTGTTGGTTTATGTCTAATATCCGTAATTAATACGGTAACTTTCAATGTTTCTCTTAGGGAAAAGTATTCTTCCATCATTTTTCCCCATTTTTCTCGTTCTTTTTTTGATACCTTCGCATAACCATAACCTGGAACATCTACAAAATAGAATAAATCATTTATTGTATAAAAATTTAACGTTTGCGTTTTTCCAGGTTTAGAAGAAGTTCTTGCCAAATTCTTACGATTCAATAATTTATTTATAAATGATGATTTTCCAACATTAGACCTACCTGCAAGTGCTATCTCAGGCATTCCATCCATAGGATATTGCTTTTGCGATACAGCACTTATAATAATTTCTGCTTTATTTACTTTCATTATTACCCTCCAGTAATGCTATTTGTAAAACTTGATCCAAATGACTCACTGGAATAAACGTTAATTGTTCTCTGACACTTTCTGGTATGTCATCTAAATCCTTTTTATTCTCCACTGGAATAATAATCGTTGTAATACCAGCTCTGTGCGCAGATAAAGATTTTTCCTTAAGTCCACCAATCGGTAAGACTCGTCCTCTTAACGTAATTTCACCAGTCATACCAACTTCTTTTTTCACCGCTCTATTTGTCAATGCAGATACAAGAGCTGTGGCCATTGTAATACCAGCTGATGGACCATCCTTAGGTGTAGCCCCTTCTGGTACATGAATATGAATATCATAATTCTCGTGAAAACTTGGATCTATATTTAACTCGTCTGCTCTTGAACGAATATAACTAAATGCTGCTTGAGCAGATTCTTTCATTACATCGCCCAATTTCCCTGTCAATGTGAGTCTGCCTTTCCCTTTTGCCAAACTAACCTCAATGGAGAGAATATCCCCTCCAGCTTGTGTATAGGCTAACCCTGTTGCAGCACCAATTTGGTCTTCTTGCTCCATTAAGCCATATCTAAAACGAGGTTTGCCTACAATCGTTTCGAGCTTTTTATCTGTTACTATTACACGTTGTTTTTCACCAGATACAATGAGTTTTGCTGCTTTACGACAAAGTGATGCAAGCTCCCGCTCTAACCCCCTTACACCTGCTTCTCTTGTATAGAGACGAATCAATTTCAGTAATGCATCCTCACGAACTTGTAAGTAACCTTTTGTTAAACCATTTTCCTCCATTTGTTTTGGTAACAAATGATCTTTTGCAATGTGTAATTTTTCTTGTTCAGTATAGCCAGAAATAGAGATAATCTCCATTCTATCTAATAAAGGTCGTGGTATTGTTTGTAAGTTGTTTGCTGTAGCAATGAACAATACATTTGATAGATCATACGTTTCCTCTAAATAATGATCACTAAATGTATTGTTTTGTTCTGGATCTAATACTTCCAACATGGCAGAAGAAGGATCTCCACGGAAATCATTGGCCATTTTATCAATTTCATCTAACAAAAAGACTGGATTAATTGTTTTGGCCTTTTTCATACCTTGTATAATTCTACCAGGCATTGCACCAACGTATGTCCGTCTATGTCCTCTAATCTCCGCTTCATCTCTCACGCCACCAAGTGAAATTCTTACAAAATTACGATCAATCGAGCGTGCAATTGATCTAGCCAACGATGTTTTCCCTACACCTGGTGGTCCAACTAAACATAATATTGGTCCTTTTAAAGAATTCGTTAATTGTTGGACAGCTAAATATTCTAATACCCGTTCTTTCACTTTTTCTAAACCATAATGATCTTCATTTAAAATCTTTTCCGCACGTAATACATTAAGATTATCTTCCGTTTCTTCATGCCATGGAAGTGCTAAAATCCAATCAATATAATTCCTAATGACAGAACTCTCTGCAGAACTTTGTGGTACTCGCTCGTATCTAGTTAGTTCTTTTACAACTAATTCTTGAATACGTGCTGGCAAATTCTTTTGTTCTATCTTTTCATATAATTCTGCAATTTCTAACGTACGACCATCTTTATCTCCAAGTTCCTTTTGGATTGCTTTCATTTGTTCACGTAAATAGTATTCTTTCTGTGTCTCTTCCATCGATTTTTTTACACGTTGACCTATTTTCCGTTCTAATTCAAGTACTTCTTGCTCATCAGAGATAATATCTAGTAGCTTTTGCAATCGTTTTTTTACATTTGTTGTTTCTAACACATCTTGTTTATCTGACATCTTTAATGTAATATGTGAAGCAATTACATCAGAAAAGTGTGCTGGATCTTCTATGTCTACAACACTTGCTAATGTTTCTTTAGTTATTTTCTTGGATATTCGTGAGTAATTTTCAAATTGTTCTAATAATGTTCTTTTTAGCGCTTCCTCTTCTTGTTTATTTGAATGGCGATCTTTTAGAACCTTTACTTCGACAAAAAATTGCTTCTCTTTGTTAATGAATGACTCAATCTTCGCACGATTTTCTCCCTCAACTAATACGCGCATTGTACCATTGGGTAATTTAAGCATTTGATTCACTTTAGCTACTGTACCAATTGTATGAATATCTTCTACTTCCGGTTCATCAATTGCACTTTCCTTTTGGGCTGCTAAAAATATTTTTTGATCATTCATCATTGCTTTTTCTAGAGATTGTATCGATTTATCCCTACCTACATCTAAATGAATAATCATTCCTGGAAAAACTATTAAGCCACGTAATGGTAGCAATGGTATATGTATAAAGTTTGATTCCGTCATTTGGCACCTCCGTCATAATTACTAGCATTTCTTTTAAGATGTGTGTTACATGCCAAAGCATAATAGTTTGCAATGAAAGTATACCTAGTTCATTTTTACTTAAAAGTTGCTTCTCTATTCTAATTAGTTTAAAGAAAATATCCTTCTTTGTAAATTAATTAAGCGATTGTTTGATTAACTTTTGTTTTTTTTGCTTATAGACAAAGAAAAATCCCTTGTTGAGCCAAGGGATTTTCCGTAACATCTATGCACTTTCTTTTGGAGTTTGTAGAACTGTTCCATCATGCAATACTAATTTCGGTCGCCCGTTCTCTTCAACAACTGTTTCTTTTGTGACAATACACTTCTGTACATCATCACGTGAAGGCAATTCAAACATAACATCTAACATAAGTCCTTCTAAAATAGAACGTAATCCACGTGCACCTGTTTGACGTTCAATTGCACGCTTTGCAACTTCTACTAGAGCATCTTCTTCAAACTCTAACTCTACTCCATCCATTTCAAACAATTTATTATATTGTTTTACTAAAGCATTTTTTGGTTTTGTTAAAATCTCAACTAATGCTGATTCATCTAAAGGTTCTAAACTACCAATTACAGGTAAACGTCCGATAAATTCTGGAATTAAACCGAAACGTAGTAAGTCTTCTGGTAATACTTTAGAAAGAAGTGTTGCTTTATCTAGCTCTTTATTATCTGCATCAGCACCAAATCCAATTACTTTTTTACCTAGACGACGTTTAATAATTTGTTCGATACCATCAAATGCCCCACCACAAATAAATAGAATATTCGTTGTATCAATTTGAATAAACTCTTGATGTGGATGTTTTCTTCCACCTTGAGGAGGAACGCTAGCAACAGTACCTTCTAAGATCTTTAATAAAGCTTGTTGTACCCCTTCTCCTGATACATCACGTGTAATAGACGGATTCTCAGATTTACGAGCAACTTTATCAATTTCATCAATATAAATAATACCTTTTTCTGCTTTTTCTACATCATAATCCGCTGATTGAATTAACTTTAACAAAATATTCTCTACATCTTCTCCAACATAACCTGCTTCAGTTAAGGAAGTTGCATCAGCAATTGCAAAAGGCACATTTAGTATACGCGCCAATGTTTGGGCTAGTAGAGTTTTACCACTACCAGTTGGTCCAATCATCGCTATATTACTTTTAGATAATTCCACATCACTTTTTGTTTTTGGTGAGTTAATTCTCTTATAA
Organism: Gracilibacillus marinus; assembly: GCF_042651725.1. NCBI lineage: Bacteria > Bacillati > Bacillota > Bacilli > Caryophanales > Bacillaceae > Gracilibacillus > Gracilibacillus marinus. The sequence continues at coordinate 155,895 of NZ_JBHSDV010000003.1, read as the reverse complement.
TGATTATATACAGCTACAGCAAGATTCTTCTTCGCTTTATTTTGTCCTATTACATAATCATCAAGAATATCACAAATTTCTTGTGGTTTCGGAATGTCTTTATATTCTACTTCTTCTTCCGTTCCTAACTCTTCTTCCACAATCTCCGTACATAATTCGATACATTCGTCACATATATAAACACCTGGTCCTGCTACTAATTTGCGAACCTGGTCTTGACTTTTACCACAAAAGGAACATTTCAATTGTCCTTTTTCCTCATTAAACTTATACATGCCATTCACCCCTTGTTCAAAAATATCAAAGCAACTTACTTTGTTGGCATCTGAGAAACCTTTAGCCAATCATACCAAATTGTATCAAAATAAAAAAGTAAAAACACTTTCCTACCAAGCTCTAATGTTGTTCCATCTTAACAAGCTTCATGATCAATTTCAAATGGTATGCTTTTCATATGTATGTTCATATATAATATGTAGTATATGTATTATAATCTGTTTCTATATCAAAACGCAAAATTTTTATAAAGAGAAGGTAAATTAGATTCAATATTTCAACTATCTTTATTAATGAGAAAACAAGGTACTATAAACGGCACCTTGTTTTCTCTTTTGTTATTATTTCGTTTTGCTGTTATCTACAAGGACATCAATTGCTTTTCTAAATTTCAAATCGTCATTTAGACCTGCAATATTGCCACCAAGTGCTTGTTTAATTTGGTCTAATTCCATTTTGTACATTTCTGCCATAGCTTCTAGTTCTTTTTCGATATCTTCTTCAGTAACTTCAATATTTTCAGCATTTGCAATTGCTTCTAAAGTCAAGTTTGTTTTTACGCGTTTTGCAGCATCTTCTTTCATTTGCTCTTTCAATGCGTCTTCGTCTTGACCAGAGAATTGGAAATACATATCTAATGTCATACCTTGCATTTGTAGTCTTTGTTCGAATTCTTGAAGCATACGATCTAATTCAGATTGTACCATTGCATCTGGAATATCTACTTCTACATTGTCACTTGCTTGTTGAATTAAATCTTCACGTTTGTTGTTCTCTGCTTCTGTTTCTTTTTGTTCTTGTAGACGTTTTTTAGTTTTTTCTTTTAATTCATCTAAACTTTCTACTTCATCATCTACATCTTTAGCAAATTCATCATCTAATTCTGGTAATTCTTTTGTTTTGATTTCATGAATTTTCACTTTGAATGTCGCATCTTTGCCAGATAAATCTTCTGCATGATACTCTTCTGGGAAAGTAACATTTACATCTACTTCTTCTCCAGCTTTTTTACCAACAAGTTGCTCTTCGAAACCAGGGATAAATGAGTTAGATCCAATTTCTAATGAATGGTTCTCTCCTTTTCCACCTTCAAATGCAACATCATCTACAAAACCTTCGAAGTCAATTACAGCAGTGTCTCCATTAACAATCTCGCCTTCTTCTTTTACTACTAACTCAGCTTGACGTTCTTGAAGTTGCTTTAATTCATTGTCTACATCTTCATCTGTTACTTCAGTACTTACTTCTTCTACCTCTAAGCCCTTGTACTCGCCTAATTTCACTTCTGGTTTTACGGTAACTTTCGCAGTGAAAATTAAGTTTTTCCCTTTTTCGATTTGTTCAATATCAATTTCTGGTTGATCAACTGGTTCGATTCCAGTTTCGTCGATAGCATTTGTATATTCAGTCGGTAAAATGATATCAACTGCATCTTGATAAAGTGATTCTACACCAAAACGCTTTTCAAATAATCCACGAGGCATTTTCCCTTTACGGAAACCTGGTACTTGTACTTGTTTTACAACTTTTTTAAAAGCTTGGTCAAGCGCTTTATCAAATTTATCAGCATCTACTTCTACAGTTAAGACACCAACATTACCTTCTTGCTTCTCCCATTTTGCTGTCATTCTAATTTCCCTCCAACATAAATAAATCTGTATATTTGACGTTCATTCAAAAATGATACTTCAAAAGACCGAACGCAAATTGCAACCATTATATTATAACACAAAAGCATTTGCTTTCAATAATAATATAAGGATATGGATTTATTGAATTTTGATATACAAAAGGAATTTACTATATTAGGAGGAAAAAATCAAGTCATACTATCGCTATCCTTCATTGTTTTTTGCCAATGTATACATTTTGTCCAAATGTTTGGTTACATTACTAGAAGTAACTTTCCATTCTGCATCAATGAATTCTAATGTTGTAAAACTTGCATTACTTATCGAACAATATTTACTCTCATCCTCTTCGAACATTCTTATCATTGAACTGATAACCGCTCCGTGACTTATAAGTAAGATATTCTTTCCTTTGTAGTCATCCTTTAAACGATTTAATCCGGCTTGTAATCTATTATTCAATCTCGCTCTCGATTCTTGATTTGTATATTGACCAAATGGAAACAAGCTTTTTCTCTCTTCTAGACTCATACCTTCCGCATCACCAAAAAAACGCTCTTTAAATTCCTCCATTACAATAAGAGGCAAGTGTAATTTTTCATTAATAATCTCTGCTGTTTTTCGAGATCGTACTAATGGACTTGTCACAATAACATCCCAATGACCTTCCATCAAATATTCTTTACACCAATGCGCTTGTAATTCTCCAAAATCATTTAACGGTACATCAGATGTGCCTTGCAATCTTTTCTCCACATTCCAATCCGTTTCTCCATGACGAATGAAACAAATTTTAGTCATAATATTACTCCTTTAATATGAAATTGTGAACCTTTCAGAAACATACATGGTGAGTGAACGATTAAGTATTAAAAATTTGTTATAAGTGAACCTGGCTAGCTGTGAACTAGATACGTTTCATTATTATAGGAAGAGCTACCCATCAAAAATGAGTAACTCTGCCTTCTGTATACAGTTATATTATTGAAGTATCTATTTATAAATCTAGTATTTGTCCATATAGTGTTTCAGAAACTTCAATCATTTTTATGTATTGATTCTTCACTGGGTCTGTTATGTTATCTTTCCATTCTTTGTCTAGTCGTTGATGAACATAATCAATTAATGCTTGTGTAAATAAAAGATAATTCTCTTCTCGCGGTAGAAATGGTGTATAGACATATGCAAAGCGTTGAACGATGGATTGAATCATTTGAAAAATAGTAGGGTCTTGTTGTTGGATTTCATCTAAAAAACGATACATTTCTTCAAAAAACTTTTGTGGTATTACTTCTTCCTTATGTAGATACATTTTGTCTTTCACGTTGAATTTTTCAATATGTAACTCTTCTTTAATCGGATTTACTGCATAATACTCTAATATTGCCGTTTTCACAACAGGGTTAATTTCAGGGTCTAGTAACATCGATTTTAAAAGTGGTATATCACTATGTTCATCCAAATAAAGTAAGCGTTTAATCATATACCATTGTTGGCGGTCATTTCTTTCTTTAATTGCCCCATTTAACTTCACTAATACTTCTTTTTTTGTTTGAATATCTACTTGTTGCTGCAACTCTTTACTTAATGTGTACATTTGTTTGAATTGTTCTTGAAATGGAGAAGGAGGATCTGTTTCTAATGCTTCCTCAATAATCGTTAACACATCTGCATATTTACTTGCCTGGAATAAAAGTGTTACATATATATGTAAGTAGGAATAATAATGATTATCTTTTTTAGCAAGTAATTGTTCGCATAAAAGTTCCGCCTCTGTTTGCAAGTTCATTTCCATCATACAAATCAACTTACCTGTCATAACTTCAGGAGAATCCACACCATTATCTGTTAATTCCACTAAATAGGTATATGCTTCCTTGAAATTCCCCTGTTCCATTGATTTTTTTGCTTTTAGCTCTAAATCATTCTTCCATCTTGGAAATATAATCACATTATCCGTTTCTTCTGACATTCTTTCACCTACCTTTACTAACACTGTATTATATCTATTATAGTTTTAAATTGGAAAAGACTCAAGAGGCAATCCTCTGTGTAAGTAAGTGAACGCAAGTATATATTAAAAAACAACCATTGATATTATATAATATCAACGGTTGCTTGGGACGTCCCAGGAGCGATTCGAACGCCCGACCTACAGATTAGAAGTCTGTTGCTCTATCCAGCTGAGCTACTGGGACACATTATGGAGCGGGTGAAGAGAATCGAACTCTCGACATCAGCTTGGAAGGCTGAGGTTTTACCACTAAACTACACCCGCACATAAAATTATATGTAAGTTTAAAATATGAATATGTAATGCGTTGTTTTTAACGGACAAGTAATATTATATAAACATTAAAGGGAAATGTCAACAATTTTTTTACAAAAATTTTTTTAACATTATTTCAATGTACATGTACCTCTAACAACAACAATTAAACCTACGATTATATATCTTAATAATTGATTTTTTAAAATCTATTTCCCCTTATTTTTCATTAAATCTTTACTAATAGTATAAACGGTTGCAATGAGTATGAGAATAAATAGAAATAACGTTATCGTTTGTTCAAAGTGTTGGTGGAAACCAATAGAAAAACCAAGCAATAAAATAAATACATAGGTTAAACGAGATAGTTTATGCATAAATTTGGATCCTTTCTTTTTAATAGAGATTCTTTTTTTACACAATTAATCAAAAAATCTATACGTTCTAAATTAATGGTGCTTTTCTTGTTATTATCTCTTATTCCTGCAGTGATTACAAGTTGGATCTTAATTGCCAAAACAGCATCTGGACTAAATACTGCAGTGCTTACTAATCAAGAACAAGCGAATACAATAATCATGAATCAAATACCTGATTCAGTAAATCTACCAGCAATTAGCTGAGGAACATCCATTTAATGTGTTTGAGATTGGGAAAATTAATCACAACTAAAATACATAATGGTTTGAAGATCTTTCGTAGTCTACTGATCTTAATTATTGAAAAATTCACTTCATGCATTAGTTTATACAACTATATATCCATACTTCTCAAACTTAATCCTATAGAGATTCATATTAGATATATAAATACTTTACATGTTAATACGTCAAAGCCAATTTACTTTCAGTTTTCATCTCAAAAGTTCTATTTTATTACATTTGAAAGTATGCCTGTTTAAGTTCTTTTGTTAATTGAACTAGACTATTTTCTAAAATAATATATGTGTCATCACATAACTCTTCAATATCTGCATGATTATGACTTGTTAATAAAACCGTATGCCCTTTTTTCTGTTGGTCTTTTATTATGTCTTTTATATCCTTATATGTTTTCATATCCAACGCATTAAAAGGTTCATCCAATATGATAATATCTTGATTTTCCATGATAGCTTGAGCTATGCCTAATTTCTTTTTCATCCCTGTGGAATATACTCGTACTTTTGATTTGTCATTCGGATCTAATCCAACTGCTTTTAATGTATTCACTATTTTATCATCATCAATCGTATTTTTTATTTTAGCTAAGAATTGTAAATTTTGAAACGCGGTATAGATTCCAATGAAGCCAGGACTATTGATTAAAACTCCTACATTATTGGGAAAGTCAATATCTCTTCCTAGTTTTTCATCTCTAATATATATTTCTCCTTTATCAGGCCTAGTAAAACCAGCAATAAGTTTGAATAAAACTGATTTACCACTCCCATTTGCACCAACAACACCTATGGTTTGTCCTTTTTTTATAGTTAAATTAATCTCTTTTAAAATCGTTTTCCCTTTAAATGATTTCGTAACATTTGATAGTTCAATTGCGTTATTCATTACTTTCACCCTCTTTTCAGAAAATTTGATTTATAATATATTTCCTTTGCACTCTATATAACAAGCATATACTGATTAGTAAAATTCCAATAGAAGCCAAATAAGTGATACCATTTCTTCCCACAAATTCCGCTATTCTTAATAAAGAGGACATCCCTATAGGTATATATTTCACAAACTGAGCATCAATCAAGAGTAATAGATATGAAAGTTCTAATAAAACAAATCCGGTAGTGGCGTTTTTAACTATTCCAAATAGGGTGAATATAAAAAGAAAACTGAAGTAAAGTTCTAATGCTTTACTAATAATAATGATTAATAATAACTTTAGAGTATTCACTTCATTTACTCCAAATCCAATAAATATTTGATGCATATAATCGTATCCATTAAAAGATAGTCCAAAAACTATAGATACTATTACGGTCACAGTTATAGTCAAAATTATATAGGATAGAATAAATATGAAAGATGATCTAAGTATTGATGATAGCCAAATTTGTTTATATTGTAACCGAATTGTAAGTACGGAACTACGATTAATACTTTCTTTCTCCAGAAAGTAACTTAGTAAATAGACTGGAACTCCATTGTAAACAACTAAACTGATAAAATATATAAAATTAAAGTAACCTGTACCATGTCCATAGAATTGGATAGATATTACATCAAAAAAAGTAAGGTTATTGTATTTGATGATGATAGATATCACAGTGAAAGTGGACAAAACTATAATTACGATAAGGTTCTTTTTGGTGAACAACATATTCAAATTCCATTTGTCTAAAGGATTGTTAAAAAATCTCACTGATAATTTCTTATACCAATATTTTTTCATGATATACATCATACAAATTAGTAATGCTACTTCTACGATAATGAATAGATAGTATTTACTATCTATAGTAGCAAACGCATGATGTAAAATAATGTAATTATTCAAGAAGACAAATGGTATCATAGAATCAACGTCAGAACGTATGCTTAGTAACATCAGTATATATATACACACAATAATAATTAATACAAACTTTTCTGTTAGAAAATTATTCAAAAACAAGAAAATTGATCCTAGAAATGTTAAACCTAAAATCAAATAAAAAACAATTGAAATCAGCGCTACAAAAGGATTTGAAAAATACTGATTAAATTCTCCAACTATTATAGTATTAGTATCTATTGATAAATTAGTAAATTCGCTTTCAAACCTTATACCTATTCCTATAACCATTGGGATAATCAGGTGAATTAAGATAAAACTCATTGATATTATGAATAAAGAAGCTATTTGTGCCACATAATAATTTAAATATGTTTTTGACCTAATTAATATTATCTCGTTGTCTTCTCTATATAGTTTGTATATTAAGTAAGTAAAACTTAAAATCATAAAATATAATATGTAATAATGATCCGTCATTACAATGATTAAATATTCAAAATAAGAAAGATTAAATGTGATTGCTTCTCTCTTTAAATAAGCAGAATATATGGAAAAAACCAATATAACTATCCACATTTCTGTGTTAAAAAAAACATTTACATTTCTTTTGATTATACTAATCATAGTAGATAAATAACTCCTCCCTAAAATGAATATGATTCTACAATTCGTATATATTTTCTTTTTTTATTAGCGCAAAGTACGTTATAATTCCACTAGTGAAAACAATCAAGAAAAGCGGGCCTACAATTAAACGTTCTATTGATATAGCTGTTTCTTGTAATGTGTTTGGATCAAATGAAGTTACTAACCTATAGTATGGTGCTCCTAAAATTGAAAGAGAAAAATTTTCTAGTATAGCGTACACAAAAGGGCCTGTTAACACAATAAAGATATTATTAACATACAGCGAAATTACAAAACCTAATGATGCAATTAAAAAACCTATAAACAATCTCCAAATACTTAGCAGAAATCCGTATATAAAAGGATGGTTAACAAAGAAGTCTCCAGCAAATTTATCTATAGCCGAATCAGTGCCTTGTGATACCACATCTGGAATAAAGTATAAACAAACTATTAAACCTAAAAAGGATATTATAAAAACAATAAAGGCGCCACCGATAGAAGATACTAGCCATTTCAAAATAATATATTTCTTTTTAGACACCCTAGTTATTGTATAAGATAAAAATCCGTTTTTCCTTTCATAGAACATCAGCCAAGTAGTAGGCAATACAGCAAATATAGGAAATATGATTCTAAATAACTCGCCTGATTCTTCCCATACTTCAATATTGTAAGTATAGCTATATCCATGTAGTACAGATATAATGACTAATACACTATAAATAGCAGCAATAAATATGCTTATTAAATAAGGATATTTAAGTTTTTGAATTTCTGCTTTTATTAGTGATTTCATGTCTTTTTTCCTCCCTCATGATTAGATAAAGCACCTTATAATATGCATTAGTTATAAGGTGCTTTACATCATTTAATTATCACTTTTCCATCGTCCAACAACTTGAACATTAACTGTAGTATCCCAATCATTTGAGAATTGAAGTCTCATATCATCATTTTTTTGGTGATAGTTATGTCCATCAAGACTTTTTTTATCACTGTCCCCAAGGTTTCTAGTCCAATCTCCTGAATTACCGTCATCATCTTGCATTCTAACATCTACAACATAAGGTCCTCCTACATAATCTGAATCAACTGTGCCGTTAACACCAGTTGATGATTTTGTATGATCATATCCCGTATAACCACTTCCGTTAAACTTCCCAACTGTTGTACTATAACCTTCCCACGATGTGTCTGCATAAATACCAAATGATGTTGCCATGATTGTAGCACCTAGAAGTAACGTACCTAGTTTCTTCTTCATAGTAATTCCTCCTAAAATAATTTCATGGGAGCTTGTATCATTAACTTATCTCTTGAGTGCTCCCAAATAATTCGTATAACCTACATACCTAAAAGAATCTTTCTTTATAAAACCTCTTTTGAAAAGTATGTAATTAAACCTATTACCTTTTTTTGTATGGTAATACAATAAACCTATCACATAAAAAATAAAAAGTAAGTCATTTCTTGTCGAGCATCTCTATTTTTTAAAAAAATAATGATAGTTCAAAATTAAAGTATCGTTTTCATTCCATTGCTCTCATATAGACAAAAAGACACTCCAAACGATGTTACTTGTTTGGAGTGTCTTCATTTCTAAAGTCGAAATGGGTAAAGTTTGTGAATCGATCATTTTTGTCTTATAAGTTTAAACTCATCCTATACTTGTATGATAGGATAGTTCTTTAATTTCATCGCCTTCTTTTGTATAAAAATGCACATTCACTGATGATAAGTCCTCATTCATATGCAATATCACATACGTACCAGGATATTTTGATCTAGGTAATCGAATACTACCAGGGTTAATGAATAGTTTATTACCAACTTTTTCCGCACCAGGTACGTGTGAATGACCAAAACAAACAATATTTGCACCTAGTTCGTCGGCACGGTATGAAATCGGCATTAAATTATACTTAATTTGGTGCATATGACCATGCGCAATGAAAAAATGAGCATTGCCAACTTGAAAAGTCACTTCATCCTTTAAATCATAATCAAAATCCATATTGCCTTTCACTACATACATATCCTTTAATTCTATACTATCCTGTTCTAACTCGGAATCACCACAATGAATCATTGCATCCATGTCATTAACATGTCGCGCTTTAATTTCTTGAACTTCTTTCGTCCAACCATGACTATCGCTCATAATTAATATTGTTGTCATAGATACCCTCCTACAATTCCTTTACCCAATTTACCAATTGATCTAACGCATTTTTTCTATGGCTGATTTTATTTTTTTCTTCTAGCGTTAATTCAGCCATTGTTAAATCTAGGCCTTTTGGTCGGAAAATAGGATCATATCCAAAGCCGTGTTCACCTTTTGGTTCAAATACAATCGCGCCTTCACATTCTCCACGTTTGATGATCGTTTCTTTGTTAGGCTCAGCGATTGCTATCACACATACAAAGCGGGCTGTTCGATCTATTTCTTTTGTTTCCTTTAAATTGTGAAGCACTTTGTTTAGATTATCTGCATCATTCTTTTGTTCACCTGCATATCTAGCTGAATACACACCTGGTTCTCCATTTAACGCATCGATTTCTAGTCCAGAATCATCTGCAATAACTGGCTGTTGAACGATATCACAAATAGTTTCTGCTTTTAGTGTTGCATTTTCCTCGAATGTTGTTCCAGTTTCTTCTACATCTGCTATTTCAGGAAAATCTAATAATGATTTAATTTCACAATGAAATGGTTCTAATAACTTTTGGAAATCTTTCACCTTGCCAGCGTTCTTCGTTGCAATAATGATTTGTTTCATTCTCCATGATTCTCCCTATTTACAATCTAGTTTCTCTTTATAATCATGTATAGCTTGTTTTTGCATTTCAAAAATTTGTTGAAGTCCTTCGTTCGCTAAATCTAACATTTTTGTCAATTGCGCACTTGTAAAAGTAGCTTCTTCGCCTGTTCCTTGCAATTCAACAAATTCTCCCTTACCAGTCATCACCACATTCATATCCACATGTGCAATTGAATCTTCTGCGTATTCTAAATCGAGAATTTCCATACCATCAGGCAATACTCCTACAGATATAGCAGCTAAATAGTCTGTAATAGGAATGGATTTTAATGTGCCTTTATCGACTAAAGTACCTAGTGCATAAACCATTGCAACAAATGCTCCTGTAATAGAAGCCGTTCTCGTACCACCATCTGCTTGGATGACATCACAGTCTATCCAAATCGTACGCTCTCCAATTGCATCTAAATTCACAACAGCACGAAGCGCGCGGCCAATCAGTCGTTGGATTTCCATCGTCCGACCAGACACTTTTCCTTTTGATGATTCACGAATATTACGTGTTTCTGTTGCTCGAGGCAACATCGCATATTCTGCTGTGATCCAACCTTTACCTGACCCTCTCATAAATGGGGGAACACGTTCTTCAATACTTGCATTACAAATTACTTTTGTATCACCTACACTTATTAAAACAGAACCTTCTGCATGTTTCGTAAAATTCGGAATAATTTCAATATCGCGTAATTGATTATGTACTCTATTATTTCTCATCAATCTTCCTCCTTACATTCCTTCTTATCTTAACATATTTTGCATTTAAAGTGATGAAACATACATAAGGAAAACGAAAGATGCCATATGTATTGTTTGGCAATTATAAACTGATTCGACGCAACTCTGATTAGTAGTAATTAAATGATTGGAGTGCGAATAAACCGGAGAGGTTATAAATTTCATATAAAATCTCAAAGTTACCAAATAAAGCTAGATCCCACTTTTCATCTAAATACGTACAAAATCCAAACAACTCGGTAAATAACCACCGAATCGTTTGGAATTTTATAATGTAAAATTCTTTTGTCTCAATCACTATTCTATTAGATTGAATCAGTTGGCGTTACCATCTCTTTTGTAACTGGTGCTGTATAAGGTTGTCCAGCTTCATTGACTACTTGTTCATGATTTTCGATAGATACTTCAATTGCTTCAATCTTTTCATTTTCTGTCAAAGTTAATACAAGTGATTGCATTACTTCATCTGCAAGCAAACTCTTTTCACTGTTTTCTAAAATAGTTTCTGTAAACTGCAATGATAAGACGCCATCATTTACTATTGGAGCTTCTGCAAGCTTTGATCCCGTATTAATATAATTTTCAAGTGGTAAATCAAAGCTTGGCCCATCTAATAGTACATCAATAATAGATGCATATTCATTTGTAGCATCGTATTCCACATGTTGTGTGATAGGTACAAAATAAATGTTTTCATCTTCTCCTTGCATTGGAAAGTAAAGCGTTGTTGCTTTACTTTCCATTAAATCTACCGCTTCTGCATTTTGTACATTAATGCCATTTGCTCTTGAGTAACCTTGTTTAATTGGTGTACCATTTACAGGCATTTCCTCAAGTGATTCGCCATTAATCCACAACTTAATTCTTTCTACATTTTCAAATTGTGTCAATGTATATGTCATTGCCTCAAGTATCTTCTGTTCTTCTCCAGCTTGATATGTGCCAAATTCTTCTGACAAATCAATAATTAATGTACCATCAGCTTCTAGATTCAACTGTAACACTTCTGTTCCTGCAGGTAATACAGCTTCAAATCCTGTAGGTAACATGTTAGATACAGGGCCGTCTTTCACTAAATATTCTAACACTTGTTTTGCTACTTCCTTTGAAGATGGTTGCGGTAAATCCACTTCATGTGGTACTACGAGTCCATTCTCATCAAGAAGATAAAGCACACGTGAGACGGTTGTAGAAGATGGTACTTCTTCTTCAGATATTTCTTCCTCCTCCGCACTCTCATCTCCTTCCGTGTTTTCTAATTCTTCTTGTATTTCAGTTAATTCATCTGTAATCACTGCATCTTCTGGCGGTGGATCTAATGGTTCTAATGTTTGTTCTCCTTTAAATGCATTACATCCCGTCAATAAAAATGTACTAACCAAAACTACCCCTAAAACTTTTTTAGTGAAATCGATTTTCATAACCGATACCTCCTACGATGGTTTGTACTACTATATATACGAGCTATCTTTCAATTTAGAACAACTTGAAAAAATAATAAGATGGTTCTATATGATAATATGAGATCGAATTTACCAAAATAAAAAAATCTAAAAGATAAATGAATTTATCCCTTAGATTTTTTCAACTAGTCCATACTCTTTACTTTTGTTAAATGAATTTTGTTTACTGCTTCAATTTTTTGCTCTAACCATCTTGAAGCAATCATCTCAAAAATTGCTGTATCACCTGTAGTATAAAACTGATAGACAGGTGCGTCGTTTCCAACATACAATGTCTTTTTATATCCTAATATCGTACTTACTTCACGAGCGGTTTCTTCACCTGATGAAATGATTGTAACAGTCGATCCCATCACTTCTTGTATTAAGTCACGTATCATCGGATAATGTGTACAGCCTAATATTAATGTATCCATATTTTTGTATTTCTTCAATGGTTGTAATGTGGATACGACCGTTTCATAAGCATCTCTTCCAGAGACAATTCCTTTCTCTACTAAAGGAACAAACGCTGGACATGCCAAATCATGGACAATTAAGTCTGTGTGTATGTGCTTTAATGTACGTGGGTATTGTTGACTCGCAATCGTTCCTTCAGTCCCAATCACACCAACCTCATCTGTTCTAGTTTGAGTAATAGCTGCTCTTGCACCAGGTTGAATCACACCTACAACTGGAATATCTAATGTTTCTTTTAATAAATCTAATGTATATGCTGTTGCTGTATTACAAGCAATTACAAGCATTTTAATATTTTTACCTAATAAAAAATGGACCATTTCCATCGTGTATTGAATCACTTCTTCTTTCGGTCGTGGACCATATGGGCATCGCTTTGTATCCCCTAAATAAATAATCGATTCTTTTGGTAGTTGTCGCATTAACTCACTAGCAACTGTTAATCCACCTACACCAGAATCAATCACACCAATTGGTTGCTTCATATTATCGCCTCTTAACTTCTGTTCTCTCTCATTTCATAATGCAAAATATGTAAGACACGAGATAACTGTTCAATATCCTCTTCACTTACATTTGTTAATACTTCGCCTAAATATTGCTGTCTTTTCTCCACTACTTCTTTAATAATCTGCTCTCCTTTTTCTAATAAATGGATGCGCACAACTCGTTTATCTTTAGAATCTTTCACACGTTTAACAATTTCATTTCTTTCCATACGATCAACTAAATCGGTTGTCGTACTAAAAGCTAAATGGATTTTATTTGATAACTCTCCTAATGTCAAATCTCCATACTCTAATAAAAATTGTAATGCTATAAACTGTGGTGCAGTAATTGGATAATTATGTAGGATCTCTCTTCCTTTTTGTTTGACGATTCCAGCTATATATCTAAATTCTTTCTCAATATCCGCAATTGTATCTTTAGAAGTTTCTTTTGACAAGATAAAGTCTCCCCTTTTTACAAAAATAAAGCTATAGTACCATTATAAGCGAATTGTTAGTACTATTACAAAATAGCTATCGTACAATACGTATTCTTTCATGTACTTCTTTCTTATCATAACGAAATTCGCACAATTTATCATCTATAAAGGCGTCAAACGTATAAAAGCTGACAAAGTGCTCATACCCTTATCAGCTGATTTGTTTCTTTTTATACATAATCCCAATGAAAAGGAGTACCTTTCTTAAGTGTTTGATTTACTTTTTTCCCAAGTAACATATCATAATATTTCGGAGGTAAACCATAACCCGGCCTCACCACACGTAAATTTTTTTCTGTTAGAATTTCCCCTTTTTTCATATCTTCTGAAATATAGAGTGATCGTCTAAATTGTAAAGATGATTTTTCTTCTTGTGTTGGTCCATAGTAGATATTACCAAGTCCTTGCCAAGCTCTCTTGGATTCTTTTACTAATGTCGCTAATTCATCAGGTTCCGCTGAAAATGCCGCATCTACTCCTCCATCCTCGCGAGAAAGCGTCAAATGTTTTTCTATCACAACTGCCCCTAAAGCGATACTTGCTATAGCAACACCATTTCCCATTGTATGATCAGATAATCCAATTTCACAATTCCACAATTCTCTCATATGAGGAATTGTACGAACATTCGTTGTTTTAGGCGTTGCAGGATACGTACTTGTGCATTTCAATAAAATGATTTGTTCACAGCCTGCCTCAATTGCAGTCTGTACTGCTTCGTCAATTTCAGCAACTGTACACATCCCTGTCGAAATAATGATTGGCTTTTTTGTACTTGCTACTTTGCGAATTAGTGGTAAATCTGTGCATTCAAATGATGCAATTTTATAACACGGAACATTCAATGATTCTAAAAAGTCGATAGCTGTTGCGTCAAATGGCGAACTAAAACCAATTATTCCTTCTTCCATACATTTATTAAAGATAGCTTCATGCCATTCCCAAGGGGTATATGCTTTCTGGTATAATGAATATAAGGTTTCTTTATTCCATAAACTTTTAGAATCTTGAATGGTAAATTGCTGACCTTGATGATTTAATGTCATTGTTTCTGCTCGATATGTTTGGATTTTGAGGGCATCTGCTCCAGCTTTTGCTGCCACCTCCACCATTTGTAGCGCTTTTTCTAATGACTGGTTATGATTGCCAGACATTTCAGCAATAATGAATGGAGGATGGGAAAGCCCAATTTGTCTTTCACCTATTTTAATCATTTCACTACTCCTCTCCACTCTTCTTTGAATAATGCGTATGGAATCACATTTACATACTTACCATTTTTCTTGATATGTTGTTGAAACAATCCTTCCTGCTTAAATCCTAATTTTTCATGAAAGGCCATACTTTGTTGATTTGTTTCCACGACTTCTGCACATACTTTGTTAATCGAGAAGTCTGTAAATATTTTGTTTAATGCTAATATCCCCATCTCTGTCCCTGATCCTCTCGGTGCTTTCTTGTCTCCAATATAAAAACCCCAATACAAACGGTCGAATCTTCTTTCGATATTTGTTAATTGAACAAGACCCAGCGGCACATTATTTTGAATATAAATAAACACAAAATGCTTATCATCTTGCTCCATTTTATGAAACCATTGGATATGGTCTTCCATTGATATCTTTGCATCATTGTACATATGCTTTCTTACATGTTCACTATTACGCCATGCTAAAACAATCGGCAAATCGGACTCCTTTATGAAACGTAAATAACTATTATTCATAAATGAACAGCCTTCTTTCGTCAGATGTAGATGACAAAAATTAAATACTATTTAATATATGTTCGCACACTCCATTTGGATTGATTTGTTTTTTTATTTCTTTCATATTTCTCATGAGTTTATTTACTATTTCCTTATCACGTTGCATCTCTGTTATTCGATTTGCGATAGCCGTAGTAGTTACTTCATCACTTTTTCCCATATGTGATATGATTCCGAGTTTTGATGTGTGTCGTAATATTTCTGTTTGATTATCTGCAATATCAATCGTAATTGTTGGTAATTCCATATAGACGCGTTCCCATGTAGAAGTACCCCCTGCGCCAATTGCAATATCCGCTTTTCTCATCCATTCCGCCATATTGGATGTTTGTTTTAAAATAATAATCTTATCCCATTCAAGATACTGTTGTACTAATTGTTGATAATAAGGATAACTAGAACCAACTACAACAACAATAGATACATCCAACCGATGAATTGCTTGCATTACTTTCATTGTTTCATTCGTCGGGTCACTTCCACCGAATGAAACCAGTACATTTGATATTGAATGTACGGATTTTTTTCTTCCAGGGAAATCTCTAAATTCTTTCCTTAATAAAAGATAATGAAGCCCTAGTAATTTCTCAGTAGTTGTTGGAACAAGGTGTGCATATCGTTCCTCTTTATTGGGCAATTCATTTTGATCAAGCAGTAGATCACAACAATGGGGACGATTAGCCAAATCATCGATTACCATTAGTTTCTTCACATATGGCCTCACGCGCTTTTCCCATTGCTCATCTATTCCATAATGATCAATAATCAATAAATCAATAGATACTATAGTTTGTAAAATGGCAATCGTTTCTCTCGCTTCGATGTCTAATCCTACTGTTTTGACTTTGTATCCTTTCGATTCCATTATGCTAATAAGATTCCCTTTCGTTTTTCTGCAGATAAATAATACATCTACGCCATGTTCACTTAAATCGTCAGCTAATACGAGGCAGCGCATCACATGCCCTGTTCCGATAGTGACAGAGGCGTCGACACGAATCACAACAACTATCGTTCTCACCTCTTTTGTTCAATGTGTGCATTTAATTGTAGAAGCTTAGGTTGACTAGCTAATAATTCCACCACATCCTTTAAAGAGAAGGATGGATTATTTGGATATAATTCTTCTATAATTTTTTGGATTAATTTAAAATCTTCGAATGTATCTACAGTTAATCTGTAATTACTTAAATCTCTTTCATTGGTTACATCTATTGTAGGAAAAGTTGTGGATTGATTTCTAAGAAAAGTTGTGACATGCTCACGATCATACGCGCTCGTTGCTTGTTCGTTGATTTCTTTCAATAATTGGAATGGAATGATTTCTATATCAAACCCTCGTGGAAATGTACGATGAATGACATTGGACACATAATGATTCGGATTCTTTTCATACATTGCAATCATATGATCAATTATTTCTGGGTCTAGTAATGGACAATCTCCAGTTACTCTCACAATGACATCTGCTTGATATTTCACTGCTGCTTCATAGTAACGTGATAGTACGTCTTCTTCATCACCACGATAATAAAGGATTTGATTATTTACACAGTATTCTACGATTGGATGATCTATCGCTTTTGTTGTCGTTGCAATAACGACTTGATGTAACTGATTACAACGACGTATTCGTTCTACTTGATAGGAAAGAAGTTCTCTTCCTAGTACTTTGCGTAGTACTTTGCCTGGTAAACGATTAGAGCCCATTCGTGCCTGGATAATCGCTATCACATTCACATGCTCACCTCATTTGTAATGCGATTTACTTCACGAATCACATCTGCAACGTCCACATCACTCATTCTTGGGAAAATAGGTAAGGAAAGAATCGATTCATACAATGCTTCTGCTTGTTTACAAACACCTTTCTTATACCCTAATTGTTGATAATATGGATGATAGTAGACAGGAATGTAGTGCACGTTTACTCCAATATTTGCTGCAATGAGCTTCTTAAAAATTTCTGTTCGATTTGCTTGTAATTTGTCTGTTTGAAGTTGGATAACATATAGATGAAAACTCGATGACGTATTAGGAAGTTGATATGGGGTTCTAATAAATGGATTGGACTTTAATGCTTCTGTGTACTTTGCTGCAATTTGTCTTCGTCTTTCAATAAAGCTATCTAGTTTAGATAATTGACTAATTCCCAATGCTGCTTGAATATCTGTCAAACGATAATTAAATCCTAATGAATGCATTTCGTAATACCATGGTTTGTCAGAATGTTGTAATCGAGAGGGATCTCTTGTTATTCCATGTGAGCGAAAGTCTTTTAACTTCTCATAATACACTTTAGAATCTGTTGTAATGATACCACCTTCACCTGTTGTCATAGATTTTACAGGGTGAAAGCTAAACATCGTCATATCTGCAAGTGAACCAACTTTCTTTCCTTTATAAGATGCCCCTAAGCCATGTGCCGCATCTGCAATGAGAACAAGGTTGTTTTTCTTTGAAATTGGAGTAATTTTATCATAATCGCAAGGTTGGCCAGTATAATCTACAGTAATGATTGCTTTTGTACGATGATTGATTTTCTCTTCAAGTAACATTGGATCTAAATTATATGTCTCGTGATCAATATCTGAAAAGATGACTTTTCCATCAAGATAACGTACACAGTTAGCAGATGCTGCAAAAGTTAATGGCGATGTAATGACCTCATCGCCACTTTTGATACCACTCGCTACACATGCTCCATGTAGTGCAGCTGTTCCATTTGCAAAAGCTACAGCATATTTTGCACCAACATACTGAGCCATTCGCTGTTCAAATTGATCAATTACTGTACCTGTCGTTAAATAGTCACTTTGCAATACTGCTACCACTTCGTCGATATCCACTTGATCAACCCACTGTTTTCCATAAGGTAAAAAAGTATCTCTAGATTTCATTATCATCGTTCCTTATATTAAATTAGTATTCCGAATCCACGCTTCGGTTTTTTTAATTCCTTCTTCTAAAGTGTGTTTCGGTTCCCATTCGAGCAAGTTTTTGGCTTTTTGATAATTACATAAAAGCTTTGCAATCTCACTCTGTGGGTGAATGTGCGCAACATGTTTGATTCGGTTCTCATCTTGAATAATCAACTTCGCTAAATCATTTATTGCAATATCTTTTCCTAAGCCTGCATTTACAATATGACCATTCACGCTATCTGCATATCCTGATGCGACAACAAAATCCGCACAATCTTCTACATATAGTAAATCACGTGTTTGGGTACCATCACCGTAAATAGAGATTTCCTTGCCTTCAAGCTTATTTTTAATAAAAATTGCTACAACCCCACCTTCTCCACCTGTCTTTTGAAACGGACCATATGTGTTAAATGGACGAATCACGACTACAGGTAAATCATATGCATCTCCATATGACAACACCATATTTTCTGCAGCTAATTTTGCTCCTGCATATGGAGATGCTGGTTTTACATTATTGGATTCGTCTATTCCATTTTCGTCATATGCTCGTTCATAAACCATACAAGTACTCATAAATATCATTTTTACTTGATGTATTCGACATTGTTCTAATACTTGAAATGTACCAACTACATCGTTATTAAATGTTGTTTCAGGATCATCAATACTGTCTTGCACATTAATACTTGCTCCCAAGTGATAACAAATATCGAACTTGTTATTAAATAATTGTTCCAGTATTTTCTTATTTTTTATATCTCCAACAATACATGCTTTAAAATTCGGATGGGTTAGAAATACCTCTACATTTTCCTTACTTCCATTCGATAAATCATCTAAAATCCACACGTTATGCTTATCATCAAGTAGATGCTTGACTACCCACCTACCAATGAATCCTGCGCCCCCTGTAACAAGAATGTTCAATATATATCTTCCTTTCTTAATCTGATTATGCAATAAATGAAAATGCTCTATCCTTGTATTATCTGTTCGATCAATTGAACTAGCCTTTTACTTGACGAACTTCTATCAGGATACGCTTGTTGTAAAAAATCCATTTGGACTTTCTTACAATACTTTTGAAATGATTTTTTTTGGAAAAATTGAATGACTAGTTCTGCTAGTTTAGTCGGATTTGATTGTACGAGTGGTTGAAGTTTATTATAATAACCGGAATAACTAGGCAATGGAGATTGCATCATAAAAGTTGGTTTATTTGTTAACATTGCTTCTAGAGCAACAGTAGATTGATAGGAGACAACAATATCCACATGTAACAACAAATCATATAAACCGATATCTTCACTTGATTTAACTGACGGATATTGCTTCACAAGAGGATGAGTCTCTGTCGCTTTATAATCCCGTACAATAATATTTAGATTCATATTCGCTTTTAACTTATCAATAAAAAGTTTCCATTTGTGTACTTGGCGTTCGCCTCGTACAATGATTAACATTGATTTACGTTCGGTATTTAAGTGTAATCTGTCATATAATTGTTGTTTGGTAATCGATGGTTTCTCGTTTGCTTGATCAAATCGAGGGTGTCCAATAATCGCTAATGAAGAAGGAACCGCACCTTTACTAACATACCAATCTACTTCCCATCTTCCATATAGTGCATCAATTGTTGCTACTTTTGGAATAAAACCGAACTCATTACCAATGATGCCATGTTGGAGTGAGATAGTGGGAATGGCATATCTCGAAGCTACAAATGCCGCTATTCGTCCAAAATGATTAGGACTTGAGATAATCACACAACTTGGATTGACTGTCTGAATAAAATGTTCTGTCATTTCGATTTGACGAATAACAAATGCAAGTTTCTTCCTCAACATGTGTTGAAAGCTTATCTCATTATAGACAGGATCATGTTTGTATCGTTTGAAGATACTCTCTAGTTGATGGTGTACTTTGTTGATTGCATCAAGTGGTTCTTTCACAAGATAATCTTCGAGGTAAACAGATGCACCTTCATAACTTGTCGTGTACACTGTCATTATTTTTTTTGATGGAAAGTATTCTTCTAACATGTTTTTTGGTAACCTAATTAATTGATCTTGCCAAATCACAATTGGTCTTGTTTCATCCTTTTTATTTTGTTTCTTACATTTTAGTGTTAATGCATGATTATAAATTTGTTGAATCTCACTTTCTTGTGTTACTAGATGTGGAAATCTTTTACTAAACGTACTCTCTTTAAATTGTAACCAAAGCGCTTGATTCCCTCTAATTAAACTAGGAAAATGGGTGAGTAGATTTAATTGATATCCTTTGTATGTGAGTGATTGAAAATCTGTAATAAATTTATAATATAAAGACCAATAGTTTTGTCTATATCTATCCACTTACACCCCTCCTATTTTGTTAATCTATTGATGCAAGCTAGCAATTGTTTCGTCGAAGCATAGTGATTCGGATATCTTTCTTTCACAAATGCTTGACGTATTTCATTTGCTTTATTTCGAAATGTTGGTTCTTGAAAATAGTTCGCCACTAATTGCGCAAGTACTTTTGGAGACGATTGTGTAAGTGATTGTAATAATCCATAATAATTTGTATACCCATTTGTGATTTTATCTAATATAAAAACTGTTTTGTCGTTAATCATTGCTTCAATCCCTACAGTAGATGGGTATGCAACAACAACATCAATTTGTGAGAATAATTGATACAGATGATACGGGTGTGTCGGATATACATAAGAGAATTCTTTTGTTAATGGATGTGGTTCAGAACTAGGATAGTTTTTAATTAAAATATTACATTTATTTCTATGGTGTAATTCTTGAATAAAAGTTCGCCATCGATCAATATCATCAGAACCACGAACAGCAATGAGCACTGTTTTTTGCCGTGTATCCAGTCCTAATTGTTTCTGGATTTTCCCTTTTGGTAATGATAATAATGGAATTTGGTCAAACCTTGGATGACCAATGATTTCGATTGCTTCTTTCTTTACTCCAATATTTTGAAAGAACTTTTTTTCAAAGCTTCCATATACTGCATCAATTGTAGCGATTTTAGGAATATAGCCTAGTTCACTTGCGATAATTCCATGTTGCATACAAATTGTTGGTATACCGAATTTTGATGCAACAACTGTTAAAATACGATTGATATAACTATGTGTGGTAGATACAACAAGGCATGCCACATTCATTTTGCGAAAAAACTTCTCAGCAATGTCAATATACTGTATTACCGCACTCAAATTATTTATAAACCATTTTCGAAATGCATTTTCTTTATATAGTGGATGATTGCTTCGCTCATTTAACATGTGTTTTGCTTGATTTGTAATGATGTTAATTGCATCTGTATTTTTTTGGGCAAAATCGCTTAAATATATGGATACAAATTGGTTTGATATTTTTACATTTGACACCGTCGTACGCGTTTTTTTTCCTTTCTTTATCAAAATCGTATTCGTAAGTGGGACTGCTCGTGTAGATTTTCTATACTGTTTAGTGGATAACGGTTGTGTCGAAATTGTTTTCGTAAATCGTTGTTTGTTCCCATTCGATAGTAAAATTGTTTTTTTGTGATTGAATTGTTGTAAGGATGGATTAGGAAATCGTAGTAATTTGTCTACATGAATCACAACTTTTCCATCTGATTTCTTTAATGGATTTCGATGCTTTTCTGTAAATTCTGTGAAAAGTTGTTGAATATCACGCTGATGTGTAATTTGTTTCCCCCACTTCGTTGTATAAAAAGACGTCTGTTGCAGTTTGCTTAATAATGGTTTGTTCGGCAGTAGATAGCTTGGTAAGTGACAAAAATAGGCTAATGAATAGTCACGATATATAATTGTTTCGAAATCTTGTAGGAAATTATAATAAATGGACCAATAATTTCTCAAGAATGTATCCATCTCACTCCTCCTTATTCCATACATTTGCTTTTAATAATAATTGACGTAAAGATTCTTTTGATAGAGGGGCTGTTTGGGATGAACTATACTTTTGTTCAGTTGCTTTCTTTGCATTCGAATATACTTGTTCTTTATCAGATGGAATAATAAACATATCTGGTAATTCCCATGCATATCGTGATTCCTCTTCTGTCATTAACTCTTCGTACATTTTTTCACCTGGCCGAAGACCTGTCTGTTCTATTTGAATTTGTTCTTTCTCTAATCGATGTTTGGCACACGTTTCTTCAATAATTAGTGCGACTAAGTCTTTCAATTTGATGACAGGCATTTTTAAGACAAATATTTCACCACCTTTCGCTTCTTTTAATGCTTTTATGGTTAAGGCAGTTGCTTGATCCATTGTCATCATAAATCGTGTCATTTCATCATTCGTAACAGTAATGGACTGATTCTCCATAATTTGTTTTTGAAATAATGGGATAACGGAACCTCTAGAACCAATGACATTACCAAACCTTACACTAGCAAATATTGTCGTATCATTTTTTGATGTAGCAATAAGACGTTCTGCTATGAGCTTTGTTGCACCATACACATTTGTTGGAGAAATAGCTTTATCTGTACTTGTAAATACAACTTTCTTCACTTTTTGTTTTAAAGCTGCTCGCATGACATTATACGTCCCTAGTATATTTGTCTTCACTACTTCAATCGGATTTAATTCACTCATTTCTACACGCTTCATTGCAGCAACGTGTATGACATAATCCATTCCTAGCATTGCTTCTTCTATTCTTTCTTGATCACGTACATCACCTATCATGTAATCAATTGATTTACTTTCTTTCCATTTTCTTATGACTTCAGATTGTTTGTATTCATCTCTACTGTATACTCGAATCAATTGAGGGCTATCTTTTATTATGTGGTGTATTACCTGCATTCCAATTGTACCTGTTCCACCAATAATTAAGATTCTCTTCCCTTTAAAATACACACTTTCTCCCTCTCTTCTATAACAAGCTTTTCTAGTTTCACTGTATATGTATATTATTATAGATACATTCTTGTAACGACCTTGGCCTACAAATTCGTACAATTTATCAATCTGAACAAATTAAAAGAGATGATAGAACCATTCTTAAAGAAAATCCGAACATATGTGAATTTACTTCATAAATTCAACAATGCTCGGATTAATCTTAAGTTTAGTTATGAGTTCTAAACGTATTTGTTTATTCATTATCTATATGTGTCTCTTGACTTAGTTCCTCACCTTTATCCAACACTTCATCTATCGATTCTTCTAATAATTCTTCCTCCATCACTTCTTCCTGATCTGTTATTGGTAGTGAATTTGTTGGAAAAACCACAGGACATTGCAAGGGCATAGTTGGTGCTGGACACGGAGGGAAATCGATAGTATCCCTGGGTTGACAAAATTCTGCATTAACTTCAATTGTAACAGGATGAGTCGACTGAATACTTTGACAGATTCGAACAGTAACTGTTGCGTCTAATTCATCTACTTCTGTCGTGCTTAGAGTGTCACATGCCGTATTACATACAAAGCAACCTACATCCTCATACGTGACAGTTACTTCTGTACCTTCTGGAGCACATAGGATTACTTGCTCACATCTCGTGAATGTGACTGTGTCTACTTCTACCCTGTTACCACCTAAATTCTGATTTAAATTCACAAACAAAGTAACATCAAAATTCTTTCTTATCGAAACAATTTGTAATGTTACCATATCTCCGTTCACTTCAAAAACTTGATCTTCTCTTCCGACTATTTCAATTGGATTAATATCTGCTGGGCTTATTGCACATGTCACTGTATTTAAATCAATATCCTCACATTCAAGTTGTGCTCCATTATTCGGATTAATCGGCAAAGCTAACCCGGACAAACTCAAATCAAAACTAGCTTCATTTAAAATCCAGTCATATACTTTATTTGTTTCGATACAAAGCAATTCTTGACCACCATTTAGTGATTGTGACAGAATCATTCCTACACCTCCATAAGAATTGTTCTCATACATAACCTATGTTAAATCGCCTAGTGTGTGCTCACATTTTTGAAAATAGGCAATAAGATAAGATGGAGGAGTGATAAAAATGACGAATCAATTAAATAATTTCGTGGACATAGTAGAGAATTTGCGAAAGGAAGTGAAAGAGTTAAAAACAGCGCTTCATATCACCAATGCAGAACAAATTGTCTCACAGTTACATGACATTCAAACACAAATGGATGAAATTGTTCGTGACATGCATATACAGAAAAAACAAATAAATGATCTAGAAGCAAAACAATCGGCATCGTATCATCACACTAGAAGAAAAATAAATTATTCCATTCCAATGAATAGTGGTACGAAGTTATTTTAAAAATACAAGTAAAAACTGTTCCCTCATTGCCCATTCATTTTTCCTTTGTTGTAATACTATAGATTATAACTACTTAGGGAGATGATTGATTTTGAAAGCAAAAGAGATTATCCAACAAGTCAAAAATAATTTCCATACATCAGATAAACCCATTGAGATTACGACAACTTCTACAATTAAAAGAAAGGCAATCAAAAGAGGTGGCGGTGGCTGTTGTATGAAATAAACATGCAGTACACACTTGTCATTTTGCAGAAAGACAAAAGTTAAACAAGATTTGAACAATAGAATGGTAGAATTACAAAATCCAAACGATTCGGTTAGTAGCATCTGAATCGTTTGGATTTTGTATGTACTTTGCAAGTCGGATCGGGTTATACGCACACATATCATTTCATGGTGTGTATACCCCTTTTATAGCGAAATAATATATGGCATCATTCGTGTATTGTGTTGAAAACAATAGCTATGTTTTTGGTTACTTCTATCGTCACATACTGCTTATTCTAAAGATAAGTAATAGACATTGGAACAGATTTCATGTATATCGATTATTTGCTTTTTATTGTCTATTTCATTCAGTCGATGAAAAAACATTGCTATTTCATTTTCAGTAAGTGAGAAAATCCGTTTAGACTTCTTCCTTTTTACAACTGGAAATTTGTTGATGCGTAAACGCTCCTGGTAAGATACTGTGTCAACTTTCTCTAACAATGAGATAATCTCAGTATAAGCATGTGTATCATTTTCTATCTTATAGTGGTTGTGAAGGATGTCATCATTACGCTTATGACTATCCTTCAATAATTGTATTACTTCTTCCACTGTTGTAGCTTGATTGCTCAAGACATTTGGTAATTGTGCCTCTTTTGTTTCAAAAGGTACGTATGCGATGACCAGTTTATCTAACAGATATGCTTCTACACCTGATGTACATCCATTATGAATGACCACTTTTGCTGCATTTAACCAAGGTACCAAAGAACCTTCATGTATGATTTTGACATTTTGGAATGTATGCAATTCTTTTTGATAACTTTGTCTATTCTCCCCAGGATGCGGTCTTACTATAATTGTCTGATTCGGTAACTCACTAGCTAATTGTTTGATCATTTTAATAAATTCGATATACAATTGTTCAATATGTTTGAAATGAACCGTTTTCTTAAATCCTTTTGCTGTATTATATATGGAAAACCGTGTGTTAATTAGTATAAAATCCCCATACTTATCTATTAATTGATTGCTATCTTCTTTATATAATTGTCGATATTTTGGACTTAATAAATCAAAACGAGGATTGCCTGTCACAAACACTTTATCTTTACTTTGAGGATACGCCCCTACAATCGTATCAAATTGATTTTGTCCCCAACAGTATTCTTGTGTCACCATGTCGAGACTCTTCTTTTGCATTCGATCCTGCAAATACAAAGTTGGTTGAAATAAAAATCCTTCTTCGTCTAATTCTACAATTTGATGACCAAATTCATACGAATGTGTAATCATTCTTTCTCTAAAGCCATGTGGACCACCTTTAAAGAAAACAATACCTTTTTGATTTGTCTCAGAAAGTGTATAAATAGTCGGCATATCCCCAATGATAATATCGAAGCCGGCAAAGACAGCATAATACGCTAATAATAATTTCGCATCCAGTTCCCTTGCTTTTACCTCAATAGGGAGATAGATTAGCTTACGCGCCATTATTAACTAGCTCCTCTAATTTTTTGGTGATAATCTCTATTTGATTTTTTTGCTCTTCTGTATATTTTTGAAACATTGCAATCGCATCACTTTCATCTGATGAAGAATGACTATTGCCACTTTGCATTAAGAAATAGGACAGGATAAGTTGAATTGTCGTATGATCCAAATACATAAAGCTTCTTTGGGGTTGGCTATCACTCGATCCCTTTAAGCTTAAATCTAATTGCTGCTCAATAAGTTGTTGTAGGAATGTATCCATGTTAGTCGACATCCGAATCCTCTCCCTCTACTTTTCCGTTCACGTTAATTTGATTTTTTGTAGGGACACCATCTTTATATTCATCTGAGTAGACATAGCCATAAAGATGGTAATTATATTGCTGGTCTACCTTCCATTTTAATTGAAAATTACTGAAGGTAATTGTTTCACCAGGCTCAATCACTTGTTTGTGTGTTGGACGAAGCCAATACTCTTCTTTATTCGTTGCTTCATTTATCCGCTCCCATGCTCCAGTAACCTGCATCTTCTGTGTCGTATTTGGATAGATATATTTGCCTGAAAAGTCAAATGGTGAAGTGGCGGATATTTTTAAACAAATTAGTGGATTTGTTATGACATGATTACTAATATTCTGTACATGCATCGAACCTAACAAATAACTATCTTGTTCCACTGTGTGCGAAATAGTGATAGCATACGTGAAATAACTATAAATACTCCCATTATTTATACAAATGTTGTCGATCAGTGTCTCGAGTTGGCTTAGACGGTGTACCTGTTCTTTGTGCCATTCTGTTATCTGTTGAATGAGTGACAATACGCTCACCACTTTCTTCAAAGATTCTTAACACTTGCTTTTCTAATAATTCATTTATACATACAGAAAAAAAGAGAGGATTTCCCCTCTCTTAACAGTATGTTATTTCATTATCCATTATTCCCTGTAGTTGGGAAAACCACTGGACATTGTGTTGGAATTGTTGGAGCTGGACATGGTGGGAATGGTAAAATATCACGTGGTTGGCAAAATTCTGCGACTAGTTCTAATGTTACTGGATATGTTGATTTAATACTTTGACACAAACGAACAGTTACTGTTACATCTAATTCATCAATTTCTGTAGTTGTTCCTGGGTCACAACTAGCTGTACATACAAAACAATCTAGATCTGTGTATGTTACATCAATATCTGTTCCTGTTGGTGCACAAAGGATTACTTGCTCACAACGAGTAAATGGTACTGTTCCTACTTCTACGCGTGCACCACCAAGTGCTGGAATTAAGTTAACAAAAATTGTGACGTCAAAATTTTTGCGGATATTAACGATTTGCAATGTTACTTCAGCACCATCTACAACAAACACTTGATCTTCACGGCCTGTTACAACGATTGGATCCACTTCAGCTGGGTCAACTGCACATGAAACCGTATCTAAATCAATGTCAGCACATTCTAACTGTGCACCAGTTACAGGATTTAATGGTAAATCTAAATTGTTTAGAGCTAAATCGAAGTTTGCTTCATTCAAAATCCAATCATAGACCTTCTCTGTATTAATACACAGAAGTTCCTGCCCTCCTGTTAAATTCTTTGCTTGCATTATGCAAACACCTCCAAAATGTTTTTAGTCCATATACCCTATGACAACATGTAACAAAATGTTTTAGTGAAGGAGCGGAATTATTATGATATTTAGGAATATAGGCGAATATCATAATAAAAGAAAATCTCCTCACAACGCTACAACAACCATGACGCACATTCGTTATTGAAGTAAGATCCTCGAATGGGCTGATGTCTGTTATTGACGAAAACGAATAGCACATTTGTCACGAATTGATGTTTCACAAATAGTATATTAATGTGAGGTAAAAAGGGTGAATAACTATGTATCAATATAGGCTCTATAAAGAAGAAGAAATAGAAGCATTACGTAAGGAAAAAAACAAATACAAGCATTTATATTTCCAACAACAACAAAACTCACACAGTGTTAATACAAAAGAAACATATTTTGAGCAACTTGAATGGATAAAAGGAGAAATGAGTGTAATGGATGAAAAAATAAAGAGCTTAACAGATCAAGAAGAACAAATTCATTTATTAAAGACATCTATTAACGAATTACAAAATGACATCACACAAATAAAAAAAGAAGTTACAAATACTAACATTCCTGAATTATATGACAAACTGAACGATGTTGTCACTTCAACAGCAGCTAAAGTAAATGAAGTAAAACAAGAAGTACAATTACAACAAAAGCGTGTCATGCAAATGCAAACAACTAAACAAGCATACAGATCCGAATATCGTCAATTACAATCCATTATTGGAAATGTTCAAAACTCCACTACAACAACTCAACAAAGATACCGGAACACACCGGAGAATTTACTGTTACAAAGACAACGATTTGAAGGAAGCAAAAATATCATTATCAAACCAAGAAAAAGAGAGAAACAGTTCGTAAATAACACTGAACCAATGATTGAAACCAAAATAAATCACACCCTTCCACTAGAGCAGCAGCCTTTCCAAAAAAAAGAACATGAACATAAACTTGTAATAGAAGAGGAAAAATCTTCTAAGCTACAAGCAAATCAAATTAAAAATGACCAAGTAAATGAGCAAAACAAAGCGGACATTCAAATACCTGAACCGAATACCGATATTGAATCAACGACGACACAAAATGAATGGAAAGCAAGTGTTGAGCATTCTAACAAAGAAGTAGAACAATCAACAGAGGAAGTTGGTGTGCATACAGAAGAAACAATACAAGAAAAGGAAAAGCCGTTATCCCGTTGGCAGAAAACGGTGTTATTTGCAAAATCATTTTGGAAAAAAGGATAGAGTTCAGATGGAAACATACTATTTGCAAGAATGCTTATATGAAGAACTTATTCAACACTGTCAAACATGTCTACCTTATGAAGCTTGTGGTTTTATAGCAGGCGAAAATAATATCATTTCAGGAATATATCCGTTAGTAAATGAAGCCAAGACAGTGAATCGATTTTTTGTTAGGAAAGAAATCGTACACCAAACTTTGTTAGATATAACAAATGCAAATAAACAAGTATTAGCAGTATATCACAGTCATCCATCCACACATCCACATCCATCACAACTCGATTTATATCACCATCCTGATGATCATCTTGGGATGGTGATTCTATCATTTCAATCAACGATTCCAACAATCAAATGGTACAAAATCACAAACAAAACAAGCACCTCATGCTCTTTGGTCATTTTAAAGGAGGACCATTCTTGATTGTATTTGAAAATGAAAAGATGAAAGAGAAATCGCCTGTGTGTTTTTTACACATCCCTAAATCTGGTGGGAAATCATTATGGGCAATTTTGAAGAAACAAGAAGATACATTTCATATCTGGCATCGAAAGCTATTTAAAGAATTAGATAAGAAAGTAGAGTTTTTCACATTATTACGCGACCCTGTCGACAGAGTTATTTCCACGTACTATTATATTAGAAGATATGAAGAAGACCCCTTACACGACAAAGTGTTAAAATTGTCCTTAGAGGATTTTGTAGCAATTATGGAAGACGAAAGACATAAGAATATACAATATAAGAAAAAAGATATTCGAAGTATTCGATACAGAACAGTAAATCTGGCAACAAGATATCTTTCAGGTGGAGATCCTAACAATATCGCACTTGCTAAGTATCATGCTAGAGAACATTTTTCCATGATTGGCTTTACAGACATGTACGAGGAGTCATTATTCTTTTTACAAAAACAATATAATCTAACTATTCCCACCATTCCTCACCGTAACCAAACAAATAATAGACCGTCTCTGCAAAGCCACTCATAAGAAATAATTAAGCGCATTGAAAAAATGAATGCACATGACATTCATTTATATAACTGGGCAAAAGCACGATTTGAACAGAGAATTTCTTCACTAGATTCAAAAACAAAGAAAGAATTCGACAAATGGTTGGAACAATTTAATAAGACGAATAAATTGTAACGATACAATCAAAATGTCTATTCCTCATCTGAGAAAAGTTCTTCTAAAAATCTCTCACGGTTATTCAAAAAGTATTTCGTCAATCTATAATGATCTGTTTCTTCATACCTTACTTCCTCAATCTTCTCGTCATCAAAGCTTAGAATTGTAGCATTCGGAAATCCTAACAATATCGGTGAATGTGTAGCTATTATAAACTGACATTCACCTGTTTCTGTCAAATCATAAATGATTCTTAATAAAGTAAATTGACGGCTTGGTGACAAAGCAGCTTCTGGTTCATCTAATAAATAAATTGCTTTTTTGTTAAATCTGTTTGTAAATAAAGATAAGAAAGCTTCCCCATGTGATTGTTCATGTAATGAGGTTCCACCATAAGGTCCAGTTCCTCCATCTAATGTATCCAAGTATGATGCAAAATGATAAAATGATTCTGCTCTTAAGAAAAAACCATTAGTAACTTTAGGCAACCATGATAATCGAACATAATGTGCCAATGCAGAAGTTTGTGCATCTATTTCATAATAATTATTTCTGCCACCACCTGCTGTATTAAACCCACATTTATCCGCAATTGCTTCCATTAATGTGGATTTTCCAGAACCATTTTCGCCTACAAAAAAGGTCACAGGTTGATTCAATGTTAATGATTCTAAATTACGAATGACAGGAATAGAAAAAGGGTATTGACGAGTATTTAGATGTTTATTTTCAATTCGAACTTCTCGTAAAAACAATGGATCACTTCCTTGCAATAATCATAAATCGTTTTTCATTTGTTAGAATACCTTTAGATGTTTGATTTTGATGAACAAATTGGTTGAAAATCTCTTCATCAAAAATATATTTTCGGAAATCTGGAATAATTGGTGTATGTTCAAGTAAATAGAGTAAATCTTCTTGTCTTTTGTAATACTCCTTTGCATCGTATGTAAATGTATCGACTTGTGCAAAACCTGCATTTTTTAAATCTTCACAGTACCGCTGCATTAATTCTCCATCATTCCAATCGTTCCCTTGACCTCTTCCGAATGCTTTTTTTATATTTAATTTATCTGCTTCACTTACTTGTTGTGTGAGGAATATGCCATCCTTACATAGCACTCGAAATACTTCCTCTGCATGGAATGGTGCATGTCGACAAGTAACCATGTCAAAGTGATTATCTAAGAAATCTAATGTTTCAGCTTCCATCTGAAGAAATGTACTATTAGTAATGCACGCTTTCCGTTTGTTTTCTTCTGCCTTTTGAATCATTACCTCTGATTGATCTATTCCAGTTACATGTCGGAAAAGTGATGCATGTTCAAGTAACTTTTCCCCACTACCTACCCCAATATCTAGTATATGCATATCTGGTCGCACTCTTTTGCTGACTTCATCGTAAAAATCCCAACACACATCTTCCCGTTCAACTTGTAATTGGCTAAAGTCCCAACCATTAATCAAACCAACCATGTCATAAAATTGACGTTCATTCAATGGACAACCCTCCTGTTTTTTATCACCATTAACATCTAATTATGTTATACTATTCCAATAATGGACATACTTGTACATAGACCATTTGTTATTTTTACCTAAAACTAGTAATCTCTCTAGAGTATATCATACGAACCTTACAAACTATTAAAGATTTAACTAATCATTTACGAAAGAAAAGAAAAAGCTATCATTTGGAGGAAATATTGTGAAAAAGAAAATGATTTTGTTATCACCGCTATTGTTCACATTAGTAGTAGGTGCGAAAGCATATTATGATACAACTACATTCAAAGTTGAAAAAGTGTTTATTGAGACAACGAAATTACATGTGAATGATACATTAACTATATTACAACTATCTGACATGCATAATAAAGTGTTCGATAAAAATAATATGAAATTATTAGCAAAAATTAAGGAACTAAACCCACACATCATCGTAATCACTGGAGATTTAATTGATCGAAAGACTACTGATTTAACACAAATGAAACATTTCATCAAAGAATTATCTCTGATTCATTCCAACATATACTATATCTCGGGTAATCACGAATGGACCAATCCATTACGTGAAGAACTTTTTGCTGAATTACAGAAGAATGACATTCAACTATTAGACAATACAAATACGAGTATCACAACAAAACAATCTACTATTCAGCTTGCAGGGATTGCAGATAGTTCCACAAATCATGATGATATATCTAGTGCATTGAACGAATTAGACCCTAATATCTATACCATTTTATTAGCACATACCCCTGAAGAAGAATTCAATGCATCGATTGATTTAATATTGAGTGGGCATACACATGGTGGTCAAATTAGATTACCATTCATTGGGGCACTTATAGCTCCTGGTCAAGATTTATTCCCAACTTTAGATAAGGGATTATTTCAATTGACAGAAAAACAACAATTGTATATTGATAGTGGTCTCGGTACAAGTGTTTTACCAATTCGTTTTATGAATCAGAGCCAACTATCATTTATCACAATAAAGGGTGCCAAGAAGTGAATTACGATGTGATTTCATGTTACAATGGTGAAAGACTGCAATCTACTATATTGGATTGTGGATATATTCATTTACGTTATATCGTAATGATGACTTAAATAAAGTGAGTAGGTGAAAAATATGATTGAAGTAAAAACATCTTTAATAAGTGATGGTGAGTTCAACAGAGGTGTGTTTGCTACATGCGACATTGAAAAAGGAACATTACTACATGAAGCACCTGTTATAGCATATCCAAACGAACAACATGAACACATTGAAAAAACACTACTCGCTGATTATGCGTTTGAATACGGTATTCATCATTCGGCTATTTTACTAGGTTATGGCATGTTATTTAACCACTCTTATCAACCGAATGCAAATTATGAGATTAACTTTGATAATCATACATTTGAATTTTATGCGTATAAAGATATTAAAGAAGGCGAAGAAATCTTTATCAATTACAATGGTGATGTTGATATTAATGATCCACTATGGTTTAATGAATAACCCATAATGGAATCGTATGGAATATTATACAGGAAAAACACTTATTTTTTTAGTAAGTGTTTTTTCTTATCTCCACAAAATGCCAATAATTAAAAGAATAATTGCAATGAGTAACCATATTATCGTTTGATAATTTTTAGACATTTCTGCAGCCCATCCAATCACATACGGTTTATTTGATTTGTCTCGAATCATTACCAGAGAATTGTTTACTCACATCTCTTACTTTCCAGACCATGTAAATAAAGTAACCGATAAGTAATGGTGAAACAATGATGATTCTATTCAAATCGCGTGGCAAAAATATAAATAATAAGATGGTACATATAAAAGATGGAATCATGATCCATGCATATATCCTTACACGCTTATTCTTAAAACTAAGTTCCATAAATTAAACCTCATTTCTAATCTTTCATCTATTGCAAGTATAGCATGCATTGTTATCTAACATATATTTATTTCAACTTTTTTGGGTTCTTAATTTTAATGGACACTACTTCTCCACAATCTAAGCAGACCGTATATACTTTCTCTGAGCCAATTGCCATTTTTTTATCTAATGGTCGTAAATTTACATAATCTGTCGCTTCCACGAAAGAGCTCCCTTTACAATTGTTACAATTCATTTATCCAACCTCCTAAATTGATTTCATCACTCTACAGTCACTACTAATATTTTATCTTCAGTGTAATTAATTAGCAATACAAGGATGCAATTGTACGTTATTTCTCCTTTTAATTACAGTTAAGTATTTTTTAGTATTTAATATCCAGCGTGTATAAGCTGACTTAAAAATTTAATGCTTACGTATAAATGATAATGTAGAACTTGTTTTGTTTTACCATAATGGTTTCTCATTCATGTAAACTACTATTCAAGTTAGTTAACTTACACCAAAAGTAACTTTTTAATTCGTTATTAATTCAATTAATAGCTACTTCTACCTTATTACATACCTGTGATCTCAATATTGTCAGTAGTTATATAGTGAGCAGAATTTATAGCCGAAAACTGATACTTTGCTTTAAGATATGAAATCAAATTAAGAGCTTTTTCTATATAAGCGTAAAATACTTAAACCTATAGAAAAAAAGGCTCAGCTTATCATCTTTGATGAAAAATCGAGCCTTTTTCCTTATTTTTAACTGATTATACTACAAGTCATTTATTAAAATCATTGGGATTCTAAGAATTTTTTCAATAATTGATTACCTTGTTCTTCTGTAAAATCCGGTGCAGAGATATGGTGAATTCCCACAAGGTGACCAAAGTTATTTATAAAGGGATAAACGCTTTTGTTTGAAATTTTAATCTTGTATATTTCATCATTATAGAATAGACACCAAATATCTTTTTCATAAACTTTTAAAAATATTCCTTCAATATCGTGACCATCTTCATAATAACCTACATGCATATGAAGATTTTCATCAAAAAGCATCATAAAAGGACAACCACCTTTTTAGAATATAGTATGATGTTTCTTTAAATTAGGCGGTACATGATAATGCAGTACGTTTTTTCCACCAGTTTTTACGGGGAAATAGTCTAGTCTAAATACTACAGAACCACCTTTTCTAAGTCTTACCTGTATAATTCTCCCCCCACCACCAGAGCCTTCTAGTATGTAAGTCTTAGGGGCTTTGATTGCTTTCTCTACATAAGGTCTAGCGATTGCCCAACCTTTTTTCATTCCTGTTTTTCCTACTTTAGAAGTTAATAATCTGGATAGGTTACACTTAATTGGACAACTTAATTAAGGTCAGTTAGACTTGGTTCAAATATTCTTCTGATGTTCATAACAATAAATTTCACCTTTAAACTTCTTATTGGACAGACAGTAGGATTTCACTTTTCCCGATACTGTCTTTTGACATATCTTACATTTTGCTTTTTCTTCTTTTGACTTTGCATTTTCTTTCTTCAATGATTCTACATGCTGCTTTCGGAGAGATTGATCAGTAATATTTGCTCTTTCTATTTGATCATAAATTTGTTGGATTTCACTATCTGTTAAAAAAGGTTCTTTATATTGATGTTTATTAACAGAAACTTTTCTATCAATATAATCTGATAATTCGATGTCATAGACCAGTAAATCGCTGGAGGTAATCTTTCTTAACTCCATATCATCTATTTTGAAGGTACAGCGTTTCGTAAAAGATACCATTGAAATAAAATACGGATGGTATTTTTCATCAATGAGTGCTTTTAAAGCTTGAATGTGACCGTAATTTTGCTTAAATGGATTCATCATTTTAAATTTTCCATTTACCGACCATACTTTTCTGTCTTTATCTCCATAAATTGTTCCTTGATAGTTTTTCGTTTCTATTACGAAAATTCCATATGGTGAAATTACGATATGATCAATTTGAGAATAACCAGTTTTGCCTTTTGTATTCTTAACCATTACATCTTTGAGATGCTTAAACTCTTTTGATAGTTGATCTAATTGTATATTAATTTTGTACTCCCCGATATCTCCTTTTCGCTTAGCTATATTTTCATTATCTTTCTTTTTCAATTCATTCGATTTAAATGTCGTTTGAATGTTACTTTCCTTTGTGTCAGCTTGTTTACTACTGAATAATTTTGATAATAATCCCATAGTAATCTCCTAATCTTGTTGTTTTTTACCATCATCTTATCACTTACACAACTAAATTACTAGTATTCATTACCTAATACTATTGTTCATCCTATAAAAAATACATGGATTTTTGGATTATTCATTTATAAAATTTTAGAATATTTCCCAGGACATTTTTTACATAATCTAGACTAATGTACAGCACAACTCTTCTTGCGCTTACATATGATACATTGACTAAGTAATACCCTCTTATTACAAACGCCCTAAAGTCAGCAAGGAGGGGTTCACATTTGAAAGACAATGACTACAAGCCGAAGCAATTATTAACGAAACGAGAACGAGAAGTATTTGAACTACTTGTACAAGACAAAACAACCAAGGAAATCGCTCAAGAATTATTTATCTCACAAAAAACGGTGAGAAACCACATCTCAAATGCTATGCAAAAGTTGGGTGTTAAGGGGCGCTCACAAGCTGTTGTGGAGCTATTGCGGATGGGCGAATTGGAGCTTTAAATGAATGGAATGAAAACCAGTTATCGAAATAGGATAACTGGTTTTCTTATTAAGCATTAGAATATTTACATAACAAAGATTAATTATTTAAAGAATACTTCACATATAAACACTTTTACTGATAAAAGGATAATCTACTCATTCACTTCTAATTCATCTTGTAAATAATCTTCTGATGCTTTTGGGACAGATTTTATTTTATAATCAAGTATATCCGATGAATACACTTCTACAATCATTTTACCCTCTTTCGTCTTTGAACGAATTAGCAATGGTTGATTTAACGTATTTTTAAAACTAAAATCTGGTCCATACCAACTAACTGTTGCATCGCGTCCTTTAGGCACATACGGTACATGCTTACTATGCGAATAGCGTTCAATCATTTGCACGCCTATTTTGTCAACAGCATTATACAATGTAGATGAGACCTGGCATATACCTCCGCCAATTCCTTCAATCAGTTCCCCTTTTACGATTTCAGGTGCAGGTAAATATCCTTTCTCTTCTGTCCTCTCACCAACCACTTGATTAAAAGAGAAGGTTTCTCCTGGAAACACCACATGATTGTTGATTGCTTCAGATGCAAGGAATATATTATGTGATCTCTGTTTTCTATTATGATTATAATACGTCACATACTGAGCAATTTGTTTTGTTTTTATATTTGCTAAAAGTTCACTGTCGACATGTGGGTACACATGTCGGACAGGAACTTCTATTTGTTGTCTATCTTTTGAAAAAAAATAATGATAAAATTGCTCCACAAATTGTTCTTTATCTAATGTATGGCCATTTTCACCTGGAATGATTTGTTCATTCTCATCAATATATGCATTTTTCGGTTTTTGATATACTTTTTGCTCCATTGTCGTGATTAATTGGTTAAAATCTTCATGATTAATCATTGCATTATCAAATATTGGCATAAAATACATTTCTCGATTGATTGTAGTTAATTGCTCGCCATTATATGTAATTTTCAATAGTTCTTCTTGTGGTATTGTTGCAAACATTGTCGTCATAAATAAAATGAATATATAGTTCATATCATTGCCTCCTAATGAATAGTATGGCTAAATGATAGGAATTCATGTACTTTTACACATTAATTGATTGCAAATAGGCACTTATCGCATCCATCGCTTCTTTATCATCTTCTCCCATCGCAATAACTGTCACATCTGAACCTTGTCCTAAATTCAATGCTAATAGACCTAAAATGCTTTTCACATCGATTTTGTAGTGTTTAGATTGTAATTTGATATCGCTTTCATATTCACGAGCTAAATTAGATAATTCTTGGATTTCCTTTGGACCTAGAATTCGATTTACTTTAATTTCTTTTACATACATAGTATTCACTCCTTTTTTCTCCATTATATTTCAAAAAGGACCAATTGAGAAGCATTTTATTCAAATATTGAAAGACCTGCTTAGCTTGGCTAAACAGGTCTTAAGGTCTTTAGCTATTAATAATTATTATCGCTACCAAAGAAATTCTTAAATGATTGAAGATTTGTATCTCTATTTAATGCAGCGATAGATGTTGTTAACGGAATCCCTTTAGGACATACTTGTACACAGTTCTGAGAGTTCCCACATCCTGATATACCGCCATCTTCCATAAGTGCATTCAAGCGATCCGATTTGTGCATTTCTCCTGTTGGATGTGCATTAAATAATCGTACTTGAGATAATGGAGCAGGTCCAATAAAATCTGATTTACTATTCACATTTGGACATGCTTCCAAACATACACCACATGTCATACATTTAGATAATTCATAAGCCCATTGACGTTTTTTCTCTGGCATTCTTGGACCAGGTCCTAAATCATATGTGCCATCAATTGGTATCCATGCTTTCACTTTCTTCAGTGAATCAAACATACGACTACGATCAATAACTAAATCGCGTACAACTGGAAATGTTGACATTGGTTCAATTGTGATTGGTTGTTCTAATTTATCTACAAGTGTAGAACACGCTTGTCTTGGTTCCCCATTAATAACCATCGAGCACGCTCCACAAACTTCCTCAAGGCAATTAGACTCCCATGTGACAGGAGGACGATTTTCACCATTCGCGTTCACAGGATTTTTTTGAATTTCCATAAGAGCAGAAATGATATTCATGTTCTTACGATAGTTCACTTTAAATGTCTCTTGATAGGAGTCCGATTCTGGACTGTCCTGTCTAGTTATTATGAGTGTAATTTTTTCTTCTGCCATCCCTTGCTACCCCCTCTATTTATTTTTTCTTACTATAATCTCGTTTTCTTGGTTCAATAAGTGAGACATCTACATCTTCATAAGTAAATGATGGTGCATTGTTCGTCTCATCAAATTGAGCCATCGTTGTTTTTAACCATTCCTCATCATTACGTTCAGGGAATTCTGGTTTGTAATGTGCCCCACGGCTTTCATTACGATTGTATGCACCTTGAGTAATTACTCTTGCAAGATGTAACATATTTTTAAGCTGTCTAGTGAACATCACACCTTGGTTATTCCATCTAGACGTATCATTCATATTAATATTTTCCCAACGCTCAAGTAGTTCTTGAATTTTTTCATCTGTTTTAAGTAACTTGGCATTATCTCGAACAACAGTCACATTATCTGTCATCCACTCACCAAGTTCTTTATGAATTTGGTAAGCATTTTCTGTTCCACGCATGTTCAATAATTGTTCAAACTTCTCTTCTTCTATCTTCAATTGTGTATCGAAAACGGATGAAGAAATATCTTCTATCGTTTTTTCTAGTCCATCAATATATTTAATTGCATTCGGACCAGCTACCATTCCACCGAAAATAGATGATAATAACGAATTCGCTCCAAGACGATTCGCACCATGCTGAGAATAATCACATTCTCCAGCTGCAAAAATTCCAGGGATATTCGTCATTTGGTCATAATCGACCCATAAGCCACCCATAGAATAGTGAACTGCAGGGAATATCTTCATCGGTACTTTACGTGGATCCTCCCCAACGAATTTCTCATAAATCTCAATAATTCCACCTAGTTTGACATCTAGTTCTTTCGGATCTTTATGAGATAAGTCTAGGTAAACCATATTTTCACCATTGATACCTAATTTCTGATTTACACAAACATCAAAAATCTCACGTGTTGCAATATCACGAGGTACTAAGTTTCCATATGCAGGATATTTCTCTTCTAAGAAATACCAAGGTTCCCCGTCCTTGTATGTCCATAGACGGCCACCCTCTCCACGAGCAGATTCACTCATCAGGCGTAATTTATCATCACCTGGAATAGCTGTAGGGTGTATTTGAATAAATTCCCCATTTGCATAAATAGCACCCTGTAAATAAAGTGCTGCAGCTGCTGAACCTGTATTAATAACAGAGTTGGTAGATTTACCAAAAATAATACCAGGACCACCTGAAGCAAAGATAGTTGCATCTGCTTTAAATACTTTCATTTCATGTGATTTGATATTTTGGCCAATCACCCCACGACCAATACCTTCTTCATCAATAATCGCAGAGATAAATTCCCAACCTTCATATTTCGTCACGAGGCCTTGTACTTCATAACGTCTTACTTGCTCATCTAAAGCATATAGTAATTGTTGACCAGTTGTCGCACCTGCAAATGCAGTTCTATGATGTTGTGTTCCACCAAATCGACGGAAATCTAATAATCCTTCATCTGTACGGTTGAACATAACCCCCATACGGTCTAACATGTGAATGATACCAGGTGCCGCTTCACACATTGCTTTTACTGGAGGTTGGTTTGCCAAAAAGTCTCCACCATATACTGTGTCATCAAAGTGTTCCCAAGGAGAGTCTCCTTCTCCTTTCGTATTTACCGCACCATTAATTCCACCTTGTGCACAAACAGAGTGAGACCTTTTTACAGGGACAATAGATAATAAATCAACATGTACACCTGCTTCAGCTGCTTTTATTGTGGCCATTAATCCTGCTAGACCACCACCGACAATAACAATATTGCGATCACTCATTTATACTCACTCCTCTTTATACTTACCAATCTATTAATCAATTAAACGAATGCAAATAATGCACGAATTCCAATATATGTTACCGCTAAAAAGACGATTAATGTTGCATATGTAGCGATTTTTTGAGAACGAGGTGTTACTGTAATTCCCCAGCTTACTAAAAAGCTCCATAAACCATTTGCAAAGTGGAATGTTGTAGACACAACCCCAATTACATAGAACCAAAACATCGCTGGACTTGCTAAGATACTTTCCATTAAACTAAAATCTAATTCTTCGTTTCCAAGGCCAATTTGCACACGAGTTTGCCATACATGCCAAACAATGAATACAAGTGTGATGATTCCTGTGATTCGTTGCAAGAAAAACATCCAATTTCGGAAAAAACCATAGCGTTTCACATTATTCTTTGCAACAAATACAATGTACACACCTAGTACGGCATGAAATAATATTGGCAAGAAAATAACGAATAACTCTAGTGCATAACGGAATGGCAATGATTCCATAAAATGTGCTGCCTTATTAAAGCTTTCTGGACCATATACAGCAAAATGGTTAATAATCAAATGCTGAACTAAAAAAAGTCCAATCGGTACCACTCCCAATAATGAGTGTAACCTACGATAAAAGAACTCCCTATTTTCCATCTTTTTTTACCCCCCTCTATTATCGAACAATCCTTATTTCTTTCAACATACGAATTTTCTGTGACACTTTTTAAAGCGCTTTACTACTCGTCCAAAAATAAATGCGATAAAAAACGATTGCTTATCAGCTACTGTATTCCTTCTTAAACGAGATTCCCATCCAAAGAAAATTGTATATTGTCATCACAACTATTGTACTTCTATCATGAAAAAGCGTCAAGAAAACGAATACTATTTATCTGATAAAACATAACATTATACGCTTAAATGATATACAAATAGGGAATAGTTACATAAGAAATCCGTCATTTTACTTATTGCATCCAATTTAAAAAAAGTAGATAATAAGAATAGATGCTTTTTTTACAGTAAGAGAGGGGAACAATCTTGACAGATAAACATACAAATATCGCAACAATTATTGCTAATTTACATATTACAGGTAGCGGTTATGACCTTCTACGCTATATTGGCCTCCCTGACATGTTAGGTAAAGATAAAGACTTAATTCTATATGTACTAGGTAAAAATCTTGCAGCGAAAAGTGATTGGGTCAATCAAGAGGAAGTGATTGAATTTTTTAGACATGTTGGATGGGGAGAACTTGTTTTGGTAAAGGAAAAAAGACGCGGGTATATTTTCGAGCTTAATGGCGATGTCGTCTTAGCACGGTTAGAGACGATAGAAGATATTGAATTTCGTTTAGAAGCTGGTTTTCTTGCGTATGTGATGGAACAACTTACAGGTAAATTATGTGAATGTATCGCTGAAATAAAAAAGGACACCGTTACTTTTCAAGTGATGTATAGCGAATGAGGATAGAGATATATACAATTACGCTCCTAAGAGAATAATCCGAACTAGTCAATTAGTTCGGATTATTTTTGCTTTCTGAAATTTGAAATCCTATTCTCACGTTTCTGATTCCTTTTGCTTATTTAATTGTTTTATAATATTATTAGCAACATTTTCAGGAATACCTAATTTTGTAATGTCTTCAATGGTAGCTTGCTTAATTTCTGTAAGTGATTTAAAGTGTGTCAATAACAATTTCTTGCGTTGTGCTCCAACACCTTCTATATGATCAAGCTCTGATCGAAAAGCACTTTTTCCTCGTAATTGTCTATGAAATGTAATGGCAAAACGATGGACTTCATCCTGAATGCGTTGGATTAAATAAAATTCCTGTGAACGGCGATCCAAATCTACCACTTGAACTGGATTACCATATAACAATTCACTTGTGCGGTGTTTATCATCTTTAGCTAAGCCACATAACGGGATATCTAATCCTAATTCGTTCTCTAATACATCGATAGCTGCAGACATTTGTCCTTTTGCACCATCAACAACTATAAGATCGGGTAAAGGAGCATTTTCTTTTAACAAACGAGAATACCTTCTTCTTATTACTTCTCTCATTGTCTCGTAATCATCTGGACCTTCGACATGTTTAATTTTATATTTTCTGTATTCTTTTTTAGCTGGTTTGCCATCTATAAATACGACCATTGCAGAGACTGGATCTGTTCCTTGTATATTCGAATTGTCAAATGCCTCAATCCGATATGGTGTCTCAATATGCAGTTTCTCGCCTAATTGTTCCATTGCTCTAATTGTTCGATCTTCATCCCGCTCAATTAAACTGAACTTCTCTTGCAAAGCAATATCCGCATTCTTTTTGGCTAATGCGACTAATTCCTTCTTTTGCCCTCGCATTGGAATATGGACATCTACTTCTAACAATTCTTTCAACAATTGAATATCTGTCGGAATTGGAACAAGAATTTGTTTTGGTTTAGGATGGTGATGATGTAAGTAAAAACTACCAATAAAACTTA
Source organism: Gracilibacillus marinus (assembly GCF_042651725.1). Taxonomy (NCBI): domain Bacteria; kingdom Bacillati; phylum Bacillota; class Bacilli; order Caryophanales; family Bacillaceae; genus Gracilibacillus; species Gracilibacillus marinus. The sequence continues at coordinate 112,812 of NZ_JBHSDV010000003.1, read as the reverse complement.
AAAATGTTTCCTCAGGATCATCAAAGAATGGAAACATTGATACATCACGTTCAATTAATTTACCTTGGCGAACAAAGAATACTTGCACACACATCCAACCTTTATCATAGCTGTAGCCAAATACATCTCGATCCACTTGATCTGTTAGTGTCATTTTTTGCTTTTCCATTACTGCTTCAATATGTTGAATTAAATCACGTAATTCTTTTGCGCGTTCAAAATTTAATTGTTCTGAAGCTGCATACATTTTTTCTGTTAATTGATCTTTAATTTTTTTATGTCCACCATTTAAGAAACTACTGATTTCTTGCACGATTTGAGCATACTCTTCTATCGATAAGGTATCTTCCGCACATGCATAGCATTGTTTCATGTGATAATACAAACAATGTCTTCCTTTTGGATTATTACATTTCCTTAGTGGATATAATCGATCAAGCAACTTTTTCGTTTCTCTTGCTGCAATGACATTCGGATATGGACCAAAGTACTTCCCCTTGTCTTTCTTCACTTTTCTTGTAATGAGTAATCGAGGATGTCGTTCATTTGTAATTTTTAAAAAAGGGTAAGATTTGTCATCTTTTAATAACACATTATACCGTGGATCATATTTCTTAATTAAATTCATTTCCAAAATTAATGCTTCAATCTCAGAACTTGTAACAATATATTCAAAGTCGCGAATTTCTCTCACAAGCCTTTGTGTTTTTTGATCATTCGCTCCAATAAAATAGGATCGCACTCGATTTCTTAATTTTTTTGATTTTCCTACATAAATAACCGTTCCATTTTTGTCTTTCATTAAGTAACAACCTGGTTGCATCGGTAAGACTTCTAATTTTTGTTGTATATATTCATTCACTTATACCACCTCAACAGTAACCATACTTCACATTGTTCTAATAAAAAGTAAATCCCTCACTATAGTATAGCACTATAGTGAGGGATTAGGCTTTATTAAGCATGTTTATTGATTAATTCTTCTAATGCTTCTTTAGGTTGGTATCCTACAACTTGTTCAACGATTTCTCCGTCTTTGAATAACAATAATGTCGGGATACTCATTACACCGAATTTTCCTGCAGTTTCTTGATTGTCATCTACATCAAGCTTAACTACTTTTACTTTGTTTCCTAATTCTGCATCTATTTCTTCTAGCACAGGCGCGATCATTTTACAAGGTCCACACCATGTTGCCCAAAAGTCAGCCAAAACTAATCCTTCACTTGTTTCTGTCGCAAATGTTTGATCTGTTGCATTTACAATTGCCATTTTATTTCCTCCTTCAACATTCCAATATTCTTACTCAGTATACCATTTCTTTAGAAATAGTTACTACTAGTTTGCTTATGGTGCTCTAATTTCATTCTATATATTATGGATACCCTCATTTTTAGTCACACAAACTTCTCTATTTTATAGATACCATCCACTATACTGTCATTACAAAATATATTCCTACAGCAAAAAAGATAACAGCAATCCCAATAAGTACATATGCTAGTGTTTTCAATTATTACACTCCTCTTAACCTATGCTTGAACCAATAACAAAAGATAAACCAACAGAAATAATCATCGATATAAATCCAACTGCACGATTATCATTTGCGATCTCTTTATCAATTTTATATGTTGGTGTAAGAAATTCAAAAATAAAATAGCCTAATAATAACAAAATAAAACCAAAGCCACCCCAAGTGATACTTTCTAAAATAGTATCATTATGCTCAATGGAATAACGAAATATGTTGGCAATCCCAAAAATCTTACCACCTGTTGCCATCGCTACACTCATATTGCCACGCTTAATCTCATCCCAATTCTTGTAGGATGTAACTAATTCAAATATCACTAAAAACACAACTAAACATAAGATTGCTACACTATATCGAGCAGCAGTCTCGACAAATGTATTACTCCAAAAAGCAGTCATCCCTATATCGCCCCTTTACTTTAACTCAAATACTGTGACTCCAGATCCACCTTCTGCCATTGTACCGTCACGGCTCTCTGCAATTCTTGAGTGTTTACGTGCATAATCTCGAACACCTTTACGCAATGCCCCTGTCCCTTTTCCATGGATGATAGAAACATGATTATATCCTGCAAGCAATGCATCATCCATATATTTCTCTAATCGTTGTAACGCATCTTCATATCGTTCTCCGCGTAAGTCTAATTCTGGCTTGACATGATAGTTCGAACCTCTTACTGTTGCGAGTGGTTTTTCTACTACTTTTTCTTCTCTTCTTATAAACAACAAGTCTTTTCTTTTTGCCTTTAATTTCATAATACCAACTTGAATTTGAAATTCATTCTTACCTGTCTGTTCAAGGATTGTTCCTTTTTGATCTAATGTTAATAAACGAACTTCATCCCCAACTTTTAATTGTTTTGCTTTTTCTTCATCAAATGTCGCTTGTTGCTTCTTCTCTTTTTTAGAAAGCTCTGGTCGTGCATCTTGCAATAACTTTTTCGCTTCAATCCACTCATGTTCTTTCCATTCTGCTTCTGTTTGCATATTACGTAATTCATTCACAATAATTTCTGCTTCTTCTTTCGCTTTAGCGACAGCTTTCTCTGCTTTCTCTTCTGCCTTTTTGTATAAATTCTCACGTTTTTGTTCGAATTTAGTCCATTCCATTTCGATTTCTTTTTTTAACTTTTCTGCTTCTTCGAGAATTTTTGCTGCTTCATCATAATCTGTCTCTGCTTGTTTCCTAGATGTTTCAAGTGATGCTATCATATTTTCTACACTTTTTGAATCTGTGCCTATATGTGACTTCGCTTCAAGAATGATCTCTTCTTGTAGTCCGAGTCGTTTGGAAATCTCGAATGCATTACTTCTACCTGGTACACCAATTAGCAAACGATAGGTTGGTTTTAGTGTTTGGACATCGAACTCTACAGATGCGTTCACGACACCTTCTCTATTGTATCCATATGCTTTTAATTCGGGATAGTGTGTTGTTGCAATTACACGTGCACCTTTTGCAATTACAAAGTCTAATATCGACATTGCGAGTGCTGCACCTTCTTGAGGATCTGTCCCTGCTCCAAGCTCATCAAATAAGATGAGTGACTGGTCATCAAAGTTTTCTAATATATTTACAATATTAGTCATATGTGAGGAGAAGGTACTTAAACTCTGTTCAATCGATTGTTCATCACCGATATCTGCATATACATTAGAAAAGACAGCTAATTCGCATCCATCCAATGCAGGGACCTGTAAGCCAGATTGTGCCATTAATGTACATAACCCAACCATTTTCAATGTAACTGTTTTACCACCTGTGTTCGGTCCTGTAATCACTATTGCTGTATAGGAATCTCCTAGTTCTACATCATTAGCTATTACTTCATCTGATTCAATGAGTGGATGTCTTGCTTGCTTCATTTTAATTCTACCAGAGTTGTTCATCTTTGGTTTGCTTGCTTTCATCTGATGGCTCAATTTTGCCCGCGCAAAAATAAAATCTAGTTTTGCTAGTGCTTCTGCATTCTGAATTAATACTACTTCATCTTCTGCAACGCGAATGGATAATTCTTTAAGAATCCGCTCTATTTCACGCTTCTCATCAACTTTAGCTTGTGACAATTGATTATTTAATTCTACAACAGATTGTGGTTCCATGAATAACGTTTGGCCAGAAGCTGATTGGTCGTGTACAATCCCACCAATTGCTTGGCGATATTCTTGTTTCACTGGTAGAACGTATCGATCATTTCTAATCGTAATAATGGAATCGGATAACATTTTTGCTTTTGTTCTCGTGACATTTTCTAATCGATCTCTAATTTTATTTTCATTAGTTCTAATTTTTGTTCTAAGTCCTCTAAGTTTCTCTGAGGCTCCGTCCATCATGTAACCATTCTCATCAATACAGCTCTTAATTTCTCTTTCCAAATCATTTAATGGCATTATTTCATTGGTAATTGATAAGATGATAGGTAAATGTAAATCATCTATTCTTTCAATAAATAGTTTTAGTTGCTTACCACCATATATTGTACTTGCTATAGCTAAACATTCTTGCGTGCTTAAAACACCACCAATTGCAGCTCTTTTTACATGTGGTTTGATATTAGAAATACCACCTAAAGGTACGTTACCTTTTAAGCGAATAATATGATACGCTTCATCTGTTTCTTCTTGTAACTGAACTACTTCATCATAATCAACAGAAGGGGTAAGTGCTCGTGCTTTCTCTACACCAAGGGATGAAGCTGCTTGTGTGATAAGTTGTTCTTTGATTTTGTTAAATTCCAATACTTTAAAAATTCGAGAATTCATCTTCTCCCACTCCTTGTTGTTTTTATTTTTTCAGGTTGTTTACATAATCAATAACTTGTTCTGTCGTCCAACTATTCACAACAGTTGCCTGGTCTAATCCTGCTCGTCTCGCTGTGCCGCATCCGATTGGCATATCTTCAAGCATATCGAAATTATGTGCATCCGTATTAATTGCAATTTTTACACCTTTTTCTTTTGCAATACGTAACCATTTTGCAGCTAAATCTAAACGATTAGGATTCGCATTCAATTCAAGTATTGTATTGGTTCGATGTGCTTGTTCAATTAACCATTCGACATCCACATCGTATCCTTCTCTTCTACCTAACAATCTACCCGTTGGATGTGCAATCATATGGACATATGGATTTTCTAATGCTTTTAACAAACGCATATGAATCGTATCTCGATCTTGTTGGAAACTCGAATGGATAGATGCAATTACAAAGTCCATATGTTGTAAAAAATCATCAGAAAAATCTAATGAACCATCTGGTAATATATCCATTTCTACTCCTTTAAAAATATGAATAGATGGATATTTTTCATTTATCTCATCAATTTCTTTTGCCTGTTTACGCAATCGTTCTTCATTCAATCCATTCGCAACTTTTAAGAATTTAGAATGATCTGTTATTGCGATATAATCATACCCTTTTTCTATTGCTCGATTGACCATTTCTTCTACTGATTGTGCACCATCACTCCATGTTGTGTGCATATGCAAATCACCATGGATATCTGAATTTTTAAGTAAATGAATCTCGTCTTTTGCTTGGTCTAATTCATGATTTCCTTCACGTAATTCTGGTGGAATGAAATGCAACCCAAAGCTCTTGAAAAAAGATGCTTCATCTTCAAATGTAGTTATTTCTCCTGTCTCGATATCTTCAACGCCATATTCACTTATTTTTTTCCCTTGTGATTTGGCTAATTGTCTCATTTGTACATTATGGTCTTTGGAACCAGTAAAATGGTGCAATGTTGTTGGAAATTCTTTATCTGTTACAAGACGAAAATCAATACTAATATCATATTGATGATGGATTGTAATGGAAACTTTCGTATCACCTTGTGCAATGGTGTCAATGATTCCATCCATTTTTAGCAATTTATCTTTTACAATAGCTGGCTGATCTGTGGAGAGAATAAAATCTAGATCTTTTACAGTCTCTCTATGACGGCGCATACTTCCTGCAATAGAAAAACGTATCACTTCCTCGATGGATTGTACATATGTCTCAATTTGTTCGACAACAGGTAGCACAGTTGCAATTGGTAATCGTTCAGGTCGTTCATTTACTTTTGATAGTGCATCTAATATTTTTTCTTCTGTCTTCTTCCCAAAACCTTTTAAATCTTGAAGCTTACCTTGTTCACATGCTTCTTTTAATGAATCACTATCTGTAATATTTAATTCTTTGTATAATTTGGCTAATTTTTTTCCACCTAGTCCTTGCACAGACAATAACGGAATCAACCCTTCAGGCACTTCCTTCTCCAATTGTTGTAAAGTAGAAGACGCACCTTTTTCCATATATTCCACAATTACTGCTGCTGTCCCTTTACCAACACCCTGAAGTGTGGTAAAGTCTTCCATTGCACTTAGAGAACGTTCATCTTTTTCTATTGCTTGCGCTGCTTTTCTGTATGCAGATATCTTAAATGGATTTTCACCTTTTAATTCCATATATGTTGCGATTTTTTCTAGTAATTTGATAATATCTTTTTTATTTACCGTCATATCGATACCTTCTTTCTATCGTACAAATACCCTTGCTATACATGGTTGCAAGGGTATTGTTTCACATATTATTTGTATTATGAACGAATGTCATTCGCAAACCAAATATCATACACTTTCTCTGATAGGATAGGCGTATGTTCAATCATATATGTAGCGAGTGACGAAGCATCAATCCATGCTTGAACTTGTGGTACTGGTGCTAATGCAATAATATAGAGAATGACAAAAATAACAAGATACACTTCTATGAATCCTAATATTGCACCTAACCATGTGTTCACAATATTTAATAATGGCAAATTAGCAACAAAGTCTAACATTGTCGCAATAATTTGTAATACTATTTTTGTCACAAAAAATAATGCACCAAAAGCAATGGCATTGTAATATGCTGTTTCCAGTGGTAAAGAATCAAGGAATACTGCCCATGAACTATCTGAAGACATTTCAGGATATGGAATCCACAATTCTAATTTTGGGGCGATATCTTTGTAATAAAGTGAGGCTACAATAAATGCAATAATAAAACTTGTTAGATGCAGAAATTGCAATATTAAACCCCTTTTCATTCCTACAAAAAAACCAATAATGAAAAAAAACAAAATAGCTAAAGTTACCATCTTAATCTTATTCCTCTTTCTCCTCTAGAAGATTTTGTAATACTTCAAACTCTTCCTTTAATTTTATGTAATCGTTCATTGTGTTCACAGCTGTAAGTACTGCTAAACTCGTAGTATCTAATGATTTATTAAATTGGTGAATCTCTTTCATTTTCTCATCTACTAAACTAGCAACACGCTTCACATGTTCTGATGATTCTTCACCAACCACATTATAAGATCTTCCATATATTTGAACTGTTGTTCTTACTTTATTCGGTTGGGTCACCTTCATACCCCCTACAAATTCTATTCACTTATCTGATTATACTATGATTTTATTTGAGAATATAGTAAAACCTATATTTTATCATGATGTGTAGACAATGTAACTTTAGAAGTTTCAAACAAAACCAAGCGATTGATTGAAGTCTCACTATATATTAACATGAACAAGCTGATTAGAAAACTATTCCGATATGATGAACTCTGTTATAATTACAGAAGACTATAAAAAGGAGCGGTCCGATTGTCCAATATTGTTATACAAATGAATCAGAGTGATCTATCCAAATTACATCAACATTATGAACGTGCCATCGTAAAAAAACCAGCAAATGCACTTTTTTTAGCAAAAGTAAATCAGACAACCATTACAGCATATAAATCGGGAAAAGTAATGTTTCAAGGACAACATGCAGAAACAGAAGCTAGTAAGTGGAGCACAACTTTACCTAATAAGACCTCGACTAATACAGTTAACGATCACGCATATGCTCCTACAAAATCTTTATTTCATACTTCCCATATTGGAACAGACGAAGCAGGAACGGGAGATTACTTTGGACCAATCACAGTGAGTGCTGTGTACGTACCAGATAATAAAATAGAAGAGTTAAAACAATTAGGGATTACGGATTCCAAGACATTAACAGATGATAACATTGCACGTTTAGCAAAAAAATTAGTAAAATTACGCATTCCTTATACGTTGTTAACATTAAACAACAAAAAATACAATCAACTTCAAAAAAAGGGATGGAATCAAGGTAAGATGAAAGCAATGCTTCATCATCATGCAATAGAGAAACTTATTGCAAAAATTGGGATGCATGCACCTATATTAATCGATCAATTCTGTCAACCTAGTGTTTACTCAAAGTATATCCATACAGAAAACATGCAATTACATGAAAACACTTATTTTATGACGAAAGCGGAAAGCCACTCCACCTCTGTAGCTGCTGCTTCGATTATAGCTAGAGCTAAATTTGTGAAAGAGATGGACCTTCTCTCAAGTAAATTAGGAATCACTGTTCCGAAGGGCGCTTCTAGCAAAGTAGATGAAACATGTGCGTATTTAATTAAAAAACACGGAATGACTATTTTAGAAGATGTTGCAAAAGTTCATTTTGCTAATACAGAAAAGGCAAAAAAATATATATAAAAAACGAACGGTGCTAAGACAGCCCGTTCGTTTTTTTCTTTAACCTCTTAATTGTGCATCAAATTGTTCTTTCACTGCTTCTAAAATGGCATGATAAGATGCTTCTACTTCTTCATCTGTTAATGTTCTTTCAGGGTCTTGGTAGAACAAGCTAAAGGCAATGGATTTCTTACCTTCTTCTAAATGTTCTCCTTGATACACGTCAAATACTTGAATATCCTTTACTAATTCTCCACCTGCGTCTTTTATCACTGCTTGAACTTCTCCTGCTTTCACATCTTGATCTAGCACTAAAGCAATATCTCTAGTAGTACTTGGATATCTAGGTATGACAGAGAAACTAGGTTCATTTTCGTGAATATCTAATAGATATGCGAAGTCGATATCGAAAACATATGTTTCTTTTAATCCATATGACTTTTGAACACCAGGATGAACTTGCCCGACAAATCCAATAGGACGCTCACCAATGAATAATTGAGCCGTACGTCCAGGATGCATGCCATCTATTTTTGCTTGCTTATATGTGACATCTAATTTCAATGATGTGAATAAAGCTTCTACAATACCTTTTACAACAAAGAAATCTACAGCTTTCTTCTCTTGTTGCCATGCATGTGAAAGCCATTGTCCTGTAATCGCACCAGCTAAACGTGTTGTCTCAATTGGCTGTTTCGTCACTTTTTCTTCTTTTGAGATAAAAATACTACCAAGTTCATAATAAGCAACATCTGTTTGTTTACGTGCTAAGTTATAGCCGACAGCATGTAACATCTCAGGAAGAATACTTACACGTAAAGTACTGTGTTCTTCACTCATTGGCATTGCTAATGATACTGTTGAAACGAACTCTTCTTTGACTTCAGGACTAATGAATTGTGTTGCTCGTTCTTTACTAGTCAAAGAATAAGTGACTGTTTCCGCTAACCCTATTCCTTCTAATAAATGTTTCACATGGCGCTTTAATGCTTGTTTTTTCGTTAAACCACCTGCTTGGCTACCGCCTTTTGGTAATGTAAAAGGTAAATTATCATAGCCATAAATTCGAGCAACTTCCTCTACCATATCTTCAAATATAACGATATCTTGTCTGCGTGTTGGTGCATGAACAGTAAAAGTTTCCCCATCTTGTTCATAGTTAAAATTTAATTTGCGTAAAATATCTGCAATTTCCTCATTTGAAATTGATGTACCTAATCTATTATTGATTTCAGATGTCCAAATTGTTACATGTTTTTCTGATTTATCTAATTGATCAAATTCTACTGCACCAGATAAAATTGTTGCGTTCGCATATTGTTCTAATAACTGACATGCACGTACTCCCGCTTCTCTGACACGATTCGGATCTACACCTTTTTCAAAACGCGTACTAGCTTCACTTCTTAAATCAAATTGTTTCGATGTTTTACGAACAACTTGGCCATCAAAATAAGCAGCTTCGATTAATACATTCGTTGTCTCGGAAGATACTTCTGAATCTGCTCCACCCATTACTCCAGCTAAAGCAACAGGAATACTGCCATTCGTAATGACAAGATTGTCTTTCGATAACTTTCTTTCTTGATCATCTAAAGTTGTTAATACTTCCCCGTCTTTTGCCATTCTTACAATAACTTCATTAGATCCGAACTTATCCAAATCAAATGCATGTAATGGTTGACCATATTCTAATAAAACATAATTGGTTATATCGACTACATTATTAATTGGTCGAATACCAGCTGCCATTAAATAGTTTCTCATCCATAATGGAGATGACCCAATTTGGACATCTTTTGCTATAAATGCGCCATAATAAGGATTCACGTCTGGTGTTTCCACTTTTACTGATAGGATGTCTTCTGCTACCTCATTTGCTGTTCTAACAGATGTTTGAGGCAAACGAATTGGAACATCTAGTATTGCTGCAACTTCATATGCTACACCTAACATACTAAGCGCATCTGAACGATTCGGAGTTAACCCTAATTCCATGATTAAATCATCTAAGTTTAATAATGAAGTAACATCTGCTCCAATTTCTACATCTGCTGGAAAAACAAAGATACCTGAAGCATATTCCTTTTCAATATATTTTTCAGCGACACCTAATTCTTGTAAGGAGCAAATCATCCCATTCGATTCTACGCCACGCAACTTAGCTTTTTTAATTTTAAAATTACCTGGAAGAACTGCACCCGGTTTCGCCACTGCTACTTTTTGACCTTTTGCAATGTTTGGTGCACCACATATAATTTGAAGTGTTTCTTGCCCTACATTTACTTGACATAGATTTAACTTGTCCGCATTTGGGTGTTTCTCGCAACTTTCCACATATCCTACTACTACGTTCGTAGCTTGTGCGGCAAATTGTTCTATTCCTTCTACTTCAATACCAGATTTAGTAATTCGTTCAGCTAATTCTTCTGGCGTTAATGTATCTATATCTACGTAATTTTTTAACCAATTTAAAGAAACTAACATCGTTTATTCCTCCTTATGCTTGATGATATTGTTTTAAGAATCGAACATCATTTGTATAGAAATGGCGAATATCATCCACACCATATTTCAACATTGCAATACGCTCTGGCCCCATACCGAATGCAAAGCCACTGTATACTTTTGGATCAAAACCAGCCATTTCTAATACACGTGGATGTACCATACCAGCACCAAGAATTTCAATCCAGCCAGTGCGTTTACATACATTACAACCCTCTCCATTACAAACTTTACATGAGATATCCATTTCTACTGATGGCTCTGTAAAAGGGAAGAAACTTGGGCGTAATCGTATTTCTCTGTCTTCACCAAACATGTGCTTAGCAAAACGATCAAGTACACCCTTCAAATCACTCATTCGAACATTTTTGTCTACATATAATCCTTCAATTTGTGTGAATTGATGGGAATGTGTCGCATCATCTGTATCACGTCTAAATACTTTACCAGGGCAAATCATTTTAACTGGTTGCTTTTTTTCCATTCCGTTCATTGTACGTGCTTGTACTGGTGATGTGTGTGTACGTAACAGTAAATCTTCTGTAATATAGAAAGAATCTTGCATATCTCTTGCCGGATGTCCTTTTGGTAAATTCAATGCTTCGAAATTGTAATAGTCTGTTTCTACTTCTGGACCTTCTCGAACTTCAAATCCTAAACCGATAAACAAATCTTCAATTTCTTCAACAATTTTTGTTAATAAATGAGGCCCACCAACATTTACTGGACGCCCAGGCAATGTCACATCAATTTGTTCATTTTCTAATTGTTTTTCTAATTGTGCAGCCTCAATTGTAGCTTTCTTTGAATCAATCGCTTCTGAAATATTCCCACGTACTTTGTTCGCTAACTCACCAATTATCGGACGTTCTTCAGGAGACAATTTCCCCATTCCCCTTAACACTTCTGTAATCGGACCTTTTTTACCTAAATAAGCTACACGTACATCTTGTAACTCTTGTAGAGACTGTGCTATTTCTACTTTTGTCAATGCTTCTTGTTCTAGAACTTGTAATTGTTCTTTCATTCCATTAACCTCCTTATTCATTTATCCCATTATCATTTTCTGTGACAATCGATTTACATTAAAGTACAACAAAAAAAGCCCCATCCCTAATAAGGGACGAGACTTGACGTTTCGCGGTACCACCCTTGTTGATATATGAATCTATATCCACTCGTGTCATTGATAACGGATGTTTTATCCGGCACACCTTTACTCTAATCGAGGTCTAAGTGTCAGCTCCAGAGTGAAATGCAATAAGCATCATTTGAAACACTTCCAGTCTATGGTGCTTCATCCCTTTAAAAATGATGTGAATCTTATTACTAGCTCCTTCAAAGCTTTTATATTAGTTTTACTTCATATAGTATAATGAATCAAAAGCGTTGTTGCAAGTCCAATCTAAAAATGTTTACAATTTTACTACATGATACATTAATACTGCTGCAGCTATACTCACATTTAATGATTCTGCTTGACCATATATAGGAATCGTAACAATTTCATCTGCTTCTTTCATTAATGATGGATGCACACCTGCACCCTCATTTCCTACGATTATCGCCATTTTTTCCGTAATAGGCATTTCATACATATTTGTTGCATTTTCTAGTCCTGTTGCCCAAACAGTGACTCCGTTCTCTTTAAGTTTTGCAATTTCTTCTAACAAATCTGCTTGGTATATGGATAAATGAAAAATAGAACCTTGCGTTGCTCTGATGACTTTATCATTAAACACATCTACAGATCCTTTTCCTAAAACAACTGTATCAAACCCCGCCGCATCTGCTGTGCGAATCATTGTACCAACATTCCCTGGATCTTGTACATTATCTAAAAGCAATACTCGATTGTTAGGAGAACCTTGCTTCAATTTCTTCTCAACTACCGCTACAACACCTTGAGGGGATTTTGTATCAGTTATCTTTTGTAACACATTCTCAGTTACTTCGACACATTTGTACTGTGCCAAATAATCAATAGTAGCTTTAGGTGTATGTATAATTTCTACAATATTACAATCACTCTTATGTGCTTCCTCAATCAAGTGAAAGCCTTCCACTAGAAACAGTCCTAGTTGGTCTCTTCCTTTCTTTTGTTTTAATTTTGTCCATTCTTTTACTTTTTCATTTTTTACTGAAGTAATCATGCTATTCATCCTTGTATTATTTGATAAATTAATCATACATATTTTCTTATAGGTTGGTCAAACTAAAACGACAAAATACTAGTGAGGTGTTTAAAAATGGATTTAAATTTACGAAAAGCAATTAAGTCAAATATTCACGGAAATACAGCAGATGATTTAGAAGCAACCATCGTAGATGCGATTAAAAGTGGAGAAGAAAAAATGTTACCTGGATTAGGTGTATTATTTGAATTATATTGGGAAACTGCATCCACAGAAGATAAAGAGGAAGTTTTGCAAGCACTAGAAAAAGCGGTACAGTAATAGCCTGATAATATGTTCATCCTGGGATTCTATTAACAATGTTCAAAACTTATGCTAAGCAAATCTGAATATGAAAAAAGCCGATTTTTTCTTCGCTACGGAATCATCGGCTTTCATTCGTTGATAAAGCGAATAATGTGAATTTAATTAAACCATTTTTTCTTGTTATAAGTATCTTCCATAAGAAATTTCACCTATACTATACACATCCGCTCATCACATTTACGGATGTGTTTTTCATTATCAAATTATGCTGTAAACGACTTATTTTTTATATGTTTTTATGACTATTTCGCATTGTAAAAATAGTCAAATGGATGTATAGTAAAGATATAGTATTGAATAGGTACTACTAGGAGGACAATCTAGTGAATATATCTTATATCCAATATGCCATGCAGGCACAAATGATGGCAAATCTTACAAATTCATCGTCAACTAATCAGGTAATGACAAATGATTTTGATACATTATTACAATCACTTATCTCTCAAACAGAATTAGCACAGAACGGTAATACTCAACAGGCCCCTTCTATTCGAGAATTACTTCAATCTACATCGAATGTCACACTTCCGGTAGCTAGTGGTGATGCGTATGTAAGTAACTCTTCTATAGATAGCTTGATTGAGGAAGCCGGATCTACATACAATGTCGATACAAAATTAATACATTCCGTAATTCAGGCTGAATCAGGGTATAATCAAAATGCAGTGAGTCAAGCAGGTGCACAAGGATTCATGCAACTAATGCCTACAACTGCTCAAAGTCTTGGTGTAACAGATGCATTTGACGCACGTCAGAATATATTTGCTGGTACAAAATACTTAAGCCAAATGTTAACTAAATATAATGGAAACAAACAATTAGCATTAGCAGCATATAACGCAGGTCCTGGTAATGTGGATAAACACAACGGGGTTCCTCCATTTAATGAAACACAAAATTATGTAAAAAAAGTATTAGGAAATTATTTCGCTTAAAATTAAATATAGCAAAAGCCGAACTCTCTCATTGAAGTAGTTCGGCTTTTCTTTCCTTGTGTGTAACATGTGGTATTCTTAATCAAACGTAATATTTTTGACTGTATCTGAATCTAAATTTTTGATTACTTCAACTAACAATCGAACAGCATTTTCGAAATCATCTTGATGCAAGATTGCTGCATGTGTATGAATATAACGAGTTGCTACAGTAATAGACAATGCAGGCACACCATTTGCTGTAACGTGAATAGAGCCAGAATCCGTTCCTCCACCAGCCATTGTGGCGTACTGATAAGGAATTTGATGTTGATCTGCTGTTTTTACTACAAAATCTCTTAGTCCTTTATGTGACACCATTGAGGCATCGTATAAAATAATTTGAGGTCCTTCACCAATTTTGCTATCTGCTTCTTTTGCTGATATACCAGGTGTATCCCCAGCAATACCAACATCTACAGCAAAACCGATATCTGGCTTAATGGTATGTGTCGCTGTTTTCGCACCGCGTAAGCCTACTTCTTCTTGTATTGTTGCAACACCATACACGATATTAGGATGTTGTTCATCTTTAAGACGTTTCAATACTTCAATTGCTATTGCACAGCCAATACGATTATCCCATGCTTTAGCAAGTAATAATTTTTCATTCTTCATTTGCGTAAATTCGAAATATGGTACGATGGAATCACCAGGTAATACACCAAATTCCATTGCTTCTTCTTTACTTGTTGCACCAATATCAATAAACATATCTTTAATCTCTACAGGCTTCTTTCGTGCCTCTGGTGAAAGGATATGTGGTGGTTTGGAGCCGATAATACCTGTCACATCCCCATTCTTAGTCATAATCGTCACACGTTGCGCAAGCATTACTTGACTCCACCAACCACCAACTGTTTGAAAATATACAAAGCCATTATCGTCAATTCGTGTCACCATAAATCCTACTTCATCTAAATGTCCTGCAATCATAATCTTTGGTCCATTTTCTTGGCCGATTTTTTCAGCAATTAAACTACCTAGATGATCTGTATACACTCGATCGGCATATGGAGAAATCCACTTTTTCATCACATCACGTGGTTCCTTCTCGTCTCCAGGAATTCCCCTTGCATCTGTTAATTCCTTTAACATTGTTAACATCTCGTTCATTTGAATACCTCCATCTTTAATAACCTGAGTTTTGTCGTTCAAAATTAATCTTATTCTTCTCCATATAGGCATTTTTTATATCATTTGAAGTAAAACCTAATTGAAGTCCTAATTGTAGATATGTATCAAATAAATTATAAAACACACTTGATGTACGTTTATTACTCAATATCTGAATGGCTTCATAAATATGTAAAAAGGATGTTGTTAACTCTTCTTCTTTCTTTTCTATTTCTTTTGGCTGATATGTATCAATACCTAGCGCGAGCCCAAGTGATAAGATAAAGTGTATGCCATCTACATATTCTTCTGCAATGACAGATTTCTCACTTGGTGGCTTCAAACTCCAATATTTAAAACAACGCGTTTCATTTGCAAGTTCTCCAACTTCTACTAATAATGCCAATAGTTTTTTGTCAAAAATCTCTTCATTCTTTACGTCATGTTGTTTTAAAATGTATTGATCAAGCTCATACTGCATAGTAAATAATGTATTCCAGTTCATAGTCCACCTCTTTCCAGTCCTTCTTTCATTATTATAGCATGTTTTTTTTATTTTTTTGAAACCTTTGCACTTGCTCATTCGTATACGATGTATATAATAGACTTGGCATATGTTGTTGAAGGAGTGAACTTACTATGATTATTATTCTATTCAGATTACTTGTTCTTATTGCGATTGTGATACTTATTTATACTGCATTTAAATATTTAGTGAACCCAAAGCGCAAACTTGAAGTGGCTCAAGACAAAAAAGAGTTTTATTTCTTGGATTATAACGATAACATTAAAAAGAATTTTTTCATTACGTACAAAGGATTTTTATTTGAAGGAGAAAAATATCTAGGTACAACAGAAGACTCTTTTGAAGTCATCACTATTATTATGCATACACATCAACCAGAGCGATTAAAAGGATTTGAACGAAAGGATTTATATTTCTTAGAAGAAGAAATTCTTATTCGTTATCCACATGCCACGATCGAATGGAAACATCCCGTTGATAAATTACGAATTCATTAATAGGAGTATTTGTTAACCATTTAGAAATACAAAAGCACCGTTCCATCTTAGGAAGGTGCTTTTGTTATGAAGAAAAAAATATACTCCATTTAATAATAATCTGCTTTTTTCTAGTTATATAAATCAGGAGTAACATCACTAAACAAACTGGTATCATGATATAAATTGACACATCTTTAATCGATTGGCCAAATGCAGTATAAAAAAATGACAAAGGTGTTACTGTAATAAACGTTGTCCTCAAATAGGAAGAAAAACTCTCCTTCGACATCTCATATAAACAATAAGATAACAAGTGAAAATGCATAAATGGCAATAGCCGAAGCAAACATATTTGTGTGAGTGTCAGTTCTTTATGTTTACCGAACATTTTCTCTTCTACTTTTTTACATTTTGACGTTAGTTTTGGTACAATTTGCATGATACCATAGAAAATAATACTTGATAATGTTAAACCAATCACAGAATAAACTGTGCCTGCTACTGTTCCAAATAGGATACCTCCTGTTACACACAATAAGAGCACAGGGAAAAAGAAAAAAGGCCTTATTAAATGAATAATAATAAATCCTATTGGTGCAATGAACATATAATTATCGATTAATCGGAATTCTTGTAGCCACTCTACATTCCCCATCATAGTTAATCACTCCTCTGCATTAGGAGTATATGACAGTGTACGAGCTGTTATGACAATATGATGTAATAATAGATAAGAAGACTACAATGTACAATACTTAAGAAAGGTAACCCAAACACAAAAATAGTATGTTTCGTTTTATGTCTAAACATATACATGCCTAGAGTACACCCTAATGCACCACCTATAACAGCCACAAGCCAAATTCTCTGTTCAGGAATACGCCATTGTTGTTTTCTTGCCTTTCTTTTGTCGACACTCATCACAAAAAATCCAATCACATTCATACAAAGTAAATAAATCCACATAAATATACATCCTAACTAGTAAAAAAGGATTGTCTCATCTATTAATGAAACAATCCTTTGATTAATAATTATTTTAAAGCAGATTTTGCTTGTTCTGCTAATTGTGCAAATGCTTTTTCGTCACTTATAGCTAACTCTGCTAACATTTTACGGTTAACTTCGATACCAGCTAATTTTAAGCCATGCATGAAACGGCTATAAGAAAGACCATTTACACGTGCTGCAGCGTTAATACGTGCGATCCATAATTTACGGAAATCACGTTTTTTCTGACGACGGTCACGATAAGCATATTGACCTGATTTAATAACTTGTTGTTTCGCTACTTTAAATAGTGAGTGTTTTGCACCATAGTAACCTTTAGCTAACTTTAATATACGTTTACGACGTTTACGTGTAACTGTTCCACCTTTAACACGTGGCATAATAATTCCCTCCTAGTATATATCAACGAATCTAAGTTTATATTTGTAGTTGTATGATTGCTTATTTAGGCAACATTTGTTTGATACGGCTGTAATCGCCTGCAGATACTACTGCTGATTTACGCAATTTACGTTTTTGTTTTTGAGATTTGTTTGCAAACAAGTGACTTGTATATGCATGGGAACGTTTTACCTTCCCAGAACCTGTTTTTTTGAAACGTTTTGCAGTACCTCTATGTGACTTCATCTTTGGCATAATAGTTCCTCCTTGTAAAGCTGTGTATAGTTCGTATTATTTCTTATCCGTGATAGGAGCAAGCATTAAGAACATACTACGACCTTCCATTTTTGCTTTTTGTTCAACAGTGGAAAGATCTTTACATTCCTCAGCCATTCTCTCTAACACTTTTTGACCTAACTCTTTATGGGTAATCGCACGTCCACGGAAACGAATAGAGACTTTAACTTTATCGCCTTTTTCCAAGAACTTACGTGCGTTACGAAGCTTTGTATTGAAATCATGTTCTTCAATTCCAGGGCTTAAACGTACTTCTTTTACGTTAATAATTTTTTGCTTCTTACGTGCTTCTTTATCTTTCTTTTGTTGCTCAAAACGGAACTTACCATAGTCCATGATACGACATACTGGTGGTTTCGCATTTGGTGCAACTAATACAAGATCAAGATTACGTGTTTGGGCAATTTCTAAAGCTTCTTGACGAGATTTAACTCCTAATTGATCCCCATTTGAATCAATGAGACGAACCTCACGTGCTCGAATATTCTCATTGACATTCATATCTTTGCTAATAATCAGCCACCTCCGAATTTTTATAAAAGCGTAATGAAACATGATCCATTTTGAATAGACAAGTTTAATTTTTTCCATTAAAAAAGTGTCGGTACACATACTGCACCCACACATCATCCATTTCATTACAATTAAGTCGGATAACTATACCTGTCAACTACATCATGTGTCAATCAGGTGAGAAGCGGGTGCTTCTACTTGTCTTTTGAGATCATATTTAATTCACTCCTAATATCTTAACATAGGCATGTAACAATGTCAACTTGCATTTAGAATTTTTGACTATGGCTAGGACACAACTATTGTTTCATATTGAGAAAATTATACACACAACAAAATGATTTGTGTGCATATAACCCGCGGAAAGGGAAACAGACAAGGCGTAGCGGTTGCAAAGCATATACAAAGAGCTTCAGATAACCAATAAGAGTTATCTGAAGCTCATCTTACTCCACTATCTTGCTGGATGAAAATCTTTGATTGGTTCCAAAGTATGTTCGATTTCTTGAATCAATGCTTCTGATAACTTGAAATCAACTGCTTTCACATTCTCTTCTATTTGACTTGGTTTACTTGCACCAATAATCGCTGATGCGACATTTTCTTGTCTTAGAATCCAAGCTAAAGCTAATTGAGATAATTTCATATCATGGTCACTTGCCAATTGATTCAATTTCGAAATGACATGTAAAACGCGTTCATCAAAATAACTATTAATTACCATGTTTGTTTCATTATTAGCTGCTCGACTATCCTTAGGTATACTTTCATTTGGTTTATACTTTCCTGTTAGTACCCCTTGAGCTAATGGTGAAAATACAATCTGACTTATTCCATTTCGAGCGGAGACAGGAATGACTTCTGTTTCAATATATCGTTCAATCATATTGTAAATCGGTTGATTGGATATAAGCGGATGTAACTTCCATTCCTTTTGAACTGCAGCTGCTTTCTCTAATTGGGCTGCAGACCATTCACTTACACCTGCATATAATATCTTTCCTTGCTTTACTAAATCATCTAATGCGAGCATCGTTTCTTCGACAGGTACGTTCGCATCAAAACGGTGACATTGATATAGATCAATATAGTCAAGACCTAATCTTTTTAAGCTGGCATCACATTGTTCCATAATATGTTTTCGCGATAACCCACTTTGATTTGGTTTGTCTCCCATAGGAAAAAACACTTTTGTTGCAACAACATAGCTACTTCTATCATAGTTTTGTAATGTTTTTCCTAATACGATTTCTGCTTGACCCGTTTCATAGGCATTAGCCGTATCAAAGAAATTAATTCCTAGCTCGTATGCTTTATGTATACAATTTTCAGCTGTATTATCTGCAACAGCTTTACCATATGTTAACCAGCTTCCTAACGCTATTTCACTCACTTGTAATCCACTATTTCCTAAATAACGATATTTCATTAAAATCCCTCCCTATTGTCATTATAACCGCTTTCAATCAAAAATGCATTTGTAAAAACCCATTTCTACTATTCTATTCATCAAGTAAAAATGGGTTGTTGATATATCTTTATTTGTCACGTAATGTTCTATTTTTGATTTCATCTGTTATGAGTGAAAGGAATGCATCACATTCAACTGTCTCTGAATCCTTTTCTCCATAACGTCTTACGTTTACTGCATTTTGCTCTACTTCTTTATCTCCAACTACTAAAGCAAATGGGATTTTTTCTGTCTGTGCTTCTCTTATTTTGTAACCAATTTTCTCATCACGTTCATCCAACTCTACACGAATACCATGGAATCGTAACTCTTCTTCTACTTTTTTCGCATAGTCTAAATGCACTTCATTAGATACAGGAATGATACGCGCTTGAATTGGAGCTAACCATGTTGGGAAGGCACCCTTATATTCTTCTAATAAAAATGCAACAAATCTCTCCATCGTAGATACAACACCACGGTGAATAACTACAGGTCGGTGTTCTTTCCCATCTTCACCGATATAAGTTAAATCAAAGCGTTCAGGTAACAAGAAGTCTAGTTGAACAGTTGATAAAGTTTCATCTTTACCTAAGGCTGTTTTTACTTGTACATCAAGCTTAGGACCATAGAATGCCGCTTCTCCTTCTGCTTCCACATACTCAAGTTTTAAGTCTTCCATTGTTTCTTTTAACATGCCTTGTGCTTTTTCCCACATCTCATCATTATCAATATACTTCTCTGTATCTTCTGGATCACGATATGATAAACGGAAATAATAATCTTCAATTCCAAAATCTTTATACACATTTTGCACAAGTTTCACTACACGGCTAAACTCATCTTTTAATTGATCAGGTCTAGCGAAAATATGTGCATCATTTAAAGTCATTCCACGTACACGTTGTAATCCTGCTAAAGCACCTGACATTTCGTGGCGGTGCATTGTACCAAGCTCCGCAATACGGACAGGTAGATTACGGTAACTGTGTAATTGGTTTTTGTATACCATCATATGGTGCGGGCAATTCATTGGTCGTAATACTAAGTCTTCATTATCCATCTCCATAATTGGAAACATATCTTCTTGGTAATGATCCCAGTGTCCACTTGTTTTATATAACTCAACACTACCTAATACAGGTGTATACACATGGTTGTATCCTAGACGTTCTTCCAAATCAACAATATATCGTTCAATTGTACGTCTAATTGTTGCCCCTTTTGGAAGCCATAGTGGTAATCCTTGACCAACTTTTTGAGAAACTGTAAATATCCCTAATTCTTTTCCTAATTTACGGTGATCTCGCTCTTTTGCTTCTTCACGTAAACGAAGATATTCATCAAGCTGACCTTGCTTTTCGAAAGCAGTACCATAAATACGTTGTAACATCTTGTTATTGCTATCGCCTCTCCAATATGCACCTGAAATACTTAGCAATTTGAAAATTTTAATTTTGCTTGTTTGTGGAACATGTATACCGCGACATAAATCAAAAAATTCACCTTGCTCATAAATGGTTACCTTCTCGTCTTCTGGTATTGCATCAAGCAATTCTAATTTCAACTCATCATCAATTTCTTCAAACATTGCTTTTGCTTCGTCACGAGAAACTTCTTTACGAACAATCTCTAAATTCTCATCAACAATACGTTTCATTTCTTTCTCAATCTTAGGTAAGTCTTCTGGTGTGATACTTTCTTCCATATCGATATCATAATAGAAACCACCTTCAATCGTCGGCCCAACACCCAACTTTACATCTTTATACAGTCGTTTAATTGCTTGTGCCATTAAGTGAGCAGTAGAATGACGTAAAATCTCAATACCTTCATCATTTTTTAATGTAATAATTTCAATTGCACCATCATGCTCTAATGGCGTACGCAAATCAAAAAATACACCATCTAATTTTATAGCTACTGCTTGTTTTTTTAATCCTGGTGAAATAGATTGTGCAATTTGTTCTCCATTTACACCTTGATCAAATTGTTTTACTGAACCATCTGGAAAAGTTAATTGGATTTGACTCATTTTTTTCTCTCCTTTTTATTTGCATGAATAAACATTTACCAAGTGTATCTTGAAGCTCATCTCAGTTATTATAAGTGACAAAAAACACAAAAAACGCCCATCCCTCTACTGTAATCGTAAAGGGACGAGCGTTAGCACCCGTGGTTCCACCCAATTTTCCATATAAAAAATATGGCTTCATTATCAATCGATAACGATGATTAATCGCTATTTACTACTAATAATTGGATTCGTAAATAGAGTTCAGAGGTGGTAATAAATTGCGGTATGACAGAAAGCTCACAGCCAATGACTTTCCTCTCTTTAGACATCCATTCAATCTATCTTGTCCTCATCATAACTGATTATAATATATGTGACTATGCGCTATATTATAACCATTAGAAAAAGAAAAATCAAGAACCTTTTTCTTTTTCTATATAAAAGGGAAACTCCTCTAAACTATACAACGAACACTTTTCTTGAAAGATACTCATCACTGTCTGAATTCTCGGTTCATTTGTGTCATAGCAAAACAAATAAATATGATTTGGAGACATACTAATTAATGGGGAAATATCCCATTCATCTTCAGGTAATCCTAATAAATAAAGCGGAAATTGGTTTACGTATTCTCTTAGTTCAGACATCTCCATACATGTACCATCTTCCTTGTAGAATTCGAACGTACTTCCTTCCAGGACATAAATCACATCAAGTTCAGGGTTTTTCCGTTTCACAAATTCGCGCAATGAATGTACATATTCTTGATATTCTTCCTCACGTTTAAATTCATCAATAGCAAGCCCTACTAATTGCGTTAATTGTTCAAAATAATGATGAAACCTAAAGTGAATAATAGAATCATATCTAATGATGTCCTTTTCCATATTCACAAAGAAAATTGCTTGCAAAATATCATGTAATTCATGTTGATGAATTCGGTGTTCATAAATATCTGCATCTTTTTCAATTAACGATATTGCTAAGCTCGTAATGCGTTCCATTTCTGTTTCATTTGAGAAATGATATACTTTTTGTAAAATGGATTCAATTGCTTGTATTTCTCTGTGTCTTACATAAACCATAGCTAATAGTTGAGCAATCTGTTGCTTGCATGATTCCATGACTATCTCTTCATCTGTTACTATATGAACCGTCTGAATATTCCCACGTTTACGTATGGTTCTCCATGTCGGACATTTTTCTCGTAAAAATAAACAAAATGAATCCGCTTCTTGCATTTGATCAAAATAAACTTCCATCAATTCACATCACCCTCATCAGCATCAAACTGCTATAAGTATATGGGGCAAAAGTGAAAAAAATAACCATCTCTCAATAAACCTAATGATTCGCTAATTAATGCGAGAAATGAATGATGTGCGTTTAACTCAATCCGGCTTGCAAGTAAATATAAAATCTCACGATAACCAAAGAGAATTACCTTTAAACACGAAAAAATCCAAACAATTCGATACCACATAGCTTTCGAATCGTTTGGATTTTTTTAGGCAAAAGAGTCCCTATGTTCAATCGGTAATATGTTTTTCTATTCATTTATTTAACTATCTCTGTATCGCTCTTCTAAACCAATTGGTTTGCTTAATTGTTGAATTCTTTCCATAATTCTTCCCGCTTTAATTGTTTCTACATCTCCACGATTGGATATTCCTAAATGCTTTTCTAGTTGATAAAAATCAAAATTAGAAGTAAAAAATACAGGCAATTCTTCTGTCATACGATATTGTAAAATCGCACCAAGAACTTCATCACGAAACCATGCGGACATAGTTTCAGCACCAATATCGTCAAACATGAGTACATCGACATTCTTGAAATGATTCATTTTCATTTGTAAAGAATCATCCTGAATCGAGGCTTTCATCATCCTTACGAACTCTGGCATATAAATAATAGCTGTTGCTATATTCTTTTTTTTCAATTCATTTGCTAGCACACCTAATATATACGATTTACCCGTACCAAATGGACCATGTATATATAAACCTTTACGGAAGTTATCTCTATTATAATATTTCATAAATTCAAGAATTTCTTTGACAATATTTTTTCTTTCATAAGTGTCCGTACTCAATTCTTGCAATTTTGCAGAACGAATTTGCTTTGGCATATACAGACTTTCTACTAAAGATTCTTTTTCTTTTTGTAAATCATCTTGAATTTTGTTATGGCATTTTTCGTACCTTAATGTAATATCATTTCCGTTCTTTTCTACATGAGGGGTATATCCTTTAACAATGTTAATACAACCATTTAGATTCGGGCATTGTTTACATTCTTTTGAAGCTTGCTTATATTCATATAGCTTCATTAGATTTCTGTCCATATCTTCTTCGCTTAGTTCTATATGATTACTTAACACATCTTGGACTGATGGATCTTGTAATACTTCTTCACGTATTTCTTTATATGTCTCTTGTAACCGTTCATTGGAATGTAACCATTGTTTCATTGCCGATTTAATAGGTTTCATCGTTCCCCCCCCTTACTCATCTTTCGTCTGTTGTTGTAAATACTCTGCAAGTAATGCATCCGCTTCTTCTGCACGTTTTTGTTTATCCACTTCTTTATCTGTCGTTTCGTTCTGTTTACGCTCTTCTTTTTGCTTTTTATACCATTCTGGTACAATATCTCTTTTTGTATTTACATATGATTGTCGATTTTGTTTGGTTGATTTTGTCCATTGTTGGTATTTCTTATTCTCCGATTTAGCTAAAGTCATTGCTTGACGAACTGTTTTCACATTTTTTCGTGCCCAGTGACTAGCAATTTTCTCTAAGTAGCTCTTCGTTAACTTCATATCTGTTTTTAACATAACATAATGAATCAACACATTCATTACACCTGGTGTAAGCCCTTGTTGCGTCATAACCTCACTAATTGTCTTTAAATCTTGATTAGAAGCTTTGGCACCATCTGTTAAATCTTCTAACAACTCTTTCGGAGAAATTTGCTCAAGCATGGAGATAAATTGCTCTTCTTGTGTTTTTGGTGCTTGATTTCTTTCATTTGTAGCTAATTTATCTCTATGTTCAATGACTTGAAGAGTGACTTTAGAGGAACTGGATGCCGAAAAATCAAAACACGCTTCCTTAAATTCTTTCTTGTTCAATTGATGATTTTCTCCAATTGCCCAAATTAATGCTTTCTCCACTTCTTGATTCGTCAAATTATATAATCCTTGCATTTGTTGAATTAGCTTCTTGTTCTCATCACTCAGAATCATGTGTTTTGGTAACATTCTTTGATCTAATAATTGGGCTATCCAACCAAAATCAATTGTTGTACCTACAAATATCTCTGAAGTGTTACTTTTATCCTCATGAATGTTATCCACATCTGCTAGATTCTTTAAATAAAATACTTCTTTAAATTTTGCAGTTGTCTCATACATATTTTCAGGATATTGACGTACTTGTTTAGAAAAGGCTTGTTCTATTTTTGCAAATTTCTCTTTCCCAATTTGGTGTAATAGTAATTGGGATAATGTGTCATGTTGAAAAAAAGCACTGCTTGATAACGGAGATTGTATAACATACCTAAATATCCGTTCTGCTTGGTGCTCGATTTCAAATGTTTTAAGTAATCCAATACCTTCTAACTTTCTTCTCGCTCGATAGATACGATCAAGTGGTAACCCGATATAATTCATTAACATATGGTGTGTTTGATAATTTTTATTTTCAAACAACAATGTCGATTCAGATAACAATGTTTGGTAAAGACTAATTGCGTCAATCCCTATAAGCGGTTGATATAAATGTGTTAAGACATGATTATATGATTGTTGTACATCAGACGATAATTCGACAATGTAACGTTCTGCTGGTAATATTTTACCCAAGTCGCCAATACTCATTACATTATCTCCTTACTTCTTATCATGATCTGATCGTATTAAATCTTTTAATTCATTCAAAAACACACTTATATCTTTAAATTGACGATAAACAGATGCAAAGCGAACATATGCCACTTCATCTACATCCACTAATCTATCCATTACCATCTCGCCAATCTCATTACTTTGCACCTCTGATGTTCCTCTGTTTCTTAATTCTTTCTCGATTTCTAATGCGATGTTCTCAATTTGTTCTAATGCAACTGGTCTCTTTTCACAAGCTCTGATTAAACCACGCATTAATTTTTCCCTACTATACTCTTCTCTAGTGCCTTCTTTTTTAACAACAATTAGCGGAACTTCTTCAATTCGTTCAAATGTAGTAAAACGAAATTGACAGGATTCGCACTCTCTTCTTCTTCTAATAGATCGCCCTTCTTCAATTGGTCGCGAATCTAATACTTTTGTGTTTTTGAAATCACAATGTGGACATTTCACGTTCCATCATCCTTACTTTTATTCTGACGTTCCAATATAATCAAGTTCTTTTTTAATCTTGTCATACAATTTAGGGATTAATTTATGGCTATAACCAAAATCAAATGGAATAGATGATTCAGTTGTTGCAGAAATATCAATTGCAGTACGATATGGTTTTACCATAATAATCGTCATAATGATAAATACTTTGCGACCTGCTTTGTAATTAAAGCTTATTTCCCCATGTTCCTTGGAGATTCCAACAATTTCACATTCTTTCATGCCTTTAAACATTGGTTCTAATTTATCAAATGCTTTATCTTTCGTCGTTTTGAAATAATGCGTTCGTAATGCTGGATCCCAATGCTTATCTCTTGTTTCTGAATGATTATTAAAATTCTTATTTATTGTATTACGAAATGACATAAATACCCCACACCTCTTATATATTTATAGTTGTTTTTATTTTAACACGTTTTCATTGAGAAAACGATTAAAGACTATAAATGGAGGTCTTTTTTTAACAAGAATCAAAAAAACTTAAGCGTATTCTTCCTAAGAAGAACCGCTTAAGTCTCATTTACTGTGCTTTTATATTTTGTAGTTGCACCGCACCCATACCGCGTGGAACTTCGATTTTTTCAGTCGTTTTTGCTTCTAGCTCGTCTTGGATAAATTGCACAGCAACATGCGGATCAATAATATCCCCACAAGTATATACATCGATACTAGCATATCCATGTTCAGGAAAGCTGTGAATCGTAAGATGTGATTCTGAAATAATGACAACACCGCTCACACCAAATGGAGCGAACTTGTGAAAAGCAACTTCTCTCACTTCTGCTCCTGCTTTTAAAGCTGCATTGACAAATGTCTTTTCTAACCGTTCCATATCATTCAATATGTCAAGATTACACTCCCATAATTCCGCAATAACATGTCTTCCCATTGTATCCATTTCGATATTCCCCCTTAATTAAAAAATAGGTTCTTCTGAGTAATATGCAATGTATGACCACGGGGGAAAGTTAGTCCAAAGAGGTCCTAACCCTTTAAGCCATCATTTTTAATACACTTATTCAGAAAATCTCTACATAAGCTTATCACATTTCACTCCGTATGCCTATACAAAGACAACAAGATTATATCTGCTTTTTACATTTTTGACAAGCTATTTTCTTGAGTTTTTACAAAAAGCGACATAATTTATTTTTTCCTAGTTTATTATATCAATTCCCATTTTCTAAAAAGCACATCGACTTGTTTTTTTGAATCATCAATAGTATTAGAATTATCAATGATTGCGTCAGCTAATTCTTTCTTCTTTTGTGGAGATAATTGTGCATTCATTCGACTTTTTGCTTCTTGTTCTGTGAACCCATTTCTTTTCATCAATCTTATTAATTGTATCTTTTCATTTGTATATACTAACACCGTCTTATCAACCAAATATTGCAAATTGTTTTCAAACAATAATGGAATATCCATCACTATTATATCATGTCCACTATTTAATAGACATTCCTTTTCCTTTATCATTTGTTCTCTTACTGCAGGATGAACAATACGATTTAGTTTTTCTCTTTCTTCCTGATTTGAAAAAACAATTTGTCCTAAATGTTGTCTGTTTAGTGCCCCATCTTTATTCAATATTACTCGTCCAAATGTTTGAACAAGTTGGTTTAATGCTTTTTCACCAGGCTCCACTACTTTTCTTGCTACAAGATCTGCATCAATCACAGGATAATGATATGTTTCCCTAATATAATTTACGATTGTGCTTTTCCCACTTGCGATATTGCCAGTTACGCCAATAATCAAAATAAACCACGTCCTATGTCGGTTAAAAAATAATTTTGTAGATTCCAATAATGATTAATACACATCCAGGAATAAAAGAAAATTTTGCGATTGTTTGAAAACGAGCAAAATACATTCCTGCTTTCACACCTGTAAACAAAAAGAATGTTGTAATTGCAATGATTGATATGGCAGCAGTTGCAATAGGAATCTCCAAAAAAGATAATGCAATTCCAGCACCAATGGAATCTAATGACAATGCAATTCCCAGAACAACTGCTTCCCACCCGTTAATTTTTCCTGAATTATCTAAATCTGCTTTAATTGGTTTTTTTAATATATCCATTAAAAAACACAAGCTATTCATATAAGGTAATGAAATATTCGGTAGAGGGCATGTGGATAATAAAAAGACAATCCCAATTACTGTCAAGATTATCCCAGCAATGACTTCTGTATAGTCATTTGGGACCTTTGCTAGTGCTATCTCTCCTAAAAACATAGAGAAACTAAAAACCATTCCAACTACGAATGCAATTTTTAACATTTGAAAAAATGACATCGTTAGTTTTTTTAGTCCATATGTGAATGCAATAAAGAAACTATCCATACTTATAGCAATAGCGATCAATACCAATGTAATCAAAGTAATTTGCTCCCTTACAGCTTAATTGCTGTATTATATGGGCAAATCACCTAATCGGTGCAATTTCCTGACATGTTGGGCAATAATGCGTACCTCTTCCGCTTACTTTTATCTTTTCAATTGCTGTACTACAATCATTACATGCTTTCCCTTCTTGCCCATATGCATGCAATTGTTGTTGAAACATTCCTATTTGTCCTTGTGAATTCACATAGGAACGAATAGTTGTACCACCTTCTTGCACAGCTTTCTTCAGAGTAATGGTAGCTGAATCTACTATCTTTTCTATTTGTGCATCAGATAAATCTATACCTTTTGTAAGTGGATGAACCTTTGCAAGAAATAATGTTTCATCAACATAAATATTACCTAAACCTGCGATGACCGTTTGATCTAGCAGTATATTTTTAATCACTCTTGTACTTTTTATAACTTTCTCTTTAAATGTTCCCTTAGAAAAATCTTTTTCCAATGGGTCTTTTGCCAATTGACTTAGAGGTTTGATGAAATCCTCTGTCCCTTTTTCAAATACATGCATCGTTCCAAATTTACGTACATCTCGGTAACGTAATTCAGAGTCATCCGTAAATTGAAAAATAACATGCGTATGTGGAAGCAACTCTTCTGCTTTAGGATGCACACCATACTTACCTTCCATCCGCAAATGAGAGACAAGCACATGATGATTTAAATCAAACAGCAAAAATTTACCTTTTCGTCGAATATCTAATATTTCTTGCCCAATTAATAATTGTTTAAAGTGCTCCGTATCATTTGGTTCTTGTATGATTTTTGGCCAATGAATCATAATTTCTTTTATCTCTTTTCCAATGACCAATTGTTTTAATGTTTGTCGAATGGTTTCTACCTCTGGTAATTCTGGCAATGTATATTCCCCGCTTTTAATTGTAATACGTTTTTTATCTTATTCATTATTTTGCATCATACCATGTATCGCCATACGATGCATCCACTTTTAATGGAACATCTAACTCTATTGCTTGCTCCATTGTTGTTGCAACTAGCTTCTCTACTTCTTCTAATTCATTCTCAGGTACTTCCAAAATTAATTCATCATGTACTTGCAATAAGAGTCTTGCTTGTAAATCTGATTCTTCTAATTGCTTACTCAATTGAATCATCGCAAGTTTGATGATATCTGCTGCACTACCTTGTATCGGCGTGTTCATTGCAGTACGTTCAGCGAAACTTCTTACATTAAAATTTCTGCTTGTAATATCAGGAAGATACCTTCTTCGATTCATGATTGTTGTAACAAATCCATCTTGTTTTGCTTCCTGTACAACGTCTTTCATATATTCTTTTACTGCAGGATAACTTTCTAAATAACGATCAATAAATTGTTTTGCTTCTTTTCGAGTAATTCCAAGATTCTGTGAAAGACCATAATCACTAATTCCGTACACAATTCCAAAATTAACTGCTTTTGCTTGTCTACGCATATTTGATGTAACTTCATCTTCACTTACATGAAACACGTCCATTGCTGTTTGTGTGTGGATATCTTTATCTTGCTTAAATGCTTGCTGTAACTTTTCATCTTTGGCGATATGTGCAAGCACGCGTAGTTCAATTTGTGAATAATCTGCCGCAAAAATCTTCCATCCTTGTTCAGATGGGATAAACGCTTGTCTGATTTTTCTTCCTTCTTCAATTCGAATTGGTATATTCTGAAGGTTAGGGTCAATAGAACTCAATCTACCTGTCTGTGTTAATGCTTGATTAAAACGTGTATGAATTTTCAACGTGTCTTCATCAATCACACGTAACAAGCCAGCAATATAGGTGGAATCTAATTTTTTCAATTGACGATATAATAATAACTTTTCAATAATTGGATGTTTGCCTTCTAACTGTTCTAAAACATCTGCTGCAGTAGAATAACCTGTCTTCGTTTTCTTTACAACAGGTAATTCTAATTTTTCAAAAAGAATTGGACCTAATTGTTTAGGTGAATTCACATTAAATGCTTCTCCTGCTAATTCTTGAATCTCTTCTTCTAATACACTTAATCTCTCTGACAATTCACTACCCATTGTTAATAAACGGTCTTTATCTATTTTTACACCTGTTGCTTCCATTTTGCCTAACACTAATGCTAATGGTAATTCTAATTCTGTTAACAGCTCCAATTGTTTATTTGCAATGAGCTCATCTTCTACTTGTTGTTTTAATAGATGAATCATAACAGTCTTACGAATAATATGTTCTTCATACAATACATTCTCACTAGGTACCGCTTTTTTTGCCCCTTTACCATACACTTCTTCATCTGTCTTTACTTCTTTTTCACCAAATCGATGACTTATTGATGGAATATCATGATTATTCTCTGATGGATTCACTAAATAGGACGCTAAAAGTAAATCGAACGTTACACCTTTTAAATCAATACCTAAACGTCGAAGTAATACTGTCATTTTCTTTGCATCAAAAACATATTTCTCTTTTGTGTCGTCTTCGGCCCACTTCTTAAATATTGCGGAGTCTTCCAGCACATCTATTGGTATATAGTAATTCCCATTTTTATTTACAATAGATGCTCCAATCATTTCTTCTGTATGATAATTCTCGTCTAATATTTCAATATGGAACGCATTTTCACCAGTAAAAATACTTTCATCTAGTTCCGAAATCACCTCATAATTAATTTCTTTCAGAGCGACTTCTTCCTCAACATCTACTTCCCCATCCAATTTATTTAATAATGATTGAAATCCCAATTCTTTAAATACTGTGCTTAATTTGTTTGTATCATACCCGTCATATTTAAGATCTTCTACAGTTATTTCTATTGGTGATTCTTGGTTAATTGTTGCAAGTTCTTTACTCATAAATGCATCTTCTTTGTATGTGGTTAGATTCTCATTTAATTTCTTTGCTGTAATCTCATCTAAATGTTCATAAATATTCTCAACAGAAGCATATTGTTTTAGAAGTTTTAATGCTGTTTTTTCACCTACACCTCGTACACCTGGAATGTTATCAGACTGATCACCCATTAATGCTTTTAAATCAATGATTTGTAATGGGGTGATTTCCATCTCTTGTTCAATTACTTCTTTGGAATAGACAACCATTTCGCTTATTCCTTTTTTCGTTAAGTTCACTTCAATGTTATCTCCAGCAAGTTGTAATAAATCCTTATCTCCTGAAATCACTTTCACTTGTACCCCATCATCTGAAGCAATTCGTGCCATTGTTCCTATAATATCATCTGCTTCATAATTCTCGAGTTGATAATGCTTAATTTGGAATGCATCCAACAACTCACGTAATAATGGGAATTGTTCACTCAATTCAGATGGTGTTTTTTGTCTTCCACCTTTGTATTCTGTATATGTGTTATGACGAAATGTTGTCTTACCTGCATCAAACGCAACAAGTACATGTGTTGGTTTCTCTTCTTCGATTATTTTCAATAACATTGTTGTAAAACCATATACTGCGTTTGTGTATACACCTTTATCATTATTTAATAACGGTAGTGCAAAAAATGCTCTGTATGCAATACTATTCCCATCAATCAGAATTAATTTATTTGACATATCCGAGTCTCCTTTTCTTTCTTCTTACTATTATTTTACCACTTCTGTATCATCTAATCATGTATGATGGTTATAAGTAGATAAAATCTCTAAATCAGATCTTAATTCTTCTTTGATACGCACAAAATCCAAATGATTCGGTCAATACCTTTCGAATCATTTGGATCTTTTCTGGTTAAAGGATTCTTATGTCCAATTTATTATTACTTATCCATTCATTATATTTTTTAATACTTACTCAAAATACCCTAATAAAATATCTGCATATGGTGATCCTTGTGGTATGATAATTGTCGTTTCACCATCGATTGTTTCTTTATAGGATTCGAGTGTTCGATACAACTGGTAAAATTCAGGGTCACGTGAAAATGATTCATTATACATTTCAGCTGCTTCCGCTTCCCCTTCTGCTCTTATTTGCTCCGCTTCGGCATTCGCCTTTGATAACATTTCCTTCACATCTCTATCTGCTTGTGCAATAATACGTTTTTTCTCTGCTTCCCCTTGAGATAAGTATCGTTGTGCTTGAGATTCACGTTCGGAAATCATGCGATTATAAATCGATTGTTCGTTCTCTTCAGGTAAATCTGTACGTTTAATTCGAACGTCGTCTACTTGAATACCATACTCATCACGCGTTAACAGTTCATTGACTCGATCTGTAATTCGCTTATTGAGATCTCCTCGTGTACTTCCTTCGTCATTGATTATTTCTTCGTAGTTCATTGCGCCAAGTTCTGAACGAATTACTGAAAAAATAAACTCACCCATTCTCGTTTCTGCATTTATTTCTGTACGAGCATTTGCTATCATTTGTTCAGGATTCGTTATTTCCCAAATTGCGTAATTATCTATAATCATTCGTTTTTTATCTAATGTATTAATTTCACGCTCATTTACATCATATACTAATTTCTTATTTGGTAATGTTGTAATTGATTGTACCAATGGAATCCTAAACTTCAATCCAGGAGTTTCTTCTATACGAACGACTTCTCCAAATTGACGAACAACTTTATATTCGCCTTCCTTCACAATAAACATACTACTAAAAAAGAGAATCGTAATAATTACAACTAGCAATAAAGATAAACCAATTTTGATATATCTTCTTATTTCTTTTGGGGACATTTTCTTCATTTCATATACATTATCCGTATTATTGGTTGTCATTATTAGACTCCTCCTCTACCTCATCTTGTTTCGGATCTTCCACTGGCGGAATCGTTGTTGTTTGACCATTTTGACCTAATGGTAAATACTTCAATGTATTTCCATCATCATTCATAATATAAATATTGGCATTTGGCAAGACTTCATCAAGTGTTTCTAAAACTAGACGACTTCTCGTAATTTCAGGGTCATTTTTGTATGCATTGTATAATGCATTAAATCCAGCAACGTTTCCTCGCGCAATCTCTACTCGCTCAATTTTATCCCCTTCTGCACGTGAAATAATGGCATCTTTTTCCCCTTGTGCTTCTTCAAATATTTCATTACGGTATTTATCCGCTTCATTTTTCTTCGTGTTCATTGTCTCACGTGCATCTGTTACTTTCATAAATGCTTGACGTACTTCTTCATTCGGTAAATCCACTTCTTGCAGTTTCACATCTTGAATAGCAATCCCAACTTCATAATCATCCATTACACTAATTAATAAATCTAATACTTGGTTCTCAATTTCTGCTTTTCCATCTGTTAATGCTTCATCTACTGTAGATGATCCGATAATACTTCTTAAAGAAGCAGATGTTGCATTATATAGAATCTGTTGTGGATCATTAGAATTGAATATGTACTTAGCAGGATCGACAATCTTCCATTGAACGACTAAATCTGCTTGAAGAATATTTTCGTCACCTGTAATCATTCTAACGACATCTGCATTCTCTGCTTGTTCTGGATCATAACCAAAATTCAAACTAAATGTTTCTTTTGATAATTTCTCTACACTTTGTATTGGCCAAGGTAATTTAAAATGTAGCCCCGGCTCCGTAATTCCTTCATCTGCTTTCCCGAATGTAATGACAACAGCTTGATCTGATTCATCCACTGTATACCAACTCGTAAGCGCAATTATAGCTAAGATGATAGCTCCAATAATTAATCCAATCCAACTATAGATTTGCTTTAATGTCATCATATTTTCCCCCTTTTTAGTACCAAAAATAATTTCATTACATATACGGGCCACGTGTAGCAAAAGTTTCATTATTCAACCAATTTGTCTATTTGAACATAAAAAAGAACAGTAAACATACATTTACCATTCTTTCGGAAGTATAACTGTAAAGGTAGATCCTTTATTCACCATACTTTCTACAAGTATTTTTCCTTTATGTGCTTCTACGATATGTTTGACAATAGCTAAACCTAGACCAGTTCCACCAGTATTTCGGCTCCTTGCTCGATCTACACGATAAAATCTCTCAAAAATACGTTGAATAGAATCTTCCGGAATTCCTATTCCTGTATCTGTAATAGAAATATGGATATCACTCTCTTTTGCTTCTATTCGTAATGTGACAGTCCCACCTTCACCTGTATAGTTAATTGCATTATAAAGTAAATTTAAAACAACTTGTTGCATACGGTCAGGATCCGCTATGAACGTAATGCCTCCATCAATAGTTGATTGGAAAGAAATCGATTTGGCTTTTGCTTGTTGCTCCATTAATGTTTGGATACTTGTAATCCATTCATCAATATGAATGGTTTTTAACATCAACTTCATTTCTTCTTTTTCTAATTTGGATAATTCTAATAAATCTTGTACTAATGCTTGTAATCTTGTACTTTCTTTCAAAATAATTTGTAGAAATTGTTTACACAGTTCTTCATCTTCCATTGCACCATCTAGTAAAGTTTCAGAGAATCCTCTAATAGATGTAATTGGCGTCTTTAATTCATGAGAAACATTTGCAACAAAGTCTTTGCGCATTTGTTCTACACGTTTTAATTCTGTAATATCATGAAATACTAACACTGCGCCTTTTAATTCCTTCACATCATTAATAACTGGGGCACCTACTACTTCAATATGATGTTTTTGTGCCTCTATTGTTCTTGTGATTGCTTCTGTTATTTTTTCTTCATATAAAAAAGTTTCTTGTACTACTTTATGTATTGCTTTTTCTTCAAGCACATCATAATACAAATAGCCGATATACTGTATCGAGTTTTTACCAAACATCTTGAGGAATTTTCTATTTACTAAATGCACATATCCACGCTCATCAATAAGCATTAAACCACTTTCCATATTATTAATGACTGTTTTCCATTGGCTGCCCTGCATTTTTTCTTGGAGATACATTTCTTGAAAATTTCGAGCTAACTTATTAATTAACTCACTCAATTCTTGTGCTTCTCCAATTGGTTTCACATATGTACGAACATTATAATTACCTTTTACTAACTCCTTGGTTACTTTTACAGAAGCTCTTATCGGTTTTACATAATTCTCAAACACATGATACATCAATACTAATATCACGATATATCCGATAAAAAGAGCCAGAATAATAAATAGGCTGTCATCACCTTTTAAAAATGGTACTGCCACAATTCCAATCAAAATAAAGACAGCTGTAATCATAATTAAATACCTTAAAAATAAATTGCCTTTATTTTCTTCTATCATTTATGAAGGTTCCTCCATTTTGTATCCTAAACCACGAATTGTTTTGATATACATAGGATGCTTCGTATCTGGCTCGATTTTTTCGCGTAAATGGCTAACGTGCACATCTACTATTCTTGTGTCTCCAACAAAATCATAGTTCCATACAGCACTTAATAATTGATCTCGAGATAACACTTTGCCTTTGTGTTTTGCTAAGTAATGTAATAACTCGAATTCCTTACGTGTAAATGACAAGGATTCTCCTTGAATGGTTGCTTCATATTGTTGTGGGTAAATGATTAAATTTGCAATTTTAATAAATGACATTTCTTGTGTTGTATCACGATATCTCGTTCTACGTAAAATTGCTTTAATTCTTGCTACTACTTCTTTTGGACTAAAAGGTTTGGTCAAGTAATCATCTGCGCCTAATTCCAGACCAAGTACTTTATCAAATTCGTCATCTTTCGCTGTCAACATTAAAATTGGTGTCTCAATTTGTCTTTGCCTTAACATTTTACAAACATCTGTACCTTCCATTCCTGGAAGCATCAAATCAAGCACAATAATATCATATTCACCTGTTGAAGCTTTCTCTAAACCATCGATTCCATCAAATGCTACATCTGTCTTAAAACCAGATTTCTCAATATTATACTGCAATAATGTAACAATGGATTGTTCATCATCGACAATTAATACTTTCTCTTCCATGCAAGCACCTCATCTATCTTTCTATATTACCTTTATCATACATGGACAAGAAGGGAATGTGAATAGATGTCGACAATAAAAAAGCAAATTTACTGTTAATTTTTATTTACAATTCTTAATAATCTGTTTACACAAAAAAATCGAACATTATAAATAATGTTCGATTTTTTTATATTTATTATCCCATATTTTTGATTAATTCATCAGCAAATTCAGAAGCTTTTACTTCCGTTGCACCGTCCATTAGACGTGCAAAATCATATGTGACAACTTTTGATCCAATAGTTTGATCCATTGATTTAATAATTAAATCAGCTGCTTCTCTCCATCCTAAGTGCTCAAGCATTAACACACCTGATAAAATAACAGAAGATGGATTTACTTTATCTAAACCTGCATATTTAGGAGCTGTACCATGTGTTGCTTCAAAAATAGCATGTCCAGTTTCATAGTTAATGTTAGCTCCTGGAGCAATACCGATACCGCCAACTTGTGCAGCTAGGGCATCAGAAATATAGTCACCATTTAAATTCATTGTAGCAACAACATCGAATTCTTTTGGACGTGTAAGAATTTGTTGTAAGAAAATATCTGCAATGGCATCTTTAACGATAATTTTACCTGCCGCTTCTGCTTCTTGTTGTGCATTATCAGCAGCTTCACGGCCTTTTTCTTCCACAATCTTGTCATATTCAGCCCATGTGAATACTTTATCCCCGTATTCTTTTTCTGCTAATTCGTAACCCCAATTTTTAAATGCACCTTCAGTAAACTTCATGATGTTACCTTTATGTACTAAAGTTACACTCTTACGACCTTCTTTAATGGCGTAATCAATTGCTGCGCGAACAAGACGGCTTGTTCCTTCTTCAGATACTGGTTTCACACCAATTCCAGAAGTTTCAGGGAAACGGATATTTGTCACACCCATTTCATTTTGTAAAAAGTCGATTACTTTCTTCACTTCATCTGAACCTTGTTGCCATTCGATACCCGCGTAAATATCTTCTGTGTTTTCACGGAAAATAACCATATCTGTATCTTCAGGGCGCTTAACAGGTGAAGGTACACCTTCAAACCAACGTACAGGGCGTAGACATGTAAATAAGTCTAATTTTTGACGTAAAGCTACGTTTAATGAACGAATGCCTCCACCGATTGGTGTTGTAAGAGGTCCTTTAATTGCAATTTTATACTCACGAATTACATCAAGTGTCTCTTCTGGTAACCATTCACCTGTTTGATTAAATGCTTTTTCACCAGCTAATACTTCTTTCCACTCAATGCTTTTTTCGCCATTATATGCTTTCTCAACAGATGCTTCTAGCACACGGCTTGCAGCTGCCCAAATATCTGGACCTGTACCATCACCTTCAATAAATGGAATTACCGGGTTGTTAGGTGTTACTACCTTACCATTCTCTACTGTAATCTTTTCTCCCATGTTTCAATTCCTCCTAGATATAAATTCAAATTCATTATAGCATGTATTGAAAAATGAGACGAATCAAATTAGTAACTCGTCTACATTTTTTCGAAATAGTGAGACTTATCAGAAAGTTAACGTCCGTTTTATGACTTATTGGTTCTAGCCTTCTGGTTTAACGAACGTTTGTATTGATAGCAGATACTTAAAATCGTATATTAGCGTTCACTAATATCTGTATAGACTTGTTTTTCTGGACCTACATATTCTGCTCGTGGACGAATTAAACGGTTATTATCATATTGTTCTAGAATATGTGCGATCCATCCTGAAAAACGACTCATAGCAAAAATAGGTGTGAATAAATCATGCTTAATTCCTAAACTGTGGTATACAGAGGCAGAATAGAAATCTACATTTGCTGGTAAACCTTTTTCCTTTTTAATAAATTCTTCTATTTTCACTGACATCTCATACCACTTTTCAGTACCTTTTAATGCAGTAATTTCTTTTGACATTTTCTTTAAGTGTTTTGCACGAGGGTCACCAGTCTTGTATACGCGATGTCCCATGCCCATTATTTTCTCTTTGTTTGCCATTTTTTCTTTCACATATGGTAAAGCATTCTCTACTTCATCAATTTCAAGTAACATCTTCATGACCGCTTCATTTGCCCCACCATGTAATGGACCTTTCAATGCACTAATTGCAGCTGTGATACCTGAATAAATGTCAGAAAGTGTAGCAACACATACTCTTAACGTAAATGTAGATGCATTTAATTCATGATCTGCATGTAATACAAGAGCTTTATTAATTGCTTCGACTTCTAAATCATTTGGTTCTTCTCCTTTTAGCATGTATAAGAAATTAGCTGCATAGCTTAATCCTGCTTTTGGTTGAACCACTTCTTTTCCATCTCTAATTCTAGAAAGCGCACTAACGACTGAAGCTACTCTAGCTTGCAGCCGGATGGCCTTTCGCTTGTTTGCATCTTCACTCATATCATCTGCTTCTTCATCATATAAACCTAATAACGAAACAGCAGTTCGAAGTGCACCCATTGGATGTACTTTATGTATTTCATAGGATTTAAAGTGATCAATTACTCCTTGTGGGAGCGCCATATTTTCATAAAGGTCTTGTTCTAATTGTTCTAATTCTTCTTTATTTGGTAGTCTTTTATTCCAAAGCAAAAAAATAACTTCTTCAAATTTAGCATTTTCCGCTAAATCATCGATAGAGTATCCTACATAAGTTAGTTGGTCATCAACTATTGAACTAATTTTTGTTTCTGCTGCGACTACCCCTTCAAGTCCCTTAACTATTGACATAACATCTCTCTCCTTTTCCTATCCTTATTCAGTGATTCTTATCCTAAAAAGCAAATGGTGCTTTTATAACATCCCCATGCTTATTATAAACAAAGAATAAAAGATAGTAAATGAAAACGATTAATTTTGCGCATATTATCTTTCTCTTCGCATAGCTTGTACTAATATATTAAATGTAACCTACACGGTTCATCTGCTTATCTAAATCCTTGACCGGCGAAAGGGGATCCTTGCTTGAAAAGTCATAATAGTATGATTATACGAGCGTTCATCACGTTATCTAGCGTGTTCATTTTGTTCTGCTTCATTTTTATCATATATACATACATCTTCCCATTATTTCTAGCAATTATCTTATCCTTATGTATCTATCCATTTATCAAATTTTTAAAGACAAAGTTCAGTATCAATCATTTTCTCGCATGTATATTAGCAATTTTCATATTTTTACTATCATTTGTTCTTGTCTCTGTTATTATTGTCGTTGAATTGATTGATGGTGTCATTTATTTAGCTAAATGGCTACCAGAACCATTTCAACAATTTCTTGAAGAAATGACATCCTTATTCAATGAATGGTTCTTGCCGCTTATACAGAAAGTTATGCATTATATGGATAGTCTAAGCAATGAACAACGGCTATTGATGAAAGAACAGCTAGATGAGATTAGTATCAGTATGGCAGATCAATTTGCTAGTTTACTTGAATTTTTATTGAATACAATCGGCACATATTTGACTCAATTACCTGGTTTCTTTATTATTTTTTTCTTTTCTCTTATTTGTACTTTTTTTATTTTAAAAGATATTCCTAAGCTAAAGGAGTTCATGTACCATCATGTTGCATCTACCTATTTTTCATTATCAAGTAAATTATACAATCATATTAAATTAACACTATTAAGATATATGAAAGCTCAATTTTTGCTTATTAGTATCTCATTCATCACTATTTTTATTGGGCTTATTTCCTTACAAATTAAACATGCACTCACTATTTCTACACTTATCGCAATTTTCGATTTGCTGCCTTTTTTAGGAACTGGTATTATCTTTATTCCATGGATTTTTTATTTGTTTGTAACAAATAAAAGCCTTCTCGCTTTATTCTTACTACTTCTTTATATTCTAATTATTGTGCAGCGACAATTATTGGAACCAAAATTAATAGCAGATGCGTTAGGTGTGCATCCACTATTAACCATCTTATCTATTTATTTAGGATTTCAACTATTTGGTATTCATGGAATTTGGGTAGGTCCCTGCACACTGTTTTTGTCCAAAGGGTTATATGATATTCAAATATTTCATATGATATGGTCGTATATTCGTAATGGTACTATTAACGTCGATAAAGAGTAAATCTACCATTCTGCATTATTTTATTTAGCATATCTCTTATGATAACTTTTAGCGGCTTTCGCGTTGGAGGTAAAAGTAGTATAAAGCCAATAGTATCTGTGACAAAACCTGGTGTTAATAAAAATAATCCACCAATTAGAATACAGATGCCATCAATGATTTCTTCATGTGGGGAATATCCCATTTGCATTGCTTGCTTTGCTCTTGCAATCGTATCCATGCCTTCTTTCTTAGCTAAAAATAATCCAAAAATACCAGTACACCCAATAAGAATGATTACCCATAGTGGACCAATATATCCACCAATCCATATTAATACACCAATTTCTATTGCAGGTAACAAGATAATCGCTAACAATAACCATTTAAACATTACTACACATCCTTTTACTATTTCATACAATTAATTAAACCTTTTAAAAAAGGAAGAAGAACTAGTTAGTCCTTCTTCCTTAGTATAACATGTATGAAGATTAAAGTACGCTAGCGTGTCCTGCGTAAATATCTCCTTTATTTGCATCAATTGTAATATCTTGCCCATCTTTAATTAATTCTAGGCCATTTTCTACACCTACAATAACAGGGATACCTAGACTTAATCCAACAACTGCAGCATGCGAAGTTAATCCGCCTTCTTCTGTAATAATACCTGCCGCTTTCTCAATTGCAGGAATCATATCTTTATCTGTACCATACGTAATAATAACATCATCTTGTTTTACTTTTAATTGAGCTTCTTCAGCATCCTTCACAACAACTGCGCGACCATATGCATGACCTTTCCCAACACCTTGACCTTTCGCTAATACATCGCCAATGATATGAATTTTCATCAGATTTGTTGTACCACTTTCACCAACAGGTACACCAGCTGTAATAATCACACGATCACCACGTTTAAAGTGTCCTGTCTCAAGTCCGCGTTCAATTGCTTCTTCTAATACATCATCAGTCGTATGAAGTAAGTTTCCAACAATTGTTTCCACACCCCACACTAGTGCCAATTTTCTTGATACAGACTCATCAAATGTCATTGCAACGATTGGCGCTTTAGGACGATATTTAGAAATCATACGCGCTGTAAATCCGCTAACTGTCGGTGTCAATATTGCGTCCGCTTTTAAATTCATTGCAGAGTGATTAACAGATTGACTAATCGCATCTGTTATCGTCATATCAGATGCTTTCGATCTTGCATCAAGAACATTTTTGTGATTGATAGCTGTTTCTGCTTTTTTCGCAATGTTACTCATTGTCATTACAGCTTCGACCGGGTAATCTCCTGCAGCTGTTTCACCAGATAACATGATTGCATCTGTACCATCAAAAATAGCGTTTGCTACGTCTGATGCTTCTGCTCTTGTTGGACGTGGGTTACGTTGCATGGAGTCTAGCATTTGTGTAGCTGTAATTACTGGTTTACCAGCATTATTACATTTTTGAATCATGTCTTTTTGTACTAATGGTACATCTTCAGGTGGAATTTCTACACCTAAATCCCCACGCGCTACCATCAATCCATCACTTACTTGTAAGATAGTATCTAAGTTATCTACACCTTCTTGATTTTCAATTTTAGGAATAATTTGAATATGTGTCGCATTATTCTCTTCAAGTAGC
Source organism: Gracilibacillus marinus (assembly GCF_042651725.1). NCBI lineage: Bacteria > Bacillati > Bacillota > Bacilli > Caryophanales > Bacillaceae > Gracilibacillus > Gracilibacillus marinus. The sequence goes on along the minus strand of NZ_JBHSDV010000003.1, from coordinate 70,524 downwards.
CCTCTAATTTCAAGTACATCTGACGCACGACGAACAAACGATGCTGCAATAAAATCAACGTCTTGCTCAATACCGAATTTAATGTCAGCAGCGTCTTTATCTGTAATACCAGGTAAGTTCACACTTACATTCGGTACATTCACACCTTTTTTATTTTTTAATAATCCAGAGTTTAATGCAACTGTTTTCAATTCATTACGATCTTTTAGAACTTCTACAACTTCAAGTGCGATTAGTCCATCATCAAGTAATAACTTAGAACCTGGATGTACATCATTAATTAATTGTGGATATGTAACACAAATTCTTTCCGCATCACCTTGAAGTGACTCATCCATAGAAACATATACTGTGTTTCCTTTAATGATTTCTGCTTTACCTTCTTTTAATACACCCGTTCTAATTTCAGGACCTTTTGTATCTAATAAAATAGCAACAGTTTTGCCTAATTTTTTTGCAGCTTGTCGAATGTTTTTGATTCGCGCACCATGCTCCTCATAATCACCGTGTGAAAAATTAAGACGAGCAACATTCATACCAGCTTCCATTAATTGTTCTAATTTCTCAGGAGCTTCAGATGCTGGTCCAATTGTACAAACTATTTTTGTTCTTCTCATTACGTTCTCCTCCTTGGGCATAGTTAAACAATCTATGTAACGTATATCAATCTAGCTTAAGCTAGATTGATAATTGATTAGATAGATCGTACATATTCATATTGATTTCATGTTTTTTAGTTAAAACTTCTGAGATATCATGACTTACTACGAGGTTATTCTGAACACCAACCATTTTTCCACCTACACCACTAAGCAATAAATCGACTGCTTTTGCACCAAGTCGACTTGCTAGTACACGATCATAACCAGATGGCGATCCACCTCGCTGAATATGACCAAGCACAGTGACACGTGTATCCATTTGTGTTTCTTCTTCAATACGTTTTCCGTAGTCTACACCGCTACCAACACCTTCAGCAAGGATGATGATACTGTGTTTTTTGCCACGTTCTTGTCCACGTTTCAATTTTGCAACAACACTTTCGAAGCTTTCTTTTTTTTCTGGGATGATAACAGTTTCTGCACCATTCGCAAGTCCTGCCCACAATGCTAAGTCACCTGCATCACGTCCCATAACCTCAATTACATATGTACGTTCGTGTGAAGTTGCTGTATCACGAATTTTATCTACTGCATCAACAATTGTATTAAGTGCAGTATCGAAACCGATTGTATAATCAGTACCAGCAATGTCATTATCAATTGTACCTGGTACGCCAATGCATGGAAATCCTTTTAGAGTTAATTTCTCAGCACCTCTAAAAGAGCCGTCGCCACCTATTACAATAAGTCCTTCAATACCGTGTTTTTCCATTTGCTCAATTGCTTTTAATTGGCCTGCATCTGTTTTGAATTCTTCTGAGCGAGCAGAATAAAGAATAGTACCACCACGTTGAATGATATCCCCTACAGATCCCAATTCCATCTTTTTAATATTACCTTCCATTAGACCTTCATAGCCATTGTATACGCCATATACTTCTAAATCATGGTAAATAGCTTTACGCACAACGGCACGTATAGCGGCATTCATGCCTGGAGCATCTCCACCACTAGTTAATACGCCAATTTTTTTCATAAAGTCACCTCTTTTTCAAAATAAAATGTCCCTATTCATTTCTCCCTAAATTACTTGTTATCTAAACAAGATTCTATCCATTAATGATTATACATGAAATGAACAGTAAACTCACGTTTTTCCTAATAAAATTAAAATATTTCTAAAACAATTTAAGAACAATTTGTCACAATATATAATTATAGCTAAAAGTTGATGGGAAGAAAAGCAAAATCCCATCATTTATGATACAACGCGCCAACATAAAAACCGAACATTATCCTATAATACCTAGATAATATTCGGTCTTTAATTTAATAATTGCAATATATACACAAACTAATCGTAATCCGAATACATGTGGTAGTATAAGCAATTAAATAGATATTATACTTGTATCCGTTCTTTTACTTCCCCAATTTTCTTATATTTTTCCCATCGTTCTTCTAATAAATCATCTTCTGTTAACTTCATGAGTTTTTCCAATGAATCTTCTATCACTGAACCTATAGCTTTTGCCTGTTCAGCGATATCTCGATGGGCACCGCCTAATGGCTCAGGAATCACTTCGTCAATGACACCTAATTCTTTTAGGTCTGGAGCAGTAATTTTTAATGACTTTGCTGCACGCTCCGCTTGTTTTGCATCTTTCCATAATAATGCTGCAGCACCTTCTGGTGAAATAACTGAATACGTAGAGTTCTCTAGCATATGAATATGGTCACCTACACCAATACCTAATGCTCCACCACTACCACCTTCTCCAATGACGATACAGATGATAGGTACTTTTAATCCAGCCATTTCCATTAAATTACGAGCGATTGCTTCACTCTGTCCACGTTCTTCCGCTGCTTTACCTGGATATGCCCCTTTGGTATCGATAAATGTGATTATTGGACGATTGAATTTATCAGCTTGTTTCATGTGTCGTAATGCTTTTCGATACCCTTCTGGATGTGGCATCCCAAAGTTACGCTCGATATTTTCTTTTGTATTTTTGCCTCTTTGTTGTCCGATAACAGTCACAGGTATATGATTGAATCTTGCAATTCCTGCTACAACTGCTTCATCGTCACCATAATACCTGTCCCCATGAAATTCAATAAAATTGGTAAATAAGTGCTGTATATAATCAAGTGTCGTAGGTCTATCGGAATGTCTAGCAATTTGGACACGATCCCATGGCTTTAATTGTCCATAGATATTATTCTCTAATTTCTTTAATCTAGTTTCCATTTTTTCAATTTCTTCAGATAAGTCTATTTCGCTGTCTTTTGTCATTCGTTTTAATTCTTCTATCTTCTCTCGTAATTCTATTACTGGTTTTTCAAACTCAAGAACTTGTTTCATCTGCCACACCTCCTAACTGGTGAATTTCTAATATAGTAGCAAGTGTGTCACGCATTTCTTGTCTAGGGATGACTTTATCTACTTGTCCATGTGTCAATTGAAATTCTGCCGTTTGGAAATCGCTCGGTAATTTCTCACGAATCGTCTGTTCAATAATTCTACGACCTGCAAAACCAATTAATGCTCCAGGCTCAGCAAAGTTGTAATCACCAATTGAAGCGAAACTAGCAGAAACACCACCTGTTGTTGGATTTGTCATTACAGAGATAAATAGTCCATTTTCTTTATGTAGACGCTGAATGGCAATCGATGTTTTCGCCATTTGCATAAGACTTAAAATACCTTCTTGCATACGTGCACCACCAGATGCCGCGAAAACAATGACAGGTATTTTTTTCTCTCTTGCATTCTCAATGGCACGGGTAATTTTTTCGCCTACTACAGAACCCATACTACCCATTCTAAATCTGGAATCCATTACAGCAACAGCGCACGGCTTGCCTTTAATGAGTCCTTCTCCAGTGACAACAGCTTCATTTAATCCTGTCTTCACTCTGTCTTTTTCTATTTTTTCCTCATATTGTGGGAAATCAAGTGGATTCCCTGAAAGCAACTCTTTGTCCCATTCTACAAATGTATTCTCATCAAATAAATGTTGGATTCTTTCATGTGAAGTAATCTGATGGTGACGTCCACAATTAGGACAAACATATAAATTCTTTTTCCATTCTTTTTGATAATAAATCTTCTGACAACTATCACACTTCTGCATTAAACCCTCAGGAACATCTTTCTTTGCTTGTTCACTAGGAATCGATGCATACTTTTTCTTTTTTGCAAATAAATCTTTCAACTGCAAGGATTATTCCTCCTTTATTGATACATTACTTCTATAATTACATTAATCAACTTGTTTGTTTTCATGCTAGTCTGTCACCTAAAATAAGCAACGAACTTGTACTTATTATATTATGTAAAAGTACGTCAATGCATTTACATTAACTATTCTATTATAGCAGATGACAAGTTGATGTAAAGCAGTGCTCTAATCGTATGAGAAAAACTAGCTCTATTATTCACCTTCTCTTATTGCTACATCATTCTCCCCAAATAATTGATTTAATTCATTTATCGCTTGTTCTGTTAATTCCAATTGATATTTTTCTCCAAGTTTGAAAAGTTTTTGTTGTGTTTTTTTGTAAATATAGATTTCGTTCATTCCAGGAAATCTACGCGCTATCTCTTCTAGCTTACGCATATCATGATTATCTTTCCAATTGATATATACTTTTCGATTACTATTCTCTAACTGATCTAAATCTAGTATTTGAATAGATTCAATAATCATTTGTAATTTGTTTTGACGTTCTTCTACTCTACCTGTTACTTGAATAAACATATTCTCTTCTAACCAATCATTACAATTCCGATAAATATTCGGAAACATTACTGTGTCTATACTATCTGATTCGTCTGCTATTGTCATAAATGCCATCGACTCACCTTTTTTTGTACGAATCATGGTTATTGATTGCACGACACCTGCCAATTTTACCTTTTTCACATTAGATTGTTTTATCGTATAAATGGATAGAAATTTTCTTTTTTGCAAAAGTTGGCGAAATGTTGCTAAAGGGTGCTCCGATACAAAAAAACCAATGACATCTTGCTCCATTAATAGTTGCTTTATAATTGGAAAAGGTTCTTTCTCATGATACGTAACATCTAACTCTAACTGATCTCCTAATAAATTAAATTCAGGATCCATCCCCCCAAAAAGTTCTGCTTGTTCCATTGCATCTCCTAAAGTTGCGAGTATTGTCCTTCTATTGGCATATGTTTCATCAAAAACACCAGCCAGTATTAATTGTTCTAGTACTTGTCTTTTTATATGGGGTAGTCTCATACAAAAATCGAATATATTTTTAAAGCTTCCATTCTTTCTTTCATTTAAAATATCTTGAATAATAGGATAACCGACACCCTTTATCACCCGTAATCCAATTCTTATAGCTTTACCCTCTACCCGAAACTTCCCGATACTCTTATTGATGGTTGGTGGTAATACGTGGATTTGATTATTCTTTGCTTCTTTTAAATATACTTGTAGCTTATCTGGATTCCCTATTTGCATACTAAGTAGCTCTGCAAAAAAAACATTCGGATAATTTGCTTTAATATATGCCAATTGGTATGCAATAAGACTATATGCTACTGCATGACTTTTGTTAAACCCGTAGTTAGAGAATTGCACAATCCATTCAAATATTTCTTCAGCCATTTTGTTGGAATAGCCATTGCTCTTACATCCATCAATGAACTTCTTCTTTTGTGCAATGATTGCATCTCTTTCTTTCTTACTCACTGCTCGTCTTAGAATATCTGCTTCTCCATAAGAAAATCCCGCTATTTTATTAGCTATTTGCATGATTTGTTCTTGATAGATTAATACACCATATGTTGGTTGCAAAATTTCTTCTAATTCTTGATGTAAATAGGTGACATCTTCTCGTCCATTCTTTCTTTGATTATATGTTTCGATAAATTGCATTGGACCAGGTCGATATAATGCATTTACAGCCACAATATCTTCAAATTGTGTTGGAATCATATTTCTTAACACATGCTTCATACCTTCAGATTCTAATTGGAAAATTCCATTCGTTAAACCTTTTTGTAATAACTCAAATGTTTTTATATCATCTAAAGGTAGATTGTCTAAATCAATCGTAATTTTCTGGCGCTGCAATTGTTGCACTAGTCGCTCGAGTAACGTTAGATTTCGTAATCCAAGAAAGTCCATTTTTAATAAACCTACTTGTTCTAACTCTTTCATTGCATATTGTGTTAATGCTATTCCATTTTCCGCCTGCATAATGGGTACATGTTCAGTTAACCTATTTTTACTAATAATTACCCCTGCAGCATGCGTGGAACTATGTCTCGGTAATCCTTCTAATCTATTTGCAATCTTAAAAAATCGCATCAATTTCTCTGATTGTTTTACGTATTCAATTAGTTCTGTCGATTGATTCACCATTGTTGCTAGTTTTACTGCCGAATCTTTTGGTAGTAATTTCAAAATATAATTCAAGTCACTTTCTTCTATAGCCATCACTTTTGCTAATTCGCGTAAAACAGATCTCGCTTGAAATGTTCCGAATGTAATGATTTGAGCAACATGTTCTGTTCCATACTTGTCTTGTACATATCGTATTACCTGATCTCTTTTTTCATCAGAAAAATCGATGTCAATATCAGGCATTGTGATACGTTCTGGATTTAAAAAACGTTCAAACAATAAATCGTATTTAATTGGATCAACATTGGTAATACCAAGTATAAATGCAACAAGAGAACCAGCAGCAGAGCCACGTCCAGGTCCTACCATGATATCCTGCGCTTTAGCATACTGAATGAAATCACTCACGATTAAAAAATAATCACTAAATCCCATTGACTGAATGACATCAAGTTCATAATTTAATCGTGTGTAAATCTCATCTGTAACATCTGGATATTTATGCTTTAGTTGTTGATAGCAAATTCTTTCTAAATAATCATCTGCTGTTTCGTCTGTAGGAACTGGAAAAGCTGGCAAAAATCTTTTATGAAAATCTATCTGTACATTGCAAGATTCCACCAATTGTTGTTGATTTTTAACCAATTCTTTCCATTCACTAAAGTTGATGTTTTGCTCTTCTAATGACTCAAGATGCATTTCATTCATATGTAGTAATGCCTCTTGGTCCCACTTCACTTCTTCCATCATCGCTCGTAAATAACTATATGCTAATTTATCTTGTTGTAGTAAAAAACGCACATTAGATAATGCTAGTCCAATATTATTCGTATCATCGAGCACCTGTTTCATCTCATTCCAATACGCACGACTCACAATGGAAATACCGTAATATACTTGTTCTTCCGAAAAAACATCGATTACTTGTTGAAATCTTTCAAAAGAAAAATCACCATTAGTCATCAAGAAATCAGTTGGAATAATCGTAATGATATTTTCTTTATCAATTACTTCTTGCATTGTTACTTTTATACTTCGATTTAAATTGGAACTGATTTGCATGAGCTTCTTGTATCCTTCTGTTGTTTTAGCCAGAAGGATGAAAGGGATTGCTTGCATATTCTCCTCATCCAACTCTATTTCCATGCCAATTATCGGCGTAATACCATATTGCTTGCACAATTGATAAAAAGGGATTACACCATGCATCACATTCTCATCGGTCAAAGCCAAATGCGTGTATCCTAATTCTTTCCCGCGATGTACTAATTGTTCCAGTTGAATCATACTTTTTTTAAAACTATAACCACTTTTAATATGAAGTTGTGCGAGCGTCATTGCTTTCACCTTCCGTCCGATTGTTCTTTATTATTATATCGAAATTTTCGTTATTATGAAATTGGGAAACATAAGCTTGTATGAATCTCATATATTATAACGATAACAAAAGAAATGCACATCGTTATATAATGAGGTGAAATATAGTGGAAGAACGATTTATCGCAACAATGATTCAATGTTTTTTCATTGCGCTTGGTGTCATGATTGGTGGTTCTATGATTGGAAGTATTGGCGCATTTGTAACTGGCGAACCTCCATTTACTTATATGAATAGGATTGCTAAAAGTTTGCATATATGGGCGATTGTTGCAGCAATAGGTGGGACATTTGACGCTATTTCTAATTTAGAAAGAGGTATTTTTTTAGGTTCGACGATGGACATGGTGAAACAAATTATATTAATTATTACAGCAATGGGTGGTGCTCAAACCGCATTACTCATAATTGAATGGTTAATACAGGAGGAAATTGAATAATGCACATTCCTCCACTATACAAAAAACCTAGTTGGCAACGTTTTTTGACAGGTGTCGCATTAGGTAGCTTCATCGGTTATCTCCTATTTCTTTTCATGTTTGGGCAAATGCAAGAGGATTGGATTGAAGAGAATCTCGATTTACGAAAACAATTACAAGAATTAAATCAAAACTATGAAACATTATTAGAAAACCATCGTGTGTTAGATGAAAAGGCAAATGATGCGATGGAAATCAAAGAAATCGAGATTACATTTACTAATTTAAAGATATTAAAAATTGATACAGACAGAATACTTATCCATCAATTGGATGATTCGATCAGACAAGAAGCAAATCAATTATTGGGAAAACATATGGATGAAGTCGAATCGAATCTAGATTTATTAATAAGAGCAATCGAAAATAAAACAATTGCTGTTGAACCATATAAATTTCAAGCAAACGTCACACGAGTCCTTATTTCAGAGAAGTTACTACTTGCCATTGAACTAGAAAAAGCTACGTGAACAGTAGGATTTAGAAAAACGAACATTTCCTATTCGATTAAGAAATGTTCGTTTCATTCCTAACAGTTATTAAGAAAAAGATTCACAAACCTCTTGTAAATCAGCTAAAAGAGATTCCACTTCATCCCACTGATGAATTTTAGCACCTGAAGCGAGTGGGTGGCCCCCTCCTTCATATTTCTGTGCGACTTGATTAATAATCGGTCCATTTGAACGCAGACGTACTCTAATTACATCTTCTTCCTCCACAAAAATAGCCCATGCTTTTATTCCTTCAATTTCACCTAGTATTCCAACGATTGCACTTGTCTCGTTTGGTGTCACATCAAATTGTTTTAGTATTTCTTTAGTTAATTTTACATAACTTACTCCAGTTTTTGATACTTCGACATGTTGAAGTACATATCCTTTTAATCTAGCCATTTTTAAACTTGTACTATACATTTGACGATATATCTCTGTTCGGTCGAATTGATATGTAACTAATTTAGAAGCAATCTCAAATGTTTCATTAGAAGTACTTGGAAATAGGAATCTCCCCGTGTCCCCTACAATACCAGCATATAGAAGAGATGCTGCTTTATCATTCATCACAAGTCCGTTTGATTGTTCTTTTTCAAATAAACGATAGATCATCTCACTTGTTGAACTTGCATCCGTATCTACCCATAATACATCCCCGTATTTATCGTGATTTGGATGATGATCAATTTTTATTATTTCTTTTCCTAAATTATATCTTTGGTCAGATACTCGTTCTTGATTTGCTGTATCACAAACGATGACTAAAGCATCACGATACACTTCATCATCAATTTGGTCCATTTCCGCAAAATATTTCAACCATTCTTCTTCTTCACCTACCACATAGACAAACTTATCTGGATAAGAGGCTTTTATTATTTCAGCTAATCCATTTTGTGATCCATATGCATCTGGATCTGGTCTCACATGTCTGTGGATAATTATCGTGCCATATTTGTTAATTCTCTTTACAATTTCACTTGTACTCATTACATAGCCCCCAAAATCAAATTTAAATAATTATGTCGTAAATCACTAGCATTAATGTACACATCAATGTAAAATGGATAACAGTTGTTTCATCTTATTATAGCATGTTTAGGAGGTTTCATCATGCCAATCTTTCCAATTATCATTATTGCATCCATCATCATGTATGTGTATTTTAAAGTAATGATTATTCGAAGCAATGATCCTTTAATACAAGAAATTACAAATGCAAAAGCACGAATGTCTCTTGGTATATTTATGATTGCATTTGGTGTGAATCAATATGTATATTATCAAACGCAAATAGCGTTGTTCGTCACCATCGCCTTTCTTTTGATTGGTTTTATTCAACTCATTGCTGGATGGAAAAGATATAAACATTACACAAATGAACAAAAGAAAAGAAAAACTGCTACTGTATAATCCAGTGCAGTTTATTTTTTGTTAATTTTAGAAGAATAATATTTGTGTTGATTTTGGTTGCTTCGCTCCAGTTGCTATGTCGATTAACAGGACGCTTCCGTTTTTGGTTCTACCTATCAATTAATTGTGCCATTAGCATGGCTTTTCCTACCATTTTTCGTTCGTGGTATACTTCTACGTCAATTTTTGCTGATTTTCTACCGATATCAATAATCTTTGGATGGAAGACGACTTTTGTTTCTAATTGTATTGGCTTTATAAAGTATACTGTAATATTCTCAACAACAAGGTCACCTTTCTTTTGTTGTCTTAATAGACTGCTTGCAGCTTCAATGACAAATGATACGAATACACCATTAGACAATGTCCCTAATTGATTGGTCATTTGTGGTGTAATCTCTGCTTCAAAAGTTGCTTGATTCGAATCAGTAGATGCATGTTCGAAGTAATTAGAAACAATGTCGTCGATTGTTTCGCCAACTTGAGGTTGCTTTTGTATATGCTGTAATGCTTTTAACACATCCTGCCGTGAAATTAAACCTTCTAATTGATGATGTTGATCAACAACCGGCATTATTTCAATTCCTTCCCACACCATCATATGTGCTGCATACGCTAAGGAAGTTTCTTTCATTACTGTTAATGGATTCTTTGTCATTACTTTCTCTATGAGGACATCATCTCTTTTGCCGATGACGTCTTTCGATGTAACGATACCTACAACTTTATTTCTATCATCAACAACTGGATACCTGCTATGTGTAGTTTCTTCTTCCCACTCATGCCATTTTGTCACGTGGTCTTTTATATGTAAATAATAGGTGTCTTCTTCTTTTGTATAAATATCTCCAACTAAGACAATTTCTTTCTTTATTAATTGATCATAAATCGCTCGATTGATCATTGCCGCAACGGTAAATGTGTCATAACTTGTTGAAATAATAGGTAATTTCTTATCATCAGCTATTCTTTTTGATGCATCATCGGTGTCAAATCCACCTGTAATTAAAACAGCTGCTCCTTCTTGTAATGCTAGTTGGTGTGCTTCTGTTCGATTTCCTACAATTAATAAAGAATCTTTCTCAGTATAGCGCATCATCGCATCTAACTTCATTGCACCTATAACGAATTTATTCAATGTCTTGTATAAACCTTCACGACCACCTAACACTTGACCATCTACAATACTTACAATTTCAGCAAACGTGAGATTTTCAAAATTCTCTTTTTGTTTCTTTTCAATTCGAATCGTACCAACTCGCTCTATTGTACTAACTAACCCTTTATTCTCTGCCTCTTTGATTGCACGATACGCCGTACCTTCGCTTACATGCAATTCTTTTGCAATTTGTCTAACAGAGATTTTATTTCCTACTTTTAACGATTCAATAAATGCCAATATTTGCTCATGTTTTGTAGCCAATAGCAGCTCACCATACTTTCATCTGTACTAATAATTATTTCGATAGTTTTATTATACAGTTAGTTGCTAGAATATTCAATTTATTGTAGTAATAATGTGATTTTTCTCTTATTCACATCTACTGTCTTATTATTTTTTTATGAACTGTATTATAAGAATACCTAACGATAATTACATATGTACATCAAGTAGATTTAATAATATTCCCATGAACGTTCATATATTGGAATAAGTAATGGATCTATTAATGTATTTACACCTAATTCCAATCCATTATCACTCTCATCTTTTCCAAAATATGTGAGACTCTCTATCATCTCTTCCTTTAAATAATTTGTCTCAACGCTAATTTTCATGTCTTCGATTGCTATTTCTTCTCTTGATGCAAGAACAAATCCCCAGTTCCCAAAACTCGGAATATCGACATGAAAGTTCTCTGTCTGTAAACCCGTACTCCCAATTGTATTAGAAATTGTCCAATAAGCTTCTCGTGCAAACACCGGGCTTGTTGCCTGTACCATCATGGCTCCACCTGGAGTGAGGTGATTGCGAACAAGAGAATAGAATTCCTTTGTATACAATTTATTGAGGCTTTCATTATTTGGATCTGGTAAGTCTATAATAACTATATCGAACCATTGATCACTATTTTCTAAATATTGAAAAGCATCTTGGTTCTCCACGTGTACGCGTTTATCCATTAATGCCCCTCCATTTAACTCGAGTAAATATGGATTCGTGTTTGCTAACTCAATGACAACAGGATCCAAATCAACTAATGTGACTTCCTCTACTTCATCATATTTCAATAATTCTCTTGTCCCTAGGCCATCCCCACCACCTAATACAAGAACATTTTTCTTTTCTTCTGCTTGCGCCATTGGAAGATGAATAAGTAATTCATGATAACGATGCTCATCTATCGAACTAAATTGTAATGCACCATCTAAATATAATCGTATATCAGCTTTTTCCTTTGTTAGGATAATTTTCTGATATTGGCTTTCTTCTAAATGTATAATAGGGTCATTATACAATTTCTGTTCAAACGTTAGTGCAACTTGCTCACCAAATAACAGTCCAACAATTAAAACAATTGCGATACTACCGCCAATAATCGAATGGAGTAACATACGTTTTATTTCATTTCTAAATAAATACAATACAACCAAAGCAACTGTTAGATTAATTAATCCGACGAAAAACGCACTTTTTACAATACCTAGTTGAGGACGTAAGAAGAACACAAATAATAATCCACCAATTAATCCACCTGCATAATCAGAAAAAAGTACTCTCGCTGTACTCTTCTCTAATGTCACACCGATTGCATTTGCTTTACGAATCAGGATCGGCAATTCCACACCTGTTAATGCACCAACAGTTAATGTAATAGCATAAAGAAAAATGGCGTCTGCACCATCAGATCCAAATGCAGTCATCCCAAACATTAAAAAGCTAGAAAAACCACCAATTAATGCAACCAAGAATTCTATGTATATAAACGATAAGATTAGTTTCTTTGTGACTTTTTCACTAAGACTAGCACCAATACCCATCCCAGTTAAAAAAAGTGAGATAGTCAGTGTATATTGCTTCACACCATCTCCTAAAATATAGGAACCTAATGCACCAAATAATACTTCAAATATAATGCCACAAATAGATACAATACCAGAAGCCCAATAAATAAAGTAACTCTGCCTATGTTTAACCTTCTCCATACACGCCACTCCAACTTTAGTATAAATAAAATAATTTACCTACACGATAAAAACCTGGCCAATTCGACCAGGTTTCACATGTTATGTGATCGATGCACCAATAACAAATGCAAGACCGACTGATACTCCTAAAGAAATAACTCCAACAGCAATATTGTTGTTTTTTAATTGTTCTTCAACCGAAAATTTTCTAGTAACTAATTCAAAAAGTAAATATGCTATCATTTGAAGTATCACACCATAAGCACCCCAAATAAGCGTTTCCCAAACTGAAATACTATGATAAATGGCAAATGATAATATAATACTTATACCAATAATCTTCCCTGTAATAGACAATGCCACCGCTTGATTACCTGCTTTGATTTCATCCCAGTCTTTATACTTTGTAGTAATCCATTCAAAAATAACTAAACCAATTAAAATAACCACAATTGCCGCAATAAAATAAATAAAAGTTGAAATAAATGCATCCATTTTTATACTACCTCCTTCAATTATTTACCTGAACTAGGTCCGCCTCCACGTACAGATGACATTCCTCTGTTTGTCGTACTTCCACCACTATATGCTTTTCCTGTACTAGAGGAATATCCACCGTAACAGTCATTAGTTTGACAGTACTTTCTTCTGTTCTTTCCCCAATCATCTACATCCAGTACATCATCAAGTAATCGAATTGCAAAATACGTTTGTAAAAAACTAGGATTATAATTATTACGAACAAACTGATCACTTGCTACTTCAATGATTGTTACATTTTCTAATTCTTCACTATCTTTTAAAATAATGAATAGATCCTGATAAATTAGTATTTGTTGACCATCTATGTACTCACTTATTTCATCAGGTTGTTTTGTTTCATTTAACAAATCAGCCAGTTCTTCTACACCAAATAAATCTGTTCCGTAAACATTTGCAACCGTTTCTTTCCCACTTACATTATCAATATAAGAGAAGTTGTTCGCAATGATTGTGTCTATTTCTTGATTACGATCATTTTTAATATTTTCCATTGTCTGTTCTTTCGTAATACCTGTTTGAATGTCTTCTAGATTGACGGACGAAGATTCATCAAACGCTGAAAGATTTGAAAATTCATTTTGACTACAGCCAGATAATAAGATAAAGAAAAATAAAGCACTACAAATCAATGTAAATTTCTTCATTAATTCACCTCCCAGTAAGCCGTAAATACATAGGAAAGAAAGAACCTATTCAGGCTCTTTCTTCATCCTACTATTTAATTATTCTTTACCTAATTTCTTCTTTAATGCCGCTAGTTCATCATCTACTCCGCCTTTATCTAACTCTCTGAATTCATCATCTAAACTGCGACTAGAAGAAGATAAATCTTCACTAGTTTCTGCTTCCGCTTCAAAACGCATTACTTTCTCTTCCATTCGCTCAAATCCACGTTTTGATTCGTCATTACTAATACTAGACATAGCACGATTCATTTTCGTACGTGTTTTAGCAGACTCTGCACGTGCTTTTAATGTGTCTTTTTTCAATTGCATGTCTTGGTATTCTTTTTTCATTTCATCTAGTTTTTCACGCAATTGATCTGCATCTTGTTTTGCGCGTTCCCATGACTCTGTTAACAAAATCGCTTGTTGTTCTTGGCTTTTTTTGTCTTCTAAAGCACGTCTTGCTAAATCTTCATTACCTGCTTCAATTGCCTTTTCTGCTTGTTGTTGTCTCTTTTCAACAAGTTGATTTGCATCATCTGCTTTGCGTTTTAGCATTTTTTCATTTGCAATTTGTTTCGCTACAGACGCTTCTGCTTCACGAATATCTGACTCCATTTCTCTCATGAACTGATCAAGCATTTTAACCGGATCTTCTGCCTTGTCTAACATCGCATTTAATTCTGAACCTACTACTGTTTTTACACGTTTAAAAAATTGAAACATATTGATTTCCTCCTTAATTTGATCCTGCTATTATTTTAATTTCAAATGGTTCTATTTCAAAACCATAACTCACTTCAATTTCACTTCCCCAGTCCTCTAGACTAAGAAAATGCTCCTCACTATCGTCACAGTAATCTGCATATTTCATTACTTGACCATTCACATTTCGGCTTCTACCTTCACCTTGAATTCTTGCTTCGCCTCGTTCATCCAAATAATACGTTTTACCATTGTAATCAAGTTTTTTTGGATACGTACTAGCTTCAGGTAACTGAATACTCTTGTATATACCAAGCTCTAATTCATCATCCATTTCAGCTGATAGCCAAATCGTGTCCTCACCTCCTAATAATTGATAGCTAATCCACTCATAGTTACCTTGACGATAGATAATCTTCCCTACAACTTCAAAATCTTGTAAGTCATATTCAACTATGTCACCTATTTGAATAGATAAAGCATCTCGCTTCTTAATATCTGGAATTGATTTATTTTTAGAAAATAATCTTTGAAACAAACCCAACTATTACACCCCACTTTACCAATATCAAGTTGTTACTACTTATACGGAAACTAAATGAAATACGTTTCACTTTTTTTTAAAAAAATATCAACATTTTTATCATAACATCTTTTTCGAACAAATATCTAATGGTAACATGCCAGCTCACTTGTTTGATTTCACATCGAAAAGGGTATTTATTCTTATAATGTTCACACATTGTAAGCGAATTCATGATATAATTATTATATAAGAAAGGAGTGATCATCATGGCATTTGAATATCACCGTATTCTCGTTGCTGTAGATGGTTCAGAAGCATCTGAATTAGCATTTAAAAAAGCTGTGGATATCGTAAAAAGGAATCATGCAAAAATGTTTTTAGTACATGTCATTGACACACGTACTATTACAACTGTTGCACCAGAGGTATATGATCAAACACTTGCTTCACGCTCTGAAAGTTATGCTCAATCCATACTAAATGATTATAAAGAAAAAGCACACAAAAGTGGTGTACTTGATATCGTTACACATGTGGAAGTTGGTTCACCGAAAATTAAAATACCTAAAGATTTAGCTAAGAAATATGAAGCAGATTTAATTATATGCGGAGCAACTGGAATGAATGCAGTAGAAAGATTTTTAATTGGAAGTGTGTCAGAAAGTATTACTCGATATGCAAAATGTGATGTTTTAGTTGTTAGGAGCTAGAGTAGTGACTTTGTATAATAATTGTGATAAATCTCAAACCGAACTGTAAGTAAAGTTCGGTTTTTCTATGTGTAATATTTTCGACTTCACGACTCTCTTGTGCTTTTAGCTATTACAAAAGCCAATCTTCTTTTGTTAAGAAAAAAGATTGGCTTCAGATACATTATAACTTTTATTATTTATTAAGTTATGCTTTCACAGGATCTGTTAGTCGTACAACATCTCGCGCAATCATAACTTCTTCATTCGTTGGAATGATAATTACTTTAACTGGTGAATGTGGATAGTTAATAAATGTTTCTTTTCCACGAATATTATTTAATTTAGGATCCCAGTATACACCCATAAATTCTAAACCTTTAAGTACACGTTCTCTGATTGTAATACTATTCTCACCAACACCTGCAGTGAAAATTATTGCATCAACTCCATGCATTCTTGCAGCATATGAACCAATATATTTATGGATACGTTCTGCAAATACTTCTAAAGCTAGCTCTGCACGATGGTCTCCTGCATCTGCTTTTTCCTGAATGTCACGTAAGTCACTTGAGAAGCCTGATAATGCAAGCATCCCACTCTTCTTATTTAATACACTCATCACTTCTTGTGCTGTTTGTCCTGTTTTTTCCATGATATATGGAATAAGTGCTGGGTCAATATTTCCTGATCTTGTACCCATTGTCACACCTGCAAGTGGTGTAAAGCCCATTGAAGTGTCAATAGATTTCCCATTTTCAATCGCTGCAATACTCGCACCATTTCCTAAGTGACAAGATAACAGACGTAATTGACTAAGTGGTACTCCCATTAATTCAGAAGCACGTTCTGACACATATTTATGTGATGTCCCGTGGAAACCGTATTTACGGATACCGTATTTTTCATAATACTCATATGGTAAGCTATATAAATAAGATTGTTCCGGCATTGTTTGATGAAATGCTGTATCAAAAACTGCGACTGCAGGTACATTTGGTAATACCTCTAAAAATGCTTTAATCCCTGTCAAATTAGCAGGATTATGCAATGGTGCTAATTCAGATACTTCTTCAATCTCATCAATAACTTTTTTGTCAATGTTCACAGAATCATTGAATTTTTCTCCACCGTGAACAACTCGATGTCCAACCCCATCGATTTCGTCTAAGCTTTTAATGACACCTGTTTTTGTTAATTTGTCTAATAATAATTTTACAGCAATTTCGTGATTTGCTATATCTTCAACTACTTTGTCTTCCGTCTCGCCATATTCCATATTAAAAATAGAATTAGCTATTCCGATTCTTTCTATTAAGCCTTTTGCTAGTACTTTTTCTTCTGGCATTTCGATTAATTGGAATTTTAGAGACGAACTTCCAGCATTTACTGCTAATATTTTACGCAATATTTTCCATCCTTTCGTTCCTAAACATAATAATTGTTGAACATTCCCCATTCCATTTAACCACCGTCAGAACAAGTTTGCAACAGAGATGTCTAATGATACCGTTTCCTTCACAAAATTTTTATTTTCTGATTATTCTAAACCTTCATCTTTGAACCATTGATCAATTTTTCGAAGTACCGCATGTGTCTTTTGTATGTCTTTAAATGACGGTAATTGAGCCATTAACGCTTGCTTTGGTGCTTTTGTATTTTCTCCCTTTTTCTGAATAATAAAAACACTTTTTGCATGCTTTTCTGACGCAAACATCGACATCGGTAATTGTAATAAACTCACAATATGTGCATGTTTGTGCAAGAAATTGTGTAGTTGCTTACTTTGATCACTTGTAAATAAGAAATTAGGGATAATAAATAATAAGAATCCCCCTGCTTTTGTATATGTTAAGCTTTGTTCAATAAATAAATGATGTGCATAAGAATGCCCTTCTTCCGCTTGTAACTCATATTTAGCTGCTTGCTCATCATTTGGATAGTAACCAACAGGCAAATCACATACAGTAATATCTACTGGTTCTAATAGAAATGGCATTAAACTGTCTTGATGGAAAAATTCGATTGATTGTTTTTGCAAGTTAGCATTCTCCACTGCTAATTGAATAAATGTAGGATCTACTTCACTACCATAACCACTCACATCTGCTTCTACTTGGTTCATGATAGCAGTTAATAAGTTCGCTGTCCCACTTGCTGGATCAAATAAACGAAAATGTTGTTTGTTTTTCACTAGTTTTTGAATAAAATACCCCATGAACATGGATACAGAATCTGGTGTAATCATATGCTGTGGTTGCGTATGACCTTTCATTCCTTTTATTAAAGCTAATTGAATTGTCTTTCTAATTTGTTCACTTTCTACTTTTTCATCTGTCACTTTGTTTTTAATATTCTCTAATAACTCTAATTCATTTGTTTGAAAATCCGAGTTGCTACCATCATTTAAAAATTGGAGTACTTCTATAAGACCTTCTAAATAAGTGATGTCTAATCTTTCTTCTATTAAATGTGTTACTTCGTCTAATTGTTTAAATACTTCTTCTATTTGATAACTCATTATTCTCCCCCACTCTTTGTTCCATTGCTTTCACTTCACAAGTATTTGTTGCTCTTTACACTTCATCCTAACATACAACAAATCCACTGCCTATTATATTATGAAGGCAGTGGATTGTTCTGTCTACTCGTTTGTATTCATTACTTTTTTTCATCATGTTGATTTTTATCTTTTTCATGTTTTAGAAGACCCATAATTTGATCAATAAATTGTGGACCTTTCTCTAACATTTTCTCATACACATGTGTGGACTCATTTAATGTAATGAGTTCGACCCCTGACTTATTTGCAACTAAGAATGCTGTGGGCGTAATGGATACACCCCCACCACTTCCCCCACCAAATGGAATAATCATATCAGACCCTTGATCTTGTGATTTCTGTTCCTTTCCTAAAAATTCGCTTCCTCCGGCCGCAAATCCAAATTTCACTTTGGATAGAGGAATAATCACACTCCCATCTGGTGCATCTATCGGCTTCCCAATTGCCGTATCTACCTCAATCATTTGTCTGAGATTCTCCATTGTTAATGACATAAATCCTTCTAGTGGATGAACATTTTCTTCCATTTATTTCTCTCCTTTCTTTTTCCATTGTTTAAAGACATGTATAGTCTTTCGCAATTTCCAAGAAAAAATACATACACCATTTGCTTCCAATATATTTTCTTCAAAATTCGCAGCAACTTGACAATCGATTGTTGCGTTATTAGATTGTCGGCTTTTTATTATTTCAACAATAGACTGTATAATTCCATACCATATAGCAGTAACATCAGGTTCTTCTGCTCCTATCACAATATCTGCTTGTAATTTCTCTGTTCTTACTTCATTCATAAAAAAATGCATCAGAAGCTTGATATTTTTTTTGCTAAGATTACTGTCAGAAGACGTATCTTCCTTATCGTCTAAAAGATGGATACTGTTCTGATATATTTTGAATCCGATCACTCGAATCGTCATTTCTACTTGTTGTGAATCTTTATTAATATTCCAATTTAACCAACAATAAAATCTGGCGAAAGAAATAATTAAAATGGCTACTAGCAGTATAAGTAAGAGAAGAATTGCTAACGTAAGGACAATCATGTCTGTCACCACCTTTATTATGGTGTAGCCTTTTTATAACGTTCATTTATTCCAATAAATACGTTAATAGTCTATACAATTTTTGATAACATTAATCAAATAAGCCATACTTTAGAATAGGAACAATGAATAATACATGATAAAATGATGATACAATGAACAAATGGAGGTGCTTACATAATGGAAAAACGCAAGAATCTATATTTTTATCACGCTAAAAGTGAAGAACTAGAGGAAAAGTTATCCGCATTATTTGAAACAGTGAAAAAAAGTGGTTTTAACATTGTAGATGATTTTAACAAGGCAAATATCATCATAAGTGTTGGTGGTGATGGTGAATTTTTGCAAGCTGTTCGCCACACTAATTTTAGACAAGATTGTTTGTATGTCGGAATCACACAAGAGAATGAAGCTGGATTATATTGTGATTTTCAATTAGATCGATATGTTGATATGATTCATGCAATGAAAGATGATCAAATTGAAGTTCGACGTTTTCCTGTCATTGATGTAACAATTAATGGTGAGTCTACTTTTCATTGTTTAAATGAAGCAACTATTCGTTCAGCGATTATTAAAACAATTGTTATGGATGTATACATAGATGATAATCATTTCGAACGATTCCGTGGAGATGGCCTTATTGTAGCTACTCCTACAGGAAGTACTGGTTATAATAAATCAACAACTGGGTCTGTCATTGATCCAAAGATCCCATGTTTTCAGGTGACAGAACTCGCTTCATTAAATAACAACCACTATCGTACACTCGGCTCGTCTTTTGTTCTAAATCAAGATAGAACACTACGTATCGAAGTGATTCAAGATGGTAATGACTATCCGATTATCGGTTTGGACAATGAAGCATATTCTATCCGCAACATCAAAACAGTCACAATTCAATTGAGTGACAAACGAGTAAAAACAGTAAAACTAAAAAACAATTCCTTCTGGGACCGTGTAAAACGTACATTTCTATAGAAAATTGAAAGCAGAAAGGAACATCAATATTGTCCTTAACACAAAAAAACAAAAGATGCCATATTTATTGTTTCATAATGAAAGGATGATATGATACGAAACGACTCTAATTATTGATTATGAAATGAATTATGTGCGTATAACCCGCTCCGGCTTGCCCACTCCCCTTTCCATAGCAGTGGGAGTGTGCGCCTTCGCTAAGTGAAGTTCTATAATGTTTACAAGTGCTTATATTTTGGTTTATTACAGATAGTAGATTGTTTCTTTCTTATCATACGTAATCTAAAGACCAAATCATAGCAGAAATGAAATTTTGATGATTACTTTAATTGTAGAGTATCAAAAAGCGCAGGTGTCCGTTTTCACTCCCATGGGATGTTTTTCCACTAAGATCCACTTTTTTAGAGACCTTTGCTAAAAAAAGTTAGCTTAGGGGAAAAACCCACGGAAAGGAAAAACGGACAAGCCGGAGTGGTTGCTAAGCACATATAAAATCTCAAAATCACATTACACTCCCCTTAAACACGTAAAAAAATCCTTCTGACTCAAGTTCATTTTTTTCTAAAATACTTATATATAATTAACTTTCTTGTCTTTTATACATCCACTGTTCATTCACAATTGTCCCTACTACTTGTACATCCTTTATGTGAATCGGGTCAATAGCAAATAAGTCTTCAGCAAGTAGAGTAAAATCAGCTACATAACCTTTTGCTATCATTCCTCTATCATGCTCATGACCAATGACATAGGCACTTCCTTTTGTATATAACGACACAGCTTCATAAACAGATAGACATTGTTCTGGATAATATGTTTGATTGTCTATGGAAGAAACGCGATTGACAAATGCGTCGATACCCAATAACGGATGAACCTCCTCAATTGGTGCATCAGATCCTGCAGCGCAGTGAATCCCATTTTCTAAAAATGTTTTCCAAGCATATGCTTGCTTTGCTCTCGATTCACCAATTCTTTCTATTACCCAAGGAAAATCCGATGCGACAAATGTTGGTTGAATATCTAAAACAACATCTATTTCTTTCAGTAATTGTATGACATCTGGATTGGTTACTTGTGCGTGAATAATTCGATCACGCAATCCATTTGTTAATGGATACTTCTTGATTAATTTAGCTACAACTTCTGAAGCTTTATCCCCAATTGCATGAATAGCAATCGGATGATTTTGTTTACGTGCTTGTATAATTAACTTTTCTAAATCATCTTGATGATGAATAGGAATCCCTTTATTATTAGAATCATCCTCGTATGCTTCACTTAACCATGCCGTTCGCCCACCAAGTGCACCATCTGAGAATATTTTCATCGCACCTAATTCGGTATATTCTCCACCATCTCCATACACATAGCCTGATTGAATCATTTCTTGAAAAACTTCGTGATGAACTAATAAATGTGCACGAAATAGAAATGTACTCGGCAATATAGATTGGTATGCCTGTAATGTCCGAGCAAATCCATCATAATAAGCTAAATCTTCTGTATGTCCGCCTACTAATCCTTTTGATAATAAATCTTGTATCGCACGTTCTGTTGTCTTACGCAATAACTGGTCAGATATTGGAGGAATGACATTCTTGATTAGTTCTTGTGCTTGATCTAATAAATAACCAGTTGGTTCACCACTGTCATCTTTAATAATCTTTCCTCCTTGAGGATTTTCCGTATCTTTACATATATGAGCTAATTGTAATGCTTTCGAGTTAACAATTACTGCATGTCGACAAATTCTTGTTAACATAACTGGATTGTCTTTACAAACACTATCGAGTTCTTTTCTATGAATAATTTCTTTCTCGTCCCATTGATTTTCGTTCCATCCTTCTGCAATGAGCCATTCATCCATATCGAGTTCTGTTGCTCTTTCTGCTACTTTTTCTAACACTTCTTCTTTTGATTGCATCTGCGAGAGGTCTATATGCATCAATTTCTCTCCATGGCCAATGATATGCAAATGACTATCTACAAAACCAGGATACATGACGCTTCCATTTAAATCTTCCCATTTAGTGATTTTATCTTTATACATATGTATCAGTGTTTCTTTATTACCTAGATCTATTATCTTTCCATTGTCTGTTACGACCGCTTCAACGATATCATTCTCTTCTGTCATCGTATAAATTTTTCCACCATACCATAATGTACTCATTTCATCCCACTCCATACACACTTTATTGTATTAGCACTAACGATAACAGAAAGCATACATATTGAAAAGGATAGTGCACATCGCACTACCCTTTTTATATTTCTAAATTATTGATTTGCTTGTGTTCCATTTAATTGTTGTTCAGCCATTTGTACTAAACGTTTTGTGATTTCTCCACCAACTGAACCATTTGCACGAGAAGTAGTATCAGCACCTAAACTTACGCCAAATTCTTGTGCGATCTCATATTTCATTTGATCTAATGCTTGACTTACTCCAGGAACTACTAATTGATTTGAGCTATTGTTATTCGCCATGATATTCACCTCCTCTTGGTACAATAGTATCTTGCGCCAAGTAGGGAGGAATCATGCATCAAAAACTTTGGTAGTTGTTGTTAATTTAACCAATGATTATAGCAAGTCTTCCATCTCATCTTTTTGTTTCATTTGCGGTGTAATATGAATGGTTTCGATATTTGCTAGGATTTCTTCTATATCTTGTTCAAATTCAACAGCACTTTCAAATTGCTCAACTTTTTCAAGTCTTGGTTTTGTCTTTGGTGATTTCGGAACAAATACTGTACAACAATCCTCATATGGACGTATCGATATATCATACATATTAATTCGTTCAGAAATCCTTATAATCTCATCTTTGTCCATTGTTACTAATGGTCTAATAACAGGATAATTTGTAACAGCATTAATTGCATGCATACTCTCCATTGTTTGACTAGCTACTTGTCCAAGACTCTCTCCTGTTGTTAATGATAAAATCTCTTCTTTTTTTGCTACTTCTTCACTTATTCTCATCATCATCCGACGCATTACTGTCATGGAATAACCATGAGGTATTTCACGATGAATTTTTTGCTGTAAAGCAGTAAAAGGGATGATGTGTACTTTCATACTCGTGCCATAATAAGCAAGTCTCTCTGCTAAATCTAATACTTTTTCTTTTGCTCTTTCACTAGTATATGGTGGTGAATGAAAATGAATGGCTTCTAACTCAATACCACGTTTCATCGCTAAATAACCTGCAACAGGGCTATCAATTCCTCCGGACAACAACAATAATGTCTTCCCTGCTGAACCTACAGGTAATCCACCAGCACCAAGAACTTTTTCGGATGTTAAATATGTCGCCTTTTCTCTTATATCCACTGTGATTTCTAAGTCTGGATTGTGAACGTCTACTGTAATATTCTCTGTATGAACAAGTAAATGCCCTCCAAGCACTTGATTCATTTGTTGTGAGTCTAACGGGAACTCTTTATTTGATCGTTTTGTTGTAATTTTGAATGTAGTAGGATTTGATTTTTTTAATAATGTAAGTGCACTATCCTTAATTTTTTCTACATCATTATCCGCTTTTATAGCTAAGCTTAAGCTTTGGATACCAAATATATCTTTACATCTTTCTAATATCGGCTCAGGATTTTCCCCATTTAATTCGATGTACATACGGTCTCTTTTTTTCTGTACTCTTGCATTAGGGAAGTCCTTTATTGCTCTGATAACAGTTTTGTGTAATGGAGTTGTGAATAGCTTTCTATTTCGACCCTTTAATGACAATTCCCCATACCTTATTACAATATGATCATAATTCATCTTTATCTACCTCATTACTTTTGCTAATTTATTTATAACTATGTTTAATGTGTGAAGGAATCCATCGATTTCTTCTTTCGTTGTATTGAAGGACATACTTACTCGCAATCCAGAACTAGCAATAGCTTGGCTTTTTCCACAAGCTTCTAACACACTACTGATATCGGATTTCTTTGAAGAGCAAGCTGATTTTGTTGAAATATAAATTTTTGCTTCTTCTAATGCATGAATGACAACTTCTGGTTTGAAGCCAGGTAAAGAAAAATGCACAATATGTGGTGCGCTACTTGTCTCTGGTGTATTTATCTTTACATAATGAATCTTTTTTAGTTCATCCATGATATAGATTTTAAGTTGTTCTATACGCTTCGTATCATTTTCCTTAGCTAATGTAATTCGTAATGCTTTTGCTAGTGCTACGATACCTGGAACATTCTCTGTACCTGACCGAATGTTTGCTTCCTGACCTCCACCATGCGCTAAAGAAAAAAGTCGAATACCCTTTTTTACATATAATATACCTGTACCTTTTAAGCCGTGGATTTTATGACCGGAAATGGTACATAAGTCTATATTTGCTTTTCGAATCGAAATCGGTACTTTCCCGATACTCTGTACAGCATCTACATGAAAAAAGATTTTTGGATAATTGTGAAGCAATGCTCCGATTTCTTCTATTGGTTGAATTGTACCAATCTCATTATTCACATGCATTACTGACACCAATATCGTATCATCTGTTATTTCTTTTTTCACATCATTTGGATTTACTCTTCCGTTTTCATCTACTGGAATATATGTGATATGAAAACCTAATTGTTTTAACGCTTCTAATGATTCTATTACAGAAGGATGTTCTACAGATGACGCTATAATATGTCTGCCTCGATGTTGATGTTGAAGCGCAATCCCTTTAATTGCTAAGTTATTCCCTTCTGTTCCGCCAGATGTAAAAACAACCTCATCTGGATTGATTTGAAGAAGTTCTGCAATTTGCTCCCTTGCTTTTCTAAGTAATCGTTCAGCTTCCATACCTAATCCATGCAAAGATGATGGATTACCAAAATAGTGTGTAGCAGCAGTATGAAAACTTTTCATTACTTCTTCATTAGGTTTTGTTGTTGCACTATTGTCTAAATATATCATGTTACCCCTCTTTTAATTTTCTATCGCTATCCTCATACTTATTCATTGAAATATCGTAACACATTTCGTAAAAGCTTTAAATAACTTTTTAGTTGTTGTTGCGCTTATCGTTGCTAACGTAAAAAAACACAGAGTACTCTCTGCGTTTTTTTACTGTGTTTGAATATTTAATGCTTCTAATACCACATCGATGGATAATGCTCGATTTGGATTGATATATCCTATATGTTGCTCTAGGGAAGTAGTTAGTTTATCTTGTTGTCTCTCCTCTTCTTTACTTCCATCTTGTGAGTGATTTGCATATTGTTTCGATTCTATCGTATCAAAGTAATTGAATACTCTTACTTTTTTATTTAATTCACTATTTATATTGTAGTGATGGGATGCAACAGTTACATCTGTTGCCTTCACGCCAGCATATGTCCAAATAATTGTACCCCATATAGCAATAGTAAAAACACATAGTATCGATATAAGCCATTTCATGATGTCAGTACTCCTTTAACTTAACATTTGTTGATAGTGTTCATCCAATTGTTCAATTTTCTTCATCGCATATGGATTCACTTCTTCTAAACCTTTCACACATACCTCTAATGCTTTTTCATATTTATAATCACGGAAAAGCTTTTCTGCTTCAATCAATGATCCATTAATTTCGGGGTGTGTCGTACGATAACGATTCCCATATTGGATTGCCACTTCAACTAAACGAGCCTGATCTAATAACATCTCTGTTTGTTCTGTGAAATGTGAAACTGCCTTATATGCTTCATCTAAACTATGTTGTACTCTCCCCATATCTAATGGGTGTTTGTACAAATTCTTCAGTACGACTTCACATTTATCCGTAGATTCTTCCAACAAATTTAGAATGGTTGATGGAATTCCTGGAATGTTACTTTTCATTAATTTTTTATTTGTTGCAACCAATTGTCGTTTTAATCGTCCAATTTTTTCTTTTGCTTCTATCTCATCTTTACGTAAGTCTTTAATTTTTTCGTAGAATTCCACTTGTGCCTTTTCTAATTCTTCCATTTCTTCTCTTATACCGTCAATTCTGTCTTTCAAATCAACATGGTGAGTTGCCTTTTCTTCGTAATCCTTTTCCATTTGTTCAAATTGATTTTGTATTTTTTCAAGCCATTTTTCAATACTTAAAAACAGTTCTAAATCTGGTGACTCAATATAATACGTTTCCTGTAATTCGGCAATTTCTTGTTTCAAAACAATATATGCTTCTTTTAATTCTTCTACTTTTACTTTTAACTTTGGAAATTCATTTTCTACAATGGATTTTGACTTCTCTTCTTTTTCTAACATTAATACCATTTCATTTAAACGTTCTTCCATTTGCACTAATGTTTCATCTACATCTATTAACTCACCTTGTTCTAAGTTAATAATTGTTTGCTTTAGTACTTTATCGTATTGTCTTAATTCTTTCTCAAAACCAAATTGTTCTACACGTAACCCTTCTTCTGCCATCATTTTCATTTCACGTAATAGTTCATTCATTTGTTCAGGTAACATTTTGTTAGACTTACGATAGAGTTCAGGAAATACAGATATCTTGTTTTCCAATTCAGCAAATGTCTGTTTCACTTCTTCTACCATCGTTTGTGCAGCAATATAATTGCCACCATCCTCTAATTCATGATACGAATCTAACTTCTTTTCAAGCTGTGTTAATTTTGATTCAAAAAATAATTCAGCTTTTCCGAATTGTACGCGATTATGTAATAGATATTTTTTTAGTTCTTTAATGTCAGGTGCTAACAATTCTACCTGTTCTTTTGTATGTTTTTCAGAATCTAATAATCGATCCACATCTTCTAATAGTTGGTCAATTTTGTGGTCAATCTCTTGTAACGATTGCTCAATTAACTGTAATCTTTTCTTTGCTTGAGGAATATTAAATCGATTCGCAAGTTCTTCAACATCTAATAAGTCCTCTTCCATATCTGGTAATACTTGTGCAACAATCTCATCCCACGCATCTTTCCATGATTCGAACTTATCTTGCGTTTCACCTAATAAATTTAATTGTTTTATTTTTCCTAGTTCTGCTGTCACATTACGACTCATGATGCTCATTTTCCATTCTTCGAGTCGATCTACTTCATCATATATTTTTCTTCTCAGAATAAGCCCAACAATCATTAGTGCAATGATGAGTAATATTCCACCGATCACAAATTCCATTTTCATTTCCTCCCACTAAACACCACTATCTATTGTCATTTTATGAAAATAATTGCGACTTTTGTATGTAAAGTTATAATATCATGTTTAGCACTGTTTTTGCCAAGATTTTTAATATTTATCTAATTTCTTTTTGCAATACTTGAAATAAATGCAAAAAAGTGATTCAAAAGTTGCTGAAATTTGTCACATTTTTAAAGATATTATACGATAGATACAATCTTTCGATAAAATACAACAACATAGAGAGGGGACTACAAATGTTTAACGTTAGTCACTATAATGGTGATAAAGAAAAAGATTATCCGCTTGTTATTAAACAATTGGATGCATTACTAGATGGAGAGACAGATATTATTGCAAATCTATCCAACGCATCTGCACTTCTCAATCAATTTTTAGATAATGTGAATTGGGTAGGTTTTTATTTATTAAAAGAGGAAGAGCTTGTACTTGGGCCATTCCAAGGACTTCCTGCATGTGTACGAATTAAAATTGGTAAAGGTGTATGTGGAACTGCAGTAAGTGAAGAAACTACACAACTTGTCATGGACGTCAATCAATTCCCAGGACATATTGCTTGTGACGCTGCTAGTCAGTCAGAAATTGTCGTACCAATAAGAAAAGACGGTCGTATTTTTGGTGTATTAGATATTGATAGTCCTAGCACATATCGCTTTGATGAAATCGATAAAAAATATTTAGAAGAATTTGTTGCGACACTGGAGAAATTCATTTAATTCTCTTGACTTCGTTCTAGGAAAATCATATAATGGAGTTTGTGTAAAAAAGGTAGCCTATGTGAACCGCCGGCTGACCATTTTATTCCTTATTTTAATAAGGTGTATCGCGTAACTCTCTGCTACTAGGGCGAAGATACATGAAAATAAAATGGCTGACGATATTGGAACACACTGTCTTATTTATGCAAATCTAATATATAAAGGAGAAGATGCACTATGGCTCGCTATACAGGATCTGTATGGAAAAAGTCTCGTCGTCTTGGTATCTCATTAACAGGTACTGGTAAGGAGTTAGACAAACGCCCTTACGCACCAGGTCAACACGGACCTAATCAACGTCGTAAACTATCTGAATATGGTTTACAGTTACAAGAAAAACAAAAATTACGTTTCATGTACGGAGTAAACGAACGTCAATTCCGTAACTTATTCAACAGAGCTAGCAAAATCAAAGGTATCCATGGTGAGAACTTCATGATTCTTCTTGAATCTCGCTTAGATAACTTAGTTTACCGTCTTGGTCTTGCTCGTACTCGTCGTCAAGCTCGTCAATTAGTAAACCATGGTCACATTACTGTTGATGGAAGTCGTGTAGATATTCCTTCATACGAAGTAAAACCTGGTCAAGTAATTGGTGTTCGTGAAAAATCTCTTAACCTTGATATTATTAAAGAGGCTGTAGAGGTTAACAACTTCACACCTGACTACGTATCTTTCGATGCAGATAAATTAGAAGGTACTTACACTCGCTTACCAGAGCGTTCTGAATTACCAGCTGAAATCAACGAAGCACTTATTGTTGAGTTCTACTCTCGTTAATCTATATAGTTTGCAGATTAATGAAAGTAACCCCATAGAATGTTGCTATAACAACATTCTATGGGGCTTTATTTTCTTAAATCTAAAATATTATTACAAGCAGTGTATTCAAATTGAAATAATATTTAAAAAGATCTGTTCTTCACAAACAAGCCACACGTAAAAGAAACTTCTATATTACATAGTTACACTTTACTAGATTAAATACACATAATCTTGAAAAAAATAAACTTTTAAATGTTATATCATTTAATTTTCATCACCACTTTTGTCTACAAAATGATTTTTTTATTAATATAATTCAAATCCCTGCATTATTTTTTATATGCACACCACATTCACATCTAACACAATCTTCAAACTCAGTTTCAATTTCTCCACATAATCGAGGATAAACTATTTTAATATCAACACCTCCAAACCTTGCTACTATTCTCGTCTGTTTATACATCCAAAAAACTCAAAATATTATCCCTTTAAATAACTCCATAATACGAAAATCCTATTGATTGACATTAGTTTATATATCCTATAATATAGCCGAGTGACCAATTAGTCAGAAAACCATACCGATTAGTCAAAATAAGGAGGCTCTTTGTTGTCTAAGAAAACAGAAATCACTCAAATCGCCTTAAATTTATTCGCTGAAAAAGGATTTAATGAAACTTCTATACAAGAAATTGCTGATGGTGCTAATATCTCAAAAGGCGGTTTTTATAACTATTTCAAATCGAAGCAAGCGTTAATGCTCGATTTAATTGATGAATATTACCATAAAATTACACAACGCACAAATGAATTTGATTGGAATGAATCAAATTCCATACATTCACTAGCTAACTATATTGAGTTAGAAGTCGAAGCATGGATGGAAAACCAGTCTTTTTTCTATGTGCTTTTCAGAGAATTCCCACCTAATTCGAATGGTGCAATTACCGATCGTATGGAAAGAATTCATGAAGCAACGATCAATAATCACTACCGTATCTTTTTCCATATATATGGTGAAAAGTTGGAAAAGTATCTATCAGATTTAGTTCTGTTATTAGAAGGTATGATGCGTGAGTATATTATTCAGATTGTTATTCATCGGAAACTGCAAATTTCTCCTGCATCGATTGCTGATTGGGTTAGTCATCATATACACTCTATTATCCAGCATATTGAAGAAAGAGAACCTTTACTTGCTCACAACCATCCAAAAAATAAGACACAACTGATTCAGGATTTGAAGCAAATGATGCACAACATTCAAGACAAATCTGAGCAATCGAAGTATAATGAAGTACTTTTGCTTATAGAGACTGAATGGAATAAAGAGAGTATCAATGTTCCTTTATTAGAGGCATTGTTATATTTTCTAAAACAAAAAAAAGAATTACAAATAATAATATGGCAATTAGAACAATTGCTACAACAGGGGGAAAATTGATGAATCAACAAACGAATTTAGAAAATGTGAAGCGAATACCTATGGTTGCAGTTATGTTAATTGGGGCTTTTGTTGGTCTATTAAATGAAACATTACTTGCAACAGCATTACCTAGTATTATGGATGATTTTGGTATTTTAGAAACACAAGTACAATGGCTAACTACCGCATTCTTACTTACAAATGGGATTATGATTCCTATTTCAGCTTTTCTTATTGAACGTTTTACGACAAGACAATTATTTATTACTGCATTAAGCATATTTGCATTAGGTACATTCATTGCTTCTATATCACATAGCTTTGAATTATTACTTATAGCACGTATAATCCAAGCATCAGGATCTGGGATTATGCTTCCACTAATGATGACCGTTATGTTAGCTATCTTCCCTATCGAAAAGCGTGGTGCAGCAATGGGAATGGCAGGGATTGTTATCTCCTTTGCTCCTGCAATTGGCCCAACATTATCTGGATGGTTGCTTGAATTCACCTCATGGAGAGGACTATTTTATGTCGTATTGCCAATCGTCATCATCGCAATTATTGTTGCATTTATTTATGTTAAAAATGTTACAAATCAAACCTTTCCTAAAATTGATATACTATCCATCTTATTGTCATCATTCGGTTTTGGTGGCTTACTATACGGATTTTCAACGGTTGGAGGACACGGTCCAGGTGAGGCGTCTGGCGGTATAAGTACTACTGGATTAACATTTATTATTAGTGGTGCGATTATTTTAACTCTGTTTATCATTCGTCAACTAAAAATTAAAAAACCAATGCTTGAATTTCGCGTTTTTAAATATCCTGTCTATTCATTATCATTAGTCATCACGATGATTGTATTAATGGCGTTAATTGGTGCTGAGACGATCTTACCACTGTATATGCAAAACACTAGAGATTTCTCTCCATTAGACTCTGGTCTCATGCTACTTCCAGGTGCTATTGTGATGGGGATTATGTCACCAATTACAGGTATGTTGTTTGATAAGTTTGGTGCGAAATGGTTAGCTGCAAGTGGACTTACAATAGTTACAATTACAACATTTCTGTTTACGAACCTTGCACTAGACACAGCATTTAACTACCTTGTGATCATCTATGCCATTCGTATGTTTGGATTATCACTTGTTATGATGCCAGTAATGACTGCTGGATTAAATCAATTACCAATGGAATTGCATTCACACGGTACGGCTATGGCTAATACGATGCAACAAGTATCTGCTTCTATCGGTACAGCTATATTAATTACGTTAATGACAACAACCGCGAGCAATTATCAACCAAATCAATCAGATATTGCAGGCTTATCTGAACAAGAAGCAATGGCACAAGTAGCAGGAGATGCTGCTATTAGTGGGTATCAAACAGTTTTTTGGGTTGCAACGATTCTTTCCATTGTTGGATTAGTATTTTCACTCTTCTTGAAAACCAAAAAAACAACGATTGCTAATGAGAAAGCAGCATAAACGGAGTTTCCTAATCAAAATTGTCACATGTATATAATTACAAAAAACCCTGAAAACTTATCACTACAAGTTTTCAGGGTTTTCACTCATTCTACTTCCATATTTTCTAATTCTTCTAATGCCTCTGGATAGTTTACAGTGCTTAACACTTCTCCATTTTCATTCTCTACATTAATTTCAACATTATAATTGTCTGCTGATTTCCCATCATATAATTGGTACATCATACCACTAACCCCTAATCCTAACACGATAAAACCATCCATACTGTTCTCATAATCGGCTTCATTCACAACAACAGTAAATTCAGAATAGTCCTTGTTTGCCACAACATCTTGAATAGAAACAAAGTCACCACTTGTTTTATATTCTTCTATAGATTGATCTATTTGTGAACCAATTTCACTTAGAAGTTCCTTATGTTTAGCCTTTGACATTTTGTATGTTAAGCTACCATCTTCATTTTCTGTTACTTTTAGTCCTTCTTCTTCCGCTGCAGCAAGGGTATCTTCTGTAGACTCGACCATAGAAGCTGGTATCGTTACTTCTACACTTAATAGATTCTTATCTACTTCTACATTTTGCTCTGAACCATTTGCTGAATCTGTCTCTGTAGATGTATTTTCATCTACTTTCTTTTCATCCGTATCATTTCCACAAGCTGTTAAGACAAACATACAGATTAATGCGACTATTAATATAATTTTCTTCATTCAATATCCTCCTCATAATATACTTGAATATTTTACCACAAGATAGAACTAATTACCATCTAATAAATTTTAATCAAAGCCGACTATAAATAATGAAGTTGTAATTGAAGTGTTATCCACATTTTGCTTAAATCCTTTATCAAATATGACTCCAAAAAAACACCCCAAAAGTTAGAATTAGTTCGTCTAACTTTTAGGATGCACATCAGTTAAAAATCTTATTTATTTAGATAAAATTTACTATTTTTTCTCGTTTTGTGCTCCCCACCATGAAATATTTTTTAATCCTGTAATATTTTTATAGTGGAATATCGGGTCTTTTCCTTCTTTTTTCTGTTTTGTGTAGTCTTGTAATACTTGGATAGATATTTTACTTAATAAAACAATTGCAATTAAGTTGACAATTGCCATTAATGCCATAAATAGATCTGCCATGTTCCATACTAATTGGATTTTAGCCAATGCACCGAACATAACCATTCCTAAAACGAAAATACGATATAAAGTTAACCATTGTTTACTATGATTTAAGAAGCTCACATTTGTTTCGCCATAATAATAATTTCCTACAATCGAGCTAAATGCAAAGAAGAAAATAACAATTGCTAAGAAGATAGATGCCCATTCACCAACATGGTGACTTAATGCTACTTGTGTTAACTGTATACCATCTTCAGAAGCTTGGTAAAAATTATCATATAAAATAACGATAAAAGCAGTTACACTACAGATAACAATCGTATCAAAAAATACCGCTAATGATTGTACAAGTCCTTGTTTAACAGGGTGATTCACACCTGCTGTCGCAGCAGCATTCGGCGCACTACCCATACCAGCTTCATTGGAGAAAAGCCCACGACGTACACCATACATCATCGCTGCACCTGCTCCACCACCAAATACTTCTTCTAAACCAAATGCATTTCTTATAATTAGCATAAACACATCAGGTATTGCAGTAAAATTCGTAATCACAACATATAAACCTACAAGTAAATAAATTAATGACATGATTGGTACAATGACACCTGCAACGTTTGCAATTCGCTTAATTCCTCCGAATATAACAAGTCCAGATAAGACAACTAATGCTATACCTGTCCACATTGGGTCAATATTAAATGCTTGATCTACCGCTTGCGAAATCGTGTTAGATTGTACGGCATTAAATACAAATCCAAATGTGATTGTAATTAATACCGAGAAAAATACACCTAACCATTTCTGTCCAAGCGCCTTCTCCATATAATATGCTGGACCACCACGAAATCCTTCTTTATCTGGTACTTTATATACTTGAGCTAATGAACTTTCAATAAATGCTGTTGCCATACCGATTAATGCAACCACCCACATCCAGAAAATTGCACCAGGTCCACCAATTGCAACAGCTAATGCAACACCTGCTAAATTTCCTGTCCCTACTCTTGAAGCAATAGTGATACTAAAAGCTTGAAAGGCATTTGTTCCACGCTTTCCACTTTGCTCTACCGCCTCTTCACTAATTACTTTAAACATCTCACCAAACAATCTAAATTGTACAAATCGAGATCGAAATGTGAAATATAAACCTACTGCAAGTAATAAATAAATGAGTATGTAATCCCATAGCACCATATTTCCAAAGTCAATGATTTTTCCCAAAAAATCTTCTACACTCTTCATGTTGCCCACTCTCCTTTTGTTCATCGTATACCCGATTTTTCAGCAAAATATCCAAGACACATAAAAAATATTGTAATCGATTTAAGCAAGAATAGCAATTTTATGTATAAAACCATGCGTTTTGCGTATAAAAAAAAGGCTTTAGTTGAAAATAGAAAAGTATTTTTTATCAACTTAAGGTAGGCGACTATATGTATAAAAAACATGAGAAACGATTATTTATATTAATTGTCATTGTTGTTTTTCTTTTAGGATTATCTATATTTAGAAGAATATTTATTTAAATGGAGATGAAACAATGGAACATTATGACTCCGTCTTATTTAGTCGAATGTTAACAGAACTTACCCTTACCTTCCATATCATCTATGCAACAATAGGTGTAGGTGTGCCATTATTAATATTTATGGCGCAATGGCTAGGAATCAAGAAACAAGATGAACATTACATATTATTAGCTAGACGATGGACACGAGGATTTATTATTACAGTAGCAGTTGGCGTTGTAACAGGAACCGCCATTGGACTTCAATTAAATCTACTATGGCCTACATTTATGGAGTTAGCAGGGAACGTGATTGCTCTACCACTATTTATGGAGACATTTGCATTTTTCTTTGAAGCGATTTTTCTTGGGATTTACTTATATACATGGGATCGATTTGAGAATCAACGAAAACATATGCTTTTACTCATTCCTGTTGCAATCGGAGCATCCTTTTCTGCTGTTTTTATCACAATGGTAAATGCATTTATGAACACACCACAAGGATTTGAATTAGAAAATGGTAATCTAATTAATGTCGAACCATTAATTGCAATGTTCAATCCAGCAATGCCTACAAAAGTGGCACATGTGCTAGCGACAGCCTATATGACCTCCGCATTTATTTTAGCATCTATTGCAGCATTTAGAATGATGAAAGGCTCGAATCATATTTATCACAAAAAAGCATTGCTCTTAACAGTAAAAATTGGATTAGTCTTCTCGATTGCAGCGGCAATTATTGGTGATTTCTCTGGAAAATTCTTAGCTGCATATCAACCGGAGAAGTTAGCTGCAATGGAATGGCACTTTCACACGGAAGAAGGTGCACCTCTAGTTCTGTTTGGCATATTAGATGAAGAGAATGATATTCAGTATTCCATCAAATTGCCATATGCCTTAAGTATTTTAGCACACGGAAATCCAAATGCTGAAGTAATTGGGTTAGATCAATACAATGAAGAGGACATCCCTCCTTTATATATTCATTATTTGTTTAATATTATGGTCATTATCGGTATGGGGGTTACATTTATTGGATTAATATATGTAGTTGCTAACTTCCTGAGACGAACCTTTATTCACAATAAGTGGTTCCTTACCTTGCTTGTATTAACTGGACCGTTGTGTATCATCGCAATTGAAGCTGGTTGGTGGTTAGCTGAAGTTGGTAGACAACCATGGATATTACGAGGAATACTCCGAACGAAAGATGCTGCAACAACAAGTAACCATGTTGATGTGATGTTATATTTATTCATCGCTTTATATATCGTATTAGGAATTGCAAGTATGATTGTACTAATAAGAATGTTCAAAAGAAATCCAGTAGAAAAAGAACTTCAAGATGTTAAAGGTGGTGGATGATATGTCTCATGAGCTAATTGGTATTTCGGTATTGTGGTGTTTCTTATTTGGATATATCATTGTTGCATCCATCGATTTCGGTGCAGGCTTCTTTCAAGCGTATAGTGTGCTTGTAAAGAAAGAACATATTATTAGCAATATCATTAAACGCTATTTATCTCCAGTTTGGGAAGTAACGAATGTATTTTTAGTATTCTTCTTTGTTGGCATTGTTGGTTTCTTCCCTAGTACTGCATATTATTATGGTACCATTTTACTCGTGCCTGCAAGTATTGCAATTATTTTGCTTGCTATAAGAGGTTCTTATTATGCTTTTACAACTTACGGGTCACTAAAAAGTAATATGTGGACATACTTATATGGCTTCTCTGGGTTATTCATCCCAGCTTCCTTATCTATTGTACTTACAATATCAGAGGGTGGATTTGTTCTTCAAACCAATTCTTCTATAGAGTTAGATTATTTAAACTTATTTCTAAGTCCATTAACATGGAGTATTGTTATTTTAAGCTTAACAAGTGTCCTTTATATTTCTGCAGTATTCCTAACATGGTATGCATCTAAAGCGAAAGATGAAGAAGCAACAGAATTAATGAGAAAATATGCGCTTATCTGGGCAATTCCTGCAATTCTAACAGCAGCAGGAATTATCGTGGAATTACGTCTTCACAATATTCATCATTACGAGCGAATGATAGATTTATGGTGGATGTTTGCTATTTCATTCTTGCTATTTCTTCTAACGATACGTTTATTATGGCTTAGAAGAAGTTACGGGCTTGCATTTATTGTACTTACATTACAATTTTTCATTGCCTTTTTTGCATATGGAGTTTCTCATTATCCATATTTATTGTATCCTTACTTGACTATAACAGAAGGATTTACAAGTGATGCAATGGCAACAGCATTAATTATTGCATTTATTGCTGGATTCTGTTTACTCATTCCATCTTTATTTCTACTATTCAAATTGTTCTTATTTAACAAAGCGTACCTTGAAGGCAAAACAAAATAGGAGGCACCAATATGGATCAGTTCGTTTATTTCTACGCACCATTTCTCATTGTAATTCTTGGTTTGATCGTTAGCTTTTGGTGGATACAAAAAGGGGATTATTAAGAATAAAAGCGAAATGTACTCTCACAATGTGAGAGTACATTTCGCTTTTTTACATGTGTTTAGTAACGAATTAAGAAATATTTCTTCTTCCCTCTACGAATAATCGTGAATGTATTATCTATACGATCTGCATCTGTTAATTGATATGCAACATCTTGATTTCTATCACCATTGATATAGACTGCTCCATTAGCAATATCTTCTCTCGCTTGGCGTTTCGATTTTGCAATACCTGCAGTCACTAATAAGTCAACTAATGCTATTTCTTTATCTTCTATTGTAGTTGAT
Source organism: Gracilibacillus marinus (assembly GCF_042651725.1). Classification (NCBI taxonomy): domain Bacteria; kingdom Bacillati; phylum Bacillota; class Bacilli; order Caryophanales; family Bacillaceae; genus Gracilibacillus; species Gracilibacillus marinus. The sequence goes on along the minus strand of NZ_JBHSDV010000003.1, from coordinate 32,886 downwards.
GGCACATCTTTAAAGCCCTGCTCAATTTCTGCCGCATTTAAATTTTTTACATCACCACTAAATAACGCTTCCGTAATTCGTTGTGCTTGAACTAATGCTTCTTTACCGTGTACTAATGTCGTCATTTCCTCTGCTAATCGACGATGTGGCACACGTTTTTCTGGTGCTTCTTCTAATTCTTTTTCGAGTGCATCAATCTCTTGTAAATCAAGGAATGTAAAGTACTTCAAGAATCTAATTACATCACGATCATCTGTATTAATCCAGAATTGATAAAATTCATATGGTGTTGTCTTTTCTGGATCTAGCCATACAGCGCCACCAGCTGTTTTACCGAATTTTGTTCCATCACTCTTCGTAATTAGCGGGACAGTTAACCCAAATACTTTAGCGTCTTCTTCGCCCTTTTCTGCTTTCGTTCTTCGAATAAGTTCCATTCCTGCAGTAATATTACCCCATTGGTCACTACCACCAATTTGTAATGTACAATTTTCTTTTTCGTATAAATTCATAAAATCAAATGATTGAAGAATCATGTACGTAAACTCAGTAAATGAAATACCATTCTCTAAACGAGATTCAACGGAATCTTTGCCTAACATATAATTAATTCCAAAATGTTTTCCAATATCACGTAAAAATTCTATGACAGTAAGTGATGATAACCATTCATAATTATTACGAGCAACCGCACCACTCTCTGATGCATCAAAATGAAGAATGCTCGCAAGTTGTTCTTTAATACTGTCACTATATCCTTTTACAATATCTACACTATTTAATTGTCTCTCTGTCGAACGGCCACTTGGATCACCAATTAATCCAGTTCCCCCACCGATTAAAGCGATAGGACGATGGCCACTTTCTTGAAATCTTTTTAACATTAACACAGGCAATAAATGACCAATGTGTAAACTATCTGCTGTTGGATCAAATCCACAGTATAATGTTACTGTATTCTCACTTAAATGTTTTCGTAACCCATCTTCATCTGTTGCTTGATTCAATAATCCTCTTGCTTTTAAATCATCTAAAATATGCATCCAACGCAACTCCTTTTAAATTTTTTAACACAAAAAACTCCTCCCATAAAAAAGGGACGAGTCTGTCTCGCGGTACCACCCTTGTTGCAAAATAAATTGCCACTCAAGTAAATAACGATGCACCTACACCGTCTTCCATTCTAGAAGAAAACTCCCGATCGTAATTCAATCAATGATTATGACTAGCTTACACCAACCGCTAGCTCTCTATACAGTGAATCATATCCTTACTTCAATCGTTCTACGTTTGTTAAATATAAAGTTATTAATACATTATTAACATAATTCAAATTATTATGCAATAAAAATTTTTAAGAACATAATGGAATGTTTGACTGTTGTGATATAATATTGATTGGGGAAATGGAGGGTTTTAATATAATGAAAATTGTAGATTTCTTACGTAATTGTTGGCAATCTATTCGAACAAGATGGAAGAAGAAAACAATTCAAAAATCAGCTAGAATTAGCTATCATATTATTTGGAATATCACGTTAGTATTTTTAAGTATCTTCATTATTGGTGGTTTTTTTGCAGGTGGACTTGGTGCAGGCTATTTTGCTTCCCTTGTAGCTGACGAAAAAATTCAAACAAAAGAAGAGATGACGAAAGCAATATACAACTATGAAGAAACATCTGAACTCTATTTTGCTGATAATCAATTCTTAGCAGAAGTAAGAACAGATTTATTAAGAGATGAGACGACGCTAGACAAAGTAAGTAAGGATCTACAGAATGCTGTTATTGCAACAGAAGATGAATATTTTAATACACATAATGGCATTGTGCCAAAAGCAATCTTAAGAGCTGTATTTCAAGAAGTAACGAACTCTGCCGTAAAAACTGGTGGTAGTACATTAACCCAACAAATTATTAAGAATCAAATATTAACAAATGAAGTGTCTTTTGAACGTAAAGCAAAAGAAATACTGTTGGCAATGAGACTTGAACAATTCTTCAAGAAAGATGAAATACTAGAAGCATATTTAAATATTGTGCCATTTGGACGTAATGCATCTGGTCAAAATATAGCTGGTGTAGAAACAGCTGCACAAGGTATTTTTGGCGTTTCTGCAAATGAGTTAAATCTAGCACAATCCGCCTTTATTGCAGGTTTACCTCAAAGTCCATCCTATTATACACCATTCCTTAACAGTGGTGGTATCAAAGAAAAAGAAGGATTGGAACCAGGGTTAAATCGTATGAAAACAGTACTATCTAGAATGCATGAAGCTGGTTATATAGACAAGGAACAATATGATCAAGCATTTAATTACGATATTGTCGCTGATTTCAAACAAAACGACGATTCAGATAATCAAGCGTATCCTTATTTAGTAACTGAAATTCAACAGCGTGCAGAAGATATTTTGATGGAAGTATTGGCTAAGAATGACGGATACACATTGGAAGAACTTGAAGACAGTCCAGTGTTATTAGAGGAATATCACATAAAAGCAGAACGTGAATTATCTAGTGCTGGATTAAGAATTCATTCAACAATTGACAAACCGATTTATACTGTTTTTCAAAAAGTAGCAAAAGAATACAATAATTATGGTGAAGATAAAATCGCAAGAAATGAGCGTACAAATACACCAATTATGGTTACAGATCCTGAAACAGGTGAAGAAAAACCATTAGGGTATCAACCAGTGCAAGTTGGAAGTGTACTTATCGAGAATAGTACTGGTAAAATCTTAAGTTTTGTTGGAGGTAGAGACTTTTCTATTTCTCAAAAAAACCACGCAACCAATTCGAGAAGACCGAATGGTAGTACTATGAAACCTCTTGCTGCATATGCACCAGCAATGGAATTAGGTGTCGTACAACCTGGTTCTATTATTGCAGATGTAGATACACCAATTAGAGGGTATACAAGTACAAAACCTAGTAACTATGTACCAAATAGATATTATGGTTTAGTTTCTGTACGTGAAGCATTGTATCGTTCCCATAACATATCTGCATTGCAAGTGTACTCTAAAATAATTGATCAAAATCCAGTTAAGTTATTTTTAGAGAAAATGGGATTTGAAGCACTATCACATGAAGCCGGTTCAAGTGATTATGAGAATATGTCTCTCACACTTGGTAGTACATTAAATGGTGTGACAGTTGAAGAAAATACAAATGCATACGCAACATTTGCAAATGGTGGTACATTTGTTGATGCATATATGATTGAGAAAATCGAAACAAAAGATGGTGAAGTACTTTATCAACATGAAGTGAAGAAACAAGAAGTATTTAGTCCTCAAACAAGTTACCTAACCATTGATATGATGCGTGATGTGTTAACACAAGCTGGTGGGACTGGTACTGCCGCGCGCGCATCCCTTAATAATAAAGGTGTTGATTGGGCAGGTAAAACAGGTACATCGAATGATTACCGAGACTCATGGTTTGTTGCATCCAATCCAAATGTCACATTAGGTAGTTGGATGGGATATGATTATAATCAAAAATTATCAACAGGACATGGTGCAATCAATAACATCTTCTGGGCACAATTAGTAAATGCTGCAACTGAAGTGAAACCAGAAATTATGGCACCATCCCAAGCATTTGAACGTCCTGGTGGTATTGTATCTAGAAGTTATTGTGCAACTTCTGGATTAATTCCATCTAAAGAATGTTCTGATTTAGGGCTTGTGCGTTCAGATATTTATAATGCGAACTTTGTACCAACTAAAGAAGATAATAGCTTAATTAAGAAATCTTACGTCATGATTGGGGATAATGCCGTTCAAGCTGGGGACAAAACACCTTCAGAATTTACTGAGGGTGACGGATATATTTTCAATCCTGATTGGTTAAAAGAAATGGGTTATGATAAGTTATCGAATATCAAACAATTAATTCCATTCCATGGTTCAGGTGCATGGTCAAAAATTCAATTCCCAGATATGACTACTTCCTTCAAGAATGTAGGAGGTAGTCCTGAACCACCAAAAAGTCTAAAAGCAACAGATCAAAAATTAAGTTGGAGTAAATCATCAAGTTCAGATGTTGTCGGTTATCGAATTTATCGTTCGAATAATCCAGATAGCGACAATTTCCAACGTATCGGAAACACAATGGAGACAAGCTTCACAGTTCCAAATCAAAATGCTGTCTACATTGTCAAAGCTGTCGATTACGAAGGAAATGAATCATCTAATTCCAACAAAGTAATTGTAGGAGATTTCGAGAAAGAAAAAGAAGAAGAGAAAAAGAAACAAGAAGAAGAAAAGAAGAAAGAAGAAAAGAAGAAAGAAGAAACAAAACCGAAACCTACTGAGCAAGAAAAACCGAAGCCAGACCCTAAGCCGGAGGAATCAAATACAGAAGAATAAAATAGACTCTACTCAAAGGAAGAACTTATCACAACTAAGTTCTTCCTTTTTATTATTCGAAAATATATAGTATACTAGTTATATAAAACGTTTTCATAAGAGGTGATATAAGGATTGATTCATACAAAAAATGAACAAATGAAAACAATAAAACTAGAAACGGAAACAATTATTGTCAAAGGACCTGTGTCATCATCTACCTTATCTGAATTGACAATGCACTTTGACTTATGTGCTTTTCGCCCACCAAACCAACAATTAGAAGCACTAAAAGAAATTGCAGAGTTAGAAGAAGGTAGAATTTTTATTGTCGAGAGAAACAATACGATTATCGGTTATGTTACCTTTTTACATCCAGATCCAATTGAACGATGGTCACTATATAAGAAAGAGAATTTATTAGAGCTTGGTGCAATTGAAGTAGCAAATGAATATAGAGGATTACATTTAGGCTCTACTTTAATTGAATTAGCTATGATTGATCCGTTTATGGAGAATTATATTATTATTTCAACTGAATATTACTGGCACTGGGATCTTACCCAAACGAAATTAAGTGTGTGGGACTACCGCAAAATTATGGAAAAAATGATGAATGCAGGTGGATTAAGACCAATGCCTACTAATGATCCAGAAATTATGGCGCACCCTGCAAATTGTTTAATGGTGCGTATCGGTGAGAATGTTTCAGATTCTGATAGACAAAGATTTGATAAAATACGCTTCATGAATATGTGACGATTGTTTTTATGAGAGGAGTGAATGATGATGCTTGTGAGAGACGTAATGAAACAACCTGTCATTACAATGAAAAAAGAAGATACTATCCAAAATGCAATACACCTATTAAAAAAGCATCATATTAGACACATACCAATTATCAATGAGGAAGATAATGTAATTGGTATTGTATCAGACAGAGATATTCGCGACGTGAGCCCATCTACATTAGAGCAATCGACTCAAGCCAATATATTCTCTGAACCTATTTCAAAAATAATGACTTCTCCTGTCATTACAATACATCCAAATGAGTCCTTTGACGAGGTTGCTTCTATTTTTTATGACAAGGAATTTGCTTGTGTTCCGGTTGTAGCAAATCAAAAACTTGTTGGAATGGTAACAGAAAAAGATATGCTATATACGTTTATACAATTTACAGGAACATCTCAACCTAGTACGCAAATCGTAGTAAAGGTTCCCGATCAAGTTGGTGTATTGACAGAAATAAGTAACATATTTACACAAAGAAACATCAAAATTGTGTCTGTCTACACATATCCTTTACCAGCAACAGCAGGATATAAACAACTTATATTTCGTATACAAACAATGAATCCAATACCTGTAATCAATGATCTAAAGCAATCAAATTATGAACTGATAGATCCAATAAGGGAGGATTCTAATGAGTTCATGTAATGCAAAATTCATTTATTCTAGCAACTTTACAGACTATACATTCCATGAAAATCATCCATTTAATCAACATAGAATCGAATTAACAAAAAGTTTGTTGGAATGTCATCATACACTCTCAGACTCAGATATTGTTATGCCAGTACCCATTGATGAATCCTTGTTGCGATTGATTCATACAGAAGACTACATTCAAGCAGTCAAGAAAGCAAGCAACGACCCATCGATAAAGCTACCATCAAACTATGGTATTGGTAGTGCAGATACACCTGCCTTTAAAGGAATGTTTGATGCTGCAATGTTGTTAGTTTCAGGAACAATTACTGCATGTGATTTACTTATCCAAAATGAAACAGACCATGTAGTGAATCTTGGTGGTGGTCTTCATCATGGATTTCCAGATCATGCTGCAGGATTTTGTATTTTTAATGATATTGCGATAGCTATCCAATATATCCTCAACAATACAGATTGGAAAGTATTATATATAGATACAGATGCACATCATGGTGATGGTGTTCAACATTGCTTTTACGATGACCCGAGAGTCTGCACAGTGTCTTTTCATGAAACAGGAAGATATTTATATCCCGGTACAGGTAAAACAAGTGAGCGAGGTATTAAAGAAGGATTTGGATACTCTTTTAATTTTCCATTGGATGCATTTACGGAAGATGAATCTTATTTACATGTTTTTAACCGTGCAATAGATGATATTTGCGCATATTATCAACCAGATATCATTATTAGTCAACATGGAGCAGATGCGCATTATTTAGACCCATTAACACACTTACACTGTACTATGGATATTTTCAATAAAATTCCAAGTAAAATTCATCAATTAGCACATGAATATTGTAATGGCAAATGGCTTGCACTAGGTGGGGGCGGATACGATATTTGGCAAGTAGTACCTCGTGCATGGGGACAGTTATGGAAGATTATGATAAGGAATCAAGCTTTTACAGGTCTCATTAATAAAGAGTGGCTTTCTTATTGGCAAGATAATCAAAGGATTCCATTACCACTAACATGGGAAGACTCTTTGGATGAGTATACGCCTATCAAAAGAAAACCAATCATTACAGATTACAACAATCAAATATTAACACAAGTATTGAAGTTTGTAGAAAATGCTAGTAGTAATCAAGTAAAATAACAGAATGGGTTGGGTAATTATGAAATGATTTGTATGCATAAAAAAAACCAAAAAAGTTAGATTATCACTCTAACTTTTTTGGGTCGGTACTGAATCGTTTGGATTTTTGTAATGAAAAGCTTTCGTTTGTGGCAACCTCTATATTCTTCTCACAAATTATGAATTGCTTTGTTCTAAAATAATAATCTCTACTCGACGATTTTTACTCCAATTTTCTGGAGAATCATTTGGTACAATTGGTCTTGTATCCCCAAAACCAGCAGCAATAAATCGTGATGTATCAAATGAATTCGTTTCAAGAATATATCGAATCACACTACTTGCTCTCGCGCCAGATAGTTCCCAATTGGAAGGAAACCTGAAATTAGATATTGGACGATTATCTGTATGTCCTTCTACTCTTACCATATTCGGAACATTTGATAATAATGTACTAACTTTATCTAGAAATGGCTTGGCCGGTTCTAATACTTCTGCTTCAGCTGATTCAAATAAGGCGTTTTCTTGTAAGACAAGAACGACACCTTCATCTGTTCTTGTAGCTGTAATTACATCATTCAAATTATTCTTATTTAAAAAGGATTCGACTTCTTGTAGTAGTTCATCAAGTGTTTCTTTATCTTCTCGCTCTATATCATTATTGTTTACAACAGGTGGTGTTTCCGCATTGTCTTGATTTGGTGTCGGAGTATCTTCTTTGACAGGCTCTTTTACTTCTAAATTGTTGTCTTCTTTTATCGTTTGTTCTTCCATCATTGCAGGCATCGAGTCAAAAATGCTACTACTTCTTAATGCAATAGCAACCTTTTCAAACTTTTCTGCATCAATTTGAGACATTGTAAAAAGCAAAATGAAAAAAACAAGGATTAGTGTCACCATATCAGAGTATGTTGTCATCCATTTAGGAGCACCTTTTGATTCAGGACGCTTCTTCATTTGTTTACGCCTCATTAAAAGATTCCTCCGTAAACTCTTCTTGCTCTTCTGTTGAGTCTAATTGTTTTACTTTATCTGATTGGAATGCACTTAGTTTTTCTTTTAGAATTCTCGGATTTTGTCCTGACTGTACTCCAATGACACCTTCAATAATCACTTGTTTGACAAATATCTCTTCATTTGTTTTTGCTTCTAATTTACCTGCCATAGGTAAGAATACAAGATTTGCTAATACAGATCCATAAAATGTGGTAATCAAGGCAACTGCCATACTCGGGCCTAATGTTTCAGGCTCTTGAAGGTTTCGTAGCATCAAGATTAGTCCGATTAGTGTACCAATCATCCCCCATGCTGGTGCATACTCTCCAGCTTTCTCCAAAATCTGTCGTCCACGATAATGTCTCTCTTCCATTGCTTCTATTTCAGCATTCATAATATCATGAATCACTTCAGGTTCAATACCATCAATTGCTAGAAGAATCCCTTTCTTAATATAAGGATCGTCTACATTCTCTAATTCATTCTCTAATGCAAGTAATCCTTCTCTTCTAGCTCTCTCTGATAATTTCTCAAATAATGCGATTAAATCAGACAAATCATTGTCATTTCGCTTGAATGCTTCTTTAAACACATCTTTTAATGATTTCATTTGTTGCATATTGAAATTTACAAGTAATGCTGCAATAAGTCCACCGATAACGATAAAAATGGAGGACACATGGAGGAAGCTAACAAATCCGCTCATACCACCACTTGAAACAATTCCGAACATAATCATGATAAATCCGACAGTAATGCCAATCGGAGTAAAAATATCTCTCTTTTTCATCTGTATTCTCTCCCTAATGTTTGAAACAATTCAAAGTATACTAGGTAATGAAACCTACAGTATGAATATCGGCATTATTTTTATTTTGTTGAGTTTCTTTTCACAATTTGGTGTGGTAAAACCACATTTTTTTCTTCTACCGTTTCTTTATTCATAAATTTAGTAAGTAGACGCATAGCAACTGCACCAATATCATACATTGGTTGTACAACAGTAGTTAAAGTCGGGCGAACCATTGTTGCTAAACGTGTATTATCAAATCCAAATACTTCTACATCTTCTGGGACATTCATTCCCTTATCTTGTAATCCATGAATAATACCTAGAGCGATTTCATCTGTTGCAGCAAAAATTGCTTTTGGATAATCTTCCATTTCAACAATTTTACTTGCAGCATCAAGTCCAGCCTCATAACTAAAGTCTACTTCGATTTTATAATTTTCATTAAAAGTAACATTAGATTCTTCCAATGCTTTTTTATAGCCATTTAATTTGCGTTCATATACAACAGAATCCTCTACACCTGTAACATAGATTGGATGTTCTGTTCCATTTTCGATTAAGTATTTTGTCGCTTCATATGCTGCTTGTTCATAATCTATGTTCACAGAAGGGATCGTGTCAGAGCCGTCAATAGTTGCCGCAAGCGCAACAGGTACTGGAGATGTCTTTAATTGTTGTACATGCTCCTCAGAAATAGTTGCACCCATATAAATAAGGCCATCCACTTGTTTCTCAAACATTGTATTAATAAGGCGTAATTCTTTTTCTTTATTTTGATCTGAATTACTTAAAATAATATTGTACTTGTACATTGTTGCAATATCATCAATACCTCTTGCTAACTCTGAAAAGAAAATACTTGAGATATCTGGAATAATTACACCAACTGTAGTTGTTTTTTTACTAGCTAAACCACGAGCAACTGCATTTGGGCGATACCCTAAACGCTCGATCGTCGCTAAAACTTTCTTTCTTGTTGCTGGTTTTACATTTGGATTACCATTCACTACACGTGATACTGTTGCCATTGATACATTCGCTTCTCTTGCCACGTCATAAATTGTTATATTCATTATCGTTACCTCCATCTATTTATGCTACTATATGTTTTTCATATATTTTATAATACGATAGTTTTTATGACTTTTCGTATAATCAATATGTATATCATTACTATTATAACAAATATAGTGAAAATTTTTACATGGAAAACATCAATTTTCATAAATATTTTCAAAGAAATGTGAAAAAATCACAAAAACACGCTATTATCTTCTATATTATTGAAAATATGGTGTCAATACAACAAAATAAAAACACAAGCGCATCATAATCGCTTGTGTTTTTATTATTACTTGTTTAATAATTCTTTCATGAAGTTATGGAATGTTGGTATATCCATTTGTTGTTGAGAATCAGATAAAGCAACAGCTGGATCAGGGTGTACTTCTGCCATTACACCATCTGCTCCAATCGCAAGTGCTGCTTTTGCTGCAGGTAATAATAAATCTCTTCTTCCTGTAGAATGCGTTACATCAACCATTACAGGCAAGTGTGTTTCTTGTTTCAAAATAGGTACTGCTGTAATGTCTAATGTGTTTCTTGTAGCTGTTTCGTATGTACGAATACCACGTTCACATAGAATAATTTGACCATTACCTTTTGAATTAATATATTCTGCTGCATTGATAAAATCAGCAATAGTTGCAGACATTCCACGTTTTAATAATACTGGTTTATTTGTTTCACCAGCTGCTTTTAATAATTCGAAGTTCTGCATATTTCTTGCACCAATTTGAATTACATCAATATAATTAATAGCCTCTTCAATATGAGCTGGATTAACAATTTCACTCACAACAGCTAAACCGTACTCTTCAGATACTTTCTTTAAGATCTCTAATCCTTCAAATCCTAACCCTTGGAAATCGTATGGAGATGTTCTAGGTTTAAATGCTCCACCACGAATTAATTTTAAGCCTTCTTTTTTAATTGCAGCTGCAACTTCTGCTACTTGCTCATATGTTTCAACAGCACATGGTCCAAAAATAAAATGTTGGTTCCCATCACCGAATTTATCGCCATTTATATCAATCACAGTATCTTCTGCTTTTTTCTTACGTGATACTAATAAGGCTTTACTGTGATCATCTTCTTGAAGTTCTAGTCCTGCTTTAAAAATCTCTTTGAATAAGTGAACAATCGTCGAATTTTCGAAAGGCCCATTATTGTTTTTTGTGATAAGATTTAACATATCACGTTCACGAACAGGATCATAGCTACGATTTGCACCTTGTTTTTCTTTTGCTTGACCAGTTTGTTGTACTAGTTCCGCTCTTTTGTTAATTAATTCTAAAATCTCTAAGTTTATCTGGTCTAGCTTTTCACGAAGCTGATCCAATTGTTCATTACTCATTATAAAATCCCCCTACTCCTATTTTAAATTACTAAAAAAGTGTTATACTTTCTATATATTTAGGGATTATTATAGCTAAAATTTATCGTCTTGTCACCATTTAGTTATAATATTTTATAGAAAATTTAAAATATTCATACAAAAGAAAGGAAAACAACCATGTCTGATAGAATGTTTGCACTTGATATTGGGACAAGATCTGTTGTGGGTCTGTTAATAGAAAAAATAGATGAAACTTATAGACTGATTGATTATTATGTTGTAGAACATGATGAACGATCCATGTTAGATGGACAAATACATGATATCGTTGCAGTATCGAATGTCATACAACGAGTGAAATACCATTTAGAACAAAAACATCACATTACTTTAGATAGCGTCTGTGTTGCAGCAGCGGGACGTGCATTAAAAACAAAACGAGTGAAGACAACTAAAAACATAGAAAAACAACCACTAATGAACGAAGAAGATATTCTATTTCTAGAATTGGAAGCAGTTCAAAAAGCACAATATGATTTAGCAAATGAAGAAAAAGATAGTAGTAGTCATTATTATTGTGTTGGTTATTCTGTACTTAATTATGTTTTAGATGATGAAATTATTGGTTCATTAATTGATCAACAAGGTACATATGCAACTGTCGAGATTATTGCTACGTTTCTTCCAAAAGTAGTTGTTGAATCATTACTTTCTGCTTTAACGAGAGCGGATTTGAAATTAGAAGCACTCACATTAGAACCAATTGCTGCAATACAAGTATTAATACCCCCTTCTATGCGTCGTTTAAATGTAGCACTAGTGGATATTGGAGCGGGTACGAGTGATATTGCTCTTACTTCAGAAGGAACCGTCACAGCATATGGTATGGTGCCTAAAGCAGGTGATGAGATAACAGAGGCTATTAGTGATCATTATTTACTTGATTTTAATCAAGCAGAGCAATTTAAAAAAGATATTACGACAAATAATGTTGCGATGATTGAAGATATTCTTGGTTTTGAACAAGAAGTAACATATAGAGAATTAGTAGATATTGTTTTACCTTCTGTAGACGAGTTAGCACAAGCAATTGCAGATCAACTTATAACTCTGAATGGAAAGCCACCAAAAGCTGTCATGTTAGTTGGTGGTGGTAGCCAAACGCCTGAACTTTCCAAGCGTCTCGCACATAAATTGAAGTTACCAGAAAATAGAGTAGCTATTCGTGGAGTAGATGCCATTCAACTTTTAGAAAAAAATGAACAGTTACCAATCGGACCTGAATTCATTACACCTATAGGTATTGCGATTGCTGCCAAACAAAATCCTGTACATTATATAAGTGTAACAGTAAACGAACGAATGATCCGTCTTTTTGAAATGAAACAATTAACAATGGCAGATGTTTTACTAGCTGCAGGGTTGAATATCCAAAAATTATATGGAAAACCTGGTATTGCTTATATTATTCAATATAATGGAAAACAATTAACACTACCTGGAAGTTTTGGAACAGCTCCAGAAATATTTATTAATGGTCAAAAAGCATCTGTTGATACAATGATTCAAAACGGAGATACTATCCAAATTAATAAAGGAACAGATGGTTTAAGTCCTGAAATGTCTATAGAAGATTTAGTTGGAGAATGTGATCCATTTGCTATTTTCCTTAATGAAGAACGTAAAGAAATACATCCTACAATTCTAGTAAATAATAAAAAACAAACAGCAAATTATATCATTCAAGATGGAGACAATGTTGAATTTCGACACACCAAAAAATGGGGTGATTTAGAGGAAATTAAAAATAAACACCATCCATTTGTTCTATGGATTGATGATCAAAAGTTAGAAATGAATCAGTATACACATCAACTACTTGTAAATGGCAAAGAAATAAATATGAATGATTATGTCAGAAATGGAGACAAATGTACCATTCAAGTATTGCAACAACCCATACTTGAAGATATAAAATCATATTTCCCCTATCAATGGGAGAAATCAATCGATATTGTTTACAACAATAAACCACTTAAATTATCTAATCAATTAATAGAAGTGACACGAAATGGAGAAGCATTAAAGTGGTCAGATGAACTTTTTCAATACGATAAATTACAATTGAAAAAATTAAGAGATGAACCTTTCATTTTCCAAGATATATTCCGTTTTATTTCATTAGATTTGTCTAATACAAAAGGAAAAATCGTTACTTTAAAAAACAAAGAACCCGTTTCCTTTTTCGAACAACTAAAACCAAACGACCACATAGAAATTTATTTTGATTAAAAAAATCAAAAGCGTAAGTGCCCGTTTAGAAACGTAGCGACTGGAGTGCATCAACAGAAATAAAGGAATCACGGTGAGCTTGCGAATCGATGATGACTTATACTCACCAGTACAAGTGCGACTATACCTCATGTATCCTCATGAGGTAAGTCTTCTATGTTGATCGTTGCTTCGCGAAGTCGCCTAGTTTCTGGGCACTGGAGCTAGACGAATCAAAAGCGCAAGTGCCCGGTAAGAATAATTAGACATCGCTTAAATGATGAATTGTGAAATGAATTGTGTGCGTATAACCCGCTCCGGCTTGCCCACTTCCCTTTCCATGGGCTTTTTCCTCCAACTAACTTTCCCAAGCGCAGACCGCTTGGAAAAGTTGATTTTCAGGAAAAAGAATCCCATAGGAGTGGGAGCGTGCGCCTTCGCTTTATGAAGTTCTACAATGCTTGCAAGTGCTAGCATTTTGGATTGTTACAGATAGGCGCTTATTAGTTGATCGTGGTCGATATGAAGTAAAGCAAATATTTTTATTATTACTATAATTGTAGCGTATAAAAAAGCTCCAAATAACCAAATAGAGTGATATCTCAGTTTTCTTCTAATATGCACAAAATCCAAACGATTCGGTAAATAGCTTTCGAATCGTTTGGATTTTTTTAGGTTAAAAAATACTTTTATCACAATCTCTTTTTTATTCTTCACATATTAAATATTAGTTACATTGTCGTCATCTGTTTCATCAAAGGCTTTTGCTGCATCATCGATTGCTTTTGCAACTTCTTCAGCTGCTTGTTCTGGATCTTGTTCTCCTTTGATTTTATCTTGAATAGTCGAAGTTGTTTCTTTTAATTTATTAGAAATTTGAGATGACTTTTCTTGAACCGTTTGTCCTAATTGAGTGGATTGTTCTTTTGCATAGTCTTTCCATTCAGAACCTTTCACATACGCTACATCTTTCCATTCAGATGCACGGTCCTTCACATATCCTGCACCTTGGTTAATATCGCCACGAAGCTCCTTACCTGATTTAGGTGCGAATATTAAAGCTAAAGATGCGCCTACAATTCCACCAATTAGTGAACCAATTAAAAAGTCTTTGCTATTAATATTTTGGTTATCGTCATTTGTGTGTGTAGTGTTTGTTTGATTTGTCATTTCTCATTCCTCCATTATTGTAATTTATTTTTTTTATTTTTGTTAAACAATTCTAGTACGACAGTGCTCCATTTAATTGCTTCTGCTGTAGTTTCTTTGTTCTCATCAGCAATTTTACTAACAGATTGGGAGACATTTTTTATAGACTGAGTAAATTCTTTTACACTGTCACCAACGTTCTTCACCCCATCCATCAGTGGGTTAAGTTTAGCTGTTTTAGAATTTATTTCATCAGCTAATTTGTTCGTTTTATTAAGTAGTGCTGTAGTTTCTAACGTAATACCTTCCATTTGCTTTTCTAATCCTTCAAGTGTATCTGCAACGTTAGACATTGTTCGTTGAGTTTCTTTTAACACTTTCACTAAGTATATAACAAGAACTGCAAATGCAACAGCTGCAATGATTGCTGCTAGATAAAGTAATATCTCCATACTAGTTCACTCCTTAAGTTATGTATATTATAATTATGGTATACCCGAACTCACTTATTCTAAACAAAAAAAAGAAGGAAAAAAACATCCTTATAAACTAATTCTACAAGAAGATGCTAATTCCTTCCACTATTTTAATTATTTTTTTCATATGCTTGTTGATATTTTTGAATATCACCTGCACCCATAAATACCAACACACTATTTTTATGTTGTTCTAATATGTCTACTTGATCTAATTCTAGTACTTTGCTTCCGTCGATAAGTTTTTGCACATCTTGGATTGTTAAATCAGATTGCTTCTCGCGAGCGGATCCAAAAATATCACACAAATAGATACAATCTGCGGTAGATAAAGCAGCTGCAAATTCATTTAAAAATGTTTTTGTTCGTGTAAAAGTATGTGGTTGAAATATTGCTACAATCTCTTTATCTGGATATTTTTTTCTTGCTGCTTCTATAGTTGCTTCAATTTCCTTAGGATGATGTGCGTAATCATCAATTAGAATTTGATTATGGAATGTTTTTTCTGAAAATCTACGCTTTACCCCTTCAAAAGAAACCATTTGATTGATTTCATCTGCTTGCATATTCTCATACTGACAAATCGCAATAACAGCTAATGCATTCAAAATATTATGAGTACCAAAACCATTTATTTGGAATGTGTCATAATAATCATTTCTTACATGTACATCGAATGTTGTCTTCCCATCTTCAATTCGAATATTTTTTGCTTGAAAATCATTATTCTCATTTAATCCATAATATACTACTGGAACTTTTGCTTGTATAGATTGTAGATATTCATCATCACCACAAGCAACTATACCTTTCTTCACTCGATCTGCCATCTGCTGAAACGATGAATATACATCATGGATATCCGTAAAGTAATCTGGATGATCAAAATCCACATTTGTCATGATTGCATAATCAGGTTCATATGCAAGAAAATGTCTTCTATATTCACATGCCTCAAAAACAAAATATTCACTGTTTATATCTCCACAACCTGTCCCATCACCAATTAAATAAGAAATCGGGAAATTTTGTTTCAACACATGTGCTAAAAGGCCAGTTGTTGATGTTTTTCCGTGTGCGCCTGTTACTGCAATACTCGTGTACTTTTGTAACCATTCACCTAAAAATTCATGATAACGATAAAATGGTAAGCCTAAACGTTTAGCTTCCTGAATTTCTTCATGGTCGTCTTTAAATGCATTCCCAGCAATAACTGTCAACCCTTCTTGCAAATTATCTTTTGAAAATGGCAATATAGGTATATTCTTATTTTCAAGTGCATCTTGTGTGAATATATACTTATCAATATCTGAACCTTGTACGCTTATCCCTGAATCTGCTAGTATTTGTGCTAATGCACTCATTCCTGTTCCTTTAATACCAATAAAATGGTAAGCTTTCATAAAATGAACCTCCAACATCTAATCATTGTCATACTTCTATTTCTATACTCGATTATTTTCTGTGCATACGTTATTCAAAAAAATATTTACCCTATTCTATTCTTCGTCTATTTAAATCGTTCATCTAGGCATGCATTCCATAAAAAAATATCATTGTCTATAATATAGGAATTCTTTGAAATCGACAAGTAGCAATTTCTTTATCCTTTTAGTATATGATCAATTTCTTGTCTATTTGCAATAATATCTCTTGGTTTGCTTCCATTTTGGCCTGAGATTATGCCACTCTCTTCCATCGAATCGATTAATCTTGCTGCTCTATTATATCCGATTTTAAATCTTCTTTGTAATAATGAAGCACTAGCGCCATTATGTTCTAAAACAAACGCTATTGCTTCTTCATATAGTTCATCAACATCTTCATTTATATTAATTTGTGCAATTAGTTGATCTTGTTCAAATAAATAATTGGGCTCAGCAATTTGTTTAACATAATGGGTAATTCGTTCAATTTCATCATCAGAGACAAACGCGCCTTGGATTCGTTTCATCTCACCAGATCCATTCTCAACAAATAACATATCCCCTTTACCTAACAGTTTTTCTGCACCTGCCACATCCAGAATCGTTCTAGAGTCCACTTGTGAAGAAACACTAAATGCAATTCTAGTCGGAACATTTGCTTTAATTAATCCAGTTATGACATCAACAGACGGCCTTTGTGTAGCTATCAGTAAATGCATACCACATGCTCGAGCCTTTTGTGCGATTCGACAGATGGCATCTTCTACATCTTGTGGCGATGTCATCATTAAATCTGCTAGCTCATCAATTACAATGACTAAGTATGGCATCCGTTCATGTATTCGATTTGCTTTGGTCATTTTATCATTATATCTTGTTAAATCACGGACACCTTCTTGAACAAACTTCTTATATCGATCTTCCATTTCATTCACTGCCCATTTGAGAGCAGATGTTGCTGCTTTTACATCAGTAATTACAGGTGCAACTAAATGTGGAATGTCATTATAAGGTGTTAACTCAACCATTTTAGGATCGATTAACAGAAATTTCACTTCATCATGATGCGCTTTGTATAAAAGACTTATTAACATTGTATTAATACAAACACTTTTACCAGAGCCTGTTGCACCTGCAATGAGGCCGTGCGGCATTTTTTGTAAATCAGTCACAATAGGTTTGCCTTCGATATCGGCCCCTAACGCGACAGTTAGCGGTGAAGAAGGATTTTGAAATGCTTCTGATTCAAGCATGTTTTGTAAATAAACAGGCTGCGCTATTTCATTTGGAACTTCAATGCCAATTGTGTTTTTACCTGGTATCGGTGCTTCCATACGGATATCCTTCGCTGCAAGGTTTAATTTAATATCATCAGTTAAATTTTTTATTTTGCTCACTTTCACACCTGGTTCTGGTTGAATTTCAAATCTTGTTACACTAGGCCCTTGTGTAGCACCTACTACTTTTGCCTGAATGTGAAAATGATTCATGGTTAATTGTAAACGATCCGATTGTTCCTTTACCCAATCTGATTGTTCAGATTGATTCATAGGTGCATCATTTAATAAGTGATAAGGTATTTTCTTTGTTACGATTGTATTTACAGGAGTATGATGGATCGATTCTGTATGTGTTCTATTGATTGGCTTATTTAATTCTTGCTGTTTCTCCCATTGTCTTCGTTTATCTCTCGGTGTCATCATCACATTGACTGGTTTTTTAAAAGTATGTTTAGTTGGTTGTTGAGCGAATATTGGTTCTTTTTTCGTACTTGTTTCTTGTTCTCTCTTTCTTTCAAATGCTGGTTTTTCCATTATTTCAGTTGCATTGTTCAACTCACTTACTTGTTCATCATTTGCCATTAATTCTTTGGTTACATGATTTTCTTGATTCCTACTTACTTTCTCGTCATCCACTAATTGTTGCTCTATCTTGTTAGGTAATACTTTCTCTTCTTCCACTTGTTCTGTTTCTGACGTCATTACGTTGCTTAGGACAACATTCTCATCATCATCACTCTTAAATTGCTTTTTTTGTTGAAAGCCATGGATTGGTGATGGTACACTACTTACTTTGAATGGCTTTTTCTGTTTCCTCTCTTTTGGTTCTTCGGTTGTTTGATTAGATGCCACGTTATTTGTTTCTTTTCGCTTATTTGGTTTATTTGGCTTAACTTCATCCATTCTTTCAGTATGTAAATGTGTTTTTGGATATTGGTACGCTACTTTTGTTTCAATTGATTTGCGTTGAAATGTATGATGTTGTAATTCTAATTGTTTATTTATATCATTATTTTTTATTTTCTCATTACTTGATATCAGTTCTTCCTCATCATCAAATAAATGATCCCATTTATTTTTTAAATGTTTCCACATCTCTTTCACTTCCTTTATATAAAAAGCCATTATAAGACTTTCGCTTAGAAACATAAGAACACCCGTTCCGACATAGTTAAACATGTTGTCTACTTAACTATAATGGACAGGCGTCATGTAATACAATCATTTACATCTTGTAAGTATATCAATAAAGAGGCTTGTGAACTCTTCAAGGTTTCTTTCCTCTTACATCACATCAAAGTTATTTATTATTCTATCACGAAATGTATTCTATGAATAGATACGTCCACATCATTTGTTTTAACGTGTTGGACAAATAATAAATTAGATATAGTTCAAATCACTCATTCATCAAAAATAGCCTGTCTCTTTTCATCAACCATATTGATTACTAAGAGTCAGACTATCCTTACTACTTATTAAAATTCAAATGGTTCACCTAATACATAGTCATTTGGTAACACATAAATCCCTTTTTCTTTCGGAGCATTAGGTAATCCTAATTCTTTTTGAGAACATAACATTCCAAATGAATCTATTCCTCTTAAATTAGATGGCTTTATTTCTAATCCGCTTGGCATGATTGCGCCAACTTTTGCTACTACCACTTTTTGATGTATGTCCACATTTGGTGCACCACATACAATTTGTAATGTTTCCTCGCCGATATCTACTTGACAAACTCTTAATTTGTCTGCATTTTCATGTGGCTTCATTTCTACTACTTGCCCCACAACAAATTTTGGAGATAAATCGATGGATAACTCAGTTGGCACATTATTTTTTTTGAAAATTTCACCTAATTTTGACACGATTGTTTCATCTACTACTATTTTTCCTGTTTCTAAGTCACTCATATAACTAGAAGCATGGAAAATATTATATCCAATCACTTCATTTGTTTGGTTTTCTCGTATCTCTACAACATCTCCATATGTTTCAAATGTAATGTGATTGTGTGTTACGGTTTTAAATGGAAATAACAGTACATCACCAATTCCTTGTTTATTATAAAAAATATGCATATATGTCTCCCTTTCTGAATCTACTCAGTAACTTTAATAAACTTATACATTATTGCTTTGGTTTGTTCTTAGCTAAAATAAATACGGGTTCCAGCTTTTTATTATCATACACAAATGGTAGCGATGTAATTGGAACTCTACCTTCAGCAAAGAATTGCATTGTCATCTGTGCGATTATATCATAACCAGTTTCATTTTGGATATCTGCCACAATCAAAACATCTTGGTGTGGAACTGCCACTACTAATTCTCCGATTGCATTTGCTCTCATTTCTTCTAAAAATACTTCATTTAATATTCTACTCGCATCATAGCCGTCTTGTGGTGAAATAAAATAAAAATCATTATCCGCTACACGTTGTTTCTTTGGTGTAATCTTTAACGATCGTATATTAAACAATGCAATTTCCTTTAATCTTGTTTCATCCAAATTGTACTCAGATATCATCGTTTCATCAATTAATTGATACGTATTACCTAAGTCAAGTGCATAATAAATATTTGTTTCTGCTGTGTGTTTAGTGAAGAGTAATTTTTTTCCTGATTTTGTTTTCTTAGGAAAAGAAGTTGCGCGAATTACAGGAAAGATGTGTTTCTCTTTACCAGTTAATTCGTGCTTTTCTTTCATCATTTTTAATGATTCTGTAACATGATAGTGTAATTCTTCCACAGCTTGTTCCCCGCGTTGTTCATATTTGGCAATTACATTAGGTAATTTAATAGAGACTCCTTCTTTTGTTTCTTTCCACTCTATTCTATATATATCTTTATCACGTTGATAGGAGATTCTCCAATCATCATTTTGAAAAAGTTCATCTAATTTCTTTTTCATTTTTAATGTAGTCATTTTCATTTTCATCATCCTCCTTAAGGAAGAAACAGTCATCATCCTATTGTATCACGCTATATATTTGTAATTCAAGAAAACGATATTGTGCCGAAAATATAAAAAACCGAGCAATCAGAAAGTATCTTCCATTGCTCGGTTCGTCATTCACGATAGATTAAAATAAATCAGTAAGAAATGCTTCAATTTCTTCTTGTGATTTACGTTTCTTACTAACGAAGCGATCCACTTCTTGCCCTTTGTTATATGCAACAAAACTAGGTATTCCAAAGATGTCATTTTTTATACAAATATCAATAAAGTCATCACGATCTACGGAATAAAACTGATAATCAGCAAATTTCTCTTCTATTTCTGGTAATACCGGCTCAATTACACGACAATCCGGACACCAATCTGCAGTAAATAAGAAAATTACTTTCTCTTCTTGTAATAATTGCTCATATTGTTCTTCTGATTTAACTATATTCATTTGCTACACTCCAGTACTTATTTGTCTTTGTATGCGATAGAATTGGCCATCAGCATCATTTGTTCTACATCATATAATATTTCATTTTTTGAGCTGATTGTTGTAATTTTAACGCCTCCGACTCCAATTTGCAAAAGGAATGCTTTATCATTTGCTTCTTCTGAAGTTATATAAATATAACCAAATCGATCATTCTCTTCAAAACTTTCCAATACTAGGCTATCTGTATCTTTTGAAGCTGCCTCATAGTTCAGCTTACTCGTAACAGGCTCGAAGGAATTATAAAATAGTATATATTGTTGCTCTTCACGAGATAATATCACATTATTTGGTGATTCTTCTACTACTACGAATGATTCAGGTACATACATACTTAATTCATCTGTTTCACTATTTACTTCCACACTGTTTTCTGTAAACTTTTCATTCGCAACAACGATAGCCTCAGTTAAAATATCCTCAGTTGGTTCCATACTCCATATGCTTATTCCGATGACTGCTACGAGCAATAATCCTATTACTAACAGCCCAGTTTTTTCCTGTTTCATCGTAATCCTCCTGAAAAATAGTTCAATTTTCCCCTTTTCTATCATACTTTTTTTTCTCTATTTACACAAGTGCAATTTTTATTTATGAATCAGTTAACATAAATTATCTAAACAAACGAAACCAACATTAATCATTATTTCGAATCGAGTCCACTGTCGATTGATTTGTGCTTCTCACTAATTGAACTAATAATTCCTTTGCACTAGCATAATCATCTACATGAATGATGGAGCCATGTGTATGAATATAACGGGAACATATACCTATAACCGCTGAAGGAATACCATTATTTGCGACATGAACAGAGCCAGCATCTGTTCCACCTTGAGAAACAAAATATTGATATGGTATATTATTTGTTTCTGCAATATCGAGAACAAATTCTCTAATTCCACGATGTGTCACCATAGAACGATCAAATATACGTAATAAAGCACCTTTGCCTAATTGTCCGAATTCCTTTTTATCACCTGACATATCATTTGCAGGGGACGCATCCAAAGCATAAAAGATATCTGGTTGAATCATATTCGCAGCTACTTTTGCACCTCTAAGACCTACTTCTTCTTGCACAGTTGCACCTGAATATAACATATTATCTAATTTCTCTGTCTGTACCTCTTTTAATAACTCTATTGCTAGTCCACACCCATATCTGTTATCCCATGCTTTTGCTAAGATTTTTTTCTTATTTGCCATTGGTGTGAATGGAGAATAAGGTAAAATAGACTGACCTTCTTTTATTCCCATTCGTTTGGCATCTTCTTTATCATCTGCACCCACATCAATTAACATATTTTTTAGTTCCATCGGTTTGTTTCTTTCTTCAGGTGTTAATAGATGCGGAGGAATGGATGCTACGACACCTATCACTTGGCCTGTTTCTGTGAATATCTCTACACGTTGTGCCAATAGTACTTGCGACCACCAACCTCCTAAAGGCTGAAATCGAATCATCCCATTATCTGTAATCTGTGTAACCATAAATGCAACTTCATCCATATGGCCTGCTACTAAAACTTTAGGACCAACACCTTCTTTTACTCCAAAAATTCCGCCTAAATTATCTTGTATAATACGATCAGCATACTTCGTTAGTTCTTGACGCATAAATTGACGTACTGGTTTCTCATTACCAGGTGCTCCAGGTAGTTCTGTTAATGTACGAAATAATTCTAACGTTTCCTTATTCATTTTTTCACCTTCTAATATTTATAATGTATCTTTACTATATCATTATTTTATTTACAGTAAAAATACTTGCTTTTTTCGTCGAATTATTTTTACACTAAAGAAAGTAAAGAAAATTAGAGGTGACCGTATTGAAATTTAAAGATTATGCCATTGCTTTTGGATTGGGAATGGTAGTCGGGTATTTGGTAAAACAAAAACAAGAAGATGATTTTATAAAGCCTGAAGTTGCATTAAAAATAACGAGACAACGATTTCAAGAAAGGTATGATGTAAGTGGTTCTTGGATCTATATGAAGAAGGAACAACTAATGATTAATGATTTGCCTTACGAAGTGTATCATGGCGGAATTACGAAACATATCGATGGAGAGCATATCCCAATTGAATTTTTTATTGATGCACGTACAGGAACAGTAGTAAAAACCAAAGAACGTCAGCAATAAAGTGATAAACAATTGGAACAAAAGAACTCTTTAACTTAAAAAAACTCCAAACGATTCAGCAAATAACTTTGAATCGTTTGGAGTTTTTGTGTACTTAAAAAGGAAATATTATGTGATTTTGAGATTTTATATATGCGCTCACTCCCACTCCTATGGGGTTCTTTTTTCTGAAAGTTCATTTTTCCAACCAGTTTTTGCTTGGAAAAGTTAGCTGAAGAAAAAGTTCTATAAAAAGTGGAGCGGGGTAAATACACAAAGTTGCGAATAACAAGAGTTATGTCCATCACTTACTTGTAACAACACCTATTGACTTAAAATATTCATTAATCGAAACGACAGACACAACGATAGATTTGTTGACCTTTCGCTGCAAATTTCTCTTCATATTCTGTTTTTATATTTGTCGGGTCATTCAATGCATGTAAATCTAAAGATACTTCTTCTAATGTACAACCAAATTGTGAAAAACTAACTAAGGAATATTCGAATAATTGCTGATTATCCGTCTTCAAAACAAGTTTTCCACCTTTTTTTAAAATGGTTTGATATTGTTCTAAAAATGTATGATAGGTTAGTCGACGTTTTTCATGGCGATTTTTTGGCCAAGGATCTGAGAAATTCAAATATATGGTATCTACTTCATCCTCTTCAAAGAACTCTGTTACTTTTTCTGCATTTTCATTCACTAAACGAACATTTTTACAACCAACTTCTTTTACTTTATCAATTGTCGAAACAATAATACTTTTTACAAGTTCCATTCCAATAAAATTAATAGAAGGAAACTGTTTAGCCATACCTGAAACAAATTGTCCTTTACCAGAACCGATTTCTAAATGAATCGGATTGTCATTTGTAAAAATTTGCTTCCATTTCCCTTTATTTTCTGTTGGATTTAATTCTACAATCGATACATTTTCTTTTAGATAATCATCTGCCCATGGTTTATGTCTAGCTCTCATCGTTTTTCTCCTTTTGTATTTAAGAATATTGTAACATTCTGTATAGTTTTTATAAAAATGCTTACTCTAAATATGAGGTGATAAAATATGTCTTTGAATATTAATAATCAATTAGAACTTTTACATGATTTACTCAGCCTTCATGCTGAAGAAGGATGTGGTAGTAAATCAGAGTGTGAACAAATTGCTCGACTTATTCAGTCCATTCAACAACAAAACACCATCCAATCTCCATTAACAAATCATTACGATCATATTCGTAAATATGGAGAAGATGGTGCTGTTACTTCCACAATGGAACAACATATTTTAAGTCACCAAGAAGCTTTTTCTACATGGTTACAGTCTATTAAAGATTCCAATTATTAACTTGGTAAAGAAGCTGGTTTAATTCTTCGTAATGATAATTAGCTTCTTTGTCCTTTTTCTGTTGAACTGCCCAAGCATAACCAATAATTTCATCTATTAATAAATACCAGTGCATTCTTTGCATTAATTCATAACTATATTCTAAACCATATTGATTTAACCACTGTTCCCAGTCTTCCACTGGAATATAGGATTGAAGAATTCTCCCTATATCCATTGCAGGGTCTCCAACTCTTGCGTTATCCCAATCAATTAAATATAATTCGCCTTCTTCAGATAACATCCAATTATGATGATTTAAATCACAATGACAAACAACTGTATGATTAACTGGCATGACTTTTACACGTTTTTGTAAATATTTATATATTTTACGAATAAGAAGTGAATGATTTAACTGGCTATTTTGTTCAATAATCTCTTTCACCATTTGAAGACTATTGACAGGCGTAACCGTTGTTTTCTCAATTCTTAATAACATATCTAATAATTCGGAGGAATGATGAATTTTACTAAGTAGTGTAGCAACTTTTGGATGCTGCATTTCTTCAACATTTAATGCTTTACCTTCAAGCCACTGTTGTGCAGTAACAACATCACCATTTTCTAAGCGCTTTGTCCATACTAATTTAGGAACAATGCCTTGTGCTGATAATACAGCTAAAAAAGGTGAGGAGTTGCGCTTTAAGAACAACCGCTTTTTATTTGATTGTGCGTAATATGCTGCGCCAGTTGAACCACCAGCAGGCTCAATAATCCAGCCTTCTCCTAAAATGTGTTCCACAGTTGTCACCCTCGATTCCTCGTAATCTATTCTTCATTTCTATCAAAGAAAAAATAGAGAATAGTAATAATAGATTACCGCAAAACTAGACATAATTTCAAGTATTTATTGTGAATTTCCTAAAATTCATTGAAATTTTGTCTATTATTGTCTTCATTTTTGTCATTTTCTCTGTGCCATTCTGGTCTTCTGAATGATGTTGTTTCACAATGTTGCAGAATGGCATTTGCTATTTTTAATTGATCAAATTTTATTGGAGATTGCAATTTACGTTTTTCTTTGAGCCAATCTTCATGATTGATTTTATCTACATATCTTGTTCGGTAAGGCTCTTTTTTCATTTCTATTACATTATGATGTGCCAATATCGTTCGATAAATAGGGAAGTCTAATTCATGTTTATCTAAAATGGATTGAATGACCTTCTCCGTTCTTTTTAATGACGGTATTGGACTTAATACTTTTGTTTGCACATTGCGTTCTTCGATATACCAAACTCTTTCTTCATCAGCAATAATTTTATATTTTTCATCTTGTTCAAATAATGTAATCACTTCAATACTTAATGGACTAATTAAAATGATATCTCCATCCATCAAATGATTTTTCAATGAAAAAATCGGTTCATACAGTACTAAATAATTATCAGGGATGCGCTGAAGAAAATATCTCAATTGTACATTGTTATCATAAGATTTATCGATAAAAGACATATTACTAATTGTAGTAGATGCCCACTTTAATTGGAATTGGAATAATTTGTTTAAATAAAAATATTTCAATTCTTCTTCAGTTTGAGGAATTGCTTCAAATGTATGCTCATTCTTCTCATCCGGTTCATTTGCATCTGTTTTGTGAAAGAAATTCCATCGATTTCTTTCAGGCTCTGTCTGATCATTTTCTTCACTTTGCTCAAGTTTTTCTTGCCATTCAAGCTTAAGCTTTTTCCAATTTTCTTGTTTTAATCTTACAAACTGACTTGGATAATGGAAGATATCTGTTTCATATCGTGATATATAGTCTCTAAGTTTGATAAGTTGGGCCAATTTTATCCACACTTTCTTTATCTTAATGTAACGATTTTTTCTGGTATATATTTTACTGCAGCTGTTGGATTAATACGATACAGCGCAATTTCATTTATAATTGTTGATGCCTCTTCTAATGTTGGGGTCAAATTCTCGGTCAAATACTCATTCTTATCTTTCCACTTTTTTGCAATAGTTACATGTGGTGTAAATACACGATGATCTATTGGAAAATCATTTTTTTTACAAATTGTTTGAACTCGATCATGTAAATCGTTTAATATGTTAGTGTTTTCTACTTCTACCCATAAGACACGGGGTTGATTTGTTTTACCGAACCGATTCATTCCACTTAACATCATTTTGAAAGATGGAAAATTCTCTAATTGGTCTAAATCCTTACTCAATATACTCTTTTTTTCCTCTGATAATTCACCTAAAAATTGTAGTGTAACATGAAAGTCTTCTTCATGTACCCAAATTTGATAAGGCAATTGACTTGATTTTATTTTTGCTTGTTGGTCATATATCCATTTTTTTATATTATTATCAAATTTGATAGCAATAAAGTAATGATTGGAAGTCATCGTATATCAGAAGCTCCTCTAATAATTGTATTGTAGGTCTCTTTATCACAGATTACATAAAGTTCTGCATCATTAGGAATAGTTTCTTCTAACATACGGTTAATATTTAATTTGTTGCGATCTGCAATTAGAGTGGCACCTTGTGCTAATAATTGTTCAAATGCTTCACCATATGTTCTCCAATTAGGTTTTACAGGGATATAATATAAATCATCTCCTTCTGTTCTTTTTAAAAGTTGAGAGAAGATGTTAGAAACTCCTTTTCTAAATGCGGATCGAACAAACAATGAAGAAATGGTTTCATCAGATAATATAAATTCATCCACATTCATATACTTGAAATTCTTTAAATGCTTTTCTTCTTTAATTTCGACAATGGTATAGATACTTGAAGCAATCGATTCAATCGTTGAAGCAATTAATAATGTCTGACCATCTGCTAGTTGACCATTATTTATAGTTTCATTTGCAAACACTAATACAGCAGTCGCATCATGAATATTCGCTCGCTCTAATGTTTCCTTCTCTGTTGCATCCCCTTTAATGTAGAAGATATTCGTTTCTAATATCGGTGCTTTGTCTAATGTATCGATAATAATCACGTCAATTTTCTCATTTGTTGCCATCATCTCTTTTATAGCAATTTTAGCTTTTTGTGACCAGCCAATTATAATATAATGTCCTTTTCCGTTATACACAATATCACCTTCTACTCTTTTTTTTCTAAATACTGAAAAAGCATCAATTACTTTTCCAATTACAATACCAATTAATCCAATTCCAAAAACATATAGAAACAGTGCAATTACTCGTCCTGCAACCGTAACTGGATAGAAATCTCCATATCCTACAGTTGTTACAGTCGTCATTACCCACCATAAACCATCAAAGAATGTCGGAAATGTATCTGATTCTATTTTCACAATCAAAAATGATGAAAAAGCAACAAGAAATATACTTATAATAAATAACAAATGATTAGATATATGAATGACTTTTCTAAAGAGTGACTGAAGTATTATCATTTATTTCCCTCCCAAATATAAAATATCTGTAAATTCTAACTATTATAACTAGAAAAAAATATATATTATGTGTAAAATAATAGTAACAACTTGCATATGCTTTTAATGGTTACCGATAACTTTTAAGGAGTGATTCTTTGAGTCAATCAACCACCCGCATGCTATCTCGTGTTAAAGCAGTTTATCTATTCATTAAAGAGAATGGGCCTGTGACGACAAATGAAATAGCAGAAGAATTTGGTATTACAGACCGTACAGCACAACGAGATTTACATTTGTTAGCGTATAACGGGCTTGTCGATAGCCCAAATCGGGGAAGTTGGGAAATTACAAAGAAAAAGGTAAAAATATCATAGCAATGAATATATGTTTCATATAAACTGTAACCAGCATAAATTTTTATGCTGGTTTTTTATTGTAATATAAACAGATGATACTATATTGATGGAATAAGTTTTTTTAACAATCTTTAAGTAATTGTAGTTCTTCAATAGATAATTCTCTGTATTTTCCAATAGGCAGTTTCTCATCCAATACTAAAGGCCCCATTTCTAACCTCTTTAAATAGATCACCTTTTTATCTACTGCTTCAAACATTCTTTTCACTTGATGAAATTTTCCTTCTGATATAATGACTTCTACTTCTGATATATCAGCAGATGATAGAATATTTAAGCTAGCTGGCTTCGTAATATAATCCCCTATATTGACACCTTTTGCGAATGTATGTCTATCCATTTCTGTAACGATACCTTTCACTTTTGCAAAATATTTTTTGTCTACATGCTTTTTTGGTGAAAGTAAATTGTGAGCAAGCTTTCCGTCATTTGTAAGTAAGAGCAATCCTACTGTGTCTTTGTCTAGTCGACCCACAGGGAATAAGTCAGCTATCTGGTCTTTTTTGTCCAACAAGTCAATCACTGTCCTATGTTCCTCATCTACCGTTGCAGAGATTACTCCTTTGGGTTTATAAAGCATCAAATACTTGAACTGCTCATACTGTACTATTTCTCCTTTACATGTAATTTGATCTGTTTCAGGATTGATTTGCATTTCTGCTTTTTTAACAATAGTCTCATTGACCTTTACTAATTTATTTTTAATTAATTGCTTGACGTCTTTTCTTGAGCCATATCCACTATTCGCTAACAACTTATCAAGTCTCATCAGATTCTGTACTCCTATCTACCAGTAATACGATCAAGAATTGGTATCCTTTTCCCAACAATTCGTTCAAATAATGTAGAAGCATACCCTAAATAAAGATAGACGCCTCCACCTAGAATTACTCCAAATCCAGCAATGATGATTGCTTGAATGCTACCATCTTGATATGTCATCAAATAACTAAATAGCCATTTGATTACTATTAGTACAATCGCCATTATTGTACTGAATATGATCATAAGTAATGTTAATTTAAAGAATTTTTTAAATGAAAATTGTATTGATGCTCTTATTTGCCATATATTTAAAACAACTGCTACAAGCGAGGCAACAAATGTTGTGATGATGGCTCCTTTAGCCCCGAAAGATTGAATCATAATCGCATTGAATAATAGTTTGATTAAAATACCTGCTCCTAAACTAAACAAAGTAAATCGTTGGCGCTCAATTCCTTGTAAAATAGACGCAGTCACAGTAAAGAATCCAAATGTTAAAGCAACTGGTGCATACCATGCAAATAATGGACCTGTGATGGCAATGTTATCTCCACCAAATAAGCCTGTATAAATTTCATGTGATAAAATGACTAAACCTACTACTGCAGGCAAAACAAAGAACATCACAATTTGAAGTGATTGATTAATTAATTTTTTTACGCGATCTTGTTGATTTCTCTGAAAAGCTCGTGTAATTTCTGGAATTAAAGCTAATGATAGCCCTGTTGCAATAGTTACTGGGATAATGACTAATTTATGTCCTTGTTGATTAAAACTTGAATAAGCAATGTTAGAAATGGATTCCAGTCCTGCTTGTGCCATTGCTCGTTGAAATGTCAACATATCCACTAATTGATAAAGAGATGTAGCCACACCAACTAATACAAATGGACCAGCGTATGAAAGTAATTCTCTGAATAATTCTTTCATTGGAATGTGTTGTCTATTTTTTTGTGCATCCACTTTTGCTTTCACATATTTCCTTCGTTTAAACCAGTAACCTAATAGTACAATCCATGAAGCAATACCACCAACAAATGCTGCTAAAGTAGCATAACCAATTGATGTAGCAATCTCACCATTTAATACTTCCATCACTATATAGACAGAAATAAGCAAGAATATAATTCGCACAATTTGTTCTATTACTTGAGAGACCGCTGTTGGTCCCATGGATTGATTTCCTTGAAAGAATCCACGTACAATCGACATACTTGGAATAATTATTAATGCAAAGCTGACCATTTTAATAGAATTTGCAACGTCAGCAACAGTTATGTTTCCTTCTGTTCTAGGATCCCATACCATTTTTGAAAACAAATCTGCACCAAAATACATTAGAAGGAAACCGATAATTCCAGTGATTAACATTAAATAGTTTCCTAATTTGAACATTCTCATACTTGTATAATAATCATCTAATGAATTATATTTAGAAACAAACTTTGATACTGCTAAAGGAACCCCTACAGTAGCTACAGAGAGCATAATATTATACGGTGTATATGCAAATCCGTATAATGTCATCCCTTCCTCTCCAACCATATGTATAAATGGAATTACATAAATCATACCTAAAAATTTAGACAAGAAACTTGCACCTGTTAGTAGCATTGTTCCTCTAATAAAATTTGAGCTCATTTTTTCACCTATATTCCTCTCATTCATGTAACGTAATTATTTTATCATAATTAACAATATATTGTTATTAATTATTGTCAAGAATAGGAACTCTTTGTCGATTTACTCATTACAAAAAATAGTTTATGATTAGAAAAGAAAGTAATGAAATGAGGTTAAATTATGTGTTACGAAGTTGTCGTCATAGGTGGCGGTCCTTCAGGATTAATGGCAGCAATTGCAGCAGCTGAACAAAATGCAAAAACATTATTAATAGATAAAGGAAACAAGTTAGGCAAGAAATTAGCTATTTCTGGTGGTGGTAGATGTAATGTAACAAATCGTTTACCTGAAGAAGAAGTCATTCGAAACATACCAGGTAACGGAAAATTCTTATATAGTGCTTTTTCTACATTTAACAATTTTGACATCATTGATTATTTTGAAGGGCTGAATGTCCCATTAAAAGAAGAAGACCATGGAAGAATGTTCCCATTAAGTAATAAGGCACAAGATGTTGTCAATGCGTTATTAAATCGATTAGCAGAGTTACATGTAGATATTCGTAAAAATACAAAAGTAGAAGCAATACACTATGGTCAAAAACAACATGAAATCATTTTAACTGATGGTGAGAAAATTAAAACAAATACTGTAATTATTGCAGCTGGAGGTACTTCTGTTCCACATACAGGATCAACAGGTGATGCATATCCATGGGCTAAAAAAGCTGGACATACCGTTACAACATTATATCCAACAGAAGTACCTTTAACTTCAAACGAACCATTTATAAAAGAGAAAAGGTTACAAGGTTTATCTTTACGTGATGCTGCCATCTCTGTTTATAATGAGAAAGATAAAAAGATTATTACACATCAAATGGATATGTTATTCACCCATTTCGGTGTCTCTGGACCAGCAATTTTGCGTTGTTCTCAATATGTAGTCAAACTTTTTCTATCTGGATTAAAAAAAGTTAAAATGACCATTGATGCAAAACCTTTATTGACACAAAATGAATTAGAAATAGGAATCACTAATTTAATAAATAATAACCCTAAAAAAACAATCAAGAATATTTTAAAAGGTCAAGTACCTGAGCGTTATTTAGATTTTATTTTAGAGCAAGCAAAGATCAATGTCGATACAAATGGCGCAAATATTTCCCGGGAAAATATACTAGATATTGTCAATAACATAAAAAACTTCACTTTTTATGTTCATGGAAATTTATCTATTGAGAAAGCTTTTGTTACTGGTGGGGGCATTTCTATTAAAGAAGTTGTGCCAAATACAATGCAATCAAAACTTATGCATGGTTTATATTTTTGTGGGGAAGTATTAGATATTCACGGATATACAGGTGGTTATAATATCACTGCAGCTTTAGTTACTGGTAGAGTCGCTGGAATGCATGCAGCATGGGAAGGAATCTCTCATTAAGCTTGCATCTCTATAAATATGTATAACACTAAATTTGTTGAATTTCAGTTTCATCTTTTTGCAAGTAATTAAATCTAGTAGGGTCTCCCAACGAGTATATCGCGTTATCAACTTATGTATTACAAACATATCAGAATTTGAAAAACTAAATTTCTTAATTAATATTATTGATTATAGTTTCTTAACAGACATCCCAGCTACTAATAGTGTATTTTTATTTTGAAATTCATCAATTTTATATTAAAATTATATATAGACAAGTGAGTTCTTTCCTAATTGTTTTGTAGTAAAAACTAATTCCACAGGAAAATTCACTTGTTTTCTATTATAAAGGAAAAAGGTGCTAGTGAATGTATTTTGACGAGCACGAATCTCTTCTCAAAATTTCCTACACCAACACCAAATATTATACAACTACTTTATTGAAAAACAAAAAAGCTTCTTAGATTACATAATGCAAACTAAGAAGCTTTTTAATTGCCTAGCAACGTCCAACTCTCGCAGGGGCAAGGCCCCAACTACCATAGGCGCTGGAGAGCTTAACTACTGTGTTCGGCATGGGAACAGGTGTGACCTCTCCG